>NZ_VAUW01000032.1 GCF_005771495.1 Maribacter sp. ACAM166
CACTTAAGGCATTTATATGTATTTCTTCCCTTTAAACCAGCTAGATATTCTTTACAATCCAAGTCCGTTTTGAACCGATCAGAGAACTCTAGAATGTTTTGACCCTTAAATATGTCCATAATTCAACATATTCACTAATACTAAAGATAAGCACTTATCTACTGACCTCTATAAGTCATTATAAAGGTAATGATTTACCCCTAGCTCTGCCTCGGGGTAGTTCATTTAAACGCTTCTATTTTAAATGCGATAATAGCGGAATAAAAAAGAGACTTATAAATGAAGTTATTGACCATCGCTAAATTCAATCTTTCAGGGTTATGTCTGTAAATAAGAATAAGATGCATGATAGGCGTATTTCCTTAAAATAATTATAACCCTACTGTTCATCTACAAAAGAAGAACGATAACGTTCAGTCGCCTTTCTTAGGGTTTCTGAAAGGGATTTTAACCAGCTCATGTGATTGGTAATCAAATAGGCTTCTTGAAGACCATGAAGCGTCTCAGTGTCTAATTCGGTGTTACCCTGTCTGATATTTTCATCTCGCAAATTTGATAATTGCTGGTATTTGTCCAACAAATTCTCTTGCGCATATTCAACCGTTTCTTCAGCGATTTTTTTCTTGATTTGTGTTTGGCCCAAACTATCGTACGACATTTGTAGGGTATTGGAAATTTTTTTGATGAGTAGATTAAATTCTTTCGAGGCAGGCGTGGTTTTATGATTGCTGATAAAATTACCTATGGATGCGATGGCCGATATCATGGTCTGATTAAGGGTCACAATTTCATAAATCAGTTGATATTCTTTTTGTTTCGATTTTGGGTCTTGTGTTAATCGTTGAAAGGCAGCATTTAAATTACTTATAGCAAGAAACGCCTCTTTCCTTGCCACATTATAAGAAAGTTTGTGTTTTGATGTATCTTCATAGAACTGTTGTGTTGCTAAAAGATATTTTTTGTTCATTCTTAAAGCATTAAGAAGCACCTGTTTTAAATTATCGGCTTCCCAACTTGGCAAAAGCACATAATTTGCAATGACAGCGATAGATGAGCCAATAATGGTATCGATGACACGATATTGAATCACTTCAAAAGCATTCGGATTGATTAAGGAATACACAAAAATGATACTGATGGTAATTAACGCAGCTGCAGATTTATAATTTTGCTGAATCAATGAGAATGCCAATACCAATGAAACAATTGCCAATACCGAATAGATTACTACATTTTGCGTAATCAGTACAATACCAACAGCTACTCCTGCACCAATCAGTGTACCGATAATTCGATCTTTCGAACGCACTTTGGTTAGTCCATAGCTAGGTCGCATAATAACAACGATGGTGAGCAGAATCCAATACGTGTTTGGGATGTCTAAAAGAAAGCCTAACAGATATGCAAATACAATCGCAATGGCAAAGCGAGATGCATGTCTAAACATTATAGATTTTAAACTTAAATTCTGAACAAGCACATTGAGTCTGTATTCCTGGAGCGTTAAAAACTGGCTCGAATCTTGTCTTTTTAAGGATATTTTGGAGGCATCTTTGACATTCGCCATTACACGTCTAATAACCCTAATTTCTTCAAGCAGTTGTTCTTGGTAATCGTATAAGTTTTTCAATATTAAAGCACCTTCGCGTGCTTCAGGTAATTTGACGGTATCAATGTAATCTGTAATAGATTCGTTCGCTTTTAATAATGCATTTAAAAGATTATTTTTATTTGGTATTTTATCATTTTGAATCAATAATTCAGACAAACGGATAAGGTGGTTGCCCATTATTTTGTTCAGCTTTTTGGAAGATTTTAGGTATCCTTTTCGATTACCAAAAATCCTATCAATCATTTTATAATCCAAATGTTTTGCCTCTATCAATTCGAAGATATTGATAGAGGAGCGTAAAATAAGTAGTTGCTTTTCATCATAATGCGAACGTCCTGAACGTTTACGCTTGGTAAGCAGTGTTTCTCGAAGTGTTTCATGCTTCTCGTTAATTTGATTTTGAAGGACGAAGGTTTGTTTAAGGAGCTCCTCACGCTTAGTTTTCTTTGTCAATAATTTAGCTCGTAATTTTAGATACTCACCGATAAAGAGAAGCGTATCTGACAATAGCTGGTTCTGATCTTTTTTTGGAGCAAGTTTTTGAAAAATAAAGGATACGACTAAATACCAAAGCCCACCAACTCCCATTAAGGCAACGTGAACTAAAATCTCATTCGGTGTTTCTTTTTGAATGGCAAATGCCAATACCATTGCTAACAAGCCAGAAAAGGATACCAAAGAGGCTCTAAAACCATAAACTGAAATTAGCGAAACAATAAACGAAATAATCGTAAGCGCCACCAACAAAAGAGGTAAGAAAGGTTTTGAAAATAAGATTATGATTGTAATAACCATTGTTAATCCAATACTGATTAAAATGGCATTGACCTTACGTTTAATACTTCCTGGAATGTCACTTGGCGCATTTAATAAAACACCAACGACAACAGCTGGAGCATATTCAAAATACCCAAAAAAATACAGTATAGCAAAAGGCACAACAATCCCTATCCCAAGCCGAATTCCTCGGTCAAAGTTGGAACCTTTTAGAAATAACTCTAGTTGTATGAGTTTTTCTTTCAAATGGATTTACAATTTAATTGTAAAGTTAGGATAATTGAGTTGAAGTATTGTCTCGTGTAATTATTTTTGTTACTGCATTTAAAAGAATTGCCTAGTGTAAACTAGTTGGTTAAAAGCCTTTTGGATATAGACTGATTTGTTACACTATGCTCTTGAATTCGGGTATTCATTATCAATAATTCTAAAAGCGTACTAGCCCCTTATTTCTTTTAAAACAGCAGTTTATACTATTCTGATAGATTTAGAAGATTCAACATGATTTACGAATTATCATACGTTTAAAAACGACCAAATGATAAGTACAAGTAAACTAATTTAGGGTTTTAGAAACTTCAAAAAATGCTGGGTTTAAATACCCTAAGTTCGATTAAATGTAAACTAAGGTTTATTTGAACTACACGATTTTAATATATTTTGCGAAAAATTATGGTACTATAGATCAGCTCCCTACATCATAATTCATGTTTTAAACTTCTGTTAAATAATACAACGAATCTTTAAATTTCGTACTTTTGATTTAACAATGGAAGAAGCTTTACGTAAAATAGCGTCTATTTCAATGGCATTTATTGTGCTATTCTCCACCATGTCCTTTTCTGTGGATGTGCACTATTGTGGGGACCATTTGATAGATTTCAGCCTTTTTAATAAGGTTGATACGTGTATGATGAAAGCGGAAAAGTCGAAATCATCTAGCGAATGTGCGGTGATAAAAATGGAAATGGATTGCTGTTCAGATGTCGTAGTTATTATCGAAGGTCAGGAAGACTTAAAAATATCATTTGACCAGCTTGCTTTTGAACAACAATTATTTATTACGTCTTTCGTTTATTCCTACATCAATTTATTTGAAGGATTTGATGACAATGTAATTCCATTTGAAGACTATTCCCCACCTCCACTGATTAGGGATATCCATATCCTAGACCAGACCTTCTTGATTTGATTTTTAAACATTTCCCGATACCTATCGGGACTTAGCTCAGCGGTAATCGTTTTGGGCTTGTTTTGTTGTATTCAATTTCTTGGATACCCCTAAATAACCAATGTTTAACGGTCTAATTATTATATCCTATGCTGAATAAAAGCATAAAATTCCTAATAGAAAACAAACTTGTTGCGGTACTGATGCTCGTCCTATTTGTAGGATGGGGCATCGTGAATGCTCCTTTTAATTGGAATACGGGATTCTTGCCCACAGACCCTGTTGCGGTAGATGCCATTCCTGATATTGGTGAAAACCAACAAATTGTATTTACAAAATGGCAAGGGCGTTCACCACAGGACCTAGAAGACCAGATAACCTATCCTCTTACTTCTTCACTATTAGGTATTCCTGGAGTAAAAACTATTCGCAGTTCCTCAATGTTCGGTTTTTCAAGTATCTATATCATTTTTGAAGAGGATATAGAGTTTTATTGGTCACGAAGCCGCATCCTAGAAAAATTAAATTCCCTACCAAGTGGATTGCTGCCCGATGGAGTTAATCCTGCTTTGGGTCCAGATGCCACCGGATTGGGTCAGATTTTTTGGTATACTTTAGAGGGTCGAGATAAAGATGGTAATGTAACAGGTGGTTGGGATTTGCATGAACTCCGCAGTATCCAAGATTACTATGTAAAATATTCACTTTCTAGTGCTAGTGGCGTGTCGGAAGTGGCATCTATTGGAGGTTTCGTTCAAGAATATCAAGTGGACGTAAATCCTGAATTGATGCGCCAATATAACATTGGTTTAAGTGATATTGTAAAGGCTGTAAGAGAGAGTAATCAAGACATTGGCGCGCAGACCTTGGAAATGAACCAAGCTGAATATCTTGTTCGAGGTCTGGGGTATGTAAAATCTATCGAGGACATAGAAAATGCGGTAGTCACATCAGAAAATTATACTCCAATAAGAATTAAGGATGTTGGGAAAGTGCATTTAGGGCCAGCACCCCGAAGGGGTATTCTAGACAAGGAAGGTGCGGAAGTCGTAGGAGGTGTGGTAGTGGCTCGATACGGCGCAAATCCGTTAGAAGTCATCAATAAAGTTAAAGACCAAATCAAAGAATTAGCGACTGGCCTACCTTCCAAAGTATTGGCCGATGGTCGTACATCGCAAGTTACCATTGTTCCATTTTACGACCGTAGCGAATTAATACAGGAAACCTTGGGTACGCTAAATGAAGCCTTGACTTTAGAAATCTTAATTACCATTCTGGTCATTATCATTATGGTGTTCAATCTTAGGGCATCCATTTTGATTTCAGGTTTGTTACCCGTTGCCATATTGATGGTTTTTATTACAATGAAACTCTTTAATGTTGATGCCAATATCGTAGCGCTATCCGGTATCGCTATCGCTATCGGTACCATGGTTGATGTGGGCGTAATTCTCGCTGAAAACATGATACGGCATTTGGAAGATGAAAAATTACGTTTTAAAGAAAACGGAATTGAATACACTACAAATGAAGTCATCTATAATGCAACCTCAGAGGTTTCAGGAGCAATCCTTACTGCAGTACTAACGACGATTATTAGTTTTATTCCTGTATTTACAATGATAGGTGCCGAGGGTAAACTATTCCGACCGCTGGCATTTACAAAAACAATGGCACTTAGTGCGTCGTTGGTCATCGCTTTATTCTTGATCCCACCCTTTGCTGCCTTTCTTTTCAGAAAAACAGATATTCGGGAACGCTCCAAATATGTTCTCAATGGGGTACTTATTACCTTGGGTATAACCACAATCTTCTTTGGGTCTTGGTTGGGTATTATTTTAATTGCCTTTGGCATAGTTGCATTTCTAAAAATCCAGAGAAAACTTACCGCTAAGCGTGCCAATTTGGTTAATATCATTATATCTTCCACGGCAATCATATTCCTGCTGGCAGAATACTGGCGCCCCTTGGGCTTTGATAGAAGTATTGTAATGAACCTGATTTTCGTAGCCATAATCTGTTTCGGATTGTTGGGCGCATTTTCGCTGTTCAAAAGGTACTATTCTAGCATCCTGCAATGGGCATTACAGAACAGACTTCTATTCCTTATCGTACCGGCCACCGTATTGACATTGGGAATTATTATCATGAGAAATACAGGAAAGGAGTTCATGCCGGCACTCAATGAGGGGACTTTCCTATTGATGCCGACCTCCTTGCCACATGCTGGAGCAGAAGAAAACAAACGGGTCTTGCAACAATTGGATATGGCGGTTGCCAGCATTCCTGAAATTCAAACGGTTGTTGGAAAATCCGGTCGTACGGAATCCGCACTAGACCCTGCACCACTTTCTATGTACGAGAATATAATTCAGTACAAGTCAGAATACATGCGAAATGAAAAAGGGGACCGTCAACGCTATAAAGTGAATAATGACGGGCTTTTTGTATTGAAAAAAGATAGGTTCTTAATCAATCCAAATAATAAAGTGGACGATAGTGCCAACTATGACACTTCACAACTTGCGACTACAGCGACAAGTGAAGAACTGATTCCCGATGACGATGGCGAATATTACAGGAATTGGCGACCGAAAATTAATAACCCTGATGATATTTGGAATGAAATTGTTCGGGTAACAAAACTTCCAGGTGTTACTTCAGCACCCAAACTTCAACCCATCGAAACCCGGCTAGTCATGCTGCAAACGGGAATGCGAGCACCCATGGGAATTAAAGTTAAGGGGCAAAATTTAAGACAAATCGAGGCCTTTGGCCTACAACTGGAAGAAATACTCAAACAAGCCGAAGGGGTAAAGGAACAAGCCGTTTTCGCAGACCGTATCGTAGGAAAACCATACCTCTTGATTGATATTAAGCGTGAACAACTGGCCCGTTACGGTATCTCAATAATGGATGTCCAAGAAGTACTGCAAGTGGCCGTTGGCGGCATGCCCTTGACCCAAACGGTTGAAGGTCGGGAACGTTATGCCGTTCGCGTGCGCTATCCAAGAGAACTTCGTGCAAACCCAACAGATCTCAAGAATATTTATGTACCCGTTGAAAAAGGCAGTCCGGTTCCTCTTGGAGAACTTGTTGATATTAGATATGAGCAAGGCCCCCAGGTCATAAAAAGCGAAGACACATTTTTAGTCGGCTATGTTCTGTTCGATAAGTTAGATGGTTTTGCTGAAGTAAATGTAGTCGAAAGCGCACAAGCCTTGATTCAAGACAAAATCGATAATGGAGAATTGACGGTACCCAAAGGTATAAGTTACAAGTTTACGGGAACCTATGAAAACCAACTACGAGCAGAAAAGACCCTGTCAATCGTGGTGCCATTGGCACTCCTCGTTATCTTTTTAATTCTCTATTTCCAGTTTCGTTCGGTTGCTACTTCTTTGATGGTATTTACAGGTATTGCCGTAGCCTTTGCAGGTGGTTTTATAATGATATGGTTATATGGTCAGGGTTGGTTCTTCAATTTCAACCTATTCGGGGAGAATTTACGGGAGCTATTTAACATGAAGACCATTAATTTGAGTGTAGCGGTATGGGTAGGTTTTATTGCATTGTTCGGTATTGCTACCGATGATGGGGTTGTAATGGCAACCTATCTAACACAGACCTTCGACCGTGAAAAACCTATGGACAAAAAGGGAATTCGCTTAGCTACACTTGAAGCCGCTGAAAAGCGTATTCGCCCCTGTTTGATGACCACTGTTACTACTATTTTGGCATTATTACCTGTATTGACTTCTACCGGAAAAGGAAGCGATATCATGATTCCCATGGCGATACCCATTTTTGGAGGGATGATTATCGATGTTACATCGTACTTCATTGTTCCGGTGCTATATAGCTGGAGACAGGAAATGAAAGTTAAAAGAGAAAGACTGAAAGTAAAAAATTAAAGGAGATAAACTACAAGTGAAAAGTTAGAAGTGCAATGGTTCGAAGTTGTGAATGAGAAGTGTTTAAAGAAATGAAGATATGGCTGAAAGTATTTTTAAAACCAAGAGTTATCAGTTTGCTATTTTAATAGTGAAGTTATCACAGACATTAGTTTCTGAAAAGAAAGAATATGTCTTAAGTAAGCAACTTTTAAAAAGTGGAACTGCTGTTGGCGCATTGATTAGAGAAGCAGAGTTTGCCCAAAGTAAAGGTGACTTTAGCCATAAAATGAGTATTTCTTTAAAAGAAGCTAACGAATCTGTTTACTGGATTGATTTACTTAAGGATACAAATTATATTAATGAAGGCACGCATACGTCGTTAGTTTCAAATTGTAAAGAATTGGTCGCCATGCTAGTGAGTTCTATAAAAACCACTAAATCTCGAATAGAATATGGAAAATAAAAAACTAAAAGTAAAAAGTGAAACGTTCACTCAGTTAACAATGCCAATCATTGAAGTACGGTATAGAAAAATTGATACCTATAGTTTTTCACTTATCGCTTTTCACTTGAAGAGAATGCTCATTTTTAGTTTTTCACTATTCATTATCCACTTTTCATCAGCACAAGAATTACAAGGATACATTCAGGAAGCTGAAGCGAACAACCCAGAAATTCAGGCCTACGAACTACGCTATAACATTGCTAAAGAGAAAGTCGGCGAGGTCAATACATTGCCCAACACTTCGGTAAGTGCAGGCTATTTCGTCAGCGAACCCGAAACCCGAACAGGTGCGCAGCGCGCCCGATTTTCTGTATCTCAGATGTTGCCATGGTTCGGTACCATTACCGCCCGTGAGAATTATGCTAGTGCTATGGCCGAAACCGAATTTGTACAAATCGCTATTGCCAAGCGCAAACTCGCCCTGTCAGTCGCCCAATCGTATTATGAACTGTATGCTATACTAGGAAAACAGGAGGTGCTGCATGAAAACATACAACTCTTAAAGTCGTATGAGCAGTTAGCTTTGACTTCTGTAGAAGTAGGGAAAGCATCGGCTGTGGATGTACTGAAGTTGCAAATTCGACAGAACGAATTGCAACAACAAAAAGAGGTTTTAGAACAGGAATATCTAGCGGAACAGACTGCCTTTAATACCCTTAGAAACCAAAAGAAGAGCCTTGCCGTCAATGTAGTTTCCGAATTGTTACTTCCCATAGAAGACCCTAGTTACTCAGAAAACGGGCTACAACTTAATCCAGAACTGTTGAAGTATGACCGACTCTACGAATCTATAAAACAGTCGGAACTTCTGAACCAAAAAGAAAGTGCACCTGACATCGGTTTTGGGTTGGATTATGTGCCCGTTTCGGAACGTCCCGAAATGAATTTTAGTGATAACGGAAAGGATATTGTGATGCCCATGGTATCTCTATCTATTCCCATTTTCAACAATCGCTACAAGTCAATTTCAAAACAGAACGAATTTAGGCAACTGGAAATTCAATCCGAAAAAAACGGACGGCTGAATATACTGGAAACTGTTTTCGCAAGGGCTATATCACAACTTAATCAAGCACGAATCAAGTTCAACACCCAGGCTAAGAACCTTAAGCAGGCTAGGGATGCCGAAGAAATACTGATAAAGAACTACGAGACAGGTACCATCGACTTTAACGATGTTTTGGATATTCAAGAACTACAACTAAAGTTTCAAACGAACCAAATCGAATCAATTAAAACGTATTACAAACAAAGTTCAATTATAAATTATTTAATCAACTAATTATGATTAAAGATTATTTTGTGAAAAATATGGTATGTGATCGTTGTATTAAGGTACTACGGGACGAACTTATGGAACATAACTTAAAGTTGTTGGAAATTGAGTTGGGTAGACTGAGATTATACATTGAGAGCGAATCTGAATTCGAGAAATTGGAGGCCATTTTTAAAAATAATGGATTTTTGTTATTGGAAACACCGGAGCATAAATTGATAGAAAAAGTCAAAATAGAATTAATAAAGATGCTGCAATCCATTCCGTTGAACTTGAACAAGAAATTATCTGTCTATTTGGAAGAAAAATTGAATCGAGACTATTCTATGATAAGTAGAATATTTTCTGCTACAGAACACATTACTATAGAGAAGTACTTTATCAAACTAAAAATAGAAAAGGTAAAGGAGTTAATTCAGAACAAGGAAAATAATTTTACAATGATTGGTCAACTTTTGGATTATAGCCATATCAATCATTTGAGCAGTCAATTTAAAAATGAAACAGGAATGAGCCTGTCGGAGTATAAATTACGACAGAACAATTCTAGGAATTCGTTGGACAAAATTATGTAGATAACTACCATAATTTTGGTGCAAGTCGCTAAAATTCAGAAGTATTTTTGATAGATATTTAGAACTAATAATATTATGAACAAAAAAATTATTATGTTTTTTACAGCTCTGATATCCTTTGGGGTCAGCGCACAAGAACTACAATATTCTGAAGGTAATATCGATAACTTACCGGTTAGAGAACATACCATAACCTTACGTCAAGCAACAGTTAATATAGCAGAAAAAGACGTAATGGGAATGACCGTTAACGGAACTATTCCTGGCCCTACTCTAGAGTTTACAGAAGGAGACTACGCCGTTATCTATGTGAAAAATGAAATGAGTGTAGAAACTTCTGTGCATTGGCACGGACTGTTATTACCTAATTTTTATGATGGTGTACCCTACTTAAATACACCGCCCATAGAACCAGGGCATATACAGAAATATGAATTCCCTATAAAACAATCAGGAACGTATTGGTATCATTCGCATACCATGTTACAAGAACAAAGTGGGGTATACGGTTCTATTGTTATAAAACCTAAAAAGCAAACATTAGCTTATGACAAAGAATTGGTATTGATGCTATCTGATTGGACAAATGAAAAGCCAATGAACGTTCTCAGAAATCTAAAACGAGGAAATAAATGGTACGGTATTAAAAAAGGTACTGCGACACCACTAAATCAGGTTATTTCGCGTGGAGCTTTTGGAGCACAGCTCAATTTTTGGAGACAGCGTATGGAAGGCGCAGATATAGCAGATGTATATTATCCTGCTTTCTTAATTAATGGAGAAGAGACTATAGAATATCCAGAATTGAAACCTGGTGAAAAGGTGCGATTGAGAATTATTGATGGTGGCGCTTCCACATCTTTTTGGATGACTTTTGGCGGAGAAGATCCACTACTAATTTCAGCCGACGGTCTTGATGTTGTTCCCGTAAGAAAGAACAAAACTTTTATTGGTATTGCTGAAGCTTACGATTTTATTGTAACCATCCCAGATGAAGGGAAAATAGAATTTAGAATAACAGCACAAGATGGTTCTGGAACTGCATCTGCTTTTTTAGGAAATGGGAAGATTCTGCCTGCTATAAATATTCCAAGGCCAGATAAAATTGGAATGATGAAAAAAATGGCAAAGATGGATATGAAAATGGGAGCGCATGCCTTAAAATTTCAACCCAGAAAAGATAAACGCTATGAAATAAAGATGGAATACGGAATGCAGATGAAAAAAAAGCAAGGGGTGAGTATGAATACTTCTGAAAAGAATGAAGATGCAATGAAAAACAGGAATCATTCCGAGATGAAAGGAATGGAAATCAAGAAGGATTCAATACATATGGATCATTCCAAGATGAAAGGAATGGAGATGGGTAAGAATAAAACACCAATGAAAATAGATGGTATGGATATGAAGGACGGAATGAGTGATATGCCTGATGTAGATATGTTTTCAGCGTATAATTACGATTACCTCAAATCGCAAGAAAAAACTACATATGATGCTTCTGTTCCAGTTAACGATATCCTATTAAATCTTACAGGAAATATGGATCGCTATATCTGGAGTATGAATGGCGTGCCTCTTTCTGAGACAGATAAAATTAAAATTAAAGCAAACGAAGTAACTCGTATCACTTTTAATAACCTCACAATGATGCACCACCCTATGCATTTACACGGTCATTTCTTTAGGGTTATTAATAAAAACGGAGCTTATTCGCCTCTAAAGCATACCGTGAATGTACCGCCTATGCAAGAAGTGACCATAGAATTTTACGGTAATAATGGCGACGAAGTTGGCGATTGGTTCTTCCATTGTCATATACTCTATCATATGATGGGTGGTATGGCTCGTATTATAAGCTATGATACACCTAGGGATCCAAGAATGGATGAATTTCCAGTGTCTAATATTATTCAAGAAACCAATAAGTGGTATTCGTGGGGAATGGTAGATGCAGCTTCACATACAACAGGATTTAATCTGGTTACTTCAAATATCAGAAACCAGTTTAACGCTTCTTTTGAATATGGATGGAACAAAAATTTGGAAGGAGAGTTCACGTATGAACGGTACTTACACGATTATCTACGTGTTTTTGGTGGTGTTAATATAGAAAACGAAACGCAAGAAAGTTTTGATGAATTTAAAACAACTGCAGTTGTTGGAGTTCGTTATTTAACGCCCTATTTATTTGCCCTTGATGCTCGAATTGATAATGAATTAAAGCCAAGAATTGGGTTAGGACGAAGTATCATGCTATTCCCTAAATTCGCTGTTTTTGGTTATTATGAATATCAAATAGATTTAGGTTTTGTCAATGATCTACCTATAAATAAAAATGTTACTTCAGAAACTGTTTGGAGTGCAGGAGCTGAATACATGCTTTCACGAAATTTTTCTCTAATGGCTAGTTACGATAACAGATATGGTGCTGGTGGTGGATTGTCCGTAAGATTTTAATGATGAAAAATAACTATAAAAAAGATAGCCTATCACTAATAGGAGCCATAGCACTAGGTACAGGTGTAATGATTGGTGCTGGCATTTTTGCCCTATTGGGCCAGGTCGCTGAACTATCAGGCAACTTATTTCCATTCGCCTTCATTGCTGGAGCTATAATTTCAGGATTTAGTGCTTATGGGTATATCAAATTGTCAAATGCATTTCCGTCTTCCGGTGGTATTGCTATGTATTTGGTGAAAGCCTATGGTAAAGGAACTGTTGCAGCATCGGGTGCACTTTTAATGGCATTCTCAATGATTATCAATGAAAGTTTGGTAGCACGAACTTTTGGTTCTTATACGTTACAACTTTTCAATGTAGGAGACAACAGTTTTTGGGTTCCCATATTAGGAGTACTTCTTATTGTTGGAGCATTTCTAATTAATATTTCAGGAAACAATATTATTGGAAAGTCATCATTAATTATGGCTATTATTAAGGTAGGAGGTATCGCAATTTTTGCCATAGGAGCGCTTTGGGCTGCTGAATTCTCTTTCGAAGATGCTATTTCGTTGAATAACTCGACAAATTACCCAACAACAGATTATTTAGGTGCATTGGCTTTATCAATTTTGGCATATAAGGGGTTTACTACCATCACAAACAGTGGTGGAGAAATTGTAAACCCAAATAAAAATGTAGGAAGAGCTATTATTATTTCACTAATCATATGTACGGTAATATATGTATTAGTGGCGTTTGCGGTTTCTTCTAACTTAACTATTATAGAAATTGTAGCAGCTAAAGATTATTCATTAGCAGAAGCTTCCAAGCCCGCTTTTGGTAAATACGGATTATGGTTTACCGTTGGTATAGCAATAGTAGCTACCATATCTGGAATTATAGCCAGCATCTTTGCCGTATCAAGAATGACAGCAATGTTAACGAATATGAAGCTCATTCCACATAAACATTTTGGTATGCCGGGAAATATTCAAAAACACATGTTGGTGTACGTTACTGTTATTGCAATGATACTAACTATATTTTTTGATTTAAGTCGTATAGCATCTTTGGGTGCAATATTTTATTTAGTCATGGACATCGGCATCCAATGGGGAATACTGCGAAACTTAAGAAAAGAAGTTCAGGCTAATTCAGCTATAATCATAACCGCTATACTTTTAGATGTCATCGTCTTAAGTGCCTTTTTATGGATTAAAGCAAGCTCTGATATAACCGTAATCATTGTAGCAATAGTGGCTATGACTCTTATCATTTTAGGAGAAAGATGGTTTTTAAAAACTAACAAACACAAACAAGATTCAGAATAAATAATTTAAAATTAATAATTATGAAAAATTCAAGAACAACAACTGTGAAAATTTTAATGGCAATTGGCTTAGTAGGAACAATGGTCAGTTGTAAATCAACCTTCAATGCCACCGAGATATTGCAGGTTAATAAAAATAAAAATGCCATATACCAAGAAATCATTACAAACCCTGTTCAGTTTACCGATTTCATCACTGAGGCACGAAAAAGTGAAGGGGCCAAAAAGATAATGATGAAGGCTCATATGGAACAGATGGAATCTGGAAAAATGAAAATGATGATGGAGAAAAATCCTGAAATGATGCAAAAGATGCAATCCCATATGCAGATTATGATGGAAAAAAATCCGGAAATGATGCAAAAGATGCAATCCAAAATGCTAAATAAAATGATGGAGAGTGAAAAGGGTCGTGAAATGCTGATGGATGAAATCCATAATAACAAAATGATGAAAAAGCAAATGAAAACAAAAATGATGCAAATGATGAATGAAAACCCTGAAATGATGAAAAAAATGAAAGGGAAAACGAAAGGGAAAATGAAAAATGATGAACAATAAATTCCTACCCTTATGATTGGGAAACTACAAATAAAAATAATTAGTTAACTATTAAAAATATACAATTATGATGATGTGGTGGTGGATATTAATACCGGTTTTGCTTGTAATGGGCGTATTTCTATACAATGGAAGAAATAGACAAAATACCGAGAAGATAGAAAATCCTATGGATATTCTGGATAACCGATTCGCCAAGGGTGATATATCCAAAGAAGAATATAAAGAACAAAAACGAACGTTGAACACTAAAAATTAAAAGACGATGAACTATTATTTTAATAAAACAATCAAAGGCACTTTTGAAGAGGTCATTAAAAAAGTCACAGAAGCATTAAAAGAAGAGGGTTTTGGAATACTTACAGAAATAGATATAAAGGAAACCCTTAAGAAAAAACTTGATGTTGATTTCAAGAAGTATAAAATTTTAGGGGCATGCAACCCACCATTTGCGCATAAGGCTCTTGTGGTAGAAGATAAAATTGGGACGATGTTGCCTTGCAATGTCATTGTCCAAGAATTGGAGCCAGGAACCATTGAAGTTGCTGCTGTCAATCCGATGGCCTCAATGCAAGCTGTAAATAATGAAGAACTCCATAAAATAGCATCTCAAATAACAGCAATGTTAGAAGATGTGATTAAAAAATTATAGAATTTTAATAATAACAAGTAAATTTTAAATCTAAACACAAATGAAAAAAGTAAGGATAACAACAGCAATTTTTGTAATGTCTTTCGTAAGCCTAACAGTAATGTCTTGTAAAGACAGTAAAAAGGAGAATTTGGAAAGTGATAACCATTCTGAAATGACCCATGATGCTACTAAAGATAACACCATGGAACATGATAACATGGATATGGTATCCCATGTTGGGCAAATGACCGGTTCAAAACAAGTGATAGCAGATTATATGACCTTAAAAGAAGCCTTGGTAGCCACTAATAAGGACGCAGCTGCAAAGGCAGGTAATAAAATGGTTGGAAGTTTAAAAATCTTTGAAATAAGCGGTTACACTTCATCGCAACA
The DNA here is from genome assembly GCF_005771495.1 of Maribacter sp. ACAM166. Taxonomy (GTDB): domain Bacteria; phylum Bacteroidota; class Bacteroidia; order Flavobacteriales; family Flavobacteriaceae; genus Maribacter. Next base: position 15,176 of record NZ_VAUW01000032.1, read on the forward strand.
AAAAGAACTCCAAGACATTATTGTAGACGCTACAGAGCATGCTGAACATATCGGTAAGAGCGAAATGGACCACCAACGCGAACATTTTAAGACCTTGAGTAAAGATATGATGGATATGGTAGAGATTACAGGAACCGATGCGACACTATTTCAACAATCTTGCCCAATGTACGATAAAGGTAGTTCCTGGTTGAGTATGAGCAAAGACATCAAAAATCCATACTACGGAAGCAAAATGCTGACCTGTGGTAAAGTGGAGAAGGAAATTAAATCCAAGATGTAATCATCAAATAAAACCTGCAGGTTATTTCCGCCTAATTTTATAGCGGATTCCTTGTAAATTTAATAAGGTATAAATGAAATTTTTTAAAATCATAACTTTGATATTGTTGGCTGTATTTGTTGTTATTCAATTTTTCCCCACGGAGCGCAATCAAAGTAATGTGGTGCCAAAAACAGACTTTTTGTTGGTCAACAATCCACCACAAAAAATCAGAGCCATATTGCAAGAATCCTGCTACAATTGCCATAGTAACAAAACAGATTATCCTTGGTACAACATGATTCAGCCCGCAGCTTGGTATTTGGAAGACCACATTAAACATGCTAAAGGCGAATTGAATTTTAATCTTTGGGATGAACTTTCAGATAGAAGGAAATCCAGTAAACTTCGGTCTATTATAAAGCAGATTGAAAACGACAAAATGCCTTTAAGTTCATATACACTAATTCATAAAAAAGCTCTTTTATCTGAAGTCGAAAAACATAATATTATTAAATATACGACTCAATTGAAAGATAGTTTATCATATTAATTTTAAATATCATGAAACATACCTATCACATACAAGGAATGACTTGCAACGGTTGTCGCAGTCACGTTGAAGAAACACTTTCAAAAGTGAAAGGTGTTTCAAAAGCAACGGTTAATTTAGAAAAGGAAGAAGCTACTATCGAAATGGATTCGCACATTACTATTGAGACTTTGCAGAAAGCGATGCAGGATAATGGCGGTGCATACAGTATTCATAAATTTGGAGAGCACAATACAACGAAAGAAGCAGAAAAGGAAAAGCCTAAGGGAGCAGGAACAGGAACATTTTACTGTCCTATGCATTGCGAAGGTGAAAAAACCTATAACAAATCAGGCGATTGTCCTGTTTGTGGAATGGATTTGGTCGAGGAACAAAATTTATCTGCAGTATCCACTGAGCAATGGACCTGTCCAATGCACTCAGAAATTGTAAGGGACGAAGCAGGTTCTTGTCCTATTTGTGGAATGGATTTAGTACCAATGCAACCCGACGATTCGGCAGAAGAGAAAAGCTATAAAAAGCTGCTTAAGAAATTCTTGATTGCACTTGCTTTTACATTACCCATTTTCCTGATTGCTATGAGCGAGATGATTCCTAACAATCCATTATATAATGTAATGGAGCAAAAAAAATGGAATTGGGTACAGTTTGGGTTATCTATTCCTGTAGTGTTCTATGCTACGTGGATGTTTTTTGAACGTGCTTATAAAAGTATCCAAACGTGGAATCTCAATATGTTTACCCTTATCGGTATTGGATCTGGTGTAGCGTGGTTATTTAGTGTTTTTGGCATGTTCTTTCCTGATTTTTTTCCAGAACAGTTTAAAACCGAATCAGGTGCAGTACACGTTTATTTTGAAGCGGCAACCGTGATATTAACACTTGTGTTATTAGGACAACTTTTAGAAGCTCGTGCGCATAGCAAAACCAATTCAGCAGTAAAAGAGTTGTTAAAGTTAGCCCCCAATAGAGCTATAAAAATAGTGGATGGTGAAGAAGTTGAAGTAAGTATTGAAAAGATAGCATTAAATGATATTCTAAAAGTAAAACCAGGCGAGAAAATTCCAGTGGATGGATCGATAACCGAAGGGGATACAACCATTAATGAATCTATGATTACTGGAGAGCCTATTCCTGTAAATAAATCTGTAGGCGATAAAGTCAGTAGTGGTACAATCAATGGTAATCAATCTTTTTTAATGAAAGCTGAAAAAGTTGGGGGCGATACTTTGCTATCGCAAATTATTCATATGGTTAATAAAGCCAGTAGAAGTCGTGCGCCAATTCAAAATTTAGCAGATAAAGTATCTGGTTACTTTGTGCCTGTTGTGGTCATAATTTCTATAATAACCTTTGCAGTTTGGGCTATTTGGGGTCCAGAACCAGTTTATGTCTATGCGTTCGTCAATGCCATTGCGGTGTTGATAATTGCGTGTCCGTGTGCGTTAGGTTTGGCAACACCAATGTCCGTGATGGTAGGCGTTGGTAAAAGTGCTCAAAATGGTGTGTTGATTAAAAATGCTGAAGCTCTTGAAAAAATGGATAAGGTTGATACCCTTATCATTGATAAAACAGGAACTATTACCGAAGGAAAACCAACAGTAGAAAAAATAGGTTTTTTCAATGATAGTTTCAGTGATAGCGAAGTGTTACAATACATCGTATCAATAAACAGCAATAGCGAACATCCATTGGCTGAAGCAACGGTCAAGTATGGTAAAGAACATAATGCTGAAATTTTAAAGTCAGATGCATTTAGTGCAGTTACGGGTAAAGGGGTTGAAGCCACTATTAATGGTAAAAAAGTAGCATTAGGTAATCCAAAAATGATGGCATATGCACATGCAGAAATTACCTCGAAAATGCAGGAAGAAGCCAAAACCTATCAAAAACAAGGTAAAACAGTTTCGTACTTATCGGTAGATAAAATAGTTGCTGGTTACGTAGTTATTGGAGACAAAATCAAGGAAACCAGTGCAAAAGCGATCAAAGCACTTCAAGACAAGGGTATAGCAGTACTAATGCTTACAGGTGATAATCATGATACAGCGCAGGCAGTAGCTTCAGAACTCAACCTTACGGATTTTAAAGCAAGTATGTTACCTGAAGATAAAATGAAAGAAGTAGAAAAACTGCAAGAAAAAGGTAAGGTCGTTGCTATGGCAGGTGATGGTATTAATGATGCACCTGCATTGGCTAAAAGTGATGTTGGTATAGCAATGGGTACAGGAACGGATGTAGCCATTGAAAGTGCAATGATAACCTTGGTAAAAGGTGATTTACACGGTATCGCTAAAGCACGAAATTTAAGTCATGCCGTAATGAGAAACATAAAGCAAAATCTATTTTTCGCACTTGTCTACAACACATTGGGTATACCCATTGCAGCAGGTGTATTATTTCCCATTTTCGGAATTTTGCTCTCCCCTATGATAGCCGCATTAGCAATGAGTTTTAGTTCAGTTTCTGTCATTGCCAATGCCTTGCGATTACGAACAATTAAAGTTTAACTACAAAAGCAATTTAGAGTGGAAAATTCAAAAAAAAACAATAATTACAGAACCTTTTTTATAATGCTGGGTTGCTCATTTGTAGCAATGTATATCACAATGTACTTAAACACCTATGTAGTAGACCATGTGTATTTTAGCTTAACTCGTTTTTATATGACTTGTTTAGGTATTTCAACTATGGCAGTTATAATGTGGTTTTTTATGCGGAATATGTATAAAAACAAGAAGAAGAACATCGCAATTCTCCTTGGAAGCTTTGTCTTATTTGTTGGTGCATTGGGACTCGTAAGAGCACAAAAACCAATAATAGGTGATGTGCTTTGGATGAAGGCAATGATTCCGCACCATTCAATTGCTATTTTAACCAGTGAAAGAGCGGATATTCAAGACCCGGAAGTAAAAAAATTGGCCGATGATATTATAAAGGCACAGAAGAAAGAAATAGAGGAAATGAAGGCTATGATAAAGCGTCTGGAACGCAAATAGCACTTGGCGTAACAAGCTATATTAAAACAGTTTTAATCAAAAATTATGAATAAAAACATCATGTATCTCGGTATTGCGGTCATTGTAGGCCTATTTGCTGGTTGGCTTATTTTTGGTGCTTCTACAGAAGACTCAATGTCAACCACTGTTAGTTCTAACAATGAGGATAGTCATGAGCATTCCAACGAATCATCGGCTCAGATGTGGACATGCTCCATGCATCCTCAAATCATGCAGGTTGAACCTGGTGATTGCCCTATTTGTGGTATGGAATTGATTCCGGTAGAATCTAGCGCAGACGGGTTGGCTATGAACGAAATTAAAATGACCAAAAATGCGATGGCATTAGCCAATATAAGAACTACTATAGTGGGCAATACATTGGAGAATGAGGATAATATGATTTCGCTCTCAGGGAAAATAAAAATGAACGAAGAAGAAAATGCCATTCAGGCCAGCTACTTTGACGGTAGGATAGAAAAGCTCAATGTAAACTTTGAAGGCCAAGAACTAAAAAAAGGCCAACTGTTGGCAACTATCTATGCCCCAAATCTTGTAGCGGCACAACAAGAGTTGATTACCGCAGCTTCTTTGAAAGAATCCCAACCTTTACTTTACAACGCCGTGCGCAACAAACTAAAACTTTGGAAACTAACTGAAAGCCAAATCAATACCATAGAAGAATCTGGAAAGGTTCGTGAAAATTTCCCGATTTATGCGACAGTTTCAGGAACCGTCTCCGAAAAAATGACTTCCGAGGGGGATTACGTAAAGCAGGGACAACCTATCGTAAAAGTGAGTAACCTGAATTCAGTTTGGGCGGAGTTCGATGCCTACGAAAATCAAATACCACAATTTAAAACGGGCCAAAAAATAAAGGTAGTGACCAACGCTTATCCCAATAAGGAATTTGATGCAACAATTTCCTTCATAGACCCTGTTCTAAATACCCAGACCAGAACCTTAACTATACGTGCTACCTTAAAAAATAAAAATGGTGAATTTAAACCAGGAATGTTTGTTAAAGGCAAAATTCAAGCAAAATCAAGGGATACTTCCGAACAACTGACCGTTCCGGCAAGTGCGGTTATGTGGACAGGGGAACGCTCATTGGTCTATATAAAAACAAATCGGAATGAACCGGTATTCGAAATGCGAGAAGTAACCTTGGGAAATAGAAATGGAGATATATTTGTAGTTGCTTCAGGCTTACAAAATGGTGATGAAATTGTTACTAATGGAACATTTACGGTAGATGCTGCCGCACAGTTACAAGGCAAAAATTCGATGATGAATCAAGGTACAGGCAAACAAGAAGCCTTAGTTTCAATGTCAGATATGAAAATGACATTTCCCGAAGCTTTTGAAAATAGTTTTCAAGGAGTTCTCACCTCTTATCTTCAAATGAAAGACGCATTTGTGGCGAGTAATACCAAGAATGTTTCGGCTTTTTCGAAAGAGGCTTCACAAAAGCTACAGGCCATTAAGACAGGTAACTTACGTAAAATGGAGAGAACCCATTTTTCAAAAATAAATGAAATGTTTAAAGCAATTTCTAAAAGTGACAATCTCGAAAATCAACGAGAACATTTCGTTGTGCTAAACGAAAATATGGTACCTATTGCAATGAATATCAAGAACATCAGTTCTAAAATATTTATTCAAAAATGCCCCATGGCAAATAATAATAATGGGGCGTTTTGGATAAGTTCAGACAAAGAAATCCGGAATCCGTATTATGGAGCGCAGATGATGACGTGTGGAAGTGTGATTGATAGCTTGTAATAAGTGAACTGAAATGTACTATGAAAAAGTAGGTTTTAGAGTAAGAGAATTTTTTAGAACCTCTTAAGAACCCTAAGCTATATTTATAATTATTAAAAAATCTTAATTAAAAAAGGCTGAAAATTTTTGCGCTAATCCATCACCATATATTTGAAATAGGATGGTAATGTTTTTGAAGAGGCTTTAGATTGTAACGAAATCATCTATAAGCTTTATTTGTATGACTATGTTTTATTACGCTAATAACAGACAGCCGTCTAGTTATTTTAAAAATTTATAAAAGCAAGAGAAAGGTTTCTTTCTGGAAGTTTTTTTGTCCGTATTAATTGTTTCTATATAGATCTTTTTAATGTGATGTTAGGTTTTCTTAAATAACCCTTTGGTTTATATGAAAAGTGACCTTTACGTGAATCTTCTAAAAAAATTCGATAGATATGGGTAAATGAACTTTTAAGAAAGACTCCTGTCAAGTATAATTATAGGCCCCATTATTCAGAGTTTTGACACCAATATAATATTCGGTTATGGGTGGGTTTAGTAATAGTAAAAGCAAAACGAACGCTGTTCAGTGATTTTCGTTTTGTGCGTGTTAGGAGTACGTAAATAATTTTAAAAAGAAATTAATAATCAAACGATAGGATTTGAAGCATAATTTTTGTTTAATTACATTTACAAAATTTTAAATAAGATTATAATTATGGACATTTTACAAGAAGCATTAGAATTTGAAAAAGCCAAGATGAGTAATATGACTACTAGTGATCGGGTGACAGCCTCAAGAGAAGCAAAACGACTTATTTTAGCTATCAACGAAATTTACAAGAATACAAAAGATGAAACCTTAATGGATGTAATGAAGCGATTGACTGTTAAGAAAAAAAGAATTGATGTTCGACTAAAAGGAAGACCAGATTCAGGAATATAATAATACGTTATGGAGCAATCGATTTTTATAGAGTCTCCAAATACATATATTTTGGAATTAATTCCTTGCTTCGTTATAATCTTATTCAATTTAAAAGGGCTCTCAATTTAAGTGACATTTATGAGATTCTACTGAACATCCTTTAATCCCATTATCTATTAATTTCAGAGGGATATGTTGATTTACCTAGAATTTACTTCAGATGTAACTCTTGATTCCCTTTAATAATTCTCAGGTTATGCCTTGCGACTTCGAGTGCCCTTAACATTTTTTTGTTCTTATTATAGTGCTCCTCCATCCTCAATAATATATTTTTGAGTATACCTACGGCATCTGTGATATATGGTCCTTTGTTGAGCATTACACATTCCGCTTGTACACTTAAAACTACATCTGAAATTTCCGCTCTAGTGGCTAATCCTTTTTTCGCCATACTTTCCAAAACCTGAGTGGCCCAAATAACGGGTATATGAGCTGCTTCACATATGGACATAATTTGGTTTTGTACCTCAGATATTCTGTCGAAACCTACTTCGACTGCTAAATCTCCCCTTGCAATCATTACCCCTATCCTAGGTCTTTTCATAGCTTCAAAAAGTATACGCGGCAAATTATCAAAGGCTTCCTTATTCTCTATTTTAAAGACCACTGCTGTTTCAATGTCGTTAATGTCAGTGAGTTTGTTATACAATGCTTTTACATCTTCCGGAGTTCTCACAAAAGAGTACCCAATAATATCCGCATTTTTACAGGCATAAGGGAGCAATTGCAAATCTTGGAATGTTAACGATGGGAGGGTAAGATGGGTATCGGGTAAATTGATTCCTTTACCTATTCTTAATTTCTTTTTAGTCGTATTCTGTATTTGTATTAAAACACCATTGGAAGATTTGAAGGTGACCTTACCTTCTATAGCACCATCGTCGAAGAATATTCTATGGTTTACTTCAAGATCATCTATAATCTCTGGCAAAGCAACTGTTATGACAGTATTACGAACTGTGTCTACGAATGTCCCTTCGTTAAATTGTGATTCTTTCATTAACTCAAAGCAATCATTCTGGCTAATATAGATTGCATTGACTTGGTGGAATTTTTGTTGGTCTAGGGAATACTTGTACAGGTTGCCTACTCGTATCTTCGGTCTAGGAAGGTCCATGAAAATACAGGTTTTAATTTGTAGCTCTTTACTTGCTCTTTTTGAATTGACTAATATGCGATTCCAAAGTGCTTCATCTCCATGGCTTAAATTCATACGTACAATTTCCATACCTGCCGTTAGCAATCCTTTCAATAAAACGATATTTTGCGAAGCCTCGTCGGGCATAGTGACCATAATCTTTGTTCGTAATATGTTCTCGGAAACATTAAATAAAGATTTTGAACGCGCCTCCAAAAGTGTATTGCTTTCCGTATACCCTAGAGAGGATTTTTCTACATCTCTTTCTATCGAAATACCTTTAATCAGTTTAATTAAATCAAGGGTACGGGAAACATTCTCAAGAACATAACCTGCACTAGTACCTAGTGATGAGATTCCGAGTTTGTTCAATTCTGCTTGGATATCCCTTAGGTCAATACTCCTCAAGGTCAAGTAGCTTAATAAATTTTTGGCACTATACACATACTCTTCATTGATATCTTCTAGTATCGTACTTATTTCATTGCCAGAATCAATGAGGTCATCGTATACGTCCTGAACCTTTTTTTCTAAAATAGTTATATCCATATCTTTTATTTAATTATCTAGTTGAAAACCTACCTCTATTGAAGTAGGTTTAATCAAAACCCACTATTTAATAAAATTTACAACTCCAGTATCCATATCATATACAGCACCTTTAATAGCGATTTCACCGTCTTCTACCATGGTTCTCAATATTAAACTTTCCTTTACTATCTTCTCCATGTTAATCCGGACGTTATTTTCGCTTACCTCGTGGACTAACAACCTATTTTTTGAAGATTTGGGTCCACTCGACTTGGTCGATATATCCACTGCCGGTTTTATATTTACAAGCATTTTTGTAATGTGTCCCAGTTCGGCGCCATCTATCGCAGCGTGTATCGCACCACAATTTTCGTGACCTAAAACCAGTATAAGTTTTGCTCCCGCAATCTTTGTAGCGAATTCCATACTTCCTAAAATATCGTCGTTCACAAAGTTTCCGGCGACCCTTGCTACGAATATATCACCGATGCCCTTATCAAAGACATCCTCTACCGGAACCCGACTATCCACACATGAGAGCACAATTGCTTTTGGGTACTGGGCTTCCGCACTTTCTCTTATTTGCATGGAGTGGTCTCGCGCAGTAAGATCACTGCTAACAAACCTTTCATTGCCTGCAGCTAGGCTGTTGAATACATCTAGTGGTGTTAAGGCTGCCTGTTCTTCTTCGCTAAGGACATCTTCAACAAGGATTCGGCTGCGCTCTATTTCTACAGTGCCCTCTTTGGATTGTTGCCCAAATACAGTTGCAGGAATAAAAATCGATGTCATAAAAATCGTGGTAGTGATACCAATAGAATTTAAAATGGTTCTCATAATGATTGTTTTAATATTCCATACAAAAATATAATCCCGTTTTAAAATTAATACCATTACTAATCATAATTAATAGTTAAACTTTTATATATTAATAGTATTACTATTAATATTGATTTAAAATAATTCAATAGCCCCTTTAACCTTTAAATTTTTCAACAAGAGGATTACTGTATATCTTAGGTACAACACATTGTCAAAATAGCTAGCTATAGAGTCACCCAGCGTAAAAAAAGGTCTAATAAACAACCATCACTAAATTTAAGTGAGCCAGCATAAACGGGTCAAAGTGAGGCCCTAAATAAATTGACTCAATTTGCGAAAAATCAAAACTTTTTTTCTGAAAAGACAATGGCCAACAAACCAATAATCAAAAGAAAAGCAAAACAGGATAATAAAAAAAGCAAACAGCAATCAAATCACATTCATTAGAAACAATAAATATTTAAAGTTTTGGTCAGATGCAAAAGCATATGCCGCCCTTATAAGTTCTGATTTAAATATTGATTTTTGCGACTAACGTGCCTTTACTAACGTAAAAAATGTTGATTTGGAAATGACTAAAATATTAGTGTTTTTTAATCTGTCTTCACCTGTATTAGACTGAGATATACAACCAACTACTGTGATCCATGAAATTGCAAAAATTGGTAAGGGCTGATAGATTAGTTCAAATACTTTAGCTGATGTTGTTATTAGTGGCGGGAGCACCTCAATAAAAGACCACACTACCTTATATTCTGCCGCACCAATTGGTGCTGGCTCTGGAGTTATGAATTATGTGGAAGCTGGAAAACTGTTTTAGGTTACCCTCCTCAAGATGCAAGTGATATGTTAAGGCAATGGACCACTGTAAGTAAGTTAACAAATAAATTAGGTAGTTTTTTTAGAAAACGACTTGCGCCTGTTTACTCCTCTTTAGTCGTTAAAAATTGGACAGGACATGCATAGGAGGTAAGTATCAATCTAAAAGGTGGTTAAAAACCAAACTATATTCTCGATTATTTAAGTTGTTTTTGACGATAGCTTTGAGCGTTATGAGTACCAAAAATCAAAGTGGAACTCTCAAAATAGGGATATCGTGTTTCTAGACCATGAGTAGCCCAACCAAACGAGGTTAAATTATCTGTTCGCAAGATGAAAGCAAAAGTTAAGGATTACCACGGACAGGAGTGACAATTATCCACTAAACTATCCGGTCTTTAGAAAGAACTAGCTTCGGGTTTCAGATAATACCTTTATAGACACGAAATAGAGGTTTATGTATACCACCGTAATCATCAATTTGTTCCATAGATAAGGTTGCTGGGTAGTCAATCGGCGACACCTTTAATAAAGACGATACTATAATCTAAGGAAGAAATGTTAGGGTTAAGTCCAATAATATCAACAAAAAAACTCATATTTCATTCCGATATGGAATTCCTTATATCCGAACAAATCACAACGCCTTATAAAACTTAGGGTTAGGAAGAAAAGATAATTGTTGAGACAATGCGGTGGCAGAATTATTTTTAAAGCACTTAAAGGTAGAATGGCCCCACAAATATAGTTATGGATATATATCAAAACCCGAGTTATACTTTTTTAATGGATAGAAACTTGGTACAACAGAAGAAGGATACTCTCTGCTTTGAGATAGTAAACCATAGAAAAAAATAAAATGTACAATAAACAAATAGGGCATAATCTTTATCAGATTGTTTACTTTTATTGACAGTCCAGTAATTTATCGGCTCCCAAAACCTAATCAGAAAAGGAAGAACTCTCGAAACTTTAGTTTGTCTATTTTTGATTACAGCATTTATAATACCAGTATATTAATCGTTAAATCTCCAAATATTTCTACTTAACATAATAAGTGGGTATTGAATCTTCAAAGAGTTTCTTCAAGTATATAATTCGCACTCAAAATCGTACTTTTACATCTTTGCTATGAATTCATGACTGATTACGAAGAAAATATAGAAGTTAAAGGCGCTCGCGTACATAACCTTAAAAATATTGATGTTACCATTCCTAGAAATAAACTTGTTGTAATAACGGGTCTATCTGGAAGTGGAAAATCTTCTCTGGCATTTGACACTATTTATGCCGAAGGACAACGACGCTATATTGAAACCTTTTCCGCTTACGCAAGACAGTTCTTAGGTGGGCTTGAACGCCCAGATGTTGACAAAATTGATGGGTTGTCTCCGGTAATTGCTATTGAGCAAAAAACCACCTCAAAATCTCCAAGATCAACAGTAGGTACCATTACTGAGGTGTATGATTTCTTACGCTTACTTTTTGCCCGTGCTGCGGATGCACACAGTTATAATACTGATGAAAAGATGGTAAGTTACAGCGATGAACAAATTAAAAATTTGATTATCGAATCTTACGATACTAAGAAAATAAACATTCTTGCTCCTATTATTAAATCTAGAAAAGGACATTACAGGGAGCTTTTTGAGCAGATTGCTAAACAAGGCTTTGTAAAAGTTAGGGTTGATGGCGAGATAAAAGATATTGTTAAAGGAATGAAGGTGGATCGGTATAAGACCCACGATATTGAAATAGTCATCGATCGTTTAAAAGTTATTCAGAACGAAGATTTTCATAAACGCCTTTCAGAAACTATAAATACCGCAATGTATAGCGGAAATAATGTACTAATGGTATTGGAAGAAGGCACAAAAGTACCTCGGTATTTTAGTAGAGATTTAATGTGCCCTACAACGGGTATCTCCTACCCTACTCCAGAACCTAATACCTTTTCGTTCAACTCACCTAAAGGCATGTGCCCGAATTGCAGCGGGTTAGGTCATGTTTATGAAGTCAATGAAAAAAAGATATTCCCGAATAAAAAACTATCCATTATGGGTGGTGGTATCGCACCATTGGGCGAATACAAAAAGTCTTGGGCCTTCAAGCAGATAGAAACAATTGCACAACGCTATAATTTTGAACTTACCGATGCTATTCAAGATATACCTAATGATGCTATTGAAGTTTTATTGAATGGAGGAAAAGAAAGTTTTGAAGTTGATTCTAAATCCTTAGGGGTTAAAAGAACCTACAAAATCGAGTATGAGGGTATTTCTAAATTTATAAAGAATCAGTTCGAAGAAGCGGCATCTACATCTCTTAAAAGATGGGCCAAGGAATATATGGACAAGATTACTTGCCCATCGTGTACCGGTTTTCGACTGAAGAAAGAATCCTTATTTTTTAAAATCGAAGACAGAAATATTGCAGAATTGGCCAATCTAGATATCGTAGAACTTTCTGAATTTTTCACGAATCTTGATAAAAGACTAGAAGGGAATCAATTAAAGATAGCTGAAGAAATAATAAAGGAGATTAACACTCGAATACAATTTTTGTTAGATGTTGGTCTTGATTACTTATCATTGAACAGAAGCTCAAAGTCACTTTCAGGTGGCGAAGCACAACGTATTCGTTTAGCAACACAGATTGGCTCTCAATTGGTTGGTGTGCTATATATTTTAGATGAACCAAGTATTGGGTTACACCAACGCGATAATGAGCGATTAATTAAATCTTTAGAATCGTTAAGGGATATAGGAAACTCGGTAATTGTAGTTGAGCATGACCGTGATATGATCGAACGTGCAGACCATGTGATTGATATTGGGCCTAAAGCTGGTAAAAACGGAGGTGAAATTATTTCAGAAGGAACCCCTGAAGAATTGAAAAATTTCAACACTTTAACGGCGGATTATATGACCGGCATCAAAAAAATTGAGGTTCCTAAAACGAGAAGAAAGGGAAATGGTCTCGAAATTGTGTTATCTGGTTGTACTGGTAACAACCTGAAGAACATATCGGTTACATTTCCATTAGGGAAAATGATAGGTGTTACTGGGGTATCTGGTAGTGGTAAATCGACGCTAATTAACGAAACGCTTTATCCAATTATGAACGCCTACTATTTTAATGGGGTCAAAAAACCGATGCCGTATAAAAAAATATCAGGTTTAGAGCATATCGATAAGGTAATAGAAATTAATCAATCACCAATTGGCCGAACACCTCGATCTAATCCTGCAACATATACAGGTCTTTTTAGCGAGGTAAGGTCTTTGTTTGCAAAAACAACTGAAGCTGCAATTAGAGGATATAAACCTGGTAGATTTAGCTTTAATGTAAAAGGAGGGCGTTGCGAAACCTGCCAAGGTGGTGGGTTAAGGGTTATTGAAATGAATTTTTTACCTGATGTTTATGTTGAGTGTGAAACTTGTAATGGTAAGAGATTCAATCGAGAAACATTAGAAATAAGATATAAAGGCAAGTCTATTTCAGATGTTTTAGAAATGAAAATTGATGAAGCTGTTGCATTTTTTGAACTAATTCCTAAAATACATCGTAAGTTAAAGACAATACAAGATGTTGGTTTAGGGTACATATCTTTGGGTCAACAATCAACCACTTTGTCTGGTGGGGAAGCCCAACGTATAAAATTGGCAACAGAACTTTCAAAGAGGGATACTGGCAATACCTTTTATATTTTAGATGAGCCTACTACTGGACTTCATTTTGAAGATATTAGGGTTTTGATGGATGTTTTGAATAAATTGGCTGATAAGGGGAATACTGTTTTGGTTATTGAACACAATATGGATGTAATCAAAATGGTAGATTACATTATAGACATTGGCTATGAAGGTGGACGCTCTGGTGGTCGATTGGTCGCAAAAGGTACTCCTGAAGAAGTAGCAAAAGATAAGAAAAGTTATACGGCAACATTTTTAAAAAGAGAATTGAAAAGTTAAATATAGCCATCAATAAACAATGAGATTAATATAAAAATAGATGAGATCAGAAAAACATCATAAAGGTTGGAATGAAATAAAAACGAATGACTCATGGGCTATTTTTAAAATCATGGGCGAATTTGTCAATGGTTTTGAACGCATGAGTAAAATAGGTCCGTGTGTCTCTATTTTTGGTTCCGCTAGAACAAAAGAGGAAGATCCATATTATAAACTGTCAGTCTCTATAGCAAAATCTATTGCAGAAGCAGGATATGGTGTTATTACTGGAGGTGGCCCTGGTATCATGGAAGCAGGAAATAAAGGGGCAAATCTTGCTGGTGGTATTTCTGTAGGACTAAACATTGACCTTCCATTCGAACAGCATGACAACCCATATATAGACAATGATAAAAGTTTAGATTTTGACTATTTCTTCGTAAGAAAGGTTATGTTCGTAAAATATTCTCAGGGTTTTGTAGTAATGCCAGGAGGATTTGGGACACTAGATGAACTATTTGAAGCAATTACCTTGATACAAACCCATAAAATCGGAAAATTTCCGATTATCTTGGTCGGAAGCGATTTCTGGACAGGTCTATTCGAATGGATTAAAGGCACTATGCTAAAAGTTGGTAATATTAGTGCAGAAGATTTAAATCTTATTAAAATTGTGGATACAGAAAAAGAAGTTGTAGAGATTATTGATTCCTTTTACAAAGGCCATTCTATGAGTCCTAATTTTTAATCTTAGCCTTGACCCACAACTTCAATTTACTTTTCTGTTTAAGTTTAATTCTTTTGGTTTCTGTTGGAACAAAAGGGTATGCGCAATATGAAACTGACCTTACGGTAAGTTTAAATGAATATACCAAAGAACTGGAAATTCGTCAAGAATTCACATACTACAACAACTCTAATTATAACTTAGGTGTGCTATATTTTAATGATTGGGCAAATGCCTATTCAGATAAGAATACAGGTCTCGCCAAACGGTTCGCCCAAGAATTCAAAAAATCATTGCATCTTGCCAAGGATAGCGAGCGTGGTGCCACCACTATTATTAGTGTAGTAGATGATTCGTATAATGGTTTACAATGGACCCATACAGAAGGTGAAGATATCCTAAAGGTAACGTTGGCAGATATTTTACTTCCAAAACAATCCACAAAAGTATTTATAACCTACAAAGTAAAATTACCTCCTAATAAATTCACTCCTTATGGGTATGACCCTAAAGGAACCTATTATTTAAAGGATTGGTATTTAACACCAGCAGTCTATGATGGAAAATGGGAACTTTACTCAAATAAAAACTTAGAAGATCTCTATACAAATGTAACCAACACAGTCATTAATTTTAAATTCCCCGACAGTCTCTATTTAGCTTCAAACTTTAAAATAGAATCACTTTCAGAGTTCCCTAATGGTCAATTTGCTCAATTAAAGGGGAGCCTACAAAGGAGCGGTGAAATAATTTTAAAAACAGAGAAGGAGTTTATAACCCACACGACTCCGTACATGACATTTCTCACCAATATAAAGGCCCCAAGGTACAGTAACATAGGGCAAGGGCTTTCTATAAATAAGGTTGCAGATTTCATATATACTAATTTAGGAGCCTATCCACATGAAAAAGTATTGGTTAGTGAACTAGATTATGATAAAGACCCCTTATACGGTCTAAACCAATTACCATCATTTATAAGGCCTTATGAAGAACAGTTTCAGTTTGAAATGAAATTCCTTAAAACAGCTTTAAATAGTATTTTAAGGGAAACCATGTTTTTAAATCCACGAAAAGAACAATGGTTAAATAGTGCCATATCTAATTACTTGATGATTGCGTATGTAGAAGAGTACTATCCTAATCAAAAGCTTATGGGGAAATTGTCCAGTATTTGGGGGTTTCGCAGTTTCGAATTGGCCAAAATGGACTTTAATGATCAGTACGCTTTTCTATATAATCTTACCGCTCGAAAAAATTTAGATCAAGCACTACAAACACCAAACGACTCACTGATTAAATTCAATCAAAAAATAGCTAACAAATATAAAGCTGGCTTAGGTTTAGCTTATTTAGCTGATTATATAGGCAAAGAAAAGGTAGATAAAAGTATTAAAACATTCTTTGAGTATTATAAATTAAATACAGTTAAAGTTCTCGACTTTGAATCCATTCTAAAACGATCTACAACACAGGATATCAATTGGTTTTTTAGGGATTATGTTTCCACTGATCGAAGAATTGATTTCAAAATAAAAAACGTAAAGCAAAAGCAAGATTCTTTATTGGTTACTATAAAGAACAAGGAAGGAACAAATGTGCCAATATCCGTATTTGGTCTTAAAAATGATTCAGTAGTATCCCAATACTGGTTTAGTGATATTAAACTCGAGGAAACATTTACCATTCCCAACAATGAGGAAGATAAATTGGTGTTAAATTATAATCAGAAAATTCCTGAATTTAATCAAAGGGATAATTGGAAGTCTTTAAAGGGGTTTTTATCAAGTAACAAGAAATTAAAATTCACCTTTTTCAAGGATGCTGAAAATCCATATTTCAATCAGGTCTTTTATGTTCCGGTTATCAATTTTAACATATATGATGGTTGGGCACCAGGTATACGTCTTTATAATAAAACCCTTCTTGAGCGCCCTTTTGTCTATGACTTCTCTCCCTCCTATTCTTTTAAGGAAAAAGCATTCGTTGGATATGGTAAATTTAGTTATCGAAAATATTTAAGCAAGAGCGGTCTGTATGTCGCTAATTATGCAATTGGAGCCTCCACCTCGCATTTTAATGAAAATTCAAGATATACTTCAATCACTCCATCTTTTAGTTTAGGCTTTAGACCTGAAGATTTAATCTCTAATAAGAGGGAGTTTTTATCCTTTAGGT
Source organism: Maribacter sp. ACAM166 (assembly GCF_005771495.1). Classification (GTDB taxonomy): domain Bacteria; phylum Bacteroidota; class Bacteroidia; order Flavobacteriales; family Flavobacteriaceae; genus Maribacter. Next base: position 31,910 of record NZ_VAUW01000032.1, read on the forward strand.
ATGTAAACATTTTACGTGATTTTGATACTTCTTTACAGAATTTGGCCAGTGATCCAGAAAATCCTGATTATAGCGTTTTTAATGCTCGTTACATCAACAGAAATAACGGCATAATAGATTACAATTCTTGGTTTTTAGATTTTCAATTGGCCGGTAATTTCAGTAAAGTGTCATTTGAATATGAGTACCGTAAATTATTTAAAAACAACCGACAATTGAATCTTAGATTCTTTGCTGGTAAATTTTTGAGCAATAGAACAAAAACAGACTTTTTTAGCTTCGCATTAGACCGCCCCACAGATTACCTTTTTGATTATGGGTATTTAGGTAGGTCTGAAGATTCAGGTATATATAGCCAACAGATTATTATAGCCGAAGGTGGATTTAAATCATTTTTAGATGATCAGTATCGGTTTTCAAATGACTGGATGACCACAGTGAACGGTAGTTTCAATGTATGGCGATGGATTGAGCTCTATGGAGACGCAGGTTTGGTTAAAAACACAGGACTTAGCGAAAAATTCGTGTACGACTCTGGGGTTCGTTTAAATTTAGTCACTGATTATTTTGAATTATATCTACCAGTATATTCAAATAACGGCTGGGAAGTTTCACAACCTAACTACGGGGAGAAAATCAGATTCATAATAACGGTAAGTCCTAAAACATTGACTGGGCTATTTACAAGAAAATGGTTTTAAACTGATAAATTTTAAATCAGATATTACTTTTCTATTATTAAATTCAATAAAACACAGTTTTTACCCTATTTTGTTGAAAAATATGTAATAAATTAACTAGCAACGGCATTGCTATAATCTTCCTGATTTGGTAGTTTTGTATAAACTAGTTAAATACATGGACGTTTCTTCAAAAACAAGCAATGACATTTCTTTTGATGACTTCAAAGAGCAAATCATACATGATTATGAAATTGCTTTTTTGAGTAGAACTTGTAGTTTGCTAGGAAGAAAAGAAGTACTTACCGGTAAGGCGAAATTCGGCATCTTTGGCGATGGTAAAGAACTACCACAATTAGCAATGGCAAGGTCGTTTAAAAATGGTGATTTTAGAAGTGGGTACTATCGAGACCAAACTTTCATGATGGCTTTGGGCCTTCTTAAACCTAAAGACTTCTTCCACGCACTTTATGCAACAACTGCTATTGAAATGGAACCCATGAGTGCTGGAAGACAAATGGGTGGTCACTTTTTAACCCACAGCCTTAATACAGATGGAAGCTGGAAAGACTTGACCAAGCAAAAAAACAGTAGTGCCGATATATCTTGTACAGCAGGTCAGATGCCACGATTATTAGGCTTGGCGCAAGCTTCAAAAGTATATCGTAACCAAAAAGGGCTTGATAGTGCAAAATTCTCGGTAAACGGAGACGAGATTGCATGGGGTACGATAGGGAATGCAAGTACGAGTGAAGGAATGTTCTTTGAAACTATTAATGCCGCCGGTGTTTTGCAAGTGCCAATGGTCATTAGTATTTGGGATGATGAATATGGTATTTCCGTACCGGCAAAACATCATACTACAAAAGAGGATATCTCAAAAGTACTTTCTGGGTTTCAACGCACAGATAGTGAAAAAGGATATGAAATTTTTAAGGTAAACGGTTGGGATTATACGGCACTTATGCATGCCTATGAAAATGCGGCAGACATAGCCAGGCAAGAACATGTACCGGTAATGATTCATGTAAAACAATTAACACAACCCCAAGGTCATTCTACTTCAGGATCTCATGAACGTTATAAAGACAATAAGCGTTTAGAATGGGAACGTGATAATGATTGCAACAAGCGTTTTAAAGAATGGATTCTAGAATCTGGCATTGCGAGCAATGAAGAATTGGAAACTATTGAGAAAAGAATTAAACGAACGGTAAGAGAAGCTAAAAAACAAGCATGGGAAGAATATTTAGATGGTCTTCTATCTGCTAAAAAAACATTGGTGAATTTAATTCAGCAAGCTTCTTCTAAAAGTCCAAACAAGAATTTTTTAAATAAATTAAAGAATGATTTAATTGCCACAGAAGAACCCGTTAAAAAAGATTTGGCCATTTCTGCACGTAAATCTTTACGTTTTCTTTTAGGGGAAACATCAAATGAAAAAGCAGCCTTAAGCGAATGGACTTCTAAGTTTCTTAAAGAAGCTCAATATATATATAGTGCACATTTATATAGCGAGAACGAGAATAAAGCTACGAATATAAGAGCAATTCCTCCGGTCTATATGAGTGAATCTGATCAGGTAGATGGTAGAGTTATACTACGGGACAATTTCGATAAATTATTTGAAAAATATCCTAACACTTTAATTTTTGGTGAAGATACAGGGGTTATTGGTGATGTAAATCAAGGCCTAGAAGGAATGCAAGAAAAATATGGTAACATTCGTGTAGCTGATACAGGGATACGTGAAACGACCATCATTGGTCAAGGAATAGGAATGGCGCTAAGAGGACTTCGTCCAATCGCTGAAATTCAATACTTGGATTATATTTTTTATGCTATGTCAACGCTAACAGACGATTTAGCATCGCTATTATATCGAACTGCCGGTAAACAGAAGGCTCCTTTAATTATAAGAACAAGAGGCCATAGGTTAGAAGGCATCTGGCACTCTGGTTCTGAAATGGGAGGACTTATACATTTATTGAGAGGAATGTATATTCTGACTCCTCGAAATATGACCCAAGCCGCAGGTTTCTACAATACTCTTTTAAAGAGTGATGAACCCGCACTGGTTATTGAAAGTTTAAACGGTTATCGTTTAAAAGAAAAAAAACCAAATAATCTGGGTGAATTCTGTACACCTATAGGTAAAGTAGAAACTATTAAAGAAGGTAATGATATAACCATAGTTTCCTACGGGTCAACATTAAGAATTGTTGAAAAGGCCGCAAAAGAGCTTTTAGAAGTGGGTATAGATGCTGAAATAATTGATGCACAAACCTTACTCCCTTTTGATATTGAAAAAGACGTATTAGTAAGTGTTAAAAAAACAAATAGGTTATTAGTTGTTGATGAAGATGTACCTGGCGGATGTTCTGCTTACTTATTGAACGAGATCATTGAAAAACAAGGCGCATTTAGCTATTTAGATAGTGCCCCTCAAACGTTGAGCGCCAAAGCACACAGACCTGCTTATGGTACCGATGGTGATTATTTTTCGAAACCAAATCGGGAAGATATTTTTGAAAAAGTGTATGCCATAATGCACGAAGTGAGTCCGAAAGACTATCCTAAATTACGATAGTTCAACTACTATCTTAAAGTCAAAGAATCCCATTTAAAAAGGAATTCTTTGTTTAATATATTTTATAACTGATTTTTAATATCAGATGCTGCTTTCTTTACAGTTGACATATTCTCACTCAATTAGTATAAATATGGTGCTGTCCTTCTAAATTCATTTCTAAATTTTTAAATTGTATTTACAAAATTATCTCACATACCTCTATTGATTATAATTAACTTTCCATTTTAAACAACCATCCTTAAATCATGGTAGAAGAATTACATTTAGATTTAATTTTAAAAGAGCACTATGCCATTGATAGACCTTCAATCACTAAGCTAGAGGGATACGATAGTATTAATTTTAAAATAGAGACCAATACTGATATCTATGTTTTAAAGGTGTACCCCAATTCAAGCGAAGTTTTAGAATTGATTTCAGCCGAAAATGAACTATTATTAGCACTAGAGCATATGGGTGTTTCTTGCTCTAGGTTAATAGCTACAAAATCTGATACGTTTAATTTAATCACAGATAAGTACACATTTCGCTTACTAACCTTCTTAAGTGGCACTTTTCTAGCTGAAACAATACATACTAATCTTTTATTGGCATCTTTTGGATCGACCTTAGCGAAAATTGATAGTAGTTTAATAAACCAAAATAATGCTGCTATAAAGGCAAAAGAAACACAATGGGATCTGAAACATTTTCAAAAAAATTGGAAGTATTTAGCTGACATCCCCGATGCTAGCGACCGAAGCTTAGTTGACTATTTCTGCCTACAATTCAATGAACATATACTGCCTTTACAGTACGAATTTAGACAAAGCATTATTCATAATGATGCGAATGACTGGAATGTGCTTGTAGATAATGATGAAGTAACGGGTATCATAGATTTCGGGGATATGTGCCATTCTTGGCTCATTAACGAGTTGGCAGTAGGTCTTACCTATGTTTTAATGGAAAAAGAGAAACCGTTAGAAATTGCATTCATGGTCATACAAGCATATCATGCTGTATTTCCTTTAGATGAAAAGGAAGTAGACTCACTTTACTATTTAATTGCTGCACGTTTGTGCACTAGTGTTTTAAACTCTGCGCATACCAAAAAAATCAAACCAGAATCATCTTACATTACTATTAGCGAAAAATCGGCTTGGAAGCTTTTACGTATCTGGGTCTCGATAAATCCAATACAAGCCAAAAATACATTTAGAGATGCGTGTAATTTTTCAAAATTGGTAGGCAAAAGTCTTAACGAACAACTTGAACATCGGAAAAAAAATATTAGTTCTTCCCAGTCCCTTAGTTATTCAGAACCCATTCAAATGTCTGGTGCAGCATTTCAATACATGTATGACACCGATGGGAATACTTTTCTCGATGCTTACAATAATATTATTCAAGTGGGCCATTGCCACCCAAACGTGGTTAGGGCTGGGCAACGAACAATGGCTAAACTAAATACCAATACAAGATATCTCTACGATGAATTGTTGTCATATACTGATCATTTATTATCCAAATTTCCATCTCATCTTACTAAGGTGTTTTTAGTGAATTCTGGTAGTGCTGCATCAGATTTAGCATTACGTATTGCAAAAACACATACTGGGAAACAAAAAGTTTTGGTGTTGGAGCATGGGTATCATGGTAATACCCAAAATACAATCGATATTAGTCATTATAAGTACAATCATAAAGGAGGTACGGGTAAAAAGCAAGATATTCTGCAAACAGAACTCCCAAAATGCTTTAACACCAATCTAGGAACAGAAGAAGATATAGCCAAACATTATGTTGCATTAGCGCAAAAAAAAATTGAAATAAATGAAGGCCAGATTGCTGCTTTTATAGCAGAACCAATAGTTGGTTGTGGCGGACAAGTACCTTTACCCAAAACCTATTTAAAAAGCATCTATGCAGAAATACGCAAACAAGGTGGCTTATGTATCAGTGATGAAGTACAAGTTGGTTTCGGCAGGTTAGGTAAATACTTCTGGGGCTATGAAATGTATGATGTTATACCAGATATTGTGATTTTAGGCAAACCAATAGGTAACGGCCATCCTATGGCAGCAGTAGTCACTACTGAAGAAATATCTAATAGTTTTAATAACGGAATGGAGTTCTTTAGTTCGTTTGGTGGCAATCCTGTCTCATGCGCTATTGGAGAGGCTGTATTGACCACTTTAGAGGAAGAGGATTTACCAAATAAAGCACATCAAGTTGGAGCGTACTTAAAGAAAGGGTTACACACTCTTCAAAAGAAATATCAAGAATTGGCGGACATACGGGGTGAAGGGCTTTTTCTTGGCGTAGAAATTTTAGATTCACAGGGAAATGCAGGAACTGAACTAGCATCCTTTATAAAAAACGAGCTTCGCTCAAAATTTATACTTATTAGTACCGACGGACCTTATGATAACGTGCTGAAAATTAAGCCACCTCTGTATTTTACTATAGAAAATGCAGATCAGCTACTACAAGAACTGGATGAAATTTTAAATAAAATAAAAAAAAATTAATACTTTTAAAGTAAATTATTTTAACACATGAAAAACCCCCTCCTTAAGGATATCGGCTTAGCCTTTTTTAGAATTTCCGTTTCCGCAATGTTGCTAACACATGGTCTTCCAAAATTTCAGAAACTAATTTCAGGTAATTTCGAATTCGGTGATCCAATTGGTATAGGAGCAGCTCCTTCATTATTTTTAGCGGTAATTGGAGAATTCATTTGCCCTATATTAATCATCATAGGCTTTAGAACTCGATTATCGGCTATACCAGCTGCCATTACTATGGGTGTTGCCGTTTTTATAGCTCATGGCGCAGACGGTTTTGGAACCAAAGAAAAAGCGCTATTATATTTAGTAGCTTTTCTTACCATAATCTTAGTTGGTCCTGGTAGATTTGGTATACATAGAAAATAATATTTAAACTATTTTATACAATAGTTCTTTAAGCAAATCGGCATCACTCATTGTAGCAGAACCAACACCTTTACCTTTTAAGTCCATTTCTCGCAAACTTGAGATTATTGAACTTACTTTTTTCATTGGGTAATTTCTTGCAGCAGTCTGTATTTCATTTACAAAATATGGATTGATCCCTAAGGTACTGGCTACATTTTTTGGAGCGTGATCGCTTAACCCATGATATTGCAACAACTGAGTAAAAAAGGAATTCAATAAAGTTACTGTTAGGACAAAGGGATTATCTTTAGGATTTTGGGCGAAATACGTAATTATCTTTGCTGCTTTTACTATATCTCGTTCACCAATCGCCTTTTTCAACTCAAAGTTGTTATAATCTTTACTTATACCTATATGCTCTTCTATATGCTGAGGCGTAATGTCGGTTTGTTGAGGTAATGCCAACTTTAATTTTTCAAGTTCTTTACTGATTTTACTTAAATCAGTTCCTAAATATTCTACCAATAATACAGCGGCCTTATGAGAAATGGTGTATCCATTGCTCAATAAATTCTTTCTAAGCCAATCGCTCACTTTATTTTCATAAAGCTTTTTACTTTCAAAAATGACACCGCTCTTTTTAATTATCTTAAATAACCTCTTACGTTTATCAAGCTTTTTATATTTATAACAAATTACAAGAATAGTTGATTGTTGTGGGTTTTCGGCATAAGCACATAGTTGTTCAATCGTACGTGAAAGGTGTTGGGCCTCTTTAACAATAACAACTTGCCGCTCAGCCATCATAGGATATCTCTTTGCATTACCTACAATATCATCAATGGACACATCACGACCATAAAGAACCGTTTGATTGAATTCCTTCTCATCTTCGGTCAATATCGTACTCCCTATATAATCTGCTATTTTATCAATAAAATAAGCTTCTTCTCCATAAAGGAAATAGACAGGACTAAACTGTCCCTTTTTTATTGTATTGACTATTTGTATCGCTTCATCCATCCAGAAAAATTCATCAACTTTGTGTAATGCAGCCTCTTAATTTCCCTAGCTACACTTTCAGGGTCAAAAATAGCGAAAATAGAACCTTAATTTTTGACGATATACGTAAAAAATTTGTGGTGCTAACTCCAGAAGAGTGGGTTAGGCAACATGTGGTTCGATATCTGCTGATAGAAAAGAAATATCCTATAAACCATATCAATGTCGAAAAACAAATCAAACTGAACGGATTAATAAAAAGATACGATATTGTTGTTTTTAATTCAAATGGCAAACTACATATTCTTATTGAGTGTAAAGCACCAGCAATACCAATATCTCAAACTACTTTTGACCAAATAGCACAGTACAATATAAAACTTAATGCCAATTATCTAATGGTCACTAACGGACTTTCACATTTTTACTGTCAAACAGACACTCAAGCGGAAAAATATGAATTTATGCAAGAAATTCCTGATTTTAGCCGTTAATTTGCCATCGTTTTGAAAATAGCAATAGTCATATTAAATTGGAATGGTGAAGTTCTTTTAGAGCGGTACTTGCCTTCTGTTATCGAACATTCTAATGATGCAGACATCTACGTAGCCGATAATGCTTCTACCGATGATTCAATCGCATTCGTTACTTCAAATCATCCATCCATCAAAATAATAAAAAATACTGAAAATGGAGGTTTTGCAAAAGGATATAACGATGCCTTGGTACATGTTAATGCAGATATCTATTGCTTATTAAATTCTGATGTAGAAGTAACACCAAATTGGCTGACTCCCATTAAAGATGCTTTTTTAAATATACCAGACGTTGCCATTATACAGCCTAAAATTCTAGATTTACTTAAAAAAGACCATTTTGAGTATGCTGGCGCAGGCGGCGGCTTTATAGATCAATTGGGATACCCCTTTTGTAGAGGTAGAATATTTCAAACCCTAGAGCGAGATACTGGTCAATATGATGATATAAAAGAGATTTTTTGGGCAACGGGAGCCTGTATGTTCGTTAGAAAAAATGTGTTCGAAGAACTACATGGTTTTGATAATGATTACTTTGCCCATCAAGAAGAAGTAGATTTTTGCTGGCGTGCTAAAAACCATGGTTATAAAATAATATATGTAGGTGCTTCTAAAGTATTTCATCTAGGTGGTTCAACCTTAAGTAATATGAATCCAAAAAAAACATACTTGAATTTCAGGAACTCCTTATTTTCAATAACCAAGAATCTACCTAGAAGAAAAGCCTTTCTCATTATTTTCTTACGATTGCTTTTAGATGGTATTGCCGCCCTACGCTTTATATTTCAATTTCGGTTTAACCACTTTTTTGCGATTTTTAGGGCTCATTTAAGCTTTTATAGACAGTTTCGGAAGATGTACAAAAAACGTGAAAAGACTAAGTTTTTAAGAAAATATTACATAACTCAGTCCATAGTCTGGTCTTATTTTGTACATAAGGTAAGAAATTTTAACATTTTAGTAAAAGATTAACTATGCTGCTAGATAAGTGACTTTCTAATTCTCTAATTTTGAAATTGCTTAAGGGCGAAAATAAAGTAACTAAATATTAATATACATTTAAATTATGAAGAAAATATTATTAGGATGTCTTGGAGTAACGCTTTTATTATCTTCTTGTGTATCGCAGAAGAAATATGCAGACCTTGAAGCAAAACACAAAGGAACACAAGATTTGTTGAATTCTGCAACGGTCAAATTAAACGGTTGTTTAGAAGAAAAAGCTACAGCTTCATCTAGACTTCAAACTTTAGAAGATCAGAATGCATTTTTAAAAGCCAATAATCAAGATTTGATTAATAATATGGGCAACTTGACAACTTTAACTACTAAAGGTGCTGAGAATTTAGAGAAATCTTTGGAAAGTCTTCAAGAAAAAGATTTGACCATTCGTAAATTAAATGATGCCATTACCCGTAGAGATTCTGTAAACCTTTCTTTGGTACAGAGCTTAAAAGGTGTTTTAGGAAATATGGATGACGAGGACATTGAAATCAGTGTTGAAAAAGGTGTTGTATTCGTATCTATTTCTGATAAATTATTGTTTAGTAGTGGTAGCTACAACATAACTAGTAGAGCAAAAGAAGTTCTAGGTAAAGTTGCTAAAGTAGTAAACAACAAGCCTGATTTCGAATTTATGGTAGAAGGCCATACTGATGATGTACCTTACAACGCAGGTGGTGTTTTATTAGACAACTGGGATTTGAGTGTTAAACGTGCAACTTCAGTAGTACGTATTTTACAAAATAGTTTCAATGTTGACCCTAAGAGAATGACTGCTGCAGGTAGATCTCAATACATTCCTGTATCTAGCACTGAGAAGTCTAGAAATAGAAGAACCCGCATCGTTGTTCTTCCAAAAATTGATCAGTTCTATAGCATGATTGAAGAAGGAATGAAAGATCCCGCTATCAACAATTAAGAATCCTGATTCTGAATAAAATTAAAGCGACCCAAATAAATGGGTCGCTTTTTTTATATCTATATTTTAAGAAGCTATACTAAAATTTATTGATAGAAGTATACGAGACATTTAACGGAATATGTTTTTTTAGAAATGAAAATCCATCCGTTTTAGGCTTTGCTTTAAAATACGAGGCTAGCCAAGCGAATATAATTAGAGATTAAAGAATATCTAAACTACCTTTTCCTTCACGAATAACTTCAGGATAGCCTGTAGACAGGTCTATAATTGTCGAACCAATATTTCCACCATAACCACCATCGACTACAATATCAACAAGATTCTCCCATTTTTCAAAAATGAGTCCAGGATCCGTAGTGTATTCCAATACATCATCATCATCACGAATAGATGTTGATACTATTGGGTTACCTAATGCTTCTACTAAGGCTTTTACAATATTATTATTAGGCACACGAATACCTACGGTTTTCTTTTTCTTGAAGTCCTTTGGTAAATTGTTATTTCCTGGTAAAATAAAAGTGTAGGGGCCGGGCAATGCCCTTTTCAAAATTTTGAAAGTAGCGGTATCAATTTGCCGAACATAATCGGATAGGTTGCTTAAGTCGGTACAAATAAAAGACCAATTAGCTTTTGTAAGTTTAATTCCTTTTATGCGGGCAATTTTCTCCAATGCCTTTGTATTGGTAATATCGCAACCCAAACCATAAACGGTATCGGTAGGATAAATGACTAAACCACCTTTTCGCAAAATCGCTACTACCCGCTTTATTTCTTTCGGGTTTGGGTTCTCTTCGTATATTTTAATGAATTCGGCCAACTAATTTTAATTTATTTGATATACCCTAATATAATCGATTTCCATTATAGCAGGAAAAATTGAAGTATCAACACCTTCAAGTCCACCCCAGTTACCTCCAACAGCAATATTCATTAAAAAATAAAAATCATTAGAGAACGGCCAACTTTCACCTGTAGAAGGTGTTGGACGCCTAAATGTAAATTGGATATTATCTACATCGTCGACATAAAATTTTATGTACTTATAAGACCATAATATTCCAAAATTATGAAACTCCTCTTCTATAGTTTCCAAGTCCAATGCCCCAGATGTTATTTCAGTACCATTGGTATGGTTATTTGCCGTACTATGCACCGAAAAATGTGTTTTATTTGGTTTAAAACTAACATACTCCATCATATCAATTTCGCCACATGCTGGCCAACCTACTGACTGTATGTTGCTACCAAGCATCCATAATGCCGGCCAAGTACCGTTTCCTTTATGTTCAGGAATTTTTGCCCTTATTTCCATTCTGCCATATTTAAAAGATTCTTTACTATTTAAGCGTGCAGAAGTAAATGCACCTTCGATGGTATTATCACTGTTTTTTTTAGCAATTATTTTCAAAATTCCACCACTAACTTCTGTATTTCCTTCCGCTTGATAATTTTGAAGTTCATTATTTCCCCATCCATTACCACCAGTCTCGAAAGTCCATTTATCATCTGAGATGGAAGTACCTTCAAATTCATCGCTCCAAACCAAAACCGCATCATCCCAATAATCAGCATCATCAGGGTCTTTGACATCCGTTTCATTTTCAATAGGCTTTGGGTCTGGTGTTTTTGAAATCTCTGTCTCTGCAACATTAGAACTTGAGCAACCGATAAAAAACATGGTCAGCAAAACAGAAATCGAAGTACAATTTTTCATATTTTTTTATATCAATATAAATCAAATTTTCCAAAGTATCGTAAATTTCATTTTTCCCTCTAAAGAACCTCTAGTTTTGCAAACCTTAGTAACAACTTCTTTATATCGCCCTTGTCAAACATTATTTCGGCTTTCCTATCATTACCGGACCCTTCCATTTTAACCACTTTACCACGTCCAAACCGTGTATGGTTCACCATTGAACCCACTTCTAGATTTGGGTCAATCGTATTAGTATTACCAACTGGCACCGCCAATTCGGGCTTTATTTTACGTAATTTTTTAAGCTGATTCAAATTTGGTTGCCCGATACTAGGCGGTGTGCCCCTAACAGGTTTTTCCTGTCTTAATCTACTCTTATCTACCTCACCAAAAATATCGGCGTTAATAAGCGGTTTGTAACGATACCCGCCATCTACCGGCGTAAGATTTTCAACATACTGTTCATCAATTTCTTCTAAAAATCGACTTGGTTCGGCATCAACTAATTTACCCCATCTATACCTATTCTGGGTATAGGTTAGATATGCCTGTTTTTCAGCTCTGGTAAGTGCTACATAAAATAAACGACGCTCCTCTTCCAATTCGCTTCGCGTACTCATACTCATACCAGATGGAAAAAGGTCTTCCTCCATCCCTACGATATACACATATGGAAATTCAAGGCCTTTTGCCAAGTGAATAGTCATAAGGGCTACCCGATCATCATCTCCAGTATCATTATCCAGATTGGTAGCAAGAGCTACATCTTCTAAGAATTCAGTTATACTACCCGTAGCTTCATCAATTTCTTTTTGACCTTCAACGAAATCCTTTATACCGTTTAAAAGTTCTTCTATGTTCTCCATTTTGCCAATACCTTCTGGAGTTCCATCCTTTTTGAATTCCAAGAGAATTCCTGTTTTCTTTGCCACATGTTCGGCCAAGGCAAATGCATCTATACTTTCACTCATGATTTGAAAACTCTTAATCATGGTCACAAAATCCCCTAACTTACGTTTGGTTCCAGAATTTATCTTTAAATCGATTTTATCAATATTCTCCATTACTTCAAAAATGGAGCGATTATAATGATTGGCAGCAACAACAAGTTTATCGATGGTGGTTCCCCCTATCCCCCTAGCCGGAAAATTAATAACCCTTTTTAAGGCTTCCTCATCTTTTGGGTTTATAACCATACGTAAATACGACAATACATCTTTAATCTCTTTACGCTGATAAAAAGAAAGGCCTCCATAAATTCTATAAGGAATATCACGCTTACGTAATGCATCTTCAATAGACCTCGATTGAGAATTGGTTCTGTACAAAATTGCAAATTCCCCATTACCCATTTGCTCTTGCATTCGATGATCCCAAATAGAATTTGCAACAAAACGCCCCTCTTCTGCATCTGTCGGGCTTCTATGAATTTTTATAGCTGCACCATCATCGTTTGCGGTCCAAACAACTTTTTCTATTTGATTTTTATTCTTTGCAATTATAGAGTTAGCTGCATTTACGATATTTCTCGTAGATCGATAATTCTGCTCTAATCTATACATACCTACATTTTCATAATCTTTCTGAAAATTTAGAATATTACTAATATTTGCTCCCCTAAAGGAATAAATACTTTGTGCATCATCACCTACCACACAAATATTCTGAAAACGATCTGCTAATGCCTTTACTATTAAGTATTGAGAATGATTTGTATCTTGGTACTCATCTACTAAAATGTATCGGAAACGGTCTTGATATTTCATCAATACATCTGGAAAACGCGTCAGTAACTCATTGGTTCGTAATAAGAGATCATCAAAATCCATAGCTCCCGCCTTAAAGCAGCGATCTACATAATTTTCATATATGTCCCCTGTTCTTGGTTTCTTGGCCATGGCATCTTGCTCCACTAAATCAGAGTCATTTCGGTATGCCTTCACTGTAACTAAGCTATTTTTAAAGGAAGAGATTCTATTTTGAATCTGCTTATACTTGTAGATATCCTTGTCTAAACCCATTTCCTTTATGATGGATGAAATTAAACGTTGGGAGTCTTGGGTATCATAAATGGTGAAATTACTTGGATAGCCTAGCTTATTTCCATCTATACGTAATAATTTCGCAAAAACCGAATGAAAGGTTCCCATCCATAGATTTTTAGCATCCGTAGATCCAACAATATTAGAAATACGTACTTTCATTTCACGCGCTGCCTTATTGGTAAAAGTCAAGGCCAAAATATTAAAGGAATCTACCCCTTGTGCCATTAGGTGTGCAATTCTATACGTTAGAACACGCGTTTTGCCCGAGCCTGCTCCCGCAATCACCATTAAAGGCCCGTCTTTGTGTAAAACTGGAGCCTTTTGGGCATCGTTCAATTCATCTATAAATGAGCTCAAATTTTCATGTATTTAGAAGCGTAAATTTAACCATTATATAGGGATACAAAAAATGATCTGTTTTAGAATTATAAACAATGGATAGTATTTTCGTTCAATTTGAATATATTTAAAGTTTAAAAAAATTAAATTTTTTATCTGTTTGATATTTAATTAAATAAGTCTAAACTTGTTTAATTTTATCCTTACAAGCATTAAAATAATGAATTTAAATTCATCTTATTGAACAATTAAGACTACTAGAACTACTTATTAACATTAATTATCAAAAATGAAAAAATTAATACTATTGGCATGTATTGCAGCGGGTTTTATGGCTAATGCTCAAGGACCTAAATTGGATAAGGACTATGCATCCATTGAAAATAAAATAATTGAGTGGAGAAGATATTTTCATGAACATCCAGAATTATCCAATAGAGAATTCGAGACTGCGAAAAAGATTGCCGCACATCTTGAATCTTTAGGAATGGAAGTGCAAACTGGTGTTGCGCATACTGGTGTTGTGGGTATCTTAAAAGGAAATAAACCAGGTAAAGTTGTTGCATTAAGAGCCGACATGGATGCCTTACCGGTAACGGAAAGAAATGATTTGCCTTTCAAAAGCAATGTTACTTCAGAATATTTAGGTAACGAAGTTGGTGTAATGCACGCTTGTGGACACGATACCCACGTTGCAATTTTAATGGGTGTTGCAGAAATAATGTCAAAACACAAGGATAAAATAAAAGGAACTGTAAAATTTATTTTTCAACCATCAGAAGAAGGAGCACCTCCAGGAGAAGAAGGTGGTGCAGCTTTAATGATCAAAGAAGGTGTTTTACAAAACCCTGACGTGGATGCTATTTTCGGACTTCATATTAACTCACAAACTCCTGTAGGCATGATTCGTTACAAGTCTGGCGGAACTATGGCCGCAGCACAACGCTTTCAAATCGATGTAAAGGGAAAACAAAGTCACGGTTCGCAACCTTGGTCTGGTGTTGACCCCATTTTAATCAGTGCAAAGATAATTGACGGTCTACAGACTCTAATCAGTAGAGAAATGGATTTAACCAATGAAGCTGCAGTAATTACTGTTGGTAAAATTACATCGGGTGTGCGAAATAATATTATTCCAGAAACTGCTGAAATTGTTGGTACGATACGTACGTTAGATTATGATATGCAAAAGCAGTTAAATAAAAGGATGAGAGAAATGGTTAAATCAATTGCTGAAGCTTATAAAGGGGAAGCCACAGTAGAAATTTCTGATGGAACTGCAATTACTTTTAATAATCCAGAATTGACAGCTCAAATGGTTCCTACCATTGAAGCCGTTGCTGGAAAGGACAATGTAATAATAGCAAAAGCAGTTACAGGAGCCGAGGATTTTTCTTTTTACCAAGAAAAAGTACCTGGTCTATTTTTCTTTTTGGGAGGAATGACACCTGGAACTACAGAGTCCTACCCACACCACACACCAGATTTTTTAATTGATGACAGCGGTATGCTTCTAGGCGTAAAAACTTTAACACAAATGAGTTTTGACTATTTGAACAGTAATAAAACACCACGTTTGAATATGCAACCAAAAGGATAGTATTAATGGTATAATTCTATTCCAAGTCTACTCTGGTAGACTTGGAATTTTTTTTGTCTTATTTAGAAGCGATATTGGGCATCCTCATTCAGAAACACGATACTATTAAACATAATTTACCCGTAGTTGGCCACCTTAGATAATGCCTTACATATATTGGTTCCGAAATGTGCCCTATTTTGTAGTGAACAATCGAGAAGAATTACCTTTTAGTAAAATCGAAAGGGCTTTGGTTTGGCTTAAGCTTCAGCAAAAAAGGAGAACAATTATAAAGGATTCAGTTCTGACCGAGATTTCCACACCTATCAGCATCTATTCATTAAAATTAGAATGATGGCTTATGCTGTTCCCAACCGACACTAAAATGCTGCCGAACCAACACCTTTAGCTAGGCCATGGTAATTTATGTGTGCAATAAGCGTAATATCTTTTAGGTCAGAGAATATTACAAACCTATCTACAATGAGTTTTTCTTGTATGCAAGTTCAAGTATGTCAAACCAAATAAATGCCTTACCCGCAATATATTGCTTCAAAAAAAAACAGCCTTACGCCTGAAATCTGACCACTTGGCATAATATTTAAATACGTTCAGAAATTAATTTTCTGAAATCACACATACTGCAGTTTATGTACATCCAAGCCACTATTCTATGGATGATATACAAGTGAATGCTAATGATAATAACCTAAACAGACGTTTAGCCGCTACCTACGGATATAATAAAGCAAAAGTACCTTTTACAGGAGTTCAAGAATTAAAAGACTGTTCGTATCTTGGCTGCAAATTATAGATTAATCTACTTAATGCGTATTCAATATGATGAAAATATTTTTATGTTCAGTTCTTTTGCTTGTTGGTGTAATTAATGTTCAAGCGCAGAAGAAAAGAGAACTGATAGAACAAAATCAAGAATTAAAATTTCAACTTGATTCTGTAAAGCGAATTATTAGTACAGCACAGCACAATGAAAAATTAGGTCTTTTAAAGGCTGATGAGATGCAAACACAAGTAACGGAGTTACAAAATGCTAATTCCACTTTAATGAAAAACCTGAATAGCTTTGCTACATTATCCAGCCAGAATTCAGAGAATATCAATAAAACCTTGGCTACTTTACAGCGTAAAGAAGAACAGATGAGGGGTATTATAAATGGTATAGCCAGTAATGATTCTACGGCGGTCATGATATTGACCAATTCTAAACAGACATTAGGTGAAAATGCGAATGTAAATGTTTCCAACGGGACAGTAATTATTTCCGAAAAATTAGACTTTTTCTTTACCAATGGTTTAGGAACAACTATTTCAAGCGCTTCTAAAGTATGGCTAGAAAATGTTGCAAAAGTGGTAAATGCTAACCCAAAGAGTATTATTACAATAGCAAGCTTAAATATAACAGGAGAACTGGACCTCGCAATTCAGCAAGCCTCAACTATAGCAAGTATTCTTATTAAGGAGTATCAAGTGAATGGAAAACGTATCAACGCCATTGGAGCAGATGGCGGATTAAGTGAATCCATTCAAATAAAATTTCAGCCAGATTACAAGGAATTTTACACTGTGGCGAAAGGCGAAGTTCAAAATTAAAATACTTGCATTTCATCGATGAGCCAATATACTAATTGAACAAAAACGTCGTTTAATAGTGGTGTAATTCAACAAATAAACTCAAAAAATGACATCAGAACAAGTGTTTCAACTTTTCGCATATTTATTACCCTCAGTAGTTACTGGTGCTATTGCGTTCTACTTCTTTAGAATGCATACCAACAATGAAGAAGGGCGTAGACGTTTCCTTTTACATAAAGATTCGCAAAAAGATACCTTACCTATTCGTTTACAAGCTTATGAGCGAATGTGCTTATTTTTAGAACGTATCGCTATACCAAGTTTAGTCGTTCGTGTTACTCCAAAATCTCAAGATAAAGGCACTTATGAAAGTTTGTTGATTAAGAGTATTGAGACCGAGTTTGATCATAACCTTTCCCAGCAAATCTATATGACCGATGAGTGTTGGAATATTATCAAAGCTGCAAAAAGCGCAACAATACAAATGATAAGAAAAGCATCTATGAGCGAAACAGAATCTGCTGATAAACTTAGAGAAGACATTCTAAATGAAACGATGGATAAATCTTCACCTTCTGCTACTGCCCTAACATTTGTAAAGAGAGAGATTGGAGATTTATGGTAGGTTCGTTGTTGGTTAAAAACATCTAATCTTTACACTGCACGGATTATCAGTACTTTTTAAAGTTCAAGTTCAAGTTCAATATAAAATAAGATTTTTGAGTTAGTCATTTAAGCTCTGTATCTTGTTGTCAATAGAAACAACGTTTATGGAAGTATTTGAAGGACAGAATATATTGAGCTTTGTAAAAGAATTGCCAAATGATGATGCCTGTAAGGCATATTTAGCGAAAATAAAATGGCACGATGGTTTTAAATGTATGAAATGTGGTCACACAAAAGGATGTGAGAAATCTGGGTACAAGTATC
>NZ_VAUW01000033.1 GCF_005771495.1 Maribacter sp. ACAM166
GTATGCCTGCAGATATTACATTGTCTGGAAAAATCATCCCGCGTCTGACAAGCCGTATGATTACATCTTGAACATTTAAATGCTGTTCTGGACTTGGTCGAAGCTAGATATTCCTTACAATCATTATCCGTTTTGAAGCGATCAGAGAACTCTAGAAGATTTTGACCTTTAAATATGTCCATAATAGTATATATTTACTGACAGTTAAAATAAGTACCTAACTTGACACCTCTAAATAAATATTTTGTTCAATTCCTTTGATGAATAATTTTCTATCCTTTTGAAATAAGCCCGTTTTACGCCTCGTTTTTTGTCAACTTCTACTGCCACAACAATCTTCTTCTTTTTACTATCATTGCTTCTTCCTTGTTTAAGGTCTTCTTTCCCTCCATACACAAACTCATCTACAAATACTTGACCCATCATAGGTTGCGATTCACTACTCTTCATTGCTATGCGGACTTTATGCATGAATAACCAAGCCGTTTGTCTGCTGATAGATATGCGCCTTGCCATCTGTGATGATGATACACTTTTGGTAGCTACACTCATCTCAAACACTATGATAAAAGCTTTGCGCAATCCAAATCTAACTCTGTGGAATAAGGTATTTGCCGTTGGGCTTTCTATATGATGACACCTATTACAATCTCTTGCGAAATTAGCTTTGCGAACTATAAACTTTTTATGGCTACATTTTACACAACTATAACCACCATGCCATTTGATTCTAGATAAATATTTCAAACAATCTAAATCAGTAGTATATACATTAAAAAAATCAACAATACTCTCACTTTTAAATGACTCCATAAATCTATTTGTTTGCCAATTAAAGATAAGTGTTTATGTAGACACCTCTAAATATTTATTTAAGATTACTATTAGATTTTTGCGGAAATTTTATTTATCTGTTTTACTTTCCGTTTATTTAACAAACATTTAAATGGACTTACTATGCAAGGAGTAATTATTGTTACCGTGAAAGAACCTGAATTAAGTGATATTGGTAAGTGATAATATGATTGCAAAAAAACTATAATCTAATTTAAAACCTTAGTAAAATGAAAAAATCATTATTAGCTTTATCTGTTCTGACTGTTGTATTTGGATGTAATGTGCAAAAACTACCTAATAATGATAATACAGACAGTGCTCTTGGCCATTTTATATCCAATAAAAAGAATGCCACAAGAATAGCTATCATGGTTGGTGGTGGAGCCTCCCATGATTTCTTAAATCTTTTTGGGATTATAGATGGTGCAATTTTGTATGGTAATGGTCGGAACACTGTTATTTATACTGAGGATCTAGAGGAATTGAGTGCTCTGATACCTGTAGTCGACGTGTTGATGTTGTCCAATAACAAGCCTTTGGATGATAATTTAAAAAATGTCATTTTCGAGGAAGTGAATTTTGGTAAATTAAACCTATTGATTAACCACCCCAGCAATTGGTATAATTGGAAGGATTGGCCCCAATACAACCAACAATTGGTTGGGGGAGGATCAGAATCTCATGAAAAGTTACAGGAATTCGAGGTAACTGTGGTAAAGCCTGATCATCCATTAATGAACGGCGTCCCACCATTCCGTATAGTTGACGAACTTTATAGGTGGAAAAAGGATGCTATGGCTAACGTAGAGGTGCTCGCAGTAGGCCGAGGATTGGAATCAGGTGAGGAATTTCCGGTTATATGGACGGTAAAGCACCCGAAAGTAAAGATAGTAGGTAGTACCTTGGGGCACGATGAGCGTGCACACGATCTTGAGACTTACCGAACTATTTTGAAGAACAGTTAGGACTGGGTCAAGAAAAAATAACTCAACTAGGTTGTTTTTACAATTTGAAAATTAAACCTTCATCTAATTTTTGTTGATATTTTATTGCATCAAATTGATATAAAAATGAACCTTTTCTGGAGCTAGACATATCCTTTTCATATAATTTGTCTAAGATATTAAGAGTATTTACTTTGTTGATAAAGTTTCTTTTGTCTAGTTTTTTATCTAAAATAGATTCATACAAATTTTGAAGTTGTCGCATTGTGAATTTTTCAGGTAGTAACTCAAAACCAATAGGTTTGGTTAATGCGCGGCGCTTTAGCCTTCTGATGGCATCTTCCACCATTTCATTATGATCAAAAACCAATTGTGGCGACTTTTTTAGATTAAACCATTGCGCGGCATCTATTTGAATGCCATCAAAACTATGTGAAGCTACATCTATTAGAGCAAAATATGCAACGGAAATTGTTCTTTGTCCAGGATCCCTATCAATTTTGCTATATGTGTTTAGTTGTTCCAAATAAACATGTTGTAGACCCGTGAGCCTCTGTAAAACACGGATTGCAGCAGTATCTAAATTTTCACTTTTCTTTAAAAATCCGCCTATTAAAGACCATCTGTTTTTTTGAGGTTCAATATCACGTTTAACCAATAGAATTTTTAAATTCTTTTTGTCAAAGCCAAAAATTATGCAATCAACAGCTAACAAGACCTGATCTTCCTTTGAGTAATATTGCAGTTCCTTAGCATCTTCTTCTTTAGATGCTAATTTAATAAGTGGCTTCATTACGTTAGAATTTTGATTTGATTTAAGATTTAAATGTCGGCGACAAAAATACTATTTAATTAGGAAATACTTCAATGCTAAGAGTTTTTGTGTTTTTAACACAACTTTTTTAAAAAATATAAATCTTTAGTTATATTTGTATGTGTGTAAGATACACTTATAAAATGATTAATTTTATTTTGCGTTTAAATACATTTGTTTATGATGAAAATGGGACATTGAATTTCTGTAGACCAAGTCAAATAACTTGTGTAGTAATAGATCATAATAAGAGGAAGAATATTCCATTAAATCTAGTAAATCGTAAAGTGTTGGGATTTACCCTGATAAAGTTCAAAATCTATGGTGTCTGAATCAAGACAAACATGAATTTTTTTTGTATCATAAAAATAAAATTTCGGCTAAAAAGCAACTATTTGCTTGTTAATAAATTTTAGTTTGTAAGGTTTTGTAAAGTATGGTTGAAGAATATTTTAACTGAGTAGTTTGTTGGTATTTTAAGTATTTAAATATGAAAATAAATAAGTTATTCACTGATGTAATCCTCTGTTATTGTTGCTTTGGAATTGTCAGTATAGCTGCTCAAGATGGTGATCAAATTTTAGATGGAATTGGTGAAACCGATTTGATTGCTCGTTATGTGTTTGACGGAGATGTAAAAGATTGGTCACGTAATAATTTACACGCTAATACCCATGAATCTAAAGTGGAGTATTTAGTTGATCCTAAGTTTGGTAAAGTGCTTTCTTTACCTGAAGATGCAAACGCTTATGTTTCAATTCCAGTTGAAACCTTGTCGGGAGAGGAATCCATTTCTATTTCAGGATGGATTAATATGCGTTCCAAGCAAAGCGGACAGTTATTTTTCGATTTTAGAAATAGCCCAAATTCACATTTTTTTGTTGCACCATTAGGCACTGCTAACATAATGCGATTTCAGGCAGAAATTACTACCCAATCTGGGAGTGTATATAGGGCTGATTCACCAGCTTTAGAAGCAGGTAAATGGAATCATGTAGCTTTCGTTGTTGATGTTTCTTCAAGAGCGGTAAGCATATATGTTAATGGCTCGGTGGTTAACGATACACAGAATGTAGAATTGGAGCAATTATTTTACAATGGAACAGGTCAAAAGAATTCTTTTTACATTGGTAAGTCATTTTTACCAGACCAGCCATATCTAAACGGTATGTTGCATGACTTTAGAATTTACCGGGTTCCTTTAAATAAGGAGCAAATTACAACCATTTATAAAAGTGTTTTAAACGATGCAGAGACAGTTGTGGTGGAAAAGGAAAAACCGGCGGATGATCTCCCTGTATTTTCTAGTAATACCCCGCAGTTGTATAATCGATACCTGACCCATGTTTTAGATATTGAGATGGAAACTATGCTAGGCCATCTCCCTCAGTTGCCACGCTACTTGCAAGGAGAATATAGAGATGGTTTTGAAGGTCCTATGGTCAGGGTGCTGTGGCCAGCTCCTACGGATAATGGCGAAGTTCTTAAATCAGGTAAGTTTATAATAACTGGGAGTGTTGCTGGTACAGATATACAACCTCGAGCAATTATAAAAGTAAAAGATAACAGTAAGTATAGTACACCCAATCGTAAATTGGAGGTTTTCAATCTGCATGAGGTTTTGTTGAACCCCGATTTCTATGGGCAGGACACAAAATTCATAGAAAACCGTGATAAGTTTATATCTACACTTGCCAAGACTAATCCGGATTCTTTCCTGTATATGTTTCGTAATGCATATGGTCAGGAACAACCTGAGGGAGCAGAACCACTAGGCGTATGGGATTCTCAAGAAACAAAATTGCGCGGGCATGCAACAGGGCATTATTTAACAGCAATAGCTCAGGCATACGCTAGCACCGATTATGATAAATCGCTACAAGCTAATTTCGCAGATAAGATGGAGGTTATGGTAAATACACTATACAAATTATCCCAGATGTCCGGAAAGCCTCAGCTACAAAGAGGAACCTTTGTTTCAGATCCAACCAGCGTATCGTCGGGATCTGATAGAGAAGACTTCGATTCGGATTTGAGCGAAAAAGGTATCCGTACCGATTATTGGAATTGGGGTGAAGGTTATATCAGTGCCTATCCTCCAGATCAATTTATCATGTTAGAGAGGGGAGCAACCTATGGTGGGCAGAACACTCAAATATGGGCTCCCTACTATACCTTGCATAAGATTTTGGCTGGGTTAATGGATATTTATGAAGTTAGTGGTAATCAAAAGGCACTAGAAGTTGCCAAAGGTATGGGGAGCTGGGTGCACGCGCGTATGAAGCTATTGCCTACTGAAACATTCATTAGTATGTGGGATACATACATAGCTGGAGAATATGGTGGAATGAATGAGTCTATGGCAAGACTTTCTCGGTTAACAAACATGCCACATTATTTGGAAACGGCAAAGTTGTTCGATAATATCAAAATGTTTTTTGGCGATTCAGTACATTCCCATGGCTTAGCTAAAAATGTAGACACTTTTAGAGGACTACATGCAAACCAGCACATCCCTCAAATCATAGGGGCCCTCGAAACATACCGAGATTCCAAAATACCAGAATACTATCAGGTTGCGGATAATTTTTGGAACAAAGCCGTAAACGATTATATGTTTAGTATTGGCGGAGTTGCCGGAGCACGTAATCCTACCAATGCGGAATGCTTTACCAGTGAGCCTGCAACGCTCTACGAAAATGGATTCTCTTCTGGAGGACAGAATGAAACCTGCGCTACTTATAATATGTTAAAACTAACCAGAAACCTTTTTCTATATGATCAGAGAGGTGAATTGATGGATTATTATGAACGCGGACTTTACAATCACATCTTTGCATCCGTTGCAGATGATAGTTCTGCCAATACCTATCATGTATCTTTAAGACCTGGTTCTGTCAAACAGTTCAGCAATCCCGATATGAAGGGTTTTACTTGTTGTAACGGCACTGCAATAGAAAGCAATACCAAACTTCAGAATTCTATTTACTTTAGAAGTGCCGATAATAGTGCTTTGTATATAAACTTATATGTTCCTTCAACATTAAAATGGACAGAAAGAAATGTGGTGATTGAGCAAACAACCGCATTCCCATATGAGGACAATACACGTTTAATGATTAAGGGTAGTGGAAAATTTGATATTAATGTTCGTGTTCCTCAATGGGCAACCGAAGGTTTTTACGTAATGATAAATGGTAAAAAGGAAAATGTACAGGTACGACCGGGAAGTTACCTGACATTGCGTCGAAAATGGAAAGACGGAGATACCATTGAGCTTCGCATGCCATTTCAATTTCATTTAAACCCGGTGATGGATCAGCAAAATATTGTCAGTCTATTTTACGGCCCCGTCCTATTAGCGGCACAGGAGTCTGAACCCCGGAAAGGTTGGCGAAAGATAACGCTAGATGCTTTCGATATTGGTAAATCCATTTTAGGTAATCCTAAGGAATTAGTATTTAATATAGACGGAGTTGTTTTTAAACCTTTCTATGAAACCTACGGGCGGCATTCGGTTTATCTCGATGTTACCTTAAAATAATTGTTGATTTTTTTGTAGAGCAAACACTTAGAATTCCAGTTTGTTTTTTCGAATATTCCTAGGAAATATATTTAGGTTAATCAATTGATAAAATATTAAGAAGCTACTTAAACCTAGACTCTGAAATGAATTACTGCCTTTTTGAGGCTTGTACATTATTAAAAAATATGATAAGTAAGGATATGAAAATAAATAATTTAGTTTGTCTACTTGTTTTGATGTTTTTTAGCTCTTCCGTAGAGGCGCAGAAATATTGGGACAATATCAATACTAAGGAATCTACCTTAGGTATCTCGGAAGTATTCCAAACATTTGACACCGAAGATTTTAAATTAAAAGTGGTTAGGGCCTCCCAAACAGTAGCAGCTTTAGGACCCAATGCAAATCCTGACTTTGATTTTACTCCTGGGGATAGATTGGAAAAGCGTGATAAGGACAGCCTTTACCACCTTGGAGATATTAATTTAAGAATTAGGGAAGGAAATGGTAAGTGGAAGGGTTACTCCACTGCCCATAAAAGAATGGAGGTTATACCCTTACAACCTTATGGTAACATACTAGCGGCTGCCGACCTATCAAATACATTACCGAAGGATATTCCAGTTAATTTACAGCGTTATTATGAGTTGGATGATGGAGATTTAGTCTTGCGGTTTAGAATTACGAATACTCAAAGTCAATCTATAGAAATTGGTGCATTAGGAGTGCCGATGGTTTTTAATAATATTTTAGAGGGGAACTCCTTAGATGAAGCCCATGCACAAAATGTTTTTTTTGACCCCTATATTGGTAAAGATGCTGGCTATTTGGAAGTAAAGCGACTTAGCGGAAATGGTCCTGCACTTCTTGTATTGCCTAAAGAAAATATGGCTTTTGAAGCATACAGGCCCTTGTTGGATGGGCTCACGCCAAGAAGTACTGTATTTGAAGGATTTCACGAATGGATGGTCTATTCCAAAGCGTATTCGGAACAGGAGTGGAAAGGAATAAGCCAATGGAACGAGCCTAGCTCATTGGTTTTGTCCCCGAATGAATCTAAGGACTTTGCTTTGAAAATTGTACTCAGCGACGGAATAAAGGATATCCCAAAAACCTTAATTAAAGAAGAACGCCCGGTCGCTACGGCAATTCCTGGTTATATTCTACCAATGGATGTAAATGGTCAGCTTTTTTTAAACTATCTTTTTGATGTAGATAAAATTAATGTAGAACCTAAAGGAGCCCTTATAGTAACGAAAAACAGTCAAACTGCTACAAATTTAAAAAAATACAGTGTTCAAGGAAAAAAGTGGGGAGATGCTAGGATTACTATTATATACGAAGATGGGCTAGAACAAAGCATACATTATAAAGTCATAAAGTCGGAAACCGAAGTTGTCAAGGATTTTGGGCATTTCCTCACTACAGAACAGTGGTTTGATGATGCTACCGATATTTTTGGAAGAAGCCCTTCTGTAATAACCTACGATTACGAAAAGCAAGAACAGGTAAGGCAAGATGGAAGAGCTTGGATAGGCGGGCTTAGCGATGAAGGAGGGGCTGGAAGTTGGCTGGGTGCCATCATGAAACAATTGATACAACCAGAAAAGGCCGAAATCGATAAGTTACAACGGTTCGTAGAAGAAACATTATGGGGTGGGCTTCAACAGAGTGAAGGGCCAGATATGTATGGTGTTAGAAAAAGCCTGTTTTATTACGAACCGGATTCCTTGCCCAAAGGAACTTATGATAAGGATATAAATTTTACTACTTGGGCGGCTTGGAATCATAAAAATGCCAACGAATACGGGAGGTCTTACAATTATCCGCACGTCGCAGCTGCTTACATGGTAATGTATAGGTTATCTAGATATTATAAGAATCTTGTGGATTCTAGGTCATGGGAATGGTATTTAAAAAATGCGTATCACACAAGCGTAGCTATGGTTGAAAAAGCTCCTTATTATGCGCAATTTGGGCAAATGGAAGGCTCTGTATTTTTATTGATCTTACAAGATCTTAAAAATGAAAATTACACCGAAATGGCTTCTGATCTTGAAAGGAGAATGAAAGAAAGAGCTGACCATTGGCGTGCATTAGAATACCCATTTGGAAGTGAAATGCCCTGGGATTCCACTGGTCAGGAAGAAGTTTATATGTGGTCTGATTATTTTGGCTATGATGAAAAAGCTTTGGTAACCTTAAAGGCTATTTTAGCATATATGCCAAATATTCCACATTGGGCTTATAATGGAAATGCCCGTCGATATTGGGATTTTTTGTATGCCGGTAAAGCAGGGGAAACATCAAGGGTAGAACGTCAGATACATCATTACGGATCTTCGTTGAACGCCATACCGGTATTACAGCACTACAGAGAGCATCCAGATGATTTTTATTTATTACAAGTGGGATATGGTGGATTGTTGGGAGGTATTGCGAATATAACCCAAGACGGTTTCGGCCCGGCCGCATTTCACTCGTTTCCATCCTCACTGAAAATAGATGGAATTTCGGGTGATTATGGCTCTGGATTTTATGGATATGCCGTGAATTCCGGAAGTTATCTTTTTGAGCATGAAGATTTTGGATGGCTTGCTTTTGGTGGAAACCTTACTATGAGCGAAGGTGTGGTAACCGCAGAAATAACTACGGCAGCAAGGTCTAAAGTATATATTGCTTCGAAAAAATTATGGCTTACATTGGATGCTGGAAAATTTGATAAAGTTATATTCAATACCAGAACTGACGAAGTTACAGTTGTTTTAGATGGTAAAACAAAGTATACACCTAATGCGTATTTAAGAATCGATACTGATACGGAGTTACCCTTTAAGAAAGTAAGGGGAGCTTATGAAATTCCTTTGAGTGATAAAAAGATTCATATAAAGATTTAGGAGGAGAATATAAAAAATCAGGTATTAGAATTTTGTTTGAGTTAGTTGAAAGGCAAGGACAGCTAACCAGTTAGTTGTCTTTGCTTTTATTTACAAGACTAACATAGCATAATCAGTTTAACAAATATAAAAAGTTATATATATGTAGTTTTAATCTTGTTGCAACGCGGTTCAGCTTAAGTTTTGGAAATTAAGAGTGTTTTACCGAAATGAAAGTTTTTCACACTAACAATTAAGCTCGACATATGTTTTAATATAAAGCTCAGTTTCCGATTTTAAAATAAAATAAAATACAAAAATATGAAGACAAAACGTCATTTAGTATTTCTCTTAAATATTTTGATATGTGCGATATGTATGAGCCAGACTGATAGTAAATACGTGATACCGCCTAAAGTAGACCTTCAGGCTTTTCCTTTTGATTTGAAAGATGTTCGTATCTCATCGGGAAATTTATTTGATAATGCAATGGAGCTTAATGCGAAATATCTGCTGACTTTAGATGCGGACCGTTTACTTCATCGGTGGAGAAAAAATTCTGGTTTAGAACCCAAAGCTCCTCTTTATGATGGATGGGAACAAAACTCATCACATATGCTCGGGCATTACCTTTCCGCCTGCGCATTAATGTATGCTGCGTCAGGAGAACAAATTTTTTTGGATAAAACAAATTATGTTGTGGATGAGTTAGCTGCATGTCAAGAAGCTAGGGGCACAGGTTATGTTGGTGGTGTACCTGATGAAGATAGAATTTGGAACGAGGTAGCTTCAGGAAATATAAAATCTTCCGGATTTGATTTAAATGGTGGATGGGTTCCATGGTATATGATCCACAAAGCGTGGGATGGTTTAATAGACGCCTATTTGTTATGTGATAATGAAAAAGCTAAAAGAATCGTTGTTCTAATGTCGGACTGGGCTTATGACAAATTCAAAAACCTTTCGGAAGAAAATTTCCAGCTTATGCTAGAAGCTGAGTTTGGTGGAATGAATGAGTCTTTGGCAAAGGTGTACGAAATAACCGGAGATAAAAAATACTTAAATCTTGCTTACCGTTTTGAGCATAAAAAAGTAATTGACCCGCTAGCTGATAAGCAAAATAATTTAGGTGGATTACATGCAAATACTCAAATACCTAAAATTTTAGGTAATGCAAAACTCTATGAACTTACAAACAGCAAACGTGACTCTGCCGTTGCTCATTATTTCTGGGATACAGTTATAGACCATCATTCATATGCAAACGGCGGTAATAGTAATTTTGAGTATTTTTCGCAACCTGATAAACTTTTTAATCAACTAAGTACCAATACTTCAGAAACATGTAACACTTACAATATGCTAAAATTAAGTGAGTACTTGTTTGAATGGGCACCTTCAGCCAAGTACATGGACTATTATGAAAGTGCTTTATACAACCATATTTTAGCATCGCAGAACCCCGAAACAGGTATGTTTTCCTATTATTTAACTTTGCAATCGGGCACCGAAAAAGAATTCAGTACACCTTACGATTCTTTTTGGTGTTGCGTTGGGACTGGTATAGAAAATCATGCTAAATATGGTAAAAGTATTTATCATAAAGGACATAACGGCAGTTTGTATGTCAATCTATTTGTTCCTTCAGTTTTAACTTGGAACCAAAAAAATATAATAATCAAACAAGAAACCAAATATCCAGAATCTGAAAAAATTGAGCTGACTATTGAGAAAGGTGACTCTAAATTCCCGATTCATATTCGCCATCCTGGTTGGGCAACCGGAGGAATGCAGATAAAAGTCAATAACACATTGTTTAGACATAATTCTCTGCCAAGTAGTTATATTACAATTGATAGAAATTGGAAAAAAGGAGATAAGATAGAAATTAATATACCAATGGACGTTTATACTAAAAAATTGCCTGGAGCTGAAAATAGTTTCGCATTATTTTACGGGCCTACATTAATGTCCGGAGGCTTAGGAAAGGAAGAGTTAAGCACGCTTGCACTTCCTGTGCTGGTTACCGAAGACAAACCAGTCAGCGAATGGATAACGAGAACTAGCGACACTAGTTTTTCTTTTCAAACTAACAAAATTGGAAGACCTAAAGATTTAAAAATAATCCCATTATATAGTATGTACGACCAAAAGCAGATAGTTTATTGGGATAGTTTCTCTAAAGAGAAATGGGGAAACCAAAAGGATGCCTATGAAGCCGAACTAATGAGAATTGAGGATACTGAGAAACGTACTGTGGATTTAATGCGTTTAGGGGAAATGCAGCCCGAAAGAGACCATAATCTACAGGGGGAAAGTACAGGCGTAGGAGAATATGCAGGCACAGGTAGAAAATATAGGGATGCTCCTAATGGTGGGTGGTTTTCTTTTGAATTAAAATGTGATCCGAATGCATCTCTAGATTTGTATAGTACTTATAATGGAAGCGATGGAGGGAAACGAAAATTTGACATTCTCGTGGATGATCGGTTGATAGCAACCGAACATTTGAAAGCTGAAAAACCGAGAGAGTTTATCGATTGCAAATATCCTATTCCTTTTGATTTAACCAAGGGTAAAGAATTTATTACTGTTACGTTTAAAGCGCACAAAGATAATATTGCAGGAGCTGTTTATGGTTGTAAACTTGTTCTAAGAAAAGATTAAATTTAGGCTAATTCAATCGAAGGAAAGACAATATGAGTTACGGCATACAGATTTGCCCATAAATGTGGAAATAGAAATCAGTCTAATTTTTAAGTGTAAGTAGCACACTTTAATTTAATTTTATTATCTTTCATACGGTAATTAAAATTTCTGTAAAAAGCAATATAATAAAACAGGCAGCTATTTAAATAGCTGCCAATATATAACTGATTCCTGTGTTATCATGCCAATTTTAAAAAAAGAGATAAAAAGATGAAAAGATACTTTATCGGATTGGATTATGGTACAGATTCTGTTCGTGCGGTTTTGGTGGATTCGGATAACGGTTCGGAAATAGCAACTGAAGTGTTTTGGTATCCACGCTGGAAAAATCAAGAATTTTGTGATGCATCTATAAATCAATTCCGACAGCACCCTTTAGATCATATTGAAGGACTAGAACTCACAATAAAGTCAGTAGTTGTTCATAGTAAGATCAATCCTAAATCAATTAAAGGAATTTGTATAGATACTACAGGTTCTTCACCAATTCCGGTAACTGCTAAAGGCACTCCTTTGGCCTTTGAGGTTGGTTTTGAAAATAATGCCAATGCGATGATGGTCCTTTGGAAAGACCATACAGCAATTAAAGAAGCCAAAGAAATCAACGAATTAGTTTCCAATTGGGATGGTACGGATTTTATTAAATATGAAGGAGGTGTTTATTCTTCAGAATGGTTTTGGGCAAAAATCTTACACATAATTCGTGCAGATATAGATGTTAAAAAACAGGCATTTACATGGATGGAGCATTGCGACTTTATGACGTTTCTATTGATTGGAAATAAGGATTTAAAATCCTTTAAGCGTAGTCGTTGCGCAGCAGGCCATAAGGCAATGTGGCATGAGAGTTGGAATGGATTGCCATCTGTGAAATTTTTAGCTCAGTTAGATCCATATCTCGCCGAACTTCGAAATAGATTATATAATCAAACCTTTACTTCCGATCAGGTCGCAGGTAACTTAAGTACCGATTGGGCAGGAAGGTTAGGACTCACCACAGACACTATTATAGCCGTAGGGACATTTGATGCGCATGCTGGTGCCGTTGGGACCAAAATTGAAGAACATGCTCTGGTGCGGGTTATGGGTACTTCAACGTGCGATATTATGGTATCCCCAAAAGATGTCATCGGTTCCAACCCTATTTCGGGTATATGTGGGCAAGTAAATGGATCGGTCATTCCTGGTCTAGTGGGATTAGAGGCCGGCCAATCTGGATTTGGAGATGTTTTGGCATGGTTCAAAGACGTCTTGTCATGGCCGATAGATACTTTAGTGTTGTCGTCCAATATTCTCGACGACCAACAAAAAATGAAATTAGAAAAAGAAATAGATGATAACTTTATTCGGAAATTGAGTAATGAAGCTGAAAATCTGCCTTTGACAGAGAGTATTCCAATAGCTTTAGATTGGATAAATGGTAGAAGAACGCCTGATGCAAATCAAGAACTGAAAAGTGCAATCAGTAATTTATCGTTAGGGAGCAAAGCTCCACATATTTTTAAGGCATTGGTTCATGCAATTTGCTTTGGAGCTAAAAAGATTGTTGACAGGCTTGAAGAAGAGGGTGTCAGAATTGATAAGGTAATAGGAATAGGCGGTGTGGCCAGAAAATCTTCATTTATTATGCAAACTTTGGCTAATGTATTAAATATGCCAATCAAAATTTCCGCATCGGACCAGACTCCGGCATTAGGTGCCGCTATTTATGCGGCTGTAGCTGCAGGTGTTTATCCCGATGTGATTACCGCTGCTCAAAAAATGGGAAGCGATTTTGAGGCTGAGTATGTTCCTATACAGGAACAGGTAGAGCAACTATTACCCGAAATAGAAGCATA
The DNA here is from genome assembly GCF_005771495.1 of Maribacter sp. ACAM166. Taxonomy (GTDB): domain Bacteria; phylum Bacteroidota; class Bacteroidia; order Flavobacteriales; family Flavobacteriaceae; genus Maribacter. The sequence goes on from NZ_VAUW01000033.1 coordinate 13,542, forward strand.
TAATTCTTTGTGTTCTTTTATTGAACTCAATTCTAAAAAGTAGTTTTTATGACTTCTAAATACACGTCATTAAAAAGGGAATGTTACGAGGCTAATATGCAATTAAATGCATTAGGATTGGTTGTGCATACCTTTGGCAACGTTAGTGCATTGGATAGGAAAAATGCTGTTTTTGCCATAAAGCCAAGTGGAGTCGCCTATTCTGATTTAAAGCCTAAAGACATCGTGATAGTAGACTATGACAATACTATTATTGAGGGTAAAATGAGGCCATCCTCGGATACTAAAACACATTCCTATCTTTATAAAAACTGGGAAACTATTGGAGGCATAGCCCATACGCATGCAACGTATTCTGTAGCTTGGGCACAGGCTCAAAAGGATATTCCTATTTTGGGAACTACTCACGCCGATCACTTAACAGTGGACATTCCTTGTGCTCCACCCATGAAAGATGTGCTGATAAAAGGGAATTACGAACACAATACGGGCGCTCAAATCTTGGAGTGTTTTAAAAATAGACAACTATCGCATACGGAAGTAGAAATGATATTGATAGGAAGCCATGGCCCATTTGCTTGGGGAAAGGATGCTACAAAAGCTGTATATAATAGTAAAGTACTTGAGGTAATTGCTCAAATGGCATTTATTACTTTACAAATAAATCCTGATGCTCAGAAATTAAAAGATTCGTTAATTAAAAAACATTATGAACGTAAACATGGTAAGAATGCTTACTACGGACAGTAAACGATAATCAGAATGACAGACCAATCAAAAAAGGAAATATGGTTCATTACTGGTAGCCAAAATCTATATGGTGATGAAATATTAAAGGAGGTTGCAAAAAATTCGCAAGAAATTACCATAGGATTTTGTGAATCTAGACATCTACCTGTAAAAATTGTTTGTAAACCTACCTTAAAGTCATCCGAGGAAATCATTACGATTTGTAATGAGGCCAATAGCAGTAAAGATTGTATTGGAATTATTGCGTGGATGCATACGTTTTCACCAGCTAAAATGTGGATTACAGGCTTACGTATTTTAAACAAACCTATTTGCCACCTTCACACCCAATTCAACGCGGAAATTCCATGGAAAACAATAGATATGGATTTTATGAATCTAAACCAATCTGCACATGGCGATAGAGAATTTGGATTTATAATGTCCCGGATGCGAAAAAAGCGAAAAATCGTTGTCGGCCATTGGCAAACGGATGGGGTTCAAATGAAATTAGGCGTTTGGTCACGAGTAGTCTTAGGATGGAACGAATTGCAAAATTTGAAAGTAGCCCGAATTGGCGACAACATGCGCGAAGTTGCGGTTACTGAGGGTGATAAAGTAGAAGCGCAGATACGTTTTGGGTTTTCGGTCAATGGTTATGATATGTCCGATGTGGAGGAACACATAAACAACGTGACTGATGATGAATTAGATCAAGTTTTAAAGGAGTACGAAGAGGTCTATGTGCTCACACCATCACTTAAAAAAGATGGGGACAGGAGAAATTCCTTGATAGATGCCGCAAAGATTGAGTTGGGCCTGAGGTCCTTTTTGGAAAAAGGAGGATTTAATGCGTTTACAACTACTTTTGAAAGTTTAGGAGAACTCAAACAACTTCCAGGACTTGCGGTACAAAGACTTATGGCAGATGGGTATGGTTTTGGAGCCGAAGGCGACTGGAAAACTGCAGCTATGTTAAGAGCAGTAAAGGTGATGAATATAGGTTTAGAAGGAGGCACTTCATTTATGGAGGATTACACGTGCCATTTTGCCCCACAAAAATCATACGTTCTGGGCTCTCATATGCTAGAAATTTGCCCCTCTATCACGAATTCTAAGGCAACTTGCGAAGTTCATCCCTTAGGAATCGGAGGTAAGGAAGATCCTGTGAGACTTGTCTTTACCGCATCGGAAGGAAATTCAGTTAATATATCATTGATTGATATAGGCAATAGGTTTAGGCTTGTCGTAAATGAAGTAGAAGCGGTAAAGCCTACCGAAGATTTGCCAAAATTACCCGTTGCGCGAGTTTTATGGGATCCAAAACCAAATTTAGAGGTCGCAGCTACGACTTGGATGTTGGCGGGAGGCGCTCATCATACTGTATATAGCCAGGCAATCACAACAGAATATATGGAGGATTTTGCAGATATTGCAGGGATTGAATTATTGGTAATTGATGAAAACACCAGAATACGCGATTTTAAAGATAGAATGAATGCTAATGAAGCATATTATCAACTTTACCAACATGGATTATAATTAACCGATTCAAATATAAAACGATGCATAAATCCACCTCTTTTATTTACACAGTTATCTTTTTGATTTTTGTTTTAATACATGTTCAATGTAAAGAAGAGCAAAAAAACGAAAAAAGGAGTTTAAAGGATAGCCTTTTGAAAACCACAATGGTTACAATTCAAAAAGCTGATTATGGCACAACTTCGGATAATAAATGTGTTGAAATCTATACCTTGAAAAATCAAAAAGGGATGGAGGTTAAGATAATCACTTATGGTGGGATTATAACATCGTTAAAGGCTCCAGATAGAAATAATGGTTATGACGATATTATTTTAGGTTACGATTCCCTCTCTCAATACATCAGCGGCAGCCCCTATTTTGGAGCCATAATTGGCAGATATGGAAATAGAATTGCGAAAGGTAAATTTAGTTTAGATGGCACTTCTTACAGTTTATCGACTAATGATGGACAAAACCATTTACATGGAGGTGAGAAAGGTTTAGATAAGGTAGTGTGGGATGCTGCTATCGAACAAAATGATAGGACGGCTGCTTTAAAATTGAACTATTTAAGTAGGAATATGGAGGAGGGTTATCCAGGAAATCTGAATACAACTGTTACCTATTCCTTGAGCAATGACAATACTTTGGATATTCTTTACGAAGCGACTACTGATATAAAAACGGTGGTAAATCTTACACAACATTCTTACTTTAATTTATCGGCTAATTTTTCAAACGATATTTTGAAACACGAGGTTACCATTTATGCCGATTCATTTCTTCCGGTTGATGCCACGCTAATACCTAATGGTGACTTAAAAAACGTAACAGGAACTCCCTTTGATTTTAGGGAGGCAAAAGCGATTGGAAAAGAGATTGAGGAGGCAAATGATCAGCTAGAAAAAGGGTTGGGTTATGACCATTGCTGGGTATTGAACAACCAGAATGAAGGTGTTAGGTTAGCCGCATCGGCATATGAGCCTGAATCTGGAAGGATGTTGGAGATTTTTACGGACCAGCCTGGAATACAGTTTTACTCTGGAAACTTTTTAGATAATACGTTGCCAACTAAACAAGGAGGTACGTATGCACAAAGAACAGGTTTTTGTTTAGAAACTCAACATTATCCTGATTCTCCAAACCAAGCTAGCTTTCCGTCAACAACCTTAAATCCTGGAGAAAAATACGAAACACGAACTTCGCTTAGATTTACGGCAAAATAGCCTGTCATAAACCTTGATTACTACAAAATATTTTAAAAATAACTTAACCAACTAATTCGTACAGGATGATATCGTTTGTGTCTTTTACATTACTAGTGGCTATTATAGCTTGGTGGTCCACAAGGAAAACGGATGAAAAATCTTCTGATGGTTATTTTTTGGGCGGAAGAAGTTTAACAGGGCCAGTGATTGCCGGCTCACTATTGCTTACTAACCTCTCCACCGAACAGATTGTAGGTATGAATGGGGTTTCTTTTAGAGATGGAATCCCAATCATGGCGTATGAAGTGATTGCCGCAATTGCGATGGTTTTTACCGCATTTGTTTTACTGCCTAAATACCTAAAAAGTGGTATTGCGACCATCCCACAGTTTTTAGAAAAAAGGTTTGGTAAATCGACAAAAACTATTGTCTCGTTACTTTTTCTTTTAGGATATGCAATTTCTATGTTGCCAACTGTTTTGTATTCCGGAGCATTAGCTATAAATACTATGTTTGATATTCCTCAGGCGATAGGCATGGGTCCTGAGCAGGCACTTTGGGTTACGGTTTGGGCAATTGGTGTCTTTGGTAGTATTTATGCCATTTTCGGAGGTTTAAAAGCCGTTGCTGTCTCAGATTCTATTAATGCTATAGGTTTAATTATTGGGGGGTCTTTAATACCGATTTTTGGGTTAATGAAAATAGGCGACGGTAATTTTTTTAGAGGTTTTAAGACCTTAACTACTGCGCTTCCAGAGAAATTTAACATTATCGGTGGACCAGAGTCCGATGTACCATTTTGGACGCTCTTTACTGGGATGATAATTGTTAATTTTTACTATTGGGGAACCAATCAAGCCATCATCCAAAGAGCACTTGGTGCAAAAAATTTACGGGAAGGTCAAAAAGGTCTTTTATTAGCAGCATTTATTAAGATATTGGGTCCTTTTATTGTTGTGCTGCCGGGTATAATCGCTTTTTATCTTTTTAATGGCGATTTGTCAAATGCGGACGAAGCGTATCCTATGGTTGTCAAAGCAGTACTTCCGGTCTCTTTTATTGGATTCTTTGCAGCGGTACTGTTCGGTGCTATTTTAAGTTCTTTCAATAGTGCATTAAATAGTTCGGTAACCTTGTTCGGTCTGGATTTCTATAAAGAATATATTAATAAAAACGCATCGGAAGGAAAAGTTGTTAAGGCGGGTAAAATATTTGGAGCTGTTTTAGCTTTATTTTCATTGGGGATAGCCCCTTTACTTTATGGTATTGAAGGTGGGATTTTTACATATCTTCAAGAATTGAATGGTACACATAGTGTACCTATTTTAGCCATCGTTATTGTGGGGATTTTTTCTAAACGTGTTTCTGGAAAAGCTGCTAATATTGCTATTTTATTTAGTGTAGTTACTTATCTCATCACACTATACGTAATCAAACCAGATATCAGTTTCTTACATCTTATGGGAATTTTATTTGTACTGACCATACTAATCATGTTTGTTGTCAGTCAATTTTCACCTAGAGCAACAGACTATATTCAGGAGTATACCAAACAAGTAGATATTACACCATGGAAATATTTAAAGCCGTTTGGTTATGCAGTAGTTATTATAGTTATAGGGCTATATATTTATTTGTCTTAAATTATTGGTAGATCGGCAAAGAATTTGGTATTCACATACTGGGTGTAAGGAATAAGATGCTAATTCATTTCAAGAAAATAAAGGACATTAGAATTAAAGAATAGATAGGAATTTCGAAAAGTAGCGAAAACCTTTCAATTCGAATAAGAGGATAAGGTTAGAGTAAAGAGTTAAAATTATTTTCAAAAGTTATGTTAGGTAAAAAAAACAATTTCGTAGCTGTAGTGTTTTTAGCGCTATTTGCTTTTACGATGACTGCGCAGAAAGTCGAAAAAACCAAGAGCTTAAGCTTATTAGATAAGCAAGAGATGTTAGATCGTCAATCATGGTGGGACAACATGGATTGGGAATGGTATAAGGAAAATATTCCGTTTTTTGATTCTCCGGAGACATTGCTAAACGCAACCTATTACTACCGATGGGAGGTACTTACAAAACATTTAATATATGGCTCACCAGAAGCTGGGTATACGTTTACAGAATTTATGGATCGTCCTGGCTGGTCTGGTACGTTTGGTGCTATAAGTTGTCCGCTCGGTTTTCAGTTTTCGGAAGTGCGGTGGTTGAAGAATCGTAGAGTAGTCCATGATTTTTCCAATTATTGGTTTAATGTTCCAGGAGCTGAGCCTAGAAGTTATAGTAATTGGTATGGAGATTCAATGTGGGATGTTTACAAAGTTTGGCAGGACAAAGAGTTTATTGAAATGGTGTATCCCCATATGAAACAACAATACGAAGGTTGGATTACAGATCGATACGATAGCGAACATGAAATGTTTAAATGGGATGGGATGCATGACGGCATGGAAAGCAATATTAACGGACGTCAAACTGAAAATTGGTTTGCTGGTGCAGAAGGTTATCGTCCAACACTAAACAGTTATCTATATGGGGACTTAGTTGCATTATCAAAAGCATCAGAATTACTAGGTTATAAGACCGAGGCCGAGGGATATCAGCAAAATGCTGAACATCTAAAAAAACGGATTAAAGAAGAGTTATGGGATACAAAAAGAAACTTTTTCTTCCATCAATGGTCGGTGGATAAAGAAGCAGGCCTTGTAAAGGCTGGCACTTTTCATGAGTGGCAGCCAAGTGCCAAGGATAGTATTAAAAAATATTCCTTAACATATGAAACAGGACTTTATAAGGGAAGTTTACACGGAAGGGAACTTATGGGATACGTTCCTTGGCAATTCAATATTCCTGATGAAAATCACAATATTGCTTGGCAATATTTAATGGATGAAAATTATTTTTGGTCAGAATATGGTCCCACAACAACCGAACAAGGCGACCCTCTATTTCACATTACCAAAAATTGCTGTGTCTGGAGCGGTAAGTCATGGCCCTTTGCCACTTCTCAAACATTAGAAGCAATGGCCAATGTTCTTAATAATTATGAGCAGGATTTTATAAATAAACAAGATTATTTGAAAGTACTTAGAACCTACAGTAAGACTCAGCAGCTGAATGGCCGCCCATACATTGCAGAAAGTGCAAACCCATTTACGGGTTCTTGGGACGGTTCAAACCACTATTACCATAGCGAACATTATTTTCATTCACAATATATAAATTTAATAATTACTGGTTTAGTTGGACTGCGTCCTAGATCAGATGACTTTATAGAAATAAATCCTCTTATTCCTGATAACTGGAATTACTTTGCCCTTGACGATGTAAACTATCACGGTCATAAACTTTCCATTTTATGGGATGAGGATGGAGAGAAATACAATAAAGGAAAGGGTTTAATGATTTTTTTGAATGGCGATAAAATTGATTCAACTGAAGTGATAGGTCATAGGGAAATAAAAATCCCATCTTCTCCTCCAGACGAAGATATTGTAAATGAACATAATTTTGCCGTTAATAACAGTACTGACTATTTTCCGCGATTAACCGCATCGTTTGCGAATCCAAAATATCCAGAATTTTACGCACAGGATGGTAATTATTGGTATCATAAAACCCCCGGAAATAGATGGACAAATGAGGGGGATACGAGCGAAGAAGTGTCTTTACAACTTGATTTTGGTATAGAAAGAACTATTAATAAAGTATCGTTGTACTTTCTAAATGATGGTAGTGGCGTTGAACCACCGATGGATTATGTCGTAAATTATTGGGAGAATGGCCAATGGAAGGAAATACCAAATCAAAAACGAAACTTTAACTTCCCAAATGGAAACCGCCAAAATGTAATTGAGTTCAGTTCGTTGACTACTACGAAAATAAAAGTTGGCATGCAGTCTAAACCAAACGCCTATGTGGGAATCACTGAAATTGAAGCTTGGGGAAATGAAGATTTGCCGCTCAAGAAAGCTACGTCCAAATCGCCCAATCTCGCTTATAATGAGGATGGTGCAGAGTACCCTAAATTATCGGCATCCTATACGTCTGAGTACGATCAACTCGCAGAACTCAACGATATGAAATGTGAATTAGTCACCCGTTCCAACAATCGTTGGACAACATATAACTCACCCAATAATGAAGATTGGGTAGTAATAGATTTTGGCACGAAAATGAATATAGACAAGTTAGACTTATATTTATATGACGATGGTCGCGGTATAAAAACTCCCAAATCATACGAAATTGAATATTGGTTAAATGGTAAATGGGTGAAAACTGAGATTGACTCTATAAACCCTAAGACTCCAACCGGAATGGCGGTTAACACAGTTCTAATTAAGCCGGTTATGACGGATAAAATAAGAATAGTTTTTGAACATAGTTTACCTGCATTTACGGGATTGTCAGAAGTAATGATTTGGGATACTAAAAATCGAATAAATTAACACTCCAACTTTTAAAAGATATTTAAGAAGTGAAAAATCCGTTTTCCTGTTAGAAACTTCTTTGGCTGTTCCCTGTTGGAAAAATGAAATGTATTCTAAGCCGTGACGCGAGAAACTCTTTTCATTAGAGTTTTACTTCAGTTTAGGATTAAAAATGTTTAATTAATAGATCGTATTGCAGTATTTAGGTTTGGAAAAATTTAATTGTCAAGTGACCATTATTTAACAATTTTAAGAAGAAATATTCTAATGTGGGATAATATAGAATTGCTTATCGGTTGTTATTTTACTAATTGATATAAATTCTAAGATAATTAAAGTAAAGCGGAAGACATCCTATTGGCATCCAAAAACGGTCACATAGAGACTTAAAATTCATTGTGATTTTAAAGTGAACCTTACTCGGGAAGGATTGAAATGAAATCTAAATCAGGATTAAATGAAGCAATTATTAGAGTCAAAACGACAATCGGTTTTATCGACTAGCAAACAAACTTTATTATCTTTATTAGGAATCTCACTCTTACTAGTTTTGTGTATTGGTTGTAGAATACCAAAATCTCCAGATAAAAAAAAATAGAGCAAGGACTTACATTTATTGTGGGCTCAGACCTTCATTTTGGCCATAGTGATAGCACTGTTGTTCGAAATAGAGCTACTGCTAAGGATATGGCTTCTATAATAGGCGCACAATTTCCAGATTCCTTTGTTAAAGATATTATTAAACCAGAATTCGTTGTGTTTACCGGGGATCTTACCGATAGCGGAAAACTGAACCAATGGAAGGACTTTGAATCTATGTATGGAATAAATGGTATAGGTAATTTTGCTATTCCGGTTTATGAGGGTTTTGGCAACCATGATGGACCAATTAAGGAATCCAAAAGAAGTCCGGTAAGAGAAGGAATTAAGTTTAGAAACATGAAACGAGATGGCCTTACCCGAATATCTGCTGACAGCCTGCATTATTCATGGGATTTGAACGGATTCCATTTTGTTAATTTAAATAGTTATCCTGGAAATGATTGGGATTCATCTTGTGAGTGGTGTCATTATTTTGAGGATGGTTTTCGTGAGCCCTCAAATAGTTTAGACTTTTTAGAAGAGGATTTAGAGAAATCTGTTGGAACTAGTGGCCGTCCTGTTATTCTATTCTTTCATTATGGTTTTGATGACTGGGGAAATAAATGGTGGTCGCTTCGAGAACAAGAGGCCTTCTACGAAGTGATAGAAGAATATAATATTACCGCAATTTTTCACGGCCATACTTATGGGTTTGATTATTATAAATAGCGAAACATACCGGTATGGTGTGTAGGCACAACGCAATACGAGACGGGTAAAGGGGAATACCTAGTGGTTCGTTTAAAGGATAAAGAAATTTTGGCTTTGGAGAGAACTGGAAATCAATGGGGTAAAGTATACCATGATTCCTACGTAAAAAAAATCGAGTAATTTAAATCCAAGATGGGGTTTTAAAGTATTGATATCCAATTTAGTAATATTTGATTTCTAGATTATTATAAATTGCAGCCACTAATACTATTAGCTTCTTTAAACTAGTAAGACTTTCAGGTCCCCATTATCAAATCTAAAAATGATAGAGTCAACTGCAAGTAAATCTTTATCAGTTTTGTTGTAGGTGTTAAAATTTATGGGTGATTAGCAATTTTAAGCATGATTTTTTTGCAAATATAGAATTATTATAAGTTTTAGTTTTTTTTAGTAAGTTTCTTATTATCTGAACAGTTAGTTCCATGAGTAAATCTAATTATGAATAATTATTCATAGGCTTACAGTATAAATCTAAACCAAGATCATCACTTATTTAGGGTTCTAAGTTCAATTTTGTTGGCTTTCCTATGATATAATCCTGAACTCTATTGTAGACTTGTTTATTAAGCGTTTATTAGTATTTAACACTTTATTTTACGGAATATCAATTTTTTTAATATAAAAATTGATATTCCGTAAAAATTAATTACATTCGTTTAATAAATGTATAAACAACATTTATTATTCATACATTTAAAATCAATTGACTAACTAATCAAAACTATTTATTTATGAAGAATTTATTGAAAATTTCTTTTTGTTGGTCTTCCAAGAAAGTTATTCTATTGGCTCTTACGTGTTTAGGTGCTATAAATGCATTTGGGCAGAACGTATCGGTTACAGGTGCCGTAAGTGATTCTCAGGGACAACCTATACCCGGGGTTAGCGTCGTGATTAAAGGAACCTCCACTGGAGTGGCTACGGATTTTGATGGCAACTTCACAATCAACGCCTCTCCTTCAAGCGTTTTGGTATATTCCTATATTGGCTTTCTTAAAAAGGAAGTTGTAATAGGCACACAGAGAACAATTAATGTTACTCTGGAGGAAGATGTATCTCAATTGGATGAAGTTGTGGTGGTAGGTTATGGGACCCAATCTAAAGAAGAAATCACAAGTTCTATTACCCGTGTATCTGTTGAGGATTTTAATAAGGGCTTTATAAATGATCCGCAACAGCTTTTACAAGGAAAGGTTGCCGGTTTAACTATTGCGAAGGCAGGAGGAAATCCTAATCAACCATTTTCAGTACGATTACGCGGGCTTTCTACTTTCGGAGCAAATTCTGAACCCTTGGTAATTATAGATGGGGTTATTGGCGGTTCTCTTAACAACATTGACCCCAATGATATTCAAAGTATAGATGTGTTAAAGGATGCCGCTGCTGGTGCTATTTATGGTACTAGGGGTAGTACTGGTGTGATTATCGTAACGACGAAATCCGGAACTGGTGAAAGTATTCCATCTTTCGAATATTCAGGGTATGCCGCGGTAGAAAGTATTTCCAATACTATCAGCGTAGCTTCTCGCGATGAGTTTTTGCAATACGGCGGTATAGATTACGGCTCCGATACCAACTGGATAGATGAAGCGTCTCGGGATGCCATAAGTACTGTTCACAATTTTGCATTTACTAATTCTGCGCCGGGAGGTCTTAGTTACAGAGCCTCTTTAAATTACAGAGATGTTGATGGAGTTATTGATGGTACAGGATTTAAACAAACAAATGCTAGAATAAATGTTACACAGCGCTTACTAAATGATAAATTAAAACTTACCGGTATTGCTTCGATTACGAATCGAGAATCCAATATTGGTTTTGCGCAATCGTTACGATATGCGCTTACTTTTAATCCTACTGCTCCTGTTTTTGAGAATAGATCGGCAGGAGAATTAGGAAGAAGTCCAAATTTATATGGAGGCTATTTTGAAACGGGGGTGCAGGATGTTTTCAATCCAGTTGCCACAAACGCTCAAAATTCAAACCTTGCTAAAGACTATAATTTTTTGGCTAATTTTAGTGCTGAATGGGAGGTGCTTAAGGGTTTGAAATTGGGGATAAATTATTCCTCGCAAGTAGATAACACAAATAGCGGGGTATTTCTCGCAAATGATGCTCTTTTGGGAGGAATTGGTTTAGGTGGAAGCGCCAGTCGTACCAATGCCGCAAATACCTCTGGACTTTTTGAATTTACAACTACCTATAATGGGGAATGGAATAATATTAAATATAATGTACTCGGAGGGTACTCATCTCAGTCTTTTGGCTTTGAAGGTTTTTCTGCCTTTAATACTGATTTCATTACAAACGGCGTAGGTTTTGATAATTTGGGACTCGGTTTGGGGATTCTAAATAACCAAGCAGGTCTTTCTTCCTTCCGGGAAGAAGCTAATTTGGAAGCTTATTTTGGTAGACTTAACCTGAATTTCAATAATAATACATTTTTGTCAACTAGCATACGGAGAGAGGCTTCTTCCAGATTTGGGGCTAATAATAGGTGGGGTACTTTTTGGGCAGTTAGTGGTGGATTTAATTTAGCATCCATGTTTGAATTGCCAAAAGTAAATCAATTAAAGTTCCGTGTTGGATATGGTGTTACCGGGAATGAACCGGGTCAACGATATTCATTTCTCGAGCGATTAGGAAGGGTGGGTTCCGGTTTTGTTAATGGAGAATTTATTCCGTCTATTGCTCCTGTTTCAAACCCTAATCCTGATTTAAAGTGGGAAGAAAAAGCAGAACTTAATATTGGTCTGGATTTTGCCTTTTTTGATTCTCGGCTTTCCGGTTCTATTGATTATTTTATAAGGAATACTTCAGATTTGTTAAACGTTGTACCCGTTCCAAGTCCACCAAATCTTTTTAACCAAACTTTGTTGAACCTTGGAGAATTGGAAACAAAAGGATTCGAAGCTCAAATCAATTACTCTGTTGTGAAAAATGAGAATTTTCAATGGGATTTTGGAGGTAATATTTCTACATTCGAATCTGTATTAGTGAAATTAAATAATACGGAGAATTCAGTGCAATTTAGAGGCAACTTAGGAGCTCCAGGATTAAACAACACATTAGTAGTACGAGTGGCAGAAGGAGAACCTATTGGCCAGATTCGCGCAGCTGTTTTTGCTGGTTATAATGACGAGGGTCTTACTCTAGTTCTGGATGAAAATGGAAACCCTACCACTGAAAGAAATTTAGATAGGGATGGGGTCGTTGTCGGGAATGGATTGCCGGATTTTACTTTGGGAATAAACAATAGTTTTCGGTACAAGGATTTTGATTTAAATTTCTTGTTACGTGGGGCATTTGGTCATTCTTTGGTTAATATTCCTCGAGCGTATTGGGAGCATCCTGGTGTAGCAGGAAGACAAAATATTGTAATAACTGAAAATTTTAATCCAAATGATTTGGAACAGGATGCCTATCACTCTGGTTATGTTGAAAAGGCAGATTTTCTACGATTGGATAATGCTACGCTTGGGTACACTTTAAAAATGCCGGATAACAATGTTCTGAAAGATATTAGGTTTTATATATCTGGAAACAACCTATTTACGATTACAAAGTATACAGGGTCTGATCCTGAAGTACGTTTTTCTGACCCTGGACCCATTACTGAAGGAAATACTGGTGCTGCGTTCGGAGGGGATATTTTAGTTCCCGGTATTGATCGTAGGGTTACCTATTTTCCCACACGCACGCTACTTTTAGGTGTAAACTTTAAACTATAAACTTACTTGTTATGAGAAAATATAATATAATTTTTGTTTGGGTCTTTATTTTACTTGGTTTTTCACTAATCCAATCCTGTGATGTAGAGGCAGAGGTGTTTTCGGAAATTACGCCAGATGAATTTTTTCAAAATGACCTACAAATAGCATCTGCAGCATCAGCGGCTTATACTCCTTTATACGGGTATTGGGGTCTTCATGAGCTATCTGACCTTCCTACAGACCAGTCAACGGTTCCTGTTCGTTCTAATAATGGTTGGGATGATGGCGGATTGTGGCCAAGGCTCATAGAACATGATTTTAACCAGAATGATTTTGTAGATGGTCCCTGGAATTTGTCATCAGGAGGCATAAGTGCGTGTAACCGCTTGATTGAAATTTTCACAGAAAGTGTTGGACCTGAATCTCCTGTAGTTTACGAGTTAAGAACACTTAGGGCATTTTATTTTTATATTTTACTGAGTAATTTTGGCAATATTCCTATTGAAACGAGTTTTGCTGAAGCTAATCCTTCTCCATCACAGGTTGAACCTCAAGTAGCTTTTGATTTTATTGAGGCCGAACTTTTGGCCTCAATTAATCAATTGAGTGAAGACAAAAATAACACCTATGCCAAAGTAAATAAGTGGGTGGGTTATACCATTTTAACACAATTATATTTAAATGCAGAGCGGATAACCGGCCTTCCCCATTGGGAGGAAGCATCCGATGCAGCAAATGTTGTAATCAATAGTGGTGCATATGATTTGGAATCGGGCTACTTCGCAAATTTTAAAACTAAAAATGAAGGTTCAAGAGAAAATATATTTGTGGTACCCTATGAAAGAAATATTGCAGGAGGTTTTGGGGTAAAAATGTCGTCATTACATCAGTCGGCTGCTGGAACATTCGATTTTTCTCCAACACCTTGGGGCGGATTTAGTATACAGGAGGATTTTTATAATTCATTTGAAGATAATGATAAGCGGAAAGGAATGTTCATTGTTGGACAACAGTATACTGTAGCCGCGGGACCCTCATATTCTGATGAACTAGGATTTTTCTATACTAATCCAAGCGAAGAATTAAAATTGACCAATTGTATAGAAGACTGGGATAACTACGGAACAGACCCTTCTTTACAGGCACAACTTGAAGAAGGCTGTAATATATTGATAACCCCAGATTATCAGGAAGTAGGTGGGCGCTATTTATACAGAAATGGAGCCAGATATGGCAAGTACGAGTATCAGATAGGGGAGGCATTTGACATCAGCACTGATTTCCCAATTTATAGATATGCTGGTGTAATGCTAATGCGAGCAGAGGCCCTTTGGCGCCTTGACAATGGGAATAGTGAAGCATTGATGCTAGTAAACCTTGTAAGGGAGAGAGCCGATGTAGATCCGTTAATCACTCTTTTGGAAGATGATATTTACTGGGAAGCTAAAAAAGAATTAGCAATGGAAAACCATGCCAGAGAAATTACCATAAGATTTGGTCATTGGGAAGACAATTGGTTTCTTAGGGATGGAAATAAAGAAGAGTTTAGGAGGATTTACCCTTTACCTCAAAGCCAACTTCAAGCCAATTCTAATTTGCAGCAGAACCCTGGATATTAGTTTGTTTAGTTAGTTTAGTTGGGAGGGTTTAAGTGGACTATTTTAGTATTTCATTTAAACCCTCCTTCTGTTTTAAAATTATATACGTAAGGTTTCTATTTGGATAAGACACTGGCTATTGAGGAGGATGTTTTGAGGTGAAGAATACAATATACTTTAAATATAATGCTGTAGAATAGAATTTATGATTGATATAAAGTATAGTTTGCTTTGCTTTACCCTGCTTTTAGTTTTTTCTTGTAAGGATAACTATATGACGGAGGCCGGAGCATTATTTGTTAATCTAGATGCTAAGTCTTTAGGGGTTCGTTTTGAAAACAACCTTTTGTACACGGAAGAATTCAATATCTATCTATACCGAGGTTTTTATAATGGAGCAGGAACGGCATTGGCCGATTTAAATAATGACGGCTTTCTGGATTTGTTTTTTTGCGGTAATATGGAAGACAACGCTATGTATCTTGGTGACGGTGCTTTTAATTTTAAGGATGTTACTCAAATAGCAGGTGTGGGAAGTCCGAATGCCTGGTCTACTGGAGTAAGTATAGTTGACATAAATCAAGATGGCTGGCTGGATATTTATATTTGTAAAAGCGGAAATCCAAATGATTTAAATAGACGAAATGAACTGTTTATAAATATGGGCACCGATGCGAACGGGGTACCTTTATTTAAGGAATCTGCTGCGGCGTATGGAATTGATGTTCTTGCTTTTTCCATTCATGCTGTTTTTTTTGATTATGACAAGGACGGCGACTTAGATATGTATATATCTAATAATTCAATTAATCCTACAGATTTGATAATGGATGCCAAAAATGGAATTCGTAATTTAAAAGATCCTGGTGGAGGGGATAAATTGTTTAGAAATGATGATAATTTTTTTATTGATGTTACCGATGAAGCCGGAATATACAGTAGTGAAATAGGGTTTGGTTTGGGTATTGCCGTTGGTGATGTAAACCTTGACGGATGGCCCGATATCTATGTAGCCAACGATTTTTTTGAGAAAGATTATTTCTATTTGAATAACAAGGATGGAACGTTTACAGAATCTATAGATAGTTTTACCTCTGAACTTAGTTTGGGATCCATGGGTGTAGATATCGCCGATTTGAATAATGATGGTTATCCGGAGATATTTGTTACTGAAATGCTTCCGGCCAATGAGTCAAGATTAAAGACCAAGACCCTGTTCGATACATGGGATAAATACTCATTAAAAGTCAAAAATGGTTATCACAGGCAATTTCCTAGAAATACGCTACAGCTGAATAACGGTCCCGTAAATGAACATGGGAATATTTCTTTCAGCGAAATTTCAAGATATTCAGGAGTAGCGGCAACGGATTGGAGTTGGGGAGTTCAAATAGTAGATTTTGATTTAGATGGTACCAAAGAGATATTTGTCACTAATGGAATTGTGAAGGATTTATTAGATCAGGATTATATCGACTTCTATGCAAATCCATCCAGAATTAGCAGTATTTTAAAGGAAAAAGGGGTAGTTATTAAAGAATTAATAGATCTGATACCATCAGAACCTATAGCCAATTTTATGTTTAAGCAGGATAATAATTTAATCTTTGGCAATGTTGCTTCCCAATGGGGTATAGACCAGGATGGTTTTTCAAGTGGTGCAGCTTACGGCGATATTGATAATGACGGGGATTTGGATTTGGTGGTAAGTAATATTAATGGGTCTCCATTTATTTATAAAAATACCGCAAAAAATAAAGACAATCATTTTGTCACACTTCATGTAAAGAATAAACAAGGTAATACCGCCATTGGTGCAAAAGCCACTCTTAGTGTTAATGGTAACCATTATTATCAGGAACTCTTTCCTATGAGAGGGGTCATGTCGGTAGTTGATGAGCGTATGAATTTTGGTTTGGGGACTAACACCAAAATAGATTCTTTAGAGTTAATATGGCCTGATGGGAGTCGCTTGCTGGAAAGAAATATCCCTGTTGATACCTTTTTAACTTTCAAACAGCAGGAAGTCCATAACCCATCACTTGTTGATGAGATTCAAGCACATAAACCCCTTTTTTCAGAAGCCACAGATGTATTCAACATACATCATGCGCATCAGGAAAACGATTTTGTAGATTTTGATAAAGATAGACTGCTCTACCAAATGATTTCCAATGAGGGTCCCAAAATAGCTGTTGGCGATATCAATGGAGATAGAAAAGATGACTTTTATATTGGGGGATCAAAAAATCAACCTGGCACCTTGTATGTGCAAACTAATCAGGGATTTAAATCTACCAATAGTACTGTTTTTAAGCAGGAAGGGTCGTCGGAAGATATCAGAAGCATTTTTGTGGATGTCGATAATGATAATGATCTGGATTTGATGGTAAGCAGCGGAGGATATGAATTTTCTGCGAGCGCCTACGCTCTTACAGATAGACTGTATTTGAATGATGGCTCGGGGAATTTTTCCCGTTCACCTCAAACCTTTTTTAGCGGAAGTCTATCCAGCACTTCTGTGATTGTCCATTCCGATTTTGATGGGGATGGATATCAGGATTTGTTTTTTGGGGGCAGGGTAGTTCCTTTGAAGTACGGGTTACCGGTCTCCAGTAAATTGATGAGGAATGAGGGCAGTGGTGTTTTTCGTGATGTTACAGAACAGTATGCAAAGGAGTTATTGGACAGTGGTATGGTGACAGATGCTGTCTGGATTGACTATGATAATGATATGGACGAAGATTTGGTGCTAGTCGGCGAATATATGCCTATACGTGTCTTTAGAAACAATCAGGGGAAATTCGCAGAAGTTACCGCAGAAGTTGGCTTGGAGAATACCCATGGCTTTTGGAATTCAATTCAAAAAAAGGATTTAGATGGAAATGGTTGGGATGATCTTGTCATTGGAAATATAGGTCAAAATACATTTTTTAAGGCTTCACCTTCTAGACCTGTTCAAATGTATGTAAATGATTTTGATCAAAATGGAAGTATTGAACAGGTCATAACTAGATATATGGAAGATAAGGCATATCCTTTTGCCATGAAAAAAGGAATAACAGCTCAAATGCCCTATTTGCTTAAAAAGTATTTGAAACATGAAGATTATAAGGAGCAAACGGTAGAAGATATATTTTCAAAAGAAGAACTACAAAACGCCCTTCTTTACAATGTTTATGAAAATCGGACCGTAGTGTTGTGGAATAATAACGGCGTATTTGATTTAAAGCCATTACCTCTATCTGCTCAACTTGCTCCAGTTTACTCTATTTATGCGGATGATTTTGACAATGATGGCCTAGTAGATTTATTACTAGGGGGTAATCAGTTTAATGCTAAACCTCAGACAGGTATTTATGCAGCAAATTTTGGAACTGTTTTGATGTCAGTTGGAAACAGGGAATTTGAAACATTAAACAGCTTGGAATCAGGAATTAATATTCAGGGACAGATAAGGGATATTAAATCAATATCTATTAAGGGAAAAAAGTATCTTTTAATAGCAGTGAATAACGATAAATTGAGATTATATGAAGTCAAAACCCATTAAAATTTTTAAAATATTTTTGTTTTTAGGTACACTATTATCAATAGTGTTTTTCTCTTCTTGTTCCAGAAAAATCACATTGGATGAGTATGTTACGAAAGAATTGGAAAAAAACATTCGGCAGGATAGTTTAATTTATGGTGTGCATTTTGGTATGACCGGCGAAGAATTTCAAAGGTATTGTACAGGAATGAACCAAAAAAAAATATTTATGCCAAATCCAAGTGGCACAAATGTCAGATTGGAGATTTCTAATGGGTTCGGCACCCCAGTATATTTAAACTTTTTTCCAGTTTTAATAGGGAAAAGCCCTATAAGAAAGGTAAATGCCTCTTTGAAATATAAAAAATTTTCCTATTACGAGGAAAAACATAAAATAGAAATTCTGGTTAATCAAGCTATTACCTATTTTGAAGAGGGATACGGCGGCAACAGATTTTTTAGTATTCCACATGAAAATAAATTATTAAAATTCATGTATGTAAAGATTGACGGTAATCGAAAAATACTTCTTAAGCCAACTTTTGAAGGGCAAGAATTAGAAATAGAATTTGAAGACTTAAGTAATGGTAAGGATAGTATAAAGGAATGATATTTTTGAATATAAAAACATGATAAAGTATAAGGAAATTAGAAGTTGTAACATTGTCTATTTGAGATGTCAAATATTAGTATTGTTGACTTTGGCTTTCTCCATAATATCCTCATGTACTTTTTCCGAAAAAAATGAAAAGGAACCCTTGTTTATTGCTTTGGGACCAGACCAGACCCACATTGATTTTCAGAATACTTTGACATCGACCAACGAGTTCAATATTTATAAATATAGAAATTTTTATAACGGGGGGGGAGTTGGTTTGGGAGACATAAACAATGACGGCCTTTTAGATATATATCTAACGGGCAATATGGTGCCAAATAAGCTCTACCTTAATAAGGGTGATTTTGTGTTTGACGATATCACAAATCAGGCACAAATTGCAGGAAAGAGAGCTTGGTCTACCGGAGTGTCTATGGTAGATATCAATGGAGATAGTTGGTTGGATATTTATGTGTGCAACTCAGGTGATGTTAAAGGGGACAATAAACAAAATGAATTTTTTATTAATAATGGTGATGGTACTTTTAGTGAAAAGGCAGAAGAAATGGGACTTGCAAATCGTGGGTTCTCTACGCATGCAGCCTTTTTTGATTATGACAAAGATGGTGATTTGGATGTGTATCTTTTAAATAACTCGTATCAATCAATAGGTAGTTTTAACTTAAGAAAAAATGAACGACCGATTAGAGATAAGCTTGGAGGAGATAAGTTATTACGTAATGATGGAGGCCGGTTCATTGATGTAAGTGAACAGGCAGGTATTTATGGCAGTGTTATAGGTTTTGGTCTTGGTGTTTCTGTGAGTGATTTGGATAAGGATGGATGGATGGATTTGTATATATCCAATGATTTTTTTGAACGTGATTATATTTATATGAATAACGGGGATGGTACTTTTCGTGAGGAATTGGAAAAGCAGATGCGTTCGATAAGTGTAGCTTCCATGGGATCTGACATTGCTGATATTTCAGGTGATGGCTATCCAGACGTGTTTGTTACAGAAATGCTTCCGGAAGGAGACGAGCGGTTCAAAACCACAATGACTTTTGAGAATTGGGACAAATACCAATACAATTTAGAGAACGGGTATTATCATCAGTTTACCCGTAATATGCTACACATACACAATGGCCCTATTCCCGATAAGGGGGTTACGTTTAGTGAAGTAGGCAGGTTGGCGAAGGTGGAGGCTACCGATTGGAGTTGGGGTGCCTTATTAACCGATTTGGACAATGATGGATTTAAGGATATATATATTACCAATGGAATTGCCCAAGATATTTTAAATCAAGATTATCTGAATTATGTGGCCAATGAAGAAGTTGTACGTGCAGTCACAAGAGACAGAGGAGTAGATTTTAAGCAATTAATTGATATTATCCCCACCAATAGAATTCCAAATTACGTGTACTCGGGGACCCCTGATTTAATCTTTAATGATAAGACCAAAGAATGGGGTCTTGACACTCCAAGTCATTCCAATGGGGCCGCATATGGTGATCTTGATAACGATGGCGACCTTGATTTGGTGGTAAATAATGTCAATATGCCTCTTTTTGTTTACCAGAATCAAACCGATATAGCAAGTAGTAAGAATAATTTTTTAAAAGTAGTTCTGAAGGGAAATGATGGCAATACAACTGCTATAGGAGCCAAAGTGACCCTTAAGGATGAAGGTAAGTTATTTTATCAAGAACAGAGTCCCAACCGTGGATTTCAATCTTCAGTAGACAATAGGCTTAATTTCGGATTAGGAGGTTTGGAGATTATTGACAGCTTAATTGTTGACTGGTATTACGGCAAGCAAACCATTCTTACCGATGTGGCAGCTAATCAGACTCTTGTACTTCGAGAAATCGAAGCCACCACCGCACCCACGGGGTGCAAAAATAATACAGTAAATAGAATTTTTAATGAAGTGTCTCAATTACAAGGTATTGGGTACGCTCATAAAGAAAATGTATACAGCGATTTCGATCGGGATAGACTCCTCTATCATATGAAATCTACAGAGGGACCAAGAATGAGCATCACTGATGTAAATGGTGATGGTTTGGAAGATTTTTATATTGGAGGCGCAAAAGATAGTCCGGGAGCGCTTTTTATTCAAACTCATGAAGGAAGCTTTAAAAGTACTAATGAAAGTCTATTAGAAAAAGATAAAGGAAGTGAAGATTTACAATGTTTATTTTTTGATGCAGATGGGGACGGGGATCAGGATTTATATGTTACCAGCGGTGGTAATGAGTTTTCCTCAGGAGCTTTTGCTTTAGTAGACCGACTCTATTTAAATGATGGTTTTGGAAATTTCTCCAAATCGGGTCAGCTCTTGCCGGGCGGCACTCCTGAAAGTTCCTCAACAGTTATTAGTGCCGATATTGATTCGGATGGACATCTAGATCTTTTTGTAGGCATCCGTTTAAAATCTGGCGAGTTAGGTGTTCCTCAAAATGGGTATATCCTGAAAAATGACGGTAATGGAAATTTCACCAATAGTACTGGGACCATAGCTCCAGAGCTAATGAATATAGGCATGATAACCGATGCCGTTTGGAGTGATTATGATTCCGATGGGGATGATGATTTGATTATTGTAGGAGAATGGATGGCAATTAGGGTATTCAATAATGCTAATGGTATGTTCAAAGAAGTGACATCGAACGTGGGCCTTACTGATACGCATGGGTGGTGGAACCGCATCGAAGCGGCGGATTTAGATGGTGATGGTGATATGGACTACGTGGCGGGAAATCATGGATTGAATTCTCGATTTAGGGCCAGTTTAGAAAAACCATTAACCCGTTACACTAATGATTTTGATCAAAATGGATCTGTAGAACAGATTATATCAAGTTATAATGGGGACAAATCATACCCTTTAGTCTTAAGGCATGATTTGGTTATGCAATTGCCGAGCCTTAAAAAGAAGTATTTAAAATATGAATCGTACAAAGGCCAGACTATTGACGACATTTTCACAAAAGAAGAGCTGGAAGATGCTCTTATTGAGGAAGTTACAATGCTTGAAAGTGTGATTTTATGGAACATGGGCAATGGGGCGTTTAAAATAGAGGCTTTGCCCAATGAGGCTCAACTTTCACCCGTATATGCTCTTTTGATTGAGGATATAGACAATGATGGACTCAAAGATATGGTGTTGGGTGGAAATTTATACAACGTAAAACCAGAGGTTGGTAGGTATGATGCAAGCCACGGAACAGTTTTAAAAGGTCTTGGGAAAGGCAAGTTTAAAGTTATACCTACAAAGGAAAGCGGATTGTTCTTGGAGGGCGAAATAAGGGATTTTCAATTAATCGAAATTGTCGGGCAAAAAATACTATTGGTAGCCAGAAACAATAGGGCGATGCAGTTTTTTAAATTTTAAGTAGAGAGTCGATGATATGAAAAGAGTTCATTACATAATAAAAATAGCTTTTCTAGCAATTGGATTAGTATTTCAATTGTCTTGTGATGGTAATTTGGATAACACAAAGTTATTCAAAATGCGCACTCCAAACCAAACAGGAATTTCGTTTAGGAATGATATTGTTGAAACAAAAGAGTTTAATATTCTGGAATACCTGTATATGTATAACGGAGGTGGGGTTTCAATTGGTGACATAAATAATGACGGACTTCCCGATATATATTTAACTGCAAATCAGCAGATAAATCGATTATACCTTAACAAAGGAAATTTTAAATTTGAAGAAATTACAGAAAAAGCAGGAGTAGGTGGAAAATCTGGAAATCAAAATTGGACTACAGGAACGGTTATGGTAGATGTCAATAATGATGGTTGGCTAGATATTTATGTATGTCAGATATATGGCTATAAAGGGCTTACCGGAAATAATAAACTCTACATCAACAATCAAAATGGAACCTTTACCGAAAGTGCTGCTGTCTACGGATTACAGGCTAATAGTTATGCCCAGCATGCTGCATTTCTTGACTATGATAATGATGGAGATTTGGATATGTACCTGCTTAATCTTGCTGTTCACACGCCTGATTCTTATAAGAATGCAGCACTTAGAAAGGTTAGGGACACAATGACGGGCGATCGTTTATATCAAAATAGAGAGGGTGAATTTGTTGATGTGAGCGATGAAGCAGGAATTTTTGGAGGCTCTATGGGCTATGGTTTGGCTGTGGGGATTTCAGACATTAACAATGACGGCTATTCGGATATATATATATCAAATGACTTTCATGAAAATGATTATTTGTACTACAATCAGGGTGATGGAACATTTATAGAGGCCAATACCCTTTCCATGGGCCATAACTCCACTTTTGCAATGGGAAATGATATTGGTGACTTCAATAATGATGGTTGGCAGGATGTAATTACCTTGGATATGAAACCTAATGATGAAAAAATTCTTAAAACGTTGGTATCTGTTGATCCCTATGATATCTATCAATTAAAACTTAACTACGGGTATCACTTTCAATACCCCAGAAATATGCTTCAGTTAAATAATGGTAATTTGTATGATACGATTACCAGTTTTAGTGAAATCGGTGAATACAGCGGTGTAACAAGTACAGATTGGAGTTGGTCTGCGTTGTTTGCTGACTTTGATTTGGACGGAAAAAAGGACTTATTTGTTTCCAATGGAATTCCCCACAGACCCAATGATTTAGACTTTATAAATTATACTTCCAATACGAATCAAAAAGAGCTTAGTTCTTTGGACCTTATTTCCTCTATTCCTCATGGAAAAGCAAGGAATGTAGCCTTTAAAAATTTGGGTGTCAAGTTTGAGGATGTTTCAGAAGATTGGGGATTGAATCAGGAAGGGTTTTCTAATGGAGTTGCCTACGCCGATCTTGATAACGATGGCGATTTGGATTTGGTGGTCAATAACTTAAATGAAGTCGCAAACCTTTATGAAAATACAATTTCCGAGAGACAGCCTTATAATTATTTAAAAATAGAATTTAGGGGACCATCTAAAAACACCAAAGGTATTGGCGCCAAAGTAACCCTAGAGGTTGCAGGAATCTTGCAGATGCAAGAATTAAATCCAACTAGAGGCTGGCTATCTTCTATGGACTATAATTTAATTTTTGGTTTGGGGGAGTACAAAACGGGTGTAAAACTAAAGGTATTCTGGAATGATGGTAAAGAACAAATTATAGATAACTTGAAATCCAATCAAACAATTACTTTAGATTATGCGGAAGCAGTTGTTCCAGAAACGAAAGCTCCAATAGCAAAAAGGAATAAAGTTTTTTATGATGTAAGTAATAAAAGTGGTATTGACTTTAAACATGCAGAAAATAATTTTAATGATTTTAAATATGAAACTTTAATTCCCAGAATGGTTTCCAGAGAAGGACCCAAAATTGCTATTGGCGATTTGAACAATGATGGTTTAGACGATTTTTATATTGGCGGGGCAAAGAATCAGGAAGGCGAATTATATATACAACAAGACAATAATGAAAAATTCTTTAAAAAAATCAGATCGAATGATTTTTTTAAAGACAGGGCAAGTGAGGATGTAGGTTCGGTTTTTTTAGATGTCGATAATGATGGGGATTTAGATTTATATGTCGTAAGTGGAGGCGGAGAACCCTTTCAGGATTTCACAAAAGTCGATAGACTTTATTTAAACGATGGAAAGGGTAATTTCACAAAAACAACTACCCACCCACAATTGGCCTTTAACGGATCATGTGCAGTAAGTGGTGATTTCAATGAGGACGGTTTCGCAGATATTTTCATTGGTGCACGTTCTATCCCCGGTTCCTATGGTACTTATACCAGAAGCAGAATACTTCTTGGGGATGGCAAAGGAAACCTTATTGATTTAACGGCACGTATTTTTGGAAAATATATTAATCTGGGGATGGTCACAGATGCTGCTTGGTTACCAAAAAGTCGGGAATTAATTATAGTTGGAGATTGGATGCCGGTGACCATTCTTGATTTCAAAAATCTTCCGTTGGAAGAAAATAAAATAGAAAACAGCTCGGGTTGGTGGAATACTATTCATGCCGCCGACTTGGACAACGACGGGGATTTAGATCTGGTTTTGGGTAACTTGGGACATAACACAAATTTAAGTGCATCTGTTGATTATCCTGTGAATTTATACATAAAAGACTTCGATAATAATCAAAGCATTGACCCAATAATGAGCTACTATAAGAACGGTATTGAATACCCTTTTTATGGTTTGGAAGAAATGTCCAAGCAATTAATTGCCATGAAGAAGGTCTATCCTTCTTATGAGCTATATGCCAATAGCAGTTTCTCAGACTTATTTCCTAAAGACGAACTAAAAGGAGCGGGACGTCTACAAGCGTTTACATTTGCATCCTACTATTTTGAGAATAATAATGCAGGTAGATTTATTGCAAAGGAATTACCATGGCAACTTCAAGTGGCACCACTATACAGTTTTGCTACAGGTGATTTTAACGAAGATGGAGCAATGGATATACTGACAGGTGGAAATTTTTATAGTAATCAGGTTAATATTGGAAAGCTAGACGCTTCTTTTGGACATTTTCTTTCCGGAAACGGAAAGCTTCAATTCAAAAACAAAGAACCAAGAGATTCAGGGTTTTATATACAAGGTGAAGTAAGGGATATAAAAGTAATTAAGGGCCCAAAAGGAGAAAATTTTATTCTGGTGAGCAGAAATAATGAAGGGGTAAAACTATTTACTTATTTCACAGAAAACTAAGAATTAGGACTAATGAATTTTTCTATTGATTGAAAGAATTAATCTTATTTTTTCACTGGAAAGACGGTAATTTAAGTAGTAACTAAAAGAAGTGTAAATTTAAACCTAGTATTATGAAAAGTATAAATTTTAAAAGTGTTGTTATTAAATGGAAGATATATATGTTATATAAAGAATACGGTGCGTTAGCTCAAAAAAATTCTAGGCAAATCTACCAATCATATAATCTTTTGTCGGGATTAATTATTGTAATGTTTCTTTCATTTCAAACACATGCACAGAATACTAAACAGGATTACCCCATTAAACCGATACCCTTTACAAGTGTTAAAATAGTCGATAACTTTTGGCAGCAGCGTTTGGAAACGAATCGGGAAGTTACCGTTCCGTTCACATTTAAAAAAAGCGAGGAAACGGGGAGAATAAGTAATTTTGAGAAGGCAGGTGGAATTACAGAAGGAGAATTTGAAGGTACTTTTTTTAACGATTCTGATGTATTCAAAATTATTGAAGGGGCCAGTTATTCATTACAAGCTAATCCTGATGAAAAGCTAGAACAGTTTTTGGATGATTTAATTTTTAAAATTGCGGCTGCGCAAGAAGATGATGGCTATTTGTATACGAACAGAACTATTGATCCTACGAAAGCAGCCGATGAAGGAGGAAAAGAGCGATGGACCAACCTGGAAACTTATCATGAACTGTATAATGTTGGTCATTTGTACGAAGGTGCTGTTGCACACTATGAAGCAACTGGGAAACGCAATTTATTAGATGTTGCAATAAAGAATGCCGATTTAGTAGCAAGTGTTTTCGGTTCAGGAAAAAATATGGGAGTTCCGGGACATCAGGAAATTGAAATAGGATTAATTAAACTGTACCGTGTTACCAAAGACAATAAATACCTAGATTTAGCGAAATTTTTTATTGACCAACGCGGAAATAAAGAAAGTCATGAGTTATTTGGCACCTATTCTCAGGACCATGCACCCTTTGTAGAACAGAATAAGGCCGTAGGGCATTCCGTAAGAGCGGGCTATTTTTATGCCGGAGCTACTGATATTGCTGCTATTTTAGGTACTGATGAGTACAAAGAGCCATTACATGATATATGGGATAATATTGTTCACACCAAAACCTATTTAACAGGAGGTATTGGTGCAGAACGACAACATGAAGGTTTTGGACCTGATTATGAACTACCCAATGCCACCGCTTACACAGAAACTTGTGCTGCTATCTCCATGATGTTTTGGAACCATAGACTTTTTCTTTTGGAAGGAGATGTGAAGTACATGGATGTATTTGAAAGAACCTTATATAACGGTTTTCTCGCTGGGGTATCTTTTCAGGGAGATACATTCTTTTACCCCAATCCATTAGAATCAGATGGCATTTATAAATTTAATCAAGGGGTATGTGGCCGTTCACCATGGTTTAACACGTCTTGCTGTCCTGTTAATGTAGTGCGATTATTACCATCTTTACCAGGTTATATTTATGCAGCCAAGGGAGAGGAAGTATATATTAACCTATTTATCGGAAATGAGGCCGAATTGGATGTAAACGGAAAAAAATTGTTGATCAATCAAAAGACAAATTACCCTTGGGACGGGGATGTTGCATTTTCCTTTAATAATAACAAGGGGGTTGATGCACAATTTAAAATAAGAGTACCAGGTTGGGTTCGGGGAGAAGTATTGCCAGGAGATTTATATAGCTATTTAGACAAAAAGGAACTCGGTGTAAAACTGACGGTGAACGGAAAGGAACAAAACATAGCCATTTCTAACGGCTACATTGATTTGAACAAAAGACTATGGAAAAAGGGAGATTCTATTGAGATCCATTTTGACATGGAAGCAAGAAAAGTGGTAAGCAATGAAAAAGTAGAGGCCAATACCGGTAAAATAGCCTTTGAAAGGGGTCCATTGGTATATTGTGCAGAAGAGGTGGACAATCCTAGCGGGGTACTTTCCCTTTTGGTTCCGAAAGAAACCACTTTGGATTACACATTCAATCAATCCTTACTAAACGGAATTGGAGAGATTAAAGGTGAAACCTTGAAAGGTAATATTAAAGGGAGCTTTACTGCCATTCCTTATTTCGCTTGGGCACATCGTAAAATGGGAGAAATGGCCGTTTGGATAAATTCAAAATAGTAAATGGATCAAAATATCGGTAAATAAGTTTAATAAATGTCACATGAGAAAATTTCAAATTTTATTTATGGTTTGCGGTATATTATTTTCCTGTAAACAACAAGAAACAGGCGATAATATAGCAGATAGCGAGTCTAGTAAGATAACTTCTAATTATGTAACAAGTAAGGCTCCGTTAAAAGAATCATCTTATTTGGAATTGCCTTTGGGCACTATCAAACCAGACGGATGGTTAAAAGAGCAATTACGGAGGATGGCCGACGGAATGACGGGTAATTTGGATGAAATTTATCCGGAGGTGGTAGGACCTCGTAATGGTTGGCTTGGCGGCGATGGTGACGGTTGGGAGCGGGGACCCTATTGGATTGATGGACTTTTGCCACTTGCCTATATATTGGATGATTCCGAATTAAAGGCAAAAGCACAAATGTGGGTAAACTGGACTATAAACAATCAAACCGAAGACGGTTATATTGGACCAATTCCTTTCGAAGAGGAACCAGACTATGAACAAGGGCTTCAGAGGGGCCAGCGAACTGATTGGTGGCCCAAAATGGTCATGTTGAAAATATTAAAGCAATATTATAACGCTACAGGTGACCAACGTGTAATTGAAACACTGACCAAATATTTTAAATATCAATTACAGGAACTTCCAACCACACCCTTGGATAAATTGACCCTCTGGGCAAATAGAAGGGGCGGAGACAACTTGCAAGTGGTATATTGGCTGTATAATATTACAGGCGATGAGTTCCTGTTAGATTTGGGGGATATAATTCAAGAGCAGACATTTCCATGGACCACTATTTTTTCTAATGAAGAAAATTATTATGATCCAACCGAGGTATGGTATTATGATAAATTGAAGAGCTATCCCTTTGATTCTACCGAAATAAATAATCTTACAGTCTCAAAAATTGGTGGTCTTCATACTGTTAATTTCGCACAAGGTCTTAAAGAACCAATAGTGGCTTACCAAAAAGATCAAGATCCAAAACATTTAGTTGCTGTTAAAAAAGCGCTTAAAGATATTAAAAAGTATCACGGTCAAGCGCAAGGAATGTATGGTGGAGACGAACCTCTTCACGGGGCGAACCCGATACAGGGAGTGGAGTTTTGTTCAATATCTGAAGAGATGTTTTCCTTGGAGACCATGATAAAAATTACGGGGGACATGGAGTTTGCTGATTTATTGGAGAAGATTACCTATAACGCATTGCCGACGCAGGCGTCCGATGATTATAGTTCTAGACAGTATTTCCAGGCAGCAAATCAAATAGAGATTAGTGACCGTATGGATGTCTCTTTTCAGAGCAATGGGCATAAAGGCACTGATTTCGTCTTCGGCACGGTCTCGGGCTATCCTTGTTGCACTACCAATATGCACCAATCATGGCCAAAGTTTGTTCAGAACTTGTTTTATGCTACTCCCGATGGTGGTGTGGCTGCTCTGCAATATGCTCCAAGCTCTGTTACACTGAAGGTTGCGGATAACATCGAATTACAAATTAAGGAAACCACTGGGTTTCCATTTAGGGAAACCGTGAATTTTGAGTTTGGACTAAAAGAAAACACAAGTTTTCCATTTCATTTACGTATTCCATCTTGGGCAAAAGGAGCGTTCATTACCATCAACGGAGAAAAAGCGGAAACTAATATCAAAGACCAAGTGGCCATATTGTATAGAGAATGGGAAAATGGTGATAACATCGTTTTAAACCTTCCTATGGAAATTATTACTTCAAAATGGTATGAGTTATCGACGGCCGTAGAAAGAGGACCATTAGTATATGCCCTAAAAGTTGTAGCTGAGGAAAAATCAAAGGATAGAGGCGATGGGTATAAAGAATTTACAGAGGTGTTCCCAAAAGAGCCTTGGAATTTTGGATTGATACAAAAGGAATTGGATAATATTCCGAATTCTGTAGAGGTTGTGGAAAATTCATGGGATGGCAGCTATCCTTGGAATCTAGAAAATGCCCCCATTACCTTAAAAATGAAAGGTTTGAAAGTGCCCGAATGGAAAGCGGTGAGCGGAATTCCTTATTTCCCGAGTTTTTGGGGCAAATATTCAGGAGATACCACGGGCAACATTCAAGAAATCAGCTTGGTTCCTTATGGTTGCACCACATTAAGGATTTCCCAGTTTCCAACGTATACTATCAATTAATTAACCATAAATATGGATTTTAGAAAAAGGAGGAAGACTGCGGGATTATTGGCATTTTGTCTATTTTTTCTCAACTGTGGCGAGAAATCTTCCAAATCTGCAGAAGTACTGCACCAAGTTACGGAAGAACATCTTGAGGCGGTACTGTTCAATGAGGTAAGCTTGGAGGATAAATTTTGGAAACCAAGGTTAAAGATTCAGGCGGATACCCTGGTACCTTTTGCATTGGACAAGACAATGCCAGCCGTTGAAAATTTAGAAAAGACAGCTAAATTTTTAAAAGGAGATACTACGGATTTACCTTTTCCACATCGTTATATTGCTTCGGACCTTTATAAAGTGATGGAAGGGGCCGCACTATCCTTAATGGAAAATCCAAATAAAGAATTGGAAAAACGTCTGGATGGGATTATAGATATCATAGGGAATGCGCAGCAAGAAGATGGCTACTTATACGAGGCCCACATTACCGGGGTTTCAAAAGACCATGACCATTGGGGCGGAGGCGGGATGGGGGACAAACCGTACTCCTATGTGCTTCACAGTCACGAACTTTACAATATGGGGCACATGTACGAAGCGGCAATTGCATATTACCGGTCAACTGGAAAAGATACGTGGTTAAAAATTGCCGAGAAAAATGCACAGCATATCAACAAGGTTTTTTTCTTAGGAGATTCCAACTATAATGATGGTAAACCTGTTAATCAAGCACCAGGGCACCAAGAATTAGAAATTGCCTTAGTAAAACTTAATCATGCTACAGGTAAACAGTTGTATTTGGACATGGCAAAAAAGTTTTTGGATATTCGTGGCAAAACCTTTATTCCGGAAGGCGAAGGTGTAATGGCACCGACCTACGCCCAACAGCATTTACCGGTATCTGAGCAGACAACAGCGGTCGGGCATGCCGTAAGGGCCGCATATATGTACGCAGCAATGGCTGATGTAGGGGCTTTGACCAATAATAAGGAGTATGACCACGCACTAAATAGTATATGGCAGAACATTGTGGATACCAGAATGCATATTACAGGAGGTTTGGGCGCCATTCATGGTATCGAAGGTTTTGGTGCGGAATATGAGCTGCCCAACAAGGAAGCCTATAATGAAACATGCGCCGCTGTGGGTAACGTACTTTTCAATCATAGAATGTTCTTGGAACATAGAGATGCCAAATATATGGATGTGGCGGAGGTGGCCCTGTTCAATAATTCCTTGGCAGGAATGAACCTGAACGGCAATCGTTTCTTTTATGTAAATCCCTTGGAATCCGATGGTACAACTCCTTTTAACCAAGGAAAAGCAGGACGCGCCCCATGGTTCGGCACGGCCTGCTGTCCATCTAATCTCGCTAGATTATTACCACAGGTCAGTGGTATGATGTATGCCCACACTGACGATGATATTTATGTGACCTTGTATGCTAGCAATCATACGGAAATTGCGTTAAAGGATGGTAAGGTCAACTTGCATCAAACATCAAATTATCCCTTTGAGGGTAATGTCACGCTGGAATTGAACCCAGAAAAGAAGCAAGAATTCACGCTGAGGTTACGAATTCCAACTTGGGCCCAAGACAAATTTGTTCCTGGATTGCTATACAGCTATACCGAACCGAACAAACAGGGATTTTCCCTTAAGGTAAATGGGAAATCCGAACCCATAATCATGGAGAAGGGCTTTGCTACTATTAATAGAACGTGGGCACCAAAGGATTTGGTAGAACTTAAACTTCCCATGCCTGTAAAGTTCAACCAGGCCATAGAGCAGGTCCAAGCCGACCGAAATCGAATAGCGGTCACAAGGGGACCTTTGGTGTATTGTGCCGAAGGGGTTGATAACTCAGGAAGTGTACAACGTTTTTTTATTGATCAACTACCAACCTCCCAAAGCATGCAGACTGAGACCATGTCCGATGGATTAATGAATAATATCACTGAAATATCCTTGCCCGTAAAGTCAAATGAAGGAAATATGGTGATGGAAGAAAAAATGACCTTGATTCCCTATTATGCGTGGAACAATCGCGGTGATTCATCAATGATTGTTTGGTTTCCAAAAGACATAAAAAAACCATAAAAGCATATAACCATTCACATTTATAGATTTAGTGATCAATGGTCCCATTGATTTTAAACCTTAATTCTATTGAAGTGTAAAGTTAGTGCCATTGGTCTCCGATGTTTGGTTTTGGTTTTACTTGGAAAAGATAAAGTATCATGACAAAGAATTAACTTGATTATGGGACACAGTAGATTTAAAATATAAATGAGGGAGAGGATTTCAAATCCTTTATGGAGATGAGTTAATTTACCAATCTAATGTCTTTACAAAAGTTCAAATAAAAATTTAAAAGTAATGTTGAAATATCCCAAAGCAGTCGCTATAATGTGTATAACGTTGAGTATAATTGCATGTGATGATAGAGATGAGGTGGAATCACCGGTTCTATCTTTTCAAGATTATGCCCATTATTTTTCACAATTCAATGAAAAGGATGATGAGCTTTACAAACAGTACGTAACAAACGCCGAAGTTATTCCATTTTTGGAAAAGAACATTCCTTTATTGGATATTCCCGATAGCATCATCCAAAAAACCTATTATTTCAGGTGGTGGACCTTCAGAAAGCACATTAAACAGACCCCGAACGGGTTTGTGATTACGGAGTTTCTTCCTGAGGTGCCTTGGTCTGGAAAGTACAATACCATCAATTGCCCCGCAGCATATCATATTTTTGAAGGCCGTTGGTTAAGAGATGATATTTATATAAAAGACTATATCAATTATTGGCTCAATGAGGCTGATAATGTGCGTAAATATAGTTTTTGGGTCTCCAATGCCACTTGGGCGTTTGGCAAGGTGCATAATGATACTGCTTTTTTAAAAAAACAATTTCCCTTACTTATTGATAACTACAGTGCTTGGGAGAAAGAACGCCGCGATGGCTCTAATCGTTTATTTTGGCAAAATGATAATATGGACGGGATGGAACTAAGCTCTGGAGGTAGGATTATTAATAATGGTGAAGAAAAATTTTCTTCCTTGGCGGCAAGGCCCACAATCAACAGTTATATGTATGCTGATGCTAAGGCTATTGCAGAGTTAGCCACTTTTTTTGATTATTCAAGTTTGACTCAGACATATCAGGACAAGGCGAAGCAAATTAAGGAACTAGTAGAAAACAGGCTTTGGAACGATTCGTTGAATTTTTTTACCATTCTTCCCCGAGATTACTCCGATAAGGATAAGCCTATAAATATACGCGAACTGATTGGATACACTCCTTGGTATTTTAATTTACCGGAAGATGATTCCAAATATGTCAAAGCATGGGAAAAAGTGTTGGATACTAATGCATTTGCAGCCCCTTATGGCCTTACAACGGTTGAGCGGTCACATCCGTATTTTCAAATAAAGTATGAAGGGCATGAATGCCAATGGAACGGTCCGTCATGGCCTTTTGCAACTACTCAGACCTTAAAAAGTTTTTCCAACTTTTTGAACAACTATAAGTTCAATGGCAGTCTTTCAAAAAACGATTATTTCCAACTACTGAAACAGTATGCTGCAGCGCATCAAATAACTTGGGAGAACGGCGATACGCAAATGTGGATTGATGAGAATATAAATCCGTTTTCAGGCGATTGGATTTCGCGCACCCGTTTAAAAACATGGGAAAATGGCACATGGTCTGAAGAAAAAGGTGGAGAAGAAAGGGGTAAGGACTATAATCATTCGGGCTTTTGTGATTTAGTCATAAACGACTTAATTGGCTTCAAACCCCAAATGGACGGAAGTATTGTAATCAAACCCTTAGTACCAGATAGCTGGGATTGGTTTTGTTTAGATAGGATAAATTATCATGGAAAAGAGCTGACAATTATATGGGATAAGAATGGAACAAAATACAATAGGGGTATTGGTTTTCAGATTATTTACAACGGTAAGCAGATTCATACCTCAAATGGGATTGAGTTGATTAAATTAAAAATTTAATCAAACTAGTGGAATTCTTGTACCGTTCTATTTTTTCAAAGGGCTTGCTTGATTTTGAGGTTTATAATGAAAATTAAAGCGCGGTTTAATGAATTTCTTTTTGTTCTTGAAGGGTACTATATGATTGATTAGTTCGTGACAGTCATCTGTTGAGAAAATTCAAGATTTTGGTTTCCCCGTTTTGTTTGTTGTTTCCATTGTGTTGGAAAAGGAAGGCTTCATCATTGAAGTAAATATTCAAAAATTTAAATAAATGATTAAAATTATTTTAAAATGAAACATTATTTAAATATTCACACGATGCTCAAGGGTTTTTTCTTCATTACAGTTCTAATGCTATCATTAATGTCTTGCGGGGTTACAAAGGAAAAATTAGACAAAACTGTTTCTGATGAGGTAATGCAGAAAATTTATGAAGAGATTAAAACACCATATAAATATGGTATTGTATTTCAGCACCCGGACACTACTAAAATGATAGACTCGCCAACCATTTTTCGAGAGAATGATACTTGGTTTATGACTTACATTATCTATGATGGCCAAGGGTATGAAACTTGGCTAGCTCTAAGTGCAGACCTGCTTAATTGGGAATCAAAAGGTAAAATATTGTCGTTCACAGAAAACACGTGGGACGCTAATCAAAAAGCAGGATATGTTGCACTCGTAGACATAGATTGGGGAGGTGATTATTCAGTAGAGAAATACCAAGGTAACTATTGGATGACCTATCTAGGTGGAAGCACAATAGGATATGAGGCCGGGACTTTAAAAATAGGTTTGGCCAATACCACTACTTTAACTAAAGTACATGAATGGAATACAAAGAATACACCTCTCTTATCTCCAGAAGATAAAGATGTAAGAAGCTTTGAAAATAAAACAATATACAAAAGTTTGGTTTTTCGTGATACCGAAAAACATACTGGATATCCATTTATTATGTACTATAATGCGAAAGGGGAAGGTGATTACGAAAGTATTGGAATGGCCGTCTCCAACGATATGAAAGTTTGGAAACGTTACGGAAAAAACCCTGTTATTACTAGAGAGAACGGTATTTGCGGAGATGCACAAATCACAAAGATTGGTGATGTTTATGTTATGTTTTATTTTGGTGCATTTTGGAAACCAGGCGGTTTTGAACGATTTGCTACTTCTTATGATTTAATAAACTGGACAGATTGGACAGGAGAGGACCTTGTGGCTCCTTCAGAAGAGTATGATAAAACTTATGCTCACAAACCTTGGGTAATAAAGTGGGATGGAGTTGTTTATCACTTTTATAATGCTGTGGGTTCGGAAGGTAGAGTGATAGCGTTAGCAACATCACACGACAAGAGAAATGGTGATAAATAAATATAGTAAACGGGGTTGTTCCGAGTGTAATTTTAGATTTTAATTCATTATTAGTGTAAATACTGTCCGGTTAAAAGGTTTACTAACTTATCTACCGGTTCTATAACTGCAATCGGTTACGTGCTATGCTTTATTTATAACCAATCCTGTCCTAAACGTTTTCAAGAATGAATAACTTTACTGTTTTCATTGACCTAAAGCTACCGTTTTGGTTTTTTTCAGAATAGAACCCCCTGTACGATATTTTGTTTAGGCGGCGGATGGTCTTGAAAAGGGTGGTCGAGCCATTTTTGGAGGTCTACCTTAACAAAAAGGTTGAGTCTTATAAAAGCGACCAGATTTGATAAGTACCATTTGTATTTTGCCATAGCTTTCAGT
>NZ_VAUW01000034.1 GCF_005771495.1 Maribacter sp. ACAM166
GTAACTTTAGAGTAGATTACCATAGATAGATTTTTAGATTAATGAATTGAATTTCAACACTTTAATTTACTGAAAATCTATCTTTTTTGTTGCATAATAATCAAATATTATTAATCGAACTCAGGTTAAAAGCAACAACATCTGCAACCGAGCTAACTTTCACCAATTTCGAATTTGAGTTTGTTTTCAGATAAGCAGGCAAATCATTACGCATATCAATGTTCAAAATGCTTAGAAACCCATCCATATCCATTTCTGGCGGAGTAAACTCTATTATAGTGGCTCCCGCAGCTTTTAAGTTTTCTATAGTTTTCTTATAAATACGATCACTTTCCATTAATTCGGCAAAAGCCCCAAGCTTCATTTTCTTAAATGGCTCAGGATGCAAACCTGCGGATAAAATTCCCGGAAAATCTTCGTCTACCGATTTTGAGTCAGATACATCATAACCTAGCATAGCGGATAATAAAATAGCATTATCTACCACATTTTTTGTCATTGGACCAGGAGTATCTAACGTACTAGAAATAGGAACTATCCCAGAGCGACTTAACAATCCGATTGTTGGCTTCAAACCTACCACTGAGTTTTGACTACTTGGTGATAATATAGAACCTGAAGTTTCTGTGCCAACTGCAGCGACAGCATAATTAGCAGCAACAGCAGTACCACTACCTGAACTTGACCCACCAGTTTCAAAAACTCGACGACCATAAGGGTTCAACGTTTGACCACCATATGCGCTATACCCAACAGGACAGCCAGAACATAAAAAATAAGCCCATTCACTCAAATTGACTTTACCCAAAATTAGCGCACCATTCTTTTTTAACTCCTTTACTATAAAAGAATCCTCTACTTCATTATTCATTAAGGATATTGATCCAGCAGTGGTTTTCATACCAACCGTGTTGATGTTATCTTTTAATAAAATAGGCATGCCATAAATAGGATGTTGTATTTGTGAAGCTGTTCCCATCTTTTTTTCTACATCTAACTTACGTGCTGCATCTACTACATCTTTATTTAATGCTATAATCGTATTCAAGGTGGTAGCATTGTTTAATTCATATTTGTAAATACGATACAAATAAAATAGCACCAAGTCTTCATACGTAAGTTCATTCTCTTCAATATGATGACGAATAGTGAAAATATTCTGTTCCAAAATCATTGGAACCAATGCTTTATACTTTTCTTCACTTAACTTAGAAACCTCATCATATAAAGGCCTAAAGATTTCGTTTTTATCAAGCACTTTAGATTGAATCAATTTATACTGCATACGCCCCTTTTCATGATCTGCATTTGCCGCAACATCGACAGAATCATTATATGGAGTCCATAAAACAAGTTTTTCTTTCATAGTATTTTGCTTATCCTTGCAAGCACTTAACAAAATGATAGCCACCAACCCTAAAAGCTTTTTCATAAAGTTCATTTATTTTTTAATTGAATAATTTTTCCAATCGTTTAAGTTGTTCGTATTTAATCGCACAAACTCATCTTTCTTCTCTTTTTCCACTAATTCCATTGAAGCTTTAGCTGCTTCAATTGCACCGGAATAGTTATACATATCGGCTAAAATTAAAGATTTTACTCAATAAAAATAATACGTATCACCACACATTTTAATGGCTGTATTTACAAATTTCAGAGACTCGCCTTAACTCATTCCATGTTCCTGATAATACCTTGCTATTTCATA
Organism: Maribacter sp. ACAM166; assembly: GCF_005771495.1. Lineage (GTDB taxonomy): Bacteria > Bacteroidota > Bacteroidia > Flavobacteriales > Flavobacteriaceae > Maribacter. Next base: position 1,709 of record NZ_VAUW01000034.1, read on the forward strand.
ATAGGTCTAGGCCATTGGGGCAGTATTTATTTTAAATCTGTGCCTGCATAAACAACTGCGTATCCACTTTAATCAGAATAAATACTTTAGCTCCCCCTACTTCCAAACGATTTTGATTTCATCATAATTAATGGAATCAAACGAAATCAAAAAATACAATTGAAATGCTAAAGATTCAATCGGTGCCATACCTATTCTTAAGGCATCGCCCTTTTCATCATAAGTAGTTCTCCCATCTCCCCAATGCCTAGTATTTTATGGAATACAATTTGCCATTCTTTTTCTTTAGGAAAAGCATATAAGGCATACGTACCTTTTAGAAGTTTTTGGTCTCCAAGACGAACATCTGTGTCAAACGTTTTTTTGTTGATTCATTAGCGCTTAACCTCCAAATAGTACTATAAGGCACCAAACTAGGCTTGCCATTTGGCTGATAACCAAACAATAAAAGCTCTCGCACAGCTGTTCTAGAATATTCAACTGTAATTTTCGAGAGGCCAACTTCCTGTTCCATTACAGAAAAAAAATTGCTTTGGGGTGGCTCATCTGCGACCAGCAAAAGCAAAAAAGGGAAGAATGAATCTAACCAACTTAAATTTTAAAGAAAGAATCTACAAATTCGTGCTTATTGAACACTTGTAAATCTTCGATTCCTTCACCAACACCAATATACTTAACCGGAATTTTAAACTGGTCTGAAATACCTATCACCACCCCTCCTTTAGCGGTACCGTCTAATTTTGTAATGGCCAATGCTGTTACCTCTGTAGCCTTCGTAAACTGCTTAGCCTGTTCAAAGGCATTTTGACCTGTTGAACCATCCAACACCAATAATACTTCATGTGGTGTATTCTCAATAACCTTTTGCATTACGCGCTTAACTTTAGTCAATTCATTCATTAAATTAACCTTGTTATGTAAACGACCTGCCGTATCTATGATTACTACATCTGCATCTTGAACTAGGGCAGAACTCAACGTATCAAAAGCAACCGAAGCTGGATCACTACCCATCTGTTGTTTTACTATCGGTACATCTACACGATCCGCCCAAACCTGTAATTGGTCTATAGCCGCTGCCCTAAACGTATCGGCAGCACCCAAAACAACTTTTAAGCCTTGCTTTTTATATTGATATGCAAGTTTACCTATCGTTGTAGTTTTACCAACTCCATTTACACCAACCACCATAATCACATAAGGTTTCTTATCTGTTGGTAATTTTAAACCTGTATTGTCGTTGTCATGATTAGTTTCAGATAAAAGACCTGCAATCTCTTCACGTAGAATTCCATTAAGTTCATCGGTACCTACATACTTATCACGAGCTACTCTCGCTTCAATTCTTTCAATTATTTTCAATGTAGTATCTACTCCAACATCTGAAGAGACTAAAACTTCTTCTAGATTGTCCAGTACGTCATCGTCAACTTTAGACTTACCAGCAACCGCCTTTCCTAATTTTGAGAAAAAGTTGGTTTTGGTTTTTTCCAAACCTTTATCCAAGGTTTCTTTTTTCTGTGTAGAAAATATTTTTTTAAATAAGCTCATTGTCAAAACTATGGTTACTCAAATATAAAACTTAAAAAGCCCCTTTCGTATGAAAGGGGCTCACAATAACTATAAAAGTTATTTCTCTTATTTCTTGGCAATCCAAGCATCCACCGATTCTGGTGCCATTACTTGTTCAACAAAAATATAAGCACCAGATTTTGATGACTTAACCATTTTTATTGCTTTTGTCAATCTTTTCGAACTTGTCTGTAAACTTGCTACGGTCTTCTTAGCCATGACTTATTTTTTTATGATTTTCGCTAAACGAAAATCTATTTAATTTCTTTATGAACGGTCATTCTCTTAAGAACAGAGTTGAATTTTTTAATTTCCAACCTCTCAGGAGTGTTCTTCTTATTTTTGGTAGTAATATATCTTGAAGTACCTGGTTGTCCAGATTCTTTATGCTCAGTGCATTCTAATATCACTTGTATTCTATTGCCTTTCTTTGCCATCTTACGCTATATTTTCCAGATTACTTAATAACTAATCCTTTTGCTTTTGCTTCTTTCAAAACAGCAGATATACCTTTTTTATTGATACTCTTTAAAGCTCTAGTAGAGACCTTAAGCGTTATCCATCGGTCTTCTTCTGGAATGTAAAAACGTTTCTTTGATAAATTAACATCAAATCTTCTTCTTGTCTTATTGATTGAAAATGATACATTGTTTCCAAACATCGCCTTCTTCCCCGTAATTTCACATACTTTTGACATCGTGCTGACTTTTTCTTTTAAACAGGGTGCAAATTTATATTATTTTTATCGTTCAGGCAACATAAAATATCACATTTTTAAAATTTCTTTTTGAAGCATCTCAAACGCCTTATTTACAGCCTTTTCCACAATGCGCTCTCGATTGCTTCCCATTTGAAATTCTTGCACCACATGCAACCCCGCACCTTCAACGGCAATAAATATAGTTCCAACCGCTGCATTCGAATCACCTTTCGTCGGGCCAGCATTTCCTGTAGTAGCTATTGAAAAATCTGTTTTCATCAATTCCCTCACCCCCTTCGCCATTGCTGTCGCCACCTCTGCACTTACCACAGAATACTCCTCAATAACCTCAAAAGGGACCTTAAGAACGTCGATTTTTGTTTCTGTAGCATAACTTACCACACTACCTTTAAAGTACTTAGAAGCGCCCGAAATCGATGTTATGCTTTCCGCAATCTTACCACCCGTAAAACTTTCGGCGGTAGAAATCGTCAAATTCCTTTTTGTGAGCAATTTTGCTATTACTTCCGGTAGGGTTTCATCATCTTCTAAACCAAACATTATGTCTTTGATAAGCGGATAAAGCTTTTCACACTCTGTATCAACAGCAGCTGCCAAAACGGCATATTCAGGGCCTTTTGCCGATAATCGCAGTCTCACTTTTCCTAAATTAGGCAAATAAGCCAATTTTATATTCGGTGGAAGACTATCTTCCCATGACTCGATACGTTTTGCAATTGAGCTTTCACCCAAACCATAGGTTACGATTGTTCTATGAATGATATGTGGTCTTTTGTAAAATGCTGAAAGTTTCGGAATTACCGAGTCTACCATTAAACGCTTCATCTCGAAAGGAACCCCAGGCATAGAAATAAAGGTGACATTATCTTGATGCATCCACATACCAGGAGCAGTACCATTCGTATTATGCAATACCTCTGCCCTACTAGGCACCAAGGCTTGTTTTCGATTAATATCCGATATTGGGGTAGAAGTAATATATTTAGCAAAAAGCTCTTCGACATGAGCCAATACCGAAGCATTTTCAACAAGTTCATCATTAAAAAACTCACAAAAGGTATGTTTGGTAATATCATCCTTGGTTGGACCCAGCCCACCAGTTACGAGCACAATATCAACCCGCTTTGCAGCATCGCTAAACGCATTTAAAATATGGGTACGTTCGTCTTGAACAGAAGTTATCTGATATACTGAAATCCCAATCTTATTAAGCTCTTTAGCTATAAATGCAGAGTTGGTATCAACAATTTGACCAATGAGGATTTCATCGCCAATAGTTATTATCTCTGCAAACATTATAAATTGAAGTCTTTTTTCAACTCGGAAACAACCTGGTTGATATCGGTTTTAAGCAATGGAAACATTTTTTCCATTTCAGCCATATTACCTTCTTCCTTACCTAAAGATTCTAATTCTAAAGCAATTGCACGGGTTTGCTCCATTCCCAACAAATCAACGTTAGGCTTTATTTTATGCGCTAGCTGATACACTTGACCATAGTCTTTGGCAAGCAATGCCTTTTCCAATAAATCTAAATCCTCAGGAACTTCTTCTAAAAAAACAGATATTACAGAATTTATAAAATCCTGATCACCCTCTGCCATCTCATTAATTTTATCCAGGTTATAAATCATTATTTAATTTTTAAGGTAAAAAGCTCCTTGTTCTCCAAGCTACCCGAAAGATAGTCATTTGGACTTATTTTCCCAACACCGGCAGGAGTTCCAGTAAAAATTATATCTCCTTTTTTTAGCATGAAGAAAGTTGAAACGTAGGCGATAATCTCATCTATCTTCCAAAGCATCAAACTTGTATTTCCTTGTTGTACCACTTCATCGTTCTTTAACAACTTAAAATTTAAGTTATTAATATTCTCAAAAAGGGTTTTTGGAAGCCACTCACCTATCACGGCAGCACCATCAAATCCTTTTGCCTTTTCCCATGGCAAACCTTTTTCCTTTAATTTCGCTTGTAAGTCTCGCGCAGTGAAATCAATTCCCAATCCGATTTCATCATAATAAGACGGCGCAAACGCTTCACTAATATGCTTGCCTACTTTTTTTATTTTCACTAAAACCTCAACCTCATAATGAATATCATTTGAAAATTCAGGAATATAAAAGTCTTGTTTCTTAGGTAATACCGACGAGTCTGGTTTTATAAAAATGATTGGCTCCTCTGGTCTTTCATTTTCAAGTTCCGCAATGTGTGCAGCGTAGTTTCTACCGATACATAGTATTTTCATTGGGCGCTATTATAAAATTCAACTTAATTTATTATTGAGTTTGCTCAACTTAATTTGAGTAAGGATTTTTTTGGTGTACAATGGAAAATCAGCATTTAGCATCCAACCAAAATAACCAGGCTCTTTTTCAAGTACATCATGTACTTTTCTACCTTTATGTTTACCAAATGAAAAGACCTCTTCGCCATCTTCGTCCATGGCGATAAACCCTGCAAAATCTACCGATAGTTTTCTTCTTGAGAATTCAGAAAGTTTCTTTATGTTATTTTCCAAATCAGGATATCTATCCAATTGAGAAAGCAACACCTCATACGTTGCATTAGTATCAGCTGCAGCACTATGCGCATCTATCAAATCCTTATCACAATAAAATTTATAAGCAGCTTCTAACGTACGTTTCTCCATTTTATGGAAAATTGTCTGCACATCTACCGAAACCGTATTTTTCATATCGAAATCGATATCTGCACGCAATAACTCTTCTGCTAACAATGGAATATCAAATCGGTCAGAATTAAATCCGCCTAAATCAGCATCTTTAATTATCTGATAAATTTCTTTAGAAAGCTTCTTAAACGTTGGTTCATTTGCAACCTTTTCATTCGTTATGCCATGCACCGCAATAACCTCATCAGGTATCACCATTTCTGGATTTACCAACCACGTTTTACTTTCCTTATTTCCATTCGGATATACCTTTAATATTGCTATTTCAACAATACGATCCTTTGCTACATTGATACCAGTTGTTTCTAAATCAAAAAAACAAATCGGTCTGGTAAGTTTTAATTCCATACAAGTTTAACTTTTGACAAAGATACCTTTTCGTTCCTTGAACGCTAATAGGCTACATCTGTTTAAATTTATTTTAAAAATACAATTAATAGAGTGATAAAAATACCTAACAATTTATAGACGGGTATTAATTATGTTATTAAAGGCGGAACCAAACGTATAACTAATCCCTACTCGAAACCCAAGTTCATAATCTGTAGCAATTTGCTTTTGCTGTAATAATACATCTTCAATAGATGCATCACCTGCAGGCAAATTAATTTGATCGCGTATCACCTCAAAATTACCAGAAAAAGTGACTGCCAAACCCTTAAATACCCTTACAGACAATCTGCTGTACAACTGAATCCTGTTTTTCTTAAAATCCTCTAAAAAAGTGGAACCTCGCAATCTACTATAGACATTTCCCCATGGTTGCCTATACCTAAGTTGCACATCTAACGAGTGATTGAAAATCCCCTCTTCTTGCAATCCAAATACGGTGGCATCTATATAATCATTATAAAAATACCCAATACGATAGGCAAAAACAATCTCGCGGCGCAACACCTCTCGGTAAGGGAAAATATTATATTCTAAAGCCGGATTTAGATAGCCCCGAAAATTTAAATTAGTAAATGTATTATGAGTTGTACCACCAAAAACACCAACCGACCAATGATCCGTTAAACTTCGCACTACACTGGCGTCACCAGAATACCTTAAACGCTCACTGGTAAAGGTTTCACCATCTTGTTTGAACTCGCTTCTTGCTTCGTTCATTTCCAAATCTACCCTTATTCGCCATTTTTCAGTTACCCGATCACTTTCAAAACCCAGTTCATATTCAAACGCATTTCTACTCGTTTCCTTGTCCAACTCAGCCTCACCGTATACTTCAAAGAGCCAATTGTTCCAAGGATCTTCAATTTCAATATTCATGATTTCACCAATACCATCTGTATTAACAGAATAGGTGATTTCTTCAGCCACATTAGATTCCAAAAGATACTTTAACAATCCCGACTTAATTTTTGCCACTAAACCCTTTCTCACCTCATCGGAAGTCATGGTTGCAGTTGTTTCGTAAGCTAAGGTTCCAACGATATTTTCGAAAGTGCCTATTCCTTTAAAGTCCAACGAATAGGTTCTTCCCCCGCTACCGTTTGCTACATCGTAAATAAATAGTTGAACATTTGCTTGAGATTGGTCGCGTACGTGATTCACATAGCCAATTTCTTGACGTATATAATTTTTTTCGCAGTTACAATCGGTAAAAAGACGTACAGGTTCCTTTTCCAATTCTTGTGATCGAACTGAAATAGTGGATATAATGCAAAGTAATAAAAAGGTAATTGTACGATAAGAGTAAGAGAGCATAGGAAACAGATAATTAAAAAGTCGTAAAGATAATTGTATTCCAAAACGCAGCAAATACTACCACCGCTAAATAAGTCGACTTTAATTAAATTTCACGGTTTACATCCCAAGCTTCTAAATAATCTGCTATTGCTTTCGCAAACATACTACCTAATGCCCCATTAACAACTCTGTGGTCGTAACTGTGCGATAAGTACATTTTACTACGGATACCTATAAAATCACCCTCTGCCGTCTCAATAACGGAAGGTATCTTTCTAATCGCCCCTAATGCCAAAATACCTACCTGTGGCTGATTGATAATCGGAGTACCAAAAACACTACCAAAAGTACCTACGTTGGTTACTGTATAGGTTCCTCCTTGTACTTCATCTGGTTTTAAGGCATTGTTTCTTGAACGATCCGCCAAGTCATTTACAACCTTAGCCATGCCCACCAAATTTAATTGATCCGCATTCTTAATCACTGGAACTATAAGGTTACCACTGGGAAGTGCCGCGGCCATACCAATATTTATATTTTTCTTTTTAATAACGGTATCTCCATCAATCGAAATATTCATCATTGGGTATTTCTTCAGCGCTTTGGCCACAGCCTCTAAAAAAATTGGGGTAAATGTTAATTTTTCCCCCTCCCTTTTCATGAAATCATCTTTCATCTTATTACGCCAATTCACAATATTGGTGACATCAACTTCGATAAAACTTTGAACATGTGCAGATGTTGACACACTATCTGTCATATGCTTAGCTATTAACTTGCCCATTCTGGTCATGGCGATCACCTCATCACCGCCAGAAGTCTTTACTTTAGGTTTTTCAGAAGCAGTTTCAACAGATTTTACCGGTGCAGGCGCTACACTATCTGAAACAATTAGAGGCGTTTTTTGTTTTTCTGGAGCCGCAACTTTGGCAGAAGCTGAACTGCCTCCATTTTTCACATATCCTAAAATATCATCTTTAGTAACCCTATCATCTTTTCCTGTGCCCGAAATTGACTCTAACTCTTCGAAAGAAATACCTTCTTCTTTAGCGATATTTTTAACCAACGGTGAATAAAATCGATCTGAATCTCCTATAACTAATTTTGGTGCCAAAGCACTATCAGCCTTGGCTTTGATTACTGCTTCTTCAGCTGCAGTTACCATCTCTTCCTGTACTGGCTCTTCTTCTTTTGATTTATCTACAATTGCTGAGACATCTGTCGCATCAGCATCCCCATCAATCTGAATAATAGCTACAGTCTGCCCTACCCTAACAATATCATCAACTTTAAAGCATCGCTCTATTAATACACCTTCAACCTCACTAGGTACCTCACTATCGACTTTATCTGTAGCAATTTCAAAAATGGCCTCATCCATCTCAATAGTATCCCCTACCTCTTTCAACCAAGTCGTTAATGTTGCTTCTGCAACACTCTCTCCCATGCGCGGCAGTTTCAATTCAAATTTTGACATATCGATAATTTATAGCTTCTATTATATGTATATTTTGCAAAAATAATAAAATTAATGCCCATTAACTGATATTATAACTCAATTACAAGAACTAATCTTGCCGCAAGGAACCTTCAAAAGGTACCCGGTTCAAGATACTTCTACCTAAAGTAACCTCATCTGCGTACTCAAGTTCATCACCAACGGCAATACCTCTGGCAATAGTAGATGTTTTCACCTTCAATCCTTCAATTTGTCTAAAAATATAGAAATTAGTTGTATCCCCTTCCATTGTAGAACTCAACGCAAAAATCAGTTCTTTTATTACTCCTTTTTTAACTTTCTCCACAAGGGACCCGATTTTCAAATTTTGAGGTCCGATACCTTCCATTGGTGATATTTTACCCCCAAGCACATGATATTTTCCTCTAAACTGTCCGGTATTTTCTATTGCCATTACGTCCCTAATATCCTCCACAACGCAAACCAAAGCATCATCCCTTTTTGGATTCGCACAAATTTCACATACACTAGTATCTGAAATATTATGGCAATTATCGCAGAACTGTATCTTACTTCTTAAATCAACCAATGAGTTAGAAAGATTCTCTGTACGTTGTTCTGGTTGTTTTAATAAGTGTAATACCAAACGCAATGCAGTACGCTTACCAATACCTGGCAATTGCGATACTTCATACACTGCGCTTTCTAATAATTTTGATGAAAAATCCATAGGCTATATTGGGTATAAATTTACGATTAAAGTTGAAAAATATACCGAACAGCTCACACAAAAATTAATTTTGAGAAAGTAAACAAAATGAACTACTGTCTTTGAAATCTCAGTAGCACAATAAAATTAATAAACGGTTTAATCGAGAATATTTATACTTACTCCTTACCGAATTATTTGTCATAACCAGCTTCGGCTACCGTCAACAACAAGGCTAATTTAATTGCCTCTACCCCATTCTTATTAAGCCACCATTCATTTAGGGAATGGGCACCGCCCCCTATACCGCCTCTTCCAATTGTAACTGCGGGAATGCCTATGGAAATAGGAATATTACTATTGGTCGAGCCTCTAGTAAGGCTTGGGTCATAACCAAATAGCATTGTTGCACTAATTGCTCGTTGCACTAGTGGAGTATCCAATGCAAGTTCTCCTGATGGCCTATCCCCTATTTTAATTAACTCCATAGTAATCTGGTCTTCTACGCCAGAGTTGTTATATTCCTCTAAAGCAATCTGCATAGATTCTTTAAAAATGCGATCCATTTTAATCAATCTATTACTATCTACCGATCGCATATCAACTTCCATCCAAGATTCAAAGGGAATTGAATTCACAGAAGTTCCACCACCTATTCTTCCAATATTAAAGCTAGTCTTAGGTCCTTCATCCGTATATTTTTTTGCATTTTCTGTAAACTCTTTAATAGCATAACCTATGGCGTGATGCGGATTTGCCAATCCGAAAGCACCCCAAGAATGCCCCCCTTTACCCATAAACAATGCTTTATACCTAACCGACCCTAAACCAGCATTATTTACTCTTCCTATTTCACCACCATCTATTGAAATCCACGAATCTATTTTTGGTGCATCATCTCTGAATAGATGCTTGACACCTCTTAAATCTCCCAAGCCTTCTTCACCTACCGTAGCTACAAACCAAATATCTGCCTTGGTCTTGATATTCGAATTCTTCATAGCTTTAAAAATTGCCAGCAACATCGATAGTCCTCTCGTATCATCTCCAATTCCCGGAGCAAACAACGTATCTCCTTTTTGCTGTACCATAACATTGGTCCCTTCTGGAAAAACAGTATCCAAATGCGCATCCAATACAATCACCTTTCCTCCTTCAATGCCTTTTTTAATGGCAATTACATTTCCGACTTCATCTATCGAAACATTATCGGCACCAGCATCGACAAACATTTTCTTTAAGGCTAATGCTCTTTCCGCTTCTAAAAAAGGTGGAGCTGCTATTTGTGTTAATTCAATTAAGTTTTTGTTCGTTTCCACTTCAATAGATTCTATATATTCAAAAGCATTCTTTATACTTTTATCTTTCAACAATTTAACAACTTCTTTTTCAATCTTTTTATCTACCATTAAATTCTCCTGACCAGACAATATGTTTGTGAAACACAAAAACAACACGATTAAACCTAACATTGCCTTATCCCTTAAAAAATATACTTGACTCATTTATTTACAATTTTACAGTTTGTACCATGAAAAGGTATCAAAAAATAGGTCACCAGAAAAATTAGAATGCTTTATTATCTAAATTCAGGAATTATACATTCAAGCACAACCTTTTCATCTTATCCTAACACGTCCTGTAACTTTTTGTAATTTGCCGCCAAATTATAAACAATGAATGCCTCCCACATTTTACTATTGATATCCGGATACTTCGTTCTGCTTTTGATTATCTCCTATTTCACCGGTAAAAACGATTCGAATGAAGATTTCTTTAAAGCAGGAAAACAATCGCCTTGGTATTTAGTTGCCTTCGGCATGGTGGGCGCGTCATTATCTGGTGTCACTTTTATATCGGTTCCTGGCTGGGTAGATGCTTCCCAATTCAGTTATATGCAAGTCGTTTTCGGGTACTTTCTTGGATATATGGTTACCGCATTTGTCCTCCTCCCTATTTACTACAAACAAAACGTAACCTCTATTTACGAGTATTTAGATGACCGATTTGGATTCGTAAGTTACAAGGTTGGTGCAATTTCCTTTTTCATATCTAGAGTGCTCGGAGCAGCATTCCGTTTATTTTTGGTCGCTATCGTACTTCAACAATTTGTATTTGATGCATGGAACATACCTTTTGAGATTACGGTGACACTTTCCATTTTACTTATTTGGGTTTATACCTTTAGAGGCGGAATAAAAACAATAGTCTGGACAGATACTTTACAGACCCTATTCATGCTTGTATCTGTTGGGCTTTCCATTTATTTTATACTGGATAAAATGGACTGGACTTTCATGGAGTTTTTAAATTCTTCAGAATTGGACCAATACAGTAAAACCATATTTACAGATGATTTTTTCTCTAAAAACCACTTGGTAAAATCCTTTTTAGGCGGCATGTTCATCACCATTTGTATGACGGGACTTGATCAAGATATGATGCAAAAAAACTTGACTTGCAAAAATTTAGGAGAAGCACAGAAAAACATGGTTAGCTTTAGTATTGTGTTGGTGGTGGTAACTTTTGTTTTTATGTTGCTTGGTGCTCTATTGTTCATTTATGCTGATGCCCATCAAATCGCATTGCCGATGATGGATGGCACACCAAAATCTGACTTACTCTTTCCAGAAATCGCATTAAATAGTGGTTTGGGTATTACTGTCGCCGTAACCTTTATGTTAGGTTTGATAGCTGCAGCCTATAGTAGCGCAGATAGCGCATTAACTTCGCTCACAACTTCGTTTTGTGTCGATTTTCTTAACACTGAAAAAAAACCACAGAAAGAAGCAAAAAAAATTCGTCGAATCACGCACATTGGTATGAGTGTGATGCTAATTCTTGTAGTTATTTCCTTTAAATATATTTTGGATAGAAATGTAATAGATGGCCTACTTACTGTTGCCTCTTATACCTATGGCCCTTTATTAGGTTTATTCTCATTTGGTATTTTCACAAAGTACAAGGTTAAAGATAAGTATGTATGGTTGGTAGCACTAATTTGCTTGTCTACAATTCTCGTTTTAGCCAAAATACCAAGTGAATATATTGGAGGCTATATGTTTGGATATGAACTCTTACCATTAAATGGACTACTGACATTTATTGGTCTTTGGCTTATTCGAGAAAAGCGACCTGTAGTTATAAATTAAGGTGAGTTGGAAGTCTTTTACGATTAGTATTGACCTGTACTCAAAAGAACCAATGTACAGGCAACATCAACCTCTATACCTTCATTTTTAAGTAGGGTATAAAATTCGGGGTTTTCCGTACCTGGATTAAAAATCACCCGCTTTGGAGCCAGAGCTATGATTTTATTGTAGTATTCTTCTTGCCTTTTAGAGTTTAAATACAGTGTTATTGTATGAATATCATTACTTTTGTCAAAACTAGTACTGATGTCAACTCCAGAAACACTTCCTGTTTTTAATCCGAAAGCAAGTGTTTCTACACCTGAGGCAACAAGTTTTACTATAGCCAAATTGCTATAACGGTTTGGTTTTAAGGATGCTCCAAAAACTAAGGTCTTTTTCAAAATAATAAAAGGTGTTAAAATTTGCTTGAATTGGTACAAGTTGCGCAATATTTCATCTATTCGCAAAGTTAAATACTCTTTTGAGTATTTAAAAAAAATTGTTGATAACGCTATATGTTTATAGTTAATGGTTAGTGTTTAGTATAGCCTATCAGCATTTGAAGCCCGGCTTCCAATTTATTTTGGAATGTTCGGGCTTCAACTTTTAAAACTATCAACTCTTAATATATAGGTTATAAAAAAATAACCCATCGAAAAATTTCACATGTAATACGTAACAATCTATACGTAATTGCGTCTATTATAGTGTATAAGGATATCTAGTGCAGAAGATTGGTTGGTTTTTTCTTATTAGGTAAAATTATATAGGACCCATGGCAGTGCCATGGGTTCTTCATTTACCATCTTATAATTACGCTACCCCAAGTGAAACCGCTACCAAATGCTGCCAAGACAACTAAATCACCCTCATTAACTTTACCGGCCTCCCACGCTTCAGTTAGTGCAATAGGAATCGATGCAGCTGTTGTATTACCATATTTCATGATATTGTTAAATACTTGATTATCAGATAACTTAAATTTCTTTTGAATAAATTGCGCTATTCTAAGATTGGCTTGATGTGGCACCAATAAATCAATATCAGTAGCTTTCAAGTTATTTTTTTGTAATCCTTCAACGATAACCTCGCTAAAACGAACTACTGCATTTTTAAATACAAATTGTCCATTCATATAAGGAAAGTACGATTCATCATTAGGGTCATTATCTTCAATAATATCAGTCACCCATCTATTACCCATACCTGGTGCGATTAATGACAGTTCTTCGGCATGCTGACCTTCAGAATGTAAATGTGTCGATAGAATCCCTTTTGAAGCATCTTCTTCTCTACTTAATACGGCTGCGCCGGCTCCATCTCCAAAAATAACAGAAACGTTCCTACCCCTTGTAGTCATATCTAAACCATGAGAATGTAGCTCCGAACCGATTACTAGTACGTTAGTGTACATTCCACTTTTAATATACTGATCCGCAACAGAAATAGCATATATAAAACCCGAACATTGATTACGGACATCTAAGGCTCCTACAGTTTTGATTCCTAAATCTCGCTGCACCAAAACTCCGGGGCCAGGGAAATAATAATCGGGACTTAACGTAGCAAAAACGATAAAGTCAATATCGTCCTTATCAATCCCTGCTCGTTCTATGGCAATCTTAGCAGCTTTAACACCCATTGTCGTTGTTGTATCACCATCGCCACTTATTACATGCCTTCTCTCTTTAATGCCGGTACGTTCTTGAATCCAAGCATCATTCGTATCCATCTTTTTTGACAAATCATCATTCGTCACTACATTATCAGGAACATAATGACCTAGACCAATTATTTTTGAATTATACATAGTCGCGTTTTTAACCTGATGGATTTCAGGCCGAATTAGTATTGCAATATAAACAAGAATTAAGAATCAGCATTAAAAATGTAACAAACACTATCAACAAGGATGTTTTCTGAAATTTTAGTTCAAATATTTCTTGTAGTTGTTTACGTTAATATTCGCTCTTAGGTCGTGCAGTAGATTATAAAGTCCAAAAAAAGTACGATTCATATAAAGAAAGTGCTTTGACCCTCTATTACCATTCATCTTTCGAATCTGTTTGTCAGAAGCTAAATGTTCACCCAAATCTGCTAGTTGACCCCAAAATACCTCATTTCCAAAATCGAACTCCTCTTTATGAAAAGGTGATGTAAAGAGACTTAATAGCTCATGAAAAAGAGATTTAAAAAATATAATATCGTCTGGTTTATCGGTAGCAACCAAAATTTCCAACTCGTATAACTTATCTGTAAAAATAGTATCGTTAGATAAGCTCGCAGGTTTTGCTAGTTCAAAATAGGGTATGTAAAATGAATCTGGCACTTCCTTAATACACCCGAAATCGATTGCTATTAATTCTTCGTTATCATTTACTAAAAAATTACCTGGGTGAGGATCGGCGTGTACTTTTCTTAAACCATGAATTTGGAACATATAAAAATCCCAAAGTGCCTGACCTAATTTGTTTGCCGTTTTCTGAGAAAAATCTGTTTTGGTAAATTCCCCTAAATGTATACCGGTCATCCAGTCCATCGTAATTATTCGCTCGCTTGAAAGATCCTCATAATAATTTGGGAATTTCATATGAGCTATAGCCTTACAAGCTTCCGTGATTTCTTTACTTTGAGTTAGTTCTAACCAATAATTAGTTTCCTCAATTAACTTGTATTCAACTTCCCTAAAGTATTTATCAGAGTCTTTCCCTTTAAGGTTAAACATACGCATAGCAATTGGTTTCACTAATGCCAAATCACTACTTATGCTTTGTGCAATACCTGGATATTGAATTTTCACCGCCAGATTTCTACCATCTTTTGTTGCTTTATGCACTTGACCAATACTTGCGGCATTGATTGACTCCTTTTCAAAGGTATCAAAGACTTCTTCTGGATATTTGCCTAAATATTTCTTGAACGTTTTACGAACCAAAGGTGCAGATAAGGGAGGAACAGAAAATTGAGAAAGTGAAAACTTGTCTACATATGCAGTGGGAAGCAAGTTTTTCTCCATGCTCAACATTTGGGCGACTTTTAGTGCGCTACCCTTAAGTGATTTTAATCCATCATATATATCCGTAGCGTTATTCTCATTCAACTCATCTCTAGTAATTTCTGGATTGATAATTTTCTTGCTAAAATATTTAGCATAATTACCCCCTATTTTAGCACCAGTGCTCACCAATTTACTGGCTCGCTCAATCTTTCCTGTAGGTATATTATCTAGTGTTTTCAAATCGCAAATCCTAAGAGTTAAACAAATGTTTCTTTATAGAGAAATTTTCCAAAATCGAGTAAATTTTCCAACGGTGTGTTATCGAACACATCGAAAATAGTATTGACCGATTTTTCAATAGCAATATCTGTTTTTTCAAAACCGGCAGAATCATCAGACTTCCAAAAATTCAATAAGAACATAAATTGAAGCCATGCTCCTTCCGAAAACAACTGAGGATTATGCTTTATCAACTTCAAGTTTTTATTCTCATTACCGGCATCGATTAACTCTTTCGCAAATACCTTAATATCTTTTCTAAGACCTTTCAATTGACCAATATTCTTAAGCGAATTATTGGAGTTTTCGATAACGAACAAAACATAACTTCTATTTAATGTCAATACCTCAAAAAAAGTGTAAAAGAAGGTGAGCATTTTATCCCTATTGGTAAAATCATGATACTCTTCATTCTTTTTCATTACTGTTATAGTGTTGACAAAGAAAGATGACCAAATACCTTTTTCAATGGCACTGATTGAACCAAAATGAAGATAAAAATCTGATTCAACTATTTTATTGACCTTACAAAACTTATATACCGATTTTGGAACTTTCTCATGTTCCAAAACATAATCCATAAACATAGACACTATTGACTCTTTAGTTATTTTTTTTGTTTTAGCAGACATATGACATTAATTTTTAAAGTGCGATGCCGATGGCATATTCAACAGTGTTTTTTAACATTAATTAGTGTTAAGCAAAAGCGTGCTATTAATTAATAGCACGCTTTATAACAACCCAACCAATAAATAATCAACATGTGATTATGTGTTAAAAATCTTTTTCATTGCAATTTTTATAACCACACTACAAATATACATTATGTTTAATCTTTTTAATCAATTCATAAACAAAAATTTTTGTTAAACTTTAATAGCGCGTATTACTGTCAGTTTGTCACAAACTGTAAGTGTGGTATTTTTTTTGACTCTCTAATTCTATATTAATTAATATAATAGAATAACCACAAGCATTGTGGCGTAAAAAATATAACATATGGCAACAGGTAAAATTAATGTGTCGGTAGACAACATTTTTCCACTCATCAAGAAATTCTTGTATAGTGATCATGAAATTTTTTTAAGAGAATTAATTTCAAATGCAACAGATGCGACGATAAAATTAAAGCACTTAACGACCATTGGCGAGGCTAAGGTTGAATACGGCAATCCACTTATTGAAGTTAAAATTGACAAAGAAGGTAAAAAACTACATATTATAGATCAAGGTCTTGGTATGACCGAAGAGGAAGTGAAAAAATATATTAACGAAGTAGCTTTTTCTGGAGCTGAAGAGTTTTTGAATAAGTATGAAGATGCTGCAAAAGATTCAGGTATTATAGGCCATTTTGGATTAGGTTTCTATTCTGCTTTTATGGTTGCTCATAAAGTTGAAATCATAACAAAGAGTTATAAAGATGAACCAGCAGTAAAATGGTCATGTGATGGCTCTCCTGAATTTATTATGGAGGAGGCTACTAAGGAAGACCGTGGTACTGAAATTATTCTTCATATAGCAGATGATTGTACGGAATTTTTAGAGGAAGGTAAAATTAGTAGTTTGCTGAACAAGTATAATAAGTTCATGCCTATTCCAATTAAGTTCGGTACTAAAACTGAAACTTTACCAAAACCAGAAGGCGCTAAAGAAGAAGATAAAGCACCTACTGAAGAAGTAGACAACATCATTAATAATCCTAATCCGGCTTGGACTAAGCAACCTGCAGATTTAAAGGAAGATGATTATAAAAGTTTTTACAGAGAGCTTTATCCTATGCAGTTTGAGGAACCATTGTTCCACATACATTTGAATGTTGACTATCCTTTTAACCTTACTGGAATTCTCTATTTTCCGAAACTTTCAAATGATCTAAACCAACAAAAAGATAAAATTCAATTATATCAAAACCAAGTTTTTGTAACTGATAATGTTGAAGGAATTGTTCCTGAGTTCTTGACTATGTTGCGTGGAGTAATAGATTCGCCAGATATTCCATTGAACGTATCACGATCCTACCTACAAACCGATGGTGCAGTAAAGAAGATATCTTCATACATCAGTAAAAAAGTAGCCGACAAATTGAACTCGTTATTCAAAAATAACCGAGAAGAATTTGAAGCAAAGTGGAACGATATTAAAATCGTTATTGAATATGGTATGCTTTCTGATGATAAATTCTTTGAAAAGGCAGATAAGTTTGCGCTTTACCCGACGGTAGATGGAGCGTTCTACACTTTTGATGAGTTGCAAGAAAAACTAAAGGACACCCAAACCAATAAAGATGACAATTTGGTTCTTCTTTATGCGTCTGACAAAGAAGCACAGCACAGTTATATAGAAACTGCAACGGCTAAAGGGTATGAGGTACTTTTATTGGATTCTCCTATCATAGGCCATTTAATGCAAAAACTAGAAGGTTCTAAGGAGAAAATATCCTTTGCCCGTGTAGATGCAGATCATATTGATAAGTTGATTCAAAAAGAGGAAACTCAGATTTCCAAATTGTCTGATGAAGAAAAGGAAACTTTAAAAACCGAATTAGAAAAAGTAATAGGAGAAAAAAGCAGCTATACCGTACAATTAGAAGCTATGGATAGTGATGCATCACCTTTTACCATTACAGAGCCAGAGTTTATGCGTCGTATGAAAGAGATGCAGCAAACCGGTGGCGGAGGTGGTATGTTCGGCATGGGTGCTATGCCAGAAATGTATAACCTTATCGTTAATACAAACCATGCGTTAGTTAGTGAAATATTAACTACAAAAACAGCCAAGAAAAAGGAACGTTTGGTCAATCAATCATTAGACTTAGCCAAACTAACTAAAGGTTTACTTAAAGGTAAAGACTTGACAGAGTTTATTAAACGAAGCTACGAGATGGTGAAATAACGTGTAGTAATATTCAGTGAATTAAAAAACCGCTTCATAACTGAAGCGGTTTTTTTAATTATTTTTTTAATCGGACTACCAGTATATTGGTCCGCTACCCAAATATTTTTCAGCAATTGGCCGATAGTAATCAAGCACATCTTCTAAATTATAAATCTTCTGGCTCTTAGTATAAAGATCGTATGTATTGAAATCTTTGATGATTTGTAAATACCCGGCATCTTTCTCATTTACAATTTCTTGATAAGCTCCACCAGAATGCCATGGATAAAAAGAGTGGTAACGTATCATCACCATTGCCTCTGCAGGTAATGTATTAGTTTTATGATTGTTTAGAACCTGATACAAATATTCATCGTGGCCCCACGCTAAATCAACATTATCTATACCACAACCTTTTTGGTAAATTCCTGTTGGTGTATTGTATTTTTCATTGTGCATATCTTTATTCAAACTATTGAATTCCGGATAAACACAGGAGTCCGGTAATTTACAACCTACAATGAAAACATCGCCAACCATACCCCATTGCTCATCTTGACTGGTACCGTCTTCATCACAACCTTTTAAAAACATTACTTTCCCCAAATCATGAATCAAACCTGTTAATTGCATCCAATCGGGTCTACCATCTGCTCGTATAGCTTCGGCACTTTGTATTAAATGCTGAATGTTAGGTAGATTAATATCTGGATCACTAACATCAATAAGATTATTTAAATGCCGCATAGCATCCCATAGTCCCATAGGCTTATCGAACGCTAAATATTTCTTATGCATATGCTGCACATAATCTAACGTTTGGTTTTTCCTCATTTTACGGTAATGTTCTTTTACCGCAACAGATATATCTGGTGCATCATAGTCTCTAAATATTTTTTTTTCCATGGTTTTCAAATTAATTTAATGATTCAAATAATACTAAAATTTTAAACACTACCCAAAAGAACATACAGAATCACTGTAAATACCACTAAAAATAAGCTAAATGGCTTAGCATATTTCCACGGTTTTAAATCCAGTTTTCCAGCGTCTTTCATTTCAAATTTATCCTCTTTTGAGAAAAAGTATGAAACCAAATGCATGACTATTATGTTAAGAACAAATTCTAAACCCCAAATATGTACAAAATGAAGATTGATTTCGAAACCAAAATTCATGATAACATAAAACAGTAAGCCGAATAATAAACCAAATTTAGCACCAGTGGCTGTAACCCTAGGAAATAAGAAACCTGCTATAATAACACTCGCAATAGGAATAAAGAAAATTCCATTTAGTTCTTGTAAAAGTTGATAAAGTCCTTCTGGTGCATTGGCAACAAAAGGCGCAATGGCGATAGCAAATATGGCAAGAATTGCCGAAGTCAACTTTCCAATTCTTACTAATTTAAGTTCACCAATATTCTTATTTATATACCGTTTAAATATACCCAAGCTGAATACAGTTGCAGCACTGTTCAAAGCACTATTGAACGTACTCAATATTGCACCCATCATAACTGCCACGAAAAAACCTGTGAGCCATAAGGGCATTACTTTTTTAACCAATAGCGGATATATACTATCTTGATCATCGAAGTAGGTTTCTCCGAAATAATAAAATGCAATCAATCCTGGTAAAACGATAATCAGTGGAACCAATATTTTTAGTAGACCAGTAAACAACAATCCCTTTTGAGCTTCCTTTAAATTAACAGCTCCCAGTACCCGCTGTATAATAGATTGGTGCATGGTCCAAAAATAAAGTTGGTTCACCATCAACCCAGTAAATAAAACTTCAAATGGCAATATCGCAGTACGCGCCCCCTCACCAACCCCAGACTCATCACTTATAACATTAAACTTTTCTGGACTGTTATTAAAAACCATTTCTAAACCGCTTAACATATTACCTTCACCAATACTTAATAATGCCAGTATAGGCACCAATAAACCGGCGACTAATAATCCAAAACCATTAATTGTATCGGTATACGCTACCATTTTCAATCCTCCGAATATCGCATAAACCGCTCCTAAAACCCCAACGATTAAAATGGTTATAAATATTCCTTGTTCTTGACTTACATTCAATAGGGTTGAAATCTCAAAAATCGCCTCGATATTAAGCGCTCCGGTATAAAGAACTATGGGTAATAATGTAGCTACAAAAGATATAATTAACAATAATGCTACCAACGTTCGGGTCAACCCATCAAAGCGTTTTTCTAAATACTCGGGTATTGTAGTCAACCCCATCTTCAAATACTTAGGGGCAAAATACAAAGCACCTATCACCAATGCTAACGCCGAAGTCACCTCCCAAGCAACAATCATAGCTCCATTTTTATATGCCGAACCATTCATACCTACTAAATGTTCTGTAGATATATTGGTCAACAATAATGACCCCGCAATTACAATTCCGGTTAAAGACCTACCTCCTAAAAAGTAACCATCTTGAGTATCGAGTTTGTCTCTACGTAATTTCCATGTAGCATAAAAAGCAACAAAGCCTGTAAATAGTATAAATGTTAAAAATGCCATTGTATAAATGTAAAAAATACTTTTTTAACGATACCCTTTTTGTTGAAGTTGGTATAAATATATTTAAATCATTGTTTAGTATATTTAGGGCATGAATATTATCTCTACTAACATCGGAAAACCGGTAACTTTTGAATGGAACGGTACGGTCGAACAAACAGGAATCTTTAAATATCCCACAGAAAAAAGCCTTTTCCTTACCAAGGATGATGTTAAGGATGATACCATCATAGACCGTGTACACCACGGTGGCATAAATAAGGCATGCTATCTATTTTCATCTGATTACTACGATTATTGGAAGAATTTATACCCAGAACTAAAATGGGATTGGGGAATGTTTGGTGAAAACCTAACGATTGAAGGTCTCGATGAATCGACAATACGTGTCGGCGATATTTATGAAATTGGCGATGCCTTGGTTCAGGTATCCCAACCACGAGAGCCTTGTTATAAATTGGGTATACGTTTCGGAAGTCAAAAAATACTAAAAGAATTTATAGCGCATAATCACCCTGGCACGTATGTAAAAATAATTAAAGAAGGCCATGTTAAAAAAGGTGATGAAATGATTTTAAAAGAGAAATCAAAAAACTCACTCACCACTCAACAATTTTATGAACTGATGTTTGCCAACATAAAATCGAAAGAACTTCTCGACCTGTTTATGGCAAATGAATCTGTACCACAATATAAAAAAGACAGATTCAAAAAATACCTATCATAATTTTAAACTAACAATTTTAATGAAAAAGATACTACTAATTTGCGCTCT
The DNA here is from genome assembly GCF_005771495.1 of Maribacter sp. ACAM166. Taxonomy (GTDB): domain Bacteria; phylum Bacteroidota; class Bacteroidia; order Flavobacteriales; family Flavobacteriaceae; genus Maribacter. The sequence continues at coordinate 23,160 of NZ_VAUW01000034.1, forward strand.
AATTTCTGGGCTAATAACCATAGCACAAACAAGAAACAATCCTAAAAAAATAGCAAACCCTACCATGCATAATATTGGGTTCAGTTCTTTGTTAACCAATTATTACGAAGATGGGCTTAAGCTAAATCCCTTAAACGCTACATTTCAAGGAGACAATAGATACAACGATACATTACCCAATTTCCTATCTAAATCTTACAAAGAAAAACTAAAGCGGTATTATACCAGCTATTTGGCGAAATCAAAAAAGTTTGAAGCTACCAGACTTTCTGAAAGTGAAGAAATGTCCAATGCCATTCTAAAATGGGAGTGTGAAGTAAACCTAGAAGGGCTTTCTTTCAAAAATTACACACCGATAGACCAAATGTGGTCAATGAATTTAATGATTGGACAGTTAGCTGGAGGAAGTAGCGCCCAACCTTTTAAAACTGTCGAAGATTATGATAATTGGTTAAGCCGATTAGATGATTATGTGGTTTGGCTTAATTCGGCAAAGAATCAAATGATAGCTGGTATTAAGGCAAAAAACGTGCTGCCAAAATCTTTAATATCTAAAGTTTTACCACAATTGGAAAGCGTTATAAAAAATGAATTGGAGTCCAATTTATTTTACACACCTATTAAAAATTTCCCGCCAGAGTTTTCTCCATCTGATCGTATGCAGTTAACATCAGACTATGTGACCATGATTAATAATAACATTATTCCGGCCTATAAAGACTTGTATGATTTTATGGCTAATGAATATTTGAATGCTGGTCGTGAATCAAGCGGAATACAAGGCATACCAAATGGAGATGCTTACTACGCACATCAAATAAAATTATACACTACAACAACGTTAACTGCAAAAGAGATCCATGAAATTGGATTAAAGGAAGTTGCTAGAATCAGTGCTGAAATGAAGAACGTAAAGCAGGAAGTTCGTTTTTCTGGTACTCTAAAAGAATTTTTTGATGAAGTTCGTACTAAAAAAGAATTGATGCCTTTTACAGAACCTCAACAGGTAATTGACAACTTTAATGATATCCATCAAAAAATGATTCCCCAAATAAATGCCTTGTTCAGTAAACAACCTAAAACTCCTTTTGAGGTTAGGCGTACTGAATCTTTTAGGGAAGCTTCCGCTAGTGCTGAATATAATCCTGGTTCTTTAGATGGCACCAGACCCGGTATATTTTATGTCCCCATACCAGATGTAACATCGTACAATACATATTCTGATGAAGATTTATTCTTACATGAGGCTATACCTGGACATCATTTTCAAATTTCCTTGACTCAAGAAAACAAAAACCTTCCAGAATTTAGAAAAACCTTGTGGTACAGTGCTTATGGTGAAGGTTGGGCATTATATACAGAATCATTAGGAAAAGAACTAGGGCTTTACAAAGACCCTTATCAATATTTCGGAATGTTGGGTGCTGAAATGCACAGAGCCGTTCGACTGGTAGTCGATACAGGTTTACATTCTAAAGGATGGACCAGAGAACAGGCTATTCGATATTCATTGGAAAATGAAGCAGAATCTGAAGCCAGTATTACGGCAGAAATTGAACGCTACATGGCAAACCCAGGTCAAGCTTTATCTTATAAAATAGGTCAATTAAAAATTCTAGAACTACGCTCAAAAGCAGAAGCAAAATTTGGTAATGATTTTGACATCAGATTATTTCATGAAAAAATTCTTGAAGTTGGTTGTGTTCCCCTCGCTATTTTAGAGGGTAAAATGCTGAATTGGATTAATTCTGATACGAAGTCTTAAATTACAACGCACTTTTAAATCAACTCTAAATGATATTTCCTTGGCATCTATATCTAATGGCCGCAGTTTATATATTGGCAGGTATAATGCATTTTATAAAACCGAAAGTGTATTTGAGAATTATGCCTCGATACCTTCCCTTTCATAAGCAATTGGTATTACTGAGTGGTATTGCCGAAGTAGTATTGGGTATTGGTCTTCTTTTTAGACCTACACAAAATAGCGCTATATATGGAATAATTACTATGCTAGCTGTATTTCTACTAGTTCACTTATACATGTTATCTAGTAATAAGGCTGCTGCCGGTTTTCCTAAATGGGTATTATTACTGAGATTACCACTTCAGTTTGTACTTATGTTTTGGGCTTTTTGGTACGTAAAATAGTAAACAAAAAAAAGGGGACGCTCCCGTCCCCTTTTAATGAAATCAACTTAAATCAATTTAATTAACAACAAACTCTTCGGTATACGTTTTGCCTGCAGACTTAACAATTACAGTATAAACACCTGGAAAAGCATCTGTAAAATTGAATGCTTTTTCAACAATCATTTCATCTGCTACTTCATGTGAAAATACAGTTCTACTTTCAGCATCAAATATTTTAATAGACAACTTAGATTTATCCAAGTTTAAATAGTTCATAAGAATCATATTGTCAGTCTTTCTAAAAACAGGCTTAATATCTTCAGCAATAGCAACAATTTTTAGATTATTGTTCTCTAAAACAATTGTGTATGAATAATTTTTCAAATTATCCTCGGCTGATAAGAAATAAACCCCATCTGTCAAATCTTTAAGATTTAATTTCTTACTGAATAGACCCGCAGACATTCTTTCTGAATAAATAACATTCAAGTCTGCATCCATTAACTTTACCTGTACACCTTTAGAAGATGCATCCATTGTCAAAACCACACTCTTGGCTTTTCCTGCAGATAATAAGTTCAATTTTGGCTCTCTTGCAATGCCGGCTACTGTAGCGAACATAAAGGCAACTACTGTAGTGATTTTTATAATGTTTTTCATTCTAAATTCTTTTAAAGGGTTAATGATAATTTACACTACAAACATACGGTCGTTATCTAGCGCTCACTACATCATATTTTTCCGATTTATGTTCTATTTTAACCATCATACTCGACATTCGCCCTTCCTATGTTAATAATACACATATTTTGGTTAATTTCGCAGAGATTAAGGGTATAACGATTATCTAATTGTTATGTGTAAACTTATAGTATCATGGTAAAACAGAAACCTACTTTTGAAGCCATCGAACCAGATTTCGGCCATTCTTTTACATACCAGAAATTTGATGAGCACAGACTGAACAAAAACAATGTATGGCATTATCACCCAGAACTAGAATTGGTTTATGTAAATGGTGGCTCAGGTAAGCGGCAAATAGGCAGCCACGTATCTTATTATACCAAGGGAGACCTTATATTAATAGGTAGTAATCTACCACATTGCGGATTTACCGATGCCCTTACCGGCAACACAAGTGAAACGGTTGTACAGATGAAGACCGATTTCTTAGGAACCAATTTCTTTAAACTTCCAGAAATGAAGAAGATCGAAAGCCTCTTCAATGTAGCTAGTGGAGGTATTGCTTTTTCGGGTAAAACAAAACGAAAAATAGGTGATAAAATGGAGGTGTTGGAATATCAAACAGATTTTCAACGCTTATTATCCATTCTTAATATATTAAATGAGTTGGGCAACTCAGACGATATGCGATTATTAAATGCAGAGGGATTTTCTTTTGCAACCGATGTAAAGGATAATGACCGTATCAATATTGTATTTAACCATGTTAAGACTAATTTTCGGGAAGAACTTACCCTGGAAAAAATATCGTCTATGGTTAGTATGACCATACCTTCATTTTGTAGATACTTCAAAAAAATCACGAATAAGACCTTCGTTCAATTCGTAAATGAATATCGATTGGTGCATGCCTCTAAATTATTGGCAGAGAAACCAATGAGTATAACAGAGGTTTGTTTCGAATGTGGTTTTAATAATTTTTCACATTTTAATAAATCATTTAAGGCGTTTACAGGACAAAATCCATCTGAATACAGGAAGGAATTAAAAACAGTTGTAGTCTAATGCATAATCTTTTCAATGATGTTCGAATTTTGAAGCTACCAGATAGTGAAATCAGTTACCATCCTAGCTTTATTTCACCTACCAAAGCCGATGACTATTTTCAAAATCTAAGAGATACAACTCCCTGGCAACAAGATGATATTACCGTTTTTGGCAAAAGCTACCCACAACCAAGGCTAACCGCTTTATACGCAAATAATAACAAGCCTTATTCCTATTCGAGCATTTCTATGCAGCCCAGCGTATTCACTAAAGAATTGCTTGAAATAAAAAATATGGTTGAGAGCGTTGCCCGAGTAGAATTCACGACCTGCCTAATCAATAGATATAGGACCGGAAGAGATAGCAACGGTTGGCATGCGGATAATGAAAAGGAACTAGGAAAAAACCCAGTAATCGCCTCTATAAGTTTAGGTACCGAACGTTTCTTCAATTTAAAACACAGTACAAACCCAGCTTTAAAACACAAACTTTTATTAGAGCACGGTAGTCTTTTAATAATGAGGGGGGAAACGCAGCATTTCTGGAAACACCAAATAGCGAAAACTGCAAAGGTGATCGGAGAACGTATCAATCTAACTTTTAGAATTATTAAATAATACTTAAAGTCGATTAGTCTTTAGCCTAAATAATAGCTAGTTAGTATCTTTACCTGGTTATGATAAAAGAATTTAACGAACGAGAATTAGACCGAATTATTGAAATGGCCTGGGAAGACCGCACCCCCTTTGAGGCCATCACTTTTCAATTTGGTATTACTGAACAAGAAACCATCGAAATTATGCGCCGAGAAATGAAGGCAAGTAGTTTTAGAATGTGGCGCAAACGAGTTCAGGGTCGGGCAACCAAACATGCTAAATTAAGAACAGATGAAACTGACCGATTTAGATGCTCAAGACAAAGAACTATTTCGGGCAATAAAATATCAAAAAGGTAATTATTTAAACACGTCGTTCAAAACTGATGCAAGGCGTATACCTCCTTTTTGCAATTGGTCGGCTACGGTATCCCACCAGTCGTAACTATATCTATATCCTAATTTCTCCCCAGTCGCTACAGATTCATATACGCTTTCGGCCAATTGATGCGACTCTTCTACCCAATCCAACAATGTGCCATCTTGTAAATAGCGAACCTGTTGTTTACTCATTTCTGGATATTCAAAAGCAAGTTCTGTAAAACTCATACCATTATCGGTAATCATATTAGAGTCCCATACTCTATGCAAGTTTGTGCCTTTCCCAAACCATTGTAGCTGTATATCATTACCTCCCTTGTCTTCTTCCCTGCCAACATGCATTGGTTGATGAAGGTCTCCTATCAGATGTACTAAAAACTTCAAATAGAAAACTTTATCTTCTCTACTGCTTGTTTCATCCTTAATAATGTCAATACATGAATTTATGCCTTGCACTAAATCGCCATATTCGTTTGGCTCTACATCAGCATATGTTTTATCAAAAGGAATATTTACATAATGCCAAGCACTGAATTTACTATAAGCACGATCCGCTTTTATTTCATCACCAAAATTTGCGACCGCCGCTAAACTTTTTCCATCCAATAAATTTGAAATGGCCCGTTTCGCCTTTTTACTAAGATATTGCTCGGCTACTTCACCAACAACCCTATGGCCCGTTTTAGACCAAACCATGTCGTTGGCAAAAGTGAAATTTGCGACTAAGACAACTAAAATCAGAATACTCTTCATCATTAAAAATTTGCTCAAAAATAGGATTTCATATTTTAAGGTATTGTTAAAACTTCGGTAAGGTTAAATTTATAGTAGAACTTGCGGCAATGAAGAAAAAGTCATCTGTAAAATCAATACGTAAACTAAAAGTTCTAAAAATTATTGGTTTTGGAATTCTTGGCTTTTTTGCCTTTTGTATCCTATTTATTGGCAGTGTTAATGTGGGCATATGGGGGCAGATTGCATCAAAAAATGAACTTTCAAATTTTCAATATCAAATTGCATCCGAAGTATTTACAGCCGATAGTGTACTTATTGGCAAGTATTATCTGTACGACCGTCAACCTGTAACCTACGCTGATTTTCCCGAACATTTAAAGCAAGCCTTAATTTCTATCGAAGATGAACGATTCTATGACCATTCTGGAATAGATTTTAAAAGTTTGTTACGTGTTGGTTTTAAAACACTACTTATGGGTGATAACTCATCTGGTGGCGGTAGTACCATCACCCAACAATTAGCAAAAAATCTGTATCCTAGAAAAGAACGAAATTCAACCAACCTAGTAGTTAATAAGGTTAAGGAAATGATCATTGCCAAAAAACTAGAGAAAATTTTTACAAAAGATGAGATATTGACGAATTACCTCAACACCGTATCCTTCGGTGATAATACCTTTGGTATTGAAAGTGCCGCCCTCAAATTCTATAATTCACGCACCAAAGATATCACTGCACCTCAAGCAGCTACTCTAGTAGGAATGTTGAAAGCTACCTATGGCTATAATCCAAGATTGTTTCCTGAAAAAAGTCAAAATAGAAGAAATCTGGTATTGAATACGATGAATAGCAATGGCTACCTTTCTGATATACAAGTAAAACAATTTACGCAAGAAGAATTAAAACTTGACTATCGGGAGTTTGATTATAATGCAGGTATAGCTCCTTATTTTAGAGAAGAGGTACGTAAAGAAATGCTGCGATGGGTAGCGGACCATGATAACAATGGAACTGACTATAATATCTACACGTCGGGTCTAAAAATATACACGACACTAAATTTTAAAATGCAAAAATTAGCAGAAAATACAATGGTTGAACATATGACCAAACTGCAAGGTGATTTTGAAAAAAGTTATGGTAAAAATGCTCCATGGCTAAAGGATGAAAATCTGATACAAAAAATTGCAAAAAGAACTATTTCCTATAAAAAGTTGCAAAAATCGGGTCTGTCGCACGAACAAATCGTTGATAGCTTATCTAACGATAATCGAGAACGAACTTTTAATACTTGGTATGGTGACGAAGAAAAAGTAGCTAGTACGATGGATAGCATACGGCACTATACCAAATTTTTGAACACGGGCTCCTTAACAATTAACCCTACAAATGGTGAGGTCCTAGTTTGGATCGGTGGAATAAATTTCAAACAGTACAAGTACGACCATATTTCACAAAGTAAGCGCCAAGTAGGCTCCACCTTCAAACCAATTGTATACACTACCGCCTTAGAGCAGGGTATTAGACCCTGCACCTATTTTTCTGCAGAAGAAGTAGAATATGACAATTTAAAAGGATGGACACCCGGTAATTCTGGAGATAAAGATGAAGCATACCTTAATTATTCTATGGAAGAGGGGTTGAGCAATTCTGTAAATACTATTGCAGTTAAAGTTTTGGAAAAGGCAGGTATTGGCAATGTTACAACTATGGCGAAATCAATGGGTATTACCGAAAAACTTCCCCATGAACCTTCTATCGCCTTAGGAACGGGGGAAATTAAAATTCTTGAACTGGCTCAAGCATATACCAGCTTTGTGAATAATGGAAAACATCACAAACCTATTTTGATAAAAAGAATTACGAATCAAAAGGACTCTGTTCTGGCAGAATTTAAATCTGAACTGAGTAAGCAATCTGCTTTCTCTAAAGAAACTGGGCAAATAATGATTGAAATGTTGAAGTCAACCGTTAATTCTGGAACTGCATCAAGATTGCGAAGTACGTATGGACTCAAAAATGATATAGCCGGAAAAACAGGTACAACCCAAAATAATAAAGATGCTTGGTTTGTGGCACTTATGCCAAAGTTTGTTCATATTACTTGGGTAGGCCTCGACCAACATGAAATCGGCTTCAGTAATACAAGCATCGGTCAAGGAGCCAATGCCGCTCTACCATTATTTGGGCTTTGGATGCAACAATTGAATAAGAACACCCATTTTGACCCTTACACAAAAACTACTTTTCCAAAGCCATCATCTTCGGTAATAGAAGCTTTGAATTGTGACCCTGTAAAACGCGATGGTTTTTTCAAACGCTTATTTAAGAATCCGAATAAAAAGAAGACTAAAAAATTTAATGGTTGAATTACTTGCTTTTCCACTTTAACAAGATAAACATATTTTAATTTAAATTATTTTGATATATTTATGATATCATTTTAATATCATAAATTATGGAAATAGAAAAAAACCACAGTGCAAAGAATGGCTATGTAATGCTTTTTGTTCTCATAGCTTTATTAATAGGAGGAATAGCGCTACTCAGAGTTTACGTAGGTGCCTTTATGATATTTGCAGCCCTAATAATGTGTGCAGGTTTTGTCCTTGTAAACCCAAACAGCTCTAGGGTTTTACTCTTATTTGGTAAATATGTAGGTACTATTAAAGATAATGGACTTTTCTGGGTAAATCCATTATACACGAAAAAAAGAATTTCATTAAGGGCTAGTAATTTTGACAGTGAACGATTGAAGGTTAATGACAAATTAGGAAACCCTATCATGATAAGTACCATTTTGGTTTGGCGGGTGACAAATACCTACAAAGCGGCTTTTGATGTAGATGATTATCAAAATTTTGTACGTGTTCAGACCGATGCCGCAGTTCGTAAATTAGCAAGTATGTACCCTTACGATAATTTTGCAGATGAAGGTCTTGACGAGGATATCACCTTAAGATCTAGTGTTAACGAAGTAAGTGATGCACTAGAGCAAGAAGTTCAAGAACGCCTATCCATGGCAGGAATAGAAGTGCTTGAAGCACGTATAGGCTATTTGGCTTATGCGCAGGAAATTGCAAACGCCATGCTAAAGAGACAACAAGCCACTGCTATTGTTGCAGCAAGACATAAGATAGTTGAAGGTGCCGTTAGCATGGTAGAAATGGCTTTGGAAGAATTGAGTAAAAAGGATTTGGTAGCTTTGGACGATGACCGGAAATCTGCCATGGTCAGTAATCTTATGGTTGTATTATGTTCGGATAAGGATGTATCGCCAATAGTAAACGCAGGAACGTTAAACCACTAATTCATAATACTTAGGTAATCATTGTTCCAAGGGTTATAAACTAAAAAGTTTAATTTCTAAATGAGTAAGAAAAAACCTTTTGCATTGCGGGTAAATGAAGAAATGCTGCAAGCTATTGAAAAATGGGCTGCAGATGAGTTTCGCAGCACCAATGGGCAAATTGAGTGGATGCTTATGAAAAGCTTAAAAGAAGCTAAAAGGGAGCCTAAACAGAGTAACCCAGAATAAATTTAGCATTTTTTTAACGAAACAAAAACTTAGATTTGGTCAATCAATAAACAACCCCCCAAAATGACCAAGTACATCAGCACGCTAGTGCTTTTACTTTTTTGCTTCCATATAAAAGCCCAAACATCAAACAGCTCTTTTATAGTAAAGCAAATTAATGCCTCAATTGATCCAGATGGAATTCTTGATGAACCAATTTGGGAAACTGGGGATTCAGCTAATAATTTCTGGGAATATTTTCCATTAGATTCTATACAGGCCAAAAAGCAAACCGAAATAAAAATGTTGTATGACGATGATAATCTTTATGTCGGTATAACCGTTTATACTGTTGGTAATGATTACGCCATACAATCTTTAAAAAGAGATTTTAGAGCTGGTAATAGCGACAACATAACGTTACTTTTCGACACCTTTAATGATGGTAATAATGCGTTTCTTTTTGGAATTAACCCTTACGGAGTAAGACGTGAAGGTCTGGTATCTGGTGGTGGATTAAATTTAAATGGATTTACCATTTCATGGGATGTTAAATGGAGAGGTAATGCTAAGATATATGACGGATATTACACTGCTGAAATGGTAATTCCACTAACTGCATTCAAATTTAAGGAAGGTGAAACAAAATGGAGATTCAACAGCTATAGATTTGACACCCAATCTAACGAGAATAGCACGTGGATGAATATTCCCCAAAATCAAAATATTTATGGTCTTACCTTTATGGGAGACATGATATTTGAAAAGCCTTTGGGTAAATACAGGACTCCCCTAGCCTTCATTCCCTATGTCAATATGATTTCTCAGAAAGACTTTGAATTAGATGAACCTAATACTACTATTAAAGTTGGAGGTGACGTCAAAGTTGCTATTGGGAATAGTATGAATTTAGATATAACGGTGAATCCAGATTTCTCTCAGGTAGAAGTAGACAACCAAATAACCAACCTTACACGTTTTGAAGTATCCCTACCCGAAAAAAGACAATTTTTCATAGACAATAGTGACTTGTTTGGTAGTTTTGGAGGAAGTAGGGATGCTAATCCGTTCTTTTCTCGAAGAATCGGTATCGCAAAAGATACTGCCGATAACTCAGTAGAAAATAAAATTATTGGAGGTGTTCGTTTGAGTGGAAAAGTCACTAAGTCCCTTAGATTAGGATTCTTGAACCTACAAACCGCTGAAGACCTTGACTTGAACATAGCTTCAAATAACAATACCATGTTGGCGTTACAGCAATCTGTATTTGGACGCTCTAATATTGGCATGTTCTTCATTAATAGAGAAACTTTTAAAGAATATGATTTTCAAAATCCAGAAGACCGTTATAATAGGGTTGCCGGAATAGACTATAACCTAATTTCAGATAATAATGTTTGGAACGGTAAATTTTATCTACATAAATCTTTTGCTCATAACTCAGGCGATAAAGCCTTTTCATCAGGAGCTTTTTTACAGTATAATTCTAGAAATTGGAACTTTTTTGAGGATGTAGCTTATATAGGTGAAGATTTCAGATCGGATCTTGGTTTTATTCGCAGAACCGATATTTTTAAAACTGCAACGATGGTAGAGCGTATTTTTTGGCCAGAAGATAGTGCCGTGCAAACCCATAGTTTTAAATTTTTTCCGATAATAACATGGAGTCCAGATAATGATTTTTTGAATACAGACTTTGAATTGATGGGTTCTTGGGAATCAAAATTCAAAGATCAATCAGAAATCAGTGTTGATTACAGTAAAACCTATACCTACCTCTTTGAAGAGTTTGATCCAACCAATATAGATGGTGCCATACCATTACCAGGTGAATTAGGGTATCATTACAATAGCATTTCCTTAGAATACAAATCAGATAGTAGAAAACGATTTGCATATGCAATTCAACCGGCCATAGGAAGTTTCTTTAACGGAGACCGTTTTTCAATAGAGGGGGAACTGTTTCTGAGATTCCAACCAAAGGTATTTTTATCCTTGGCCATGAACTACGATAAATTAAAACTACCTGCTCCCTACTCTAGTGCAGATATTTGGCTCATAAGTCCTAAAATCGACGTAACATTTAGTAAGTCAGTATTTTGGTCCACACTGGTTCAATATAGTAATCAACGAGACAACCTTGGCTTCAATTCAAGGCTGCAATGGCGTTTTGCACCTTTGTCAGATTTGTTCATTGTTTATAATGACAACTATTTTGTCAATTCCTTTGAACCAAAATACAGATCCATTAATTTAAAATTGACATATTGGCTAAATATCTAGTCTAAAAAATAACTCTAATTTAACGGGCCAATAAATCAATTTACGCTACCAACCATTTAGATTTGAGAACCAACAAGCAATACTCCTATGACAAAAGTTTTACTTGCCTTTATTTTCCTGATTACAACCACCCTTTTTTCTCAAAAAGAGCCTAAATCATTTATCGTAAAACATATTTCTGAAGGTATTATTGCAGATGGCGTATTAGACGAGCCTATTTGGGAAATGGCCGAAAATGCTACAAATTTTTGGGAATATTTCCCTTTAGATTCTATTCAAGCTAGGGAGCAATCAGAAATTAAGTTACTCTATGACGACAAAAACCTTTACATAGCCATTAAGGCACGTTCTGTTGGAGAAAACTATTCATTACAATCTTTAAAAAGAGATTTTAGGGGAAGTGGTAGTGATAGTTTTTCACTTGTTTTTGACACTTTTAATGACGGTACAAACGCATTTTTGTTTGGCATAAACCCTTATGGCGTTCGTAGAGAAGCACTAATTTCGAATGGCGGTGGGGGTCCACAAGACTTTAATCTTTCTTGGGATGTGAAATGGAAAGGTGATGCCAAAATGTATGATGGTTATTTTACAGCAGAAATGATTATCCCTTTTACTTCCCTTAAATTTAAAGAAGGTACGACCAAATGGAGATTTAATAGTTACCGCGTAGACACCCAGTCTAATGAACGCAGTACTTGGACAAGAATTCCCCAGAACCAATCGATTTATAATTTGGCATTTATGGGAGACTTGGTTTTTGAAAGGCCTTTGGGTAAATCAACAACCCCATTAGCAATCATACCATACATCAACACACTATCACAAAAAGATTTTGAGAATAATGAAAGTCTGAACGATTTTAATTTTGGGGGAGATGCAAAGGTATCAATAGGGAACAGCCTTAACCTAGACATTACGATAAATCCAGATTTTTCACAAGTAGAAGTAGATAATCAAGTAACAAACCTAACCCGGTTTGAGGTTTCCCTACCCGAAAAACGACAATTTTTTATTGACAATAATGATCTTTTTGTAAGTTTTGGGGACCAACGAGATGCCAACCCCTTCTTCTCTAGACGTATTGGGATTGCAGAAGATAGTGCTGGTAATGCCATAGAAAATAAAATTATTGGAGGTCTAAGATTAAGTGGAAAACTCACAAAAAATTTACGTGTTGGCATACTGAATATTCAAACTGCTGAAGACCTTGAAAATGAAATTGCATCAAACAATAATACCATGATTGCTTTGCAGCAAAAAGTCTTTTCTAGATCAAACATTGGCATGTTTATCATTAACAAACAATCCTTTAAAGGATACGACTTTGTTAGTCGAGAAGATGAATACAATCGTGTTTTAGGTCTTGACTATAATTTAGCCTCAAAAGAAAATCGATGGAACGGCAAGTTCTTTGCCCATAAATCATATAGTCCAGATGATAATGAGGGTAATATAGCAAGCGGCATGAATATGCGTTTCAATTCTAGAAATTGGAACTTTTACAATAAAACGGTTTACGTTAATGAAGATTTTTCATCTGATTTAGGCTTTGTTCGCAGAACAGATATTTTTAAGGGAATTTTAAGTGCAGAACGCGTATTTTGGCCCAAAAGTGGCCCTATTCAAAAACATGCGTTTCAAGTATTTCCCATATTTATATGGAGTCCAAAAAATAATTTTCAAAATACCGACTACGATTTTAGAAGTAATTGGTCTGTAAATTTCAACAATCAATCGCAAGCCGAAATTGGAATTTCTAATAAGTACACCTTTCTATTTGATGATTTTGACCCCACTGATACAGATGGAGCTATTCCAATACCAGGAAATCAAGGTTATCATTACAATAATGCCACAGTAAACTATCAATCTGATATGCGTAAAATTTTTTCCTATAGAGTAGAGTCTAACGTGGGTAGGTTTTTTAACGGAAATAGATTCTCATTAGAAACGATGATGACCATGCGCTTCCAGCCAAAAGCCTTTGTTTCTATATTATTAAATTATGATCAGATAACCTTACCAAACCCTTATCCAAGTGCAGATATTTGGCTCATAAGCCCTAAAATAGATATCACTTTCAGCAAATCTATATTTTGGTCAACTTTGATTCAATACAGTAACCAACGAGATAATCTTGGTTTCAATTCAAGGCTACAATGGCGTTTTGCTCCACTGTCTGACTTATTCGTGGTATACAACGATAACTATTTTGTGAACAATTTTGAACCCAAGTATAGATCTATAAATTTAAAACTTACCTATTGGTTAAATATTTAATATGAATTTTAAACTACTTTGTTCAGATTTGGATGGCACTTTATTAACGACAAAGAGTGATGTTTCCAATTTTACGATTACACAAATAAACCGCATTAAAAATGATATGCGTATAATTTTGGTTTCGGCCAGAATGCCAAATGCAATGCGATATATTCAAGAAAATTTAGGTATTTCAGATCAGCCTATTGTATGTTATAACGGTGCACTTGTATTATCCGGAAATAAAGAATTAACCTCTGTATTTATCTCTGTGAATATATTAAGAAAAATTTTCACTATCTGCACCGAATTGAATGCAGATCTAGGTCTATATTATAATAATGAATGGTATGTTCCCAAAACTTCAGAACGGGTAGAAATAGAAACAAAACACACACAAACAACGCCCACCCTTCAATCAACATCCACCACATTAAACAATTGGGAGCAAAGAGAAGTTGGAGCGCATAAAATCATGCTAATGTGCACTAAGTCTAGTGCCGATGTATTAATGCCACTATTGCAAGAAAAATTTACCCATATATTAAATCTGTACCGTTCTAACGACACCCTCATTGAAATTGCTCCAAAATCCGTTTCAAAACTCTCAGCTATTAAACTGTTGATTGGTAAAGGTGAATCATTAGAAGATGTAATAGCATTTGGAGATAATTATAACGACATAGAAATGCTAGAAAATGTTGGCTGTGGTGTTGCCGTTGCCAACGGTAGAGATGAAGTTAAAAAAATTGCCGATCATGTTACTTTAAAAAACACTGAAGATGGAGTAGCCATTTTTATACAAGAGAACTTGGTTATTTGATTATATTTGAAAATAGCAACTCACCAAATTTCATATGTACCACCTTCTTTCACAACCTCTAATCACCAATGATACAGTAGTCTTTGGACTTCTGGCACTTTGTTTAGGTTTTATTTTTTATACCTCAAGCTTAAAAACCGGTTTTTGGAGAAAGTTTTATTCTGTTGTACCTGCAGTACTAATGTGCTATTTATTACCTGCTATTCTTACCAGTACAGGTATAGTCTCAGATGAAATTTCCAATTTATATTTTATGGCCAGCAGATATCTACTACCTGCAGCCTTAGTATTGATGACATTAAGTATTAACATTAAAGCCATATCTAATTTAGGTTCAAAAGCCATTATAATGTTCTTAACAGGTAGTATTGGAATAATCATCGGTGGACCAATTGCTATTCTTATCGTTTCAATATTTTCTCCTGATACCGTTGGTGGGAATGATTTTGATGCTATTTGGAGAGGTCTTTCAACCATCGCAGGTAGTTGGATTGGTGGTGGTGCCAACCAAGCAGCTATGTTAGAAATATTTCAGTACAATCCAGAAAAATATGGCGGTATGGTTCTGATAGATATCGTAGTTGCCAATGTTTGGATGGCCATTATATTATTAGGAGTAGGGAAAACGAAACAGATCGATAAATGGTTAAAAGCAGACACCTCGGCCATTGAAACCCTGAGAATTAAGGTTTCTGAGTTTACCGAAAAAATTACCAGAGTACCCACTTTGAAGGATTATATGATGATGTTATCCTTAGCTTTTACCGCTGTTGGTCTTGCTCATTTTTTTGGTGACCACATCAGCGCTTACTTAACCATAAGTTTTGATGCTGTTAGCAACCAAAAAAGCTTTCTTTCATTTTTAGGCTCAGGTTTCTTTTGGATGGTAGTCTTTGCCACTGGAATAGGAATTGCACTTTCATTTACGAAAGCTAAAAATTACGAAGGTGCTGGCGCTAGTAAAATTGGTAGTATGTTCATTTATATATTGGTTGCTACCATTGGAATGAAAATGGACTTGGGTAAGGTACTTGAAAATCCAGGCCTTATAGCTGTAGGTTTTATTTGGATTACCATTCATGCCGGACTGTTAATCTTAGTAGCTAAATTGATTAGAGCACCGTATTTCTTTTTAGCAGTCGGTAGTCAAGCAAATGTGGGTGGTGCCGCATCCGCACCTGTAGTCGCAGCTGAGTTTCATCCATCGTTGACTTCTGTAGGGGTATTATTAGCTGTTTTAGGATATGTGGTGGGTACAGGTGGTGCTTTACTCTGTGCTTATTTAATGGAAGTAGCCTCCACTTTTTAACACTGTTTTTTACTAACAATTTAATGGTTGGCTCCTATATCTATTAAAATTTATAGATATTTGCGCCCTAAAATATACGAATGAAAAGATTGATATTTGTTTTTACAGCATTACTTGTATTAGGTTCATGCAGTGACAATCCAGAAGAAAATTTAATAGTTACTGGAAAAATAAAAGGCCTTAAAAAAGGTATGGTATACTTACAACATATACCAGACACAGTTTTAATTTCTGTGGATTCAGTAGCAATTAACGGTGATGGAAATTTCACCTTCAAAACCAATCTAGAAAGTCCAGAAATATATTATTTGTATTTAGATAAGAATGATAATAATGATATCAATGACCGAATCACTTTTTTTGCTGAACCTGGTACGATTACAATCAATACAGATTGGAATACTTTTGATACCACAGCAAAAATATCTGGCTCTAAAACTCATGGAAAGTTAGATGATTTCAGAAAAACAATGTCTAGCATCAATAAAAGAAACATTGAAATAATGATGAATGCTGCGCAAACTAATAATGAATTGAATCAATTAAGTATTGATTCGTTGCAAAAAATTAGCAATAGAAATACCCAAAGGGGTTATGCTTTTGCTATTAATTTTGCAATCAACAATTCAAACTCATTTATAGCTCCCTACATCGCTGTGAAAGAAATATCAGATGCGAATACCAAATATTTAGACTCTATCTATGGTTTACTTCCTCCAGAAGTAGCAAACTCCAAATACGGTGAGGAACTAGCCGTATTACTTAAAAATAAATGAATTTACTCAACAACTAGTTTAAACTAAAAAAGCATCCTATAAATAGGATGCTTTTTCGATTTCGTTTAGAAGTCCTGAACTAAGTAAGTTCGTTAAGGTCATCGACCAATTTGGTAGCCTTTGTTTCTAAATCCTTTCGTACTGATTTGAAATGTGCCTTTTTATTTTCAACCTTACCTTTGTTGACCTCAACTATAAGCTCATCAAATATTTCAATTGCATTATCTATGATAGCTGCACCCTCTTTTGAGTTATTCTTTCCGTTAGCAGCATCTACTACATAAACGCCTTCTATAATGTCACCAAGAACATTATTAATGTCTTTTTTTAAATCTTTTATACTTGCCATTACTAAATATTTTTTGCAAAAATACGGTTTTTGAATTGCTGAACGCTTAATTCCAGTTAAATAGTCACTTCTAAGAGTTTAGCTCCCGTTGATTGTAATTCTATTTTTTCCATAGAAGCAGGTATTAAAGCTGTTTCACCCTTCCTTATCGATACTTCACCTTTAGGTGTTTTTATTATAGCTTCACCACCAACACACATAAATATAGTAAAAGAATCACGTTCTGTGGTGTCTAATTCAACATTCTCTGTGAGTTGAATAAAATTGGTTTTAAAATAAGGACAATCTACCATGGTACTTATCTTATTCAGATCTTGACGATAAGCAACCTTAAAATCATCTTTCTTGTCATAATCTACAGCGTCTAGGGCCAACGCTGTATGCAACTCACGCAGGTTACCATCCTTGTCTTTTCTGTTAAAATCAAAAACACGATAGGTGACATCTGATGTTTGTTGTATTTCAGCCAACATTACCCCAGCACAAATGGCATGAATTTTACCCGTATTAATAAAAAAGGTGTCTCCTTCTTTTACCTGCTCATAATTTAACAAATCTAAAAGAGTATCTTTTTCTATACTTTCTGCATACTCCTCTTTCGATACATTTTTATTGAACCCAACTATTAATTCAGCTTTTGGGTCTGCATCCATTATATACCACATTTCAGTCTTACCAAAAGAATCATGTCGTTCTTTGGCTAGTTTGTCATTGGGATGTAATTGTATCGACAGATCTTGTTTAGCGTCAATAAACTTTATTAAAATCGGGAACTCCTTTCCAAATCGTTCCACAACACTTTTTCCTAATAGCTCCTCTGCATTAGAATCAATTAAACTTTGAAGTGATTGACCCTCTAAGCTACCATTGGCTATAATCGAAATATCTCCCTTTACGGTTGAAAGTTCCCAGCTTTCGCCAGTGATATCACTTTCAATAGGCTTCCCTAAAACTTCTTTAAGTTTGGTGCCTCCCCAAAGTCTTTCTTTTAAAATCGGTTTAAATTTTAAAGGATATATCATAAACTAAAATATTAACGGTAATAATAGCTGCTTAGCAACGGTAAATATTAACTTTTCTTTTACCCCTTAACAGAAACTCAAGAGATCTTAACCAGAAAAGGTTACAAAATTTCGTGGTGTTTCATAAAGTACAACCTCCAAATCACTAATATCCGAAATGTGAGGTCTTAATTTTTTCCAAATGATAACAGCGATATTCTCTGCCGTGGGATTTAGATTTTTAAATTCAGCCACGTCTACATTAAGGTTTTTATGATCCAAATAGTCTTCAACCTCTAGTTTGATTAAATCTTTTAGAATCTTCATGTCTATAACAAAACCAGTTTCAGCGTCAATTTCCCCAGTCACACTTACGATTAATTCATAATTGTGACCGTGAAAATTAGGATTGTTGCACTTTCCGAAAACATCGGTATTCTTTTTGTCATCCCAATCTTTTCTGTATAATCTATGGGCTGCATTGAAATGTGCTTTTCTACTGACCTTTACCTTCATTTGCTTTCTGATGTATTAAATAAATGTTGGTAGAATTTTTCGAAAATAATTTTAAACCAAGCCGTGTATTCGTCTGGATTATCTGCCATGTCTTTATTGACAAGTTCTGGTGACATCCATTTCCAAGCTTCTACTTCTTTTGGGTTTATCATAGGCTCTGTATTGAAACGCCCTAACATAACATGATCATACTCATGCTCGGTTAGACCATTATCAAATGGAGCTTTATAAATAAATGAAAATAGCTCTTTTAATTCTGCCTCAAAACCCATTTCTTCTTGAAGTCTCCGTTTACCGGCACTTATATTCGACTCTCCTACCCTTTGGTGACTACAACACGTATTGGTCCACAACAATGGTGAATGATATTTTGACGCAGCTCGTTGTTGCAACATAATCTCTCCATTATCATTAGTTATAAAAACCGAGAATGCCCTGTGTAGCAAAGCCTTTTCATGGGCCTCCATTTTAGGCATGATACCAATCTGCTCGTCTTCTTGATTTACAAGAATTACCTCTTCTTCCTTCATTCTGTAAAAATAAGGCGTTTAACTTATTTTACAAAAAGTAGAACATATAATAATACGTTAATAGAATTGGTCTAAAAGAATCGTGGAGATTTCAAATTATTCTTGACTGAAATAAAATCATATCTAAAAATCACTTCAAATGAACCATCATTAAAGGCGGCATTTCCAAGTTCGGTGGTATCCTTATCATAAGCGATGCCTATTAAGAATTTATTAGAAATATTAAATCCTGCCATACCACTAAAAGCTGCACCCCATCGATATGCTGCGCCGACTATAAACTTTTCATTAAACATGAAATTCGCCGACAAATCAACTTGCAGTGGGGCTCCAAGTACAAGTTTGGTTAGTAAAGTTGGCTTGAATTTCACAAACTCATTTAAATCCCATACATAACCTGTTATCAGGTAAAGATTCATTTGCTCTTTAGCTGTCGATAAATTTGTCTTTTGAAAATGTGTTGTTTCTAAAAGACGTGGTATCGATAAGCCTAGATAGAATTTATTGGTATGGTAATAAACTCCAGCTCCAATATTGGGTGACAACCTATTATCTATATCCTGTTGTAAAATTGGATCTGTAGAATACTGATTTAACTCTGAAAAACGTATATCTAGTAAGTTAGCACTTGCCTTAAGACCAAAGCTTAATC
This sequence comes from Maribacter sp. ACAM166, assembly GCF_005771495.1. Lineage (GTDB taxonomy): Bacteria > Bacteroidota > Bacteroidia > Flavobacteriales > Flavobacteriaceae > Maribacter. The sequence continues at coordinate 42,756 of NZ_VAUW01000034.1, forward strand.
TACCCTCACTCGATGTCCAGACAGTATATGAAAAATCTACATCGAAATTAGTTTCTGAGGTCGGCCCTATTTTATCATTAACAATTGATAAACCTAAACCTACTCCCCTATAACCTATGGGCGAATGAACATTTAAAGTTTGTGTAGTCGGAGCTCCTTCTAAACCTATCCATTGCGAACGATGCAATGCTGCGATACTTATATGCCCTCTAGAACCTGCATAAGCAGGGTTCACACTTACCGTATTATACATATACTGGGTATATTGTGCATCTTGTTGTCCATAAGAAAACACACTAAAGACCAGTGCTAGAATAGCGACGACCTGTTTTATAACATGTACTCTTTTAATGTCTATATATGATTTCAACATTCTCCTTATCTCCTTATCTATTAATATATATGTAACCAGAAAGTGACTTTGTTTCCCCGTTTGGTAATTCGTAATCTAGAATATAAAAATATGTACCTACAGGAAGTTTACGATCTACATCAACAGTAATTCTACCCTCAGATGTTCCATCAAAAACATTACCCTCGGTATCATATGCCCTAGTCATATATACCGAAACACCCCATCTATTATAGATTTTCAATGTATTGTTCGGATAATTTTGTAATCCTGTTATTCGCAATATATCATGTATACCATCGCCATTAGGTGTAATTACATTAAACACTTCGATTTCTTCATCCAATTCACCTAAATCTGGATCTAAGTAATTAGGAATACCATCATCATCCGAATCATCATCGATATAATTTCCATTTTGATTTATATCCTCATCAATTGTTTCAATTCCGTCATCATCATCATCAGTATCACGATAATCAGATTCTTCATCACCATCTGTATTTGGCAATTGCGTATAAGGATCGTTTATTTCGTCGTTCACATCTACATCTACAGATATTGAACCTTCAAAGCCATCATCTAGGCCGTCATTATCCTTATCTGACCCTATTCTAATAACGTCTGCAATACCATCTTGATTGAAATCATGTCCTTCGATTTCATCAAGTATATTGTCATTATCACTATCCTCATCCAAATAATCAGGAAGGTTATCACCATCTGTATCTACAGGAAATATTCCCATTAAACCGTTTGACTCGTAGGCATCATCCATCCCATTACCATTAACATCTATTCCTGATGGAGTAATATAATCTGTCGTCGCTTGAGCTTCTACATTATCTGGTATCCCATCGCCATCGCTATCAATATCCATGTAATCTGGGAATCCGTCTCCATCACTATCAGTAGCGTTTGTAGATGGGTCATTATCGCCATCTAGATTTAAATCCTCAAAACTATCAACAATACCATCATTATCACTATCCATATCAACGCCTAAAGGACTGATTAGAATAGTTATAGTTGATGTACTGCAATTACCTAAAGAATCACATACCGTATAATCAAAAACGTCTGTTCCTATATAATTATTATTTGGAAAATATGTAGGTACATCATCTGATGGATTATTAGATGTACCATTATCATCAAGAGTTACTGAACCACTTGTAGGCTGGGTTACACTAAAAGTTCCCGAATTAGGTAAGTCGTTATCGTTAACCTGCCAAGTATCAATGACTCTAATTTCATTACTATTAATAGCGATAGAATCATCATTCGTATCTACAATCGGTAACACCTCTATGGTGACCGTAGCTGCACTACAATCTCCAAAACTATTACAAATTGTATATTCAAAACTATCCATACCGTTAAAATCCGGATTCGGAGTATAGGTAACTATATCATCCAATGGATTATTTGGTGTTCCTCCGTCATCAATGTTTACGGTACCATTTGCAGGGTTCGTAGTTGTTAATGCGCCAAGGCTCGGTAATTCTGTATCATTGCCATAAATATCAATAATCACCGGAATTTCCTCATCAGTTATCACTAAATCGGCAACTAAATTAGCAGCCTGAGGTAAACAGACTACAGTAAAATTAGGTAGACTAAAATTATTACCTGCCTTAGTAACCGTTGCCGTATATTTTACAACAGCATTGGTAGCTATAATCATTGGTCTTAATTGATCCCCTGTTACTGTAGGGTTCCAACTAACGGTGGCGTTATTAGGCACATTCGCTGTTATATCCATCGTTACTTGATTATCTGGATTAGTACAATCTGTTACAATAAAATAGCCTGTCGCATTAGATCCACATAATGTACCGTCATACGTAGCGAAATATATACCAGGTGAGGTAACTTCTAAATAGGATTCTGTTCCCAAAACCGAACTTATATTGGAGGCTTCATACCAGCGATAATTATTTTCATCGCTTAAGTTAGGTGCCTGCAATAAGAATTGGGCATTGGATACTATAATTCCCAGCATCGTAGTCACGATACTGAGAAATATGGTTTTATATATATGGGTTTTTTTCAAATCGATTTGGGATATATTCTTTAATAAGCTATTTATTTAGCTACAAAAACAACATTTATTAATGTATTATAGTCGTATGGTCTGGCTATAACATCATAAGTCATTTCACCATTAGCATCAACACTTACATTTGCAAAAACTGAGCTGTCAAAATAGGTGACATAATAATACAGTTCGTTATTTGCATAGGTTGGTATTGCTGCGGGCGCTCCTGCACTTACTACATCTGGCGTACCATATTGGTCAAGGTATTCTGCGTGCAAATCAATAGTTCTACCTGTACCCGTTGTTGATACATCTACTGCTATAGATGGTGGATAAAATATATCAGGTCTAACATTGGCAATAACATAAGGGGTAGTCAAACTACCATCGCCTGTTACACTAATATCGGTTCCAGCAGTTACAACAGTTTCAGACCCATCTGCAGCTACTACTGATAAATCATAATTAATACCGCTTGGGGTTACAATTACTGAACCGTCTACTGAAGCTATAGTCTGTATTTCATTTAAAGCATTAGTATCGTCATCTGCTGTATTACTTGCTGCCAATTCAGCCAATGCGCCCTCAACTTCAATTGATGTAAAGTTGCCCGCTGCATCTGCAATACTTACTTCAGTAGCTGTTTGGTCATCCGTGCCTGCTGCCGCCAATACCGTAGTGAAGTCCACCGTTTGTGTGCCTCCATCTTCTAAGGTCAGAGTCAGTACATCCGTCGTATCATCAAGGCTGAATGTCGTAATCGTTTGATCGTCCGTATTATCCAAGAAGGTAGACAGGTTTACTGTTCCACCATCCTCTAAGGTTAGTATGTTGCCTGTTGCCAAACTCAACCCCTGGTCGTCCGTGCTGCCAACAGCTAATTCAGCCAATGCGCCCTCAACTTCAATTGATGTGAAGTTGCCCGCTGCATCTGCAATACTTACTTCAGTAGCTATTTGATCATCCGTATTATCCAAGAACGAGGTCAGGTTTACTGTTCCACCATCCTCTAAGGTCAATATGTTGCCTGCTGCCAAGCTCAACCCCTGGTCGTCCGTGCCCGCTGCCGCCAATACCGTAGTGAAGTCCACCGTTTGTGTGCCTCCATCTTCTAAGGTCAGGGTCAGTACATCCGTCGTATCATCAAGGCTGAATGTCGTGATCGTTTGATCGTCCGTATTATCCA
>NZ_VAUW01000035.1 GCF_005771495.1 Maribacter sp. ACAM166
GTAACTTTAGAGTAGATTACCATAGATAGATTTTTAGATTAATGAATTGAATTTCAACACTTTAATTTACTGAAAATCTATCTTTTTTGTTGCATAATAATCAAATATTATTAATCGAACTCAGGTTGTGAGTTCAACCATAGATCTATCGAATTATAGTATTGAGGGGAATGGACTTTTAGTGATTTCACCTAACTCTACAGTGTTTGAGAATGTTTATGGGGTAGTACCAGATATTTCAGTTGGTACAAACTCACCGGCAGATTCAAACGGCGATGATAACATCGCATTGGTAGACCCCTTTGAAACTATAACCGATATATTCGGTATAATAGGAGAGGATGGTAGTGGAACGAATCATGAGTTTGAAGATGGTAGGGCAATTAGGGCTATAGAGGTTGTAAATGGAAATTCTATATTTACGGCAAGTGAATGGTTTATATATAATGATACAGGTGATGCAGGCACTGTATATCAACCTCAAAATGCACCATCAGACTATACGCCAGGTGAAAGGTAATTTTAAGTTGATTTTTGAGAAGAAATTATTCTATTAATGGCACTTTCTGTTAAAGGTTTGACGATGTAATCTTTAACTAATTTATAGTCTTTCGCTTTTTCAATTAGGTCTGGGCTTATAAATGAACTGACAATATAAATCTGAATATGTTTAATTTTTTCTTCTGGAAATTCTTCAAATTCTTTTAAGAATGACCACCCGTCTCTTTTGGGCATATTTAGGTCTAGAAAAATTATTGTAGGTAGTGCTACATTTTCTACCAGTAGCCCTACTAAGCCATCAAGAGCTTCTTGCCCGCCTGTGTAGTATAAAATGTTGTCACTAAAGTCAACTTGTTTTAAAATTATTTTACTGCTTATAGAAAAAAATTCATCATCGTCAATGATACAACAACTAGAAAATACACCCATTTGAAAATAATTTTTTATTAGCCCTGCCTTTGTTTCAGATTTTATCAAATAAAGGATAAACACTATGACAAGATAACAAAATACTTACATTTTTGAGCTTGATTTAAAACGACTTACTATGTATTTATTCAAAACTATATTTCGATTGTGTGATTACATTAGGATGTTTGCAAGAAATTAAAGTTTTGTCAAAACTAAAAAGTACGGGTTATACCTTAGTTTCTCTTAAGATCTTTGCAAGGTCGCCTGGTGTTATAGGTTTTAATATATAGTCATCTACTTGCTTATAATTTTTGACTCGTTCTAAATCTCTTGGATCAACCGATGAGCTAATGATATATATAATTGTCTTTTTCGATTTATCATGTCGGCAATTTTTATATTCATCTAAAAATTCCCAACCGTTCATGATGGGCATGTTCAAATCTAAAAATATCACATCAGGTAAAAGTCCTTGCTCTTTAATGATTTCTTTAAGTCCGTCAACTGCCTCTTGACCATTATTATAAACAATAACCTTTTTTGCAAAATCAACTTCCTTTATAATTCTTTTCGTGCCATATATGAAAATGGGGTCGTCATCTATAATGCAGCAAACTTTTACGTTCTTCATAAGTTGTATTGGTTTTAGCTTTGTTTTAGTTCTATAAATATGGTAGTGCCTTGGTTTACAATACTTTCTATTCTGATATTTCCGCTCATAGCTTCAATTTGGTTTTTTGTAATGAAAAGGCCAATTCCTTTAGCGTCTTTATGCTGATGAAAAGTTTTATACATGCCAAATATTTTATCACCATGGCGTTTTAAGTCAATACCCTGTCCATTATCGGAAAATGTAATAAGTATGTTTTCCTTCTTTACTTTTGATTTTATTTCAATAACTGGGGTTCTGTCTTTAGCACTATATTTTAAAGCATTCGTAAGAATATTTAAAAATATACTTTCCAAATACGCCGGAACCGCACTTACAAAATGAGATTTTGGTACATCAATTTTTAAAATAGCATTTTGTTCATCTAGCAAGCCTTCAATACTTTTTTGTATTTGACGAAGGGTGTTCAATACACTTATTCTTTTTAGGTTTTCTAAAGTACCTGTTTTCACCTGTACTACATCATTTAAATGTGCAATAGTTTCTGCTAAACTTTCGGCAGCATTGGTAATCATACCGTTAATGTTTTTACGCTCATTTTCATCCTCTTCAACCGTTAAAAATTTGCTTAACATGGTCATATTGGTCGAATGCGAACGCAGGTTATGTGAAACAATGTGTGCAAAATTCATAAGGCTTTCATTTTGGCTTTTAGTGACTTCTAGTAATGAATTTAATTTTTTTTCAGTTTCAATTCTAGCCGTAATATCCACAGCCTGAGCTATAAAATGTGAAATACCCCCATTAATCGCTCTAACTACCGTAACCGTCAATATAACATGAACTAATTGACCTTTTTTATGAAAAAACCGCTTCTCTAATTGATAGCTTTCTCTTTTACCTTCAACTACCTCATTTAAAAGTTCTAAATCCGTATAAAGATCGTTTGGATGGGTTAATTCTTGAAACGTTAATTTTAAAATTTCTTTTTCAGTATATCCTAGACTTTTACACAAACTATTATTTGCTTTTATCCAAGCGCCATTTAAAGCTACTAATGCCATACCGATTGTAGCGTTGTCAAAAGTTTCTGTAAATGAATCCCTACTTCTTTCCAATCTAAGTTCAGTGCTTCGCAATTCAGTAATATCCCAATTCGCACCTGTCATTTTAACGGCTTCGCCATTTAAATTTTCAATGGTTTTAGATAAACCTTTAATATGCCTAATACTACCATCTTGTAATTTAATTCTAAACTCTTCATCAAAGTCTTTCACTCCATTAATGGCATCATTCGTAGCTATTAATGCTCTCTCTTTATCGTCGGGATGTAATGTTGATTCCCAAGCTTCAAAAATTCCAGAAATTTCATTTTTATTAATTCCAAATATTTTATACATCTCATCATCCCAAACTAGGTTGTTCTTTTTTAAATCGTATTCCCATATTCCTATTTGGGTGGTTTGTGTCGCAATTTTTAGTCTTTGAGATATTTCTTTATGTGCTAATTCTAACTTTTTTCGTTGATCGATATCTTGAAAAGTCCCAATAATACGAATTACATTATCATTCATCGTTTCTATCTCACCTTTGGCCCGTACCCAAATTTCGTTGCCTTTGGCAGTTTGGATAATTAATTCGGTATCGAATGGTTTGCCCTCTTCAATTGCTGAGCCAACCAATCTTGTTATTTTTTCTCGATGAATCCCCTCTTTATAAAAATTCAAGCCCTGTGATAAATCGGGAATAAAGTCTTCATCAACCTCATGTATATCTTTTGTAGTTTGAGTCCAGTAAAGTGTATTTTTTTGGAGGTCAACTTCCCAACCACCTACTCTTGAAACAGATTCCATTTTATGAAGTAATTCGATTTCCTTTTTGTCAACGGTGATATCTTCTAAGAAAATCATCAAACCACTTAAAGTGTTTTCATCATTTTTCCATGGTGAAATTTTCCATTTTAGCCATTGAACTTTTCCGCTTGGTAATATAAATTTCTGTCCATCATTGCTATTTTCTTTGCCATCTAAACCAGATTGAATCGCTTTATCGAAAAGAATGGGTCTTTCGGAAATGATATTAAAAAGCTGCTCACCTATTAAATTTATTTTGCTTGAGGTGAAATTTATTTGCCACTGGGTTGAATAGTTAATAAAGTTTAACTTAGTATCCACTAATGCGATTGCAGAGGGTGTTTCTTTTAAAAGAAAGTCTATACTTAATGTCTTCAATGGTAATCTTTTTTATTTTAAAGGTACATATTTCCTGTAAAGTAGGAAAAACAGATAGTAAGTAAGAAAATACATAATAATGAAACATATGTAATTTTCAATATTCCACAACGTATTTAATAAGATTAATAATTTGGATTATGAACGAATTCTTTTTTAAAGCAATTAGAGAAGGTAATTTCAACGAGGTAAGGGCTATGTCTGAAAAAAATCCTGTGCTTATAAATAGTAAAGATTTGCGCGGGTCAACACCTTTAATACTTGCGACCTATTATGATGAAATGGAAATAGCAATACTATTACTTGATAATGGTGCGAAAATTGATGCGGTTGATGCCTCTGGAAATACAGCTTTAATGGGGGTTTGTTTTAAAGGATTTACAGATATAGCCAAGCTGTTAATAGAAAAAGAGGCGCAATTAAATGGAAGAAATGCGATGGGGGCAACTTGTCTTATTTATTCTGCTCAATTTAATCGACTTGAAATAGCTAAATTGTTAATTGCCAATGGCGCAGATAAAACTATTAAAGATAATAGAGGTAGTTCAGCCTTAGATCATGCAAAGATTCAAGGGTTAAGTGCTTTTATAGATTTGTTAGAATAGTACACTATGATAAAGGATAATATTCGCCTTAAAATAGCATTGATTCAGTCTTCATTGCATTGGGAAAATCCCATTGCGAATAGGGCGATGTTTAGTTCGAAATTAGAGCAGATTGCTGCGGATATTGATGTAATTGTTCTGCCTGAAATGTTCACTACGGGGTTCACGATGTCGCCAGAACAAATTAGTGAAGAAGAAGGTTTACTTACGTTAGAATGGATGAAAGAAATCGCTAGTAATAAAGATTGCGCGATTTTTGGAAGCACCGTTTATAAAGAACAAGACTTTTTTTATAACCGTCTGTTTTTTGTCAAACCCGATGGGGAATATTTCACCTACGACAAGAGACATACTTTTACACTGGCGGGAGAGCATAAAAATTATAAATCTGGTTCTGAAAGATTAGTTGTTGAATATAAGGGATTTAAATTTTGCCCTTTAATATGTTACGATCTTCGATTTCCAGTTTGGAGCAGAAATACAGAGAACATAGATCTTTTGCTTTTTGTTGCAAACTGGCCAGCCCCAAGAATAAATGCTTGGGATACGCTATTGAAGGCACGAGCTATTGAAAACATGGTGTATTGTATTGGAGTGAATCGAATTGGTGTTGATAAGCAAGGACATCACTACCCAGGTCACTCAAGCGTATATGATTCACTTGGAAAATTACTTGTGCATTCAAAACAAGAAGAGATCTTAATAGTTGAGGTTACAAAAAATAGTATTGACGAAACACGCACTAAACTTCCGTTTTTAGAAGATAGGGATCAGTTTAATCTATTAAATTAAAAGTTTCTATTTTTTCCCAATTAGCTCTTAGCTCTATTAGTGTAGGGTAATAACTTACCCGTTCTGGCTGTACTTTCTTCAATAAATTTCCTGTATCCCATTTGTGATTACCATTCATATCAAAGATTACCCTAGCCATATATTTACCGGGATTTAAATTATTAAATGCAAAAGTCTGGGATTCAGTGGCGTAAATTTCCCTTTGTACATCACCCTTTTCGTTGGTCAGTTGCAGGAGTATCGGGTAGGTGATGTTAGTACCGTTAAGGTTGAGTGTGAGATTACCGTAATCAGTTTTGTCTTTTGTTCTTAAATTGTACGTAATTGTATCATTGGTGTTCTCGAAAAAATCGGTTATTGCACCTGGTAGAAGATTAAGCGCATAATTTTGACTTGGGGTAACATCGAAATCAAAATTCAACAGGTTTTTAATAGAGTCTAACACTATTGTGTGAGCTACGAATAACGAGTCTTTATCTCTTAATTGTATTTTAGTGCTATCAAAACGCATTAATGGGGTATTTATGAATAGATTGATAGGCTTGCCAAATTCAATAGTACCTTTCTGGTTCATAGATAGTTGTAAGGAATCGAAGCCTACTTTCCTGCTTTTTACATTAAAAGTGTCAGAAGTTTTTAAATTTTCATTAGTGATGGCAAAAAGAATAGAGTCCATTTTAAAAGGAGTGAACCAGAAATTTAAGGTATCCTTTTCTCTTTCTTTTACAACTACCGATTTTACGGTATCAGGCAATACGGTAATCGTCTCAATGGTCACAGATGAACCATCGCCATAATACCCAAAACTTATTTTATTATTAGCCACCATACTAGGTACAGCAACACCATAATCGGGTATTTCCTTAAAAAGGTTTAATAAATAAATAGAATCTGTAGGTAGATATATAGTGTCTTCAACAAACCCAATTTTATCTGTTTTTTGATCAAATATATTATTGCTCGCAACATCTTTAAGACCAAATAATGCGTACATGCCTTCTTTTAAATTTTTAAGCTTAAATATTACGGCACTATCAAGTGTATTCGTGATATAATTTGGAGGTCTTTTGTAAAGTGTTGAATCGGTATAACTACTATCAATTTTATACAACATCACACTTATAAATTCATCCGCTTTTTTATTAAAGGCGTCAGTAACAACCCCTGCCAATTCCAGGGAGTCTATATAATCACCTGTAGAAAATACATAGGTGAAAAAGGGTATAGCATTTTCTTCATTATTATCAACGATACCTCGTCCAAAATTCAGAGTATAAGTTGTGTTGGGGTCTAAGGTATCCTTAATTGTAATTTCCACAAATTTATTGGCATTGCCTAGTGGGGAAAGTATGGGAGCGTATTTTAAGGGAGGGGATATAATAAGCTGTTTTTGAATGTCTTTTAATTTAACCAGTTCATTAAAATACAGCCTTATCTTTTTTTCTTTAAAATTGGTTGTCATGTTAGCAGGTTCTGCCTTTAACAACTTTGGAGGGGTAACATCTTTTGGCCCACCAGTAGGGGTGCCTCTTTGGGCACATTGATATGAAACCAATAGAATGATAAAGACAAATATAAATCCAAGAAATTTTCTACTCATAAGTGCGATTATCAACCACAAAGAAACAACATATTTTATAGAAAACTATGCCTTTGGTACAACAGCCATACTAGTAATATATATGTTGACGCCTTGAATATTTTTAAAGGTATTGGCGCAAATCTCCATCGTTGCTCCTGTGGTAATAACATCATCAACCAACAATATATTTTTGTTCTCAAGTAACTTACTATTTTTTATTTCATATAATGACCGGTTATCATGCCATCTGCTTAATCTATTCTTTTTGGTTTGGGTTTTTGTATTTGCTGTTTTTATAAGCATATCATCTGCATAATCGGCATTGATGTGAAAAGCAATCTGCTTGGCGAAAAGAGCTACTTGGTTATAACCACGATGCCTTAGCTTTTTTCGATGTAAGGGAACTGGAATAACATAATCAATTAGTGCTAAGTGGCTATCGTTCTTTAAAATCTGTCCATGCCAATCACCCAAAAACTGTCCGATTTCCTCTTGGTTCTTGTATTTTAAATAGTGAATTATGTTTTTCACAATTCCAAAATCGGTGAAGAACATGAAGGAATTAGCCTTTTTAATGTTAATTCGACCATAAAAAATACGGTCAACTGCATTTTCATCGTTAAAGTTGTACTCGGTGAGTGGTAATTGATGTCGGCATGATGTACAAAGCATAACCTCTCCTCTATATAATCGTGCATTACATCCAAAACATGATATGGGTAGGAGTATGTTAATTACATCCTTTAGTATATTTGAAATTATGTTTTGCATCAAATTTTACAGATTAAATTAACCTACAGCCCGTTTTTTAAATGGATAGTCAAGATAACAAATTCAATTATAAAATACTCCTTGCCGCATTTGTGGCTGTAATCATGGCGCTATTAATTGCCTTTTATTACAGTTATGAACAGTCAGGAGCACAAATAGACTTTTTGGAACAAGAAAAGTCCATCTTAATAAAAGATCTTACCATCATGAAAGCAGATGTAGACCGTTTGTCTGCCAAGAATGAAATGAACGAAATTGAATTACAAGGTTCTAAATTTAAAGTGCAAGAGCTTTTAGATTCTGTTGGTAGATTACATTTTACAGTGCAGAAATTAAGAGAATTCAAAACTGAACTACGTAGATTAGAATCTAAGAATGATAGCTTAATTTTAAAGAACAATTTTTTACGTTATAATAATATGCTCCTTACTGATAAATATGATGAATCGGCTAAGCAGATTGAGCAATTAAGAGCTAATAGTAATTCTTTAGCAGAGGCAGAGGCTTTACAAAGAAGAAAAATACTTGAATTAAACCAAAAGTTAAAAACGAAGAGCTACTTAAAGATGGCCAATGCCGAAGGAAGTGGGTTTAGACTTATTCGAAATACAAAACCGACTAAGACCAACAAGGCTTCGACTATCGAGAAATTAAGAGGATGTGTTACTATTTTGGCTGATCAAAGTGAAGCAAATACCGATAAGGTTATTTATCTACAATTTTTAGATCCCAATAAGCAAATAATAGAGGATAATGCCAGGACTATTACGGTAAACGGAAACGTTTATAGTAAAAGGATTGAATTTGTTTTTACTGGAATGGATACCTATGTCTGTGAAGCCATTAGCATACCAGAAGGTTCTTTGTTAGGAGGCAACTACACATTAAACGTTTTTGAAGATGAACGTTTGATTACTTCTTCAGAATTTCAATTGAAATAATTATTCATATTTTTGCCGCATGGCAAAGCAAGAAGATGATTTTAAGCGTGTAATTTCTCACGCAAAGGAATACGGTTACGTATTTCAATCCAGTGAAATATATGATGGGTTAAGTGCTGTGTATGACTACGGTCAGAATGGTACTGAACTAAAAAAGAATATTCGCGAATATTGGTGGAAAGCCATGGTACAGCTCAATGATAATATTGTTGGGTTGGATGCTGCCATCCTTATGCATCCCACTACGTGGGAAGCTTCTGGGCATATTAATGCATTCAATGATCCATTAATAGACAATAAGGATTCTAAAAAAAGATATAGGGCAGATGTTTTGGTAGAAGATTACGTTGCCAAAATAGATTCGAAGATTGAAAAAGAGGTGAACAAGGCTGAAAAACGTTTTGGCGATTCTTTTAACAAGGAAAAATTCTTGGAAACGAATCAAAGGGTAGTAGACTATCAACTACAGGGAAAAACTATCTTGACTAGATTAGGTAAATCATTGCAGAATGAAGATTTGGCAGATGTTAAAGCCCTTATTGAGGAATTGGATATAGCATGCCCAATGTCTGGTTCTAAAAACTGGACAGAAGTAAAGCAATTCAACCTTATGTTTGGCACAAAGTTAGGTGCAAATGCAGAGAGCGCAATGGACCTTTTTCTTAGGCCCGAAACCGCACAAGGAATTTTTGTTAACTTTTTAAATGTTCAGAAATCTGGTCGTATGAAAATTCCTTTTGGAATTGCACAGACCGGTAAAGCGTTTAGAAATGAAATTGTAGCAAGACAATTCATTTTTAGAATGCGTGAGTTTGAGCAGATGGAAATGCAATTTTTTATTCAGCCAGGCACTCAAAAAGAATGGTACGAAGTTTGGAAAGAAAAAAGGATGAAATGGCACCTGTCTCTAGGTTTGGGACAGGAGAATTACCGTTTTCATGACCATGAGAAATTGGCGCATTACGCAGATGCTGCAGCAGATATAGAGTTTCGTTTTCCTTTTGGCTTCAAAGAATTGGAGGGAATACATTCCCGTACCGATTTTGATTTAAGTAGTCATGAGAAATTTTCTGGGAAGAAATTGCAATATTTCGACCATGAAGTTAACAAAAACTACGTTCCTTATGTTTTAGAAACGTCTATTGGTTTGGATAGAATGTTCTTGGCCGTATTCTCTAACTCCCTAAAAGAGGAAGAATTGGATAATAATACCACCAGAATAGTTCTTAAGTTGCCTGCCGTGTTAGCGCCAATTAAAGCAGCTATTCTACCATTGGTGAAGAAAGATGGTTTACCAGAGATTGCGCAAAGTATCGTAGATGACCTTAAGTGGGATTTTAATGTCACTTATGACGAAAAAGATGCCGTAGGTAGGCGTTATAGAAGACAGGATGCCAATGGTACGCCATTTTGTATTACAGTTGATCACCAAACGTTGGAAGATCAAACGGTAACTATTAGGCATAGAGATTCTATGGAGCAGGAACGAGTAGCTATTTCAGCATTAAATGGAATCATTCATGAAGCTGTAGATATGAAGACCTGGTTAAAAAAAATGGAATAGATTAAAGCGTATAGCTTAATTTTATACTACCAAAATAGTTTGTATTGTTCCCAGGGTAGAAGTACCTTGGGGCATTACCACCAAAACTACTTGCATTGATTAAAACGGATTGTGCGTATGTAGTATCCGTTAGGTTATTAATACCAAAATCCAGACCAAGTAGTAATTTTTCGAAGACCTGTTTATTGTATCCTAGTTTAATGTTCAGTAAGTTGAAAGATTCACTGTAGAGCGTGTTTGCATCAGTTAATGGAATTTCGTCTATAAATTGATGCGTGATATTTGCATACAGTCCGTTTCCGAAATTAGTTTGAAGTCCGGTATTTAATTTATGTTTGGGAACACCTGTTAAAGGATTTCCAGAATAATCTTCATTTGCTTCTTCATCAATAAAGTCTATAAATGAATGATTATTATATGTGTAGCTGATATAGGGTGTAAGTACTATTTTTTGTGATGCGTTAAACTTATAGCTCCAATCTAAATCCATCCCTTGATGTCTTGTCTTCCCTGCATTTCTTCCAATATATTGATCATCTCCAATCCTTTTCGCAACTAAAAGGTTATTTATGGGCATCAAATAAATTGCGATATCCAATTTCAAACGATTGTCCTCGCTCTTATGTTGAATACCAAGTTCATAATTTGTTCCTGTTTCTTGAATTATATCTGGATTAATTATTCCTTCTGGCGTTAATGTTTCCTCTAGGCTAGGATTTGAAAAACCGCGACTAATATTAGCATAGAGCTGACTATTGTTTGTAATGGAATAGTTTACATCTAAACTAGGTAAGAATAGTGTTTTAAAATCTCTATCTGCACTAGTATTTGTAGCTTCAGAATTATATAAATCCCTAAAATCATATTGCGTTTTATTGATGTTCATGCCCAATTGCGCTGTAAGTCTTTTAGTAAATGGATACGCTACGGTAGCAAAACTGTTTATTTGGCTTCTAAATTCTTTGTTTTGAGATAATTTGTCCCCTTGTAAACTTCCATTACCATCATTTTCCTTATAAAGGTTGTCAAAAGTTCCCCATGAATATTCGTCTTTATACAGTTCACCACCTACTGTGTAAGAAAGCGTATTGTCTGAAACAGTAAGATTGCCTGAGAATAAAGATCTAAGCCCAAACCCGTTGGTGTATTCATCTAAAATATTGAACGGACGAGGTTCATAATGGTCTAAATAGGTATAAAATAAACTAGTCGTATTTTTCAAATTAGTAGAGGCTTTATACATGTGCGATAGACCTACTAGACTATAGTTGTTGTCCTCATAACCCTTAGAAGCTTTCCATGTAAATGCAGCTTGTGTTGGGTCTTCATTAAAGTCTGCTTGGTTTATAGAACTTGCTATTTGAGCCGAATAGTCAATATGATTTACTAATAGACCTAATTCACTTTTTTCGGATAGTTTGAAAATGGAATTTAGGAGAAATCCATCACGCTCAAATCTATTATTTTCTCGGTACCCATCAATTTCCATATGTCCATATTGCAATGTCATATAAAAATCATCTTGGGTATGGGTAAATCCGAAGTTGTTTTTTAACAGGCCATAGGAGCCTATAGTTGTATTGTTTGTGAATTTGGTTGGTTGGTTACTAAGCTGTTTTGTGTTTAAAATAATTGCCCCGCCCAAATTTGTTCCAAAACCTGTACCCTTCGGCCCTTTGATGATCTCTACAGAGGTAAGGTTTTCTAGGTCATATGCTTCAATTGTGGAAAACCCTGTACCATTAGTTACCGGAATATTATTGTAGTAGAGCCTTAATTTGTCAGTTCCAAAAGGTGTTCTTGAACCCACACCTCTAATGGTAATTCTATTTGTATTTAATGCACCTGATAACGCATAGACCCCTGAAACCTGATTAATAGAGCCGATAAAATCTACCGGACTATAATTATCAAAAACGGTTGCTCCGATTATTTGCGAGGGTACTATTCCAATCGCATTTTTGGCAGTGAGCGTATCTATTACAATAACCTCATTAAGAACAGTAATACTATCTTTTACTGTTTTGGTTTGAGCGCATAAGCCTAGTGTGAAAACTAAAAAAAGAAAGGATAGGGTTGATTTTTTCATAGGGAATTAAAGTCCAAAAATACATATTATAAACGAAATCCTATGGATAGTCCGGCCTTGAACATAAAGTCATTTTGAAAATCTTCAGGATTAATATTTCGGCCTATACCTCCATTTATTTCAAGGATAAATCGCTGACTTCTAGTGGTCCATTTTGAACCGGCACCTAAACCAATGGCAGTTGTTGAGTAATCATAATTTCTACTACCCAAGCTTTTCGAAACTTCATCATCTTCTCCAGTATAGTATAAACCAAAGACTTCGGCAAAAAAACCACTACGAGGCGCATAGCCAAAATAAGCTCGTAGATTCGGGCCAATTCCAAAATTCCCATTATAGTCTGTTCCATCCCCATTAAAATATATAGTTCCGCCGATGCTAGTATCATCGTTTAAATAGTATTCATATGCCCCTTCAACCGCAGAAGTAACCAAAAACTGACCAATATTAAATTTTATTTCATGATTATTTAAGCTATTGGGATAGGCTTGTGCAAATGAATACGTTGAAAACGATATTAGTAGAACCGAAAAAACAATCTTGTTCATGAGAATAATTTTAGTAATCATAATTGCTATATAAATTTTGTTCCAAAGTTGTGAAATTAGGATTTTAATAGATTGTACACGCCTATAATCTATTACTCTTTTCTATTTTTGGTTCAAAATGATAAAAAATGAAAATCATATCGTATAATGTAAATGGAATCAGAGCCGCGCTAAAAAAAGGTTTTTTAGACTGGTTAGCTACGGTTTCACCCGACGTAGTTTGTCTGCAAGAAATAAAAGCAAATGAAGATCAATTAGACCTTTCTTTATTTGAAGAAGCTGGGTACACCTATAATTACTGGTACAGTGCTCAAAAGAAAGGGTATAGTGGTGTTGCGATACTTTCTAAATCTAAACCCGATGCCGTTGTATTTGGTACAGGTATTGAGCATATGGATTTTGAGGGTAGAAATATTAGGGCAGATTTCGGGGATCTTTCTATTATGAGTTTATACCTTCCATCTGGCACAAATATACAGCGCCTGGATCATAAGCTAATGTATATGGCAGATTTTCAAGAGTATATTAAAGAGTTACAAAAGACTAATCCAAACCTTATTATATTGGGAGATTATAATATTTGTCATGAAGCTATAGATATTCATAATCCTGTTGGATTAAAAAACACATCAGGATTTTTACCTGTTGAACGCGAATGGATAGGAGATTTTATCGGTAGTGGTTTTATAGACAGTTTTAGAGAGTTTAATTCTGAACCTGATAATTATACGTGGTGGAGTTATAGGGCAAATGCAAGAAATAACAATAAGGGATGGCGTTTAGATTATGCGATGGTAGCAGATCCTTTAAAAGACCGATTAAAGCGTTCAGTAATCTTGGCCGAAGCAAAGCATAGTGATCATTGTCCTATATTGATTGAGATAGATAGTTAGTTAATATGACCAATTTTGTTTCTAAGATGGTATTGTCTTTAATTATTGTTCTCACAATAATGCTGGGTCTTTATGGTTTTAAAGGTCCTACTATAGAAAACCTTGCTTTATCTGAATTTCGTGCTAATGAGTATGATAAGGGACAAGAGCTGGCAGCCATTTATTGTTCATCATGTCATCTACTACCTGACCTATTATCATTGGATAAAGCAACGTGGGAAATAATGTTTTGCCAAATATGGGCAGAAGGTTAGGTCTCAAGATAAATGGAAAGATTTGGAGTAGTGAATTGAGCTCTATTGATAAGTCAATAGTTTCTAAAATGAATTTGTATTCAAATACACCCATAATTACCAATCGAGACTGGGATTTGATTATTACGTAGATAATGCACCATTAATTTTGCCATTACAAGATAAGAGTAGCGTAGAAATCAACACAAATTTTCCTTTCAAAATTCAGCCATTGTCTTTAGGGTCTTCCATACTGCCACAAGTTACTTTACTGAAATATAACAAAGAGTTGAAGAAACTGTTCATTGGTAACTATTTAACTCTTTATGCTTTGGATGTTTTTGGCACTTCAGATAAAACCTGGACTATTGAGAGTCCGGCCACTGATTTGATATATGAAAACAATAGTTCTTCACCCCTTGTATTAACTATAGGTAAAATAATTCCATCGGACCAGAAACTGGGTAAAATTCATAATTTAGGAACTAATATAGACGTAAAAGGGTTTTCAGAACTTAAAAGGCCTGTAGATTTTAATTTTCATGATTTAAACGGCGACGGTAAGAAAAATCTTATTCTTAGCCAATTTGGAAATTATGGTGGTAGGTTGTCTTGGTTTGATGAAGGTGATGCTGCAAAGGAGTTTGTGTTAAGTGAAAATCCGGGTATTAGAAAAACGGAAGCTTACGACTTAAACAATGATGGTAAACTAGATATTATTGCATTAATGGCGCAAGCTAAGGAGAGGATAACTTTATTTACCAACAATGGTGATAATAGTTTTTCTGAAAGAAAACTTCTTGAATTTTCGGCTATTAAGGGTGCAAATTATTTTGAACTTACCGATTTTAATACGGATGGGTTTTATGACCTACTGGTCACCAATGGTGATAACAGGGACTATTCAAATATAGACAAACCGTACCATGGCATCAGAATCTTTTTAAACAATGGAAAGAATGATTTTAAAGAAGATTTTTTTCCCCATGTACGATTGTAGTAAAGCAATGGCTAGGGATTTTGATAATGATGGAGATTTGGACATAATCGCAGCCTCACTATTTGGAAGTTACCAAGAAAATAAAAAACCTACTGAAAGTATTGTGTATTTAATGAACAATGGCAATATGGATTTTAGCGCGTCTTATATTCCAGAGGTCATGCATGGAAATTGGTTGACCATGGAGGTAGGAGATTTCAATAAAGACAACCTACTTGATGTCGTTTTAGGAACGTATGTTTTCGATGTTCAAGAGTTGATGAAAATCATTGAAGTCAATGGAAATGCAAAAATTCCTCAAGTGCTATTATTGACCCAGTTTTAAATAGGTATAACCTTTCAATACCTAATCATAAACCCTCATTCGAGATATTAATTAGTAGATTTACACTTAACATAGAATATCAGTATTAATGATTTATAGCAAGTTGCCACACACGGAAATTGAAGTAAGTAAAATATGTTTGGGAACCATGACTTGGGGCAATCAAAACACCCAGTCGGAAGGTCATGAACAGATAAATTATGCCGTAGATAAGGGTGTGAATTTCTTTGATACGGCAGAATTATATCCAATACCTGCGCACGAGGATAGATACGCAGATACCGAGAAAATTATTGGCAGTTGGTTCAAAAAGAATGGCAATAGGGAGAATATCGTTTTGGCTTCTAAAATGGCAGGAAAGGCAGAAATGTCTAAATTCATACGCACAACAGGTTTTAATAGAGAATCGATTATTGAAGCGGTTGAAGGAAGTTTAGAAAGATTACAAACCGATTATATTGATTTATACCAATTACATTGGCCAGACCGTAGCACTAATTATTTTGGACAAAGAGGCTATACACATGACATCTCTGATTATTGGGAGGATAATATCCATCAAGTGTTGGAAACTTTGCGTGATTTAATTCGAGAAGGTAAAATTAGACATGTAGGTATATCCAATGAAACACCTTGGGGTACAATGCGTTTTCTAGAGGAAAGTAAAGTTCATGGAGCATTACCGAGAACGATTACAATACAGAACCCTTATAGTCTGTTAAATAGATTATTTGAAGTTGGCATGGCAGAAATTTCTGTTAGGGAACAAGTTGGTTTGTTGGCATATTCCCCACTGGGGTTTGGTGTACTAAGTGGAAAGTATTTGGGCGACTGTATGCCTGAAGGGTCCCGTTTAAATCTTTTTCCTCAATACAGTAGGTATAATGGTACTACTGCTGTTGAGGCTACAAGAAAGTATTACGAACTGGCACAGGCAAATGGTCTTACCTTGGCACAGATGTCTCTGGCCTTTGTAAATTCCAGACCTTTTGTTACCAGTACAATTATAGGTGCGACCACAATGCGACAATTAGAAGAAAATATTGGAAGTATAGACGTGGAACTATCAGAAGAACTCTTCAAAGAAATAGAATCAATACATAATCTAATGCCTAATCCAGCACCATAACATGGGAAGTCTTATCTTTTTAAAAATAGGTTTTTGGCAAATAGTGGTAATACTAGCCGTAGTAATTATTATTATGGTCTTTGCAAGGATAATGAGGGATAAACGTTAACCGAAAAGGGTACGGGCAACTTCTTCAATTTTAGAGGCCAATAAAATTTTTATCTTAGTTGATTTGAGGCCTATCTTATTGTTTTTGGATACTATAATGGTGGTATAACCTAATTTTTCGGCTTCTATTATGCGTTGCTCGATACGTTGAACAGGTCTAATTTCACCAGCTAGACCAACTTCTGCGGCAAAACATATTCCTTTAGAAATAGGCATGTCTTCATTACTTGATAGTATGGCTGCTACCACTGCTAAATCAATAGCTGGGTCATCAACCGAAATTCCGCCGGTAATATTTAGGAACACATCTTTTGCGCCTAATTTGAAGCCTGCGCGTTTTTCGAGAACCGCTAATAGCATATTCAAGCGTTTCGCGTTATAACCGGTAGTAGATCGCTGCGGTGTACCATATACTGCAGTACTTACTAAAGCTTGAATTTCGATAAGTAGGGGGCGCATTCCTTCAACAGTTGAAGCAATTGCTGTGCCACTTAATCCGTCATCGTTTTTAGAAATCAGTACTTCAGATGGATTATTAACTTCTCTTAGCCCACTGCCTTGCATTTCATAAATACCAAGCTCAGCTGTTGAACCAAATCTATTCTTTAAAGACCTAAGAATTCTATACACATAATTACGGTCACCTTCAAATTGTAAGACGGTATCTACCATATGTTCCAAAATTTTAGGTCCTGCAATGGACCCGTCTTTGGTGATATGTCCAATGAGAATAACAGGGGTATTAGTTTCTTTGGCGAATTTTATGAGTTCGGCTGTACATTCTCGTACTTGAGAAATACTTCCGGCAGCAGATTCGATATAATCTGAATGGAGCGTTTGAATCGAATCAATGACTACAATATCTGGCTCGGTAGCTTCAATCTGTTTAAAAATATTTTGAGTCTTTGTTTCCGTTAGAATAAAGCACGTTTCACTATTCGGGTTAATTCTATCTGCCCGCATTTTGATTTGCTTTTGGCTTTCTTCCCCAGAAACATATAGCGTTTTATAGGGTAATTTTAGTGCAATTTGAAGTAAAAGCGTGCTTTTGCCGACACCAGGTTCACCTCCTAATAATACCAAAGCACCAGGCACTAAACCGCCACCTAAGACTCTGTTGAATTCAAGGTCGAATGTATTTAAACGAATTTCTTTTTCAATATTAATTTCATTTACCAACAGTGGCTGAGAAACTCTTTTTGCTGTCTGGGAAGGTAATTTCCAATTGGCTTTCTCCTGTTTTTGTACTACCTCTTCAACAACTGTATTCCATTGTTTACAGGCAGAACATTGTCCTACCCATTTAGCATACTGTGTTCCACAATTTTGACAAAAAAATGCAGTTTTTGTTTTGGCCATCCTTTACTTTTACCGTCTGGGCTAAAGGTAGTAAGAAGTTTGAAATGTGTGAATATTTGTAAGTAAATAAGAGTTAATTATCTCTGGATTTTTCTTTTTTGTGAGCACTAAAGGCTAAGAAAAATGACGCCCATGCCATAAATAGGGCAATACCACTGTAAGGTATAATAAACTCACCTTTCAAGCCAAAATAAGTGAACAGTACTCCAGAAAACACAAAGTACATTGAATTAATTTTTATCATAATAAGTAGGTTAGGCTAATTTGGGAACTAGCTGTTTTGAGAAATTAATATCCGAAATCGACTTTTAATGCATCCATTTTTTCGAGAGCCATCTCTTTGGTTAAAAAATCTATTTCTTCCATTTGAAAAGCTTTTTCAAACGTTTTAAGTGCTTTTTTTGGCTCGCCCAATTGCTCATAGTACTCACCTTCAAAATAAAACCCAAGCATAGTTTCTGGATATTCTTTTTTGCAAAGATCAGATAAGGATTTTAAAGATTCAAAATCTTCTTTTTTTCTAGACGCGGCATAAATAGCCATAATATCATTCAATTCTACAGGCTTACTAAAACCAAATATGTCGACAATGCCTTGGTATTTATTTTGTAAATAATCAAAAACGGGCTCTTCGCTAGTAAGTATTTGAGTTTTGTATTCTTTAGGACTAATAGGTTTGAACATGCCAAAAATATTATCAAATGCTTTACCGATACCATAAGTTACAATAGATATGTGGTCGGCATTTTTATACTCATCAAAAAAGTAATGCAATGATTCTTTTTTCAAAGCCTTTATACTTTGATTCATTTGCATAATACGTTGCGTGTCCTTGTTCGGCTCACCTTCAATGATTAGTTGATAGAATAGTTGATTTTCAAAAGTGTTAAGACGCATTGGTACTCTAGTTTCCATTTCTGGAGCTAATGTTGGCGAAATACTTATATAGGCATCAAAAATCGAATTATCTTTAAAGAGCCAATAATTTTCAAAATTTGCGGTAATGTCATAGCCAATGATCATTTTGAAAGGAGCAGTGCTGTAATTTAAATCTAAATAGGGGATGAGTTCCATACCTATAAATTCATAAAATTTTCTACCTTTTTCAGAGGGTAATCCATTTTCAGGATCAAAGGCACAATCTTCGTATCGGAGTTCATTTTCACTTTGATTGATGCCTATGACAATACTTTGCGGCATACCATGAAAACGACTATAAAACTTTGAATTGGCGACTACCTGTTCAAATAGATATTCTCCGTCAAGAACAATAATGAGTGGATACTTTTTATTCTCGTCCATGTTCTCAGGAAAATAGTAATGAACATCTCTCCTTTCTTGAAGTTTAAATGATTCAAATATTTCTTGTGTGACTTGAGAATAGGATATAACACTAAATAAAAGCGTAAATATTATTGATGCATGGCGCATATAACGAAAGTTGAAAATAGTACGGTTACTATTTGATTCTGTTTAATAACGGTAATAGAAGAAAAGATATTGCACCAAAAACAACTATCATTAAGGTCTGTGCAATCCATATTATCCAACCAAAGGCATCACCAGAGACAGCGCTTATGCCGAATAGAGTCAAAGCCCCGCTTACAGCGATTGGATATAGGCCAATGCCTCCGTTAGTCGTGGCCATAGCAAATGCACCTGCAACAAAGGCAACCAGTAGTTGACTTAAAGAAAGCGAAATCGTTTCTGGGACAGTAAATTTTATAACCCAAAGCATACCGATATAACATCCCCAAATAAAAAAAGTATGAAAAATAAAGAGCCATTTATGTTTCATTTTAAAGATGCTAAAAACTCCATCTAGGAGTCCTTTAAGGAAAGTTTTTATTTTGATTGCAAATGTGCTATTTGATTTTTTAAGTAGGAAAATAAACAAAAAGAGGAACACGATTACTGAACAAGTTAATATAAGAAGTCCATTTATATTGATGCCACGTTCTAGAAGGATGCCCATGATAACATCAGTTTGTAGTAAAAAAGCGATTAGAACTATCGAAAGTAGCATGATTACGTCAATCACCCTTTCTGTAACTATTGTTCCAAAGCCTTTTTCAAATGGTATATTTTCGTAGGTGGTAAGGGCTGTAGCCCTTAATACTTCACCTGTTCTGGGAATACCAAGGTTGGCAAAATAGGAGGTTAAAATTATAAGTACATTATTAAGTAACCGTGGCTTATAGCCTAATGGTTCTAACAGATAATTCCATCTAATAGCCCTAGAAACATGGCCTAAAACTCCTAATAAAACGGAAAGGAATACATAAAACGGATTGGCTTCCTTTATGTAAAAGAGTATTTCTTTTCTGTTTTCTGCCGTGGTTGAGTTATAAGAATACCAAACCAAAAAAACTCCCAATGCAATCGGGAGTATAATCTTTAGGTTTTTTTTAAGTTGACTAGTCAAGATTAAGTCAATAGATTGTTTTCTTCATTAGGAAAAACCAAGGATGGATTGAATTTTTTTGCTTCTTCAATATCCATTCTGGCATATGAAATTAAAATAAGTATATCACCTACGGCAACTTTTCTGGCTGCTGCGCCATTTAATGTTATTTCGCCACTTTTTCTGGGTCCTGGTATAATATAGGTTTCAAGACGTTCGCCGTTATTATTGTTGACAATCTGCACTTTTTCGCCTCTAATGAAGTTTGCGGCATCCATTAAGTCCTCATCAATAGTAATGCTACCTACATAATTGAGATCAGCACCAGTAACCTTTACGCGATGTATTTTTGATTTAACTACTTCTACTTGCATAATGCAATATTAATTAATTAAGGGCTAAGTTGTCGATAAGCCTTATTTTTTCGGTATAAGCTGCGATAAAAGCCCTATATTTTATAGTATTAATTTTATTTTTGGCCGGGGTTAAAGTTTCAACATCTGTAATTTCAAAATATTCAAGTTGAAAATCCTTATTTTTCTCAAATTCATTTGAGACCCAATCCTTAACATTTACAACACTTTCTGTGCCAAATTTTTGCTTGGCAGTTTTTAAGGTCTTATAAATGAAGGCAGCTTTAAGTCGCGTACCATTGCTTAATCTTTCATTTCTTGAACTCATGGCAAGGCCATGATTTTCACGTACGATTTCGCAACCAATAATTTCTACAGGAATTTGCTGTACTTCAGTTAGTTTTTGAATAATTCGCAATTGTTGAAAATCCTTTTGCCCAAAATAGGCTCTCTTAGGAGTAATTAGTCTAAAAAGCTCTTCAACAATTGTACCTACACCATTAAAATGATTGTCCCTAAACTTGCCTTCCATGACGTTGTCTAGACCTGCGAAGTCATAATTTTTATGAATCACATTCTTGTGGTAGATTTCATCAACTGAAGGTGCGAAGATTATAATATTTTCTGAAATAGCAGAAATTAAGCTAACGTCTGTTTCTAAAGTTTTAGGATATTTTTTTAGATCATCTGGGTTATTGAACTGGGTAGGGTTAACAAATATACTAACGACTACATTTTGATTCTCAGCTACCGCCTTTTTTATTAATGATACGTGCCCTAAGTGAAGGGCGCCCATGGTAGGTACCAGACCAAGGTCTGATGCCTCATCAAATTTATTTAGTTTATCCCTTAATTCATTTCTGGTCTTAACTACCAACATTGAAAAGTAAATTAGCGAGCAAACTTACTATAATTACTGCTAATCTCTATATTTTTTGTAATTTTGCACTTGCGTTCCTGTGAAAAATAAAATATAATCTCTATGAATGGTAAAAAGATATTGTTTGTATCTTCTGAATTAGTTCCTTATCTACCCGAAAACGAAGTTTCACTTATGTCTTATGAAGCACCTAGAATGGTCAACAGCAATGGTGGTCAAATTAGGATATTCATGCCTAAGTACGGGAATATCAATGAAAGAAGACATCAATTACACGAAGTAATACGTCTTTCTGGAATGAATTTAGTCATTAATGATATGGATATGCCATTAATCATTAAGGTTGCCTCTATCCCAAAAGAAAGAATTCAGGTTTATTTTATCGATAACGAAGAATACTTCAAAAGGAAGGCCACATTTACCGATAAACAAGGTGATTTATTCCCTGATAACGATGAACGTGCAATTTTCTTTGCCAAGGGTGTTATGGAAACTGTGAAAAAGTTGAATTGGTCTCCAGATATTATTCATGTTCATGGCTGGATGGCTAGTTTACTGCCTTTGTATCTTAAAAAATACTATGCAGACGAGCCTCTGTTTGCCGATAGTAAAATTGTTTTATCTGTATATGGAAAAACTTTTGAAGGCGCACTCGATAAGGGTATGATTAAAAAAATCGCTTTTGATGGTATTCCTGAAGAAGCAATCACATCTTTAGAGGAGCCTACCTATAATAATTTGTTAAAGGTGGCCGTAGATTATTCAGATGCCATTATTTTAGCTTCGGAAGATATTCCAGAGGAATTAGAAAACCATATATCCAACCAAGAAAAACCAGTGTTGCAATATGTTCCCGTTCAAGAATTTGAAGAGGCATATGCTAATTTTTATAACACCGAAGTTTTAAAATAATCTGAATGAATTTTTTCGATAAGTACGCAGTTTCCAAGTTTTTGGGAATGTTTTTGATATTGTCTTTTTTGGTTTCTTGTGAACAGGATTTAACAACCGTTGGAGCAGGGGTTGTTGGTAATGAGCCTTTTACAACAGGTCAAGAGGTATATGATGTTTTTGTTTATAATAAGAATATTGAAGCGGTTCAGTCCAATAAACTGCCCATATATCAATTAGGTACTTATAATGACCCCATTTTCGGTAAAATGCAGGCCGCTGTAACATCACAAGTGCTACTGTCCATTACAAATCCTACGTTTGGTGGCTTGGCTCAGGACAAAGAGAATAAGGCAGGGAACTCAGGTGAAGCGATTACAACTGTTCAAGAGAATGAAACAGTCAAAGAAGTTTTTCTTTATATTCCATTTTTGACAAAATCTATAGCCATTGATAGTGATGGCGATGGCGTTAGTGATCAGTTTGACACAGAACCTGAAAATAGTGAAAACGATAATGATGGGGATGGTGTTTCCAACAGAATTGAAACTGCATCAAATACAAATCCATTAGATGCTGGTAGTGTAGATGCAGATGTAGATGGACTTAATGATCCAGATGGTGCTGCACTTTTTACAAATAATTTCGCTAAAAAAGTAGGATTAGATAGCATATATGTTAACGGTGTCAATTATGATGATATTGATTCTGCGATTTTACCTTCGTTTAATTTGAAGGTTGAAAAATCTACTTTCTTTCTCAGAGACTTAGACCCCAATGCTAATTTTCAAGAATCACAAGAGTATTATTCTTCACAAGAAGTTTCACCTTCTTTCGTGTCAGATGTATTGTTCGAAGGTATTGTTGAAATTAATAATGAGGAAATTCTACTTCCGAATACTGATGATGCGTCTACCGAAGATGTGGACGAATCTTTGACTTTTACTAAATTGAGCCCTGGGATTCGAATTCCTTTAAATAATAATTTTTTTCAAACAAATATTCTAGATAAGGAAGGAAGTTCAGAATTGTTGAGTAAATCTAATTTTACTGAATTCCTTAGGGGTCTCCATTTTTCAATTACAGATGAAGAAGGTAATGATGTATTCCTTATGTTTGATTTAAAAGATTCTAATATTACCCTAACGTATAATTACAGCAGTTACGATACCAATGGTACTGCAGATGATACTAGTGATGATACTGCAAACGTCTTAAAGGAAAGGGATTATATTTTATCATTTTTATCACAAGTACAAAATGGACTTATAAATGGTAATGCGGTAAATTCTATTATTACAGAAAACTATAGTCCACAGATAACTCAATCATTAGATAGTGATGAGAATGCTTCTAGAATTTATTTAAAAGGTGGTCCTGGTACCTATGCTGAAATCAATTTGTTTGAAGAAAATGGTGGAGAAAATATAGTTGAGCAAATTAGAAGTGAAAATTGGGTCATTAATGAGGCTAATTTAGTTTTCTATGTAGATAGAGATCAATTGAATGCTAGTGGAAGTGAATTAGAGCCCCCTAGGCTATATTTATATAATGCGGAAAACAATTTCCCATTGATTAATCAATTAACTGAGCAGAGTAATCTTGAAACTGAACCATTATTTGGTCTCTACCTCAATTATGATGGTATTTTGGAAAAATCAAATGGAAAAGGTGTTAAGTATTCTGTGAAAATAACAGACCATATCAATAATCTGGTGGTAAGGGATTCTACTAATGCGACGTTGGGGTTGACATTATCCACAAATATTCAAAACTGGAATGTTGCCGAGGCTAAGATTAATAATGGCGCAAAACGAATCGCTACTACTTCTAATTTAACTCCTTTGGGGACCATTTTATACGGTAGTAATCTTCAGGTATCAGATCCTAATTTTGCTAAACGATTAAAGCTTGAAATATTTTATACAAAGGCTGATTAATTGAAAGGTAAAATATATTTCTAATAATATATTTTTACTCAGTATACCATTTTATTGATTATTCACGTTGTATACCCTAAATGGAATTAATTTTCTAGACGTACGTATAATTTCGTGTAAGAAAATTATCAAAAAATAGTATTATGTGTGGAATTGTTGGTTATATAGGTTATAGGGATGCTTTTCCCATTATAATAAAAGGTCTTCAGCGTTTAGAATATCGTGGTTACGATAGTGCTGGGATAGCATTGTTCGACGGGAGTCAAATAAATCTTTCCAAAACTAAAGGTAAGGTAGAAGACCTAAAGAACAAGGCTAAAGGGATTTCTCAAAAAGGGAGTATCGGTATTGGTCATACACGATGGGCTACCCATGGCGTTCCAAATGATGTGAACTCTCATCCACACTATTCGAATTCTGGCAAATTAGTTATTATCCACAATGGTATCATAGAGAATTATGAAGCTGTTAAGCAAGAATTAACTAAGCGTGGGTATACTTTTAAGTCAGATACAGATACTGAAGTTTTAGTAAATTTAATTGAGGAAGTAAAAAAAACTGAAGATGTAAAACTGGGTAAGGCAGTTCAAATTGCACTTAACCAAGTTGTTGGTGCTTATGCTATTGCAGTCTTTGATATAGAGAAACCAGATGAAATTGTAGTGGCCAAGTTAGGGAGTCCGTTAGCAATTGGTATAGGTGATAATGAGTTTTTTATAGCATCTGATGCTTCTCCGTTTATTGAATTCACTAATAATGCTGTTTACCTTGAAGATGAGGAAATGGCTATTATTAGGTTGGGTAAAGAAATAAAGCTTAGAAAGATTAAAGATGATTCAGTTGCATATCCTAGAATTTTAGAATTGCAAATGAACTTAGAGGAAATTGAAAAAGGTGGTTATGACCATTTTATGTTGAAAGAGATATATGAGCAACCTAGAGCTATTAAAGACACCTATAGAGGGCGTTTATTAGCAGATCAAGGATTGATTAGAATGGCAGGAATTGACCAGAATATGGAAAAATTCCTTAATGCAAATAGAATCATTATTGTTGCTTGTGGTACTTCATGGCACGCAGGTTTAGTGGCTGAGTATATTTTTGAAGATTTAGCAAGAATTCCTGTTGAAGTGGAGTATGCTTCTGAGTTTAGATATAGAAATCCTGTTATTACGGATAAAGATGTTGTAATTGCTATTTCCCAATCGGGTGAAACTGCAGATACGTTAGCTGCAATTAAATTGGCTAAGGAAAAAGGGGCTTTCGTCTTTGGAGTTTGTAATGTAGTTGGATCTACAATTGCAAGAGAGACAGATGCAGGTGCATATACGCATGCTGGGCCAGAAATTGGAGTTGCTTCAACAAAGGCATTTACTACACAAATAACAGTCCTTACGTTGATTGCCTTAAAATTGGCAAAGGCAAAAGGTGTTTTCTCCGAATCTAGATATCATGAGTATTTAACTGAGTTGGAAACTATTCCAAGTAAAGTTGAGAGATCTTTGGAATCAAATCCACTGATTGAAATCATTGCTGATGTGTACAAAGATTCAACGAATTGTCTTTATTTAGGGAGAGGGTATAATTTTCCGGTTGCATTGGAAGGTGCTCTTAAGCTAAAAGAAATAAGTTACATTCATGCAGAAGGATATCCAGCAGCAGAAATGAAGCATGGCCCAATAGCATTAATTGATGAACACATGCCGGTTTTCGTGATTGCGACCAAAAAAGGTCATTATGAAAAGGTGGTAAGTAACATTCAAGAAATAAAATCAAGAAAGGGTAAGATTATAGCCATCGTTACCGAAGGTGATGAGCAGGTTAGGGATTTGGCGGATCATGTAATTGAGGTGCCTGAAACTTTAGAAAGTTTAACCCCCTTGTTAACTACTATTCCTTTACAATTACTTTCTTATCATATTGCGGTTATGAGAGGTTGTAATGTCGATCAACCACGTAATCTTGCAAAATCTGTAACGGTGGAATAAGTAACGAGGTTCGTTTTTCTTACCCCAGAAAACTAATTGTAAGTTTCTGTATATCAGTAGACACAACACAACTATGGAACTCTAACTATACAGAGTATCAAGAGGTATTATTCTCTAAAATAAGGGGTTTGAAAGAGGACTTTCTTACCCCTTTAGGGTATAGAAAAATTTCTAAAATTCTAAACGGGGAAGGGTTAAAAACCCCTATGGGAAAAACGTTTTCTAATAACCATGTTTTCTCGATTTATCACAAAGGTTTAAAGAGATTGGAGAGGATTAACCGTCAGGATATTGTAGAAATATCAGATTTTAACCTCGATTATTTCGAAACTTTTAAAACTTTTCATCGTTCCTATCGTGATAGGAGTAATCTAGTTTACACCCACTTTTCATTTCACAGATACCCCTAATTTTCTTAAAACAATAATCCCTATTTAATCATTCATTATTGAACTCCTCGAGTTCAGAAATTAACGGGAAGTTCATTTGTTTACTACCCAATTCACCATTTCTAATTTAATTTTATCAATATCTTCTTTTAGTTCTATGAAATTATTCAGTCCTATTTTTTCTTGTCCTCGTATTTTTGAAAAAATATGTGTTTTATTTTTGTTTTCTGGATATCGGAGTAGTAGGTGATATTGATTTGGTGATGAATTATTCATCCTAAAAACCTCTTGAAATTGATTTGTAGTATCAATATATTTTTTAATGGGGGAAATTAATGAATCAGGTAGATTCATATCATTTGAAATTTCACTAAAAAGTTCGTTTAACTTATGAGTAGGTTTCAAGGACACACCCTCCTCTTGAAGTATTCCTTTTAGTAAAAGTTCCAAACCATGGTAGAAATTAAATAGTAGGGGTACACCTATGTTTAAATCATTCCATCTCGTTTTGGATTTATATTCATCCCATGATTCTTCATCACTTTGTTTATCGTCAAACTTTGAAGTGATATTAACTTTATTACCTTCTTTAATCATTTCAGTTATGGACTCCCTCACCAGTTGATGAAATTGATAACCCATTCCTATATAATTCTTCCTTTCCATTACCTGATATTTTTTATTAAATATCATCATTTCTTAACGTTTTCTGAAACTTTCCATACTTATACACGGTACTGGTATCCATCATAGGGTAATATACCAATCACCCTACCACCATCAACAACACGATTGAGTACAGGAGTAGGGTTAGACATCGGGTAGTAATCTGTGAGATTGAAATAATATCTATTTATAACGGATGAGGTTTCTCCGGTAGTACTAAAAATAGTTTTACTATAAATCAGATATGGGTGAGAACGAACTGGTCTGAGGAAATGTAAAATTGATATCAGATAGGAAGAGAACAAAATTCTCCGAAAGGGGATTCGTGTATTTAAATTACAATGAACAATGGAATTGAACAGATATGAAACGGTAGAGAGGGTAATAAAAAAACTAGATAATAAAATCAACAAACTTCTAAATGAAGATATATTAAAATCTAAAGAATTATCAATACTTATTGATTTGAGAGGTATATATATAAAGGAATACGAGGGATTGACACGTAGTAAAAACACCCACGAGATGTTTAAAAAGGAAAATGGATATGGAAAATAATCAAAGAATAACAAAACAAGAACTAGAAAAGATATATGGGGTTGATAGAACCACAATAGAAGTCTGGAGAAAGAGATACGGACTCCCAATTATAGAAATATCATCACATTCAAAATACATCAGGAGAGAGGATTTAATCGATTGGGAAGATAGGATGAAGACGAATTTGGAGGTTGAGGTATAAAAATGAAACACCATCAAATTTCCAGTTTGACATACTATCCTTTAAATCCTATCCAAAACTTCTTTGGAAAATTCTTCTCATTCGATAACCGAAGTTCCTCTAAATGTTTATCAGATATTCCTTTGGAATCCAGAACCTCAACCAGTTCTAAATTTCTGTTTTCAAGTCTTTGAATTTCAGATTCATCAACTATTCTATTTGATTTGGAAGAATTACATCCTTTATGAGTGTAAACAAGATTCCATAAATCATCAGAATACATAAAAGACCAAGGAATAACATGGTCTATTGATATATCTCCTTCAAAATCCTCCCCACATATAAAACATTTTTTATCAGATAGAGTAAGATACTTATGGAACTTGGATAGTGATTTCCTACGGATATTTCCTCTATCAGTAATCTTTATCTTTTGTGATATCCTTGGTGAGGAATTGAAATTTTCAAGGATTTGAGACCATCTGTAATTGATTATCTCAAAGAGTAAATCCGAATACTCCTTTAATATTTCAGGATTTGGTAATACAATGATTTCTTTCCCTTTATCCAATTCGTAAAGAGAAAATTCTTTTCTATCAACTTTAAGAAACCGATAACTTACATCCTTTTTTAACTGATTATTCAAGAACTTGATATCTAAATCGATTTCATCCTCCACTCGTTCAAACTTAATGGGTTTAAACCCATTCACCTTTTGAAATTCTTTAATTTTCTCTTTCACGTAGGTTACTAAAACTGGAGGTTTTTTTGGGTTCGGACTTTGTTGTAAATCGAAGAAAATTGTTTGGTTCCAGTAATATTTGAACATATTCTTTGAAATCCTATCAAAGGATATTATAGAATTGTTTCCACCCTCCAAACAACACTCTACAATGGACTTACTCCATCCCATTTTATAAGTGTTATCTATACTTCCATTCTTTATAACCGTGAACCAGTCTTTAAGGGTATTATCCAAGGTGATTTTTCATTTCTATCAATTCCTCTGAGTGTTCCAAGAACTTTTTTTCTACTTTTTGAATGACTGTAGTTATTTTGTTTAAAAACTTATTTACTTCCTTTCTTATTTCTTCATCAGACATCGATAGAATATCTTCAAAATTAAATTTTTCTTTTTTAGAATAATTTATTGTCCATGTCCTACTCTTTGTTTCCTTAAAACCATCTATTTCTAAAAGTATTTCCTCCAGTCTATTTCTATCATATTTATCATCAGTTCGGGAAATCACTGTTTTAAAATTTAAGTTATTTGAAGTCTCGTTCATTCGAATTTCAAAAAGAAAAGTTTCACCAAAGGTCCAACCATTCCGGATCCTTTTATTATAATAGACTAAATCTTTAGTTGTTTCAGTCAAAAACCTTACAAATTGTTTGTTTTGAGAACCCAAAATCCACCCTCTTTTAGTTACCTCTTCTCTCATGATTTCACCTAAATCATCAACCAATTCAGGTCTGTGTTCTATAATGAAATCGAAAAGTTCTTTATGATTATGATATATACGTTTTGATAGTTCGGTTAATTTGTCAGTACCCATTAATTCTCTCTTAATAATTGTTATATAATATTTTACCTGATCATTTATTGAATCTCCATAAACCGAAATTATCCTTTCAAGTGTTTCAACAATGAATTCATAAGAAATTGAGAAATATCTATCAGTTTCTTCAAGTGATGAGTCTCCGAAAGGGGTTAGGTAAACAAAGGTTTTTTTATGTTCCGGGAATTGTGAATTTACAATACCTAAGTACCTTGATAGTTGATTGGAATGTTCTTTGGAAAGGACTTTGTTTTCAACACAGACTATTACATCATTAAGTTTTATTAAAACATCGATATTTTTCCACTCCCTAAAGATTTCAACCTTGGTCAAATCCATTCCCTCAACATCCACTTGGTCTACATTATCAAACTTATCAGAAGAAAAAACTTCCCTTAAAAAACGTTTCAAAAATATATCCCCAAGTTTATGGGATTGATTGGGATTGAGTAACCATGATAAAAAGTTAGAGTGTCTAATCTCAGTTTTAGAAATTTTAAGAATGGAGAAAATATTTGGGTTTTTTAAACCTAAATCCAACTTATCAAATTCTTCATCTTTTAAGAGTCCATCATACTTTTCTTTTAATTCCTGTATTTCCAACACAATTATTTCTTTGAGTTATTCTCGATTAAATAAACTTTCTTGTCTTCAAGTTTAACCTTGTTCCGATATGAGATTCCTCCGTCTTTACTTTGAATATCACTAATATCTATACTTCTTTCCTTAAACTGTTCTCTGATTACACCTAGGTAGATACTCCTAACTACACCTCATCCTCTATTATCCACTTGTTCGTTAAACCTTTCTAAAAATTCTTGGTCATTTAATAAAGATAATCTCTTTGTGAACTTTAGATATTCTTCTTTCTGATCAATCATATTTTACCCTCTCAAATCTCTATTATATTCCTTGTACATACCCTCCAAAATCATAGGGAATACCTTTGGGTTCATTATCTTTTTATAGAACTCCAATCGATCTCCATAATATTCAGAAACCTCCCCACCGAGTTCTTTTTTGAACCAATCCTTTTTATCACTCTCAGAATTATCACCCATCATTACGGAAACAAGATCCTCATTGTTTTTTAATCTCTCCGTAACCTGTTTTAAATCCACCTTGTCTTCATCCGAGAGTTCAATACCGTAAACTTCATTGATACGTAAAATGATATGGGATAAAAGATCCAATTGTTCCTCTTTTGGGATACCACCCGTACCATCTGACATTGGGTCTATTTCCCCTCCTTTATCTTCTAAGGATAACCGAGATTCACCCATCATCTGGATCCGTAACGAACCTAAATCTATGGAATCCGTAATATCTATACGTTCAGATTCTCCCTTGGGTAGTTTCTTGTTTAAGAACCTAAGGAACACATATAGTTTTTCCCAACTGATCTCAGTAAAATTAATAATCTGTGAGATATAGGAATACAACCGAATAAAGGATTGGATTTTGGATTTAAAATCCTCTCGTTGTTCATCGTTCTCTAAGTTCTTCCAGTTATCAACCACCTCCCCAATAATGGGTTGTAAACGTTCATCGGTATCCGTGTACTTATAAAACTCCATACAGAACCTATCTATGTGATCATCCGTAAAAATGGTGAAGGATTCTATTTGGTTTTGTAGATCATAGAGTTTGTCTGGTTCTGTTTCTCCTGTTAAAACGGTTGAGGTATAAAAGGGTTGGAACGATTCAACGATATCCTCCGTATCATTTACAAAATCAAGAACGAACGTATCCGTTTTACCACTCTTGGTTCTATTCAATCGTGAAAGTGTTTGTACACATTGTACCCCACTTAATTTTTTATCCACATACATCGAGTGTACCAAGGGTTCATCAAACCCTGTTTGGAATTTGTTGGATACAATGAGTAACCTGAACCGTGGATCTTTCAATCCACTTGGAATATCAGATCCTTCCAATCCATTTTCCTTGTTCAAAGATTTTTCGGTGTATTCCGTTGGATTTCCCTCTATATTCACCGTACCACTAAAACCTACCAAACACGAGTACGATAATCCTCTTTGTTTCATCTGTTTTACCATCTCTTGAAAAAAGAGAACACAATGTATACGTGAACGTACCACCACCATTCCCCTTCCTCTACCATTTATCTTTTTGGAGGTAACAGAGGTAAAATGATTTAATATAATGGTTACTTTTTGGTTGATGGTAACCTCGTGAGAATCTACATAACGTATCAGTTGTTCCATCACTTTTCCTTGTGGAACTTCTTTATCTTCCCCTTCGTTCTGTTTTATTTTAAAGTACCGTTTGTAGGTGGTGTAATGTTCCAATACATCTAAAGTGAATCCTTCAAAAATGGATTGTTTCATCGAGTAGGAATGGAATGGTTCAAACTTTCCATCTTCATTCTTTCTACCGAACAACTCCATAGTTTTGTTCTTGGGTGTACCCGTGAACCCGAAGAAGGAAATATGGGATTGTTTTCCTCTTGATTCAATTTCCTTACGGATCATTTCCTCGTAATCTATTTCACCATCCTCATCCTCTATTACCTCAACGGAGAGGGATTTTTTAAGGTGTTTGGATGTTTCCCCACTTTGGGAGGAATGTACTTCATCTATGACTACCCCAAAGGTTTGTCCCTTTAATTGGGATATGGTTTCGGAAATAACAGGGAACTTCTGAATGGTGGTAACAATGATATCCTTTCCCCTTTCCAAAAACTCCTTTAATTGTTTGGAGTTGATATCCACAGGGTTCACCACCCCATCCGTTTGTTGTAGATCTTTAAGGGTTTTTTGTAATTGGTTATCCAACACTTTACGATCGGTAATTACCAAAATGGTATCGAACATTCTTTTGGTATCTTCCTTGGTTTTATAGAGAGAGGTTAACGTATGGGATAACCACCCAATACTAAAGGATTTTCCTGATCCCGTGGTATGTTGTACAAGGTAATTATGACCGACCCCTTCTTCTTTTATCTTGTTTCTAATGGAACGGATAACATCCAACTGATGGTATCTTGGAAAAATAAGTACCTCACTTTTTTCAATGACTACTTTTTGTAGTTTCTCGTTCCACTCCTTACTTTTTTCTATGGATACGAGAACAAAGTTCTCAATAATATCCAAGAGGGATTTGGGAACTAGAATTTCGTTCCATAAATACTCTGATCGGTAATCATCTGTAACGGGTGGGTTTTCTATTCCTTTATTATAGGGTAGGAACTTTGTTTTAACCCCTCCCAAACGAGTGGTCATAGATACGTTATCGTTATCTACACAGAAATGTACCAAACACCGTTTAAACTGTAACAGGGGTTCTCCTAATGGGTTTCTATCGTACTTGTATTGGTTCTCAGAGTTCCTAATATTCTGTCCTGTGAGTTGGTTCTTCAACTCCATTGTAATAATGGGAATACCGTTCAAGAACAACACGATATCAATGGAATTTTCATTCTTGTTGGAATAGTGGAGTTGACGAACGGAAATGAACCGATTTTTCTCGTAGTTGGATTGATGATCGGGGTTTAAACCACTCTTGGGTTCAAAGTAAACCAGATCAAAGGAACACCCTCTTGTATTTACTCCTTTACGGAGAACATCTATAACCCCTCTTTTGGAGATTTGATCGTTTACAATTTTACTCAGTTGTTTATCTGTAGAGGTATCAAACTGTTTGTACAGTTTATCGTATTCCTCTTGTTGGGTAGATTTAATGAACCCAATGAGTTCTTCTTGAAGTTGACATTGGTTCTTATCGTACTCGGTATATAAACGAGAGGTGTATCCGTGTTTTACAAGGGATTGTTCTATATGTTTTTCAAAACGTTCTTCGTTGGGTTTTCTCATACGGTTTGGGATTCTAAATTCAACGAATGATCTTCTTCACAAACTCGTATTTTACCCGTGACTACTTCTAAGATAAGGGATTGACGGTATTCTTTAAGGAGTTCTATTTTATTTTGTTCTAATTGGATAAGGGTATCTATCTCCTTTGTTTGTTCATCTAAATATTCAACGATTTGTTGTTGTTCTTTTATCGGAGGATAAATAATTTCAGTATTCATGATGATTTCAGGTGATACCCTGGGTAGTTTAACACCAGTTGATTGTGAATCCAATAAATCAATAATACCTTGATTAAAAAGTATATGATAAAAGTACTTATTAAGTAAATTTTCATTGGTTCTTAAAACTATCATTTCTCCTAATGAATATCCATCGTATTCAGTAAAAAGGATTTTCTTTAAGTACAACCTTAATTTATTTAGAAGTACATCTCCACTAATAAACTTCATTCCTTCACTTCCATGTTCTGAATAGAGATTAAAACAAACTCCTGTATTTGACTCAACATTTTCAGGTGAAATCTTAATATCTAATTTATCCGGTTGATCTTTCTCGGAAATATGATTTACTCCATATTTCATTTTAAAACAACCCCAATGACTCGGAATCTCCCCAATCCATTCCACACCAGAATCTTTCATTACCACATTGGGATCAAGACCTTTGGTTACCACGTGGTTTATTAAAGAGGTTCGTTTCTCTCTAAGGATTTCTATCTTCCTTTCTTTCTTTTGAAGTAGGGAATCTATCTTTTGAGTTTTATCATCTAAATAGGATACGATTTGTTGTTGTTCTTTTAGAGGGGGAACAACCAAACTTGAATTATATATATCAGAATTTGACAAGTGTTTTACGGTTGTATAATAAGTTAAATCATTGATGACTTGTAAATCGAATGGTAAAACATAGAACAAAAACCTTCTTGAAACTGAGTTAAATTCTTTTATAGAACAACATCTTTGATTAAGTAAAACATCATTATTATCCCACCAACGGATATTAAAATCACCATCCATTCCAATTAGAAGGTCTCCTCTTTTTACTACATATTCTTCTTTATATTCTCCCTTATAAAAAGTTTCAGAACTACCAGATGTTATATCCCTTATCCTGAGAATAGGAAAACCTTCTTCTTTATCAAATAATTCAGACTTAAATGGAAAACCACTTAAAACACTAGTATGAAACTTGTATTTAGTATTTAACCAATGATTCGGAATCTCTCCAATCCACTCCACACCAGAATCCTTATAAGAACTGTATTTATTCATTTACAATCTCTTTAAAGATTCCTTCACTTTCCTTTTCCAACTCCAATAAATCCTTTGTAATATCTCCCAAACTTCTCAGAGGTTTGTATTCATAGAAATATTTGGTAAAGTTTATTTCATATCCCACTTTATCCTTATCCCGATCCATCCAACTATTGGGTAAATGGGGTTTTACTTCTCTATTGTAGTATTCCTCAATATCCTCAGTAAGTGGAATACGTTCATTATCCCTTAGTTTGGTATTGGGTTTTGGATTTCCCTTTTTATCCTTCACCACTTTATCATTCTTCATTGTAGGTTGTTCTATGGTAACCTTGGTATACCCGAAGAACTCATTATCAAAAATCTTAGAGAACTCATTTTCCTTAAAGTTGTGATAGGTTTTTATGATTTCACCTGTTTGATTAGAGGATATTTCTTTTCGTTTACTCCCCAAAGATTTTTTCATCGGTTTATAAAAAGTAGAACCATCTATCAATTGAACTTTTCCTTTTCGGTTGTGTTTCTTTTTGTTGGTAACGATCCAAATATAGGTGGAGATACCCGTATTAAAAAAGAGTTGATCGGGTAGGGAAACCACACATTCCAACCAATCCTTTTCTATGATCCATCTTCGTATTTCAGATTCCCCACTACCACCATCACCAGTAAAGAGGGGAGAACCATTAAAAACGATCCCTATACGAGAACCATCATCCTTCATTTTAGAAACAAGGTGTTGTAAAAACAACAAAGAACCATCTGAAACCCTTGGTGTACCCACACTAAATCTACCATACGGGTTTTTGGATTCCTCTTCTACAAATTCTTTTTCAGATTTCCAACTTACCCCAAAAGGAGGATTGGTAATCATATAATCGAATTTTTTACCCTCAAAATGGTCGTTGGATAGGGAAGAACCCAATTTAATACTATCTGGATCCTCTCCCGAAATCAACATATCCGATTTACAAATGGAGTAGGTATAGGGGTTTAGTTCCTGTCCTTGTAGGTTTAACCGAACCTTGTTATCTATATTATTTTCAATCCATTCCTTCCCAATGGTTAACATACCACCCGTACCACAACACGGATCAAATATGGAACGTATGATTCCCTCTCCCTTTAAGTGATCATCACTTTCCGAAAACACAAGGGAAACCAATAATTTAACCACATCTCTTGGGGTGTAATGTTCCCCACTTGTTTCGTTGGACATTTCCGAGAATTTTCGGAGTAGTTCCTCAAAAACCTGTCCCATCATGTGGTTATCAACAACGTCTGGGTGTAAATCCACCTCGGTAAACTTATCGATCAACAAATAGAGTTTGTTGTTTTTAAGAAGTTTCTCAATGGGTTTATCCAATTGAAAATTCTCCAATATCTCAAATACGTTTTGAGAAAATCCGTTGATGTAATTTGGGAAGTTTACTTTGAGACCGTTCGGATCACCCTTTAACCGTTGTAGATCGTAATTGGAGTGGTTAAAGAATTTTAACCCCGTTTGTTTTTTAATAATGGGGGTTGGATCAACCTCGTCCTTTAGTTCGTTGTAGAGTTCAAGAACCTGTTCTTTTTTAGGTTCTATGATACAATCTAACCTACGTAGAACAACAAAAGGTAAGATTACATCTCCATACTCGTGTTGTTTGAATAATCCTCTCAGTACATCATCACATACATTCCAGATAAAAGAGGAAATTTCATTATGGTTGTTCATTCATTATTGGTTTAAGGACTAAAAATAGTCAAACCAAAGAGAATATTTTACGGAATCCCTTAATCTGATAAAAAGTAACGTTCAATTTCAATCATTTATCCATCCATTCGAACATTTCATCTCCCATCTCACCAATCCAACTTAAAACCATATCAGAGGGATGTTTTGATAAATCTCCACTTTGAAATTTTTCCACACCATCTTTATGAATTTGGTATCTCACGTAACCTTTATAAATTTCACGTAGGTTATCCCTTAGATATTTTTCATTTTTCTTTTCCCATTCTACTTCTTTAATACCTGTTTTAAGTAGTACAATAACATCTTCCTTACTACCTACATATAAATTCCTTACCCAACTTTTAGATTTAGGTTCAATTCTTATATAATATTTT
The DNA here is from genome assembly GCF_005771495.1 of Maribacter sp. ACAM166. Lineage (GTDB taxonomy): Bacteria > Bacteroidota > Bacteroidia > Flavobacteriales > Flavobacteriaceae > Maribacter. The sequence continues at coordinate 36,685 of NZ_VAUW01000035.1, forward strand.
TCGTAGTATTTTGGTTGTGGTGGGATAAACGGTGTTTTGTACTCATTCACTTTCATACCCTGTTTGAATTCTTCGAAACTTTTTGATGGGTTATTTACATTCTTTCCATCCTTACTACCATCACCATAACTAACATCTGATTTATAGTTTTTCCTCATCATATCTTGAAAACCCTTTTCTTGATGAACAAGAGTTTTAGATTTCCTTTTTCTCAGATTTACAGAACACCAAAACTCATACTCTTTAGATAGATATCCGATTTGAGAATATCCTTCCAACATTTTATCCTTCCACCCCTTACCATCATCACTTCCTTTGATTTGGAGTTCCTTATCCTTGATCTTCTTTTTCAATTTATCAATCTCTTTTTTCCAATCCAGAATTTGTTGTTCTCCTTGATGGATGTAACGATGGTTATCCCTGTATAATTTGTAGTTCTTTCGATTTTCAGTAGATAAGTTATCAAACACTTCTTGGGGTAGAAAATCAATAAAGAACCTGTTGTCCTTACTCTTATAATCTCTCTTTTTCATAACGAATAATTTGTAATCAGGTTAAACCTGAGAATTCCACAATAGAACTAAAAGTGGTGTTGACCATTGAAATTGAAAACCATACCACCACACTTAAAACGATATCCTAGTAGAGTAATTGTGGTGGTGATGAAAATTAGATAAATAAAGTGGTGTTGAAACTAAAAATTGAAAACTATACCACCACAGTTAAGTTCTCATATTGGTAAAGTAATTGAGTGAGAGATGAGAATAATAAAGAAGATAAATAAAGTGGTGTTGATAGGGTTAAAAAATAACGATACCACCACAGTTAAACGGGTAGGTTAGTAAGGTAATTGAGTGAGAGATGAGAATAATAAAGAAGATAAATAAAGTGGTGTTGATAGTAAGAATTAGGAACGATACCACCACAGTTAAACGGGTAGGTTAGTAAGGTAATTGAGTGAGAGATGAGAATAATAAAGAAGATAAATAAAGTGGTGTTGATAGTAAGAATTAGGAACGATACCACCACAGTTAAACGGGTAGGTTAGTAAGGTAATTGAGTGAGAGATGAGAATAATAAAGAAGATAAATAAAGTGGTGTTGATAGTAAGAATTAGGAACGATACCACCAGAGTTAAACGGGTAGGTTAGTAAGGTAATTGAAAGTTAATAATTAAAAAAAGTAAAAATATGTACGGATACGGAAGTCATTTTGATAAAAGATTAGAAGAAAGATTTGGTTGGGATTGGAAATTGTTGTTAGAGGAATCAAGAGGATTAAAATATGAGATGTTTAAAACATCAAAAGAGTTGGAAGATAAATACTCTGGTTTTGGTCAAATTATCAGAAACAACGAAACATCAATTCACATAGTGAGAGAACTTAATATTCTAATGATTAGAGTTGGGTTCGAGTGGAAAACTTGTTACCGAGTTTATTAATAATGAAAATCACCAAAAAAAGTATGAGTGATAATAACTAGTAAAAACAAAATTATGGAAACCTTTAAAATCAACATTATGGAAAACAAAAACGAAATAAATTTTTCTGAAATGGAAAGTTACAAACACCTAAATAACATCCTTTATGGAGTATGGGACGAAGATTTAGAAGAAGAAACTCTTTCCTTTTATTAAGTACAGGAATTAAGTAAGAAACCTCTGAAGGTAGGTAGAGAAACCTTCAATAGTTCTTTGACATAGTGGGAAGTAAGGGATGAGGACCACCTCTATAAAAAGGGATACCTACTTTCAAAAAATGGTAATCGGTGACAGAGATTATCGAATAAAATACAAGGTGTTAAAACCTAAATAAATGAATAGTAACAAATTAAATTTTTAAAACATGAAAACAATTGTAGTAAACTTTAAAGAACCAGTAGTAATAAACAAAGTAGTAAAAAATGGAAAATTAAAACTCTCCCTTAATTGGTACGGTATGGGAAAAGGTACTTCCATCATTAGTAAAACTTCAACCGGATATAATTATGAAGATGTCGGTTTTATTAAAAGAAACTTTAATGATATCGATAGGATGATATGGGAGTATGAATTACCTAAATCCTTAAAAATGGAAATAGAGAAACTCCCAATAACCAATAGAAGGTAAAAAATCAACAATAACAATGTAAATAAATGAATATAAAAAGTAAAAACAACATGAAGAATTTAAACAACGGTGTGGATATTCAAGGAATAGGAAACACAATCGATTTAGAAAAAGTAATGACCCTTTATACTTCCAGTTTTACGGAAGGATTTATGAAAGTATTGGAAAACTACAATACTCCCTTACAAGAGTTTGAAGAAGTTAACGAGGTAATTTCACCCGTTAAACAAGTGAAATCAAAACCAAAAACTAAACCAGTAAACGAAGGATTTAACAAATTAAAATACCCTTTGTTAAGAGAGAAATTGGAGAGTAGTGAAAGTGTAACATTTAATCCTAAATCACACATCAGAGTAAGAGATTTAAGATACAAATCAATTTATGATCTTGATTCTTTAAGTAAAAAGAAATGGGTTGAATATTTCTCGAAAGGTAAAGTTTACATTGACCAAGATGTAACTTCTTCAAAGATTTCACAGAGAATTCTATTTGATAAATCAATTAAGAAATTCTTTGGTAAGAAGGTAAGTACAAACCAATGAAGAGAAAAGTTTCATACTCCTCCAACCAAAAGAAAATATGTGGTTGGGGGTAGATATGGAAAGGTTAAGGGTTTCAATTTTTATCTTCAAAAGAATGAACGATTAAAACCTTTTGAGAGAAGGAAACTCCTCTCCGAAAGTGAAATTATGATTTCCAAATTGATAGATGAGGAAGTAAATAGAATGGGTTCGATTGAGAATATCGACTCTAATATTACCCTTTTAGATTCTTCCCATTCAGATCTTGAATTAATGGAAATATGGAACAACCTCTACCAAAACTATGGATATCGATTCGATAGATTTAAAGAAAAGTGGGAGAGGGATTCAATTGGTAAAATCAAAGATTTTGGAAATAAAAAAGATGAAACAAAATCGATCACTCCTTTGAAGATTGACTGGTTAGAGGAAAGAAAAAAGAAAATCAAGTTATATGATTTCGGTTAATAATTTCGGTTAATAATTTATAAAGATTAAGGGTAAAGGATTTCTCCCCCTATTGAAAGTGAGAACCAACAATTAAATAAAATTATGAGTTACAACAGAGGAAAAAATTGGAAAACGAATTCAAACACGAAAGTATTCGTAAACGGAATTGGTATGAATATGATTCATTACCCAAACGGGTTGAAATCTAATGAGGTTTTGAACAAGATGGTGGATAGAAATGAAACTATGTTCAAGGATTTAGAATTGAATACAAGGTTTGAAATTTCCCACTCGGATGGGTTATGGGAACTTACAATAAAAAACCCGAAACGTAATATTGGTATGGTATTGAAGGAAAACCAATATATGAAAAATCACCAAAAGGTATTTCTTTATCTAAGAAAGATTGATGGGGATGGTTGTCAATGGAAGGAAGATATAGAGTATGATATTCCAAACAATAAACTGGATAAGTTCATCTACGTATCATCTCAACAAATTAGTTAGGTTGATATAAGAAAATCAAGTTTTGTAATATGGTTTAACATTGAGGGTTAAGTGTTCTCCTCCTCTTTAAAGTGAGAACCAACAATTGAATAAAAATTATGAACGAAATAACATCAAGGAAGAAATTAGTAAATAAATTAGATAAACTTTTGTTAGAAAGGTTACCCGACTATGTCAGTGATGAATTAAAATGGATTAGAAAGGAATTTGGTGATGATGAGATATCTGAATTCTTATTAAGAGAAGATAACTATTACTTAAAAAATTCAGAACGGTTAAAACAATTAAATCTCATTGAAATTCATCACTAAAATGGACTGATTTTTTCGTCGAAACATTATACCGAATCCCACTCGTAATGAGTGGGAGTAAACGGTATTTTAATTAGTTAAACTAACTCATTTTGGGGTAGGTAAGATTTTCTAACCTTAACAATTGTTTTAGGAGATACTCCAAGTCTTCCTGAAATATCCCTAACGGATTTTCCCTTTTCCAAAAGAGAAATGATCTGTTTGGATTTTGGTTTGTTCAAAAATGTTTGAACGTTTTCGTTCGTTCCAACTTTTCTACCCAATTTACCTCCATTGATTACGTACATCTTCCTACCCATTTCGGTACGTTCCAAAATTTGTTCCCTCTCTAATTCATAAATGGAACTCATAACCGAGGTAATCAAATTCCAAATAGGGTTCTTCTTTCCGTTTACCTGTGATTGAAGATTTCCCATTCCCCTAACAACAACGTTCACTTCCTTTTCCTCTAACCAATGTAAAGTAGAAAGTACGTCTATGGTATTCCTTCCCAACCTTGAAAGTTCCTCAACAACTAATTCCTGAACCTTACCATCTTTGATCAAATCAGATAGTTGTTTTCCCTTCTCCCTATCATTGAACGGAACTTTTCCACTCACTCCCTTATCAAAAAGGACTAAATCATAATTATCCTTATCTAACTTAAATCTCTCTCCATCTTGGTTGATGGTGGATGTACGGTTGTATTTTACTCTCATGGTGTTTCCTTTTAATATTGAATATTAATTTACGGAAAATACCCGAGTCAAACAAGAATAATCAACTGTCTTACAGGGTTTTAGATGTGATACTTTTATTTACGGATAAAAGGGAATCGAGATTATCTCCTTAATTCTTAACCCATTTGCAAATCACAATTATTTGATTTATTTTTCCAATATGAAAGTTCTAATTTCCAAACTTAACCATCACCCTAAGAATAAAGAAATCTACAATCTTTCCTCAATTGAGGAATTGATGGATAGTATCTCTGAATTAGGACTATTACAACCGTTAGTAATTGATCAACATAACCAGATTATAAGTGGGAATAGAAGATTTGAATCCATCAAAAGACTAGGTTGGAAGGAAGTCACAGTTGAACTAAGAAACGTTAATGATGGTGAGGAAGAGATTTTATTGGTTCATTATAATAAACAGAGAGTAAAATCCTTTAGAGAAATTCTCAATGAATACCTTGTTTTGAAAAAACACTTCGAAGTTGGACAAGGTAAAAGAACAGATCTAACTTCTGTTCGTTCGAACAAAAGTTCAAATGGGAGGGATACTGTTTCAGAACAAATTGGAATATCGAGTTCTCAACTTGGAAAGTTATTATTCATACACAAACATCAACCCCATCATATTGAATTACTGGACAAAGGGATTCTAACGGTGAATCAATCCTATCTACAGGTAAGTAGGGAGGTTAAAGAATTTCAAAGTAGAAAGGAATCCAACATTTCAACTTCTAAGTCCCTTCCCAACACTTGGAGATTTTTTCATAAATCATCACATAATATGTGTGAAATAAAAGATGAAGAAATACAAACTATTTTTACGTCACCACCTTACTGGAACAAAAGAACATATTCAGAAAACAAAGGATTAGGGAATGAAAAAACATCGGAAGAATTTGTTGTTAACCTCTCTGAACACCTAAGAGACTGTAAACGAATCTTAAAAGGTACTGGAAGTTTCTTCTTAAACCTTGGAGATACTTTTTATAAAGGAAATCTTCAAAACATTCCACATAGAATCGTTTTAAACCTTCAAGAACAAGGGTGGATACTCAGAAATACAATCATTTGGTCTAAAACCAATCCCAAACCATCTTCCACTAAAACCAACCTGACTCCATCTTATGAGTTCATATTTCATTTAACTAAATCAATGGAGTATGATTATAATTCAACGTTAACTTCACTTAGTGAGAAAACAAAACCTTCATTACCTCCAAGACATCGTTCAACAAATGGGAATTATTCGGATTCGGTATCTCCATACATCCCAAGTTCTAAAGGGAAAAATATGGGAGATTTCTGGAATGATGAAATTGTAAGAACATCAGTGGCAAATCAAAAGTTGGACATCGATGGAGAACACCCTGCTCCATTCCCTGAACAAATAGTTTCATTACCAATTCTTCAAACTAGTAAGGAAGGGGAAACTATTCTTGATCCATTTTGTGGAAGTGGAACTGTTGGTAGAGTTTGTGATAAAATAAAAAGAAACTTTGTGGGATATGATACTCAAAAATTTATTTAACATTGAAATAAGACTTATCGATTGAATACGATTTTATCCTTTTATCTAAATCTGACTTTTTAGAATTAATAACGTCCTTTGTTATTCCTAAAGTAGAACTTATTTTAAAATTAATTTCTTCAATAGTTTCTTTAATTACTCTAGTGTTATGCCCATAATTCAGGTCTTTTTTATTATGTATTTCCATAATGTCACTAAGAGTAACTTCCTCAGTCGATGTCAATAAAAGTTTTATAATAGATACTCTAGTCTCATCAAGTGGTATAATTCTTTTGTTAAATATAAGTTTTCCTTTATCGATTATAATTTTATTTCTATTTCGATAATTACTTCTTAGTATTCTGTAAACAGGAATTGAAATAACAACTAGAAATAAAAACCCAATAAAATAATAAACTCTCTCATTATTGTAATAGACTGACCCTTCTCTGATTAATTTATCAAAAAAATCATCTTCACTGATTGTGATAAGTTTGATTTTGGTTTCATTATCATTCTCTGTTACAAAACAGTAAAAAACCCCGTCCATATAAAAAGAATGCATCGAGGACACTATTTTTTCCTGAATAGGTTTTTTCTCGTATGTTTTCAATTGATTGTTAACAACATCTAAAAGGTATAATGTATTACTTTCATCAATGAAAATCTGTTTATTTTTATAAGGGATAAAGTGCTCGAATTCTGGTAAATTAGATTCCAACGATCCTAAATTTTTCCAAGATTTCTTGTTCGATTCGAATTTCCATACCTCCTTGTTTTCTATAAAATTTAAAGGATTGAATTCATCTGTGGAAATACCTCCGTAAACATAAATAGTATTCTTATCAACAGTAATAATTGAACTATGTGATCCTTTTGGAAGTACATCACTACCCTTTGGTGGTATTATTCTCCAATCCTTAGTGGTTTTATTAAAATAGGTGAAAAAATTCCGATGTGACCAAAAACCATAACCACCATACCTATATATGGTATCATTATATGGGAAAATCGTGGAACTGATTTGCATCCTATGGTCATATGATTTATCTATCCTTGATATTTTATCATTCTTTAACCTAAAGACCAACCCTCCTAAAGGATGTAAAAAATAAACTTGGGAATCTATATTAATTATTGGAAATTTTAAATTAAAATCTTTTTTGGGGTAACTTATTTTAGATTTTGATTTTTCCTTTAATGTAGTTAAATCGATAATTGATAGACTATCGTTTGAATAAAAAACAAATAGTTCTTTATTTTTTTTATCCACAAAGGTGTTTTCCAATGTTTTCAGTTCACCTAAATCAATTGATTGAGAAAAGGAATTAAAACTCAAAATAAGAAACAGGAATAATATTTTTCTCATGTATTGAATTAGATAGATAAACAGATGGATATACTTCCGAATAACCATTATACTCTCCAATGAAGGGATATAATATAAAATTTAAAATAACCACCAAAATAAGAGTTTCTACTTTAAAATCATAGATAAATAGATGAGGTAATATTAGTTGCAATACGTTGTATCTAGTTTTTTAGTGTGAAAAACAACAATATTCGTTTTTTTACCCAAACCATTTTAAATATAACAAATATGAAATTAGTATTGAAAACAACTATGATTTTATTATTTATCACAATGATTACTTCCTGTAAGGACAATTCTACAAAAAAGGAAGACAAACCACTTCCATCACTTTGTGAATGTTTAACATCTAAAAAATCTAGTTTTAATCAAGGAACGGAATGTCGGGAAGTATATAAAAGGAAATACGGGACATCTTATCCGGATGCTCAACTAACAACTAATGATTATTTTGATTGTGGAGGAAACTAAATAATTTAAAATTATAATCTATTCCTTTATCTATTATCTGTCAAATTAAATAAAAAATAAATTTATGAAGAATTTAATAATCTTATCAGTATTAAGTTTTTGTCTAACATCCTGTATGTCGGACGAGTGTGAATTAGATGGTTGTGAAAGAAAATCAATTGGATGGGAAAACAGTTTTAGGTGTGCTGAACTAGGATACTCAGCTTGTAAAATATACGATTCAGGAGGATATTGTTCAAAAGCTCATGCATTAGAGGATTTATAAATCTTATTTTGTCTTAATTCCAAAATTGTAAATCAACAGATTCAATTAATACTAGAATTTACTATCATCAATCATAATAGTATATTCTAGATGAACTTGATTAAAAACGTGTTATGTAGTTCAAAAAATGTGAGGAAAAAGTTAATGAAATGACAACTTCCGAACAACGAGAATGGAATATAGAAGTTGTTAAATGTGTTAATCCTATTCCGAGATAATACGTATTATTTTAAAATGTTCTAAATATTTTTATATGGCAAAAGAAAAATGTCCGAACTGTGGTCAGTTCAAATTTGAGGAGTCAAGGGGATTTAGATTAGGATGTGGTGTTGTTCTCACATTCGTCGTTCCGTTTTTATTATTTCTCGCTCCTGGAAGTGCACAATCTCACGGTGGATACCTTGACGGGAGTGCTTTGCCAACACTTGTCATTGGTTCGGTTTCTATTGGGGTTATTTTAATTTCGTTATATTTTATTTTTCCTCCTAAAACTAGATTATTTAAATGTGAGAATTGTGACTTTCAACAACATTACGAGAAGTAATAATAGTTGATGAATAATGACCTTACATACTACTTAGTAAATGATTTATTTTATCATACGAAACAGTCTTATGAATAGTTTTAATTTTAATGGAATAGGAATTTTATTCACTTTTTAATCTTTATTCTGTTTAGGAGAAAGTGAATAATAACAGACAAAATGAAGTTAATCATAAATTGGGATTAATTGAATACATCATGTTTTTCTCTTAACGTAAGATATCTTTTATCCTTTTAATAAACATAATTTAATCAAAATGAAACATGTATTTTATTTTTTTAAATTAATTTTAATATCAACTCTTTTCTCATGTTCTAATCGTGATGATCATGATGAATATATATCAGAATTGAAAAACATTTTCAATTTAGAGTGGTCAAATTCGGGAGGAAATCAAAGTGGAAATTTGACAGTGTAGTCTTCCCCGTCTTAGGACACCTCTAAATTCGATAAATAATTATTATTTAGGTCAGGTTTGATGAAGAATTTAAATTCTTCATCAAACCTGGGCATACACTCTTTAGGTGATTTATTACCTAAAGATTTATGTGGGTGGTTGAAGTTAT
>NZ_VAUW01000036.1 GCF_005771495.1 Maribacter sp. ACAM166
ATTACTGAAAAAAGAATAAAGGAAGTAGAAAGATTATTAAATTACAGACCTATTAGAAAGTTTAATTATAATAACCCAATTGAAGTCCTAAAAAATAAGTGTGTTGCACTTATGGGTTGAACTCAGCATTCTTTTATTAATCAAAGTTGAAGTTAAACTACTAATGGTAGCTGGAAGAATAGGGGTAGTAAGCTGTAAGTGGTGTAAAATAAAAAGACGGAGCATAGCCCCGTCTTTTCCCCAAATCTTACCATGAACTTAACCTACTTATGCTATGGTCCTCCAAATATATAGGTAGTTAATGTTTTTAAGAAGGGAATCCGTTGAACGTCCTGAACATTAGTTGAAATACGAAGTAGGTAGGTTTTGAGTTATGTTGTTGAAAATCAAAGAAGAGAACGAATAGAATTTAAAATAAAAAGACGGAGCATAGCCCCGTCTTTTCCCCAAATCTTACCATGAACTTAACCTACTTATGCTATGGTTCTTCAAAGATAATAGGGATTGTAATGACTAAAAAAGGTATTTGCTAAACTCCACTTAATAACGTCGAACGGAAGAATATGCAATGATTGTATTTTAAAGTATATAATTAGGAAAGTAGTATAAATAAAAAAGGCGGAGAAATCTCCACCTTTTTTGCCCCAAATCTTACCATGAACTTAACCTACTTATGCTATGGTAAGTTTAAATGTAAAGCGAGTTAGTTTATTTTGACTATTCAGTCGATGAAATACAAATTTCACCGACGAAATACATTTATTTTATATATTTCATCGAAAATCAGTTTAATAGGCTCGTTTGTTATTCCCTTCGAAAAAATTAATAAAAGCTTTATTTACAACTCTATTTCCACCGGGTGTCGGATAATTTCCAGTGAAATACCAATCACCTAAATTCTTAGGGCATGCCTGATGTAGACTTGAAATAGTTTGATAGATTATGCATACTTCGGCATTTATACCTTCAGGACTTAATAATTCGCCGATTTTTTTAGAAATAAGTTTAGCAGAGAACGGCGTATAGAAGTCCTTGACATAATTCACTACATCTTTGTCTTTACTATTAACCTGAGTTAGACATTTTTGGTAAATCTCTTCTACTAAATGCATAGAGTCATTGTCTTCGTGTAGGGCCAAAGCTGCTTTAAAAGCGATAAAGTCTTCTAATTTAGCCATGTCAATGCCATAACAGTCAGGATACCTTATTTGTGGTGCAGAAGAGACCACTATTATTTTCTTAGGTGATAGACGATCTAAAATCCCAAGAATACTTTTCTTAAGGGTAGTGCCTCTTACGATACTATCATCTATGATCACAAGGTTATCTCCTTCTTTTACTGACCCATAAGTTATATCATACACATGAGCTACAAGATCGTCCCTGCTACTGTCTTGGGTAATAAACGTTCTAAGCTTAGCATCTTTTATGGCAACTTTTTCAATACGTGGGCGTACGTCTAAAATTTCATGCAATTGTTCACCTGTTATATTTGTACCTAATGCCAGTATCTGTTCTTCCTTTTTCTTGTTCAAATAGTTTTGAGCCTCCTTTACCATGCCGTAGAAAGAGGTTTCTGCTGTATTGGGAATAAAAGAGAATACCGTATTCTTGATATCTTCGTCTATGGATTCTAAGATTTGAGGAAAAACCAGTTTACCTAAAGCTTTACGTTCTTGGTAAATTTCTTTGTCACTTCCTCTTGAGAAATAGATACGTTCAAAAGAACAAGCTTTCCGTTCTTTTGGTTCTTGAATTTGTTTGATGGCACTAGTACCATCCTTTTTGATTATGATGGCGCAACCAGGGTCCAATTCCTTCACTTCCTCATAAGGTACATTGAAAACAGTTTGAATAGCAGGTCTTTCTGAAGCTACTACAACCACTTCATCATCCTTATAATAATATGCCGGTCGAATTCCACTTGGATCTCGTAATACAAACGCATCACCATGGCCTAACAAACCTGCCATGGCATAGCCGCCATCAAAGTTCTTAGCGGCCCTTCTTAAAATTTTAGAAACTTTTAATCGTTCAGCAATTATAGGTGAAGCTTGTTGTTTGGTATATCCCTCCTTTTTGATTTGTTTGTACAATTTAGCGACGGCGTCATCCAAGAAATGACCAATTTTTTCCATTACGGTAACAGTATCCGCCATTTCTTTGGGATGCTGTCCCAATTGAATTAAATTATCGAACAGTTCGTGCACATTGGTCATGTTGAAATTACCTGCAACGATAAGGTTACGGTGCATCCAGTTATTTTGTCTTATAAATGGATGAACACTTTCTATACTGTTTTTTCCAAAAGTTCCATAACGCACATGACCTAAAAGTAGTTCTCCTATATAGGGTATGTTCTTTTTCTGCAATGCGACATCGTCCTCATATTCAGGATGCTCTTTCAGCTCTTTATTTATACGGTCATTAATTTGGGCAAAAATATTCTGTATGGGTTGTTGCTCGCATGATCGAACACGGCTCATGTATCGTTCACCTGCTTTTACATCTAATTTAATGCTAGCAAAACCTGCACCATCTTGGCCTCGATTGTGCTGTTTTTCCATCATTAAATACATTTTATTTACACCATAAAATGCTGTTCCATACTTTTCCTTGTAATACTCTAATGGCTTTAAAAGCCGTATTACAGAAATACCACATTCATGCTTAATAGCGTCACTCATTACTTTTGGTATTAAAAAAACCCCAAAAATTTGGGGCTAGGGGTTTATTGTAATTCAATATCAAACTGGGTCAATTTTTTAAACTGACGCAGCCTTTCCTTAATTTCCTTATGATTTAGTTTGAGCATTCTTTCTGTGCCAAATTTTTCAACACTGAACGAAGCTAAATTAGACCCATGAATAACAGCTTTCTTCATATTCTCAAAAGAACTATCATCACTGGCCGCCAAATAACCTGCGAAACCTCCTGCAAATGTATCACCAGCACCAGTAGGGTCAAAAACTTCTTCTAGCGGCAAAGCAGGAGCGAAGAAAATTTGCTCTTCATGAAATAATAAAGCGCCATGTTCTCCTTTTTTGATAACCACATAGTTGGGGCCCATTTTAAAAATTTTCTGCGCAGCCTTAACCAAAGAATACTCTTGGGTCAATTGTCTGGCTTCCTCATCATTAATAGTTAATACATCGATATGCTCAATAACTTCCATTAATTCATCCAAAGCATTGTCCATCCAAAAATTCATGGTGTCCAATATGATAAGTTTCGGTCGTTTTTTTAATTGATTAATTACACTTAATTGAACATATGGGTGAAGATTTCCCAACATAACTACATCGGCATCATTATAATCTTCTGGCACAACGGGTTTGAAGTCGGCCAATACATTCAAATCTGTAGTCAATGTATCCCTTGTGTTTAGGTCGTTATGGTATTTGCCTTTCCAAAAGAAAGTTTTACCACCTTTCACTATCTCAAGCCCAGAGATGTTTATGTTTCTGTCCGTTAAAATATCTAAATATTTTTGAGGAAAATCTTCTCCAACAACAGAAATAATCGCTGAATCTATGTCAAATTGTGAAGCTGCCAACCCAATAAATGTAGCGGCGCCGCCCAATATCTTATCAGTTTTGCCAAATGGTGTTTCGATGGCATCAAAAGCAACGGTTCCTACGATTAAAAGTTTGCCCATAAAAATGAAAAAATTTAGGATGCAAATATAACGTTTTGATAAGCGAATTAAAATGGTTTAACAAATACTGATTGGAATAATTGTTAAAAGGGTGGCTATGAAACTACTTCCTTCCAAAATCGGCAGGAATTTCCCCCCAAGCCTTGGTTTCCCATTTTACGATGGGTGTGTTGTTCTGATTTTCTTTCAACCATTCAACAGCTCGTCGTATGAGTTCGAATAGGTTTTTGTTTTTGGCAGACTCAACTAGTTTCGTATTGCAATTTTTTTTTCGAACCCAACTCATGGCTGTGCGAGAATCTGTATAAATAAAACGGTCACTATTCCGTTCTTTTAAAAAGGCGAGTCCGTGTACAATGGCCAAAAATTCACCAATGTTGTTAGTGCCTTGCGGAAATGGACCTTGTCTGAATAATTTTTTACCCGTTTTGGTGTCTACACCTTGATACTCCATTATTCCCGGATTCCCACTTGATGCGGCATCTACTGAAATGGAATGGTCATTAGGTAATCCGATTTTTATAAGTTCTTCTTTTGAAAGGGAAGATGTTTTTTTCTTTCCTTTATAGTCTGCATAACTCCCATCATAACCCTTTTTGGCACCATCAAAGCTTTCAAAAGATTTATACTCAGCTCCGGCATAACCAGAAATCGCCGCTTTACACGTTGACCAAGAATCATAAATACCTGGTCGTTTTCCTTTCCAGACTACATAAAATTTTCCCTTTTTCGCCATTATTGCTTTAGTAATATGTTGTCAATAACCTTAGGGAAATACTCGTATTCTAGTTGATGTACTTTTGAAGCAATATCATCGGCACTATCTTTTACATTAATAGAAGTTTTTGCTTGATGAATAATAGCACCTTCATCATAATTTGCATTTACATAATGAATAGTAATACCGGTTTCTGATTCTTTATTATCCAATACTGCAGTATGAACATTCATGCCATACATTCCCTTTCCTCCATATTTTGGTAATAGGGCAGGATGTATGTTTATGATTCTATTTGGAAATGCACTGGTAATGGGTTCGGGAATTTTCAAAAGAAAACCAGCTAAAACAATAAGGTCTGGGTCAAGAGATTGCAGTAATTTTAATATAAAATCACTTTTTAAAAACGCTTGACGGTTAAAAAAAAGAGCGTTTATATCAAGTCTATTACAACGTTCTATGACTTTGGCATCGCTTTTGTTAGTTAATACACAGGATATAGTAACGTCCTTTCGGAATTTAAAATAGTTGGCAATGTTTTCAACATTAGACCCAGAACCTGAGGCAAAAAGTATAATTTGTTTGGTTTTCAATAGAAGTGGTCTTTAAAAGAGGGCAAAACAATGATTTAAATTCGGCTTAAAAAAAGTAAATAAAAAGCTTGTCAGCATTTAGAAAAAAACGATTATCATTTATAATTCTAATAACTCACCACTTTTCAATACCCTTTTCAACGTTACCGAAACAAAATATTAACAGGGTAAAATTACAGCACTTGTCTTTAATTTCATTAAATTACAATACATTTTAACGACAATTAGTGTAATTAAACCAAAGTTTTTTATTTTTACCAACAATTTAAATTTTTAAAACAAATATTATTATGTCAGACATTGCATCAAGAGTTAAAGCTATCATCGTTGATAAATTAGGAGTTGATGAAAACGAAGTGGTAACGGAAGCTAGCTTTACTAACGATTTAGGGGCAGATTCATTGGACACAGTTGAGTTGATAATGGAGTTCGAAAAAGAATTTGATATTCAAATTCCAGACGATCAAGCCGAAAATATCGCAACTGTTGGTCAAGCCATCAGCTATATAGAAGAAGCGAAGTAAAATCATGGATTCTTAAATAGAATTCATATTATCCATGTGGTAAATGCTCCGCATGGATAATTTTTTTTAATTTACGCTTGGTTTAGATTTAAACAAATAATAAGTTAAATGCAGTTAAAGCGAGTTGTAGTTACAGGATTGGGGGCACTTACCCCAATAGGTAATAATATTGAGGAATATTGGGATGCGTTAGTTAGCGGTAAAAGCGGCTCGGCACCTATAACGTATTACGATACAGAAAAATTCAAAGTAAAATTCGCTTGTGAGTTAAAAAACTACAATATAGAAGATTATTTTGAAAGAAAGGAAGGGCGCAAGCTAGATAGATTTGCGCAGTATGCGCTAGTATCTTCTGATGAGGCCATTCTTGATTCCAAATTAGATTTGGATAAAGTCGATAAATTTCGTGTTGGAGTTATTTGGGGAGCAGGAATTGGAGGTTTGGAAACTTTTCAGAACGAAGTGATGAATTTTGCCAATGGAGATGGTACACCCAGATTCAACCCATTCTTTATCCCAAAGATGATTGCAGATATTGCTCCAGGAAACATTTCCATTAAGCATGGTTTTATGGGGCCTAATTATACTACTGTTTCTGCTTGCGCCTCATCGGCGAACGCAATGATAGATGCCTTGAACTATATACGATTAGGACATTGCGATGTGATTGTGACAGGAGGTAGTGAGGCTGCAGTGACTATTGCAGGTATGGGTGGCTTCGGCGCTATGCACGCATTATCTACTAGAAATGAAAGTCCGGAGTCAGCTTCCAGACCTTTTGATGCAACCCGAGATGGTTTCGTTTTAGGAGAAGGTGCAGGAGCGTTGATTCTAGAGGAATATGAGCATGCCATAGCAAGGGGGGCAAAGATTTATGCAGAGGTAGCAGGTGGCGGAATGTCAAGTGATGCCTATCATATGACGGCTCCACACCCAGATGGTATTGGAGTAGTGCGAGTAATGGAGAATTGTCTTAGGGATGCAGGTTTATCCATAGAAGATGTTGATGCCATTAATACGCACGGTACTTCGACACCTTTAGGAGATGTTGCGGAACTTAAAGCCATAACCAAAGTATTTGGAGAACATGCTAAGAATATAAATATTAATTCTACAAAATCTATGACTGGGCATCTATTGGGTGCAGCAGGAGCTATTGAATCCATCGCCTCTATTTTGGCTATGGAACATGGTATCGTGCCGCCTACAATTAATCATACCACGGTAGATGAAAATATTGACCCTAGTTTAAACCTTACGTTGAACAAGGCACAGAAACGAGATGTGAAAGTGGCTATGAGTAATACGTTTGGTTTTGGAGGCCATAACGCTTGTGTAGTTTTTAAAAAATTAGATTAATTTAATTTTATGTCCTTTTCCACAAAATTTTTTAATTCCCATCCGAAAGAGGATGGGAATTTTTTTTTGGGAATAACCAAGATTTTAGGATTCAAACCAAAAACACTATCCTTATATAAAAAGGCCTTCCTACATAGATCAATGAATCAAAAGGATACTAAGGGGAATGCGATGAATTATGAACGTTTAGAGTTTTTAGGAGATTCTATGCTAGGCACCATAATTTCGAAGCACCTTTATAGTGAAGTGCCCGAAGGAGATGAAGGTTACTTAACTAAAATGCGTTCTAAAATTGTGAGTAGAGAGCATCTAAACGAGCTTGGTAAAGATTTGGGATTGATTAATTATGTTGAAAGTAGAATACCCAAATCACATTTTGGGCAAAATATTCACGGTAATGTTTTTGAAGCTTTGGTAGGTGCAATATATCTTGATCGGGGGTATAATTATTGTGAAAAATTCATTCGAAAAAGGGTGATTGAACCTTATGTAGATATTGAGCAATTAGAAGGTAGAGTAATAAGTTATAAGAGTTTGGTAATAGAGTGGTGCCAAAAGCAGAAAAAGTCTTTTGACTTCAATGTTTATGAGGATACAGGTAATGACGCCTTAAAACATTTCGCTGTTAAACTTTCTATTGGGGGTAGTGTTGTTGCTAAAGCAAGAGCTACTTCAAAGAAGAAAGCAGAAGAAAGAGCTTCTAAAAGGGCATTCTTTGCACTTCAAGATAAAATGGAGAACTAATCCTACTTTAGAAAATTGCAAAATGCTAACATTTTAATAATTCTTGTAGTGTTGATATCAATTTAGGAAACTAGGCTTTATAGCTTAGAAGTTCTATATTTACCCTTTTCTTGGAGTATGGCAGCTATTTATAAAATAAATGATGATTTTTATGATGAATCTTTTGTTTTGATAGCTTTGCATACTACGTTAGATGATTATGCTTTGGTGTATGGATTAAACCAAAGTATCAAATCAAAATTTAAAAGAGCTAAGGAAAATTTTAATCTCGCTGAAAATAAATCGTTCCCAATTTTTGAATGGGATGATGAATTTCATGGTATGTATTGGGTACTTGTGGCAAACCACAGTAGTGAACAAGAACTTATCGCCAATAATGATTTATTTCAGAACGAATCAATATATACTAAGCCAAGGCTTATCCCAGAATACAAGGATGTTGATTATCTATTAAAAATAGAAACAGAAAAGGAGATTGAAACAAATTCGATAATTAAAAATATACTTATGTTGCCAAGAGTAATGGCAGCTTATGAAATAAGTACAGATAAACTGAAATCAAAGAACAATTTAATATTTTAAAAATGCCAACTTTAAAAAAGACGAAAATTGTAGCCACATTAGGGCCTGCAACTAGCAAGAAAGAGGTACTCAGGAGCATGATCAATGCGGGAGTAGATGTCTTCAGAATAAATTTCTCACATGCCGATTATGATGATGTAACGGAGCGTGTTAAAATGATACGTGAATTAAATGAGGAAATGGATACGAATACATCCATTTTAGCAGATTTACAAGGTCCTAAGTTACGTGTAGGTGTAATGGCAGGTGATGTAGTAGTTAGCCCTGGTGATGAAATAACTTTTGTTACCGGTGAGCCTTTTGAAGGCACGGCCGAACGAGTATACATGAACTACCAAGAATTCCCTAGAGATGTTAAGGCTGGAGAACGTATTCTATTAGATGACGGTAAATTAATGTTTGAAGTAGTGACAACTAATGGTAGGGATGAGGTATTAGCCAAGGTTATTCAAGGTGGTCCACTTAAATCTAAGAAAGGAGTCAATCTACCAAATACCAACATTTCGTTACCAGCACTTACAAAAAAGGATATAAAGGATGCCGAATTTGCAATAAGTTTAGAAGTAGATTGGATTGCACTTTCTTTCGTTCGTTTCAGTCAAGATTTAATTGATCTTCAAAACATTATCAGTAAACATACTGATCATAAAATTCCTATTATCGCAAAAATCGAGAAACCAGAGGCGGTAGAAAATATAGACAAAATTATAGCTTATTGTGATGGTCTAATGGTTGCGCGTGGAGATTTAGGTGTTGAAGTTCCGGCACATGAAGTTCCATTAATTCAAAAGCAGTTGGTATTACGTGCCAAAAAGGCTAGGATTCCTGTGATTATTGCAACGCAAATGATGGAAACCATGATTACTAGTCTTACACCGACAAGGGCAGAAGTGAATGATGTTGCTAATTCGGTTATGGATGGTGCAGATGCTGTGATGTTATCAGGTGAAACTTCGGTGGGTAATTATCCAGTTGAAGTGATTGAAAAAATGACAAGTATTTTACAAAGTGTTGAAGGCTCAGATTTGATTCGTGTACCTCATGATCCACCACATATTCGTACGAAAAGATTTATTACCAAATCTATTTGTTATCATGCTGCCTTAATGGCGAACGAAATTAAGGCTAAGGCAATTTCGACGTTAACCAATAGTGGGTATACTGCATTTCAAATTTCAGCATGGAGACCTAGTGCACATATTCTTGTATTTACATCTAATAGAAGAATCCTTACTCAATTAAACCTACTTTGGGGGGTTAAGGCATTTTATTACGATCGTTTTGTTTCAACCGATGATACTATCGATGATGTAAACCGTATAGCGTTCAATAAAGGATTTCTAGAAGTTGGGGATATGTTGGTAAGTCTTGCTGCCATGCCAATTAAGAATAAGGGAATGGTGAATACCTTAAGAGTTACCGAAATTGAGGCTGAAGATATTTAAAAACAATATAGTAATAGTCATCAAAAAAGGGACCGTTTATAAACGGTCCCTTTTTAATTGAAAATTATATTTAAGGTTATGCTACTTCCTTTTCAAAGGCTATAAAATTAACAAATTCTCCTTCTTCATTAAATACAGGTTCACCTTGTATCCAACATTTGTATGTTGAACCGTCTTTTTTGTAATTAATCAAAGTGACTTCAAAAGGTTTTTTTTCCTTTACTGCTTCAGAAATTATTTTCAGTGGAACTTTGGAGGTTTTACTGCCTTGAAACATTTTTGGGGTTTTTCCCAAAATTTCATTTGGATGGTATTGACTCATATCCCACATGTTTTTAGTAGCAAAAACTATATTTAATTTAGTGTCGGTTACAACTATTATATTTTTATCCATCTTCAGTTTTTGATCTAAAAAATCCCTATTTATGGCCCAGGAGTTTTCCGAAACTAGACCCAAAAGCGAATTCATATCTTCTTCAGATTTTTTAATTACTTCATAATTTTGGGCAAAGAAGTCCCAAGAAAGTATAGGTAAGAGTGATTTCTTTAAACCTTTTCTAAACTTGACGACGGCATTGTCATAATCTTTCAAGTCTTTCATACATTTACATTTACATTTAAAGCGATAGATTAATTTTCTAATTCATAGCAATTTTTGCTAAAGCTAAAGAATCCTTCATACGAGCAAAAATAATGGGTGAGGATTAACAAAAGTGTTTAAGGAATACTTTGCTTTTTTTACATTATGAATTGAAAAGTGTAAACATAAAATGATGACAAGTATCTTAAAATTGAAGTAAATTGTAATTTAAACTTTAGGGGTAGGCCCTATTTGAGTTAATTAAATGGATTATGTCTTTCATTCTTTTTCAAATAAACACCCCTTTTAGAATAATATCCAAAAGGGGTGTTTGCATTACTATTTCTCTAGAAAGTCATTAATTCCATCCTCCTCCTAAAGCTTGGTACACATTAACCCTTGCCATTAATTGATTCTTTTTTGTTTCTACTAACTCCATTTTAGATTCTAATGCCTCTCTTTGAGTCAGTAATACTTCAATATATTCTATTCTTGCAGATTGAAATAAACGGGTAGCTAGTTCAATAGATTCTGTCAATGCCTTTACTTGGCCTTCCTTTAAACTATAACTCTTTTTTAAATTTTCCATTTTAGAAAGTTGATTAACAACCTCTATATATCCATTTAAAATCGCCTTTTCATACTCATAAACCGCTTGAATTTGTTTGGAGTTAGCAGTGTTATAGCCTGCTTTGATGGCATTTCTATTGATTAGCGGCCCAATAATATCCCCTGCTATACTATACATAAGTGAAGCTGGAGTAGTTGTGAGGTATTTCGGATTAAAGGCTTGCAAGCCAATACCTGCCTTTATGGCAATGGAAGGATAAAAGTTTGCTCGTGCTACCTTAATATTAAGTTTAGCAGCTTCCAATTCATATTCCGCTTGTCGAATATCAGGTCTGTTTTGTAATAGTTGTGTTGGTATTCCTGAATAAATGGTGTCCATTTCAGTTTCTATAAACCCTTCTGAATGGCGAACAATATGTTGAGGTTGCCTTCCAATTAAAAAGTTGAGCTTATTTTCCATTTCAACAATTTCTTGTTGTACTTCAAACTTATGGCTTTGGTTCTTTAAAACCTCCGCCTCGAACCTTCGAACGGCAAGTTCTGTTGCACGGGCAGCTTCTTTTTGTAACCTTACCATCGTTAAGGCATTCCCTTGTAATTCAAGGTTCTGTTCAATAAATGCCAATTGATTGTCTAATACTAAAAGTTCATAATAGGAATCTGCAATTTCAGAAATCAATCTAGTTACCATAAAGTTCTTGCCCTCTATGGTTGAAAGGTATTCAAGAACGGCGGCTTTTTTAGAATTACGCAGTTTTTTCCAAATATCAAGTTCCCAAGAGGCAAAAATTCCAGCAGAATAATCAGCTAAAGGTTCGGGAAATTCTTCCCCCTCTTTTATTTCTAGATTTTTTTCTACGGCTCCGTTTCGCGTGTATTCACCGACTTTTTCGACTTCGGCACCGCCACCATAATCAACAAAGGGTATGTATTCTCCTTTTCTGGCCTTGACTTCATTTTGGGCAACATCAATCTGTTGAAGCATAATGCTCAATTCTTGATTATTGACCAAAGCTGTGTCAATCAGTTTAGCTAGATTATCATCTTTAAAAAAATATTTCCACTTTAGCGCTGCACTATTTATGGTGTCTACCGACTGTTGTGCGTAATTTGATGGAAGGTTTTTATT
Organism: Maribacter sp. ACAM166; assembly: GCF_005771495.1. GTDB lineage: Bacteria > Bacteroidota > Bacteroidia > Flavobacteriales > Flavobacteriaceae > Maribacter. The sequence continues at coordinate 11,903 of NZ_VAUW01000036.1, forward strand.
TTCCTGTTTCAATTCCCTAGTAGGAACGCAGGAATAAAATAAACCGACAAAATTTATAAGCACCAAAAGTAATTTTCCATGCTTCGCTATGAATGTTATAGTTTTACTCATTTTTATTTCTTTTGGATAGGTTTTTTAACAGTTTCTTTAATTCACGTAGTTTATGACGTGTTTTGCTCTCCCCTTCGCTCACCCGCATAAATTCCTCTGAAATAGGTTCAAAAGATTCGTCTTTAATTAGACTTCTACCTTCAGCAAGTGTGGCAAATATGTAATATAGCCCCGGGATGACTATGACCCCGAATATGGTGCCTATAAGCATACCGCCAAGTGCAGACCCCCCAATTGTTCTGTTGGCTATGGCACCTGCTCCAGTGGCAACCACCAATGGAATTAATCCAGCTATGAATGCAAAAGAAGTCATTAAAATGGGCCTAAATCGAGCTCTTGAACCTTCTATGGCGGCTTCAAGAACAGTTGCGCCCTGCCGTTGTTTCTGTACGGCAAATTCAACGATTAGTACTGCGTTCTTTCCTAGAAGACCTACGAGCATAATTACCCCAATCTGGGCATAAACATCATTCGCTAATCCCATCATTTTCAATAGAGCAAAGGACCCTAAAATACCAACGGGTAAGGATAGGATAACTGCGAATGGAAGTAAGAAACTTTCATATTGTGCAGCAAGAACAAAATAAACGAAAATCAAAACGATTATAAATATATATAACGATTCACTTCCTCTGCTGGCCTCATCATATGATAATCCTTCCCAAGCAATATCATACCCCCTTGGAAGCGTTTCTTTTGACACTTCTTTAATGGCTTTTATCGCATCACCAGTTGTAAAACCAGCAGCTGGTAGTCCATTAATGGCAGCAGAATTATAAAGGTTGTATCTGGTAATCTCATTGGGCCCTAATTTCTTTTCCATGGTCATAAATGCAGAGTAGGGTACCATTTCACCTTCTTCATTTTTAACGAATAGCTTATCCAAATCCGTTGGGAGTGCCCTGTATTCTGGAGCAGCCTGTGTATAAACCTTGAAGAAGCGGCCAAATCGAATAAAACCTTGTTCATAGGTACTACCTATTAGAATGTTTAAGTTTTCCATGGCTTTACCAATGGTAACGCCTTTCTGCATGGCTATTTTATTATTTATTTTAAGCTCATACTGTGGATAATTGGCTGAGAAAAAAGTAAATATACCCGTTAACTCTTTGCGTTCACCAAGTGCTTTCATAAAATCATTATTGATTTTTTCGAAAGCATGATAGTCTGTGTTATCAGTCTTATCTAACAAACGGAGAGAAAATCCGCCAGAAGAACCAAACCCTGGTACAGCAGGCGGTTCAAAATACTCAATTATGGCCCCTAAATCTTTTGTTTCCTCTTCCAATTCTTCCATGATTTCATGAACGGTGTGTTCACGTTCGCCCCATGGTTTTAAATTTATTAAACAAGTACCGGCATTAGAACCCCTACCTTCTGTCATGATTTCATAACCAGCTAAGGAGGACACTGATTCTACACCGTCCATTTCTTCGCATATTTTCTGTAATTTTCTTGCTACATCATTTGTGCGTTCTAAGGTTGCCCCTGGCGGAGTCTGTATAATGGCATAAATCATACCTTGGTCCTCGTTGGGGATAAATCCAGCAGGGAGTGATTCGTTGGTAAAAAAGATGCCTAAGCAAAAGGCAATTAAAATACCAAAGGTCACTATACGTCTCGCTACAATTTTATTTAAAAGTTTCACATAGCTACCCGAGAGTCGCTCAAAGCCTTTATTGAACCAATCTATAAATTTATCTATCGGTGATTTTCTTTTTTGTTTACCGTGGTTGTTCTTTAACAACATGGCGCAAAGCACTGGGGTAAGTGTCAAAGCTACTACAGCTGAAATCACGATAGAGCCTGCCATAGTGATTGAGAACTGCCTATAGAACACTCCAACTGGGCCAGACATAAAGGATATGGGAATAAAAACCGAGACCATTACCAATGTTATTGCTACAATAGCGCCACCAATTTCTCCCAATACTTCTGAAGAGGCTTTATAAGGTGACAAGTCTTCTTCTTCCATTTTTACATGTACCGCTTCGACTACGACAATCGCGTTATCCACTACGATACCAATTGCTAGTACTAAAGCAAAAAGTGTTATTAGGTTAATTGACAAGCCGAACATTTGCATCACAAAAAAGGATCCAATCAAAGAAACGGGTACTGCAATTATGGGAATTAACGTTGAGCGCCAATCTCCTAAAAATAGGAATACTACTATAGCTACAAGAATGAAAGCATCCCTAAGGGTATGCATAACTTGTTCGATAGAGGCATCTAAAAAATTAGATACATCATAACTTACTTGATATTCTAAGCCAGGAGGCAAATCTAATTTTAACTCTTCTAACTTAGTCTTTACGGCATCAATTACATCTTTACCATTACTACCAACCGTTTGCTTAAGGATCATCGACGCTGATGGGTGACCATCTAGATTTGAATAGATGTCAAAAAATTCACTGCCCAATTCTACACTCGCAACGTCTTTCAATTTTAAAAGCTCACCTTCTTCATTCGCTCTGATGATAATATTTTCATATTGCTCGGGTTCATTGTATCTACCTTCATAGGTAAGCACATATTCCAGGGATTGTGATTTTTTACCCGAACTACCACCCAATCTGCCGGGCCTAGCGATAATGCTTTGCTCTTTCATAGCTTCCATAACCTCCTCCGCAGAAACGTTATAGGCACGCATACGGTCTGGTTTTAGCCAAACACGCATGGCATATTTACGACTTCCTAATATTTGGGCACTTGCAATACCGTCGATACGTTGAATCTCTGGAACGATTTTGGTATACGCATAGTTGTAGAGAAACAGTTCATTATCGTCTTTGTTATTACTAAACAAGTTAACGTACATAAGCATACTGGGCTGTACAGGTGTAATTACGACCCCTTCCATCTGTACCAACTCGGGTAAGTTGGGCATCACTTGATCTACCCTAGTCTTCACCCTGACTACAGCTTGGTTAGGGTCAGTGCCGGGTTCAAAAATGATACGCAAGGTTCCTTCTCCTGCACTTGTTGCGTCAGAAGCAACGTAACGCATTCCCTGAACACCGTTGATTGCAGTTTCTAAAGGAATTATCGTGGAATTAATTAATACGTCTGCACTTGCACCCGGATAAGCAATAAAAATATTCACCGTGGTTGGGGCAATTTCTGGAAATTGGGAAATAGGAAGTTGTTTTATGGCTAGCAATCCTATAAACACTATCATTACCGAAATAACTATAGCCAATACAGGTCTATGTATAAATCTTTTGAACATAACTTTTGTATTTGAGAATTGTTATTCTGTGTATAAATCTAATTGTGAAAGAACCGTTTTAGGAGCTACAAATTCAGCTTCTATTTTTTGGTTTTCTCTAACCATCCGAATACCATCAAGTATAATTTTATCATTTTCGGCAAGACCTTTAGATACCACAAATAGGTTCGGCATTTCTCCTTCAACGATAATTTCACGTTGCTTTACTACATTGTCTTTGTCAACAACAAATACAAATTTTTTGTCCAGTATTTCAAAAGTCGCTTTTTGTGGAATTATTAAAACGTTTTCAAAAGGAACAGTCATAATTATACTACCCGTTTCACCATGTCTTAAAATTTTGTCTGGATTAGGGAACGTTGCCCTAAAGGCAATATTTCCAGTTTCATTATTGAACTCACCTTCAATAGTCTCAACAATACCGGTTTGGTTAAAAGTTTGATTATTGGCTAGTAGAAGTCCTACTTCTTTTTTCTTGGCCTTATCAGTACTAGTGATATAATCTAAGTATTCAGCTTCTGGAACATTAAAATAAACCCACATCTCTGAATTGTCAGATAACGTGGTCAAAAGCTCCCCCTCATCTAAAAGGCTTCCTTCTCGTACGTGTAAATGGTCCATAATACCATCAAATGGCGCACGGATATTGGTGAAGTCTAAATGGGTCTGAGCCAAGGAAACTTCGGCACTTGCTTTGTCATAATGCGCTTTGGCCATGGCTAGTTCATTTTTAGAGACTACGTTACCATCAAGTAATAATTGTGTGTTTTGTAGTTCTATTTCCGAAACTCTTGCCTCTGCTTTAGCTTTTTGTAAATCTGCCTCATAAATATTGGGCATAATGTTGAACATTTGCTGGCCTTCTTTTACATATTGGCCTTCGTCTACGTGTATTTGTTTTAAGTAGCCCTTTTCAATAGCCCTAAGCTCTATATGTCTTATAGAATGAATTTGACATACATAATCTTTGGTAATAGAAGTGTCCTTTTTTATGGGACTGGTAACGAGGAATTTGGCATGTTCTTCCTTTAGCTCTTTTTTGGATTCGCAGCTTGTGGATAAAAACAGGGCGCACATGGCAGCGAACACGAGAATTCTCTTGGTCATACTTTGATATTAAAATGATTGGTACTATTTGGTTTAGAAATGCGGATACGCATAAACTTTCGGGAATAAGAATTGCATAGAATAATGCATCTAATAAAACCCAACGGAAGTAATTAAGGGGCAATGAAAAACCGCCCAAATAAAATTATATTCGAAATACTTGGAATAGGACAAAGCGCCTAATAGCTATGGGTGAAAAAGTAAATAACCTTTGAAGTTTAGAGCTATTTTTTAAGTAACTAAATAAAAACAGCAGGGATAAAAGGTAAAACGAACCAGTGGTATAAATTACCTCTTCACCTTTTTTGAGTACTGAATTTTCACTTTCCTCTTCTTCAATTTCAGCAGCATCTATCTCTAAGACCTTAACAACTTCATCTGAAGAACCTTTTATAGTAGTGTTCTGATCGTGAATAACCGTCTTAAGTAGTGTAATTGCTGATACGATATTTTGGTTATCAACAGTGTGAAACGAACTATTTTCTATATTGAAGTTACCAAATAGAGGGCTGCAAACACTAAAAAGAAGGATGCAGATAGAAAGAATAAATTTTAAGAAATTCTTTTTCATTTAACGGGTCAAATTTATTCTAGCCATACCAGGTGTACAAGTAAAAGGCGTTAATATTTGTTAACATTGGTAATTATTAGCCTTAAATAGCTGAAGGTCAGTCGAATATTTAAAAATCAAATTTTAATTGCACTAATATTGATTTATCTATACTCTTTATGAGTTTCTTGTTATCTGTGTTCAGGTTAGAAAGAGAAATACCAAGTAAACGAACGGAATTCTGAAGGCCTTCTTGATATAATAATTCTTTTGCAGTTTCTAGAATTAGGGTTTTGTCCGCTATAAAATAGAGTAGAGTTTTGCTTCTAGTCTGAAGGGTAAAGTCACTATATTTTATTTTTAAGGTTATTGTTTTCCCCGCAATTTTTACTTTTTTAAGTCTTCGCTCAAGCTCTTCAGCAATTTGCTCTAAACGTTCAAGCATAAAAATTTCGCTACTTAAATTTTCATTAAAGGTACGTTCTGCACCAACAGATTTAGGGATACGATGTGGTTTTACTTCACCATTGTGTATTCCCCGAACCACAGTATAGTAGTAGCCTCCACTCTTGCCAAATTTGTCTGTCAAGAATTCAGAAGATTTGCCTTTTAGATCTTTACCGGTAAAAATTCCCAATTGATACATTTTTTCAGCAGTAACCTTACCTACGCCGTAGAATTTACGAATATCAAGATTTTCTAAAAATGATATGACTTCTTCTGGATTTACTGTTTTTTGTCCATTAGGCTTATTGATGTCGCTGGCTACCTTGGCAATAAATTTGTTGATAGATATTCCAGCGGAGGCGTTTAACCCTGTTTCTTCTAAAATACGTTGGCGGATTTCGGTTGCCAGTAAAGTAGCAGAAGGATTTCCTTTTTTATTAATGGTTACATCAAGATATGCCTCGTCAAGAGATAAAGGCTCTACCAAATCTGTATATTCAAAAAATATAGCCCTGATTATTTTTGAAATTTCCTTGTACCGTTCAAACCGAGGTTTAACAAAGGTAATATGCGGACAGTTTTTTTTTGCTAAATAGGCGCTCATCGCACTTCGAACACCAAACTTACGGGCTTCATAATTTGCAGCAGCAACTACACCTCTTTTTTCACTACCACCAACGGCCAAGGGTTTCCCTTTTAAGTCAGGATTATCCAATTCCTCAACGGAAGCATAAAAGGCATCCATATCGACATGGATAATTTTGCGTAATGACAATTCATTGGGCATAAGCAAATTTAAGACTTATCTTAGTTTAAGTATAGTAGTGGTGCCAAATCATATGATAGAAATAGAACGTAAATTTTTAGTAAAATCAGAGGCTTATAAGTCTTCTGCCAGTTTGAAAACACGAATAGTTCAAGGTTTTTTAAATACCGATGCAAATAGAACGGTAAGAGTACGGATAAAGGGTGAAAACGGATATCTTACTATCAAAGGAAAATCAAATACCTCTGGCACTTCTAGATTTGAATGGGAAAAGGAGATTTCAGTACAAGAGGCTGATGCCTTGCTATTGTTATGTGAGAAAGGAATTCTTGAAAAATGTAGGTATGAAATTCCTGTTGGGAATCATGTTTATGAGGTAGATGAATTTTATGGTGATAATGAAGGTTTAACAGTTGCCGAGGTAGAGTTAAATTCAGAGACCGAAACCTTTGAAAAGCCAGAGTGGTTGGGAAAAGAAGTTACAGGTGAGATTAAGTATTATAATTCGCAATTAAGCAAAAAGCCGTTCGTTTTGTGGTAGGAAAACTATGCTGTTTTATTACCACCCTATTTATACGAAACCTATCGGTAAAGGGTGCATATTTTATGTTTATTTTACCAACACACCGTCTTTCTCTATGATTGGAATAGGTACAAGGTTACCTTCGTTAACGCTATTTTGTTCAAATAGAAAGCGCTTTTCGTATAGCTTATTACCGGCATAATAGGTAACAAAGAACTCATTTTTTAAGGCCAACACATCTTCTAGTACTACCTCAATTTTGTGGTAAGATTTTGCATCCACAACACCAATAGTATGTCTCATGACCGACGTTTTACGCTTATCGTCATATCCTTTTGAAATAATCATTACCATTTCGATAGGCGCAGTGCTGTTATTGAGTATATAGGCGTTCCAGTCTTTGGAAAGAAACTCTTCATTCCATTCTTGGATGATAGCGACATAAACATCCTTGGCAATAGGTATTTCAATATCTTTTTTCAAAAAGGGGTTTTATAGAGCGCTTCTAAATTGTTCTAGAAAGCGTAAATCGTTTTCGCTTAACATTCGTATATCTGATATCTGATGCAGTAGTAGTGTGATACGATCTATACCCATGCCGAATGCAAAACCTGAGTAAACTTCAGGATCAATACCACAGTTTTTAAGTACATTAGGGTCAACCATACCACAACCCATAATTTCCAACCAACCTGTGCCTTTGGTCATTTTATAATCGGTTTCAGTCTCTAATCCCCAGTAAACATCAACTTCGGCACTAGGTTCCGTGAACGGAAAATAAGATGGTCTAAGCCGAATTTTAGATTTACCGAAAAGCTCAGTTGTAAAATATTGAAGCGTTTGTTTTAGATCTGCAAAAGAAACATCCTTGTCAATATATAGCCCTTCAACTTGATGAAAGAAACAATGAGATCTAGATGAAATTGCTTCATTTCTATACACCCTACCAGGTGATATGGTACGAATAGGTGGCTTATTATTTTCCATATAACGCACTTGTACCGATGAGGTATGGGTTCGCAAAAGGATATCTGGATCTGTCTGAACAAAAAAGGTGTCCTGCATGTCACGTGCCGGGTGATATTCTGGCAAGTTCAATGCGGTGAAATTATGCCAATCATCTTCTATTTCTGGACCTTCAGATACATTGAAGCCAATTCTTGAAAAGATATCAATGATTTTGTTCTTTACTATAGAAATAGGATGTCGAGCACCAAGTTCTATGGGGTTTCCTGGTCTGGTTAAATCCCCATAAACTTGTTCATCTGTATGTGCGCTTTCTAAAACCTCTTTTAAAGCTTCTACTTTTTTTGTTGCAGCTTGCTTTAGTTCATTAATGGTCTGACCAAATTCTTTTTTCTGCTCATTTGGAACATTCTTAAATTCAGCAAAGAAGTCATTCAAGATGCCTTTCTTTCCTAAATATTTAATTCTAAACGTTTCAACAGCTTCCATATTATGAGCTGTGAACGATGCTACTTCAGAGATTTGTTCCTTTATCTTATCAATCATGAATGGTGATTAAAGAAGCAAATTTAAAACTTTTAAAAGAGGTAGAATACGTTTTTATTGATTTTGATAGTCTAAGTGGATATGAATTTATCTTTTACATTTTCCTTTACCCAATTAAGACATTCTTTAAATGATTCAAAAATATGCTCTTCGGGTATCAAATCGGGTATTAGGCCAACACGTTCCATCATGTATCTAGGTTGATTAAGGACATTTACAAATAATACTTTGATACCCGCTTTTTTAAGACTGATTAACACATCTTCTAGTGTATATAGGCCAGATTGGTCCATGTATTGCATGCGGCCCATTCTAATTATTACAGTTGATGCGGTTCTTGGAATTTGATCTGCCATTTGTTGGAAATCACTTGTAGAACCGAAGAAAAGTGGGCCTTTCAAATGTTTTATAAAAACCTCTTCTTGCAAATTTTTAGGAAAATCTCCTTCATCTGGCCAATTTGCCTCCTTTTCTAAAGTTTTTACATCAGAACGTTCTGCAGTTAAATCCCCCATTTTCTTCATAAACATTAGGGATGCGATTACTAGCCCAACACCAACTGCATATACAAGGTTCCAAACAGAAGAAAGAACAAGAACAACTAACATGATAACAACTTCTGAACTAAATTTAATAGGACCTAAGCTCATATCTTTCGGTAAACTTGGTATTGCTTTTAAACCTTTATAATCCATAACACCAATACCTACGGTAACCAAGATACCCGCTAGCACAGCAGCAGGAATTTGTGATGCTACAGGGCCGAGTGCCAATAAAATTATCAACAACAGAATACCGGCAATCATACCAGATAGCTTAGTTTTTCCACCAGCATTGATATTAACAACAGTTCTTATTGTTGCACCTGCACCTGGGATACCACCAAAAATAGCGGCAATACTATTACCTATACCTTGCCCTACCAGTTCTTTGTTAGGCTTATGTTTAGTTTTGGTCATGTTATCGGCCACTACGGATGTCAACAGCGAATCAATTGCGCCAAGAAGGGCCAAAGTAAGTGCTGTAAAAATATAAGGAGTTACAGAACCGAGTTCAAACTCTGTGAAAATGCCAAGATTAGGTACGGGAAATCCACTAGGTATTTGTTCTATTGGTCTATAGTCAAGACCAAAACCGTATGCCACACCAGATACTGCTATTAATGCTACCAAGGCACTTGGTATCGTAGTGGTTATACGTTTGAATCCATATATAATTATAATTGTAGAGAGCGCAAGTACTAGTTCTAGCCAGTTGATATTTCTTAAAGCTCTTGGCATTATTTTTAAAGCGCCAAGTACACCTGAAGCATCTGATTTTGCCAATGTCTGTGCCTCTTTAAGCATATCGACCTCCGTAATTTTTTCAGCACGTGAAATGGTTTCTTTAAAGTTCTCCAAAACCAAAATTCCTTCACCAGCTTCTTCTTTTAATATATTATCTAAAATGATCTCTTCTGCCATGGGCTTGTACTTATTAACATAGTCCATGTCCTCTTTTGGATAATAACCAATTGAGGGTAGTATTTGGGTCACTAAAATGATTACACCAATTGCGGTCATAAAACCAGAAACCACTGGGTAGGGAATGTATCGAATGTATTTTCCAACTCCGATGAGGCCTAGTCCTATTTGCATTAGCCCTGCTAAAAGAAAAACGATTAAAATCGCTGGCAGTGCTTTTTCCATACTACCGTCATTAATGGCTACAATACCAGCAATAACAACCATACTAACTGCCGTCATTGGTGCCGTAGGCCCAGAAATCTGAGTGCTGGTTCCACCAAAAAGTGCAGCGAAAAAACTAATGAAAATTGCACCGTAAAGACCTGCGCTTGGGCCCATGCCCGAGCTTACGCCAAATGCTAGTGCCAGAGGCAATGCAACGATACCGGCAGTGATACCGCCAAATAAATCGCCTTTAAAATTTGAAAATAGTTTTTTCATAAGTAGAATATAATGTTTGTAAATTAAATTTAAATAGGATAATGTATAGGGCTTATTTTAAGAACATAAAAAGTAATAATTCAATACTTTGGTTTTTAAATGTAGATAGAAATTAATAGTTATAAAATTCTACCGCTCCAGTTGCGAGGTCATACATTGCCCCAACAATCATAATTTCACCCTTCTCTTCCATGTCCACTAAAACCCTGCTACGTTCTCTAATATTATCAATAGTTATTTCTACATTTTTCACAGCTACTCTATCAACAAATTCTAGATTTTTAGAGTTTCTAATACTCTCGTCCTTTGGCTCTTTGACTGCAGCTACTGCAGGCTCAATCTTATTTATCAACGCAGTAAGATTTCCTAATCGGGCATGATCACAAGCTCCTTTGATTGCACCACAACTAGTATGGCCTAAAACAACAACTAACTTGGTTCCAGCTAATTTGCAACCAAACTCCATACTACCAAGAATATCCTCATTCACAAAATTACCGGCTATTCGTATGCTAAAAACATCACCCAGACCTTGATCAAAAACTAATTCAGCAGAAACCCTTGAGTCTATGCAGCTTAAGATGGTCGCAAATGGAAACTGGCCTTCACTGGTATCATTTACTTGTTCTAAAAGATTTCGATTTGCCTTCAAATTATTCTGAAATCTTTCATTTCCTTCCTTTAAGAAGGCTAAAGATTTTTGTGGGGTTACGGTGGCTTGAGTTTCTTTAGTATGTGCTTTCATAGGGGTGTATTTTAATTCTAACTATTATTAGATATCCCGGTTTAAATTTTAGGGATAATTAGATGTAGTATACTACTGTAATTTCTGTTGGTAGTTAATGATGATTATTCAGTTTCTAGAATATCAAATGAATATAATTTAATTTAACTCGATAATTATCGTTTTTAGTCTTGGGCGTAAATAGCTAATGTTTTCATTAGACCCCGTTACCCTAAAAACTTCAGAACCTCTTGTAATTAACGCAATGATAACTAAAGAGATGTGCTTTTTAATTATTTAAACTACTTGATTCAAAGCTGTTTATGATTAAAAATATAAAGTATAAATTAATCAATGATGAAAAAATAAAAATACTAACAGAAAGGTTCTGGAGGTGGAGATAAAACTTCCAATGATAAATTAAAACAATCAATACTATGGACGTTACGTCTAATTGAGTTTTCGTAGATAGCAATCAAAGAGAAATCTAATAAATTTTCTTTGACAAACTTTTCTTCGGCCATCGATTTTTTCCCCGACTCTTGTTGTTCCTCTTCATTGAGGTTGGTAACGACTATAGGGTTGTCAACGTTACAAAGAGTAATTATGCTCGGCGCAGCTACTGCAAAAAGCCATAAAAGTAACAATGTAATGCGTGCGGTGTTTCTCATTTTCTCAAATCGAAGGCAAAGATAATGTTCCAACTTCGAAATTCTGTTAACAAATTTCTAAAAGTCCTTTAACAGTTTTAATTCACCTTTTAGAACCCAACCTGTTTTGCCGTCTGCTAGTCTGATTTTAACCCAGTTGTTTAGCTCATCCAACACGTTGACTTTAGTGCCGGCATGTAATACAAATACCTCTTGACTTGATTCGTTTGGCTCAGATTTTATAAAACTCTCTTCAGCAAATATTATGGCAGGTTGAGTTGCATTGAAATCTCTTTGCTGAATGAAGCCGAAAATAATGGCGATAACACATAATAATAATGCAATTAGGCTACCAATAAAAGCCCATCGTTTTCTAGCAGAATAGCTGGAATAGTAAAAAAGAATGTATAATAAAACAAAAACAGACATTGCCCCGATGGCAAGATATGCCCATTGGTCAAATGTTAATTTATCCGTTACATTTTTATATAATTTGGAAATACCTGTTTCAGGTATCGTGTCTATTGCATCTAAAGTCATGTTTTGGGCATAACTAAGATTTGTTTTAATTTCTTCATCGTTAGGAGATAGAAGTAAAGCTTTCTCGTAAAAATAAATACTCTCGGCAATTTGGTTGAGTTTATAATATGAGTTTCCTAAGTTGTAATATACAGCTGTTGAGTGCTCCCCATTATCTAGAATAGTGATATATAAACTGATAGCCTTTTCATACTCACCCGTATTATAGTCGGTAGTAGCCTGTTCGAACAATTTGTTGTTCTGTGCACTACAAAGTAAAACGGTAAAAAGGCTAATAAATATAGCTAGCTTTTTGAACATGCTCATAATTGTTTATCCATTAGAGAAATAACCTCACTTGCCTTTTCATAATCGGCTTGCATTTGCACATCTGAAAATGGGCTATACCTGGCAGCTTCACAATTCTCTAATAATGCTGTAAAACTTTGTATCGTATTTGTTTCTATTGATTTTTTACCTAGTAGTTCAACAATTTTATCCTTACTGAATTCTGAGGTTTCTAGTTTTAATTTTGCTTTTAAGTAATTGTGCAATGCTCTATCTAATGCTACATAAAAAGAATCTTTATTGCCTAATTCTTTTTTAGCGGCAGAAAGATATTTTCGTGCTAATTTATTCGCCCTCCTAACTTTATTTCCTACGATATCTCCTGCTTTGGCTTCTTTCTTTTTTCTAAATGCTATGGCCAAAGGAATCAATAAAAGGGGGGAAAGCAACCAGATGTAAAAATTTGTTGAACCAAAAAAGTAGGATACGGTTGTGCTCGAAAGGTTAGGTGTTAATTTTATGAAATTAAATTTAGTTCCACTTGAAATAACAGATTGTTTTGCGTTGTTCGGGTCAGTCGCCGAATTATTTGAGGCACTTAAGGGCCCTTCTAAGACATTGACAACAATCTCATCTGATGTTAAGGTGATGTATTTTGCGGTGGTAGGATTGAAAAAGCTAAATATTAATGGAGCAATAGGATATTTTCCCTTAAATGCAGGGACTACAGTATATTGATTACTTACTTTGCCTTGCATTCCTGCTAAAGTAGTTCTAACCCCTTCGGTAAATTCTGGTTCATACACTTCTAAAGCACTTGGCAATACGAGTTCAGGTAACTTGAATAGCTTAAGGTTTCCTTTTCCATTTACTTCTACAGTTGCTTGTAAAGATTCCGTTGCATTTAAGCTTGTCTTACTGGTCGTAACTGAAAAATAAAAGTCGCCAACGGCACCGTTAAAATTGGCAGGTTGGTCTGCTAACGGTAATGATTTTACATTAATAGTTCTATTACCTGCTGATACTGTTTTATTTGTCTGTGCATAGATGCGTCCACCAAAAAAATCACGTCTTCCTGTTGGTACATCAACCGTAACATCAAGAGACAATGGTTCGATATCTAATTTCCCTGATTTTTGTGGATAGAGCACCACACGTTTTAAAATGACATAACGATATGGTTTTCCTTTATATGTACCATTTTGAGCACTTAAGCTTGATACTTTAATATCTTGACTCCAGAAATTATTATAGGTAGGATTGTCTAATGGTTGGTAATTGGATACACTAATATTCGGACTCACATAGAGCTTATAGATTACTGTAATTGCTTCGTTCAAGAAGGGATTCGTTTTCCAAATTTCAGCAACTAAATGAAGATTTTCATCGGCTACATCGTCTGCTGTCATCTGATCGCTAGGTTTGTCAACAGCGGTAGTAACTTCAACTTCTTTTGTTAGTGATTTATACGTTACCCCACCAATAACTATTGATGCCTGTTTCATCGTGAACTTTCCTTTTGCAGTTGGCGCAAGCGTATATGAATAGGATTTCGAATAACTTCTCACCCCATTTATCCATGAAGAACTAATGGACTGGGAAGGCCCCATGACCACCCTAAACCCATTAAAATCTGGCGGATTAAAGTTATCACCATCACGATTCATTACAAAATCTACCCTTAATCGTTCATTCAGGCCAAGCTTAGGTTTGCTCAACTTCATTTCAAAAGTGATGGCACTATTGTTTTGTGCCATCATCATAAGAGATGATAGAAAAATCGTTAGTAATAACGTTAATCTACTTATGGTCCTTAAGCCTACCAATCCTTTTCGTTTTTAATCTTAACACCTTTTACCTTTTTAGCATCTATTTTATCTTGAACTTTTTTCTCTGCATTTTGCATTGCTCTTAATAAGTTTTCAACCTGTTGTTTTGAGAGTTCATTAGGTCTAGGTTGTGGCTGCTCTTGTTGGTTATCTCCTGATTCCGGTTTTTGTTTTTTATCTCCTTCACCGTCTTTTTTCTCTTCATTCTTGTCGCCTTCATCACCCTTGTCACCCTCATCGCCTTTATCTTTCTTATCCTCGTTATCCTCTTCGTCTTTTTTATCTTTGTCTTTATTTTCGTCCTTGTTCTCTTTGTCTTTATCCTTGTCGTCTTCATTTTGCTTTTTATCTTCTTCGTCTTTTTTGAGAAGTTCTTTGGCAAGTGCGAGATTGTATCTGGTTTCTTCGTCGCCTGGGTCATTACGTAAAGCTTCTTTGTAACCTTCAACCGCTTTGGCGTAATCTTTACGTTTCATAAAAACATTACCCATATTATGATAGGCTTTATGCTTTTCTTCTTTTGAAGTTGATGCCTCACCAGCCTCTTTAAACCGTCCAAAGGCTTCATTATAGGTTTCGTTGGCATAATAAGCATTACCTAAGTTGTAAGGTGCTACGCTATTATCCGGACTTTTTGAAATTGCTTTTCTATAATCAACCTCAGCAGCAACGAAGTTATCTTCAGATAATGCTTTATTACCATCCCATGTGAGGTTGGTCGAAGATCTTAATGCCTTTTCTTTTTCTTGCTCGTCAACTTCTTGGGCATAAGAAGTGAGGGATACAAAAACCAATAAAATTACTATGCCTATTTTATTCATGTCTTTTTTCATTGAACAAATTAAGTTTCTTTAACCAGCTGGTTTTACGGTCCAATATAAATATATCTAAAAAGAGAAGCAATAGTGCTGCCCCAATAAACCATTGAAACTGATTTTTATATTCTGCGAATTGTTTGGCCTCAAATTCCTTTTTATCCATTTTCAACAATTCATCTTTAATAAATTCTACGGCAGTATCTGTGTTTGAACCATCAATATACTGGCCGTTTCCTTCATTTGCAATATCAATAAGAACAGCCTCGTTTAATTTTGTAATTACGGTCTCTCCTTGATTATTCTTTTTTAAACTCTCTAAAATTCCATTTCTTTTGATAGGAATTGGAACGCCTTTTGGCTTGCCTACACCAATGGTGTAAATTGTAATACCCTCATCAACGGCATTTTCAACGGCATCTAACGTTGAACCTTCAGAATGGTCTTCACCGTCAGAAATAATGAACAAAACACGATTGGTCTGTTCAGCATCGTCATAATAGGTGCTGGCCAGTTCAATTGCTTGATCGATTGCAGTACCTTGAGAAGTCAGCATATCGGTATTCATACTCTGTAA
This sequence comes from Maribacter sp. ACAM166, assembly GCF_005771495.1. Classification (GTDB taxonomy): domain Bacteria; phylum Bacteroidota; class Bacteroidia; order Flavobacteriales; family Flavobacteriaceae; genus Maribacter. The sequence continues at coordinate 27,502 of NZ_VAUW01000036.1, forward strand.
GAACATTTTCGCAGCACCGTAATCTGTTGTAATTGGCAACTGTGGATAAGCTTGACCTGCATATGCTATGATACCTATTCGGTCACTTGCCAATTGATTTATAATTTCAGAAACCAATCTTTTTGCTTTTTCCAATCGGTTAGGGGCAATATCCTCCGCCAACATACTTTTAGATACATCTACTGCAAACACGATATCTACACCTTCTCGTTTTATCGTTTCTAATTTCGTTCCAATCTTAGGGTTCACTAAGCCTAAAATCAATAAGGCTAATGCAAGAATAAACACAATTAGCTTCAAAGCTCCTTTATTATAGGAGCGATTAGGCGTCAACCGTTTTAAAAGTTCGGTATTTGCAAATTTCTTTTGGGTTCTTTTTTTCCAGACCAATCCCAATAAGAACAGCACCAAAATCACCGGAATGATAATGAGCAAGTAGAAATATATTTTTTCGTCTAACTGTACCATATTATACAAAACTTCTAAATAGTGTGTTTCTTAAAATCCATTCTAATATTAGGAGTGCTCCGGCCAATAAAATCCATGGTCTAAACTTCTCTTCATAGCGGTAATATTTGAATTCCTCTACTTCAGTTTTTTCTAATTTATTTATTTCGTCATAGATTTCTTCCAGTGACTCATTATCGGTGGCCCTAAAATATCTACCACCTGTTGCTTTTGCTATATCCTTTAAAAGTTCCTCGTCAATCTCAACTTGTCGCATACCATACCTAAAAGATCCATCAGCGTTATAGGCAATAGGGGATAGGGCATTACCATTCGTTCCCAACCCAATGGTATATGTTTTAATACCAAATTCGATAGCTAGATTCGAAGCGGTTTGAGGTTCGATGAACCCTGAATTGTTAACACCATCCGTCAATAATATTATGATTTTACTTTTTGCAGTACTTTCTTTTAATCGGTTTACCGATGTTGCTAATCCCATACCTATAGCTGTACCATCTTCCAATTGTCCGTAAGTTATTTCTGCAAGGGCATTTAGAACAATTGATTTGTCGGTCGTAATAGGTGTTTTGGTATAGCCTTCACCTGCATATACCACTAACCCAATACGGTCATTAGGCCTTTTTTCAATAAAATTTGCAGCGACCTCTTTAAGGGCCGCTAACCGGTTAGGTTTTAAATCTCGCGCCAGCATACTAGAAGACACATCAATGGCCATGACTATATCAATACCCTTAGTTGTTTTAGTACGTGTAGAAATATCTTCTGTTTGTGGTCTTGCCATTGCAACGATTATGGCACCTAAAGCCAGCAATCTCAACAGAAAAAGCCCGGGCTTTAATTTTGGTAAAATACCAGTATGACTAAATCCTTTTATGCTTGAAATTCGCAGCGATGCAATTTGCTCTTTTTGCTTAAATATATACCATACAATAGCCAATGGCAATAGTAGGAAGAGCCAAAAGAAATCTGGATTTGCGAATGATATATTCTTTAACATTTAAACTTCTGTTTTAACTTCTACCGATGCCAAAATTCGGTCTACTATTTCTTGGGCATAGTTGTCATCTTCCACCCAAGTAAGGATGACGTATTGCTGAAATCCTTTGCCACCAAAAAGCAGTACGGTGTATTTCCCATCTATCAATTCTTTTGATCCGGGCATTACAAACTCACCACTACCAAATACTTTCATACCCTTTACTCCGCTAATTGTGGAAAATTCCTCTTGCTTTGTTATAATATTTTTTGCGCCTTGGCCTTCAAAATTAGATAATATTTGCTCTATTGTTTTATCAAAATCAGGTTCAACATCTTGTTGGTTCAGTGTGATAGATGTAGCGCCAACGGTAAAAAGACCAATAGGACTTGTATATCCAAATGCCTGTATGTCTGCTATAGCTGCCTTTGCCTCTGGCGGCAGCTTTACTTCCTGGCGCACCATCACTTGGGGCGTTTCTAGTTGGATTGGAGGAAAACCGTAACTGCTACGAACCCATTCACCCTCTAACAATTCTTTCGTTGGATGGCCAAAAACAGTATCTTTTAAATAACCGAAACCGAGTTTTAAACCTGCGATTGTTGTGCCAATTAATATAATGGCAACCAGAGACGCTATACCGATTACTATCTTTTTCTTTTTCTGTTTACGCTCAATCTCCTCTTGATATTCGGCTTGTTCAAGCAATTCATCTTCCGTAGGTTCAGGAAGTGCATCATGTGTTTTTACCACAATTTGTTCAACTAGTTTTCTGTCTTGCTCCGCAATTAAGGTTGATGGTTTGTTCTTTGCGAATTTCACTAAATCTGCAGTCTGTAGAATTTGTTGAAATTGCTTTATCGTGTCATCATCTAGTCTTAACTCGCCGGCATCCTTTAAAAGTTCTAATTTTTCAATTAGCTGACCTGTTGTGCTCTCTAGCGCAGTAACATGTACATCTTCTTCTAAATAAGAACGTACAATAGCCGTTAGCTCAGAGTAGTATTGTTTGTACTCATCTTGAATTAAATATTTGGAGTTTTCCAAACGTTTTAATTCCAACAGAGCTCTATCATAAGGGGGTAAAAGCGCTACTTTTTCTTCTTCGGTTAATGCTTTTTTGCGTAATACGAACCAATAGAAAAGTCCGCCAAGCACAAGAAGAACCAATATACCGATTAGTAAATACTTCCAAAATTCGGTAGTGCTTTTCTCAACGTTGATAAGCGGCTTAATATCATACATCTTTTGATTTAATGTATCCACAGGAATAGTTGCCACATTAATTAACATCGAATCGGTCATAAATCCTGTGCCGTTAATTTCAATTCGTTGTGCCGGTAATTTATAGGCACCTGAATCGAACTGGGTAAGTGCGTATATTTTTTGTAACGTTAATCGGTCTTTTTTTCTTGTAGTATCCGTAGCAAAAGCTTCCACAGTTTCTAATGGAGAAAAAGTTTGTCCCTCGGGGAAAATCACCTGTGCGGTTGTATCAACTTCAACAGTAACAGTCCACTTTATTTGTTGGCCAATCTTTATATAGGTTGTATCTACCGTTGAGTTGAACGTAGGACTTTCTTGTGCAGAAAGTTGAATAATACAAAAAAGGAATACGAATAAAGGCATGTTCCGTTTTATCAACGAAAAGCCCTTTTTGAATATTCTAATATCATTTATCATTCGTCTCAACCTCTTCGTTTAAAATATCCCAATAGTTTTTTTACATAACTTTCGTCAACCCTGCAATCTAAGGTTCCACACCCAGCTTTTGTAAACGATTCTTTAAAATATGCAATACGTTCCCTGTTAAATTCTGTATAAGCGTTACGCACTTTTTTTGATTGGGTATTCACTAATTGTATTCTACCTGTTTCAATATCTTCTAACTGTACCATGCCCAAATTAGGTATTGATTCTTCACGCTCATCATAAACCCGTATACCTGTTAAATCATGCTTATTGCCCGTTATTTTCAACGTTTTTTCATAATCGTCTCCAATAAAATCAGACAGTACGAAAACGATGGCTTTCTTTTTCATTACGCTGCTCATGAACTTCAACGCCTGTGCAATATCTGTTTTGTTACTTTTTGGCTTGAATTCCAGCAATTCTCGAATAATACGTAAAGCGTGGGTTTTACCTTTTTTTGGAGGTATGTAGAGTTCTATTTGATCAGAGAATAATGTGAGACCTACCTTATCATTATTCTGAAGTGCGCTAAAAGCTAAAGTAGCAGTTATTTCAGTAATAATTTCATTCTTAAACTGATTCGTGGTACCAAATAATTCTGACCCACTAATGTCTACCATTAGCATCATGGTGAGTTCTCGTTCTTCCTCAAAAACCTTTATATAAGGTTCATTGTAACGAGCTGTTACATTCCAATCAATATTTCTAACATCGTCACCAAATTGATACTGCCGTACTTCGCTAAAGGTCATTCCCCTACCTTTAAAGGTAGAGTGGTATTCCCCACCAAATATATGGTCAGAAAGACGTCTCGTCTTTATCTCTATTTTTCGTACTTTTTTGAGTAGCTCTTTGGTATCCATTTATACAGTGGGCAGTTTTCAGTAGTAGCAGTAGGCAGTCGCTATTATAGTAGTTTTATAAGAAATACTACCAACCGCAACTGTCAAAAGCCTAGTCGACTAAGGTACTTCTATCTCGTTTACGATTTTATTGATAATATCTACTGAAGTAATATTCTCGGCTTCGGCCTCATAAGTTATACCAATTCTATGTCTCAATACATCGTGCACAATAGCACGAACATCTTCTGGCACAACATACCCTCTTTTTTTAATAAAAGCATAACACTTAGCAGCAATACCAAGGTTAATACTACCCCTTGGCGAAGCACCAAAACTTATTAATGGTTTTAAGCTCTCTAAATTATATTTTTCAGGATATCTAGAAGCAAATACAATGTCAAGAATATATTTTTCTATTTTCTCGTCCATGTATACTTCACGAACAGCTTTTTGAGCGCTTAATATCTGTTCTATGGATACCACAGCATTTACTGTTTCATAATTCCCCAGTAAATTTTGACGCATAATCAATTGTTCCTCATTTATTTTAGGATAATCAATTACGGTTTTAAGCATAAAACGGTCTACCTGAGCTTCAGGAAGTGGGTATGTACCTTCTTGTTCAATAGGGTTTTGAGTCGCCATAACTAAAAAAGGCTTGTCCAAAATAAAAGTTTCGTCACCAATAGTAACTTGCTTTTCTTGCATCGCTTCTAAAAGAGCGGACTGCACTTTGGCGGGAGCACGATTTATTTCATCAGCTAACACAAAATTAGCGAAGATAGGACCCTTTTTGATTGAAAAATCATTCACTTTCATGTTATAGATCATGGTTCCTACAACGTCGGCGGGTAATAAATCTGGCGTAAACTGTATTCTACTAAAACTTCCTTTAACCGCTTTCGAAAGGGTGTTAATAGCCAATGTTTTTGCTAGTCCTGGTACACCTTCCAATAAAATATGCCCTTGTCCTAAGAGACCGATTAATAATCGTTCGACCATATATTTCTGACCTACGATTACCTTATTCATTTCAAGCATCAATAAATCGATAAAAGCACTTTCTCGAGCTATTTTCTCATTTACAGCACTAATGTCAACTGAGGTATTTTCTTCCATTTAAAACTTTATATAATTGGTTACTAGCCTTCTGAATTTTAACAGTCATGCAAATTGAAAATTTATTCACTCAGTAGCTGTTAATGATAGGTTAAAAAAAGTGAAAACCCCTTATTTTTATGAAGCCTTTAAGGGATTTCTTTTTAATTTCATCAACCTATGAACAACTCATCAACTTATTCAAGAATTATTGCGGGGACTATGACTTGGGGTAATTGGGGAAAACAACTTTCCACAAACGAAATGGTTTCCTTAATGGAGCACTGTTTAGATAGTGAAATCACCACTTTTGATCATGCAGATATTTATGGAGATTATACCAATGAAGCACAATTTGGAAAGGCATTTTTAAAAAGTTCAATTTCTAGGGAAAGCATACAAATGATTAGCAAATGTGGTATTCAGTTCAATGCAAAGGAAAGAGCAAATAGGGTTAAACATTATGATTATAACAAAGACTATATCATTAAGTCGGTTGAAAGGTCTTTGAAATTATTACAAACCGAATATTTTGACATGCTTTTGCTGCACAGACCTAGCCCGTTAATGAATCCGGTTGAAATAGCCGAGGCTATACATCAATTAAAAAAACAAGGGAAGATCAAGCAATTTGGCGTTTCAAACTTTACACCTTCCCAGGTACAGCTTATTGAAAAGGGAATACCCGTTGAAGCAAACCAAATAGAATATTCTCTTTCCTCTAATGAGGTGATGAACGATGGCACATTAGACGATTGTATCACACACAATCGAGTAGCCATGTCATGGAGTCCTTTAGGCGATTATTTTAAGATAGAATCTGAAGCAACGAAGAGAATTAAAAAAGTATTAGTCGAATTAGGTAAAAAATATGATGCGACCGAAGACCAATTATTATTGGCATGGATATTAAAACATCCGTCTAAAATACATCCGGTGGTGGGTACCGCTACTCCAAATAGGCTAAAATTGGCTGTGGAAGCAGAGCAAATTGAGATGGATCTACAAGATTGGTTCATTTTACTGGAAGCCAACGAAGGAAAGGAAGTTGCATAAAATAAAAATATAATGAAAAAAACAGCATTTATTACAGGAGCAACGAGCGGAATTGGTAAGTCTACGGCTATACTTTTCGCACTAAAAGGCATCAATTTGGTATTGTGCGGAAGACGTCAAGAACGATTGGATGCTCTCAAGAAGGAATTAGGTAAAGAAGTACAAGTTTTTACGTTGAATTTTGATATTCGGAATAAAGAATCCGTAAAAGAAGCAATAGCATCACTACCTAAAGAGTTCTCGCAAATTGATATTTTAATTAACAATGCCGGGAATGCTCATGGCTTAGACACAATACAAGACGGGAGTATTGAGGATTGGGATGCGATGTTGGATATTAATGTGAAGGGTCTGCTTTATGTTTCTAAAAATTTGATACCTCAAATGATTGAGCGAAAAGCTGGTCATATCATACATATAGGGTCAACCGCTGGTAAGGAAGTTTACCCAAAAGGGAATGTCTATTGTGCGAGTAAACATGCAGTAGATGCCATAAACCAAGGAATGCGAATGGATTTGAATCCTTATGGGATACGCGTTGGAGCCGTAAACCCTGGATTGGTCGAAACCGAATTCAGTTCCGTTCGTTTTAAGGGAGACGAAGATCGTGCAGAAAATGTGTATAAAGGTTTTCAACCATTAAAACCAGAAGATATAGCAGAAATCATCCACTTTGTAGTAACCAGACCTTATCATGTTAATATAGCAGATTTAACGGTTATGCCTACTGCTCAGGCTTCTTCAACTATTGTAAAAAAAGCTAAATTTTAATTGACAGTTGCCAGAATAGACATGTCAGTTTGTAAATAGTAGTACGTAAACCATACAAAGTAATTAGTAGTAAGTAGTATTATTGTTTTCGAACAATTAACAATTAATGAAATTCCTTTACACCATGATTAACAAACGCTTATTGGTAAAAAACTTGCTCGCCCATAACGACGAGAATAGTTTTTACGATAAAAAGCGTTTTATTTCTATTGGGGAGAAAGAGGGTAAGGGTAAGTTTTTAAAGCATGTTTGCGCATTGGCAAATAGTAATCCTACAAGTAATTCATTTATTGTTATTGGAGTCGAGGATGAGAATAACGAAATCGTCGGAGTAGATTTTTTTGATGACAGTAAGATTCAGAATTTAGTCAATGCCTATTTAGATAATCCACCCCTTATTTCGTACGAAAATATTCCTTTTCCCCATTTGCCTGATGGAAAAGTTGTGGGGCTGGTAACCATAAAATCAATTGGTAAAGTGTGCTCATTGCGAAAGAGTATTTGGAAATATTATGGAGGTTCTGTTTTTTTTAGGGAAGGCAGTATCAGTTTGCCAAAAGCGTACGATATTGAGTTAAAAGACATAAATGCTGAGGCAGTAGCTACCATAGAACAACATGCAAAAAATAATATTGAGCTTACTTTAGATGGGGTTATCGATTTTTTAAACCATCGGCACAAAGATTTAGAAAGTGACTACAAGGTGTTTAAAGAGCAATTTGTGGTCTGTTGGGCTGGTAATAAAAAGGTAGTCAACGGCGAAACGTATTACCATAGAGTAGATATCGAATTGATTAATGAACAGGTAAAATTGTTTTATTCAAATTTAGATGAGGTCAAAATTAGTATTGATGATGATTCTTTCACTACAATAGAGTTTGTACAGTTAGGTCTTGGCTCTAAACAAAAGTATTATCCGCTAGAGAAAGTGGTTATCAATTTTAGTGAAAATGGCACTTATCAAATCAATAGTGATTTGCTTTTCAATCCTCCAAAATACAATCAAAAAAAGCTAGAAGAAATATACACAAACAACAATGCTTTGGTGGTAAAAGCCAACAGTAGTATAGTTTTAACACTAGCCGAAGTTAAAAGCCTGAAATACTTGGCAGACACCTACCTTATTTGTTACTTAAACGGCTTCGAAGAAGCTAAAGAAGAAATGGAAAATGCTCGAAATCTGTTGAAACCTAAATATCCTGAAATTAATGCCTCGCTAAAAGAGGCGCTTCGGGTGCTAAGGAAAGTGAAATATAATTAGTTATTCATAAGCCACAATTGTTGAAATGGTTTTAAAGGCAACTCATTGTGGATTAGTTCGAAAGATTCACCGGTTAGTAAATCGATTGAATTTTCACCGGCATGAATACCAAGAGAGAGTAGCCAACCAATATCTAAAGTTTCTGTAATCTCATTAAAGTTAGACAATATCCAAATGTTTTTATTACCGTTACTTCGTTGATAGACGAAAATATGAGGGTTGGGGCAACCATATATTTTTACATCATTTAAATCTTCAAATACAGTATGCTCTTTTCTAATACCAATCATTTTCTTTAAGCTCTGATGGATAATGGCCGAAGGGCTATCTTTAGCTTTACTCAAGGTAGCGACAACATTCCAGTTTTGCATAGGTCGATTTACCCACCTGTTATCATTAACATGGTCTTCGTTCTGCTCGTATGTATAATCGTTCAAAGTGCCGATTTCATCACCAGCGTAAATCATCGGTATACCACCATAGGATAAAATAATACCGTGCATCATTATTATTTTTGCAATGGCATAATCAATGATGTTCTTATTCTTTTGTTCCAATGCAGTTTCTAATCCTAATAATGAGGCTGCGCTACCGGTAATTCTACCGTCTCCGTTTTTAGGATTGTACATGAACATGAGTCCTTTGGCGGGGGACCATTCTAATTTACCTGTGTAATAACTTAGTATAAATTGTTTGTGCGCATGAGGGTCCCAACCCATAGACCGAACAAAATCATCATCATAACCAAGGCCGATATCATCATGGCAACGTATATAGTTGATCCATGTAGTATCATTTGGTTTGCTTGGAATTTCGGTCAAGCTTTTAAGCATTAGAGAGGCATTTTTAGTAGCAATAGAGTTCCATAATAACGCCATAAGTGATGCATTATAGGCTACTTCACATTCATTGCCTTCAAACATGTTCTCTCCAAAATATTTGATAATATTTCTGGGCGCAACAATGGCTTCTGCCAAAAGAATGACACCAGGTGCAATAACCTGTAAGCACATTCTAAATAAAGAAATAAGTGTATGGGCTTCGGGTAAATTCTGTGATATTGTTCCTAATTTTTTCCAAAGAAATGCCAAAGCATCAAAACGAATAACGTCTACTCCTAAGTTGGCTAAGGACATTAAGTTTCCCATCATTTCAATGAAGACTTCTGGATTCTTATAATTTAAATCCCATTGATAGGTATTGAAACAGGTCATTACCCATTTTTCCATTTCCTCGTTATAGGTAAAATTTCCGGGTGCGGATTGCGGGAAGATTTCTGGAAGGGATTTCTCAAATTCATCCGGTATGTGACGATTAGAGTAGGTGTAGTAATAATCTTGGTATTTTGTATTTCCTGCCTTTGCTTTATTTGCCCATTCAAATTCGTCGGATGTATGGTTGACCACAAAATCCAACATTAAGAACATATCTTTCTTTCGAGCTTCTTTTGTGAACGTTAGAAAGTCTTCTTTCGTACCATATTTACTGTCGATTTCATGATAGCTGTTTACTGCATAACCACCATCACTTTCACCAGAAGGTCTCGTAGTAATAGGCATGAGATGTAGAAAATTGATTCCAAAGTCTTCAAAATAAGATAACTTCTCTTTAAGGCCATTAATATCAGTGTTAAAACGATCAACATACAATTGCATGCCCACCATTTTCTCACTTTGGTACCAGTTCCCTTTTGTTAAGCGGTCAATATCCTGCTTTTTCAATGCAGTAGGACGCTCTTTAAAAAGTAGTTCTAATTTATCCAATAGCTTAAAAAACGTGGTCTCGTGCTTGGATTCTTGGTATAATGAAAAAAACTGCGTTTTAATTAGGGAAATATTGGTCGATAACCTTTGGTCGAATAACGTTTTATATTGGGGTGCACCTTTTTTCTTTAGACTTTTGGAGGCCAAGTAGCGGTGTAATTCGGCTTGGTTCATTATTAAGAATCTAATTGTTGTAAGGTGGGTAATGATTCAATAGCGCCGAAATTTGTGGTGGTTATGGCACCAGCTTTGTTGGCTCTGGTTACCATGCTTGTAAGAATACTTTCATCTTCCAATAATTCATCGATACTTGAGTGATTGGCAATTTGTTGTAATAAACAGCCAATGAAAGCATCTCCTGCACCTGTGGTATCTTTAGGAGTTACTTTAATGCTTGGAATTTTTTTTTGGAATTTTTTGGTACTGAGCCAAGTTCCTTCGCTACCAAGTGTGATCACTATAATTTCAGCACCCATTTCATGAAGTACTTTACAGGCTTCTTTCACATCATCTTTTCCTGAAAGTAGTTGCGCTTCTTCTAAACTGAATTTACATAAATGTGACTTTCCTATAAAGGTTTCACATTTACGTTTAAAAGCAGCTATTTTATCTTCCCATAAATCAACTCTGTAATTAGGGTCGAAACTTATGAAAGCGTTTTTTGTAAGTCCGTCAAATAAATACCTGCTATATGCTTCTTCTAGAGACCCGCCTAATAAGGCTGTTGCAGCTCCAAAATGTAAGATATTGTTCTTGAAATTAGATTTATTGGATGAATCATAAACTAGTTCTCTATCTGCACCTCGACTAAAAACAAAGTCTCGTTCTCCATCCTCATCCAAAGAAACAAATGCCAATGTTGTAAACGTATCCGATTTTTGTACCAACGAAATATCTACCTTTTCATTTTCAAGAATGCGCAATAGAAAAGTACCGAAAGGATCATTTCCTACACAGCCAATGAAAATACTGTCCCCTCCTAATTTGCTAATCGCACAAGAAACGTTTGCAGGTGCACCACCCGCTTTTTTAGAGAATTCTTTTGCCTTTGATAAATCATTGCCTTGGTTTTCAGCAATAAAATCGATTAACAATTCTCCAATACAAAATATCTTTTTCATAATTCTAAATGGAAATATAGAGTTATAAAGTTAATTAGAATTAATAGCTTCTTCCTAAATATCCTTAAGGAATCATTAAATTTTGAAGATATAGATATTTATTTGTTCAATTAAAACCCTTCATATTTTGGGTCTATTCATGAATTCCATAACTTGAATGGCGTACAGAAAAATTAATCTAACCATGAGCATATTTGACGAAATTAAAAAGAAACTAAGCCACGAGTTTATTGATATAATTGAATGGCTCGATACAAATAATGAAACTATTGTTCATCGTTTTGAACGTTACCAGAATGAAATAAAGAATAATGCTCAACTTATTGTTCGTGAAGGGCAAACAGCGGTGTTTATAAATGAAGGGCAATTGGCCGATGTTTTTAAACCAGGTACTTACACTTTAAACACCAAAAATTTACCCATTCTAACAACCTTAAAGAATTGGAAATATGGATTTGATAGCCCGTTTAAAGCAGAGGTCTATTTTGTAAATACGCGCCTATTTACAGATGAGAAATGGGGAACCAAAAATCCGTTTATACTAAGCGATAAACGGTTTGGATTGGTTGAAATACGTGCCTTTGGTACGTATAGTTTTAGAATATCCGATTCAGGAAAATTTATTGTAAATGTGGTAGGTACAGATGGTAATTTCACTAATTATGAAGTCAACGAACATTTAAAAAGTTTGATTGTGACTCGTTTTACTGATACGGTAGGTGAGGCCAATTTACCTATAGAACTCTACGCAGCAAATACCAGTGAACTTTCAGAAACGTGCCAAGATGTGATGCAGCCCGAATTTAATAGAGTAGGTATTGAGTTGGAAAAATTCTACATCGAAAATGTGTCGATGCCCGAAGAGTTGAAAAAAGAGATTTTTGAATACAGCAGACTTGATAAATTAGACATGGCCAAATTAGCTCAGTTTAAGGCGGCGAAGGCAATGGAATTGGCGGCCAAAAATGAAGGAGGTACTGCTGGTGCAGGCATGGGTATGGGTATGGGTTTTGTTTTGGCGCAACAAATGGGGGGTCTAATGGGTCAGCCAGGTGCTCAACCTTTTGGTAGCCAAGCGGCACAACCTCAAACTCCACCACCAGTTCCTGTTCAGGTAGGTTATTTTTATGCGGTAGGCAATCAACAAACGGGTCCGGTTTCTTTTGAGAAATTAAAAGAACTGTTTGCTAGTAGATCGATAAATAGAGATGCTCTAATATGGAAGCAAGGTATGACCGAGTGGGCTGCCTTAAAAGAAATAGAGGAGCTTAAGTCTTTCTTGGGAGGTAACACGCCGCCACCGTTGCCAACAACTTAATTATATACTAAAAGCAGAAGATCATCCTTTTAATCTAAGGGACACTATCAATGGGCGATATTCAAAAATCGGAATATAAAAAGGCGTGTGCCAATTGCGGAGCCGAGTTGAAGTTTAAACCGGGTTCACATCAATTAACCTGTGAGTATTGTGGTTATGAGGAATTTATTGAGCAATCTAAAAGTAGTTTTGAGGAGCTTGAATTGGCACATTATTTAAAAATTGTTGGCGAGAATGCCTATACGGAAACCATTGAGCTATTACATTGTAAAAATTGCGGTGCCAACCAGCACGTTGAGGAAAAGTACAAATCGCTGAATTGTGTTTATTGTAGTGAGCCCTTAATTCGTGAAGAAATTGAAAAAGAAGGTTGGATTTTGCCTGGGGCCTTGGTGCCATTTCAATTGGACTTAAAAAAGGCACAAGCTATTTTTAAGGATTGGGTCGGTAAATTGTGGTTTGCACCGAACAACTTAAAGAGAGCCGCTTTAGACCCAGAAGGATTGCGTGGTTTGTATTTACCTTATTGGACTTTTGACGCAAATCTATATGCGTCATATCAAGGACAGCGTGGTGATTTTTTTTACGAAACCCAGACCTATAATAGTGATAAAGGGAAACGTACAAGACAAGTTCGAAAAACAAAATGGACGTCTGCTTCGGGGAATATTGACGGTTTTTTAGATGATATTCTGATTAATGCATCAGAGAAAAAGCAAAGAAAAATACCGACTAAGATTGCATTTTGGAACCTCAAGGACCTTGTGGTCTTTAATTCGAAATATTTGTCTGGTTTTGTAACAGAAAAATATATGGTTTCATTGAAAGAAGGCCATCATAAATCGTTTCAGGAAGCTAAATACATTGCCTACAATTGGATTCGGAGAGATATAGGCGGTGATACCCAAAAAATAGCAAATGCAGATATTAAATTATCCGATGAAACTTTTAAACACATTTTGCTCCCTATTTATCTTAGTTCATACTATTTTGATGGCAAAGAATTCAATTTTTTCATAAATGGACAAACAGGTGTTTTAAGTGGTAATAGACCTTATTCATTCTGGAAAATATTCTTTTTAGTGCTTTTTATTCTTGTGGTCATAGCAGTATTTGCGATTTTTGCTAAATGAGTTTAAAAAGAACGCTGGTCATTGGTGATATCCACTCCGGATTAAAGGCTTTAAAACAAGTAATTCAAAAAGCAACTATTACAGAGAACGACACCCTGGTTTTTTTAGGGGATTATATTGATGGATGGAGTGAAGCAGTTGAAACCATAAACTATCTTTTAGAGTTAAAGGAACGCTACATCTGTATTTTTCTTCGAGGTAATCATGACGAGTTGTGCTATGAATGGTTAAAAGGGGAGAGTGATAACCCAACGTGGTACATGCATGGTGGGGAAGCTACTGTAAATTCTTATGCGAAGGTTACCGAGCATACCAAACAAATTCATATTCTGTTTTATGAAGCATTGGAAAATTATTATTTGGACTCAGAAAATAGATTATTCCTACATGCCGGTTTTACAAATTTAAAGGGAATAGAATTTGAGTACTTCAAGAAGACTTTGTACTGGGACCGTACGTTGTGGGAATTGGCACTTTCGTTACATAAGGATATGGAGGAGGAACATATATACTACCCAAAAAGGCTCAAAAATTACGAAGAGATTTTTATTGGACATACTCCAGTAACCAGAATTGGTAAAACCACGCCTCAAAATGCAGCGAATGTTTGGAATATAGATACCGGTGCAGCATTTAAAGGTCCTTTGACAATATTAGATATAGTCACCAAAGAATATTGGCAAAGTGAGCCGGTTCATACGTTTTATCCCAATGAAAAGGGCAGAAACTGAGAAAACCATTAACTTTACGTAAAAAGGGATTGTTTTATTAACGAACTTTGATAAAAATTATACTATGCCGATTAAGAATATACGATTAGAAGTGATGGAGGCACTAGAGCCACAGGTTGAAGGATTCATGGATTCTTTCCTTATAAAACCGGAGGAAATATGGCAGCCATCAGATTTTTTACCTAATTCTGAAGAAGACACTTTTTTACAGGAAGTAAAAGAATTACGAGAAGAGTCTAAAGATTTGGGTTATGATTTTTGGGTGACCATGGTTGCCGATACGATAACAGAAGAAGCTTTACCTACATATGAATCTTGGTTGATGGACGTGGTAGGTATAGACCAACATGGTGATCACAAAACCAATGGTTGGGCTAAGTGGGTTCGAGCATGGACAGCAGAAGAGAATAGACATGGTGATGTATTGAATAAGTACCTGTACTTATCTGGAAGGGTAAATATGAAAGAGGTTGAATTGACTACGCAACATTTAATATCTGATGGGTTTGACATAGGTACGGATCGTGATCCTTATAAAAACTTTGTTTATACTTCCTTTCAAGAATTAGCTACCAACATTTCGCACAAACGTGTGGGTCAAATGGCTAAGAAAAAGGGGAATGTCTTATTAGGTAAAATGTGTACTATAATTGCCGGAGATGAAATGAGACATCACTTGGCGTATAGAGAATTTGTGAAGACCATTTTTGGAGAAGATCCTTCTGGAATGATGATTGCCTTTGCTGAAATGATGAAGAAAAAAATTATAATGCCAGCTCATTTTTTAAGGGAGTCTGGTGGAACCATAGGTTCAGCTTTTGAAAATTTCTCTAATTGCGCACAACGTCTGGGCGTCTATACAGCACAGGATTATGTCGAAATATTGAGAAAATTGAATGTCTATTGGGAATTGGAAGGGACGCGTTCATTGAACGAAGAAGCAGAAAAGGCCCGTGACTATCTAATTAAATTACCTTCAAGATTAGAAAGAATTGCAGAACGTATGAAATTTCCAGAAGATCAATACCACTTTAAGTGGGTTGAAGCAAATGGAACATTGTAAACTAAAAAATCCCGATCATTATTGATAGGGATTTTTTTTGAAACACGTATGTTATAATTTGCCGTGTTTGTGTTCTTCTTGCCATCTGGCTAAATCATTCCATTTACCCTCGTAACACATCTTAGACTGCATTGGCCATGATGCAGGGTCATGAATTTTATATCTTTTCCCACCAGTGTCCAATACTTTTTGACAATCCGCTACACTAGCTTCAGAAAGTGCTTTCCATGTTTTTATGTCATGTTCTTTGAACATACCTTCAATTTTTGGTCCGATGCCTTCTACCACTTTTAAATCATTATGCTTAATGGTTTTTCCATATTCTGCTTTGGCTGCAGATGCATCGAAAGCAATTGCACTAGTAGCGGTACTAGCTGCAAATGATGCTGTAGATGTATCTGAATTTAAATTTTCCGAACTTTTTTCCGTTTTAGGGGCTAGAACAGCTTTCTTATTACAGACATCTAAAGCTGCTTGTAGTTTGCTATTGGAAGTCTTAAGTTTTAGTATCTCAGTAGAATTATCTTCAACAGTTGTTGAGCCTTTGCCAATGAGGTAGCCCAATATACCGCAGATGATTCCAACTAAAGCTGGTATTAACCAGCACCAAATATTCAAATTTTCAAAATTCATGGTTTATTTATTTAAGTGATTAGTGTATTTATTAATTTAAAGTGATGACTGCACATCAGTTTTTATCTCTGCCTTCTTCAGTAAGTAATATGCAGCAAATTGGCTCGATCAATTTCAAGCCTCATATACATGCTAGTCTTGCTGGAAGCATTTGAATGAAATACTACTTTCGACGTTGAACCTTTAATCTTTTCAAATTGCTTAGAAATAGTAGCTACTTTTTGGCGTTGTGCGGCATCTAAATTTATAGATGCTTGATTCGAATTGAAATAAAGGGTCAATGGGTTGGTGTTTATTTTGTCATATAATACTCCAAGATTATTCTTTGTAGTCTCTGATTTATTATCAATATAAAAAGAAGGAGGGTCCCCATACGCTTCATCTATAGTAATCATATCATCCATAAGTTGTCTCCTAATATTTATTTGGGCTATTGAAATTCATTTTGATGCCAACTCATTTTTTATGGTATTATTCCTAGCAAGATTTAAATAAGGAAAGGCAGAATTGTTTTATTCTTTAATGGTATAAATCTCGTAACACTAAGAATATGCTTCTTATTACTACCTGAATTGGTTTGTAATTCTGAAACGCCCTGTATCAATTCGGCGCTTATAGGTAGCAAAAATTCGTTCGAAGGGATATTGAAATTATAATTTGTAGTGTAGTTGTATTCTTCTCCTTGAATGAAAATGAGAGAAGCAGTAGCTTTAGGCTCTACAATAATTAACTTTTCTGCAGGGGGTTCCGTAGTTGTTTTAGCGCATTCACTGCAACAAGTTATGTAAAAGTACGTACTGGCTACAATGGTAATCAACATCAATAATAAATTGGTGGTTGTTTTTGTCATTGTAACTTAGATTTAGTGTTTAAAGTACAATGTATTAAAAAAAATCTTAAAAATGTTAAATTATTATAACGTAATTAGCTTACAGTCAATCATTAGGTAGATTTCCATATATACTTAAATGTGGACAATCTATACAAGCAGAGCGTTTAGAAGTGAAAAATATAGATTTAGACACTACTTTAAGTTGCATATTTACTCTTATATTTTAAAGGTGTATTTCTCCCCTCAAAGTTTGGGCATTGAGTATACATTTAAAATTTTTGAGTTAGTTGGTTAAAAAATCTTGTCCTCGTTAAAGTCGACAGGATTTTTTTATGCCTTTATCCTCATTTTTATTTTTTAGATAAACATATAATTCGGTGTGTTTTGTCGGGCTAATTAGCACATAATAAATTACTAGGATTTCCTGTTAATCATATGGGGATAGAACAATTCACCCTGTGGTAAAATGCTATGATACTAAGTACATGGTTCTTGTTAATTGTTGGTATAGTTTAGATGGTACGTGCAGATTGAGTTATGCTTATGTTGTTTTGAAGGCAATCAACTTTGAACGAGTAGGATTTTTGTGGTTAAATAAATTTGAAAGTGGCTCAATGTACGCCATACGTGTGACTACTAATTGACCTTCACTTTGAATGATTCTTATTGGCTAGGTTAGAGTAATCACACTATGTAAGTCTGTCTTTATAATAGCTGTAAGCGATGATGTGCGGAATATAGATCTCAAGCAGTAGGTTGATATGGTGATAAAACATGGCAAACAATATCAAGAAAACTGTAGTTTATTATTAATAGGAGATATTTAGTCTCATTTGCTAAAGAGGAGAGGTGTAATACTATTTCTAATGAAATCTAGTGTTTTTCGCAATATGCGAATTAATTAGACAGAATAGTAGTCAGTCTTCGTACGCCATTTTAAGTATTGTAATCTACAGTTTTACAATGATTAGTGTGTTTATTGTTTCAATAATGTGTCATGGTGTAAGTAATACCTTTTAATAACAGAGGTTAATAAATCCTAACGATATCAATCTATATATTATTTAATTGTTTGAGCATACACTCCTGTTGCATTAATTACTCTTTAGAAAGTAATAGGATGACTTATCGTTTTTGATTTTCGGAAATTGATAATTTATGCAACATCATAGTAGAATTAAACTTCTTATAATTAGTAAGTTATAGTGTAGTGTAGGTATTATTTTTAATCTATAAAGTAATACCTACTAATCAGTTTGTTTGTACTGGCTAGTGCAGTTGATTTTTTTATTTCAATTTTTTTCTTAAAAAAGTTGTCGGGTTAAGAAACAGTTGTATATTTGCAGCCGCTTAGGGAAACACCTAAGGGAAACAGAGGTCTAAAAGTCGAGAGATGGAAGTCCTTTTATAGAAGTTCATTGAAA
>NZ_VAUW01000037.1 GCF_005771495.1 Maribacter sp. ACAM166
ATAACTTCAACCACCCACATAAATCTTTAGGTAATAAATCACCTAAAGAGTGTATGCCCAGGTTTGATGAAGAATTTAAATTCTTCATCAAACCTGACCTAAATAATAATTATTTATCGAATTTAGACGTGTCCTAAGACGGGGAAGCCTACAGTGGACTGTTTTCTAGATTCCATTAAAACATAAAATATTAATATGTAATGGAAGAGACAGAAAGATTACTCTTGTTTTAAAGGGAGCATAACAAGCTGCGAAATATTGTTGTGTGTAGATGATTCTAAAAAAATAAGTTGACATTGATTTTAACACAAAAACCTAAGGTTTTGAGAAAGGAATCAATTATTTCAAAAAAAAAATACATCAAACATTGGTTTTTAAATATAATTACTACTTTAGCCAAAGATTAGAATACCAATGACAAAACAATATTTCTGGAACGGTTTTTATTTTTACTTCTTTTTTAAAAGAGGTACGGGACTGTTCTAGCATATTTTAAAGATAAAATAGAATTAAGTTCCGATGTACATCGGAACTTTTTTTTTGAATATAATTGAACAAAAAGTGAGTTTAAAAATAGCCATACAGGGAATTAAAGGTTCCAATCACCATCAGGTCGCAAAAGACTGTTTTGGTCAAGATATCGAGTTGGTAGAGTGCATGTCTTTTGATTTGCTTGTTGAAAAATTGCTATCCAACGAAGCGGGTCAAGGTATTATGGCCATTGAAAATTCAATTGCTGGATCAATAATCCCGAATTATGCATTGGTCAACCATAATAACTTGCATATTATTGGCGAATACTATTTGAATATCCATCATAATTTGATGGTCCTAAAAGGGCAACAAATAAACGATATTACTGAGGTAAGCTCACACCCTATGGCATTGTTGCAATGCAAGGATTTTTTCAAGCAATATCCGCAGATTAAGATGGTTGAGGATGTGGATACGGCCGAAACAGCAAAGCGTATTCAAGAAAAAAAATTGAAGCATGTTGCAGCCATTGCCCCTTCTGTAGCGGCAGAAATGTACGGGTTGGACATCGTATCGAAAGAGATACAGACCATTAAAAATAATGCTACTCGTTTTATTATTGTACAAACAAAAAATAGTGTGTTGCCAGAGGCTGATATAACCAAAGCTTCTGTACGGTTTATAGCTAACCATAAAAGGGGAAGTTTGGCCGCAGTACTTAATGTTATGAGTGATTGCAGATTAAACTTGACGAAAATACAGTCCTTACCAGTGATAGAAACGCCATGGAAATATGCCTTTTTTGTTGATGTCACTTTTACTGATTATGTCGATTTCAAAAAGGCGAAGAGCCTGTTGAACATCATGTCCGAAGATTTTAAAGTACTGGGTGAATATAAAAATGTGAGAGCATGATACAGACTGCAGATCGAC
This sequence comes from Maribacter sp. ACAM166, assembly GCF_005771495.1. Taxonomy (GTDB): domain Bacteria; phylum Bacteroidota; class Bacteroidia; order Flavobacteriales; family Flavobacteriaceae; genus Maribacter. The sequence continues at coordinate 1,408 of NZ_VAUW01000037.1, forward strand.
TTAAAACCGTTCAGGAATACTACTTCTCTAAGAAATTAAGAGAGGTGAGGGGGCTAATGGCAAAGGGTAGGCCAATTATAAACATGGGTATTGGTAGTCCAGATTTGGCTCCGTCACAACATGTTTTAAAAACGCTTCAAGAAGCTGTACTTGATGCAGGGGCGCATCAATATCAAAGTTACCAAGGGTTGCCTGAGTTGCGTGAGGCAATAGCTCGATTTTATCAAGATAAATTCAATGTAACAGCAGACCCGGCTACGGAGATACTTCCGTTAATGGGTTCTAAGGAAGGAATTATGCACATAAGCCTTGCATTTTTAAATGAAGGCGATGAGGTGTTGATTCCAAACCCTGGATATCCTACGTATACATCGGTAACGCATTTAGTTGGAGCGGTACCTAAGTATTATGATTTGACGGAAGCCAATGGTTGGTTTCCAGATTTGGAGATTTTGGAGAAGCAAGATTTGTCTAACGTTAAAATTATGTGGCTCAGCTATCCACATATGCCAACAGGGGCAATAGCCTCACTTGAGCAGTTAGGGGCAATGGTAAATTTTGCTAAGAAAAATGATATTCTATTAGTAAACGATAACCCGTATAGTTTTGTTCTAAATGCAGAGCCTGCAAGCATTTTAAGTTTGCCAAAGGCTAAGGAAGTTTGTTTAGAATTGAATTCGCTTAGTAAAACCTTTAATATGGCAGGTTGGCGCGTAGGTTATGTACTGGGAAGTACGGAGCATATTGAAGCTATTTTAAAGGTGAAGAGTAATATGGATTCTGGAATGTTCTATGGAATTCAAAAAGGAGCTATCGCTGCTCTAGAAAGTAGTGATGATTGGTTTTCTAGTTTAAATGAAGTGTATGATTCTAGACGGGAATTGGTTTTTCAATTAGCCGATAAATTGAAGTGCACGTATGATAGGAATGCGGTGGGCATGTTTGTATGGGCAAAATTACCTGAAGGGAGTATTACATCCGAAGAATTTATAGATGACATTTTATATAAAAAGGATTTATTCATTACCCCTGGAACGATTTTCGGCAGTAATGGAGAAGGATATATACGCTTTTCACTTTGTATCACTGAGGATAAAATAAAAGAGGCAATTAAAAGGTTTTGATTTGATGACGTATTCAGAGATCGAAATCTGAATTTTAAGGAATAAGGAATAAAATCTCCCTCTTTTGGAGGGGTTAGGAGAGTAAAATGAACGTATTTGTAATCGGTATTGGTTTAATTGGTGGTTCTTTGGCGAAAGATATAAAGTCTACGCTTGAAGATGTTACCGTATACGGTATAGATTCTAATGTAGCACATTTAGCAGAGGCCCTAACGCTAGGGATTGTCGATAAGAAAGCAGCCTATCAAGATTTGCAATTGGCAGACATGGTGATTGTAAGTATTCCGGTAGATGTTATGGTTACAGAGCTTCCGAAAATATTGGATGCCGTACATGAAGATTGTGTTGTTTTTGATGTAGGGTCGACAAAATCGTTAATCTGTAAAACGTTAGAGAATCACCCGAAAAGGAGAAACTTCTTGGCATGTCACCCAATTTCGGGAACAGAGTTTTCCGGTCCATCAGCAGCTATTGTCGGTTTGTTCAACGAAAAGACGAACATTATTTGTGAAGTGGAGTTGACTGCATTTAAGCTACAAGAAAGAGCATTACAAATTTTTCAATCAATAGGTATGCGTATCCGATACATGAATCCAGAAGCGCACGATAAGCATATCGCCTATGTGTCTCATTTATCACACATCAGTGCTTTTATGTTAGGTAAAACGGTCATTGAAAAAGAGAAAAATGAACGTGATATTTTTGATATGGCGGGCAGTGGTTTTGAAAGCACGGTTCGTTTAGCAAAAAGTTCACCAGCCATGTGGACTCCTATTTTTAAACAGAATAAAGAGAATGTGGTCGAGACTTTAGAAGGATATATTCAAAATCTTACGGCATTTAAACAATTGTTATTAGAAGATGATTATGAAGGCATTTATAATGAAATGAACAATACCAATAAAATAAAAGGAATATTAAAAGGAATACCATTAAACAAGAAATAGAATAAATTAAAATGAAAAATTCAAAACAAATGAGAACATGGTTGGACGATTTAGGACTAGATCATCCACTAGTAATAGCAGGGCCATGTAGTGCGGAAACAGAGGAACAAGTGTTAGGAATAGCACACTCCTTAAAGGATACCGATGTCAATTATTACAGGGCAGGTATTTGGAAACCACGTACACGTCCAGGAAATTTTGAAGGTGTAGGCGCATTGGGCCTTAAATGGCTTCAACAAGTTAAAGCTGAAACAGGTATGAAAACGGCTACTGAAGTAGCTAATCGTGCACACGTTGAATTAGCTTTAGAGCATGATATCGATTTATTATGGATCGGTGCAAGATCAACAGTGAGTCCGTTTATCGTACAAGAAATTGCAGATGCCTTAAAGGGAACTGATAAAATTGTATTGGTAAAGAATCCTGTGAATCCAGATTTAGCATTGTGGTTAGGTGCCGTAGAACGTTTAGCAACTGCTGATATCAAGAATTTAGGAGTTATTCATAGAGGGTTCTCTACGTATGAGAAAACTAAATATAGAAATATTCCAGAATGGCAAATGCCAATTGATTTGCAGACTAAATTTCCAGATTTGCCAATCATAAATGACCCATCACATATCACTGGAAATAGAGATATGATTTTCGATGTATCGCAAACTGCGTTAGATCTTAATTTTGACGGATTAATGATTGAAACACATCATGACCCTGATAAGGCATGGAGTGATGCTGCACAGCAAGTGACGCCAGCAACATTGGTTCAGATTATGAAAGATTTGAAGATACGTAAAGAGGATAACTCTGAAACGGAATATAAAGCGAAACTGAACAATTTAAGAGCGAATATTGATATTTTCGATAATCAGTTACTTGAGACTCTAGGCAAACGTATGAAGACTTCAGATGCAATTGGCGCTCTTAAAAAAGAGAAGAATGTAGCTGTTTTACAAAGTACTCGATGGAACGAGATTTTAGGGGCAATGATTTTAGAAGGAGAAACCAAGGGACTTAGTGAAGAATTTGTACTTCGCATGTTCAAAGCGATTCACCAAGAATCGATTCGTCATCAAGAGAAAATAGTTAACGGTTAAAAGTTGACTTTATATATAAAAATGCCCGGTCAAGTAGACCGGGCATTTTTAATTTTATCTTTTGAAAATATATCTGGTAATAAATATACCTGATGAATCCCCCTTGCCACCGTCACTTTCAACAGCACTGGTGACAAACGCTAGCTCCCAGCCTTCGGCTACCATAGCATTTATTTTAGAGGTTATAACAGCATCATTGGCTGCGATATTCTGAAAACGGATACCGCCAATATTGAAAAAATTCAATAGTTTGGTTTCGTCAAAATCTTTAACTCTGATTTCGCCTCTTTTCGATTTGTTACGGCTATTGTCGTCTTCAGTTTGGGTTGTAGTAAATTCTGCATAATCCTTTTCTTCATTACCATCGATAATTCTAGAACGCCCCATCCCACTTGATACGATAGATTCTACACTGGTAATGACTTTAAACTCTTGTGCGCTTAAACTTAAAGCACCACAAAACATCAGTAATACACTAAAAATACTTTTTTTCATGATTTTGGTTTTTTTAAAAAATTAACCATCTTTTGATGATTATCAATTGTTAACAGTGTAAAACATAATTAATTGTATAAAATAGGCTAGAATTATGGGGTTATATGTGTTTTGGTAGAGCAGAGTTGAAAAATAGGGTAGTAATAGACCTGATGTATATACATCGATTTTTCACTATTTAAAGTCCCTCTTTTTATTGAATTTAAAAGTCAAAAACAGATTGATTATATCTTCCTTGGGGTATAGAAATTTAGTAAATAAAGTACTATTCACCTTGCTCCAAAATACCTGAGGTAACCATAAATTTATGACTTTCTATTTCTTTAATCGCGAAATTTAGTGCATATTTCGGATTGACACCACTACCACTACTAGTAATCCAACTACTTTTTCCTGTGATTTCTTTTCTAATTTTTTTTTTCTCTTTTACAGTCAGTTATACCATAACAAATTCATTTGGATTACTTGCCATTCTAAACCACCAGTTAATGATGCCTGCATCACTACCTTGGTTGTTCTACATATTGTCAACTTCGGTCGCACTTTGGTCAAAAATAAAGGTGAACACAGATTGACGTTGACGAATCACATTATTTAACGGGTTTGAGGAAATTGTACCTTTTTCTTTGAGTTGATTAAACCAGAAGCCAATTGCTGTGCAACAGTATTGGAATTTCAACCTAAAAAAACTTGGTTGAATTTATGTATCTTCTCTCTAAGTATAGCAGACGTTATTTTTTGATTTTGTATTCTGCTTTGAGTAATCCATATTTAAGGATAGAATTTTAGAAGACACCCCAGTATTTTTTAAGTTGATATAATGCTGACATCGATGCGTGGAATTTCACATCTGAAGTGTTTATTTTACAAATTATCATATAATCGTCGAAATCCAACTTTTGCATGAGTACTACAGATTCATTCGTAATTGTTTCTTGAGCGATTCCTAAGGTTGAGGTCAAAGGAGTTATAAAAAAGGATTCATTTTCTACTGAAATTCATTTTTAAGGTATAGGTTGTTATGAATTGTTATCGTTAGAAATTAAGATTTCTATTATTTTTCGTTTTTAAAGCAGTTACTTTGTATTAATGGAAGGTATTATGGATAAATGGTAGGAATTGTTTACAAATCTACAGGGAGTTGGTACACTGTTAAATCAGAAAATGGTGATTTCTATAACTGTAAGATAAAAGGGAAATTTAGAATTAAAGGAATTAAAAGCACCAATCCGGTAGCGGTTGGTGATCGAGTTCATTTTGAAGTGGAAACCATTGGGGATGACACTATCGGAATAATTCATAAAATCGAAGATCGAAAAAATTATATTATACGTAAGTCTGTGAACCTATCAAAACAGACGCATATTATAGCTTCTAATCTAAATCAGGTTTTTTTATTGGTTACGTTGAATAACCCCACCACTTATCCAGTTTTTATTGATCGATTTTTAATTACTGCAGAAGCGTATAAAATTCCCGTAGTACTTCTTTTTAATAAAGTTGATACATACAATCCAGAGGAAATCGACGAAATAAAATTTTTGGCGGCCCTTTATCGGAACATTGGGTATACCTGTATTGGAATTTCTGCTTTAACCGGAAAGAATATAGATACGGTAAAAGAAATGATGGTTGGTAAAACGTCAATGTTTTCTGGTCACTCTGGTGTGGGTAAATCTACTTTGGTAAATGCTATTGAGCCAAACTTAGATATTAAGACAAAAAAGTTGTCTGAACAACATTTACAAGGTCAGCACACTACCACTTTTGCCGAAATGTTCGATTTAAGCTTTGATGCCCGTATTATCGATACACCGGGTATAAAAGGGTTTGGTATTGTGGATATGGAAAAGGAAGAAATAGGAAATTATTTTCCTGAATTTTTTAAATTGAAACAACACTGTAAGTTTAATAATTGCATTCACATCGATGAGCCCAAGTGCGCTATAAAGGATGCATTAGAAGCTGGTGAAATAGCTTGGAGTAGATACCAAAGCTATCAACAAATGATAAAAGGCGAGGATGATAATTATCGGGTTGATATACACGATGAGAAAAAATGAGGGTAGTACTACAACGTGTATCAAGGGCAAGTGTTACGGTAGAAGATAAGCAAATAAGTACTATAAACGAAGGTTTATTAATCCTCGTAGGTATTGAGGGTTCAGATACACAAGAAGATATCGATTGGTTATCGAATAAAATAGTCAACCTACGTATTTTTAATGATGACCAAGGTGTGATGAACGATTCACTTTTAGAAAATAAAGGAGATGCTATTGTAGTTAGTCAATTTACGCTGCACGCTGCTACAAAAAAGGGGAATAGACCTTCTTATATGCAAGCTGCACGACCAGAAGTTGCAAGTCCGCTTTATGAAGCTTTCGTAGCATCTATAGAATCTAAACTAGGTAAAAATGTAGGTACAGGTATATTCGGTGCAGATATGAAAGTTGATTTACTCAATGATGGACCGGTAACGATACTTATAGATACAAAAACCAAGGAATAATGAACATTGAAAATGCACAAGTAGCCGTAGATGATTGGATCAAGGAGCATGGGGTTCGTTATTTCAACGAATTAACGAACATGGCCCAATTGACGGAAGAAGTAGGGGAGGTTGCCCGAATCATAGCGAGACGTTATGGGGAGCAGAGTGAAAAAGAATCTGATAGGGGTAAAGATTTGGGAGAAGAATTGGCAGATGTCGTATTTGTAGTGTTATGCTTGGCCAACCAAACAGGTATTGATTTGCAACAAGCTTTTGACAAAAAGTTAGATTTGAAAACAAAGCGTGATCATGACCGTCACCACAGTAATAAAAAGTTGAAATAGCCTTATATTTGGCGTTCTATTTTTAATCTTATACGTATTGAAACTTCACCTCACCGGTCCATCAAATAATCACCTAAACGCAACCATTACAATTACAGGTTCTAAAAGTGAATCTAATCGTAGTTTACTATTGGCTGCCTTGTATTCAGATGTTAGTATAGAAAATCTATCAAATTCTGACGATGCGCAGGTAATGGAGAAAGGGTTAAAAATCACTACGGGTGTTGTCGATATACATCATGCAGGTACTGCTATGCGGTTCTTAACAGGATATTTTGCGTCTCAAGAAGGAAAAGATGTAGTGCTTACGGGATCTAAAAGAATGACCGAAAGGCCTATTGAAATTTTAGTAAATGCCTTAAAATCATTGGGAGCGGAGATTTCTTATGAACAAGAAAAAGGATATCCGCCCATAAGAATCAAAGGGAAAAGAATTATAAAGGATAAGGTAAGTCTTCCGGCAAATGTAAGTAGTCAATATATTTCTTCTTTGTTATTGATTGCTCCAAGTTTGGAAAACGGATTACAATTAGAACTTGTAGGTAAAATTACTTCAGTACCGTATATTAAAATGACGTTGGGGTTACTTGAAGAAATAGGTGTGCAAACTTCCTTTGAAGGGAATGTCATTAAGGTGTCACCAAAAACTAAAGTAGCACCTACGAAACTTGTTGTAGAATCTGATTGGAGCTCGGCCTCCTATTTTTATAGTATATGTGCACTTTCTGAGCCAGGAACCGAGATTACCCTATCTGCTTATAAAAAGGAAAGTTTGCAAGGAGATAGCGTATTATCTGAAATATATAAATCTTTTGGAGTAGAAACTTCTTTCGGAGAACATAAAGTGATACTGAGAAAAACAGATAAAACCATAACAAATGAAAATGACTTTGATTTGGCCAATGCACCAGATATTGCCCAGACCATTGCCGTTACATGTTTTGGTTTAGGTATTGGTTGTCATTTAATAGGGTTACATACCTTGAAAATTAAGGAAACCGACCGTTTAGAAGCACTAGATACAGAGCTTTCTAAGTTAGGGGCAATCATATCGGTGACCGATACAACACTTACCCTAACACCATCCAAGACTCTTATTGCTGATGTTGCCATTAACACTTATAATGATCATAGAATGGCTATGTCGTTCGCTCCGCTGGCAATGCGAACAACTCTTTTTGTGAATGATGCCGAGGTGGTTTCCAAGTCTTACCCAGATTTTTGGAATGACCTTAAGCACCTTCATTTTACCATAAGAGAATTATAATTAGGGTTTTACTTGACAAGGCCTATCTGCAGATTGTATCTTTGCAGCCGCAATTTGCTACACTAAAAAATCAGCTACATGAAATTATCAAATTTTAGTTTTGAGCTTCCAAAGGAATTATTAGCAGAGCATCCTTCTGAAAATAGAGATGAATCCAAATTAATGGTAATCCATCGGGAGACTGGAAAGATTGAGCATAAAATGTTCAAGGACATGATCGATTATTTTGATGAAGGCGATGTCATGGTTCTGAATAATACAAAAGTATTCCCTGCCCGTCTATACGGAAATAAGGAAAAAACTGGTGCACGTATCGAAGTATTTCTTTTGCGTGAATTAAACGAAGAGCAACGTTTGTGGGACGTTCTTGTAGATCCGGCGCGTAAAATACGTATCGGTAATAAATTATATTTTGGGGATGATGAAACCCTGGTAGCTGAGGTTATCGATAATACAACCTCGAGAGGAAGAACATTACGTTTCTTATATGATGGTGCTTACGTAGACTTTAGAAGAAAACTTAGGGAATTAGGTGAAACACCATTGCCAAAGTATATAAAAAGAGAAGTTGAGGTAGAGGATGAATCTCGTTACCAAACTATTTATGCAAAGCATGAAGGCGCGGTCGCTGCACCTACCGCTGGACTACACTTTTCTAAACACTTATTAAAGAGATTGGAAATTAAAGGGGTAGACTTTGCGGAATTAACCTTGCATGTTGGTTTAGGTACCTTTAATCCGGTTGAGGTTGAAGACCTTTCTAAGCATAAAATGGACAGTGAAGAACTGTTTATTGAAGAAAAAGCGACACATATCGTAAACAATGCGAAGTTGAAAAAACGTCGTATTTGTGCTGTAGGTACTACTGCCATGCGTGGTTTGGAAAGTGCAGTTTCTTCAAAGCATACGCTGAATACCTATGAAGGTTGGACGAATAAATTTATTTTCCCCCCTTATGAATTCAGCCTTGCCAATGCCATGATTACCAATTTCCATTTGCCTAAATCAACCCTATTAATGATGGTATCTGCATTTATGGGCCATGATTTAATGAATAGGGCATATAAAGAAGCTATTTTGGAAAACTATAAGTTTTATTCTTATGGTGATGCCATGCTAATAATCTAATGACAAGTCACTCCTTTTAGTTAAGGAAATAAAACTAAATCCCGCTTTATCTGTATACTGAGAAAGCGGGATTTTTATAATACCTACCTTTAGTACGATGGAAGAAAAAAAGAAAAAAGACATCCGAGCACTAACGCGTGAGCAGCTTAGAGATTTTTTTGTTTCTAATGGCGACGAGGCTTTTCGGGGAAACCAGGTATATGAATGGCTGTGGCAGAAAGCTGCTTATTCCTTTGATGTAATGACTAGTCTATCAAAGGAAACTAGGGAGATGTTAGCGACTAATTTTGTCATCAACCATATTAAGGTAGACCAAATGCAACGTAGTTCAGATGGTACCATAAAAAATGCTGTACGATTGCATGATGATTTAATTGTGGAATCTGTATTGATTCCTACCAAATCGCGAACTACCGCATGTGTGTCCAGTCAGGTGGGGTGTAGTCTAGATTGTAGATTCTGTGCTACTTCTAGGTTAAAAAGAATGCGTAATCTGAATCCTGATGAAATATATGATCAAGTAGTTGCCATCGACAATGAAAGCCGACTCTATTTTGATAGACCGTTGAGCAATATTGTTTTTATGGGCATGGGAGAACCTTTAATGAACTATAACAATGTATTAAAGGCGATAGAGAAGATAACTTCACCAGATGGCTTAGGCATGTCGCCAAAACGTATTACGGTATCCACTTCGGGGGTGCCAAAGCTAATTAAGAAAATGGCTGATGATGAAGTTAGATTTAAGCTCGCTGTTTCCCTTCACTCTGCTATAGATGAAATACGCACATCAATTATGCCCTTCAATGCTAAATTTACATTAAGTGATTTACGGGAATCGTTGCAGTATTGGTATGAGAAAACAAAAAGTAGGATTACCTATGAATATATAGTTTGGGAAGGAATAAATGATACTCAAAAAGATGTTGATGCGTTGGTTGCTTTCTGCAGATTTGCACCTTCTAAGGTAAATCTGATTGAGTACAATCCTATCGATGATGGTGAGTTCAAACAAGCTTCGAATGCGGCCATTGATCGCTACGTAAGTACTCTAGAGAAGAATAATATAGTGGTTACCGTTCGTCGCTCTCGTGGTAAAGATATCGATGCCGCCTGTGGTCAGTTGGCGAATAAATCTTAAATACGGCCTGAATAAGCATGAAGTAGTTAGTACAAAGTAATACGTATAAACTTTCCTTTTTCTTCAAAGGCAAAAGCCGATATCTACCTGCTGACTACTATAAACTGCACGCTTTTCGCTAATTTTGACTTTCTAAGCAATAGCACCTGAAAATAGTAGCACAAATAAAGGAGCCTGTCTATCAGGAAATGGAGTTGTTTGAATCCAAATTTAGGGATTCGATGTCATCCAAGGTGGCTCTATTAAACAGAATCACCTATTATATCGTAAATAGAAAAGGGAAGCAAATGCGGCCCATGTTCGTGTTTCTCACGGCAAAATTATTGAATAATGGAGAGGTTAATGAACGCACGTATCGGGGAGCTACTGTAATAGAATTGATACATACCGCTACATTGGTTCATGATGATGTTGTTGATGAAAGTAATAAACGTAGAGGTTTTTTTTCTATAAATGCACTTTGGAAAAACAAAATAGCTGTTTTAGTAGGCGATTATCTACTGTCAAAAGGACTTTTGTTATCTATAGATAACGAAGATTTTGATTTGCTGAAAATTATATCTGTTGCTGTACGTGAAATGAGCGAAGGCGAATTATTACAGATAGAAAAAGCACGAAGACTCGATATTACTGAAGATGTGTACTACGAAATTATCCGCCAAAAAACAGCAACGCTTATTGCGGCATGTTGTTCATTAGGGGCTTGTTCAGTTAAGCCAGAAAGTGTTGACGTAGAAACATTTAGAAAATTCGGTGAGCTTTGCGGAATGGCATTTCAGATTAAAGATGATCTTTTTGATTATGGTACTCAGAAGATTGGGAAACCTACCGGAATCGATATTAAGGAACAAAAAATGACCCTACCCTTAATTTATACATTGAACCATTGTTCCAAAAAGGATAAAAATTGGGTTATCAATTCCATAAAAAATCATAATAAGGATAAGAAACGAGTCAAGGAAGTAATTTCCTTTGTCAAGAAAACGGGAGGTCTTGATTATGCAGTTGGTAAAATGCTTCATTATAGAGATGAAGCTTTAAAACTTTTAAGCACGTATCCTGAATCTACTTACAGAAGTGCTTTGGAGTTAATGGTGAATTATGTGGTAGACCGTACTAAATAATCCAATATTTTTTACAAAATTTTTGTTTTTAAATAACTGAATAACAGTAGTTTAAAAAACAAAATAAGATAATAGATTTTCTTAGGCAACTATTCTTGTTTTATCTTCGTCTAGGAGAATAGAAGACCAAACCATTATTTTGAAAATTATACCTTTTTATAAAAACGAAAAGCAGCTCATTAAAAGAGCTATCTCTGGTAATAGGGATGCTCAGGAGCGTTTGTATAGAAAGCATGCCCCAAAAATGTTGGGTGTCTGTAGACAATACATAAAAGATGTTCATTTTGCCGAAGATGTCATGGTGCAGGGGTTCTTTAAAATGTTTAATAAGCTGGAGACTTTCAAGTTTGAAGGCAGTTTTGAGGGATGGTTAAGAAGAATCATGATTAGGGAAAGTATTTCTTATTTAAGAAAACAACAGTTTGTTGTGTACGACGATGATATTTATGAACGTAGTCAAACTGAAAACATTTCTCAGCATACAGATTTAGATACCGAGCATATTCAGCAATTAATAGATGCACTCCCACAAGGGTATAAAATGGTTTTTGTGCTATACACGGTTGAAGGGTATAAACATCAAGAAATTGCATCAATGCTTTCTATAACAGAGAGTACTTCAAAAACACAGTTGTTAAAAGCTCGAAAATTACTGCAAGGACAATTAAGGCGACAAAATAGTATAGGGTATGGAAACCGATAAATTTGAAAAACATATAAGATCTCAGTTTAAGGAGCGAGAAATTAATCCGTCGGTCAATGCTTGGGAAAAAATTTCGGCAGAATTAACTACTGAAGTTTCAACTAAGAAGCCTGTCTATATGTGGATGGGTATTGCGGCAAGTGTAGTTGTTCTGATAGGAATTTCGCTATTCTTTTTAAATGATGGAAATGAGGTAGAGGATCCATATTTAGAAGTTGTAGAGATAAGCAAAGACGAACAATCGGAAGTAAAGCAGGTGAATAAGACATTGCCATTTGAACTACGTGAAGAACCAACTATCGTGTATGTTGAAACAAAAAGTGATATAAATACAGATGTCACCAGCGCTATAAGAGATAGGGATCAGACCATTTCCAAAAAGAAGAAAATTAGATTTCAAAATCAAATAGAAGTGGCAGCTGTAGCCGAATTGGCCTCTAAAAGCACTGCGAAGAAATTAGGGATACCGGAGAATATCATTAATAATAAGGTGGCTGAAATAGTAGCTAAAATAGATATTCTAGAACAATATAATTCAGTGAGCGATGCCGAAGTAGATTCATTGTTGAAGCGTGCACAAGATGAAATCTTACGAAATAAAGTTTTTACTACCAAAAAATCTGTCGATGCTATGGCTTTGTTGACAGCGGTTGAGGATGAACTTGATCAATCGTTCCGAGACCAAATATTCAATTCTTTAAAAGCCGGTTTTATCAAAGTGCGGACAGCTGTAGCCGACCGCAATAATTAATCATTTATAAATCGTTTAATCCAAAATCGCTATACAATACTATGGGGACAGGGACTGGAGTTTTATTCATCAACTGGTGCTGAGCGAAGTCGAAGCACCAAAAATCAAAATCAAAATGAGAACAATTACATTGCATGTAGTAGCCTTAGTTACACTTTTTATGATTCATAATATATCAGGTCAAGAGGGATATGAAAAAAAAGTAGAACTATTAAAAGAGCAAAAAGTAAATATTACACAACAGGAGAAGGAAGCTTTAAAGTACGAAGTTGAAAATATTAATGAGCGGCTAGAAAACGGCAGTATTACAGAAGAAGAAGCCACTCGGTTTAAAAAGCAAGCTGCCGAAAAAAGAGCACTTAATATAGAGAATAGAATTGCTATTGTCGATAACCAAATAAATTTAGTGGAACGTAACGAAGGTAAAACGCTTGTTTTGATGGACCTCGATACCATTACAAGTAAGGGTATTCGTCTTGGAGTAGACATAAATGGTAAGCCCGCTTTTTTATTCAAATCCAAAAATTGGAAAGATGAAATACGCTATGACCTTAGAACGTATTCAGATTTTGTTCTGGCTATTGGCTTGAATAATGCTATTGTCGAAGGGCAATCTTTAAATGATTCACCTTATAAAATAGGAGGTAGTCGATTTTTTGAAATGGGATGGCAATGGCGAACGCGTGTATTTAAAAATTCAAATTTTCTGAGGTTCAATTATGGTTTCTCATTCCAATTCAATGGTTTAAAACCTAAGAATAATCAATACTTTGTTGCCCTTGATGACAGACAAACAGAACTTCAGGAATTTGAGTTTGACCTCGACAAATCAAAATTCCGAATGGATAACCTCGTGTTTCCAATGCATTTTGAATTTGGGTCATCGACCTTGAAGACTACCGAAGAGACCATGCGTTATTCTTTGCGAAATCAATTTAGAATAGGGTTGGGTGGCTATGCCGGTTTCAATATGGGAACCCGTCAAAAATTGAAATATGACCGTAATGGTGACCATGTCAAGGATAAATTAAAACGCGGCTATAACACCAATGATTTGGTTTATGGTTTAAGTGCGTATGCAGGTGTAGATGGGGTTTTACTGTATGTGAAGTATGATTTAAACCCAATATTTAAAGATGCTTTGGTAGCACAGCGTAATGTTTCGTTGGGCCTTCGGTTCGATTTATAATATCTGAAATAATCAAAAAAAAAAGAGACTTAAAAAAGTAGGCTCAACTTTCACAAATCGGCATCGAGAACAACAAGATAATTCGGCTCAAGAGATTACGCCGCCGCTCGGATTAGTATTAAAATTCCCGACGTAATAGGTCCTTTTATTATTTTAAGATGCTAAATTCATCGATGCTTGGTTCGATAACAAAAATAACAATCTTGGGCGTGAGCTGAAGTAGCCTCCTTTAGAAAGGCCACAAGATTTCGTTTTTTCTTTATCATTTAGTTTGTTCCACCAAGTATCGTCAATTGGTGCTATTTTAATAGTAGATAAGACATTATGTTGTATAATTTTGGATATCTAATACAGTAATAAAATACAATTTTCGGAAATAGGAACTAATAAAAACCTTGTATATTTTTTGATTTAGAGTTGTCCTATATACCGTTATACGAAAATAGTAAGGACATTGAAAAGTATTGCCGCCAGAATGATTATTGTTCCTTACTCTTGGAGAAGAGAGGGCATAGTTGGGTGGTTCGTTTTAGGGGTTAAGTGGAATTTATATTAATACGATAATTGAACTTGGTGACGAAAAGGTTATTATGGATACTATTCAGAATAAAAGAAAAGGAGGATAAAGTTCAACATAAAGATGGTATGAAATTATCTTAAAAAATAAGAATACCTTAAAAACTTAACCTGGATTTGGGTAGTGAAAACTAGTAAGTTAACCGAATAAATATGCACTTTATCGAAATTAGTAGCAGCTATTTGTAGTTTGTCGGTTTTAATTTGAACATTTAAAATGTTTTATAAAACGGAATACAAATAAGTAAGAATGGTATGATATTTTTGTTATAATCTTCCTACAGGTTAGTTTCAAAATATAAATATTATAAGTTTCCCCCTCCATTGTTTTTTATTTTTTCAATAGCGGTTTTGCCCAAATCCCTATGAATATTTGCTTAGTTATGGTTGTAACCAAACTGAGTTTATATGATTGAAAATTACTTTAAGTAACATTAAGAATTGTCTTCTAATGCGTCTCACGTGTTCAATAAACTGTGGGTTAAACTTATATTTTCACTTCTACATATTAGTTTTGGTTCACCTAGGAAAAAAGGAAACTTTTCCACTAGGTAGCATGAATATTTTAAATACCAAAAAAATAATAATAGTTACACCAACATCCCACACTATGCAGATTTTCACAACCAACTACAGTACCAAGGCAATACGTTCGTTGACAGGCGTTCTTCGCAATGTAAAGGACTTAATCTCATTTGTTAATCCTGGCAAACAGTCAGATATCCTGCCGGAATCGCGTATATATGTACCTGGTAAGAGAACTCTTTCCTTGTTGGTACTTTGTATGTTCATGGGCTTTACAGGTTCTATTTTGGCACAGGCTACTTTTACTGTTACTCCTGCGACGAAAACAGCAACTCTAAGTGAGGTATTTAACCTTACTGTTGTCATAACAACTAGTGAGGCAGCAAATGGAGGTGAAGTTCATATGACTTTTGATGAAAACATCCTTCAGGTCAACAGCATTACAAAAACGGCTCCTTTTGATAATCTGTTAATTGCTCCATCGTTTGACAATATAAATGGGACCATCGATTTCGCGGCAGGGATTCCAAATTTTGGTGTTGTCCCTTTCGATGGAACATTTAACTTTCTTATCATTGAGGTCCAAGCGATTGCCAATGGCAATAGTGCTGTCGATTTTAATGGTGTTAATCCATCTAAAATTACAAGTGGTGTTAATCCTGGTACGGTAATTCTTGATTCCGCAACGGGTGCTGTAATCAACGTGGGTATCGTTAACGAACCCCCGGTTTTTGACAATAATATAAGCGACCAAATAAATATTGAACAGGATATTGTTACGCTTGATGCGAGCGCGACTGATCCTGATGGAAATACCGTAATCTATCAAGCTACTAACCTGCCCGCTGGACTTGTTATTGATTCAAATGGATTGATTTCTGGAACAATCGAGGTCGGAGCGGCAACAGCAGGTTCTCTTAATACAGGAGTTTATGACGTTGCGGTCACTGCCACTGACGACGGAATACCCATTTTGAGCAACTCACAAAATTTTGCTTGGACCGTGGATACTCCAACTGTTACTAGTTATACTGTCACAGCAACAGCAGGCCCTAATGGAACCATAGATCCATTTAACGCCACGGTAAATGAGGGAGGAAGCCAATTTTTTGCAATCACTCCAGATACAGGTTATGAAGTAGCCGAGGTTTTGGTTGATGGCATTCCTGTTCTTCCTGTTCCAACTGCTTCTTATACACTTATGAACGTAACTGAAGGCGCAGACATTAGTGTTAGTTTTAGTGAAATCGCAACAGATCCTTTTCAATTATGTATCGCATCCGGATCGGGTGACCTTACAGCTTTCGGTAGAAATTTTGTAGGGGATTCTGCAACTACGCCTCCAACCGGACTTGGATTTGCTCGTACTAATGGTTTACTATATGACGGGTATACTGGACCCATAACAAATGCTATAGCCGGTGACGAAACTTTGCTTTTTCAGAAAGAGATTTATGGTGGTAAAATAGGTGCAAATGGTACTTCCCCATATACCTATGATATACCTGTAACTAATGGCTTTTATCAGGTGAACCTCTATTTTACTGAGGTATTTCATACGGAAACTAACAAACGTATTTTTGATGTTTTATTGGAAGGCAATGTTATTTTGGATGAGTACGAGATGGTTGATCCAATAAAAGACGGAATTTCTACATTTCAAACTGCTATTACACGTACCTATTATGTAAACGTTACGGATGGTTCGCTCCAAGTAGGAATTGGCCCGGCAGCTGTTGATAATGGTAAATTATCCGGTTTGTGTGTTACTGCAGTAACCAGCGCCAACCTGCATCCTGTAACCGCTATAGGTGACCTAACTTATGATGCTTTGGTAGCCGTTGCAGACCCTTTAAACATCGTAGATCCTGAGAGTGATGTGCTAAGTGTCGTATTCAATGGTTTGCCTGCTTCTTTATCTTATGACCCAGCCACAAATCAAATTCAGGGAACACCATTAGCTACGGATGCCAATACATATACCATCAATGCCATCATTTCTGATGGCACCAATTCTCCGGTTACGGAAGAGTTTACTTTGGTTATTAATCCGGTGCCAGGGAATGATTCCCCTACTATAGTTGATATTGATGATGCCAAAATTGCAGAAGGCACAACACTTGATTTAAATATTCAAGTAAATGACGATACAGATACTTTCGCATCTATTGAAATTTATGATAAAAGTGTTGTTCACAGTGCTAATACAGATCCTTACACTTCAGGAGGTACAGTTTCTGGTTATACTTTTACCGAAAATCCAGTAGGATCAGGTAGTTATACTTTAAATTGGCCAACTGGTCTAACAGATGGAAGGTCATATTCTGCATTAGTTACTGCAGATGATGGCGTCAACCAATCTGTGACAACCTCCTTTGATATAAATAT
This sequence comes from Maribacter sp. ACAM166, assembly GCF_005771495.1. Classification (GTDB taxonomy): domain Bacteria; phylum Bacteroidota; class Bacteroidia; order Flavobacteriales; family Flavobacteriaceae; genus Maribacter. The sequence goes on from NZ_VAUW01000037.1 coordinate 18,698, forward strand.
AGCCCAAGATATTCCTAATCAAATCTTGGGAAAAACTTTTAGCAGCCCATTACCTTGGTATAAATATGCGGCTGCCACTCCACCACCAGCGCCACAGTTTACAGTCGCAATTGAGGTAAATGCATCTGAAAACGCTGGCTACATAGACAATGGAGATTTTGTGGAATATGTTATTAACGTCCCTAACGCAGGGGTCTACGATCTTGAATTATTTTCCGGTAAAGGAAGCAATGGAACTACTGTGATTACTTTTTCAGAGGAAAACGGCGGAGGTTTTGTACCCATAGGATCCATAAGTGTCCTCAAAACAGGCTGGCAGACATATGTTTCTTATAAGACTCAAGTAAATTTCACCAATGCGGGTGTGCAAACCTTGCGTTTTGATTTTAATGGAGGTGCCAATATTAGAGATTTTAACTTTACGCTAAACGCCAGCCCTGTTTTCACCGCAGAAATTACAGATCAGAATAACCTGGAAGGTGATACGCCAATAGGTCTCGCTGTAGCAGCAAATGACCCCGATGGAGGCGATTCTGTTACCTTCTCGGACAATGGCACTTTACCATCGGGCTTAAGTATAGACCTGAATACCGGGGCTATTAACGGAACTATCGATGTAGGGGCAGAAACAAATAGCCCTTATGCAGTTGTTATCACAGCAACTGATGATGAAGATGATACAAGTACTAGTGAATTTAACTGGATCATAGGTGCCCCGTTAAGTTTACCGCTATGTATCAATTCTGGTGATCAGGGGCCTATTACAGCTTTTGGAAAATCCTTTATTGCAGATCAGTATGTTACCCCAGCAGAGGAAAATTTTTATAACACCCCTGCCGGTCAGGCCATTATTGGTACAACTTCCGGAAGTGGAGAGGAAGATTTATTTCAGTCTGAACATTGGACCGCTGCTGCCGGAGGATTACAATACAATATTCCAACAGGAAATGGAGATTTTACAGTAGATCTATATATGGCGGAATTATTTGCGAATGCTAATGATGCGCGAGTCTTAAATATCACTATAGAAGGAATAGAAGTATTGACTGGTCTTGATTTATTTGAAGACTATGGCAAATTTACAGCTGCTACCTTAACATTTTCTACAACCGTTACTGATGCCTTTCTTGATATTGTAATTACCAGTACTGCTGATAATCCGAAACTTAATGGACTGTGTGTTTCGGTTGCACCACCGAATACCCCTCCAACTGTAGCGATTACAGGTCCTGCGAACATAAATGTAAGCAGGGGAACAAATGTTAGCTTCATAGGAGAGGCTATTGACGCTAAGGATGGCGACATCTCTGCCACTATAAATTGGTCTTCAGATGATAACGAGACTGTTTTTAGTTCTGGTACTATAGGGGCAGTTGTTGATGCGAGCTTTGTTAGACCTGGCAGCACAATAGTAACGGCCAGCGTAACAGATTCTGAGGGTCTTCCTGGATCAGATACTTTTACAGTAAACGTATCGGCGCCTGAAGTCACTTTTGCCGCACCTACTGAAAGTGAAGTCTTAAATTCATTAACAGTAAATGTTACGGCAAATCCATTGGGTGTCTTATTTGGTAATGCAGAGCATTTTCATGTTTATATTAATCCACCGAATATAAATGCTATAGATACAGAAACGCGGATTTCCACAGCGCCATCTGCACCTTGGAAGATAGATGACACTAACTTTGTGTTTGATGAGACCAGTGGAGCACTTTCCAAGAATGGTCTTGGAAATGGGATTCAGGAAGGAGTCAATACGCTCATTATTCGTGTAGCAGACCAATTTCATAATGAATTCACAAATCCACCAGCTCAGGCAATAGTCAACTTTACAGTTACCCTGCCAGACACTACAGATCCAATAGCACTTTGTCAGAATATTACTGTAGAACTTGATGCGACTGGAAATGCATCAATTACCGCAGCTGATGTAGATGGTGGTTCTTCTGACAATGATGGTATCGCAAGTCTGGCTATTGATGTAAATAGTTTTACAGTAGCAGATTTGGGCACCAATCTTGTTACTCTTACGGTAACAGATATAAATAATAACACTGCTACTTGTACGGCGAATGTGACTATAGAAGATAATTTGACCCCGACAGCTGTTTGTACTGATTTTACGCTGCAACTAGATGCCAATGGTACTGGAAGCTTAACGACAGCCGATGTTGATGGCGGGTCTACTGACAATGTAGCTATCGTCAATACAGATATAGATATTAGTGATTTTGATACCAGCGATGTTGGTCTTAATACGGTGATACTAACGGTCACGGATTCCAGTGGTAACTCCTCAACGTGTACCGCTGTGGTTACGGTAGAGGATAATGTGGCGCCTACTGCAATATGTCAAAACATTAATGTTGAGTTGGATTCTAACGGGCAGGCTACCATTACCCCGGCAGATATCGATAACGGCTCCGATGATGCCGCTGGAATTGTAGATTTGTTTTTGAGTACCAGCGACTTCGATTGTAATGATGTGGGGGATAATACGGTTACCTTGACTATTACCGATACGAATGGCAACGTAGCTACTTGTACCACAACAGTGACAGTCATTGATGGCACACCTCCTGTAGTGGCTTGTGCTACAGATATATTTATCACAAGTGCTAGTTATCAGGTGGTTATGTTGACTCCTCCTACGGCTAGTGATGCTTGTGGAGTAAAAACAGTTGTAGGTTCGCGTAGTGACGGTCTTCTACTCACTGATCCATACCCATTGGGGATTACTACGGTTCTTTGGACCGTAACGGACAACAATAATCTGGAAGGAACATGCCAGCAACAAGTAATCATTACAGCTCCTGTTTCCAGTGGGAAAGAGATCCTTGGTTTTGATATCACAGAACAGGTTAGTAATGAGAGTATTAATTCAGGCACAGGTACTATAGCGTTAACGGTAAGCACAGGAACTCTTGTTACCGCTCTGGCGCCAACAATTGTAATTTCCAATGCTGCGGAAATAAGCCCTAGTTCAGGTACACCGAGGGATTTCACAACGCCTCAAACGTATACAGTAACTGCAGAGGATGATACTACAAAAGAATGGACGGTTACTATTAGTGTGGCTCCGGATACGGAAGACCCGGTAATTACATCATGTCCTGATGATATAATAGTAGCTAATGATGCCGGAGTTTGTGGCGCGTTAGTCACCTTCAATGCAATTGCTACGGACAATCTGCCCGGGGTAACGATTAGCTATTCTGTGGCTAGTGGTTCTATGTTTGATGTAGGAACCACAACGGTTAGCGTAACAGCAACAGATGCTGCAGGCCTAACAGCAACATGTAGTTTTGATGTAACGGTTAATGATTTGGAAGCTCCGGAAATTACTTGTCCCGTTGATGGAACGGTACAGGGAGACCTTGCCGGGAATGCAATACTGCCAGATTTTACTGGATTAGCTGTGGTAAGTGACAATTGTGATTCTAGTGTTATGATTACACAATCACCAGCTCCTGGTACTAATGTATCCGGAACCGTTCCTGTAACACTTACCGCGACAGATATCGATTTGAATTCAGTCCCGTGTACATTTAATGTAATCATAGTGCCAGCGACACTTGCTTCCTTGACTATCGCACCTTCCGCTATATCAGTGAATCTTTTTCAAGGACAAACTGCTATGGTAAATTATGTGGTGGATTCAGATGATGCAAGTACCATACCAACACCAGCTGCAATGTCTATTATCGATAATGTAACAAGTAATACGGCGACCTGGGTATCGACCACAAGTGCTGCCGATCAGGGAACTTCTTATGAAGTGAATTTGGATGCCACGGGATTAACACCCGGTACGCACAACGCAACACTAACCGCAGGTCCGGTTAGCGGATATACCAATGCCAGTATTCCAATTACTTTGATAGTGGAAGCTGTTCCAACGGTACTTTCCGTGACGAGTTTTACCTTGGTAAATGCAGATAATGAGCAGGATATCATGACGATTACCAACGGGATGATAATTGATGTTACAACATTACCGACTTTAAATCTGAATATTAGGGCAAATAGCACTTCAGATGTAAAGAGTGTTCGGATGCAGCTTACAGGTACACTAGCTAAAACCGCAACCGAAAATTTCGCACCCTATGCCTTATATGGAGATAGTTCTGGTAACTATGCGGCGCAGGCCTTTGTAATTGGTAATTATAATTTAACCGCAAACCCATATTCGGGCAGTAGTCTTGGGGGAACGCCTGGTATTGCGTTAACAGTAAACTTTGAACTTACAGATAAAGACCCTGTATGTGCAAGTTTTAATGCCAGCTTATCCGGTATTACTAACCCATCCACATGTTTAGGCGTTGGAAGTGCTACTGCTGTTCCTTTGGGCGGTGTTTCCCCATTCACTTATCAGTGGGATAATGGAGAAACCACTGCTACGGCCAACAATTTACTTGTAGGTCCGCATAGTGTTATTGTTAGGGATGTCAATGGTTGTTCCAAAACGTTGACCTTTACTTTAACTGGTCCGCCGCTGCCGGCTGTAACGTTAACACCATTTGCAAGTGTGTTGAATACAGCTCCTGCATTCACATTAACCGGCGGGTCACCTGCAGGGGGAACATATTCAGGTACTGGGGTAACCGGTACTGCATTTAACCCGGTTATTGGGGTTGGTACGTATGCAATAACTTATAGCTATACAGACACAAATGGATGTTCCAACTCGGCAACCCGAAGTATAACCGTTACTACGGAAACCAGTAATGCGGCCTTACTAGTGCTCGATGCCACGGATGATACTGTACTATTTGCTTTGACGGATGGCTTACAGATTAATAAGGCCACTATTGGGAATACGCCATTGGGTATTATTTTTAATACAAGCCTCAATCCGGCTGGTGTCCAGTTTACTTTGACCGGCCCTATCAACGAAAATAGATATGAAGGCCCGGCTCCTCATTCATTATTTGGAGATATAGGTGTGGATATCCTGGGAAAACCATTTCCAGTAGGAAATTATACCCTTGTTGCTGATCCAAATTTAGGACCACCCCAGATTATTAATTTCTCTATAATTGACGGCCCGCCTGTCAATCAGTCACCTGTAGTGGCTAAGACACTAGTGAATGAGATGAGTATAGCTCCGAATCCGGCCCATGAACAGGTTACCATGTCTTTTGAAGAACACATTCTTATAGAAGAGATTTTAATTTTTGATGTTACTGGAAGGCTTATTAAGACAATTAAGGAACCCTTTGGTCTTGATAGTAGAACTATTGACTTTAATGTATATGACCTTCCCATTGGAACCTATTTTATAAAGACCGTGGATAGCAAGGGGATACAATATCAACAACAAATGTTAATAGATCGATATTAACTAGTTTAAGAAAATTTATAGGAAATGAAAAACTATTTTTTAAATAATAATAGGATGGAAGTTAATGTCCAGAAAGCAGGAATCCGGTATCGTGATTCACAAGTTAAACGGAAAAGTTTACTAACATTTATATGCTTGCTGTTGTTAACAGCGCAAATGAGTGCGCAATCCTTTAGCACTAGTAATCTTAACCTAAGCGGTAGTAACGTAAGCCAAGGAACATCTTTGATGTTTGGGCCTGATGGAAGACTCTATGTTATTCAGAATGGAGGGCTTATAGATATTTTTGCAATTCAGCGAAATGGTGTGGATAACTACGTGGTTACTGCAAGTGAGGAACTAACATTAGTAAAAGATATTCCTAATCACAACGATGATGGTACTTCAAACGGAGGGAATACTCGTGAAGCTACCGGTATTACGGTTGCAGGTACGCCTACAAATCCAATAATTTATGCGACCTCTAGTGATGCTCGTGTTGGGGGCCCAAGTGGAGACCAGAATTTGGATACAAATTCCGGTGTAATTACCAGAATAACATGGAATGGTTCTACCTGGGACGCAGTAGATATTGTTAGGGGGTTACCGCGTTCCGAGGAAAATCACGCCACTAACGGTCTTGAGTTTGTCACAATAAACGGTTCTGATTATCTTATTGTTTCTCAAGGCGGTCATGCCAATGCTGGATCACCTTCAGATAATTTCGCTTGGACAACTGAATATGCACTTTCTGCCGCCATTTTGTCGGTTAACCTGACCATGCTGGAAACAATGCCAATTGACAATGATGGTGTTAGAAATTATATATATGATCTCCCAACCGTTGATGATCCTACAAGAAATAATCTTGGACCAATTGATCCTAATGCTATGGGTTATACTGGGATTGACGTTAATGATCCTTTTGGTGGGAACGACGGTTTAAATCAAGCAAAGATTGTGCCAGGAGGTCCTATTCAAATTTTTTCTCCAGGATACAGGAATAGCTACGATCTTGTCGTTACACAGGACGGTAAGGTTTTTGTTACAGATAACGGAGCCAATGGTGGATGGGGAGGTTTACCTGAAAACGAAGGCTTACTTGATGGTAGTAGTAATTCATTAGTTACCAATAACTATCTTTCTGGTGAGCCCGGTAGTAGTTCGCCAACCGCAGATGGGGAGCAAGTGGATAACAAAGATCACTTAACCATTGTCACCGATGATATACAGAATTATGTTTTTGGTAGTTTTTATGGAGGCCATCCTACACCTATACGGGCCAATCCTTCCGGTGCGGGTTTATACACAAATCCTTCAATAAATAATACAACAGGAGCGATTTTCAGGACACAAAAATACGATCCTGATGGCTCTACCCCTGGTTCCACTACAAATCCTAATTTAGGATTACCCGCTGACTGGCCACCTGTTCAATCTTCAAATGCGGTTGAAGGCGACTGGCGTTCACCTAGTGGCTCTAATCCTGATGGTCCTGATGATGTGAATATTACAACCTGGGGTAATAATACTAATGGTATAGATGAATACACGGCTTCTAACTTTGGAGGTGCTATGCAGGGGGATTTAATAGCTGGAAAAGGAGGGAGCATCTGGAGGGTGCAACTCAATGCTAACAATACGCTCAATACATTGACTCAAAATTTTGCTACTAACCTAGGTAACAATGTACTTGGTATTACCTGTAATAGTGATTCGGATTTTTTCCCAGGTACCATTTGGATTGCTTCTTATGATAACAATATCAGGGTATTGGAACCTCAGGATTTTGTGATTTGCATCCTGCCTGGGGAAACTGGGTATGATGAAAATGCAGATAATGATGGTGACGGCTATACTAACAAGGATGAAATTGAAAGCGGTTCGGATATATGTAATGGTGGAGATCAACCAAGTGATTTTGACAAAGCAGCAGGCGGTACTTTGGTTTCTGATTTGAATGATACGGATGACGATAATGATGGTATTCCTGACTCAGTAGACCCTTTACAATTAGGTGACCCTACTGATAGCGGTAGTGATGCGTTTGACCTGCCTGTAATAAATGAACTATTATCGGATTTCTCATTTAAAGGATATCTAGGTCTTGGGTTTACCGGTCTTATGAATAATGGGGATGCCAACCCGAACTGGCTTAATTGGCTGGACGTGGTAGATGCAGGTCCGAACCCTAATGATATTCTTGGGGGTGCAGTGGGGGCTATGACTATACAAATGACTTCGGGAACGGCAGACGGAAGTGCTAATGATCAGGAAAAAGCATTTCAGTATGGGGTAAATGTAGATCAAAGTACTTCTGCATTTCTTGTGGAGGGTCGTTTGTTTAATTTCGACGACCCATTGCAACTTTACGGGTCCAGTGCCCCAGCCCTTGGTGAACTAGGTCTATTTATTGGAGACGGTACACAAAGTAACTTTATTAAATTTGTGATCACTCAAAATGGTTTGGAAGCTATTCAGGAGATTGGTGATTCACCACAAAGTGGTACAGCTCTTAGTTTAACAATTCCGACCGGAAACCGTCCGTCCAATGATGTGGTCATGCGCTTTGCCGTTAACTCAGTTACAGGACAAGTATCTTTATTATATTCTTTTGATGGTGCTACTCCTTTTCAAGAATTAGGCACAATTACAGCTCAAGGCGCTGTCCTTAACGCAATTCAGAATACTGGTAGCATATTGACCGTTGGTTTCATAGGTAGCTCATATACGCCAGGTGTAGAACTGGAAGGTAGCTGGGATTACCTTTATGTTCAAGGTAGCCAGCCCACAATTCAACAACAAATACCTGATCTAAGTGTAATTATTGGTGCTACACCTACTACTTTTAATCTGGATAATTATTTTAGTGATGACGGAGGTAACGCTGGTTTAACTTACAGTGTGGAGAACAACTCAAATCCCGCTATTGGTGCAAGTGTAACCGGAAATACGCTCGATATTACCTTTCCTTCAACAGCCGAAACAAGTGCTATTACTGTTCGTGCTACCGATGGTAATAATTTATTTATTGAACAAATTTTTAATGTAGAAGTACTCGAAGAGGCAGTTGCTTTATTTCGGGTAAATTCAAATGGGTCTAATTATACGGATGGCAATAGCGATGTTTGGGAAGCCGATAATTATTTTACTGGTGGAGGTCTTTACGCAAATACTGCTCAGGCGATTGGTAATACAACAGATGATTTACTTTACCAAACAGAACGATTTGGAGATTTCAGTTATGATTTGGCTGTTGCCAACGGCGATTATACAATAGAACTACATTTTGCTGAAGTCTATTTTGGTTTATCGGGAGGTGGTTCTGCAGGTGGTGTTGGAAGTCGTGTATTTAATGTTAATATTGAAGGCGGAGCCGAAGAATTGACCAATTATGACATTTTTGCTGACGTTGGGCCTGGAAACGCTGTAGTCAAATTATTTCCGGTAACTGTTACTGATGGGATATTAAATATTGTATTTACCACAGTTACCAATAATGCAAAAGTGTCTGCAATCGCCATTCTAAATCAGACAGGTGGAGGCGGAAATCCAATTACATGGGATACTACAGTATCTAATCAAACCAACAGCGCAGGCGAGGCGTTAGATGGTTCCCTAGTAGCCGTAGTGCAGGGAGGAGATGGTAATATTCAATATTCTGCAACAGGGTTGCCTCCAGGCGTATTTATTGAACCAACCAATGGCAATATATATGGTACCATAAGTCCAGACGCTAATGTGGCCAGTCCTTATGAAGTGACAGTAACAGCAGATGATTCCGATGCTGATTCTACCGATCAAATTACATTTAATTTCATCTGGACAGTTACTACAGGAACAATTGGAGACCTTTGGACCAATCAAACTGATGATGAAGCTTATACAGCAAGGCATGAATGTTCTTTTGTACAGGCCGGGGATAAATTCTATTTGTTTGGCGGAAGAGAAAATTCAACCAGTCTGGATGTTTATAATTACCAGGCTAAGACTTGGAGCACAATATCCAATTCTGCTCCTCAGGAGTTTAACCATTTCCAGGCACTGGAACACAAAGGATTGATTTGGGTCATTGGTGCTTTTAAAACCAATACTTTTCCTAATGAAGTTCCGGCGGATAATGTTTATGCCTATAACCCGGTGGAGGATGTTTGGATTAAGGGCCCTGAAATACCTACAGCAAGAAAAAGAGGATCTGCAGGTTTAGTAGTTTATAATGATAAGTTTTATATCATAGCTGGAAACAATGATGGCCACGATGGGGGTTACGGAACATGGTTTGATGAATTTGATCCTGTAACCGGGGTATGGACTACGTTAACGGATGCTCCCAGGGCAAGAGATCATTTCCATGCTGCCGTTATTGGAGATAATTTATATGTCGCCGGCGGAAGGCTTTCCGGTGGTACGGGAGGTGTATTTCAACCACTTATTGCTGAGGTAGATGTTTATAACTTTACTTCGGGTAACTGGTCTACTTTGCCTGTGACAACAGACTTTAGACCAAGGGCTGCAGCTTCGGTTGCCGTTCTGCAAAATGAATTGTATCTCATTGGTGGTGAAATTGAAAATGAGTTAGATGGGACTGTAATAAACGATGCTGTAAATACAACCCAGGCATATAACCCCTCAACAGGAAACTGGACAACAAAAGTAAGTTTAATTACAGAACGCCACGGAACACAGGCAATTGTTTCCGGAGATGGAATTCATGTGGTTGCTGGCTCCAATTCCAAAGGAGGCGGTGGAAAAATGAAAAATATGGAATTCTACGGAAGCGATAATCCGACAGGAGCAGTGCTTACAGCCAGCCAGCTAGTGGTTTCGGCATCTGAATCGGTTCCAACCGGAGGTGGCTTAAATGTTCCTGTTTCTAATACGGGCGGAAATGTAGGGATTATTATAACAGATGCTCAATTGACTGGTGCCAATGCGGCAGCCTTTACGATTGTAACCGATGCATCATTTTTACTGATTGGTCCTGGAGAAACTACAAATATTGTAGTAAATCATACAGGGGCGGCCGAAGGAGAATCTGCATCCCTTACATTGACTTATGACGATGGTTCAACCTCAGTGGTTTCCCTGATATCCGGTGCGGGTGTAGCGGATGTTTTATTTCGTATCAATACCGGAGGAGCTCTAGTGACCGCAACGGACGGGCCGAATCCTGATTGGACTGAAGATCAAGCTGTGGTAACCGCCAATGGCACTGCCAACACCGGTACGCCATCAACGTATATAAATCTTGTTTCGCCGGCAGCTGATATTACTTTTGGGGTTGCAAATTTTACAGGCACTAATAATACGGGTTACCCTGATAACGTATTTGCAACAGAGCGTTACAGTAATGTTGCAAATCCGGACAATATGCAATGGAATTTCACTGTTCCTAACGGCGATTATACGGTAAATTTAATTTTTGCCGAAGTCTGGACAGGAGCACAAACCAACGGAATTCGTTTGTTTGATGTAGAAATTGAAGGAAATCTTGTACTGGATGATTTTGATCAAACAGCAACTTATGGTTGGAATACGGCCGGAGTAGAAACATTTAATGTAACTGTGGCTGATGGTAATTTAGATATTGATTTTTTACAAGGTATCGAAAACCCTAATATAAAAGCTATTGAAATTTTGGGAGGTACGATATCAACAACGAATTCACCGCCTCTTGTAATCAATCCCGGGATACAACAGAGTATAGAAGGGGATGTGGTTGGCTTGCAAGTAATTGCCTCTGATGACGATTTGGATGAATGTGGGGATATTACGTTTTCGGCAACAGGATTGCCTCCTACTTTAAATATAGATCCAACTACGGGACTAATTACCGGTACCATATTACAAGGAACAGGTACAGGAACTGAAGGTGCTTTTATTGAAGAAGATGGCATTGTAATAATAGAGGCGGAATCCGGCAATTTAGTACCAAACTGGTCAATAACTAATCTTGACGGCGAAACAGGAATTCTTGGCGGGACCAATAGTCTTGGTCAGCAAAAGGGTGGAACAATACCTTATGAGATTAACATAACTACTACAGGTGTTTATCGTTTGATTTGGAATAGTTTTTATAGCGGTCCCACTTCCGCTGATGAGAATGATAGTTGGTTACGTTTTGCAAATAATAACGATGTTTGGTTTTTTGGAACGGATAATTCAGCAGGAGCTCTGGGAACAGAAGCACAAATCATCACCAATTTACAAGGGCCGCAATCCGAAATTGTTTTTCCAATTGGGAGTTCCAGAATAACTAGCGGGACTACACCTAATGGATCGGGTAGTAACGGGTATTTTAAAACGTATTTAGCTGGAGGGCAATCTGAAGTTTACCAATGGGAAGCATTCACTAGTGACAATGATGTTCACAATATTTATGTTTGGTTCGTTAATCCGGGAACCTATACAATGGAGATTTCGGAAAGGTCTTCGGGTCATGCCATTGACAGAATTGCAATGTATAAGGTAGATGGGCCTAATTACACTGGTACAGATTTAGATGGTTTTCCTGAATCTCAACAAGAAACTGGAGGATTTCCAGGAGCAGCAGATAACAGCCCTTATAATGTTACCGTAACCGCTGCAGATGCGTGTGCACCTTCTTTAAGCTCACAAGTTGATTTTATTTGGAATGTGGTAGATATGCCTGCATCCGGTAACCCTTCAGCGCTTCTTGAAATCACCCCTGGTGGCCCACTCGGGGCGAGTACGTATGGCGGGAGTAGCCTTCAGCTCACCAATAACTCTACCGGTAATGTTCAAATAACAGGAATAAATATAGATATTAGTACGGGTATTTTGCCAGATAATGTTTTTGACCCGGTTGGAACAGGTGGAGATGCTACTGCAAGTTGTCTTACTGCTAATAATGGCGGTGCAGCTGTTGGTTTTATAAGCCCGGCTAACCCTTGTGTGAATCCGTTTTCCGGACCGCGAAATGGAGGCTATGATATCATGGGAATGAGTTTTACCGATTTTGACCCTACCGAAAAGTTTGATTTTACGGTAGATATTGATCCAAATAGTATTAAGGATGTCCCGGGAGCGGGCGGTGCAGGTTCCGTATCTGGTTTTGAGTTAATCGGGGCGACAATTACAATAACCTTTAGTGATGGCTCAACCTTGGTATCTACAATATACGAGGATGGAAGTCTTGGTGGCGGACAGGCTGTAGTAGCCCCAAATGCCTTGGCAACGCCTTCAATTGCGGTGGTAGGTATTCCGGTATCACCGTCATGTGTGGAAACGCCCACTCAAACAATTGAGGTGAGCGGAACACCTGGTGCTAATGTTTCATTACTTGTAATGGACAGTCGTTTGTATATTCAATCAGGGGAGCCACCATTTAATGTGCCTGATGAAACCTATTATGCCAACGAAGCCATGGCAAAAGCACTGTATACTGGTGTTATTGGGTCTGGAGGAACTGTGCAGATACCGGTAACACTACTGGAAACTGTTGGAGCAACAGGTACTCCTAACGGAGGACTGAATTATATTGTTGCTGTGGTGTCAAATACACCTTATGCCGTTGATCAACAAGTGAGCAGAACATCTAATGTGCTGGTATTAAAAGTTGATCCGCCTTGTGCAGGAACAACTGCAGATATCAACATATCCGCAACCTTGCAATCCAGAACGAATCATAGCGGGGATTATAGCGTTAAATTATATGATGTTGGTTCAACAACAGCGGTTTATGACGTAACGGCGACCGCTGATGCAGCAGGTACTATGACAATTGATGGAACAGTTAATACTATTGTCCCAGGGACCTATCAATTAGCGGTTAAGTATCCAAATTCCTTACAAGTTTTACAAACTGTGACTTTGGAGGCAGGTGCTAATGCGGTCACTATTGGAGAATTATTAATGGGCGATGCAAATGAAGACAATACGATAGGTTTAGAGGACTTCTCCATATTGGTTTCGGTCTTTGGGTTGGACTTGGGAGAAACTGGTTACGATGCTAGGTCAGATTTTAATGGTGATAATTCCATTGGACTTGAAGATTTTTCAGTTTTAGTATCGAATTTTAATACTTCAGGAGAAGAACCAAATATGCCATAGCAGTGAATGAAATCAATTAAATGTCCCTATAATGAAAAGAGGTCCATAATTGGGCCTCTTTTCATTATAGGGGGTAAATAGGCCAATACCTGTCTCACCTGAAGAAAATCAGTTATCTTAATCGGGAACTGATTTATCCAGAAACATAAGTGTCACAACGTTTATTTATTTTTTACAGCACTTTTTATTTCACTTGTGAACTCGTTTTCGTAAAACGCACGTTTACAGTGCATGCATTGCACAGTTGTTATGGTAGAAATTTTGAAAAACTTTATCCAAAAGAAATGTACATAGTTACGCTGAGTTACTGCCATTAACGTTCCTTGTTGATGGCAATAAGTACACGAACTATGAATAAGTTGCTTACTTTCCTGCTTTCCGGGTCGAGTTCCAAAGAAAAGAATCATATAGTATTGATACATTTGAAACCCTAATTTAAGTAAATAAAATGAGCCTTGTTCGAAGTTATTAAATAGCGATTCTAGCCTTCTCTTAACATATCAACCGCATTAATTTTAATATATTTAACTTTTATTGACAACAAATAAAACTTCCCTCCTTAGGAGGGGTTGAGGGATACCTAAATGATTTCAAAAAACACTATTGATCAAGTTTATGAAACTACTCGATTAGAAGAGGTAATCGGTGATTTCGTGCAGTTAAAGAAATCAGGTTCCAATTTTAAGGGGTTGAGTCCGTTTACCGATGAGCGTTCACCTAGTTTTATGGTATCTCCTGTAAAGCAAATTTGGAAAGATTTTAGTAGTGGAAAAGGCGGTAATGTCGTGGCATTCTTAATGGAACATGAGCACTTTACTTATCCTGAGGCTATAAAATACCTGGCCAAAAAATACACGATTGAAGTAGAGGAAACAGAGCAGTCTAACGAAGATAAAGAACAAGCCAATGAGCGTGAAAGCATGTATTTGGTGTCTGAATTCGCCCAAACCCATTTTAAGGAAATGCTTTGGAATACGGAGTTGGGTAAGGCTATCGGTCTAAGTTATTTTAAGGAACGTGGTTTCACTTCTGATACCATTAATAAATTTGAATTAGGGTATTGTTTGGATCAATGGGACGGTTTTACAACAGCTGCGCTGGACAAAGGGTATAAATTGGATTATTTAGAAAAAACGGGACTTACCATTGTTAAGGAAGATGCTAATAATCCGAATAGTCCAAGAAAATTTGATCGTTTTAAAGGTCGGGTGATGTTCCCAATCCATTCTTTGAGCGGAAGGGTGTTAGGTTTCGGAGGGCGTATTTTAACCAATGATAAAAAAGCGGCCAAATACCTCAACTCGCCAGAAAGCGATATTTACCATAAGAGTAAAGTGCTTTACGGAATCTACCATGCCAAACAGGCTATAGCCAAAGAGGATAATTGTTATTTGGTTGAAGGTTATACCGATGTTATTCAGTTGTATCAAAGAGGTATTCATAATGTAGTTTCGTCGAGTGGTACGGCCTTGACCCCAGAACAGATTCGACTAGTTAACCGATTGACGAAAAACATTACTGTTTTGTTCGATGGGGATGCTGCCGGATTAAGGGCTTCGTTACGAGGTATAGATTTAATCTTGGAACAAGGTATGAACGTTCGCGTCTGTACGTTCCCCCAAGGTGAGGATCCAGACAGTTTTGCCAAGAACAATGAATTAGAAGATATAGTTTCCTATTTAGCGGAAAACGCTAAAGATTTTATTCAGTTTAAAGCATCCTTATTAGTAGAAGAAGCATCTAACGATCCTATTAAAAGGGCAGATACGGTACGGGATATTGTAAACAGTATCGCTAAGATTCCGGATCGAATACAAAAGGAAATTTATATACAAGAGTGTGCTAAGATTATGAATGTATCTGAGGCTGTTTTGTTCAACACCTTAGCGCAGATAGATAAAAAGGGCGCATCAGATGTAAGAAAAGTACAACAAGAGGAGCAGAAGGCTTTTGAGGTGGTGCGTACTGAAAGCGAGCCTGAAAAAGTTGATGTGCAATATATGTTGGAACGAAAGATCATTGAATCATTAATGCTCTACGGAGATCAAAAGGAACAATTTGAAGATCTTGTACTGAAAGAAAATGAAGCGGGCGATTTGATATTGGAACCTGAGTCATCTGAAATTAAAGTGTATGAGAAAATTTATTTAGACCTTCAAGAAGATGAGATTGAACTGGCCAATGACGATTTTCGAAAAATGTATTATAAGTTGATAGAGGCACTGAACGAAGAAAAAGAATTTTCTATAACTACATTTGTGAATGGTCTTGACCAAGAAATGGCAAATCAGATTTCTTCTATATTGATGGAAGAGGAACGGTACATGCTACATAATTGGGAAAGTAAGGAAATCTATCCGAAGAAAAAGGAAATAGGTATATCACAGTTGGTAAGTGAGACCATTTTGACGTTGCGTTGTTTTCTAATTAAAAAAAGGATGGGTGCTTTACAGCAAACTACGGAAGATTTATCTACAGATAATCATGAAGCTATAGAAGAAATTATGAACTATATTCAATTGAACAAGCTTTTGAATCAAAAACTGAATAGAGTATTGTCTTAGACTATAAAAAAAGATTTAAATAAAAAATACCCACCATTGGCGGGTATTTTTTATTTTTTGACAGTTGTAACAATTTAGTATAATTCAAGCGCTTTAGCTTGTTGTAATAAATCTACCATATTATCAACATTCAATTTTTTCATTAAACGTGCTTTATAAGTACTTACCGTTTTTTCGTTAAGATTTAACCCTATAGCAACTTCCTTATTTCGTTTGCCACTAGCTAAAAGCTTTAATACTTCTATTTCTCTAGTAGACAATTTTCTAAAGAATCTTCTTGGTTTCTTCGTTCCTTCATCAAAAGCAAGACGTTGTGCCAATTCATTGGTAATGAACATGCTCCCTTCACTTACTTTAGTTACGGCCGCTGTAACATATTCTAGTCCTGATGATTTGGATAAATAACCGAATGCACCAGCTCTAATGGCACTTAAAGCATATACATCTTCAGATTGACCACTGTACATGAGTACTTTAACGTCTGCGTATTCTTTTTTTATTTTTCGTAATGCTGCTATTCCGTTTATTTCTGGAATATCCATTTCTAGCATCACAACATCGGGCGTTGTGTCTTTAAGTTTTTCGAAAAGTTCTTCGGTGGTAGCCACCTCATCTATCAGTTCAAAACCCTCTACAGATTCTAGAACCTTTCTAACTCCCAATCTTATTATAGGGTGGTTATCAGCTATTAAAACTTTAATCATAGAACGTTGGATTTTTATAGATTTTAAAAACCTACCATTGTCTAAAAAGACCACATGCAATGTAAGACTTAAAATTTTAAATTAGAAATCAAAAATGCACTTTTTTAAGCTATTGAATTATTTTTCAATTTGTTTTCGACTTAATTGCCTGATTATTAGTTGAGTTGTTATTTAAGGTCTTTGGGAATTTCACAAACAGGTATCGGTAACATCTTATGTTGGTTCATTGTGTTTAGCTTTACGAAGATGGAAAACACCTCTTTTTGTCTTCCCTCGAAATCCCCTATAACACAACCTTCATCTTTCAAATTCATGGCCCATTCCAACTCAGGGTATGATGCGCCAATTTGGTCTTCATCGGTTCTGTCATCACCCCAAAGTCCGTCGGTAGGCGCTGCCTTTATAACTTCATCATTGATGCCTAATTGTATTGCGATTTCATATACTTCGGTTTTCATCAAATCTGCTATGGGACTTAGGTCTACACCTCCATCACCATATTTAGTATAAAAACCAACACCAAAATCCTCTACTTTATTACCGGTGCCAGCAACGAGGTAACGTTCTAGCGCTGCAAAATAATACAGGCTGGTCATGCGAAGTCTAGCTCTGGTATTCGCCAAAGACATAAAACGCTCTTCTTCCTTTTCTACCGTTGGGAATGCAGCTACAAGGTTATCAAATACAGGAGTTAGGTTTATTTGACGTCTAGTAACGTTCTTGAAATTATTCTGTAACCATTCAATATGTCTTGATGCACGATCAGATTGATTGGGTGCCTGGTGAATTGGCATTTCTAAGCATAATAGGTCTAATCCTGCTTTTGCACATAGGGTAGAAGTGACCGCAGAGTCAATACCACCCGATATACCAATGACAAAACCTTTTTGTTTGGCATTCGTGGCATAATCCTTTAACCAATCAACAATGTGGTCAATTACCTTTTCAGTTTGCATACCGCTCCGATTATTTATTTAAATAAATTAACTTTGCCTTAAAAATAAGTTGAACACCGTGAATAATAAAATGTATTGTAAAATACTTAGCAGGGTCAAACCTATTTTTATACTATTATCAGTTTTCTTGATATTTTTTAGCTGTAATACTAGTGAAAAGGTAGAAGAGGAAATAGCCGCTATACCGATTGACCTAAGAATTTCGCGTTTTGATCGTGAATTTGCATCGGCAGGGGAAGAAGGCTTACCGGCTCTGCGTAAGGTGTATCCTTATCTTTTTCCGGCGCCCGATAGTGTTTGGATTGCTAAAATGGAAGATTCACTTCAAATTGAATTATTTCAAGAAGTGGGGAATGCCTTCCGTAGTTTTGAAGTTGAGGAAGAAGGGTTAATACAACTGTTCAAACATGTTGCCTATTATTTCCCAGAATATACGGCACCAAATATCATTACCGTAACCAATGATGTGGATTATAACAACAGAATTATTCTAACCGATAGCTTGCTATTTGTAAGTCTTGACAATTACTTGGGTTCTGAACATAAATATTACGGCGGTTTTCAACGCTATATAGCACAAACTCTAGATCGTAATTATTTGGTTAGTGATGTGGCAAGTGCCTTTGCCAAGCAAGTGGTGCCACGCCCAAGAGACAGAACGTTTTTAGCACGAATGATTTATTTTGGCAAAGAATTGTATGTAAAAGACAAATTGATGCCGAATGTAGAGGCCCGTAAAAGAATCGGATTTTCCAAAGTGGATATGGATTGGGCTATTGCGAATGAAGAACCGATATGGCGTAATTTCATTGAAAACGAATATTTATATAGCACGGATAATAAATTGAATCAAAGATTCTTGGAGCCCGCACCTTTTTCAAAATTCGGATTGGAGCTTGACAATGAATCACCAGGTAGATTGGGCAGATATGTGGGTTGGCAAATTGTTCGGTCGTTTATGAAAAATAATACCGTGACCCTAAAACAGGTATTGACCATGCCTGCGGAAGAAATATTTAAGAAATCAAATTACAAACCTAGAAATTAAATGGCAGATTTACATACATCAGAAATTACATTGCGCGTAGGATTGGATGAAAATAGAATTCCTGAAACGTTGAACTGGTCTGCTCAAGATGGAGGTATCGACAATGAGGAGGCAAAAGCGATGTTGTTATCCGTGTGGGACAGTAAGAACCAAGAATCATTAAAAATTGACCTTTGGACCAAGGATATGCCTGTTGATGAAATGAAAACCTTTTTTCATCAAACATTGGTTTCTTTATCTGAATCTTTTTTAAAGGCCACACAAGATGATAAAATGACCGCTACAATGAAAGATTTCTGTGATTATTTTGCAGAGAAAATGGATTTGAAGAAATAAGTTCGTTTTTTATTGAGCTGTTCTCGGCTTGATTTTTCCTTTTACTTTTTTAATCCAGTAGATGATATAGACTGTTCCTAATACAGTTGGAATCATCCATGCTAATAGATTGTCGTATTTCATACCCGCGACTAAGAACGCAGTTATCGAGGCGATTAAGGCTCCTAGCATTCTACTCAAGTGGTTAATGAGCCATAGTTTTCTGTTTTTCAAAGTTTTGGTAAACAATTTATAGTCGCCGTACGGCAAGAATATGCCGAAAAGCCCAAAAAATAAGAACAGGATACTTTGGGATTGGGAATGTAATAGTCCGTTGACTCCAAACCCGATCATGAGCAAGGCGCTTATCGCCATTGTACCCGAAACTAGCTTATCAATAAGGTTCGCTTCTGTTTTTTTGACCGATTTAAAGGTCAATGCCCTATTGCCTGCCAACACCATATAAATAGTGAAAATACCAATTAAAAATAAAAAGGTGTTGATATGGTTGGGCATTCTCGCTACCACTAAAGATATGGCCGAGCTTATGATCATCGACCATGAAAACCATTTACCTAATCGTTTATGGTTTAAATTGCCTTTTTTTACTACGATACTGCCGATGCCGGTGATAAGCCCAACACCGCCAAAAAAGGCATGTATGTAGATGAATATTTTAATCGTATTTTCCATGGTCGGTTGGTTTTGTGTTGCCCCAAAGATGTTAATTTGCTGTAGGTCTTAGAAATCAAAATGACCCAATTGTATATTTTGGTAACTGAATTGGTACTTAGAAATTGCGAACCAGATTAGATGATGAACGAATTATTAGTTCGAGTGTTTTCTGCAAGAAAATGTATTGAGAACAGGATTGGAACATGCAAGGTTCTCGATTGTTCTGCTGAGCTTTGCCGAAGTACACTATATTTTTCAATGAAATAATTGAAGAATAGGTGTTTTGTCTGGTAGGTAAGGATTGTCAGTTCGAGTGTTTTCTACAAGAAAATGTATCGAGAACAGGATTGGAACATGTAAGGTTCTTGATACTTTCCTTCTTGGTAGGCTCAGCGACCACCTCGTAAAGTTACTGGAAGTTGCGAATCAAAATGTAAAAAACACAGCTCTGACAGCAAGTATTAGTAGTGCCTACTCTCTTGACTTAGAAGGTTTACAGTTCGCACAAAAATCGGACAAGGCATTTATTTGTTGCAACACCTTATCATGTTCCTGTTGCAATAGTACCGAGTTTTTGCCAATATCTGTGGCCTTAAAAACTTGGGCACTCACTGTATTCATCTCTTCCTGAAGCGCATTGAAAATAGGTTGAAAAAATTTAGCATCGGTAAAGGCACCTTTTTCATTATAAATCTTCTTTCGTATTTTTCTGGAGTATAGTTCGACCAAATCAAAATCATAGCGTCCAAATCGAACCAATTGGTTTGCGGTAAGCGTGTCTGGCGCAATCAATACCGCCAAGTTTTTCTGAAAAACTGCCTTAATTTTACTGTTGAAATTCTTAGTGAACATAAAAGACACCGCGCTCATGTTAAAACTAAAATCAATTTTAGAGCCCGAATAAATGGAATAGGAGGTAAGCTCTTGTCTAATTTCTGATTCTGGCGATTGGTAGTCACTTAGTTGTAATTTGTAATATGGATTCCATTCCATGGGTTCTTGACTGAAAAGGAAGATAGTACAGAGTAGACAGCATAAAAACAAGAGGTATTTTTTCAAGGAATATAGAATTTAAATGTGTGTGTATTGAACGTATTGAATAAACAAATCATTTACTTAATAATACGATCCCAATCCACTATATCATTATGGGAATGGGTAAAGCCAATAGCACGTTCTTTTGCAATGGTTTCGACATCTCTATAAGCGGCAACATAAGTTTTACGCCATTCTTTAGATTCGTTCCCTGCAGAGCCATGTACAATACGTTCGTCATGTATCGTGATACTGCCTCTTTTAACGGGCAGGTACACAATCTTATCATCTGGGCGTTCTTCAATGACCAATGTGTGACTTTCATCTCTAGATACTCCGGCATCCTTTTTAGTGCTGCCATATGATTTTGGAAAATGTTTACGTAGTTCGGGCTCTGTGTTGGTTCCCGGTAGTACCTGTAAACAGCCGTTGATAAGGTCAGAATCTGTGAGGGCGAGAGAGAATGTGGCGGTCCAGGTGTTTTTAGTTTTAGGCCAATAGCCTAAATCTTGGTGCATGGCGAATTCAGCTCCTTTTTTACTTGGTTTTTTAGCTAAAAACTGCTCATAATCCATGGCCGATGTACCCACTTGGTATAACTGGTTGGCAATATGTTGGGTGATTTCATGGTAGATATTATTCGCTAATTCTTTACGGTAGGTGCCGGGCAACATTGCGTTTACCAATTGAAACTCTTCCATAGGGGTGCCATAGGGTTGTGACATATCACAAAAGTCTTTTTTCATGGCCTCAGCTTCCTCGCCTGTTACAAAATGGTCGAACCAAGGGTCTAGAAACTGCATCTCTTTTTCTGTCAACACATCATTAAGTACAATGTAACCGAGTTCATGAAACTGCTCAATTTCTTTTTGAGAAATGACATAATTATTACCCATTCTGCGTTGACTGCCAGAATCTGGATTGGTGATGCGTTCCATACTAATTTGATTTTAAATTGCCGATACTCAAGGTACGGAATTTGGGCAGTGCCAAGCAAGGTTTATATAGTATTTAGCAATTGATAGTTACTAAAACCTATAATTCGAACTCCGTTTGGTTTGGAACGGCATCAAAAATAGGAGTGTAATGTTCTCGTTCATTTTTACCATAAATTCAATAGGCACATCTTCAAAACAGCCATAATCTTCAAGATATTCCATGAACAGGTTCCCTTTTTTGTTGTATTCCTGAAAAACGGAATCATTTTCTCCGTAAAAATCTAAAGGCGCAATGGTGAACATGGTACACATTGAAGTATTGAAGGCAGGAGAAAGTTTTAACCATGTAGTGTTGATGTAGGCATCTACCATTCCATGATTGGTAAGTTCGTTGGTCTCGAATTATTCAATCAGGAGTTCTGCACCGATCTGATTTTTGACTTTAGCCAAGTGAATTATTGCAGAGATGCCAATAGCTCGTAGGCAGGAAATAAATACAATAGCCTTATATTCTATTTGTAATTTAACTAGCCCTGTACGTCTCTTTTTAGAAACTATACCTCGATGAATCACGAACATTTAAATAAAGCTGTTTTTTTATTTGTTTTTTAGAAAGAGAGGGCTTCTTAATCTCTGCAATTAGGTTTTGAATCTCTTTACTTTCATAATCAAAAAAATAGATAGGGCGAGATTATTCACAGTACTTTTTTAGGGGATTTCTTTTAATTAAAACTCAATTTTTGAAATAGTTCGGGCATGTTTAATGAATGAATAACCTTCATTTCTATCTTATTTAATGAGTTGACCATGGTAGTCCTATTTGTTTATATTTTATAAAATGTGGGGTTGAAGGTGCGATTCATACGCCTCTTTATCCGCATATATTTCTACTAATTTTATCTAAGTAGGCTGTTCTTTTTCAAACATTGGGTAAATGCAAATTACCCAAGCCAAGTTCTAACCGTACCGAAGCTTCTGACGCTTCTTTTAAGAGAGCCAAGTATGTATCAAGGTGGCGGTGTCGATTTCTAATTCTGCAATTCATATTATCATGCTGTCTGCAGAAAAAGGGATGAAATTCTTATGTTCTTGGAACACAAACTGATAAGTACTACCGTGAGTAGCAGTGCGACTTTGGTGATTAGGTATTGTATTTTGCATTGTTTAATAGCCTCTTTTCGTTCGTGCTTAGGTAGCGGCTATCCTTTCTTATATTCCTCTGGGCGGTTCTGCCAGATGTGAATATATTGTCCTGTAGACATTCTGCGGGCCATATCCTTTGCTTTGGTTGCCAATTCACCTTCGTATAGTTCGTCAATTGTTTCAAACCAAAGTTGTAGCCATTTCGCAAAATGGGTCTGTTCTATGGTGTGATTAAGGTTCTTATCAACATTGACGTGTTTGGCAGAAGGACTCCCTCTAAAGGTGCGAAGACCAAAAAGGTTAGATTCCCAAAAATCAGTAAGCTTACTGAGGTGTGCAGGCCATTGCTCGTCTGTGATATGACCATTGAAAATTGGGCCTAGCAACGAATCTTGCCGTATTTTACCGTAAAAGGTGTGTACTAGTACGCTGATATCTTCTCTAGATGTGATATTCTTCATTTCCTATTTTTAGGGATGTGCTGGGTAGGTGTAGGGTCAACTATTTGGGTGGGACCATACCCTGTTTTCTGTGTTGAAATTTTATTCATAAGGTCGGTGAATTCCTTGGTGAGATTATCCAAGTTAATTGCCGAAGGTTTTAAAAACCCAACAATCTTTTTCAATTCGTCCGTTGAATAATCTATGGATTCGTCCAGCAGGTTAGAGATGCCCAAAATCTGTGCGATAGGTTGCCTTACCCTATGGGAAATCATAAATATCATATACTCCAATCCTTCGATATGCTTTCGTAATGATTCCTCGGTTTTTATGAGGTCAGCGTAGGCCATGGTTAGTTCAGATGCTAATATTCTTTTTTCATCATATTGCAAGGCAAGTTCTTTGTGTAAAATCACTAACTCGTCATCTTGGTCTTGCTTCTGATGCTGTTTTAGGGCAAGTTCTTGGTTTGTAATGAGGAGCTCATCAATCCATTTTTTGTTCTTTTTTTTATGAAGCAAAAGTTCTTTCTTGGTGCTCAATAACTCGTGGGCACGTTTTTGTTTTTTATGGTATTGAACGGCCAGTTCATTGTTAGCACTCAATAATTCATGGGCACGTTTTTGTTTTTCATCTTTCTGAAAATCCAGTTCGTCGTTTGCAACGATTAGCGCTTCGGCACGTTTTCGTTTTTCCGCATTTTGAAGGGCAAGTTCTTTTTTTGTTACAATCAATTCATCTACCCGTTGTTTCTTTTTATTATTTTCAACTGTATTTTCTTCTTTTGAAAGTAAAAGTTCTGCCCGTAGGGTTTCAATTTCTACTTTTTGGAATTCCAACTCTCTTTTTAACAGGAGGTATTCTTCCTTTTCCTTCTTCATACTTCGTGCATTTAGTGTGTTTGCTTATTTTTTCGGTTCGTTTGAATCTTGGGTAACGTACCACATAGACTACGCATTAATGACTGTAGCTATTTGGGCTATCGTGTTTGTTTATGAATTGGTAACAACGTTTTCTACGCGCTCAGCGGTGTCCAGTTTTGAAAGGGTCAATCGTACAATACTGTCTTCTTTTGCGGTTAAATCATGAGGTATATTGCTGTCTAAGGTAAGGATATCTCCTTGCTTTAGCCCATGAACGCCACCTTGAACACCAAAATCGATTTCCCCCTGTATTAAATGCACAATAATAGGAAAAGGCGCTTTATGTTCTTTCATGACTTGCCCCTGTTTTAATAGAATGCGTATTTCTTTTGAAAATGAGGTTTCCAATAGCACTTTAGTGATGATTTTACCTTCATTAAAATCTAAGTGTTTTGTAAAAGAGGTGATGTTCATACGTTTGTTTTGGTAATGGTAAGATAAAGCAATTTACCCTACAATGATACTTTTCATATGAGGCACCCTATAGCTTGTGCGCCTATTTGATACTATTCATCTGCCACAGCATCGGTAGCATACCTACTGTTACTTTTTTTAACTTTAGAAAGTGCTTTGACCGCCTTACTAAAATTTATTTGTAGAATGACTACCTATGAAGCCTAAACTACCAATAATTCCAATTGTTTTTTGATTAGTTATGTTTTTTTAAATAAAGGCTAAGTTTCAATGTATGGGGTCATAGCATCGTGCAGAATAGCTATTCGCTAAAGATATTGTTAGCTATATTTTTATCTTTGTAGATATCAAGAACAACATCTTGAAAGTCTCCTATTCGTGTAAAATCAGTTTTAATGTTATATTCATAGTTATTATCCTCAAAGTATTTGATAAAGTCAAAAAAACATGATTTTACACCATTAACTCGATGATGATATTCAATTAGAAATCGATTAATTTGGTCAATTTTTTCTTCAGCAATATGGTCTTCAAGTACCTGATTTTCAGATCATTCAATATCAATTTTTTGAGTTAGTCATTTAAGTTCTGTATCTTGTTGTCAATAGAAACAACGTTTATGAAAGTATTTGAAGGACAGAATATATTGAGCTTTGTAAAAGAATTGCCAAATGATGATGCCTGTAAGGCATATTTAGCGAAAATAAAATGGCACGATGGTTTTAAATATATGAAATGTGGTCACACAAAAGGATGTGAGAAATCTGGGTACAAGTATC
>NZ_VAUW01000038.1 GCF_005771495.1 Maribacter sp. ACAM166
ATTACTGAAAAAAGAATAAAGGAAGTAGAAAGATTATTAAATTACAGACCTATTAGAAAGTTTAATTATAATAACCCAATTGAAGTCCTAAAAAATAAGTGTGTTGCACTTATGGGTTGAACTCAGCATTTATTATAACAGAAATAAAATAGTAAATAATACTCAAGTATTAACTGAACATTATGAGAACAGCACCGACAGCAGTTAAGACTAAAATCATCTTTCTGAAAAAAGCTTCTTTGATGTACTTAATGAATCTAACGCCTACAAAGAAACCTATTAATATTCCTGGTAGCAGCATTAGGTTTAGTGCTAAAGAGTTGAAGGAAATGGTCTCCCATACAAAAAAATGAAACGGTAGTTTTATAACGTTTATAATTAGAAATAGCCAAGCGGCCGTGCCAATAAAATGATTTTTCGGTAAACGCATGGCCAAGAAATAGATGTTAGAAAATGCACCTGCAAGATTGCCTACCATTGTTGTTATACCTGCAATAATACCAATAGAACTTGCAAAAGCCCAGTGGGTAGGTACTGTTTTCGTTTTTTTACGATCCCACCAATACATTATAACAACAGTGATTATGATGATAATAGACATGCCTATTTTAAAGAATTTCTCTGGCATGTCTTTACCGATAACTACGCCTATTAATACACCAAGTACCATCCAAGGGAGTACTTTAAAAACATATTTCCACTGTGTGTACCTATTGTAATAAATAACCGCAAAAATATCGGCCAAAACAAGGAGCGGTACAACCATGCCGGTAGACTCTTTTGCTCCAAAGGATAGCGCCATTAGGGTAACGTTTAAAACGGCTATTCCTTTTATCCCCGCTTTTGATAATCCGATTATAAATGCGGCCCCATAGGCAAAAATCCAGGCAGTTGGGGTAATTTCAGAAGTCATTGATAGAAGCACGTAGTACGTTTAGCGTATTAGCGACAAAAATATCTTAAAAAAACATATCTTTAGCCATCAACCAAAAACCAATTTATGGAACTCAGTACCCTAGACTATACTTTTATCATAGTTTTCTTCTCCCTAGTGTTAGGCATAGGGATATACGTATCAAAACAATCAGGTAAAAGCTCTTCAGAGTTTTTCCTTTCTGGGCGAACCATGCCTTGGTGGTTATTGGGACTTTCCATGGTCGCAACCACATTTTCAACTGACACTCCTAATTTAGTTACAGATATTGTGCGTACTAATGGTGTTTCGGGTAATTGGGTTTGGTGGTGTTTTTTAATTACGGGGATGTTGACCGTATTCGTATATGCTAAACTTTGGCGTAAGTCTAATGTAAGCACAGATCTTGAGTTTTATGAAATGCGCTATGGCGGAAAGCCAGCGAGCTTTTTAAGAAAGTTTAGGGCTATATATTTGGGCGTTATTTTCAATGTAATCACCATGTCAGCAGTTACCTTGGCAGCTATAAAAATCGGAAGTATTATGTTGGGGCTTGAGCCTTGGCAAACTGTTATAAGTGCTGGTTTGATTACGGTAACTTTCAGTGCACTTGGTGGTTTTAAGGGTGTAGTATATACCGATTTCCTTCTGTTCTTTGTTGCTATGGCAGGGGCAATAGGAGCGGCCTATTATTTGGTCAATATTCCAGAAGTAGGTGGTATTAAGGCATTGATGGCTAATGAAAATGTATCTGATAAATTAAACATCCTACCAGATTTCAGTAATAAGAAAACATTAATCACCTTATTTATAATTCCGCTTGCAGTGCAATGGTGGAGTTCATGGTATCCTGGGGCTGAACCAGGCGGTGGTGGGTATATAGCGCAACGTATGTTGGCAGCTAAAAATGAAAACCATGCAATTGGGGCTACCTTCTTTTTTAATATAATGCATTATGCCTTACGACCTTGGCCATGGATTTTGGTTGCCTTGGCATCGATTGTGGTGTATCCAGATTTGGCCAGTATACAAGAAGCTTTTCCAAATGTACCCCCAGATAAATTAGGACATGATTTGGCATATTCAGCGATGTTGACAAAACTACCTAGCGGACTTTTGGGGGTGGTTCTAGCTTCACTTATCGCAGCTTACATGAGTACGATTAGTACACAGTTGAATTGGGGGTCTTCTTATATCGTTTATGATTTTTACAAACAACAGATAAACCCAAATGCTTCTGAGAAAAAATTGGTTGCAGTTGGTAGAATTTCAACAGTAGTTCTAATGATATTTAGCGCAGCCTTGGCTTTATTGCTTCAGAATGCATTGCAATTATTTGATGTGTTATTGGCATTTGGAGCAGGTACCGGACTTATTTTTATTCTACGATGGTTTTGGTGGCGAATTAATTCTTGGAGTGAAATCACAGCAATGTTTGCATCAGGTATCATTTCAATCATCTTAAAATTAACTCCATTTGGAGCATTCCTTTTTGCAACGGATACAGGGGTATTCCCAGATTGGACTGAATATATCTTTATTGTGGTATTGACTACGCTTATTTGGCTAATCGCAACCTTTGTCACGCAGCCGGAATCAAAGGAGACGCTGCGAAGTTTTTACATAAAAATACAACCCGGAGGGCCAGGGTGGTCTAAAGTGGTAAATGATGCTGAGGTTGATGCTGTAGATATTGTTAAGTCGAAGGAAAAGTGGAGTGTGCCAGCCGGTATTACGGCAATGTTACTAGGTGTAGTTCTTATTTATTCCATCATGTTCGCAACCGGTTATTGGATTTACGGAAGAACCACACAGGCCATAGTATTAACCATTGTTTCTATTGTAGCAGGTATACTATTGTTAAAGGCTTGGAACCAATTAAAGGGTAATCTCTTGTAATATATTGATGGCAAAGGATAGAATTTTATCAGTAGATATTTTTAGGGGAGCTACTATCTTATTAATGGTTTTGGTGAATACCCCAGGAACATGGTCGAATGTATATAGACCATTTCTTCATGCCGATTGGCATGGGTATACACCAACCGATCTAGTATTTCCTTTCTTCTTATTTATTGTAGGTACTTCAATAGCTTTTTCCTATGAGAATAGAACTGTAGATGCTAATGTATATAAGAAGATTATCATTCGAACGTTGAAATTAATTGGCTTGGGAGTTTTTCTAGGCGCATTTATGATATATTTTCCTTTTTTTAAGGATTTTGAAAAAATTCGTTTCCCAGGAGTATTGCAGCGTATTGGGGTTGTCTTCTTTTTTGCAGCCCTATTATTTATGAATCTCAACTGGAAAACTTTAATTGGGGTTACGGTTTCTTTATTAATAGGATATTGGTTGTTAATGACCCTGGTGCCAGTGGAAGGTGTGGTTTCTACGTTAGACAGAGCACCTAATAACCTGGCGAATTGGCTTGATGTGAAAATATTCGGTTCACATGGTTACAAGGCAGACTATGACCCAGAAGGGCTGTTAAGTACGGTGCCTTCAATTGCAAGTTCTTTATTGGGCATTTTTACAGGTTTGATTCTAACCTCCAAACATGAAAAGAAAGCGACCCTATTGGTCGGACTTGGAGGAAGTTTATTGATTGTAGGCCATATTTGGGATATAGTTTTCCCAATCAATAAAGCATTATGGACCAGTAGTTTTGTTTTGGTTACCGCTGGGTGGGCAAATTTGATTCTTGCGTTTATATATTATCTAACAGATGTTAAGAAAATAGCATTCGGATCTATTTTTAGATATGCAGGTGCCAATGCAATTGTCATCTACTTTTTATCTAGTTTCACCAGTAAAATTATGGGCCAAATTAAGGTGGGTGACACCTCTTTGCACGGTTGGCTTTTTCAAAAGATATATGTACATGATTTTATGGTGCTAGAAATGTCATCACTTTTATATGGTTTAAGTGTCGTATTGTTCTATTGCTTCCTTGCTTATTTTCTTTACAAAAGAAAGATTTTCATCAAGGTTTAGTTTTGGCCATTGCCCAAGTTATAAACTGAGGAAATACCTTTCCCCAGGTGGTCAAATCATGTTTACCTCCTTCAACTTGAACATAGGTAATAGCACCAGGGTAGGAGTATCCTATTATCGTTAGTTCCTTTATCACGTCTAAGGTGTCTTCAATGGCATCAATAATCCCATTATTATTTCGATCCGCTATTTCGTCTAGGGAGCCACATTGAAACCAGAATTTTAAATGATCAGCGTATGCTCCGTTTTTTATGACTTCTAGCGCAATTCTACTTCGGTCTTTTAAGTCATTTTTCACATAAGCTTTTTTACGCCACCAAAATGACCCGCTAAATACGCCTACCTTGGCAAAATGAGTACTATAGTTGTAAACGATATCGAATGCAGATAAACCACCAAGTGACATACCGCAATAGACCCAATCATTAACATCTTTGGAAGCTTTGAATTCTTGCTTTAGAAAAGGAACGAATTCTTCGGTGATAAATCTGGAGTATTTCAACGCCTGTCCACCCCTACCCTTAAAGTCAGTTGTCGAAGCAGTTCCATATTCATGAATACGATTTTCATTACAAGAAACTCCAACATAAATAAAAGGCTGCAATTCTTTTGACGCAAAAGCTTGAGATAGGCTATGCTCTAATTGCATTGCTTCATAGTCTTGCCCATCGTTCATCAGTACTACAGAAAAGGTTGTAGTAGATTTCGAATAATCCTGAGGCGCAACAACACGAAAAAGCACTAAACGATTTAGGTTTTTAGAAAATACACTCCCTTTAATAATAATTGTCTCTAGTTGAAACTGCATGGAAATTGCGTATAAAAATACAAGTATAGGTATCTGTAAAAATAAATGTAGGCATATTTCAAAATAAATTACTTTTTGCAGCCGTAATACGTTGATTATTAAACATTTTATTTATCTTAATACATGGCTAAAGTAGAACACATTCAATATTATTCCAATACCCTGAATAGAAATATTAATATTGAGGTTACGGGTCATTGGGGTCATCCCATATTGATGTTCCCTTCATCTGGTGGTCAATTTACACAGAATACAGATTTCGGCTTGGTCGGTTCCATAATGGACTTTATTGAAAAAGGTAAAGTGAAAATATATAATGTCGAGACAATTGATATGATGTCTTTCTATGATGACCATATGGATTCAGGCGCCAAGATTCATAACTATGAATTGTACATGCAGTTCTTGAAAAATGAACTAATACCCTATATACAAAAAGAGGGTAATACCCATCGAATAGCTGTCTCTGGAGTTAGTTTTGGAGGTTTTCATGCAGCGAATACAGCGTTCAGGTTTCCAGATTTGATTTCTCATTATATAGGAATGAGTGCCGCATTTAACATACGTTCTATGGTTCCTCAATCTGAGGATATGCGAATATATTACAACTGCCCAGATGAATATATGCAACATGAGCAAGGTTGGAAATATGACCATATCCAAATTGTTTTGGGCACTTCTGATTGGGATATATGTTTGGATAAAAATAGACACATGTCGGGCATCCTCAAAGGAAAAGGAATTGAGCATTGGTATGATGAAAAAAAATGGATTGACCATGATTGGCCATTATGGAAAATGATGTTTCCTGAATATTTAGACGCATATTTCAATTGAAATAGACTATCAAATTTAGGTTTAGGGTCAAACAAAGCTAGTTATATACTGTATATTAATAGAGGTTAAGTATTAAAAAAAACACTGTAAAATGATGAAAAAAGTAGGCATATTATTTGGGATGGAAGACACTTTTCCATGGGCGTTTATAGACAAGGTAAATGAATTGGGTAAAGGCAAAATTGTTGCAGAAGCAGTTCAAATAGACAAAGTTCAACAAGGTATTGATTATGGATATAGCGTAATCATTGACCGAATATCTCAAGAAGTTCCATTTTATCGAGCGTATTTGAAAAATGCATCATTAATGGGTACGGCAGTTATAAATAATCCATTTTGGTGGAGTGCCGACGAGAAGTTTTTCAACAATTGTTTATCAATGGAAATGGGAATACCAGTGCCAAAAACCGTGTTATTGCCTTCCAATTCGAGACCAGACAATACAAGTGAAACTTCGTTCAGGAACTTAAAAGCACCATTGGATTGGAATTACATGTTCGATTATATAGGATTTCCTGCCTATATGAAACCACATGATGGTGGTGGTTGGAAAAACGTTTACCGAGTAGAGAGTCCTGAAGATCTTTTCAACAAGCATGAAGAAACCGGACAATTGGTGATGATGCTGCAGGAGGAGATTGTATTTGATGATTACTTTAGAGTGTATTGTTTAGGGCAGAAATATGTGCATATCATGCCTTATGACCCAAGAAAACCTTTTCACGAACGTTATGTAAGCGATATAAAAGCAACTGGCGAAGTGCGTAAAAAATTATTAAAAACGGTGCATGACTATACGCTTAGATTAAATCAGGCCTTAGGATACGATTTCAACACAGTAGAGTTTGCAGTACGTGACGGCGTACCCTATGCCATTGATTTTTGTAATCCAGCACCAGATGCCGATATAAATTCAGTTGGTCAAGAAAATTTTGATTGGATTGTAGAGCATTCGGCGAAGTATGCCATTGAAAAAGCTAACAAGCATAAGCCAAACCAGAACAATTCTTCATGGGGTGGTTTTGTGAGAAATTCAATTGCTCCGGTAAAACCCAAAGCTGGTAAGGTAAATTTAAAAACAACTGCAGAAGTGAAGAAAGCTTCGACAAAAAAAAGTTCAGCTAATAAGGCAAAGTTTGTTGGGGTAAAAAAGGAAGCGCCAGCAAAGAAAAAGGCTGTTGTTAAAAAAGTAGCTGTTAAGAAAGCTCCTGCCAAAACCAAGGCGCCAGTAAAACCAAAGAAATAGGTGAATAACGTTAAGAATCAACTGTAATTACATGCATAAATTTACCTTAGGAATTGAAGAAGAGTTTCAAGTTTTAGATAGTGATACGTATAGATTACGTTCACAAATGTCCAAAATTGTTGATGATGGTAAAGTTCTACTTCAAGAACGAATAAAGGAAGAAATGCATCAGTCTATGGTGGAGATGGGTACAAATATCTGTGAAAACATTCATCAGGTTAAGGATGAGGTTTCATACCTAAGACAACAAGTCATTAAACTGGCAGATGATGAAGGACTCAAAGTTGCCGCTGCTGGAACGCACCCGTTTTCTAAATGGGATCAACAATTGATAACCGCAAATCCGAGATATGACGCCATTATTCAAGAAATGGCTGATGTAGCTAGGGGAAATCTTATTTTTGGCATGCACGTGCACGTTGGCATACCCAGTAGGGAAGAAGGGTTGGAAATTTTGAACACAGTTCGGTATTTTTTACCGCACTTATATGCATTGTCTACAAACTCGCCTTTTTGGGAAGGTCGTAATACAGGCTTCAAATCATACCGAAGTAAAGTCTTCGACAAGTTTCCAAGAACGGGTATCCCTCCTTTTTTTGCTAGTGTGGCTGAGTATGATAAGTTCGTTGATATTTTAGTGAAGACTAATTGTTTGGATAATAGCAAGAAAATTTGGTGGGATATACGATTGCACCCATTTTATCCAACCATTGAATTTAGAATATGCGATGTAGTCATGACTGTTGATGAGGTGGCTTGTATTGCCGCACTTATGCAATGCTTAGTGGCGAAGTTGTACAAGATGAACCGTAAGAATCAGACCTTTAAAAATTATAGGCGATTGTTGTTGAATGAGAATAAATGGCGAGCAGCTCGCTGGGGAATTGAATCAAAGTTGATTGATTTCGGCAAGGAAGAGGAGGTTTCTTTTGCGAAGCTTATGAATGAATTATTAGAATTTATTGATGATGTGGTTGATGAGTTGGATTGCCGGTCTGAAGTTAATTATGTGTACCAAATTTTGGAAGCAGGTACTGGTGCAGATAGGCAATTACACGTTTTTAACGAAACGAATGATTTGGTAGCCGTCACAAAGTATATCGTAGAACAAACAAGAAAAGGGCTTTAAAAAAGTTAAATAGTAAATAAGGTTCCAAAATAGAATTTGTCTTGGAATAATTTTTAGTTAGAGAGAATGAAGGGGATTTATAAAATTGCTGTTTTGGATATGAATGCTGGTCAGCCTAATGAGGGAATGCGGTGTATTACCACGCTTATGGGTGAATTTTTAACGGAAGATGGTGTACAAGGACGGTATGACGTTTTTGAAGTAAGAAACGGGCAAGAACTCCCAGATTTGAATACGTATGATATTTTCGTATCCTCTGGCGGGCCTGGTTCCCCTTTAAAAACAGGAGCAGAATGGGAAATTAAATATTTTGAATTTTTGGATTCAATTTTATTTCATAACCTATCTAAGGTTGAAAAGAAACATGTTTTCTTAATCTGTCATTCGTTTCAATTGGCGTGTCTGCATTGGGATGTGGCGAGGGTTACCAAAAGGAGGTCTACATCATTCGGTATTTTTCCGATCTATAAAACCAAAAGCGGAGAACAAGAGGTGTTGTTTAAAGACTTGAATGATCCTTTTTATGCAGTAGATTCGAGAGACTATCAAGTAGTGGGTCCAAAAGAATGGAAGTTGGATACTCTAGACGGTAAGGTTTTGTGTAGAGAAAAAAACAGACCAAATGTCCCCCTAGAGCGCGCAGTAATGGCCATTAGATTTTCCAATGAAATATTTGGGGTGCAATTTCACCCAGAAGCAGATGCTGAGGGAATGCTCCGTTATTTTGGAAAAGAAGAAAAAAAGAATCAGATTGTAAAAAGACATGGAAAGAAAAAATACCTCGAAATGATAACCCAGTTAGATGACAAAACGAAAATCTGGAAAACCAAAAAGACCCTTATCCCAACTTTTTTAAAATTAGCAGCAGAAGCTATTGACAGGCAAAAATTACAAACTGTATGATACCAAAAATCAGGGAAGAATTTAATGCCACGTATAAAGAATCGTACTATAAAAACTTGTTGGAACATATAATAGAAACCTTTAAAGAGCCTAGTGCATTTAGAATTTCTGAAACTCCGGTTTTTATAAGTAAAGCTGTCAAAGAAGAAATTGAAAAAGCGTGTGATTCTATCATATCTCAATTATGGAAAATAGATTTCACTGAAATCCGAAAAAAGTTTATTCCTACTGAACTTCAGTCACCTGTGCCGATGGGTAACCCCCATTTTTTGGCTATAGATTTCGGACTCTGTGAAGATGGTCAGGGTGGAATTACTCCTCAATTAATAGAGTTACAGGCATTCCCTACGTTATTTTTTTACCAGCCCTTTTTAGGAGAGGCGTTTATGGAACATTATCCGAATATGCCTAAAGAAGGTTTCGATTACTATCTGAACGGCTTGGATAAAAAGAGTTATACGGATAAAGTGAAGAAGGTTATTTTAGGTGATGAAAAGCCGGAAAATGTAATTTTACTGGAACTTTTTCCCGAAAAGCAAAAAACAAGAATTGATTTTTGGTCAACAAAAAAAGCCCTAGGCATAGAAATTGTCTGTATGACCAAAGTTCTGAAGGAAGGAAAAAAATTGTTCTATATGAAAGATGGTACAAAAACACCTATCCATAGAATTTACAACAGGGTTATTTATGATGAATTGGAGCGTATAAAAGATTTAAAAACCAATTTCAACCTGAATGATGATTTAGAGGTAGAATGGGTAACACACCCAGATTGGTTTTTTATGATATCGAAATGTATCATGCCTCTGTTGGAGTATAAGAATATTCCGAAATCTTATTATTTATCTGATTTTCCGGTCGATTTAGATTTGGAAAAATTTGTATTGAAACCTTTGTTCTCATTTGCAGGGCAAGGTGTTGATTTACATCCAAACCAAGAGACTATTGATGCTATTTCAGACAAACAAAATTATATTTTACAACAAAAGGTTGAATATGTGCCATTGATAAAGACGAATACGTCGAAAAACTCAAAAGTGGAATTACGTATGCTGTATGTTTGGAGCGAAGAGGAGAACAAGCTGACCCCTGTCATAAATCTTACTAGAATGAGCAAAGGAGAAATGATTAATGTTTCACATCAAGTAAATGAAAGCTGGATAGGGTCTTCGATAAGCTTCTTTGAACAGTAGTTTTTATTTGAGGGCCATCAATTTGGCTACATACTTTCCAATAACATCAAACTCTAAATTAACTATTGTCCCTACCTTGTAGGTGTTGAATCGGGTATGTTCGTAGGTGTAGGGTATTATTGCGACATCAAAGGTATTAGTGCCAGAATTAACAACAGTGAGGCTAGTTCCATCTATAGTAATTGACCCCTTCTCTATGGTAGGGTTGCCGTTTGCTGCGTCGTATTTAAAAGAAAACACCCAGCTACCATCTTCTTCCTGCACATCAATACATTCTCCTGTCTGATCCACATGGCCTTGTACGATATGGCCATCTAATCTAGACCCCAAAATCATGGCGCGTTCTAAATTTACTGAATCATTAGTTTTAAGACTATGAAGATTGGTCTTTTTTAAAGTTTCTGCAATTGCGGTAACAGTGTAGGTTAAGTCGGTAAGGCGAACAACAGTTAAACAAACCCCATTATGAGCCACACTCTGATCAATTTTCAAATCTTGTGTAAGGATTGATTCTATAGTAATATCCAAGTTTCCGCCTTTAGGTTCTACGGCAGTTACCGTGCCTAATGTTTCAATGATACCGGTGAACATGTGTCGTTTAATTTAAGTAATTTTGGGTATTCAAAATTGAGTACAAAGGTACAGATTATCATGGAGGAAAATAGGAGAATAAAGTTAGGTATCTCGATAGGAGACTTAAATGGAATAGGCTGTGAGGTAGCATTGAAAGCATTTGAAGATAGTAGAATGTTAGATTTTTGCACTCCAGTTATTTTTGCTTCGAACAAAACTGTTTCCCATCAAATGAAGGAGTTGGGTCTTAATATTGTTTTTAATGGTATACCAGAAGCTTCAAAGGCAATTGACAATAAACTTAATATTGTAAATGTTTGGAAAGAAGTTCCAAACATCGAATTTGGGCAAGCAACTGCAGAGGGAGGCGCTTACGCTATTAAATCTTTAAAAGCAGCCGTAGAAGCACTTAAAAATGGCGATATTGATGTATTGGTTACAGCACCCATCAATAAAAACAATATTCAATCGGATGAATTCAAGTTTCCTGGCCATACAGATTATTTAGCACAAGAACTTCAGGGCGAAAGTTTAATGTTCATGGTGACCGATTCGTTAAAAGTTGGGTTGCTAACCGATCATGTCGCCGTAAAGGATGTTTCTTCTTCTATTATTCCAAGATTGATACGAGATAAAATCAATACAATTGAGAAATCCCTTTTGATGGATTTTGGCATTCGTAAACCTAAAATTGCTTTGTTGGGCATCAACCCGCATAGTGGAGATAATGGTGTTATTGGTAAAGAAGACGATGAAATATTGAAACCTGTTATTCGTGAAATGTTCAACATGGGTCATTTGGTTTATGGACCTTATTCGGCAGATAGTTTTTTTGGGTCTGATGTGTATAAAAAGTTCGATGCTATTTTAGCAGCATATCATGATCAGGGATTAATACCCTTTAAGACCATATCCTTCGGTCAAGGGGTTAATTTCACTGCAGGGCTAGATAAAATTAGAACTTCTCCAGATCATGGAACAGCCTATGAAATTGCCGGAAAAGGAGTAGCAGACGAGAGTTCGTTCAAAGAAGCCGTCTTTATGGCATTAAAGATTTTCAAGAACAGAACCGAGTATCAAGAGCTTACGCAAGACGTCTTAAAAAAACAGCGTTTAAAAAGAGAGCGCTAATGTTTTAACTGCTCAAAAAGTTATAAAGATAAATAGTTGATAACTATTGCCTTTTATTAAAAAAATAGTATCTTTGCACCCGCCTTTTATGGGTCGATATTGTTAAATTAAGTGTGTACGTGATGAAGCAAAAGGAGTTTAGTATTCCTTTCTCAGGATTGAAGCAAGGAAAACACAACTTTAATTTCCAGATTGATAATACGTTCTTTGATTCTTTTGAATACGATGAGTTCAATGATGCCAATATCACTTTAGATGTTGTACTAAATAAAACGAGTACAATGTTAGAAGTTGATTTAGAAGCATCTGGAACGATAAATGTTGATTGTGATATTACCAGTGAACCTTTTAATCAACCGGTCGATGCAGATTTGCATTTGGTTGTTAAATTTGGTGAAGAATATAATGACGAGGATATTGAAATCCTAATTCTTCCTCACCGGGAAAATGAATTAAACATTACGCAGTATGTATACGAAATGCTTGTATTGGCAGTTCCGCAAAAAAGAATTCATCCTGGCATTGAAGATGGCACTTTAGAATCTGAAGTGTTAAACAGGTTAAAAGAGCTTCAACCAAAAGAGAAAAGAGCAAACAAAGAAGAAAATGATCCCCGTTGGGATGAATTAAAAAAACTATTAACGGATAAATAAGGTTTAAATGGCACATCCTAAAAGAAAAATTTCCAAAACAAGGAGAGACAAAAGAAGAACACATTATAAGGCAGTAGCACCTACGTTGGCCAAGGATTCCTCAACAGGAGAAATGCACTTGTACCATAGAGCTCATTGGCACGAAGGTAAACTACACTACAGAGGTCAAGTTTTAATTGATAAGACCGAAGAAGCAGAAGCTTAAGCCCCTTTAACATTATACTAAGCTCCCACTTCATTCGAAGTAGGGAGTTTTTTTTAGCCCAATTTGTTTATTAGCTCTTGATCACACAGATGATTTAGCATGCGTGAGCTATTTATTATAAAAAGCGAAATTTTCAAAAACCAAACAACTTTAAGGGAAAAGTCGTTGAAAATCATTAATTTTCATGACTTTTGACTCGTTTTTTAAGTTTTTTACAAGAAAGCAAATTAAGTATGACCAAAATAACAGCAGCTATTACCGCTGTAGGAGGCTATGTTCCCCAATTTGTAATGACCAATAAAATGCTTGAGGATTTGGTTGATACCAATGACGAATGGATTACCTCTAGAACAGGGATAAAAGAAAGAAGGGTATTAAAAAAGGAAGAAGGGGAAGGCACGTCATATTTGGCTATTAAGGCGGCAGAGGATTTAATGGAAAAGAAAGGTCTGAATCCGGCAGAAATAGATTTAGTTATTGTTGGAACTGCAACACCAGATAGTATGGTGGCTTCAACCGCTGCATTTGTTGCTTCAGAAATTGGTGCTGTAAATGCATTTGCCTACGACCTTCTAGCGGCTTGTTCAAGTTTTTTGTTTGGCATGTCGACCGTTGCAGGTCATATAGAAACTGGCCGTTATAAAAAAGTACTATTGATAGGTGCAGATAAAATGTCTTCAATTATTGACTATACGGATCGTACTACGTGTATTATTTTTGGCGATGGTGCCGGTGCGGCTCTTTTTGAACCTAATACTGAGGGGCTAGGATTACAAGATGAGTATTTACGTTCAGATGGAAGTGGAAGAAAATATTTGGGAATGGAAGGTGGAGGCTCAATAATGCCTGCAACGGAAGAAAGTGTAAAGAATAGAAAGCATTTTATTTTTCAGGAGGGAAAATCGGTCTTCAAATTTGCGGTATCAAATATGGCAGATGTAGCTGCTAAAATTATGGATCGTAACAACTTAACTGAAGATGACGTTAAATGGTTAGTGCCACATCAAGCAAATAAACGTATCATTGACGCAACAGCTAGAAGAATGGGCATAGACGATTCAAAAGTAATGATGAACATTCAGCATTATGGAAATACGACATCGGCTACTTTACCTTTATTGCTGAATGATTATGAAAGTCAGATTAAAAAAGGTGATAACTTAGTATTTGCTGCCTTTGGTGGTGGATTTACGTGGGGTTCTATCTATTTAAAATGGGCGTATAACTAACATATAACTACCAAAATAACTCAATTAACTATGGATATTAAAGAGATTCAAAGCCTTATCAAGTTTGTAGCCAAATCTGGCGCAAGTGAGGTGAAACTGGAGACGGACGATATTAAGATTACCATACGTACCGGAAGCCTTGGGAATACTGAGCCTACCTATGTGCATACGATGCCAATGGCACAACCAGCAATGTCTGCAGCACCTGTACAGACAGAGCAACAAAAAGCAGCATCCGATAGTATTTCAGAAGCGGAAAAGCAGAAATCGGAGGATGATAAATATATTACCATCAAGTCTCCAATCATTGGTACTTTTTATAGAAAGTCATCTCCAGACAAACCAGTTTTTGTTGAGGTAGGTGATACTATAGGTATTGGTGATGTACTTTGTGTTATTGAAGCGATGAAATTGTTCAATGATATTGAATCTGAAGTATCAGGAACCATAGTTAAAATATTGGTAGACGATTCTTCACCTGTAGAGTTTGACCAACCATTATTCTTGGTAGATCCGGTTTAACTAAATTTTGAGTAGTAATTGTTAGATACCATCCTTTAAAATGGTATGTAAGAAATATGTCGAACCTAGAACTTAAAATTTAAAAGATGTTTAAAAAAATACTGATTGCAAATAGGGGCGAAATTGCATTGCGTGTTATCCGTACCTGTAAGGAAATGGGTATTAAAACTGTAGCGGTATATAGCAAGGCTGATGAGGAAAGCTTGCACGTACGTTTTGCTGATGAGGCTGTATGTATAGGACCTGCTGCTAGTAGCGAATCTTATTTAAAGATACCCAATATAATTGCCGCAGCCGAAATCACAAATGCAGACGCCATCCACCCAGGATATGGGTTTCTATCAGAAAATTCTAAGTTTTCACGTATCTGTGCAGAACATGAAATTAAGTTTATTGGAGCTTCGGGCGATCAAATAGACCAAATGGGAGATAAGGCTACGGCCAAAGAAACCATGAAAAAAGCGGGTGTGCCTTGTGTACCCGGTTCCGAAGGGCTTTTAAAAGATGTAGCAGACGCTAAAAAAATCGCCAAAAAGATGGGCTATCCCGTTATGGTTAAAGCTACTGCTGGGGGTGGAGGTAAGGGTATGCGCGCCGTTATGTCCGAAGACACAATGGAAGAACTTTTCGAAAGTGCTGTGCAAGAGGCTACAGCTGCCTTTGGTAATGGCGGTATGTATATGGAGAAGTTAATAGAAGAGCCAAGGCATATCGAGATTCAAATAGTAGGGGATCAGTATGGAAAAGCATGTCACTTGTCTGAAAGGGATTGTTCCATTCAACGACGTCATCAAAAACTGACGGAAGAAACACCTTCTCCGTATATGACCGATAAGCTTAGGGAAGCAATGGGTGAAGCAGCGGTTAAAGCAGCCGAATTTATAAAATATGAAGGAGCTGGTACTATAGAATTTTTGGTTGATAAACACCGTAAATTCTATTTTATGGAGATGAATACACGTATTCAAGTAGAGCACCCAATTACAGAACAGGTAATAGATTACGATTTAATTCGTGAACAGATATTGGTAGCGGCAGGTGTTCCCATTTCAGGTAAAAATTACTTACCTAAATTACATTCTATAGAGTGTAGAATTAACGCAGAGGACCCTTATAACAACTTTAGACCATCACCAGGCAAGATAACAACCTTGCATATACCAGGAGGTCATGGGGTGCGTATGGATACACATGTGTATAGTGGCTATAGTATACCGCCAAACTATGACTCTATGATTGCAAAGTTGATAACTACGGCTCAAACTAGAGAAGAGGCTATCAATAAAATGAAGCGTTCACTAGACGAGTTTGTCATAGAAGGTGTAAAAACTACCATTCCTTTCCATAGGCAGTTAATGGACCATCCAGATTATTTGGCGGGCAATTATACAACAGCCTTTATGAATAATTTTAAAATGGACCCACCGAAAGAAGATTAATAAAAAAACTCCAGCAGTAATGTTGGAGTTTTTTTATGGATGAATTTTCCTATTATCTTTAGTCTAAATTAACGTAAGCAAGTAAATCAAACACATTCAATGAACCTTAGCTACTGGGAACGGACTTCTTGGTTTTCCAATATAGATTTCACCATTGTCGGTAGTGGTATTGTGGGATTAAATTGCGCCTTAGAATTAAAAAAGCAGCATCCAAAAGCCCGTATTCTGGTTTTGGAAAAAGGAACACTACCGCAAGGAGCCAGCACCAAAAATGCAGGTTTTGCATGTTTTGGTAGTATTTCAGAAATTCTATCCGACTTAAAAACACATTCAGAACAAGAGATTATAAATTTAGTGAGCGATAGGTGGAATGGTATTCAGTCACTACGTAATCTTTTAGGAGATTCAATAATTGGTTTTGAAGAGCATGGGGGCCATGAACTTTTTTTAGAAGGTGATGCGGAGCTTTACCAACATTGCAGAAAGAATATTACGGAGATAAATGATTTGTTGCGCCCCGTCTTTAAAGATGATGCATTTAAATTGACACCAAACCAATTCCATTTTAAGGGTATTAAAGACGATTATATTTCCCAAATTTACGAAGGGCAAATTAATACGGGTCAAATGATGAAATCTTTAGTGCAATTGGCCCTACAAAAAGGAATTAGCATATTAAATGCTACCACAGTCAATTCTTATGAGGATTCAGGTAATATGGTTACGATAACTACAGATGAAATTGAGTTTAATAGCAAAAAGCTACTACTAGCAACCAATGGTTTTGCTTCACAATTACTACCAGAAAAGGTACATCCAGCAAGGGCACAGGTACTAATTACGAAACCTATACCTAGGTTGCCGATAAAAGGAACATTTCATTTGGATGAGGGCTACTATTATTTTCGAAATATTGATAATCGCATACTTTTGGGAGGTGGAAGAAACTTAGATTTCCATACTGAGGAGACTTTGGATTTCGGGACTACTTCTGTGGTCGAATGTAAACTCAAAGAGCTTTTAAAAACGGTGATTATATCAGATACCGAATTTGAAATTGATTATAGCTGGAGCGGAATAATGGGTGTTGGTTCACAGAAGAAACCAATTGTAAAACAGCTCACTAATAATGTGGCTTTTGGCGTGCGTTTGGGAGGTATGGGAATTGCTATTGGTACAACTATAGGAAAACAGTTGGCGAACATTTTTAAATAATATTTTTATTTTTATCCCGTTTTATTAAATCTTATCCGAAAGTAACTTATTCTCTTAATTTTATTTTTAAATTGTACATCCCCACAGCTTACCTATTACTCAATATGTACATATTGGTTTACACAGAACGGTGTAACTACTAAAGTGTTAAGTAATAGCATTAAAAACTATATGAGAAAATCAATACAAAGGGGTGCAACGGGTGCATTATTAGTTGTACTAGGGGTAATAATCCTCGCCGGTTGCGGAGCATCAAAAACCAATTATCAGCGCGAATATGCTAAAGTGTGGAAAGAATTAATAAAGAGCCAAGCATGGCAAGAATCGTTGATAACTAATAAGTTCAACAATACCGATGAATTATATGCTAGCAATGACAATGATGTCGTGTTAGCAGAAGAGGTTATAACCAATATCCGGTTTGAAGACAAATATCAAACCTTGGTTTCTAAAGCATATTTTAAGATTATTAACGAGGCAGAAAAAGCTGACGCTAAAATTTCTGCTGAATATGAACTAGTGCAGGTAGATGAAT
This sequence comes from Maribacter sp. ACAM166, assembly GCF_005771495.1. Taxonomy (GTDB): domain Bacteria; phylum Bacteroidota; class Bacteroidia; order Flavobacteriales; family Flavobacteriaceae; genus Maribacter. Next base: position 17,527 of record NZ_VAUW01000038.1, read on the forward strand.
CTTCAATGAATGCAAATAGAAAGAGGGTGCACGAAATTACTAAGAAGTATGAAGCCCACAAAGCCATGTTGAGTGGTTTAAAGTCTTGGAATATATTTAGTGTGAACCGTTCTGGAGATTTAGATTATTTTAAGGCAGAGAACCAAGAGGAAATTCAAAGGATGATTCGTTCTGGTAAGTGGGATTATCAAATGGTAAATTACTTAATTTATAAATTGGCAGATCTATATCACATTGAATAAAATGGAAGATTTGGAGGAGCTTAAAAGAGCAGCTTATGACCATTGTATTCAATTTGTCTCGGAGAGGCTTGGTAGAATCCAGCTACAGATAAAAGAGCTCGAAATTGCTTTATCGTCAGAAACAAAAAGTAGTGCAGGTGACAAGCACGAAACTGGTAGGGCCATGATTCAATTGGAACGCGAGAAACTCGGCCAGCAATTATCAGAGTTAGAAAAAACACAACAGCTACTTTCTAAAGTACCAAAGTATAGGGACTCTCAAACTATCGGCTTGGGCAGCTTAGTTATAACTGATTCTTTTAGCTATTATATAGGGATATCGGCAGGAGAATATAAGCATACAACAAAATCTGTGTATTGTATTTCTGCGGCAACCCCAATAGGAAAATTAGTCTTCGGCAAGTCTGTGGGGCATACAATCAATTTTAATGGAAAAACTAATTCAATCCTTTCAATCCATTAAGTACCTATATATCTTTTTTGGTTATCTTAATGTCTTCTATATAGATAGTAGATTAATATAACCAACCACCAAAACGATTATGGAATTACTTTATTTGCTCTTTGCGGTATTGGCTATTATATTTTTGACCACCAAACTAAAGGTGCACGCCTTTCTTGCTTTGTTCATTATTTCAATTGTTTATGGACTTTTTGCGGGGATGCCTTACGCGGACATCATCCTCTCTATAAATGAAGGTTTTGGAGGTACATTGGGTAAAATAGGGTTGATTATAGTTTTAGGAGTAATTATAGGAGCTTTTTTAGAACATACCGGAGGCGCCTTTGCTATAGCAGAAAGCGTCTTAAAGCTGATAGGAAAGGAAAGGGTAACAACTGCCATGGGAATAATAGGCTATATCGTATCCATTCCGGTATTTTGTGATAGCGGCTTTATGCTATTGCATCCATTAAACAAAAGTCTTTCTAAAAAAGCAGGTATTTCGATAGCTGGTCCCGCAATCGCATTAGGTTTAGGCTTAATGGCCTCACATACCATGGTACCACCGACACCCGGACCCATAGCTGCTGCAGGTATCTTAGGAGCCGATTTAGGTTTGGTAATCGCCTTTGGGTTTCCAATAAGCATCCTAGCCATGATTGTAGGTATATTGTTCGCCAAAAAATATGCATCCAAAACCGAAATAGGATCAAGGTTAGATGCTTCAATTGAGGTAGAAAAAACGATTGATTCTGCACCTAGTGCCTTAAAAGCATCCATTCCTATTCTGGTTCCCATTTTTTTGATTGTACTAAAATCGGTTTTAAACTCAGGTTCAAACGGTTGGGATAATGCAATAATGGATTTAATAAATTTTTTGGGAGAGCCCATTATAGCTTTATTATTGGGTGTTTTTCTGTGCTTATTATTACCAAAAAAACTGAACTATGATATGCTTTCCTCTTCGGGTTGGGTGGGGAAAGCCATTAAAGATGCCGCTTCCATTTTACTGATTACAGGCGCAGGTGGCATTTTCGGGAAAATATTGCAAAACTCTGGTATAGCGGAAACCTTGGGTCAATTGTTGACGGTATATAATATTGGAATATTTCTTCCTTTTGTATTGGCTGCGGCTCTAAAAACGGCACAAGGTTCTTCAACGGTAGCACTAGTTACCACGGCTTCGATTATAATGCCCATGATGCCTGCCCTTGGTTTTGAGACAGATATTCAAAAAGCCTTGGTGGTGGTGATTATTGGAGCAGGGTCAGCGGTAATTTCACACGCCAATGACAGTTTTTTTTGGGTGGTGACCCAAATGAGCGGAATGAACGTAAAAACTGGATATCGATTATTTGGTTTAGGAACCTTTATTTTGGGTGTAACAGGAGCTTTATCGGTTTATATCTGTACGCTGATATTTGTTTAGATTACGGGGTACTCTTTAAAACTCTGGGGTGCCACGATTTAACTTTTTAAGGGAAGCTATTTTTTTACCCTTTAATCTTTTTTCTATTGAAGATCTAGTTGGCTTACTTTTTCTTCTCAGTTTTGGCACTACCAATGATTTTTCAAGTAGGGTGAAAAATCGTTTGATTATCAATTGCTTGTTTTTATGTTGACTTCGTGATTCATCACATTGTAACATCAACATTCCTTCTTTGGTTAATTTACTACTTAGTTTTAATTGAATTCTTTTCTTTTCGCGTTCCGTGATTCCATTAGAGGTATGCAATGCAAAGCAGAGTTCTACTTTAGATGAAACCTTATTGGCATGTTGACCTCCAGGACCACTGCTTCTAATGGCCTTAAATTGTAATTCAGAAAGAATTTGATCTCTGTTCAAAGTAAGATTTTGAACAAAAGTAATCAAAAACAAATGTTCCTACCTTTTAGTAAAAAACAGGAACAGTAAGGTGATTTAATTACTATGATTAGTGCCTATAGTATAGTTAACAGAATCATTGTAAAAATGACAAGGGTCAAGATAAAATATAATTTTTTCTTCCTATCAGTTTATTAATTCAATGCCATAACACCGTTAAATATAAAATAGTTTAAAGGGGGTAAATTATTTTATAAAGCTATTTATGGCACTTTGGACTTCTAATTAGTTTGAAGAAGGTTCCTGTATGCGTTGATTTATTGTTTCAATAGCAACATTTAAAAAAACTTCTTTCCCTTTTGGGAACAATTGGTCCGCATTAAAAAAGATAGTTTCATTTTCAGGACTCTTACTTTCGGTCAAATAATGACTACCCATAGGATAGGATTTTTCAACCGAAACTTTTAGTCCAGAAGAAGGAGAGACCCTAAATTCATGGGCATACACGATAATTTTTCTTTTAGTGTTTGCATACGTTTTAAGAACATCTATTGAAATCATACTGGCTTCACCAAAAAGAGATGCCACGTATAAACTTTTTGGATTTCGGTAGAGCTCCATAGGACTTGCCTTTGCAATAATTTCTCTGTCTCTTAGCACGACAGTGCGATCAGCAAAGGGTAATACATCATTTACATCATGGGTGGCCACTATAGCAGTGATTTTATTTTCTTTTAAATAATTGAACATATTTCGGCGTAGGCTATTTTTAAGAAAGTTATCGATATGGCCAAAGGGTTCATCTAAAAGTAAGACTTCTGGTTTTTGAGCTAGAACTCGCGCAAGGGCAACACGTTGCTGTTGACCACCGCTTAAGGTTTTTACTTTTTTATCTGCAAATTCTGTTAGCTCAATCATTTCTAGAAGCTCTTGTGTTCTTTCTTTAAGTTCTTCTGGATAGAAAACAGAAAGGTATTGGCTTATATTTTCTGAAACGGAAATGAAGGGCATCAAATTAAAATCTTGGGAAAGGTATTTCATAAACGGAGCTCCCGGTACCAAGTTGTAAGCAGGGCCCAGAATTTGTTCATCTTCCCAGTAAATTTCACCTTTCTCCAAGTCCATCAACCCATAAAGTAGTTTTAGCAAAGTACTTTTTCCGCACCCACTTTCGCCTATAATAGCCACATGTTCTCCACGTTGAATCCGTAAATCAATGGAATCTAAAACTTGAAGTTTATCATAAGAGAAAGAAAGATTTTCTACTCGTAACATCTGTTTATTCTTTTAAATGTAAAATTGAAAAAATCCATTCCTATTTGAAACGGATTTTTCAATAAATTATTGATTTTGAATCGATTTTACTTTTTAAAATCTTTTAAGACACTTTTGTTCGGTAATTCGGTATACCCCATATTAAACAGCGTAAAGCCATATATATCTGCATATTGTTCGATGGTTTTACTAACAGGTGTTCCTGCACCATGGCCTGCATTTGTTTCAATACGAATCAGGGTAGGGTTATCACCTTTTTGTTTTTTCTGAAGCTCGGCAGCAAATTTAAAACTATGTGCCGGCACAACCCGGTCATCATGGTCTCCGGTGGTTATCAAGGTAGCCGGATATGCAGTTCCCATTTTTACATTATGTACTGGTGAATACCCTTTTAGATATTCGAACATTTTACTATCATCTTCAGCAGTACCATAATCATACGCCCATCCGGCACCAGACGTAAATGTATGATAGCGCAACATATCCATTACGCCAACTGCAGGCAGTGCTACTTGCATTAAATCGGGTCTTTGAGTCATAGTGGCTCCAACCAATAGGCCTCCGTTTGACCCACCTCTAATCGCTAGATATTCTTTTGAGGTATACTTGTTCGCTATCAGATATTCTGCCGCTGCGATAAAATCATCGAATACATTTTGTTTTTGGGTTTTGATACCTGCATCATGCCATTTCTTGCCATATTCGCCACCACCACGTAAATTAGAAACGGCATAAACACCACCTTGTTCCATCCATACAGCATTTGTAATACTAAAGGAAGGAGTTAGGCTAACATTAAAACCACCATAACCATAAAGAATAGTAGGATTCTTACCATTAAGTTTTAATCCCTTTTTATAGGTGATGATCATGGGTATTTTAGTACCATCCTTAGAAGGGTAGAATACTTGTTTTGATTCATAATCTTCTGGCTTAAAATCGATTTCAGGTTTCCAATATAATTCACAGCTTCCATTTTCTACATTATATTTGTATGTTGATCCTGGTGTATTGTAATTCGTGAATGAAAAATAGAATTCTTTGTCTTCTTTTTCACCGCCAAAACCACTTGCTGAGCCTAAACCAGGAAGTTGTACCTCTCGAACTAGCTTTCCGTCATAATCGTATTGAAATACGTTGGAAATGGCATCAACCATATATTCTGTAAAAATATATCCACCACCAGTATTTGGACTTAATACATTTTCGGTCTCGGGAATAAAGTCTATCCAATTCTCTTGTTGTGGATTTTTGGCATCTACAGTAACAATTTTCTGATTAGGAGCATTTCGGTTAGTTACGATATAGAGTTTTGAGCCAACATTATCTATTACATAATTATCAGATTCTGTATCTTCTACTACAGGAATAAGCAATCCATTGGGGTCCTTAAGGTCTCTAATGAATAACTTATTACCAGAAGTGGAAATCGATGCGCTGATTACCAAATAGTTGTTATCTTCTGTAACACTTGCCCCAATATACCGATGTTTCTCTAAGGGGGTTCCACCATAAATAAGTGCATCTGTTTTTTGAGGAGTTCCTAATTTATGATAGTAAACCTTATGCTGATCTGTCTTTGCGGAAAGCTCGCTACCTTTTGGCTTGTCATAACTTGAATAATAAAAACCTTCATTTCCTTTCCAAGAAACACCACTAAATTTGAGATCCACTAAAGTATCTTCTATGATTTCTTTGGTTACTACATTAAGTACAATCGCCTTGCGCCAGTCACTACCGCCTTCGGAAATTAGATACGCAGCTAATGAACCGTCTTTGGTAAAGTTTAAACCGGAAAGCGAAGTAGTGCCATCTTCTGAAAAAGTATTTGGGTCTAAAAATACTTCTGGTTCTTTTTCGTCTTTTTTTCTATAAACAACATATTGGTTTTGTAAGCCATCATTTTTATAGAAATAAGTATAATTTCCCCTTTTACGGGGAGAACCTAGTTTTTCATAGTTCCACAGTTTTTCAAGTCTATTCTTTAAATCGTTTCGAAATGGGATTTTTTCTAAATAACCAAAGGTGGTCTTGTTCTGATCTTTAACCCACGCTTCGGTTTCAATACTTCTATCGTCTTCTAACCAACGGTAGGGGTCTTTTACTTCGGTTCCAAAATAAGTGTCTACGGTATCAACTTTTGCAGTAACTGGGTAATTCACGATAATATGTTCTTGTTTAGATTCATTTTTACAGGAAGAAATTAAAAGTACAACGAATTGACCGGGCAGCAATTTTTTTATTGTGCTATGGTTTTTACTAAAATATTATAAAAAAACCTCCAAAACCGAGAAGTTTTGAAGGTTTTAACGTTCTAATAGTAGAAATTAAACTAAGCCTTTCTCTACTAGATATTCTGAAATTTGCACTGCATTGGTGGCAGCACCTTTTCTTAAATTATCGGCAACAATCCACATATTTAGGGTGTTTCGTTGAGTTTCATCTCTACGAATACGACCAACAAAAACTTCATCCTTATCATGCGCATAAATGGGCATTGGGTAGGTGTTGGTGTCTGGGTTGTCTTGTACGGTAACCCCGGGCATTTCGTTTAAAAGTTGACGTACTTCATTAAGTTCAAAGTCATTTTCGAATTCTACGTTTACAGATTCTGAATGGCCACCTGCAGTAGGAATACGAACTGCCGTGGCACTTATGGAAAACGTTCGATCATCCAATATTTTTTGTGGTTCGCGTGCTAGTTTCATCTCCTCTTTAGTGTACCCATTTTCCATGAAAACATCGCAGTGAGGCAATGCATTTCGACCAATGGGATAAGGATACGCCATTTCACCCTGTACACCTGCGATTTCATTTTCTAGTTGTTTTACCGCTTTTACGCCTGTTCCAGAAACGGACTGGTAGGTTGAAACGATAACGCGTTTCATTTTATATTTTTTGTGCAATGGATATAAGGCCATTACCAATTGAATGGTTGAACAATTGGGGTTGGCAATAATTTTATCATTAATAGTAAGTTCGTGCGCGTTGATTTCAGGAACCACTAATTTTTTGGTTGGATCCATTCTCCAAGCAGAAGAATTGTCAACTACGGTTGTGCCTGCTTCAGCAAATTTTGGTGCCCACTTTAGTGAAGTGTCACCACCTGCTGAAAAGATGGCTATACTAGGTTTTGCCGCTAATGCATCTGCCAAACTTATAACAATATGTTCTTTACCTTGAAAGTTCATTTTTTTACCAACCGAACGTTCAGAAGCAACCAACAATAGTTCTGTTAACGGAAAATTTCGTTCTGCCAATACTTTCAATAGTACTTCGCCGACCATACCTGTGGCACCAATTACAGCTACTTTCATTTCTTAGTTCATTATAATTAAGCAGCAAAAATAACCAATACTATTACCTGCACAAGCAATTAACTCTAGAATAGTTTAAATATAACAAAATGTTAAAAATACAACAGTCAATATATTCCTTTCTATGTAAGATGGCTTTCTATACCTATTGTTATCACTATACTTATAGATAAAAAAGAACCGTCAACGATGTTAGCGAAACAAAGTTGACGGTTTTGGTTAAAATTAGTTGCAGTGCAACGGTACCTTGAAAAATTCAAGGGTTTACTTTCTTAAAGCATCACGAATTTCAATCAATAACTCTTCTTGAGTAGGTCCTTTTGGAGCCTTTTCAACTGGGGCCGGTGGTGTTTTTGATTTGTTATAGGCCTTAACGATTATAAATAAAACAAAACCAACAATAACGAGGTTGATAATAGCATTTACCCATTTGCCATACATAACGGCATTTTCAGGTTTTGCTACAGTACCATCTGCAGCTACAACTGCTTCAGAAAGGATAACTTTCATATCGGCAAAATCTACGCCTCCAGCAAAATGACCAATAATAGGCATCATAATATCGGATACAAATCCGCTTACAACCAGACCTACGGCTCCTGCCAAGATAACGGCTACGGCTAAATCTATGACATTGCCTGTCATAATGAAATTCTTAAATTCTTTTAACATGTTTTAGTGTTTTATTAATGGTTAGTATTAATACGCACTAATTTACTAAAAATAATTAACTCTTAATAAAACGTTAAATTAATTGTTTATGACCACACGTTTTATGCGCTGGGAGAGTCCTGTAATTAATTCGTAAGATATGGTCTGAGCCGTTTGCGAAAAATCATTAGCAGGTAAACCCTTTCCGAAAATAATGACTTCATCGCCTTCAGAGCACTCAATTTCCGAAACGTCAATCATGATCATATCCATACATACATTACCAATTATTGGTGCTAATTGACCATTGACAAGAACACACGTTTTACCTTGCCCATACTGTCTGCCAATTCCGTCTGCATGACCCACAGGTAAAGTGGCGGTGATTGTTTCTGAATTTGATTTGTATTTACGGTTGTACCCCACAGATTCCCCTGAAGGAATACTGTGTTTCTGTGCAATTATGGTTTTTAATGTTGCGACGGGACTTAATTCCATATCTACATCAGGGTGGTTCCCATAACCATAAAGTCCTATACCACTGCGTACCATTTGGAATTGTGCCTGGGGGTAATTTAGGATTCCTGAGGTGTTAAGAACATGTTTAAAAGGTTTGCTTTTAAAAGTAGCATCCACTTGTTGACAAATAAAATCAAAACGCTTAAGTTGCAACTTTGTAAATTCAGTTTCATTTACATCTTCGGTAGCGGCTAAGTGAGATAAAATTGCAATCACTTTTACTATATCTTGATTATGTATCAATTTTGTGATTTCAGGTAATTCTTCGGCAGAAAAACCCAATCTATTCAGTCCAGTATTGAATTTCAAATGAATAGGATAATCTTTGGCATCCATTTCTTGGGCGGTCAATATAAAATCGGATAAAATAGAATTGGAGTAAATGCTGGGCTCTAGAGTATGTTCTATTAAAACTTTAAAATGAACCTTTTGTGGATGAAGCACCAAAATAGGCTTTGTAATGCCTGCATTTCTGAGAGAAATACCTTCACTTACATAGGCGACGGCAAAATAATCAACCCCTATATGCTGCAAGCATAATGCAATTTCTTGAGCATCACTACCGTAACCATAGGCTTTGACTACAGCCATGAATTTGGTTTCAGGTTTTATTCTGGAGCGCAAATACTGGTAATTATTTATTAACGCTTTCAAGTCGATTTCTAAAATCGTTTCCTCTGCTTTAGCCATCTTCATTCTTTTTGACAGCTTTTATTTCCTCAGATTTCACTTCCAATGTTTTTATATTTTCGTTAAGCCTCGCCTTGTAATATGCTGCACGGCTCAATGGTTCATACTCACCTGTTTCACCCAACATAACCAATTTATCGCTGTTCGACTTTCTGAAACTATAATTGGCCAAGTTGCCGGTACGGGTACATATGGCGTGTACTTTAGTGACATATTCTGCTGTAGCCATTAACGCGGGCATTGGGCCAAACGGGTTTCCTTTAAAATCCATATCAAGGCCTGCAACGATAACCCGTACACCTTTGTTCGCCAAATCATTGCAAACAGTAACTATTTCATCATCAAAGAATTGAGCTTCATCTATGCCAATTACATCACATGTATCTGCAAGAATACGAATGTTCGCAGAAGCAGGCACAGGTGTAGAACGTATTTCATTAGCATCATGGGAAACTACCATTTCATCACCATAACGCGTGTCTACCATAGGCTTAAAGATTTCAACTTTTAATTTGGCAAACTGGGCACGTTTTAGTCTTCGAATCAATTCTTCTGTCTTTCCAGAAAACATAGACCCAGCAATGACTTCGATCCACCCGAATTGTTCTTTATGATTAACTGTGTTTTCAAGAAACATTTTGTAATTTTAGACGAAAATAAGGGGTTTATCGTTTTTTATATAAATGATGATAAAGTTATTAAAAAAAGCCGCCTTCTAGGTCTTGACATTAAAAATTGTGAGATGAAAAATAAGTTGAAACAGGAGTTGAGAAAGTTGTCTACAGAAATTCTAACTGCAGAGAACCTAGATGATATAGCTGGTCTGTACGAAGTTTCCAAGAAGCTTTTTGAAAAATTGGCAGTATTAAAGTTTATTGAGGTAGAACTGAACGATATGGAAATTGACGTTTCTAAAAATGCTATTGCAGCAAAGTTCGAGGAAATGGCCAATGCGGTGCTGCGTGCCAATCAATCGGTGCCTGAAAGCAATCCACACGATGAAGATATCATGATTCCTGGAATGGATACTATTAAGGGTATGATTTCTGAAATGCCCAATAATGAAGAGTTAGAGGATGTTTTGGCTGAGTTCATGGCCAAACCGAACTTCATGAAGAATGATAAGGAACTGTTTATGCCTTCAAAAGAAGATTTAAAGAAGAACGAACCATTGGCTACATCTTTAAATGATCGTTTAGGAAAAAAAAATGTGAAGGTAGACCTCAATGACCGTTTGGCCTTTGTTAAGCATTTGTTCAATAATAATATGGAAGATTATAATCGAGTGTTATCTCAATTAAATACGATTGATTCTGAAGAGCGTTCTATCTCTTTCATTAAAAATATGGTAAAACCAGACTATAATAATTGGGAAGGTAAGGAGCCATTTGAAGCGCGATTTATAGAGTTGGTTGCCCGTAGGTTCTCATAGTAATAAAAACACGTACATCACATACCCAGCACTTGTGTTGGGTTTTTTACTTTAAAACGAATGGGAAAGCTTTATTTAGTTCCGACACCGATAGGAAATTTAGAAGATATGACCTTAAGGGCAATCCGTATTCTTAAGGAGGTCGACTTGATTCTAGCAGAAGATACACGAACCAGTGGCAAACTATTGCAGCATTTCGAAATTGGCACCCCTATGAAAAGTCATCATATGCATAATGAGCATAATATGGTTGATTATTTAATAGGACGTTTAAAAAACAATGAAAATATCGCATTAATTTCAGATGCTGGTACACCTGCGATTTCAGATCCCGGCTTTTTATTGACTCGTGCCTGTGTAGAAAATGATATTGAGGTAGATTGTCTGCCTGGTGCTACGGCGTTTGTGCCTGCGTTGGTCAATAGTGGTTTGCCAAATGATAAGTTTGTCTTTGAAGGGTTTTTACCGGTTAAAAAAGGAAGACAAACCCGATTGAAATTATTGGCGGAAGAGCCAAGAACCACAATATTCTATGAATCTCCCCATAAGCTAGTGAGAACGTTAACTAGTTTTGTTGAGTATTTTGGCGCAGATAGACCTATTTCTGTTTCTAGGGAATTGACCAAATTATATGAGGAAACTGTTCGTGGAACAGCAGAAGAAGTTTTAATACATTTTTCGGAAAAACCACCTAAGGGTGAAATTGTAATTATTGTTGGAGGCAAAAAGTAAATACGATGACAATAGAACAGTTCAATAAAAAATTAAAAACTAATCCCACGGATATTTCTTTCTCTGAAACCATGGCAGTAATTGAATCTAAGTACACCTTTATACCTGTGGCTTTTTCAAATGGTGATGTAAGGAATGAGGCGGGACAAAATTCTGGTTCTTGTAAATTGTTTGCCTTTGCTAAAAAAAATGGGTTAACAAAAGAAGAAGCCTTGGCTTGTTTTGGTGCTTATTATTTTGACGAAGTGTTGCAAGAACCTCAAGGTACCGGACATCAAAATATTAGGAACTTTATGAAAACCGGATTTGAAGGTCTGATCTTTGATGGTGATGCGTTAAAGTAACCAAGCTTATACTAACGTAGTTTGGGCTGTTTTAGGTTTAGTTAAGGTAATATTGATGAGTTTATTGATAGTTTGGTTATTGAAATAGGATGTAGTTTATCGTTATCGCGAGGCACGAACCAATCTGTGATTTCGCAACCAAGGTTAAGCAGATTACTTCGCTTTGCTCGTAATGGTCAATTTGAATAACAAAATGCAAAATTTATTATCTGAAATAAGAAGTTGTGAGGTTTGTAAAGCCTATCTACCATTAGAGCCACGACCCATAATTTCAGGTTCAATAAAGTCAAAGATAATATTGGTCAGTCAGGCACCTGGTAGAAAAGCTCATGTGGAAAATAAAGCTTGGGATGACCTTAGTGGTAGAAAATTAAGAGAGTGGTTGGGCGTTACTGAAGAGGTGTTCTATAATCCTGATAATTTTGCGGTTTTGCCCATGGGATTCTGTTATCCAGGCAAAGGAAAAACAGGCGACCTACCTCCAAGAAAAGAATGTGCGCCGCTATGGCATTCAAAAGTATGGGAAGAATTTGATAATGTAAAGTTGATTCTTTTGATTGGTAAATATGCCCAAGACCAATATCTGGGAAAACAATCCAAAAAGAACCTTACCGAGAATGTGTTAAACTACACAGATTTTCTTCCAAAGTATATACCATTACCACATCCTTCCCCCGTAAATCATTTTTGGCGAGGAAAAAATCCTTGGTTTGAGGAAGAGGTTGTAGGGGAGTTGCAGGTATTGATGTCTAAAATTTTAAAAGAGTAAAATGTAATTTCGGGGCACGAAGCAATCTAATACCTTGTAACAGATACTAAATAGTTTGCTTCGCACCTCGGAGGATAAAATTATAACTATTAAAACGAACAAGCTTTAGTTCGAAACAGTAGATAAAAATGTCTATTAACGAAGTAAATTTAGAGGTCACTTCGAGTGAATTTTCGAGGTACGAGAAAATTAGTATCGAGAAGCACTCGGATTAAAAATGTTTCCGAATTACTTAATTTCTAAAAACCAACAACTAATAAACAGACCCATCATGCTTCCCTTTTTTCCAGCCATGTTTTCCTAGGTATTCGTCTGCACTATCAACGGCTCCGGTTTCAATCGATGTTCCCATAGAGTCGTTCCATCGGTTGAGGTATCCAAAGAGAGAAATTACCCCTAGTATTTCAACAATTTCTCCTTCGTTCCAGTAGTTATAAAGTCGTTCTTTTATTTCAGCATCAACACCGTTAGGTACTTGAGAAGCTTGTAAAGAGAAATCTAAGGCGGCACGTTCCGCATCAGAAAATGCAGCATGTGTTCTGTACTCCCAAATATTATCTAATTGCTCTTGTTCTGCACCGTAACGTTCAGCAGCACGGATGGCGTGAGCCTGACAATATCGGCATCCAGTGGCATTACTGCTTACCCATGCTATCATTCTTTTTAGGGATGAAGTAACGCGACCTTCATTGGCCATAACTGCTTTGTTGAGGTTGATAAAAGCTTTTGAAATAGCAGGTCTGTGCTGCATAGTCAATACAGAATTTGGACAAAAACCAAGAGTTTCATTAAAGAAAGCTGCCAGTTCTTTGGTTTCTTTATCATGATTTGGGTCAAGTGGAGTTACTAAGGCCATAGTTGTTTTTTAAGGGTTTTATTAGTTTATTATTAATCTAGCTACTGGTTGTAATGATTGCTTTGATGCTGAAAATGACAACCTAGATTAGTGTATTTTTGTACCCTTACAAGAAACAAAAAATTATGAGTACAACAAATCATATTACCACCAAATGGTTGGGCAACATGGCCTTTGAAAGCAATAATCCATCCGGACATTCACTAAAAATAGATGTCGCCAAAGAAGATGGCGGAGATGGAAGTGGGTATAGACCAAAGGCACTAATGCTTTCTGGTCTTGCAGGGTGTTCTGGTTTGGATGTTGCCGCAATGTTTAAGAAAATGAAACTAGAAGTGTCCAATTTTCACATTGAAACCATAGCCAACCTTACAGATGAACATCCTAAGTATTATGATAAAGTGACTATCGAATATCATTTTCACGGTACTGATCTAAATGAGAAAAAGCTTCAGAGAGCAGTTGATTTATCTGTAGACAAATACTGCGGTGTACTAGAAATGTTCAGAAAGTTTGCCGAATTGGATATTAAAACGGTGTTTCATAACGAATAATACGTCTTTGCGAGGCACGAAGCAATCTATTTGCTTTGTGTTCCTATTCTTGATCTGGCTTCGTGCCTCGTAATGATGAAGTAAAAACTGTCAACTGCCACTGTGAACTGAATACTTAAACAATGCGCTGGACCATTAAACCTAAACCCAAACAAGAGGATATTAACATTCTTGCCAATGCACTGCAGGTAGATGATTTAGTGGCGCAACTACTACTGCAAAGGGATATTAAAACGTTTGAACAAGCCAAAAAATTCTTTAGACCACAGCTAAGTGATCTTCATGATCCTTTTTTAATGAAGGATATGGATATTGCCGTAAAGAGAATTGAGGAAGCCATAGGTAATGGTGAAAATATCTTGGTATTTGGCGATTATGATGTGGACGGAACAACTGCGGTTGCTTTGGTTTCTTCCTATTTACTAAGGTACTATGCCAATGTTGCAACGTATATTCCGGATCGCTATGATGAAGGGTATGGGGTTTCATATAAGGGAATCGACTTTGCCGAGGATAACGGATTTTCCTTAATCATTGCATTAGATTGTGGTATTAAGGCAATTGAGAAGGTTACGTATGCGAAGGAAAAGAAAATCGATTTTATCATTTGTGACCATCATAGACCGGGTAAAATATTACCAGATGCAGTAGCGATTTTAGATGCAAAACGTGATGATTGCTCGTATCCGTTCGATGAATTATGTGGATGTGGAGTTGGTTTTAAGTTAATACAGGCCTTAGGTTCTCACCGAGGAGAAACAATTGATGACTTAATATATTACCTTGATTTAGTGGCTACTGCGATTGGAGCTGACATTGTGCCGATAACTGGAGAGAATAGAATACTGGCTTATTATGGCCTGCAGGTTATCAATCAGCAGCCTAGAGTTGGATTTAGAGCGATTATAGATCAGTTAAATAAAAAAGAGCTGACCATTACCGATGTAGTGTTCATTATTGCACCACGTATTAATGCAGCTGGTAGAATGAAACACGGTCAGTATGCGGTAAATCTATTGACGGAAACAAACCTGAATCAGGCGGTGAAATTCGCCTCTGAAATAGAAATATTTAATACGGATAGAAAAGGTCTTGATAAAGAAATTACGCAAGAGGCTTTATTGCAGATTCAAGAAAATGACGAGGAAGAAGGATTTACGTCAGTTGTGTATAAAGATTCATGGCATAAAGGCGTCATTGGTATAGTAGCCTCAAGATTAATCGAAACCTATTATAGACCTACTTTGGTGTTTACTAAAAGTGGCGATAAATTGGCAGCTTCGGCGCGGTCCGTTAAAGGATTTGATGTGTATAATGCTTTGGAAGGATGCTCCGATTACATTGAACAATTTGGCGGACATAAATATGCTGCAGGGTTAACCTTATTGGAAGAGCAATATCAAAATTTCAAGCATCAGTTTGAAAAAGTAGTTAAAGAGACTATAGAACCACAATTGCTCACCCCAGAGATAACGATCGATACCGTCATAACACTACAGGATGTTACGCCTAAATTAATGCGGATATTGAAACAATTCGCTCCATTTGGGCCTGGTAATATGTCACCTGTATTTATGGCCCAAAACGTTCATGATACTGGTTATGCCAAAGGGGTAGGAGCCGATGCAGCTCATTTAAAGATTTCTGTAGTACAGCAAGACAGTTTTAAAATTGATGGAATCGGATTTAATATGGGCGATAGACTATCTAGGGTAACGAGTAGAAAACCATTTAATGTAGTTTTTTCAATAGATGAAAATGAATGGCAAGGAACTATTAGTCTACAATTGAAACTTAAGGATATCAAATGAGAATAGAGCATATTGCCATCTGGGTGAACAATTTAGAAGTGATGCGTTCCTTTTACGAAACCTATTTTATGGCGGTATCGGGGGAGAAATACTTCAACCCCAACAAGAATTTTTCATCTTATTTTTTGAGTTTTACAGAAGGGGCAAGATTGGAGTTAATGCATACCCCAATAATCAATACTACTTCTAATTCAGAAACTATACCTACAGGCTTTGTACATTTAGCCATCTCGGTAGGTACGAAAGAAAAGGTAGATGCATTGACAGAACAGTTAAGAACTGATGCATACACGATTGCCGGTGAACCAAGAACAACGGGAGATGGATATTACGAAAGTGTCATTTTAGATCCCGAAGGGAATCGGATAGAAGTGACTCTATAACTTCACTATTTGTAATAAGTCTAAATAAATTAATATATTTATATTAAATATGTAGACACTTATGAATGATATAATTCCAATTTATCAAAATGAGTTGGGTATCGCCTTTCAATGGAAACCTGATAAACCCACTGCAACAAATAAGATTTCATTAATTTTTAGGGATATAGGTTTACTACTAACGAATTACACTATTTTTCTAAATGTATAAAAGAAACCATACAGAGTGGCAAGGGGCATTTATGTGAAGATTGTAAAGTAAAAGGGAGCTGTAGGTCATTATTATTAAACTCACCAGCGCATCAAATAACCTTTTTTGTAAGTTTCCTTGAAGTATTAGAAATTGAAGATTTGATAAAGGGTACCTTATTTAAATTACAACTAGATTCTTTTTTTGATGATATGGGTATTGATTAGTAGCTGCAAAGAATACGGTTTATTTGAAACTATCTAAAACCAATAATTAGTTTCGCAATCCTGAATTGACACATCATTTATTAAATATCTTTGAATATTATTTAGTGATTGTGCTATGAGTGTGAATGACCCCTATGCTGCCTTAAGATTTAAGGAATTCAATATTTTTCTTTTGGTTCGTTTTGCCATGGTTTTTGCATGGTCAATGCAGTTTATTGTTATAGAATGGCAAGTATATTCTATGACAAAAGACCCATTATCTTTAGGTATCATCGGATTGATGGAAGTCATACCGGCAGTTGGCATGGCACTCTTTGCGGGTCATATCGTCGATCAAAAAGAGAAACGAAACCTGTTGGTAAAATGTATACTTGGTTTCTCGGTGATAAGCTTTGGATTATTCATTTTAAGTTTACCAACTATATTAGGAGTTTATGATACTAAAGTCATACTATACGGAATTTACGCCCTAGTTTTTTTAGGAGGCCTTGTACGTGCCTTTTTAGGTCCAACAATTTTCTCATTGATTGCTTTGATTGTCCCTAAAAAAATATACCCTAATGCGGCTACGTGGAGTAGCTCTACATGGCAAATGGCTTCGGTGCTGGGCCCAGCTTTAGCGGGGTTTTCTATAAGTTTTATCGGTGTACATTGGTCTATGTGTGTCATATTCGGATTTTCATTAGTGGCTTTATCTGCTCTTTTTCGTATTTCGAGAAAGCCAATTCTTAATCCCAAAATAGGGGAGCCTGTTTTTGAAAGTTTAAAGGAAGGGTTGAATTTTGTTTTTCGAACAAGATCGGTATTGGGTGCCTTAACACTAGATATGATTGCGGTTTTGTTTGGTGGGGCAGTAGCCTTATTACCAATTTTTGCCCAAGATATTCTACATGTAGGTTCCGAAGGATTTGGTGTTTTAAGGGCAGCACCAGCAGTTGGCGCTGCTATTACTATGTTAGGTTCTACTCGGTTTCCATTACATAAAAATGCAGGTAAGAAATTGTTATTCGCAGTATTTGGGTTTGGTATCTGCATGATTGTTTTTGGATTATCAACCTATTTTTGGTTATCGGTGATCGCACTGTTTTTAAGTGGCGCTGTAGATGGAGTGTCAATGATTATAAGACAAACGATTTTACAATTAAAAACTCCGGATAATATGCGTGGACGAGTGGCTTCTGTAAATTCGATGTTCGTAGGTTCTTCAAATGAACTAGGAGCCTTCGAGAGTGGTGTAACTGCAAAATTCATGGGCACAGTGACAGCAGTTGTTTTCGGAGGAACAATGACCTTGTTAACTGTTGGTCTTACCGCAATTGTTTCCCCTGGTTTTCGAAAATTAGATTTGCAGAAAGATGTTGAAGAACACGAGAATTAAGGATATATATTATTAATTTTAGATGTATTGCATAAAAAAGCCCCTACCAGGGGGCTTTTTTTATTGTAGGTAATGCTTAAGATTTGGGTCATTAAGCCAGAGTACTTGTAAGTAAATTGAAGATTTGGGAATCAACATTTAAACGTAACAACACCTTAAAGATATATTGAAAGTCTGGTTTTTTAAAACTATTGTTGTGAAGCTTATAAAATATGTTGTAAGAAAAGGATTACTGTATGTTTGAAAAATATTAGATAAGGAATCATTCCTTTATTTTATTTTTGTCTAGCGAAATGTGAAGTAATTTAGTTATTTGTGAGGTCTAATTAAAAGTTTAATCAATATCCTAAATTTTTAAGGATAGTTCGGCTACAGCCACTTTTTTTTATAGATATAATTATTTAAGGCAGCAGAAAAGCCCCAAAATTAGGGGCTTCTATGGCATGTAGGTAGCATTTAAGATTTGGGTCGTTAAGTAGGTAAACTTGTAAGGTTATGCGAAGATTTGGGGTCAACACTTGAACTTAATAACAGTGTAAAGATATAGCGTAGGTCTAGTATTTTAAAAATTTTGTTGTGAACCCTTTAGAAATTGTTGTAAGAAAAGGATTACTCATGGTTTGCAAGAACATTAGTGTAATTAAATCGTATGTAGATATGATTTAGGAGAACCTTTTCAAGGTAAGTTGTCCTCCATCAAATTCGGCGTATGTGTAATAATTAACCCAATCACCTAAATTGGTGTATTTTGAATTTTCTTTCAATTCTATCTCTAAAGGAAGATGTCTGTGACCAAAAATGAAATGGTCATAATGTTGTTGTTCTAGCTTTTTATGAGCGTATTGCACAAGCCATTCTTTATCATCTCCTAAATACTTGGCATCGTCGTCACCTGAAATTAATTTATTTTTCACGGAGAAATACTGCGCCAAACGCACCCCAATGTCTGGGTGTAGCCATCTAAAGAACCATTTAGCGACAGGGTTGGTAAATACTTTTTTCATTCGTTTATACCCTTTGTCATGTGGTCCTAATCCGTCTCCATGGCCAATAAAAAATGATATTCCGTTGATTAGATATTGCTGAGGTTTGTGGTAAACAGGAATATTTAATTCCTCCTCAAAATAGCCGTTCATCCATAAGTCATGGTTACCTACAAAATAGTAAAGAGAAATACCTGAATCAGAAAGCTCTGCTAATTTACCCAGGGTTCTTGTAAATCCTTTCGGGATTACAGTTTTATATTCGAACCAAAAGTCGAATAGGTCGCCCATAAGAAAAATCGCGCCAGCATCTGACTTGATGGAATCTAACCACCTAACGAATTTTAACTCCCTATGCCTACTTTCTTTCATAGTAGGTGCACCCAGGTGATTATCGCTAGCAAAATATACTTTTTTTCCTTTCGGAAGTTCAATGTCCGTCATTAGGATGTAAATATATAAAAACTGTTTTGCGTACGAAGATGGTATATAGGTCTAAATGTGAGATAGTATTTATTAGAGTCTAAAATTAACTGGCCTATTCCTTTTCACTTAGAACAATTTTAATGGGAAGATGGTCACTATATCCATTTTTATTAAACCGTGATGAATTGGGTCTACCAAACTTTACGGGTTTTTTATACGCACCAGAAGTAAGTTCAGGGTAATCAACAATTGATACAGAACTCATTTTAAATGGAAGTGAAGTATTTTCTGATAGAATACTTTTTGAGACCATAAATTGGTCGAGAATATTAAATTTGTTGCCAAATACAAAAGTGCCTAATTGGGAATCTAAAAACCGATGCATAGGGTTGTAAAAGTACTTCAATCGTACTCTATTACTTTTTACCAAGGCTCTGTTATTAATGGCTAAAAGGTACTCTGATATAGATTTGTTATTCGGATTGTCATTAAAATCTCCCATTAATAAAATGGAAGCATCTTTGCCCTGTTCATCATAGATTCGCTCTATCCAATACGAAAGGTTTTCGGCAACCATTATTCTAAAAGGTTCACTAGAAAGTTCGCCTCCCGATCTAGAGGGCCAATGGTTAAGCACACAGATTAGTTTGTTGCCATTTGCGGTGTTTATATGAACTTGGAATAAATCTCTCGTTGAATTTCGTTTTATGATCCGTAGGCTAAAGGTTATCTGTTCAGGGCCATATTTAGTTGTGTCATATATAAGGGCGGTATCAATACCGCGCTTATCATCTCCTTCTGAGATTACAAAAGCGTAATTCTTGTTAAGAGACGAATTCATTGTTGTAATCAAAAGTTCTATAACATATTCATTCTCGACCTCACAGACCCCTAAAATATCCGGACCTTCATTAGTATTGAATTTTGAAATAATCGAGGTAAGGTTTGCAATTTTATTATCTAGAATAGTTGCGTCCCATCCGCTAAGTTCAGAGCCTAAATGGTTGTTTAAAAATACGCTTCTTCTTGGCGAATTTTCAATATCAAACAAGTTTTCAAGATTCCACCAATAAATATGATGTTTTACCATGTTATTGTGTATTAAGGTGTTACCCTTAAAATAATACAATATTTATGGATGAAAGGATTATTTTCGGTTAAATTTAGCAGAAATCAATTATCACTAGCATACCATTCGGCGAACGAGGTATCCGTTTCTTGTAGTTTCAAGGAGAACAAGGAGATGTTTTTTGGAATTCTAGCCTTTATTTTAGCAGCAAAATCGATAACCATATTTTCACTTGTAGGTTGATAATCTGCCAATATTACATTGTGGCCACGGTCGGTCAATTCTTTTGCCAACTCAACGTGAGGTGTGTTTTTATTGAAGACCGTAGCATGGTCAAATTTGTCGACAATATCCTCTTTTACGATTTTCTTAAGATCACCGAAATCTATGACCATCCCCAATTTTACATGTGATGTATCTATGATAGGCCTACCGATAACAGTGACGGATAGCTTATAACTATGTCCGTGTACGTTTCTGCATTTTCCGTCATAGCCATAAAGTGCATGACCTGTTTCGAAATTAAACTGTTTGGTAATACGTATGTTGCCCATAGAATTCAATTGAAAGGCAAAGGTAGCGAATCTTTGAAAGGATTTAGAGACCTGAGTTCGATTAAAACATAACTAGTTGATTTGTTTTAACGGTTTGATATTTGATGCTAGGTTTCTTGGGCAAGAAGCTATATGCAATAAGGCCTGAGATAATATTCACCAAGAAATTACCAAAG
>NZ_VAUW01000039.1 GCF_005771495.1 Maribacter sp. ACAM166
ACTGAAAAAAGAATAAAGGAAGTAGAAAGATTATTAAATTACAGACCTATTAGAAAGTTTAATTATAATAACCCAATTGAAGTCCTAAAAAATAAGTGTGTTGCACTTATGGGTTGAACTCAGCCATCTCTTAAAACGTTAAATCAAAATCAATGGATAATTCCAGGTGCTCGATTCTCCATCCCTTCCATTTCCTGTAAAGAATCTCCCAACCTTATACGCATTTCATTTGCCAGCTTCTCAATTTTAGCGATAATTTTAGGATATGCTGCAGCTATATTTTTTGTCTCACTGCTATCCGATTCTAAATCATAGAGTTCAATTTCATTCAAATCGACCATTTTGTAATTCCCCGGCAGGCCATCCTTGCCAGGTTCTTGGCCATCCATAGTTCTGTAGGTATGTGGAAAATACAACTTCCACTTCCCATAACGCACCCCAAATAATTCATTGACTCTGTAATAGAAGAAATACGCTTCTTGAGGACTTTCAGTAGTTTTACCACTCAGTAAACTCCAAGCGCTTTTACCATCTATTATCTTCTCAGGAAGTTTAGAATTGGTAACCTCCGCAAGGGTAGGATAAATATCTATTGCCATAACTGGAGCATCTATAGTCACTCCACCCGCTATCTTTTTCGGATACTTAATTAAAAAGGGCTCCCGTTGACCACCTTCCCAAGCAGTGCCTTTTCCTTCCCTAAACGGAAACGCACTACCTGAATGATTTCCATATGCCAACCAAGGACCATTATCTGAGGTAAAAATGACTATCGTATTGTCTGTAAGTCCGTTATCCTCTAGAGCTTTAATAATCTCACCTACAGACCAATCTAACTCCGTTATCACATCACCATAGAGTCCTCTATTAGATTTACCTTTAAACTTATCTGAAACAAAAAGTGGAACATGAGGCTGTGGATGCGGAACATATAGAAAAAAAGGAGACTCCTTATTTCGTTCAATGAAATCAACACTGCGCTCTGTAATCATTGTTGTCAAGTTCGTTTGATCCGTAAGCGTATCAATAACCATTTCATTATCATACAAGGGCAAAGGGTCAAAATTAAAAATAGGACCCTGCTGTGGATGCAAAGGCCACATATCATTAGAATAAGGTATTCCAAAATACTCATCAAAACCATGGTTATTCGGCATAAACTCTTTCTGATCACCTAAATGCCACTTACCGAATATCGCAGTAGCATATCCTTTACTCCTTAGCATCTCGGCCAAAGTGGTTTCTTCGGTATTCAATCCTTTTTTACTATTGGGCATCAAAGCATTGTGAATTCCTATTCGATTTGGGTAACAGCCTGTTAGTATACCAGCTCTTGAAGCAGAACACACCGCCTGTGCAGCATAGAAATTGGTCAGTTTTGCCCCATCTTTTGCCATCTGATCCAGATTGGGGGTTGAAATATCGTTGGCACCAAACACCCCTACATCATTATACCCTTGATCATCTGTAAAAATCAATACTACATTTGGTAAAGAGTCTGGTGTGTTTTTATTCTTTTGACAACTCGCATTTTTCCAAACAAAAAAACATAATAGTGCTATAAACTTAATTTTCAATCCCATTTCATACTCTTTTGTCAAATATGTCCATAAATAATCGATAATATACGAATTCAGAACCATAAATTTTCATAGTTTCAACGACTAAGTCAATCCAATGCTCTTGAAATTATTGAATATCCAAATTAGAATTTTGACCTTTATAGGGACTGCGCTCATTTTCTGCCTTTTAGCAAGTTGTATGGGTAATGGGAACAGTTCTAACCCAGTCGATAAAGTTATTCGTTCAATGTCGGATACACTACCCAAGCTAACGCTTCCCGAAGATGCAGATTCAAAAGATGAAAACTGGGCAGGAATTGACCTTGAACCAAAATCTCCCGTACTACCACTTTATCCACAGCAACAGGCTAAAAAGTTTTTATTACCTGAAGGATATCACATTGAACCCATATTAACTGAACCACAAATAGAGCAACCTGGTGCTATTTCATTTGATGGCAACGGTAGCATGTATGTATTAGAACTAAGAACATACATGCTATCTGCAGATTCAGATGGCACATTAGATCCAAAGAGCAGAATTTCTAGGTGGGAAGACAAAGACAATGATGGCATCTATGAAACAGGAACCGTTTTTGTGGATAGCTTAATTTTTCCGCGTTTTGTATTACCATATGGTAAAGATTGCATTTTATCTATGGAATCTGATACTGATAATGTATACAAATACACTGATACCAATGGAGATGGAAAAGCTGACAAAAAAGAGTTCTTCACCAATAAATATGGTCGATCTGGCAATGTGGAGCATCAACAGGCATTCATGTATTATGGTATGGATAATTGGCTGTACAGTACCGTAAATGCATTTAGGGTTCGAGAAACACTAAATGGGGTTATACGAGAAAAAACAGGATTTAATAGAGCTCAATGGGGAGTAACTCATGATGATAACGGCAAATTATGGTTTCAGGGAGGTGCAAGCGGTATACCATCTCATTTTCAATTTCCCATTCATTACGGCAACTACCCCATAGAAAATGAACTTGCCGAAGGGTTTGAAATTCCGTATGGTGCTGCCATAAAAATTGCCGATTTACAAGAAGGCATGAGTAGGGTACGCCAGCCAGATGGCTCTACAAATCGTGTAACAGGGTCTGCAGGTAACGATATTTATCGGGGTGACAGACTACCGTCGGATCTATATGGACAATATTTTTATGGTGAACCTGTTGCTCGAATCGTAAGACAAATTAATCCGGTAGTTTCTGAAGGATTAACCACATTACATAATGCCTATCAACAGAAACAATCAGAATTTCTTCGCTCAACGGATCCCTTATTCAGACCTGTAGATATGACCACCGCTCCAGACGGCACATTATATATTACCGACATGTATCACGGTATTATTCAAGAAGGACAATGGGCACAAAAAGGAACCTATCTGAGAACCAAAATTGAACAATACCAATTGGATAAAGTTATAGGCCTAGGTCGAATATGGCGTATTACCCATGACAGTAAGGAGCGCAATAAAACCAAACCAACAATGTTGGATGAAGACCCTGTTGAATTGATTAAATATTTAGAACACCCCAATGGATGGTGGCGAGATAAGGCACAACAACTAATTGTTCTTTCGCGTGATCAAAGTACGGCATCAGCGCTCCGTAATATGGTGATGACTACTAAAAATCAGTTAGCTAGAACACATGCCATATGGTGCTTGGAGGGGCTTGGAGTCTTACAAGCCGATATGCTGGAAACACTTTTTAAAGACCCTAATCCGAAAATAAGAATACAAGCAATCCGCGCCAGTGAGACGTTGTATAAAACTGGAACTACACGTTTTGCAACATCCTATTTAAAGCTCTTAGAAGACAAAAATGTGGATGTTGCCCTTCAAGCCATATTAACCAACAAACTTCTAGAGGTTCCTGGGTTTAAAAAAGTACTTTCCAAAATTGTAAAAACCAATCACGCTAAAGGAATACAAGTTGTAGGTTCACAAATTCTAACTCCCGTAAAACAAGAAAATCGCTGGAATCGAAATGAAGTTCTTTTGAGCGAGGTTCAACAAGAAAGTCTGGAAAAAGGCAGAATTATATTCAATGAACTTTGCGTGCAATGCCACGGAAATAATGGAACCGGAACACCACTAGGAAATGGAACGGTAATGGCCCCACCTTTATCTGGATCAGTACGTGTTCAAGACCATCCCGAGTATATCATAAAAACTATTCTCCATGGTTTGGAAGGACCGTTGGATGGCAAAACTTATCCCGCTGGTATTATGGTAGGAAATAAAGAACAATCGGATGATTGGGTAGCTTCAATTGTCTCCTATATCAGAAACAACCTATCTAATGAAGCTTCAATGGTAACAAGTGAATATGTTGCCGAAGTACGAAAGAAAACTGCGAACAAAGAAGGGACGTACCGATATCCCGAATTAATTCATTCTGTCCCGACTTCCTTACCGCTGCAACAAAGTTGGACAATTACAGCAAGCCATACAGCACCAAATCGAATTGGAGGAACGGCATCACCAAATAGTGCATTCAATTTTGAAGGATGGACTACCGGCGATAACCAGAAGAAAGGAATGTGGTTTCAAATTGAATTCCCAAACCCTTTAGCGCTTACAGGCTTACAATTAAATTCTCCACCCATTTCACGAGGTTGGAGAGAGGGCTCACCTGCTCCATTACAGACCTATGCGAGATCTTATGAAATTTCGGTTTCGAAAGATGGAGAAAATTGGAACATTCTGAATAAAGGTGAAGGAAAAGACCAAAATTTTAAATTGGATTTCGAACCCGTTTCAATTAAGTTTTTAAAACTCACATTAACAAGTTCGGTTGAAGCGGAAAACGATATTCCCTGGCGTATAAAGCAATTAAAGTTATATGCACTGAACACACTATAAGAACGTTCTAAATAAACAAATTTCAACTATTTTTATAGCAACAATAGGTAAACGCATGAAAACAAATACATCCATTCACCAAAGGAGGTCTTTTCTAAAAAAATCAACGGCACTACTTGCAGGAACGACACTCTTGGGTCCTTCGCTTTTTGGCGCACCTAGTTTTCTAAAGTATACTTCTAATTCTAAGATTAATGGAGTTCAGATAGGTGTGATTACCTACTCTTTTAGAAGTATGCCCGACCAAAGCGCAGAAGCTACATTACAGTATATTTTAGATTCTGGAATAAATGCAGTGGAGCTCATGGGAGACCCAGCTGAACAGTACGCAGGGAAACCAAAAAACCCTATCGATAGAAACACTTTTTATAGCCTAATGAGGCGTAATAGGAATAATGACCTCAACGAGGAAGAGCAAAAGGAATTTATAGACATACAGGCAAAAGTAGACCAATATAATAAAGTTGTGGCAGATTGGCGTGCGAGCGTATCGATGGAGAAGTTTAAAGCTCTTCGTAAAATGTATAATGAAGCAGGCGTACGTATCTATGCATTTAAACCTAATGCTTTCAGTAAAAACAATACCGACTCAGAAATCAATTGGGGCATGAAAGCCGCAAAAGCATTAGGCGCCAGTCACGTAACCTTGGAACACCCTAGTGATGATGGGCATACTTTAAAATTGAGCCAAATTGCAGCGAAGTATGATATTTTTGTAGCCTATCACGGTCACGAACAACAAACTCCAACATTTTGGGATACGGCATTAGAACAATCTGATCATAATGCAATAAACTTAGATTTAGGTCATTTTGTAGCGGCAGGTAATGAGGCTCCATTAAACATCGTCAAAGAAAAGCATAGCCACATTATGAGTATGCATTTAAAGGATAGACGAACTCCTGAACATCATAAAGGAAATGTTCTCTGGGGTACCGGGGATACACCTATTGTTGAAGTGTTACAATTAATGCGTGATGAAAAATATACTTTTCCAGCGACGATTGAATTGGAATATGATATTCCAGAAGGTTCTGATGCCGTACAAGAGGTTAAAAAATGCCTAACCTATGCAAAACAAGCGTTAGAAAGTTAATTAAGCACAACTTCATCAATAAAAATCCAACTTTTACCACCCGGATTGGTATGCCAATTTGGATTCCTTAATGGGCTTTGAATTTCCAACTTTACATATTTCGTGTTCGTAGGTGTCAATTCCATTTCAAAAAACGTGAGTTTTACCTCTGCATTAGGGCTTTCTTCTTTCATGTTTTTTCGTCCGATTTCCTTAAAATTGATACCATCATTAGAAACTGAAACTATAAATGCCGTTGGATAGAAAATCCAACTGGCAGGTGCGGACAATGCTCCTATTGAAACTTTAGAAATAGTATTTGATTGCTTAAGTTCTACAACAGCTTTTAAGTGTTTCCCTTCAAAACCTAACCAATTACCATCTACAAAATTAATAGACCCCCTTTTTTGATCCATTAACGTTTTCCCTTTTTGACCGGCATACTTTTCATTTGGTGTAGATAGCAAAGCAATATCGGAGTATGCTATATTATTTTTAATAAATATACTTTCTGCCACTGCACTGAGCTCCCAATCCTTTTTAACGGCAATCGCTTTAATAGTAGCTGTATTATTCAACACCACTTCTGTATTATATTTCATAGAAGATGTACTGGGTAGAGAACCATCCTGAGTATAATATATATCTGAATTATCAAAAAGATTCTCCATCTTAACCACCAAACTATCACTAAAAAAAATGGACTCACTCAATATAGTAGGTGGGTCAAGAACGGTTGCCTTAAACAAATCTGCGTCTAATTGCTGAATTGTAAGGCGGGGTAGTTCTTGTTGTAATTGGGCTATTCCTTCAGCGGAAACATCAGTTCTCCATAAGTAAATATTCTGAAGTTTTTTATTGCCTTTTAATTGTTGTGTTAATTTATCGGTAACCCTAGTCCCATAAAGATTAAGAGATTCTAATAGTTCAAATTCTGCAAGATCCTCACCAATAGCATCCGTAACCTTCGTGTGCTGTAATTTAAGTTTTAATATATTTTCAAAAGGTTGAATGTAGGACATTAACTCATCATTGAAATTGGTAAAACCAAGGTCTAATTCAACAATATTATCCGCATACTCCTCTAATGCCTTTAGCTCATCTTTTCTAATTGAATCCATTCCGGCCATAGAAACAGCCAATAATTGATTTTCTTCGGAAAGCGTATATATTGAAATACCTGCGCTTCTGATTCCCTGAATCCAATCTTTAGAAACCATTGTTGCTTTTTTAGCCACTTCTGCTATAGCAGAAGTGTCCTTTTCCAACGATGTAAGTACGGCAACCATTTTTTCTTCTGCAGATAGCTCTTTCACCTTACAATCGAAACAATGTTCATTTTTAATCCACCAATGCAATAAGGTTTTTTCATTATCTGTTAATTGGATTTTTCCTTTAGGAGGCATATGGTCATCGTTTTCTAAAGGCAAATGAACCCGTTGTAGAAATAATGGTTCATTACTCCCTTTTAACGTATCTACCAAACTACCAGTATCCCCTCCTAGTATCATTTGATTTGGTGTACTCATTACTAATCCGCCTTTTGCTTTTTTAGGATTATGACAACTCATACATTTATCATCCAATATAGGTTGTATGATATGGGCAAAAACTTTAGCTTCCTGCACATTAGTAATCACTATTTCATCCCGCTCTTCCATGAATAAATAGTCTTCGCCATGTGTCATGTTTCCTCCAAAATGCCCGGTAAGTCCAATTAAAGTCAGCACTATACCAAATAAGGGCACATACAATCTACGAACCCAGTTCTTTTTGTTTCGCTTCACAATATAAAGTAGAATCGTCGATACAGTGAACCCCACTGCCATCCACCTGTGGGTAAAAAGTAAGTCCTCATCATATCCTGTTTCTGTACCTAAAAGCCATCCTGTGCCTAAAGATAATAATGCAGTAATGCCAGCAACCAAAAGCGTAAACTCAACAACAGCACTAAATGAGCTCTGCTGTTTCAATTTCCCGTACACCTCAAGTACAAAAGCAAACACAATAATACCAATAGGTAAATGAACGAAAAGCGGATGAAGGTGACCTAGTTGTATGCCTAATTGAACCATTCTTATTGAATTATGATTTCGTCCATAAAAAACCAAGGCCTAGTGCCTTTTCCTTGATGCCATTCTGGTATTTCGTTCAATGGATAAATAACGACTTCTAGTTGACCATACACTCCCATGGCAACCGGCACACTAAAAAAGGAATCGTTTCGGGCGTTAGAAGCAGTACTCTTTGGATAAGAGGATGCCCCTATTAGTTTTCCTTTATAAAATATTTTAATCTCGGCAGGCGCAAAAATCCAACTAGACTGGCTTGTTAATAAACTAACCACGATTGTTGAAACCTGTATAGCATCATTCAATGTAATAAGGGCTGTAATGGAGTCGGTCTGAAAACCCATCCATTGCGAGTCCGAACTAAATTGCTTTCCTCCTTTTATCAAATCCCCCAAACCTAAAGGTCCTAACCCTGGGTATCTTTCGTTTGGACTAGGAGTAATTACTATATTTTTTATAGGTTTTTTCTTTGAAATTTTGAGCACCTCCAATTGAACAGGATCACTTTCCAAATAGTGCGGATGAAATACCTTAGCCGTAATCAAGGAACTTTCAGTAAGTACCAAAGGTGCTGTGTATTCCTTCGAACTTTCATTGACCACACTTCCATTCAATGCATATCTAATTATGGCATCAGGAAAATTAAAATCAAACTCAATCGTTGTTTTGGCATCAAAAAACACAGAAGATGCCTTTAATTGCGACGTTGACATTTGAAAAGTTTGGGTTGACGCCTTTTGCGCAATACAAGAATGAAAAACAAGCAATAAAACTCCCAAAATATAGCGATAACGCATAACTATACTCTATTTAGTTTAATGGGATAAGTCTTTCCAGAATTCCACTGTGCAACATATAAATTCTCGTCATCATCAACACAAACATCATGAGGATGTGTGAATATCTTCAACGCTTGGTACATAGGCTTAAGACTATCATTCTCATATAAAGGCACACAACCACCAGGAGCGGAAATAAGCTTATTATCACCATTTAAAATAGAAATGAATCCTGTTCCATCTGACCCGTCGCCAGACCAAATGGTAGCCAAATAAACATTTTCTCCTTTAATTACAGGTCTACAAATAAAAGCCCCTGGTAAATCAATACTCTCGATGAATTTACCATCCATCGTAAACCGTTTCAATTTATTCTGTTTTCTGGCTGTAATTAAAAGCTCTGGCTTTTTGCCATTTCTAGTATCTATACAAATACCATGGGCATTTTGAAAAAGGTGATTTTCATCGCCTTTTCCTCCAAAGGTATTCAAGAGCTCTCCCATTGCATTATAATGCATGATATATTGTAAGCCGTAGCCATCGGCTACAAATACATCTCCGTTTGCCGCAATAGTTGTTTCGGTAGGAACATACTGTTCTTTAGCATCATATTTTCCACTTTCTTTTGGAAATTCAAAGACCTGTACAACCTTACCGTCGATGGTCGTTTTTATAACCTCATGGCGGTTATTGTCAGATATATATAGGAAATCCTCACCATTCTCTACATTTAAAGTTAAACCATGAGCACCAGGGTAATCGGTGCCCCAGGTTTCCAATAATTGACCAGAACAATCGTAAACGATGATATTATTCTTGGTATGATTGGTCAATAGCAATATGCGACCTTTAGAATCCTGTACCATTTCATGGCAATCATTGACTGGGTAGTAATTCGGATTAAGCGCTCCCCAATTTAAATCTATTTTATACTGGTGACTTCCATGCCCAATGGTGGTATCTTTATATCTTATTAAGCTTGCTCCCATAGCGGAAAAAGTTAACATACCAGCTGAGGCAACAGCAGAATTTTTTATAAACGTTCTTCTTTCCATTAGGTCAAAATATCTTTAATAACAGTTCCTTCTACATCGGTAAGTCTAAAACGTCTTCCTTGGTATTTATAGGTGAATTTTTCATGGTCGATTCCCAACTGATGAAGCATAGTAGCCTGAAAATCGTGTACATGAACAGGGTTTTTAACAATATTATACCCAAACTCGTCTGTTTCACCATAAACCATTCCTTGTTTTATACCACCACCAGCCATCCACATTGTAAAACATCTAGGATGATGGTCCCTACCATAGGTAGTATCCGTTAGTAATCCTTGTGAATAGTTGGTCCTTCCAAATTCTCCACCCCATACCACCAATGTATCTTCCAGTAAACCGCGTTGTTTGAGATCGGCAATCAAAGCTGCTGAGGCTTGGTCAACATCTTTTGCTTGTTTCTGAATAGCACCAGGTAGATTATCATGCTGGTCCCAGCCCATATGGTACAGTTGGATAAAGCGAACATCTTTCTCCGCCAATCTTCTAGCTAATAAACAGTTCGCTGCATACGTGCCAGGAATTTTAGCATCCGAGCCATACATCTTGTAGATATAATCTGGCTCCTTTGTTGTGTCCATTACATCTGGCACCGAGGTCTGCATGCGGTAAGCCATTTCATATTGAGAAATTCTACTTTGTATTTCTGGGTCACCCGTTTCTTGAAAATGTTGGTCATTTAGTTCTTCCAACTGATCCAACATGGCCCTTTTTACTTGTGCAGTAGTGCCTTTTGGATCGTTCAAATATAGTACTGGATCTTTTGCTGCTCTAAACTGAACACCTTGATGTAAAGAATGTAGAAAACCATTACCCCATAGACGCGTATATAATGGTTGGCCATTGGGTCTTCCGGTTCCCCTTGATAATAATACTGTAAATGCAGGAAGGTTCTCGTTCTCACTACCTAACCCATAACTTAACCAAGAACCTATGCTAGGCCTGCCCGGTTGTTGTGATCCTGTTTGAAAAAAAGTAACTGCGGGATCATGGTTAATAGCCTCAGTATACATGGATTTGATAATACAAATATCATCAACCATTTTGGCTGTATGTGGCAATAAATCGCTAATCCAAGTTCCATTTTTACCATGCTTTTGGAAACCAAAATTAGAACCTACTAACGGAAATCTATCTTGGCCCGACGTCATACCTGTTAAACGCTGTCCGTCCCTTATGGATTCTGGCAAATCCTCTCCCCTTCGTTGATTCAATAGCGGTTTATAATCGAACAATTCCAGTTGGGAAGGTCCTCCACTTTGAAACAGATAGATGACTCTTTTTACTTTTGCAGGATGGTGTAAGGAGTCTAAAACACCCTTTACGCCTCCAGCTCCACTATCGGCCGTGAATAAACCATTTGATCCTTTTTTGTATAAATTATTTCCTATTAACGATGCTAAACCTATTCCGCCGATTCCCATAGCGGCTTTTCCTAAAAAAGATCGTCTATTCAAGATAAGAGCACGTTCTTCCAGTATTTTCTTTTCGCTCATAATTAGCCTCTATTAATTGTTTCATCCAGGTTTAGAATCGTGTGTGCTGTCAAAGCCATTGCAACAAGCGCATCGGTGTTTAATTCTGATGGAACCGCACTTCTTCCTATACTTAAATACTCACTAACATTAATCTCACCGTTTTCTGCCTTTTTCAGCATTTGGGAATAATAGCCAACTAACGATTGTATTTCCACCTCGTTGGGCAATCGAGAAGTAGCTTTATAAAATAACATTCTAATCTGCTCGCTTTCAGCACCTGGATTTGCAATCATCTCCCCTACTGCAGCAACCCTTGCCGCTTCAACCATTTGTGGGTCATTTAGGAGCACCAACGCCTGCAAGGGTGTGTTTGTCTCTTGCCGTTTTACGGAACAATAATCCCTAGAACTACTATCAAATATCATCATACTTGGAGGTGGCACAGTACGTTTCCAAAAGGTATACAAACTTTTTCTATATACATCATCTCCTTCACTTAGCGTGTAAGAAGCCGTACTTCCACCTCCACCACCCGTAGTTTCCTCCCAAATACCCTCAGGTTGATATGGTTTTACGCTAGGACCTCCAACATCCCTACTCAATAATCCACTAAAAACCAACGCTTGATCCCGAATGGCTTCTGCCGATAATCGCAAGCGAGATGCTCGTGCTAAAAATTTATTCTCCGGGTCTTGTTCTAGTTTTTCTTTGGTTGACTTGGTGTCTTGTTGATACGTAGCTGACATAGCTATATACTTTAATATTTTTCTCGTATCCCAACCTTCTGTACGATATTTAATAGCCAAAAAATCCAATAATTCCGGATGTGTAGGTAGAGCTCCTTGGTTACCAAAATCAAATGATGTCGCTACAATTCCATTGCCGAACATTCGTTGCCACAGTCTGTTTACCGCTACTCTTGCCGTTAATGGATGTTCATCCTCAAAAAGCCATTTAGCTAATCCCAATCTATTTTTAGGGTACTCATTAAAAGGAAGTATAGATTCAGGAGTATCTGGAAATACCTCAGTGGTATGTTGATTATAGACTCCTCTATCCAAAACAAATGAAGATCTTGGCTTTTCCATTTCTTTCATCACCATGACCGGAATTTCTTTCATTTGGCTTTTCTGCAAATTGATAAATCCAAGAACGTCATCAACCTCTTTAGAAGTAATCGTAATATAAGGTGTAGGCAATTCAGCCGCATTTGCAAGCAAGCCTTGTTCTGGAATGGTGTTGAAAAAACTGTAGAATTGGAAATGTTCCTTTTGACTAATAGGATCATACTTATGGTCGTGACATCGTGCACACTCCAAGGTAAGCCCGAGAAAAGCGGTTCCCAACGTGGTGGTCCTATCTTCTACATATTCCACCCTATATTCCTCTGGTATAACACCACCTTCTGCCGTTATCTTATGATTTCTATTAAATCCTGTAGCCAAAATTTGCTCCAAATTGGCATTTGGCAATAAATCTCCTGCTAATTGATATGTGACAAATTGGTCATAAGGCATATTCTCCTTAAATGCATGAATAACCCAATCTCTCCAAGGCCACATCGTACGTTCAAAATCGTCTTGATAACCATGGGTGTCCGCATATCTGGCAATGTCCATCCATTCAGCAGCCATATTCTCAGCGTAGTCCACAGATTCTAATAACGAATCTATAATTGTCTCATATGTATGGTCAGTAGGATTTTCAATGAAAGATTTAATCTGTTTCATTGTGGGCGGTAATCCCGTAAGGTCAAATGTGATTCTACGGAGTAACTTTTCATTACTTGCCCTTTCATTTGATTTCAAGTTATTTTGCTTCAATATTTTTAAAACAAAGGCATCTATTTCATTATTTCCCCAATCGTTATCAGTTTCAGGCACTTCAGGTTGCGTTGGTGGCACAAATGCCCAATGTGTTTTATACACGGCACCTTGTTCTATCCATTTCTTTAAAATTGCTTTCTCATAGTCTTCCAAAACCAAATTAGATTCTGGAGGGGGCATCAATACATTTGAATCATCTGAATAAATTCGTTTTACTAATTCACTTTTTGAAACATCGCCTGGTACGATAGCAAAGTGATCTTTAAGTTCTCCCAATACTTTATAGGCCTCTTCTGGAGAATGCAAAGAAAAGTTACCTTCTACTGCATTTTTATCTGGACCATGGCATTTAAAACAACGGTCGGATAAAATTGGTTTAACATGAAAAGTAAAATCAATTTTTTCAGGTACTTGTTTTTGACTTGCACCTTCCGAAATGGCAATTGTTTTATCAGTATTGGGAGTACAACTAATCAAAACAATGCAAGAGAAAATTACCGATGCAATCTTAACTATTCGATTCAAGAACTTAGCAGCCATGGTATTCAGTTTGTAACTCACCCTTGAACTTACCAACTTTAAAGCATAATCAATGTTAAATTTCGACCAATAACAATGCTTAATAGCTAAATACTTATGAAATACCCTGAATTAATGATGAAAATTTTATCATTTTCACAACATATATCCTGAAAATCGACAATTCTTTAAATGAAGTATAAAATTCTTTATTTTTAGGAAAGATACAACGCTACCAAACCTTCTGGAGTGCTTACATGTATGGTCTTATTCTCACGATCCACCTTAGTAATGATATCATCATTTAATGGAATAAGCAATTGCTTGTCTTCTTTTAGAACCTCGAACAAGGCTTGTGCGGTACTATCATTTATACTTTGCACAATTCCAATATTACCATGATCTTTATCTAGCATGGTGAAACCAATAACCTCGTGATAGTAAAATTTATCGCCCGTTAGTTTTGGTAATTGAGTAAGTGGCAAATAAAGTCCAGATTTCATAATGCGGTCTGCATCAGATTCTGATTTCACTTCTTCAAAATCTATACGAAGAAGATTCGATTTATGAAGGCGACATTTTTTAATAAAAAATGGAACCAGATTGTTTCCTAAAGAAACGAATACTGATTCCATATTTTCGTAAATCTCAGGGTCATCGGTATCTAGTTTTACAAGTACCTCTCCTTTGAAACTATATTTTGAAACGACATTACCCAGGTAGAAACAATCTTCCTTTCTCATCGTTTCTTATATATTATGCTTTATCTTCTTCCTTAGCCGGAGCTTCAGGAGTTACCTCTGCAGCCTCAACAACTTGTTCTGGCTCACCGGCAGCTTCTACAGCTTCTACTTCTTGTTCAGCACTCTCTCCTTCTGGTGTTTCTGGAAGTAGTGCAGCAGCTGCTTCAGCAGCACGCTTATCGTTTACTTCTTTCTCAGCTTTCAAGGCAGCGGCTCTAGCATCTGCTTTTACTTTATCTATACCACCAACTTTATCGGCAATTGCCTGTTCTTTTTCAGAAACCCAAATATTGAATTTTTCTACAGCTTGCTCTTCAGTCAATGCACCTTTACGTACACCACCTAATAAATGATGCTTTAAAAGCACTCCTTTATAAGAAAGAATAGCTTTAGCAGTATCGGTTGGTTGAGCTCCGTTTTGCAACCATTTTACAGCACTATCAAAATTAAGTTCAATAGTTGCAGGGTTTGTATTAGGATTATAGATTCCTAATTTTTCCAGAAATTTACCATCTCTTTTAGCTCTTGCATCTGCAGCAACTACCCAATAGAATGGTTTTCCTTTTTTACCGTGTCTTTGTAATCTAATTTTTACTGGCATATCACATTAATTTGTAGGGTGCCCGACCCTTGATTATTAATTCTATTTTGCTTTACCTGAAAGCGGGTGCAAATATAGCTAATTGTGATTAAAACCCAATTAAGATTTATTGATATTTCTACCATTGACTATTTAATGCCTTAATAGTACACCCAAAAAATCGTTAAACCCATGCTTAATCCCCGTAAATACTTACGCTTGCGTTAGATCCTTACATCTTAAATAATGTGAATATTAATAGATATATTCAATTAATAAGAGCTGATATGAAGTGTTCAGGGAGAATTTAGAACATATTAAACGATTTACTGACGAGAACTTATGACGCCCAAAATGGCTATAAATTAGTATAAGAAAAAATTGAGGATTAGAACATCAAAATATTTTTATCCGATAAGCTTCATCAACGCCATAGATTTTACCATGAGTTGAAAGCCGAAATTCAAAACTTCGGCGAACTACCTAAAAAAGTGGAAGCTTAAAAGGTGAAACACATAGAGCTTGAATGAATAACCTCAACCACTCCACCCTATTAATGAATAATACCGAACGTATTGTTAAAGAAGTGGATTCGAGAGAAAAGACAAGCATAATAGCGTACAATCAACTACTACATGATACAAATATCGAGCTTGATCCATCCACAAAAAAATATAGTGAAAAAGCATTATACCGAAATTAAAGACGCGTTAAACAATGCTAAGATTACTGAAGAAGCAGTATCCTAAAAACAATTCGCCTTTGCTATCGAAAAGCCTAACAATTCTTAATTTGGCTTTTTTCGTTGATAACTGTTCACAAAACAGTTGTATTACCCTGTAGGTTTTCAGTAATTTTATACTCTTTTAGTTAAAGAATTGTTTTTACTGAACACAAAGCACTTTAATCAATACAGTTTTGCCTATGTACCTCATCTTTGATACAGAAACCACCGGTCTTCCTAAAAATTGGAACGCTCCCTATACTGATTCTGATAACTGGCCACGTTGCATACAGATTGCTTGGCAGTTACATGATGACATGGGTAATTTGATAGAACATCAAGATTATTTAGTGAAGCCAAATGGATTTACCATTCCTTTTGATGCGGAACAAATTCACGGTATCTCGACTGAGTTAGCAGAACAAAAAGGTGTTCCATTATTAGAGGTTTTGGAGAAGTTTAATATTGCAATGTCCAAAACCAAATTTATTGTTGGGCAAAATGTGAAGTTTGACCTCAACATTATGGGTGCAGAATTTCATCGGTTGAATGTTGAAAATCAATTACAGGATCTTCCTGTTTTAGACACCTGTACAGAACACACCGCAAAATTATGTCAAATTCCAGGCGGCCGTGGAGGAAAATTCAAACTGCCGACCCTTACAGAACTACATCAGTATTTATTCGGCGAACCTTTTGGGGAAGCACATAATGCAACGGCAGATGTTGAGGCAACCACCCGTTGTTTTTTAGAATTAGTCAGAAAACAACAATACACCACCGAACAATTAGATGTTCAACCTGATTATTTCCAAAATTTCTCGGAAGCTAATCCGAAGGAAATTGAACTCATTGCCCTTAAACACATCAACTTAAAAAAAGCATCTAAAAAAATCTCAGATGCATTATGGGCAAAAGATACTGGTGGCGTTTCTCAAGAGGAGATAAAAGAAAATATAAAGACCTTAGAAGATGCAACCTTTGCCCATCTTCATAACCATTCACAATTTTCGGTATTACAATCTACCATTGCAGTAAAAGATTTGGTAAAAGCAGCTGGAGATGCTGAAATGCCAGCAGTAGCCATTACCGACCACGCTAATATGATGGGTGCGTTTCATTTTGTAAAAGAGATTGGCGCGTATAATAAATCAGTTCAAGCCAAAAATGCAGAAGCTGTTGAAAAAGGCGAGGAACCCACCGAAAAAGAGCTAAAACCAATTATTGGATGTGAATTTTTTGTCTGCGAAGACCACACCAATAAAAGCGTTAAAGACAACGGATACCAAATTGTATTGTTGGCCAAGAACAAAAAAGGATACCACAATTTGGCTAAAATGTCCTCCATTGCTTATACCAATGGCTTTTACTACCTACCACGTATCGATAAAAAAGTTATTCAACAATACAAGGAGGATATCATTGTATTGACTGGAAACCTATATGGTGAAGTACCTGGCAAAGTACTGAACGTTGGTGAACATCAGGCTGAGGAAGCCCTACTATGGTGGAAACATGAATTTGGAGATGACCTGTACATGGAACTAATGCGCCATGGTCAGGAAGATGAAGAAAGAGTGAATAAGGTGTTACTAGAGTTTGCCAAAAAGCATGAAGTAAAACTCGTAGCCTCCAACAACACGTATTATTGCGCTAAAGAAGATGCCAATGCACATGATGTTCTACTCTGTGTAAAAGACGGTGAAAAACAAGCTACACCCATTGGACGGGGACGAGGGTATCGTTACGGGCTACCCAACCAAGAGTATTATTTTAAGTCTCAAAATGAGATGAAAGAGCTCTTTAAAGACCTGCCGGATGCTATTTTGAACATCTCGGAAGTCCTTGATAAAATTGAGCCGTATGAATTAGCGCGTGATGTACTCTTACCTGTTTTTGATATACCTGAAGAATATAAAGACCCTGAAGATGCGGTAGATAAAGGAAACCGTGGTGAAAACGCTTACCTACGGCACATTACCTATCTAGGTGCAGAAAAACGATATCCCGAAATTACCACTGAAATACGGGAACGTATCGATTTTGAATTAGATACCATTAAGAATTCAGGATATCCTGGTTACTTTTTGATTACTGAAGATTTCATCCGTGAAGCACGAAATATGGATGTTTCTGTAGGTCCGGGTCGTGGTTCGGCAGCGGGATCCGTTGTTGCCTATTGTTTGACTATTACGAACATAGACCCCTTAAAATACGACTTGCTTTTTGAACGTTTCCTGAATCCGGATCGTGTATCCATGCCCGATATTGATATTGATTTCGATGACGAAGGTCGAAGCCGCGTTATGGACTATGTCATCAAAAAATATGGCGCCAACCAAGTAGCTCAGATTATTACATATGGCACCATGGCTGCCAAGTCTTCTATAAGGGATACGGCCCGTGTGTTAGATTTACCCTTAGGTGATTCTGATAGAATCGCAAAGCTTATTCCTACCATGTCTAAATTGAGTAAGATTTTTGGACAAAGCGAGGCCGAATTAAAAAAGAAATTTAGGGCAGATGATTTAGAAAAAATACATCAACTTTTAAATATTCATGACGGTGATGACCTTGAAGGTCAAACCCTTAAAATGGCAAGAACTCTAGAAGGTTCTGTGCGTAATACCGGTATTCATGCATGCGGAGTTATTATTACACCAAGTGACATTACCGATTTCGTTCCTGTTGCGACGGCCAAAGATTCCGATCTATATGTAACCCAGTTCGATAATTCGGTTGTTGAAAGTGCCGGATTGCTGAAGATGGATTTCTTGGGATTAAAAACCTTGACCTTGATCAAGGATACGGTGAAAATTGTAAAGGCTAAACATGATATCGATTTAGTACCTGATGATTTTCCATTGGATGATGAAAAGACCTATGCCCTCTTTCAACGCGGAGAAACGGTAGGTGTTTTCCAATATGAATCACCTGGTATGCAAAAACACATGAAGGATTTAAAACCTTCTGTTTTTGATGACCTTATTGCCATGAACGCCTTGTATCGACCTGGCCCAATGGAATACATTCCTAGTTTCATTGCCCGTAAAAATGGAAGTGAAGAAATTGCTTATGACCTTCCAGACATGGAGGAATATCTTAAGGAAACGTATGGCATAACCGTATACCAAGAGCAAGTGATGCTTCTATCGCAAAAATTGGCAGGCTTCTCTAAGGGTGATGCTGATGTATTGCGTAAAGCGATGGGTAAAAAGATATTTGCCTTACTTCAAAAATTGAAACCTCAGTTTTTAGATGGTGGTGAGAAAAAAGGACATCCGAGGGAAGTATTAGAAAAAATTTGGAAAGATTGGGAAGCCTTTGCAGCCTATGCCTTTAACAAAAGTCACTCTACCTGTTATGCATATATCGCATACCAAACCGCCTATTTAAAAGCCCACTACCCTGCCGAATATATGGCAGCCGTATTGAGTAACAATATGAACGATATTAAGCAGGTTACATTCTTTATGGAAGAATGTAAACGTATGGGCTTAGACGTTCTTGGTCCAGATGTGAATGAATCATACTACAAATTTGCAGTAAACAAACAAGGGGCCGTTCGTTTTGGTATGGGAGCAGTAAAAGGCGTCGGGCGTTCAGCGGTAGAGACCATCGTTAAAAATCGCGAAGAAGAGGGTACTTTTAAGTCCGTGTTTGATTTATCTAAACGTATTGACCTGCGCGCAGCAAATAAAAAAGCATTTGAAAATCTGGCTGTAGCCGGTGGTTTTGATTCCTTTGGAGTAACGCATCGAGCGCAATATTTTCACGATGATGGTGATGGAATCACCTTCTTGGAAAAAGTAATTAAATACGGTTCGAAATTTCAGGAAAACGAAAATTCTTCACAAGTAAGTCTATTTGGTGATGCAAGCGAAGTTCAGATTCCAGAACCTATGGTGCCGCCTTGTGAGGAATGGGGCACTATGGAGAAATTGCGAAGGGAAAAAGAAGTGGTGGGAATCTATATTTCAGGCCACCCGTTAGATGATTTCAAAACAGAAATTAAGTCCTTCTGTAACGCCAATGTTTCCTGCGCCGGTGATTTACCGAGTTATGTAAACCGAGAACTCACCTTTGCCGGTGTAATTACAGATGTACAGCATAGAATATCTAAAAACGGAAAAGGCTGGGCAGCATTCACCATGGAGGATTATACGGACTCTTTTGAGTTCAGAATCTTCGGTGAAGAATACTTAAAATTCCGTCATTTCTTAATGATTAATTCCTTCGCTTATGTCAAACTATTCGTTCGCGAGGGATGGACGAATAAAGATACGGGCAAAAAAGGTGATCCAAGAATGCAGTTCAACAGTTTTATGATGCTGCAAGAAGTTATGGAAAGCTATGCTAGAAAATTGACTATTAAATTGAATATTGCTGAATTGCACGAAAAAAAAGTACTTCAATTAAAAGATACGCTAACGACTCATAAAGGTGACCATCCTATTAATTTCATTGTTTATGAAATGGAGGAGAAAATAAAAATCAACCTAATAAGCAGGAGGCAAAAAGTACAAATTTCTACCGAACTGTTACATCGTTTGGATGAAAGCGGAGTACACTATAAGCTCAATTAAAATTCTTATTATGGATAGTAATCTGAACCTAACCTCCTATTTAAATAGTGGTATTATATCTTAATAGAGTTTATTCAACTTAGACCTTTTGAGATTAGATTTTGATACTAAACTATCAGAAACAACTGGATTACGTAATAAATTAGCTTGATACCCTAATAGGTAAAACGAATTGTTAGGCAGTAAGGAAACAGTAAAATAATTGACTAAATTTGTATAATCAATAAAAGTAAATAATCATGGCAATAGAAATAACAGATGCTACTTTTGACGAGGTAGTTTTAAAAAGCGATAAACCAGTAGTAGTAGATTTTTGGGCAGCATGGTGCGGTCCATGCAGAATGGTTGGTCCTATTATTGACGAAGTTAGTACTGAGTACGAAGGTAAAGCTGTTGTAGGCAAGGTTGATGTTGATGCAAATCAAGAATTCGCTGCAAAATATGGTGTACGTAACATCCCAACTGTTTTGGTTTTTAAAGGTGGTGAGATTATAAGCAGACAAGTAGGTGTTTCACCTAAAAAAGTTTATACCGACGCTATAGATGCACTGTTATAGCCATCGTACCTATTATAAATAAAAAGAGCTGGCAAGATGTCAGCTCTTTTTATTTGGTTTAATTTTAAATTGACACTTCTGGCCTAGTTGAACTGTCTTCACTATCTTTAATCTTGTGAATTTACAATCAGAATTAAATAAATCACCTTTATTTTCCAATTTAGAACTATTGGCCAATCAGGTCGTAGAGGGGTTTATTAGTGGAATCCATAGAAGTCCATTTCATGGTTTTTCTGCAGAATTTGCCGAACATAAAATTTACAACAACGGAGAAAGCACCAAACATATCGATTGGAAACTATTTGCAAAGACCGATAAGTTGTACACTAAAAGATATGAGGAGGAAACCAACCTTCGATGTCATATGATTTTAGATAATTCAGCTTCCATGTATTATCCCAAAGTAGATACCCCACAAATAGGCTCCTTAAATAAAATTGGGTTTAGCGTGTTGGCGATTGCTGCCCTAATGAACGTATTGAAAAGACAACGCGATGCAGTAGGTTTAAGCGTGTATTCAGATAGTTATAATTATTACGCTCCTGAAAAAGGAAGTGAACGCCATTTTCAAATGTTGTTGGCCCAGTTGAGTCAAATAGGCATGGCAACTAATGCGTCAAAAGAAACAAAAACCTATAAGTATCTACATCTGATTGCAGAAAACATAAAAAGAAGAAGCCTTATATTTTTGTTTACAGATATGTTTCAAACAGAAAAGAATGATGATGAATTGTTCGAGGCCTTACGTCATTTGAAATATAATAAGCATGATGTTGTGCTTTTTCACCCGATGGACAAGCAGCACGAACTATTTTTTGATTTTGAGAATACTCCCAAACGTTTTGTTGATGTTGAAACAGGTGAACATTTAGACCTATATGCAGACAATATTAAGGAGGCTTACCACGAGCGAATAAGTTCGTATATAGCTGATATTAAGATGAAATGTGCCCAATATAAAATTAAATATGTAGACCTAGATATCAAAAGTGATTTCTCTACAGTGCTTAACACTTTCTTAGTAGAGCGAAATAAATTTCTTTAGACTGAAAAAATTAAAGAAAAATGTTTGTGCAATACAATAAACAACATATATTTGCACTCGCTAAACGCCACGGTCTGGTAGTTCAGTTGGTTAGAATACCTGCCTGTCACGCAGGGGGTCGCGGGTTCGAGTCCCGTCCAGACCGCTTGGAGGAATCCAAATTAACACAAAAAGCCTGTAAATCAATGATTTACAGGCTTTTTCATTTTATATAATGTCAAAAGTCACCATCTAATACCTTATAAAAGGGGCGGAAATCGGTGCGTCTTTTTACCCTTCAAAAACCCGCACCTAAATCGCTGTAATTGACTGTTAAAGAAAACTTTACAGAGAAATTTTAACATTTTTTTTCGTACCTTCTGGTGCGGATTTAAAACCCGCACCTATGTATGGCAAAATGAGTATTCTGTTTTACCCTAAGAAATCAGAAACAAATACTGACGGAATGGTTATGCTTTACACGCGCATAACTATTAATGGCAAGCGAGGTGAGTTTAGTCTTGGTCGCCGTGTGGATGAACAACGATGGGATTCACGTGGTGCGAAGCTCCGAGGTTCTTCAATGGAGGTATCCAACTTCAATCGGTTCTTAGATAACGTTAAAAGCCGTCTATTTGAAATATATGATGACCTGTTAAAGGACAAACTTGATATTTCCGCTGCCATAATCAAGAATATGTATTTAGGGAAGGCGGGCAAGGAATATATGGTTCTTGAAATTTTTCAGGAGCATAATGATGAAATCGAAAGTTTACTGGGAAAAGGGTTTACGAAAGGAACCTTACAGCGCTATAAGGCTGCGTATAATCATGTATCCGACTATATTGGGCACAAGTATCAGCGTAAGGACGTTCCCGTTCGTAGCATCGACCATAAATTCATAACAGGGTTAGAGTACTATTTGAGAT
Source organism: Maribacter sp. ACAM166 (assembly GCF_005771495.1). Classification (GTDB taxonomy): domain Bacteria; phylum Bacteroidota; class Bacteroidia; order Flavobacteriales; family Flavobacteriaceae; genus Maribacter. The sequence continues at coordinate 22,400 of NZ_VAUW01000039.1, forward strand.
CAAAAAAGAATTGTGAACATAATACAGCAATAAAATATGTGGTCAATTTTAAAAAAATTATCCGAATCGCCTATGCCAATGAATGGATAGCACGGGATCCTTTCTTTCATTGGAAAGCATCATGGAAAACGAAAGAGAAACAGTATTTGACTCAAATAGAACTTGATGCGTTACGGAACAAAAAATCATTCTTGCCACGGTTAGAACTAGTACGGGATATTTTTCTTTTTTGCTGCTATACCGGTCTGGCCTATTCTGATGTAAAGCAATTACAGTTTGAGAATATCGTCATAGGCATCAATGGCGACCGATGGATTAAAATGGCACGGAAAAAAACCAAGGCAATGAGTAGTATTCCACTCTTATCAACAGCTGAAAATATTATCGAAAAGTACAGTCAGCACCCCTATGTTGTAGATGGAAAAGGAGTTTTGCCAGTCTTGACAAATCAAAAATCAAATGCCTATCTAAAAGAGATTGCGGATGTTTGCGGAATACGTAAAAATCTAACTACACATTTGGCCAGGCATACTTTCGCTACCACAGTGACGTTATCGAAAGGTGTATCAATAGCTACGGTAAGTAAAATGTTGGGACATCGGTCTCTAAAAACAACTCAGATTTATGCTAAGGTACTTGATAGCAAAATTGCCGATGAAATGAATATGTTGAAAGAGAAATTGGCGCAGGAAGAGAAAGATTTGGTAGCTCCGGAAAATGACAGTTCAAAGAAACGCAACTAGATTTGTAGAATTTTATTCGTTCCAATTATTTTTTATTTTCATTTATTTATGTGTTCAGTGACACTGAACGGCGCGATTTATTGAACACCTTAAAATGTAATCGGACTGTTCGTGACTTTTCAGCACAAATTACTTTTACTTGGTTGCCATCCTTTATTTGAACTTTATTTCAGGTGTATTGGAAAATCCATCGTACCGCCTAAAATTCTGACAATAAAAATTCCTTTGCTTTCGAGATAATAAAATACTACATGTGATTTGTACCTATAACGCAGCAACATTTTATTTTTCACGGCAACATATCTCCTGCCCAACTCAGGGTTATTTGCTAGTTCTTCTAAAGTTCCCTTGAGGCCCTTCGCATATTTCAAAGATTGACTTTCTCCGAATTCATTTATGGTGTATTTGGCAATGGATTTAATATCGCTCTTTGCCTTAACACTTATTACATAACTATTGTCTGGCATTGTGCTCACTTATGGCTTCTTCCCAAATACTATCTATTGTGGCATCGGATGGACCGCTTTCCATTCCTTCGATAAGCGCCTCGTTCAAATCTACAACGTGCTTTCTTCGCTCTTGGTCTTTACGAATAATATCTCTAACATATTCGCTGTCATTCGTGTAAAAACCCTGTTCGATTAAGCTTTTCACGTAAGCCTCCTGTTGTTCCGTAAATGTGATAGATTTTCTAATTACTGCCATAATGAACCAATATTAATAATATTGATGCAAAATAAAAATATTTGGTAAATAATGCAAACATTGAAGTGTCCTTTATTTGAATTTTAGTAATTCTTCTACTTTTTCAGAATTAACAAATTGTCCCAGAAGTATTGTTTTTAAGTAGATTAGCGATTTAAAACAGTATGCATTTAATAACCTGACCGTTCAGCACATTCCCTTACATTTCGCCGAAAAGGCTCCATTACACGAAACGAGGTTCAATACAATAGGTCTTGACCACAATCCTCAATTTTTACCTTCCAGTTATTCATTCTGCTATACTATAAAGAAAAACTTGTCCTGAGCGAAGTCGAAGGGTTCCATTCACAAGTAGAACTTCAGGATTACGTTCGCCAAAAACCTACACCAGCTTTTTACTTTTTTGCACAAAGGTTTAAAATTTAGAAGGAAACGGACTGCATAATCAATCACAGGCTCATTTTTATAAGTCCTTCATCCATCAAAATTTTAGGTATGGTTATAGAAAAGATAACAGCGAGGGCTCTATGGGAAGTAATTGGAACATCTCAACACCAATTTAAAAATCAGCTTTTATAAAAATAGCAAATGTGGGAGAGCGTCTTTCTGCTTTTTTAAAAGAAAAGAAAAACGCTCGGGATATAATAAGTAATCGGACAACTGTCATTATGGCAACCAATTGACACCAAGTAAAACCATTTAATATGGCTTCTTTTTTGCGCTGTTCATCTGTGAACGGAATCATAAATCTTTAGAAATTCTTTTGGACAAATCTATCGATATGAGTTCCAACATAGATTGACAAGTACGAAAATCCCGGAATGAAATGAAGGGATGGAGTAGCAAGAGGGTAACAGGCTAACGCCTGTTACGGTTTTTATATTTTTCTCCCTCCTCAATAAACATAGGGCTTTTGAAGGGTTTTTTATTTTCGGGATTAGGAGGGAAGGCTTTGTTTTTCAGAAAAATAGTGCTTAGGCCAATAAAAACGATACAAAATTTCAGAAAAAATGGATAAAGGATATGAAAAAGAGTCATTTGAGAAGCTGGGAATAAAGACTTCCGTGGCGCTACGATTTAGGGAATTCTCAAAGAAAATGTCAAAATCCCAATCAATGACGTTACTATTGATGCTCGATTTCTTTGAGGATTATGGAATATCCCCTGCGGAAGCAATGGGGCCACGTATGGAAACGCTGGAAACTAGAATATCGATGCTTATCAAAAAGCGTATGAACGGAATGATCGCCATTATGAAGGATATCGAAAAAACGCAGACCAAGCCAACCGCCGCTATGCTGCATGCTCTATTTGAACAAGCGGAACCCCCCAAAAAGAAACTTATCCTGGAGAAAAAGGAAGTACAGTTCCAAGAGCGTAAATTATTAAAATAAAGAGGAGCAATGGAAAAGGTAAACTATATATCGCATCTCAATGAAGCTTTTGAGCGCTTCAACAATGACATCAGGATCAAACAAGGCCATATTACCTTGTACTTGGCATTCTTCCAGAAATGGAACCGAGAATTCTTTAAAAAGACGCTTACCGTGAATAGGGAACTCATTATGGAAAGGGCCAAGATCAGATCGAAAACGACCTATCACAATTATCTAAGGGATTTGAACGATTGGGGATATTTACACTACTTTCCTTCTTTTCACCCAGCAAGAGGTTCAAGAATCAAGATGCCCAAATTCGGGACAACTAATGGGACACCTACAGTCCAAAAATTGACTAGCTCAGTCCCAGAACCTAGCCAAAATTTGATACCTTCTTTAAAACATAAAACAAAAGAAAACTTAAATAAACGGCCAAGGCCTTTTAATGAATTAGAAGTTTTACTTTTTTTTAAAGAAAACAAATGGTCTGCTGATGAAGGAAAAAAATTCTATGCGTACTACCAATCAAAAAATTGGACGCTGAGCCGAGGACTAAAAATCAAAGATTGGCAAATGACAGCCTATACTTTTGTCTTACAAGGTTATGAAGTAAAATAGGAAACGACCAGGCCAATTTCTGGCTATCTATCTAATTTTGAGAAAGAACTATGATGAGCCACTTTGATATGGTTTACATTTTTTAGTTCGTACCTCGCACTCCGACCTCCACCAATAGGGCTGAAAATATTCTTTTGAACCAAGTCCTGTAAATCTCTCGTGGCAGTTGCTTTTGATGTACTAGCTATGGAAACATATTTTCGAACGTTCATTCCTCCCTCAAAACCTTGGTGACCTTCCTCCAACATTCTGCGTACCACTTTTTGTTGCCTTTCATTAATTATATTCTTATTGTTCTCAAAGAACTTGGTTTTCTTTAAAGTAAACTCGATTTCTTGCTCAACATCGATTTGAGCATCCAAGACCGTTTTTACAAAATAATTTATCCAATCTGTGATTTCGTTTGAACGTTGAGCAGATTTTAATGCATCATAATAATTGTTCTTATTGCTCTATGGACTTTGATAAACTGAACAAAACAGGACGACCAATGCATTGGGAAAGTGCTTTTTCTGCTATGGCCCTACCTATTCTGCCATTACCGTCTTCAAAGGGGTGTATGGTTTCAAAATATAAATGAGTGATAGCTGACCTTACGATAGGTTTTTTGATAGCATTTTGGGATTCATTGAACCATGTTATAAATCCACTCATTTCCGAAGCAATTGTATTCGAAGGCGGGGCTTCAAAATGAACGGTTTCTCTTCCGATTGCCCCAGAAACTATCTGCATAGGTTCTGGACTTGCAACAAAAAAGTGGACAATTAGATAAGAGTTATGCTGCTACATTTTGATTATACATTTCTAGTTCAAATTCTTTAATAGGTTTATACCTCCCGAAAACGGGTATCCATCCGGTAACCTTCCTTTGTTCGAGAAAATGGTAATTGGCGCCATTGGAATAACCTGCGTCCGCCAGGAGATTCGTCATTATGAGCTCGTTTTTCCTTAAACGGTTCTGGACCTGCAAGCTGATATCGGTCAGGTACTGGCTGTCCCTGCCATCGGCAAAGTCAGCTTGGATATGAGAGATGACCCCTTCTGCGGTATCTACCGCCATACTGCAATAGTAGTTTAGCTTTCTGGCCTTACCTGGCTTTACCTGGCTTTACCGATATACGGGCATCCGGATCATGGGGGTTATAGTGCGTCTTGTTGCTGAGCAGGCGTGCTTTTTTGTGGGATGCACCGGCAGGGCGTACCGGACTGTCACTTAAGTTTCGTTGGTGTTTCTCTACGCGCTTCAGCTCGTGCGAAGGAGCGGAGATATGTGCGGGGGGTACCGTGCCACCATGCTTTTTAGTAGTTTCCCGATTTTCTTCCGACACTTTTTTCAAGTGATCGCCTATGGAGGTGGCCGGCACTTTTACCACTATGCTTTCCATGGACGCATTTGCTTTTACCGGGGCCGAATCTACCGCCTGGGTATGGCCGGATACCATTCCGCTGTCGACACACAGGGCAAATACCTTGTTGAACAATGTACCGAACAGGGATGTTGGGTAAAGTTGCCTCGTCCTGCAGATTGTTGAATGCCATGGCAGATCCTCGTCTATGTCATAACCCAGAAAGTAGAGCACGTCCATTCGCATTCAGCAATGCTCCACCAGTTTTCGTTCGGAGGTGATGTTCTCAAGGTATCCCGTAATCAGTAGCTTAAAAAAGACCACGGGGTGGATAGAAGGGTTGCCGGTCTTGCCATAAAGTTCCTTCGTGTCCTTATAAAGAAAACTTAGGTCAAGCGTTTCGCGGAGTCTTCTGTAAAGATTTTCCTTTGGAATCCGGTCTGATAACCGGGAGCTGAGGAAGAGGAAGAGTTTTTCGGTGTAATTCTTTCTGCCTTGCATACCTTTAATTTACGAATTTCCGCACTTTTATAAAAGGAAAAATCGATATCTATTGGAGTTCTGCAACAACCACATCCGTCTTATGGCACTGTTTAAAAATTGTGTTTCTGAAAGCATAGGAATTACTAGTAGGTTCTCTTTTTACCTGATTTAATTATCAAAAATTTATACTTTCTAAATTATCACATTAATATTCAATAGTCTTCCTCCAAGTCAAAGTCCATGTATGCTAAAGGTGATTTTAAAACCATGGCAAGTAGCCATCACTTGAGCGCAATTGGATTCTTAGTGTCCCTTTTAAACTTTTTCTTGATTTCCTGCATAAGTCAATAGAATAAGTCCTACTCGTTATCACCGGGGAGTTTTGCATTGAATTTTCTATGTATTTTGCCTAAGAAGATAGTTTATCCTTAAAATCGTTTATTACCCCGCCCTTCAACAGCAATCCTATTTGCCTATCGCTAAGGCTATGCTTCGTGAAAATTTCGATAGTGTTGTTCTTGTTTTTTACCTTGACCCCTATGAGGCCTTTATTCATTATATCTTCCCTTAGGTTTTTGAACTCGATCAAAGCACCTTGTTCGATATCGTCATAATTCTGGGGATTGTCGAATTCCAAGGGAAGAATCCCGAAATTTATCAGATTCTGCCATGCGATCCGTGCATAATCCTTGGCAATGACCGCCACTTGTCCTAAATATTTTGGTGCTATCGCAGCATGTTCCCTACTACTGCCCTGTGCGTAGTTTTCCCCGGCCACGACGATATGACCACCGTGTTTTACTTTGGCAAGTATGGCCCGATCATAAAATGTTTCATCGATTACTGAGTAGGAGTATTTACTTATTTCAGGAATATTGCTTCTAAACGGAAGCACTTCCGCACCTGCTTTCAATATTTCATCCGTAGAGACATTGTCCCCCATCTTTAATAGTACGGGAACTTCGTATGCCGATTTTAGAGCGTTCATCTCTGGAAGAGATTTGATATTGGGTCCCTTTTTAAGCTTGATTTCGAGGTTGTTCTTGGTCGGCGCCACCAACATATCTACATTGATAATTTCCTGATTTGGAGCTTCGTATTGCGGATATTGCATTCCATATATCTTTTCAAGGTCTCTTGGGTCCGTAATCATCCCCGTTAATGCGGAGGCGGCAGCTGTTTCAGGACTACATAGATAGACCTGATCGTCCTTTGTTCCCGAACGATCTGGAAAATTACGGGGCATCGTCCGAAGACTTATAGTGCCACTTGCCGGAGCCTGTCCCATACCAATGCAGCCCATACAGCCGGATTGGTGATAGCGCGCCCCTGCCTTTATCAGATTGGCAAAGGTTCCGTTCCCTATCATATTTTGAATAATCTGTCTGGAAGTGGGATTGATATCGAAGGATACTTCCTCGTTTACGCTTCTATCCTTTACAATGGCACCTGCCATCCAGAAATCCCGAAGTCCCGGATTGGCGGAAGAACCGATGACCACCTGACTGATTTTTCTGTTTTCCACATCGCGAACGGGGACAACATTGCCAGGGCTTGTGGGCAAAGCAATTAGAGGAACCAGTTCATCCATCAGAATTTCATGCTCCAAGTCATAGGAGCAACCTTCATCCGCTAAAATTTCGGTCCAATCGTCTTCCCTTCCCTGGGATTTTAGAAAGCGACGGGTTTCGCCATCACTTGGAAATACCGTTGTAGTAGCACCGAGCTCGGCACCCATATTCGCTATGACATGCCTATCCATGGCACTCAAATACTTTAATCCACTCCCATAATACTCTATTATTTTACCTACACCCCCTTTAACACCAAAACGACGTAACATTTCAAGTATGACGTCTTTGGCGCTTACCCAATCGGGAAGTTTACCCATCAGTTTCACGCCCATAATCTTTGGCATTTTTACAAAATAGGGTTGCCCGGCTATGGCAGCGGCCACATCCAATCCACCTGTTCCAATGGCAAGCATTCCCAAAGATCCCGCAGCACAACTATGACTATCGGAACCTACTAGGGACTTCCCCGGAATTCCAAAACGTTCCATATGAACGGGATGACTTACTCCGTTACCGGGCTTGCTGTACCATAGCCCGAATTTTTGAGCCGCCGAATATAAAAAAAGATGGTCGTCCGCATTTTTAAAATCGGTCTGTAATAAATTATGATCTATATATTGCACAGCCACTTCGGTCTTTGCCCTTTTGAGACCCATTGCTTCCAGTTCCAACTGTACCAAAGTTCCTGTAGCATCTTGCAATAATGCCTGATCTATTATTAGTCCAATTTCCGTTCCCGGGTCCGCTTTCCCGGTTATCAAGTGGGATTGTATCAATTTCTGCGCAACGTTCAATGAATTCATGTTTTTGTTTTTAAAAACTACGTTTAACTAAAGTGTTCGACAGGTTTGTCATGAGAAAGTATCAAGGAATTGGGAATTTCGATAAAATTGTAAGTGTTTATAGAAGATATGAATTTCTGGACTCATATAAAAATGAGAAGGAAAGAAGTTTTGCTAAAAGTGTCCAAGTCTCCTAAGTTTTGGTTCATCAACGACAGCTTTTTAAATATTACCAACTTCGGAATACAATCATTATTCATTAACAGGCAATAACCACAGCGTCCTTTTTTATGGGTGTTCATCAAGTCCCCCCATACCCAATGGTCGGGTCATCGAATACATAGGTAACCACTAGACGCGTACCTATTTATGTAGGCATTTCGTGAGCATATTTCAAAGCAGTTAAGAAATTTTCTAAGTAATCGGCGGCATATGGAATTGTTTTCACTTGAAAATAGATTCCAATTTAAGTGTCTTAATTATAAACTAAAAAGGAGTGAAAATATGACCTGAATTATACAACCATTTTCTCAATCATGACTTAGGTCATTATATATGTGTAAGCAAATCAATACCTTGTATTAGTTACAAATAGTACGAATTAAGTTATAACAACATGAGCGATAAAAGAAAATTAAAGAGGAAAGGAAAACAATCAAACCCTACGAATCTAACTGGCGGCACCGATGTCAAGAATAAAACATTTGATATTGAAAAAAAAACTATAGATGAAAACCAAAGCAAAAAATAGCATAGAAAGAACAATGGAACCGCACAGTTATAATGATTTGCTTTACTAAATTTTAAAAAATCACCCTATTAAAACTATATCAGATGAAAACTAATAGACTTTCGGGTAAGCTCTCAGCCGCATTAAATGAGCAAATGACAAAAGAAGCACATGCTGCACAAATTTACTTATCGTATGCTGCATGGGCTGACAATGATGGATATAGTGGTATTACAAATTTTCTTTTCCGTCATGCAGCGGAAGAGCGAAACCACATGATGAAGTTGTTTGAATACATTTTAAAAAGAGGCGCAAAAGTAAAAGTGACTGCCATCCCTGCTCCCACAGCCGACCCTGTAAGTGTAAACAATTGTTTTGAAAAAGTATTTGAGCATGAAGTAAGTAATACTAAAGCCATTTATAACTTAGTAAAGTTGTCCCATACTGAAGAAGATTGGGCTACATGGAATTTCTTGCAATGGTTTGTGAAGGAACAGACAGAAGAAGAAAATCTTGCTATCAGTTTATTAGATAAAATTAAAATTGCAGGGGGTGAAAAGGCCTCACAAGATGCGCTGTATTTATTTGATAAAGATTTAGGGGAAACTCCAGACAATGTGAGATTGGCGCAGAAAGTAACAACTGATAATCCTTAATAACTATGAAAAAACAACATTGTATTTCAATTTTCTGCGGATTGTTGGTTAAGAGTAACTGTCCAATTTAGGTTGGATGCAAAGTACCGTATTCAAAAAATACAAACCCTCACCAAGGTCATGCAAAGCTGCGACCATCTAAAGTGATTTTGTATGTATAACTAATACATGGTAACAGATTTAAGTCTTCACGGAAATAACATTAAAGCAATATCATAATGGAAACAATAGAAAAAATAGAAACAAAAGAAAAAATTAGCGCCATGCCTCGGATAGGGGATGTCGCACCAACATTTGAAGCAATAACAACGCAGGGGAACATAAATTTCCCGGCCGACTATGTGGGTAAATGGGTTATACTCTTTAGCCATCCGGCCGATTTTACCCCTGTATGTACCTCTGAGTTCATAACGTTCGCAAATCTTGAAAGTAAGTTCGACAAGGCCAACTGCAAATTGGTGGGTTTGTCAATTGATGGCTTGTATAGCCATATTGCTTGGTTGCGAACGATTAAGGATAAAATTGAGTTTAATGGAATGGAAAACGTTGAGGTCAAATTCCCTTTAATTGAGGACATTACGATGGAAGTGGCCAAAAAGTATGGAATGATTCAGCCAGGGGAAAGCAAGACACAGGCAGTAAGGGCGGTATTCTTTATTGACCCCAACAGTATTGTAAGGGCCATTATTTATTACCCTTTGAGCTTAGGAAGAAATTTTGATGAAATCTATAGGGCTTTGATAGCGATGAAAACATCGGATGCATTTAATGTAGCAACTCCTGCAGATTGGAATCCTGGAGACGATGTTATTGTTTCACCTGCGGGAACTTGCGGTGTTGCAGAAGAAAGAATGACTTCCGATGATGAGTTGGAGTGCAAAGACTGGTTTTTCTGTACCAAAAAATTAGACAAGGATACCGTGTTGGATAAAATTCTCAAGAAATAATAGCCTGTATTATAATGCTGCAATTATTTTAAAACAAGATAGTGGTAGTTAGAATGCTTTTGGGAATTAAGAGCCTGATTGTATGGTGCGAGTTTCTCTTATGCCTAGTTAAACCTTGCATTTAAATTAATAGACAAAAAACGTTAAGAATGAACAAGCGGAAATTTTTAAACCAAGCCATGTTGGTATCGGCAGGTGCTTATATTGCGCCTTCCGTGCTACTATCGGCTTGTAAATCAGAATCTAAAAAAGAAAAAATCATGAAAACAACTTCAGTTGCTACGAGTACTTTTAAATTACCCGAACTTCCGTATGGCTACAATGCCTTTCCAGAAACTATTGATCCTTTAACTATGGAAATACATTATACGAAACATCATCAGGGATATACCGATAAACTTAACGGGGCTTTAAAAGAAACCAATATTTCTGGGAAAACGATAGAAGAAATTTTAAGTATGGATAATCTCTCTGATGCGATACGCAACAATGGTGGCGGTTATTTTAATCATAGTCTATATTGGGACATCTTAACTCCTGGCGGTACCATGAGCAGTAGCTTTAAAGCTAAAATTATTGAAGATTTTGGATCAGAGGAAGCCTTTATGAATGAATTGTCAGAGGCGGGTGCAAAACGTTTTGGATCAGGTTGGGCTTGGCTTGTTCAAGATAATGACAAAAAATTACACATTTCCGCTACACCTAATCAGGATAATCCATTGATGAAAGTATCAGAGATGAGCGGAACACCAATATTAGGTATTGACGTTTGGGAACACGCTTATTATCTCAAATATCAAAATAAAAGAACAGAGTACCTTAAAAAAATATTTAAAATAATTAACTGGAATAAAGTGGAAGCCAGAATGATTTAATTTTTATTTTTTTTCGCAATTCCGATATAGATGTAACGATTAAACTACCTCTTAAAACAATCTTGCTTTTAGATTAGTATAGAATATACAGGATTGAGACTTTAAATAGGTCTTTACTAAACTTAAGTAAACAAATCACGATGAAGTAATGTTTAAAATTTAAATATAGTCGAACTAAAATCAAAAAATTATGAAAAAATATGTGGTAGAGTTTATAGGTAGCTTCTTTCTTTTGCTGATAATTGTTGTTTCCGTTAATGGTACTGCCGGCAATATGGCGCCTTTAGCCATTGGGAGTATTCTCATGGTAATGGTTTTTGCGGGTGGATATATATCCGGGGGCCATTTTAATCCTGCGGTTACCCAAGGTGTTTGGATACGTGGTAATGTCAAAGCCACGGATGTCCCAAGGTATATGATAGGTTAGTTACTGGGATTACTTTTGGGGGCATTTACAGCTACATATTTTTTGGGCTTTATACCTGGAGTCACCCAGATTAGCATCAGTGGAATATTTGATTTTATGGGAGGTGCTTTGGCCGAATTTCTTGGCACTTTTGCACTTGTTTGGGTGGTATTGCACACAGCTACAGCCACGGATATAAAAGGCAATTCATTTTACGGGCTCGCCATAGGATTTACGATTATGTCAAGTGCCTATGGTTTGGGAGGGATAACCGGAGGGGAGTTCAACCCTGCCGTAGCAGTAGGTATTAGTACCATTGGCATGACTACTTGGGACAATATTCTAGCTTTTCTCCTAGGTCAGTTGCTCGCTGGGGTAGCAGCTGCATTTGTATTTAAGTATGTGACCGGTGATCCCTTAAAAACAAATGAAAATGGCAAATAAGAATAAGTTAATTTATTTTACAAATCAATAATACCAATTAATATGAAAAACATCGAAAATCCAGAAAGTCCCGCTAAATGTCCATTCCGAGGTACCCGAATAGGTGGAGCAATTGGAACTCCTCCCCAGATTGATGATTGGTGGCCCAACCGCTTACAAGTTGAGTTGCTACATCAGGATCAGCCTGCAGCTAATCCAATAAGTGAAGAAAATTATAAAAAAGCTTTTAATAAAATTGATTTCCAGCAATTGAAGAAAGATATCAAAGCTTTACTTGTTGATTCAAAAGAATGGTGGCCGGCAGATTACAACAATTATGGCCCGCAAATGGTTCGTATGGCGTGGCACGCAGCGGGTACCTATCGCATAGCGGACGGCCGAGGTGGAGCAGGACAAGCCATGCAGCGCTTTGCCCCTATCAATTCCTGGTGGGACAATGGAAATACTGACAAATCACGCCGCCTGATTTGGCCTATTAAAAAGAAATATGGGGCAGCACTATCATGGGCAGATCTTATGGTATTGACCGGTAATTGCGCCTTGGAAATAATGAATTTTCCTACCTACGGTTTTGGAGGTGGAAGACTTGACGCGTGGGAACCAGACCGTAGTACCTACTGGGGACCAGAATTCTGGAATGGCAAGCCCTTTAAGGAATCAAAAGTTGGTGAATACTACGACGGTCATCCTGATAAAATGGTAACCCAAACGCTCCGCTGGGAGGGAGAACCGTCGGACGAGAATCGGGACCTTGAAAACCCTCTCGCCGCTACCCATCAGGCATTAATTTATGTAAATCCTGAAGGACCCGGTGGTAATGGGGAACCGATGGATTCTGCAAGAGCAATTCGAGAATCATTTAAGCGCATGGCGATGGATGATGAAGAAACGGTAGCTTTAATTGCAGGCGGACATGCATTCGGGAAGAGTCACGGTATGGTAACTACCGATAAGATTGGTGCAGCACCAGAAGCGGCACCTATACAGGCCATGGGCATGGGCTGGCAGAACCCAGAGGGCACGGGATTTGCCCAATACACAATGACCAATGGGATTGAGGGTTCATGGACGCCAGACCCTACACAATGGGACAATAACTACTTGATTAACCTGTTCAAATTTGAATGGAAAAAGAAAGAAAGTCCAGCGGGAGCCATCCAATGGACTCCGGTAGACCCAAGTGCTCCAAAGACTCCAGATGCACATCTAGATGGAACGATGAACGATTTGATGATGATGACGTCTGATATTGCTTTAAAGGTAGATCCCGAATATCGTAAAGTATGTGAGAAATTCTTAAATGACTTTGATTATTTCACAGAAGCCTTTTCAAAAGCTTGGTACAAATTAACGCATCGGGATATGGGACCAAAAGATCGCTATTTAGGTCCTGAAGTAGCCAAAGATGATTTGTTGTGGCAAGATCCAATTCCGGCCTGTAATCATGAATTGGTCAACGATAGTGACATAGCTGATTTGAAAAATCAGATCATCGGCAGTGATTTAAGCGGATCCGCTCTAGTTTCTGCAGCTTGGTCCTCAGCGGCTGTGTACCGCGATTCCGACAAAAGAGGTGGTGCAAATGGAGCGCGTATAGCGCTGGAACCACAGAATAACTGGATAATGAATCGACCTTCCGAGCTTAATAAGGTTCTTGATACGCTCAAAAAAATTCAAAGCGATTTCAATTCTAATCAATTAGGTAATAAGCAAGTTTCTCTTGCTGATTTAGTGGTTTTAGGTGGTTGTACTGCTATTGAAAAGGCTGCTAAAGATGCTGGTACGCACATTACAGTGCCTTTTATACCAGGACGTATGGACACTACTCAGGAACATACTGATGTAGAAAGTTTCAATTATTTACAGCCTGTTTCTGACGGGTTCAAAAACTACCATAATGATAAAGTAGGATACCGTGTACCATCAGAACGAATCTTCCTTGACCGTGCCCAATTATTAACATTGAATGCACCAGAATGGACGGTATTAGTAGGTGGACTTCGCGTATTGGATCAAAATTACGATTACGCTAAACATGGTGTATTTACTGACCGCCCCGGGCAACTGTCCAATGACTTCTTCAGGGTGCTCACCAGTATGGACTATGAGTGGGTTCCTCAAGGTCAAAATGAAATGCTGTTCAACATTACTGATCGGAAAAGCGGAACCACAAAATACACAGCTACCCGCTGCGATTTAATATTTGGTTCCAATGCTCAACTACGCAACATCGCTGAAGTTTACGGAGCTGATGACGGGCAAGAGCGCTTTGTAAAAGATTTCGTAGCAGCCTGGGATAAAGTGATGATGCTTGATCGCTTTGATTTGCAATAAATTTAAATCTGAATAGATTGCATCCATTATTTATAAGCACTTTGATAAGCCTACACTAGGCAAACACATTTCCAAAGGCTTGTCAAAGAGCTTACAAGTAACAACTCAATTGTGCTACATACTAAAACTTAAAATTATGTAAATGACAAAGTATTCTAAACTATATCGAATTATTCATTGGGCAATAGCAGTTTCATTTCTGTTATTGTTAATTACGATCTTTTTGCGATTAACGTGGATGAACAAGAATAATGTGGCATCTATCATTCAAGATTATTTGAGTGGTACCAATCAGGTTTTATCTCAAGACCAACTTATTACGTTAGCAAAAAAGATAAGACAGCCCATGTGGGATTGGCATGTTTACATTGGTTATGTATTGACAGGATTATTTAGCTTACGTTTTATACTTCCGTTTTTTGGACAGATGAAGTTTCAAAATTCTTTTGGTAAAAATCTATCCTTAAAGGAGAAATTTCAAAAATACACATACCTCATTTTTTATCTCTTTGTCATTATTTCGTTAACTACAGGACTTATTATTGAATTTGGGCGAAAAGAATTAAAAAGCACAATGGAAGAAATCCATGTACTTGGAATTTATTACTTGATAGTGTTTATAGGAATTTATCTGGCAGGTGTATTGATAGCAGAATTTACAGATCAAAAAGGAATTATTTCAAGGATAATAAGCGGCTCGAAAAAGGGAAATTAAAAAACACGAAAGCACAACAAATAGCGAGCTGTATAAATACCCAAAAAAGATGGATTGATATTTTATTAAAAAACAGATAGATGACCACATTTTTTTAAACTAGAAAGTCAAATTATACGAATTAAAAACGGGAAACAATGAAACAAGGAAAAGAGGATTTTAAGTTTGTAAAAGAAGTGAAGAATAAAACACGAAACTTTCTTTTGAAAAAGGATAAATTGACAAAAGTTGGTTTCTTAATTATTGTAATTGTGTTGGTTGTTAACTTCATAGTATTTCTTATAAGTTCTGCCGACTTATTTTAAAAAAGTAAATAATGATGGAAAATAACCCTAAAATAATGCAAAAGATTCCATCCAAAATGCATGATAAAATGATGAAAAAGGAAATGCAAAGAAACTAGAAATCAATACTAGAATTTTTAAAAATTATTATGTTTCGATTAACCACTTTTTAGAAAAATCAAATTAAAAATCAATAAATATATTATGAAAACAAATCGACTTCCAGAAATGCTAACAACAGCATTGAACGAACAAATGACAAAAGAAGCGCATGCTTCGCAAATCTATTTATCATATGCCTCATGGGCTGACAACGATGGATATAGTGGCATTGCAAATTTTCTTTTCCGGCATGCAGCGGAAGAGCGTAATCACATGATGAAGTTGTTTGAATACATTTTAAAAAGAGGCGCAAAAGTAAAAGTGACTGCCATACCTGCTCCCACAGCCGAGCCTGTAAGCGTAAACAATTGTTTTGAAAAAGTGTTTGAGCATGAAGTAAGTAATACTAAAGCCATTTATAACTTAGTAAAGTTGTCCCATACTGAAGAAGATTGGGCGACATGGAATTTCTTACAATGGTTTGTGAAGGAACAGACAGAAGAAGAAAATCTTGCTATCAGTTTATTAGATAAAATTAAAATTGCAGGCGGTGAAAAAGCCACAATAGATACACTGTATTTATTCGATAAAGATTTAGAAA
>NZ_VAUW01000003.1 GCF_005771495.1 Maribacter sp. ACAM166
CTTTGGTAATTTCTTGGTGAATATTATCTCAGGCCTTATTGCATATAGCTTCTTGCCCAAGAAACCTAGCATCAAATATCAAACCGTTAAAACAAATCAACTAGTTATGTTTTAATCGAACTCAGGTTTTTAATAAAGCAGATTCATTAATTAGAATTCCTTATGGTCAAGCTCTTTTTGAAGGTATCATTTCAGATTCGACTTCAGTACAAGGTTTAGAGGAAATAAAAGCCAATTTAGAGAAAAATGGACGCGCGTTTTTTGATTCCATAATGGACGAACATAAATTAGATGCGGTATTATCTGTCAATAATTTTCATGCGGGTTATGCAGCTGTAGCTAAGTATCCGGCTCTTACAGTGCCTATGGGATATAAGGAATCAGGAGAACCTGTTAGTCTTACGTTTATTGGTAAGCAATTTTCAGAAGCCAATTTGCTGCGTATTGGAAAAGCTTTTGAAAAGGAATCGAAAGTTCGGGTAATGCCAAAAGGCTACGAAGATTAAAACCTTAAGAATTACATGGAAAGGCGAAAGTTTATAAAAAAATCTTTTCAGTGATTTGCTGGGTTAGGTATTTTGACCGGGTTATATAGTTGGCAGGTTGAACCCTTTTGGTTGGAGTTTGTTCATGTGAAAATGCCAGTTAAGAATTTACCAAAATAACTTATCGGTAAAACCTTGATGCAAATTAGTGATATGCATATTGGGGATGGTTTTGACTATCAATACATAATTGATGCCTTTAAGGAGGCTCAAAAATTAAGGCCTGATTTTGTTGTATATACAGGAGATTATGTAAGTTATGAAACCGATGAGCAAGTTGTTCAGTTCCAAGATGTGCTTAAATATGCTGTGACTGGAAGTTTAGGCACGGTAGGCATTTTAGGTAATCATGATTATGGTATTCATTATGAAGAAGAACGAGTAGCAAAAAAAATCACCCAAAGCTTAAAAAATGTTGGTATTGATATTTTGAGGAATGATTCCATCGAATTAAACGGTATTAATTTCTTAGGTATAGATGACCTTTGGGGTGTTAATTTTAATCCTGAAGAGGCTACCAAAAGGTATGACCCAGTAAAGGCAAATATTGCACTTTGCCATAATCCAGATGTGTGTGATTTACCTGTTTGGAATAATTATAAGGGTTGGATTTTGGCTGGCCATACGCATGGTGGTCAAGTGAAACCACCGTTCTTGCCACCACTATTACTGGCTGTTAAAAACAGAAAGTACGATGCTGGTGAAATTGATTTGGAAGATGGTAGAACGCTTTACATTAACCGTGCATTAGGTTGTATTGTTCAAGTTCGCTTCAATGTCAGGCCAGAGATAACGCTATTTGAATTGATGCAAGAAGTATAGGATGAAAGTATTCTTTACTCTTGTTTGAATATGAAATTAGCCAGCGACAATAAAGCCTTAATCAATAGAGTTGATAACCTGATTTACTGCTAATCTCGATTTACCTTTATGACTTGGCTGATTGCTGTCTTCCGCATCACGATATCCTATTGCTACAGCAAAAAGAACTTTGTAATCTTCAATATTAAGAATGTCCTTATATTTTTCAGGTTCTATGCCTTCCATAGGTGTAGAGTCTATTTCCATAGCGGCACAAGCGGCTAAGAAAAACCCTAAGGATAAATATACTTGTTGAGAAAGCCAATTAATGGTCTTTTCGGCTGGTTGGTCCTTAACGAATTGTTTGTAATAATTTACGGGGCCTTCAGCCAAATTTTCTTCTACATGACGTTCGAACAGTTCAAGATTATTCATAACACTGAAAACGACAAGATGACTTGCATTTTTTATTTTCGGTGCATTAAAAAAAGATGCGTCGGCCAAAGCGTCTTTCGTTTCTTTCTGGGAAACAAACGTAAATAACCAAGGTTGGCTATTAATAGATGACGGACTTAGTTTTAAAATATGCTTCAAGTCCTCTATAAGCACTTCTGAAATTTTTCTTGAAGCGTCGTATATTTTGGTAGTATATCTCTTTTCAGCAACTGTCTTAAAATCCATCATTTTATTTTTTGCAAAAATAGGAATAGTTACTGTTTAAAATCTAGGTGTTTTATAAGATAATTGATATAATATCAGGGGGTCTTACCTTAATAAGGCTATTGAATAATTTCATTAATCAGTCCCCAGATTTCATTATCAAAACCTGATGGACTTAAAAGTTTATTACCGCTGGCGCTGCCCATACGAACAATTACCAAATTCATACTAGGAACCATATATAACTTCTGGTCGTTTTTTCCTAGCGCTGCAATCATGTCATCTGGTGCATTTGGTATTAAACTTCCGGTAAATATTTCATCCGTTCCGGGTAATTTGTAACTATTTTTTCCATTTAACCAATAGAGATAACCGTATGAAGGATTTAAATTTTGAGAGGAATTAGTCATGGAATTAAAATATGTTGTGTCAGATAGAATAGGAGAGCCGTCCCAATTACCTTGATTTAAATTTAAAATTCCAAAACGTGCCATACTTCTAGCGGTACTAAAGTATACATTATTATATCCGATTTCAATAAACGTTCCTTGCATGCCTATTGGATCCTTTATTTTTTCGGAGAAATAAGAATTAAAATCTGTGTTGACTGCATTTGCAATAACATCGTCCAGTAAGGTATAAGGTGCATTATGATAATACCACGATGTACTTGGGTCATTTAAATATGTTAAGCATTCTAGATCTGTACAAAACGTATCGTCTATCATATAATCTAAACCAGTGGTCATGGTCAGTTGATTTTCTATGGTGATGGCAAGTTCTTGATTAATAGGCATGCTCGACCAACCTTCACCTAAATAGTTCGAAGTAGTATCAGTTATGCTAAGGTATTCTTCCTGTTGAGCAATACCGGTAAGCATGGCTGTCAGGTTTTTTCCAGCAGAGTTCCAAGCATGATTATCGGCTAATTTAAAATCACCAAAATATTTTTCAATTACAATTCTACCATTCTTCAGAATAATAAATGCATCCGTATTATGGTCTTCCAAATAATCGTATAGATTAGCTAGTTGGTCTTCATTCCAACTTAACGTTTTCATAGAAACGGTTTCCCATTCATTTGTTCTCGATATAGGTGGAAAATAAGTTTCAAGTGGTATTGGTTCGACCACCTCAGGTATTTCACTTTTTTCGGAAGTAGTATCACTAGAACAAGCAAAAAGTAATGATGATATAATTAAAAGGCCAATATGATGGGAAAATTTCAGGGTCATTTTTAGGTTATAGCTCTTATTTTCAATAATCGACTAAAGATTACTGGTAAATTTGTCTATATCTAACGTTTTTAAAGACCCAAATCGTATTTTTGCACCCCAATTAAAATTATGAGGACAAAAACCCTTAAGAAGAACAAAATCAACGTAGTAACACTAGGTTGTTCGAAGAATGTATATGATTCTGAAGTACTCATGGGTCAGTTAAAGGCCAATAACAAAGAAGTTGTACATGAGGAGGAAGGAAACATCGTAGTTATTAACACATGTGGCTTTATTGCCAATGCCAAAGAGGAGAGTGTTAATACGATTTTGGAGTATGTTCAAAAGAAAGAAGATGGCGTAGTGGATAAGGTTTATGTAACGGGATGTTTAAGTGAACGCTATAAACCTGATTTACAAAAAGAGATACCTAATGTCGATGAATACTTCGGTACCAGTGAATTGCCTGGTTTGTTGAAAGCTTTGGGTGCTGATTACAAGCATGAATTAATAGGGGAGCGGTTAACGACTACCCCGAAAAACTATGCCTATCTAAAGATTGCAGAAGGCTGCGATAGACCATGTTCGTTCTGTGCAATTCCAATAATGCGTGGTAAGCATAAGAGTAAACGAATTGAAGATTTGGTAACGGAGTCTGAGAAGTTAGCTGCCAAGGGAGTAAAGGAGTTGATTTTAATTGCACAAGATCTTACCTATTATGGACTTGATATATATAAAAAACGAAATCTTGCTGAGCTTTTAGAAGCTTTGGTGAAGATTGAAGGAATTGAATGGATACGTTTACATTATGCATTTCCTACAGGTTTTCCTATGGATGTATTGGATGTCATGAATAGAGAGGCGAAGGTGTGTAATTACTTAGATATACCTTTACAGCATATCTCTGACCGAATTCTAAAAAGTATGCGTCGTGGAACCACGGAGGCCAAAACGACTAAGTTATTACAAGAGTTTAGGGCTACCGTTCCAAAAATGACCATTAGAACTACGTTGATTGTTGGGTATCCAGGAGAAACCGAAGAAGATTTTGAGACGCTTAAAAATTGGGTTGTTGCCATGCGTTTTGAGCGATTAGGTTGTTTTACATATAGTCATGAAGAAAATACCCATGCATTTTCATTGGAAGATGATGTGCCAGAGGAAATAAAACAAGAACGCGCTAACATTATCATGGAAATTCAGTCTCAAATTTCATGGGAACTAAACCAGAATAAAGTAGGAGAAACTTTTCGTTGTATTATAGACCGTAAAGAAGGAAATTATTTTATAGGTAGAACTGAGTTCGATTCTCCAGATGTGGATAACGAGGTACTTATTGATGCTGCAAAGCATTATGTGAAGCAAGGTGAATTCGTAAATATAAAGATTACAGAAGCGGCAGATTTTGACCTTTATGGTGAGCCAGTTTAGACATATATAAATTCTGTCATAGATATTATTTAGAAAAGCCATTATTGATTACGTAATCAATAATGGCTTTTGAGTTTTTAATGGAAAAGATATCCTACTTTAAATCCGCCCCATTTTGCCGATTGTCCTGATCTGAACTCTCGGGTAATGGAGGTACGAGTGTATTCTAAATAGATTTTATTATATTTTAAAATAAGTCCAAAATCTACTTGGGCAGTTAAACTTTCTACGTTTTTAGAGGAAATAAAATAAGGATTGTCAGTAGTGAAAATACCACCCTGTAAGGTTGCATCATAACCAACAACCGACACCACAGGCTGAGCATAAGCGTAAATTTTAAAAGCTGAAGAATTACTTAACAGCGAAAAGGGTGCGTCTAAAACACCGAAAGAGGTATTGAAACCAATAGCTGCGTTCGTGAATAGTGTTCCTAGCTGTATAGAGGCTACGGATTGTAGTGAGACTAAGTCGTTATAACGATACAATTGTTTTTCAAAATCAATGTTGTAATTAAGTACTACATCATTCTGTATCTGATTGTCCCATCCGCCAGGCATCTTGTTACCTGTGAGCTTATGAATTTCGGTCTGCATTTCTTTTCCAAACGCTGCAGGGCCAATTAACCCTAAACTAAGAGATTGAGATAAGCGCCTCTTTTTAACCATATCAATCGAGGTAAAAAAGCTTCTTAGATATATCGCAGCTGCAAAAGGTCGGTCTCCAGTTTGTATCTCAGGACTTACAAAATCACTAGGTGTATAACCGATATGTTCAATGGCAACTCCGAAAGTAGTTGAATGATCCGTTGGTTTAATAAAAATATAATTTATAGGATTTTTCTTGAAAATTGGATTTGCAAATTCAAAACTATAGCCTTGGGTATAATTCTGGTCTGAAGCAGAAAAAAAATCGTTGTCATAATGAAAACGAAAATAGCTCTCACTGCCCATATCTCTATAAGATACGAGGTTGTTTATTTTTTGACTTAAAAGGACTATTGGTAAAACAAGTAGTAAAAGAGTAGTTAACTTCATCATACAACTTACGAGAAAAGTGTAGATAGGTTTTATCTTTCTATTTTTATTACGGTAAAAAAACAAAACTCCATATTCAGAATTGAGCTTTGTTTTTTCAGAACATAATTAAAAGAATAGTGATTTGTAGTTTTTAAGCTAGAAACAAAAAGATAGAATTTTATTTGGTATTAATCAAAAGCCCTTCAAGTACTTCTATAAATTGTACGCTTATATCTTTTTCTGCATCATTCGTATTGTAAAGTATCCCAAGAATAGAATAATAATTCCTAGTATTGCCCACAACCACCACTGATTTTCAAAAAGGGGATTTGTTGTTTCAGGTTCTTTTTTAGAAATGTCTGACTCCTTGCCAAATGCAAGTGTAGTAATATCATCGGGTAATGAAGCAGGAGTCTTTGCAATATCATAATTAGGAAAGTTCGCATCAGGTTTTCCATAAACTAGAAAATAGGCTGCGGGTTCTATAAATCGAGTTGTTAGGGAATATAGATATCCTTTAGGTTGTACGTTAGAAATTTTTAACGGTTGATTATCATGGTTAGAAATTATCATTCGAAATTTTTGTGCTAGCGTACTGGGTAGTTGAAAGGAATTCGATTCTAATGAAGAAAGTGTTCGTGTCGCTAAGGTTCTATAATTATAATAATAGCCTTTATCAGTTTTAACACTATCTACAAGGTATTGTATGCTAATTGGTCTGTAGTAATCAAATTTATCATCAACAGTAAGCTCTAATAAGCTTACTGGAACACGGTTTTTTATATTGACATCAATAATGGTATTCTTTTTTTCTTGAGTCGTTTCAAAAGAGTTGACTGAATAAGACCGGTATTCTGGTGCTTTTTTAGCCTGTTTAAAGATATGTGCAGATTTCAAAATTGGCTCTTCAGCGCTGCTGATTTTTAATCTGTAAAACTTGAAATTAGCATCAGGAAATTTCAAATTTGTGAACGTGTAATCGGTTTGATCATTTACTATGGATAGAATTCGATAATCCATTAAAACAGTAAACCACTCTTGTTGATCTTGGCTTCCTTCCAAAGTTGTAAGCCAATTGAAATTTGAATTTTTAAAATTCAGTTTTATCTCATTAATGGTCTCCTTCACAGGTAACTCATAAGTATAATAATACCCCTGTGAATTTGTGACCGTGTTTAAGAGCTCAAAAGGAATGGAAGTATTGGAGTCAACAGTTTTTGACAGGTTAAGGATGTAAGGAGCTTCAATCGTATCCGTTGCTGTAACTCCGTATATTCGAACATCCGTTACATCAGGTTTTACATATTTAAAAACTTCATTGGGTAGTACAACTTTATTCCATTGGCTCGTAGCTCTTTTCAGTTCTATTTTTTTGGAATAGGTATTCATCTGACCAAAAGACAGCGAAGAAGTAAGGACGAAAACAAGTATGTAAATGCTATTGTTTAGGTTCATCTGCTATGATATGTTTGTATTTATTGTAAAGAAAGGAAATGATTAACAATAAGATTCCAAGGGATACAAATACGATTGTTTTAGAAATGGTATTCAACGACGAAATATCGTAGAAGAACAATTTAATCAAAGTGAAGGAGAACAGAACAATTGCGCCAATACGCAGGTGTTTTTTATTTTTCCAAATACCAAGGGCAATGAGAAGTAATGCATAAAGTCCCCATAGAATACTCAATCCTAATTTGTAGGATTGTTCTAAACTAGCTAAATCCATCCAATTCAACAACTCACTACTTGCAATCCAAATAATTGAGACGTGTAATAGAATTTCGAACGGTACTTTATAATTAATCTTCATAAAGTCTTGTCGAGCTATGGTGCGTATTGCAAATAATAAAAAGACAAGAAACACAAAACCTATATATCTGACATAGATATTGTAATTACCGATGTGATAAAATTCGGACAAATATTGAGTTAGAAAATTTTCTCTAAGTTCACTCAGCGTGTAAAGACCGCTAGTTAAAAAGGTAAGTACTACGAATAAACCTGAAACTAGGGCTACAATGCCTAATGCTTTATTTTTAATCTTAAGAGCATTGACAATATTGAGAAGACTTAGAAATAACATGGTATAAAAGAGCGTCCATAGTGCACCGAAATCTTTAAGGTTGTAATTATATTCAGGATAATAATGATTGTCACCTCCAGTAACTTCGATTTTTGAAGCTTCAAAAGCATTGCTCCAGTAATTGGCTACTTCAAAATATATTGATAAATATAGGGTTAAGATTAATAATGCAGGTAGGCCAAGTGACATTAACTTATTGGCTACCGTCTTTTTTTCAATATCGAATTTCGATTGAATCCAATTCATGAAACCATACGAAACCACGCATAATAATGAAGTGAGTACTGTGGTGTTAAAGAAAGGTGTTGGGTTAGGTTCATCATAAGTCGTGCTATATCCTAGATATGTTTCAGACCAATCCATAGACAAACTAAAAATAGAGAGTAGTGCCAATACATAGGATAAATGTTCGTAAAATGGCACTTTTTTAGTTCGCCCTATCCAAAATAGTAGCGCAGCTTCAAGGGCCCAAATAAGGGTTACCCAGTTACCATCTAATTGTACCGGTATGGCGATGGTAATAAAAGTGAGTACAAAACCAGAAGTTAGAAAGAAAAGCTTTCGGTCAGCTAATTTTCTTTTATATATGAAAAAGGTTATTACAAAATGTATTAATCCATTTACTAACGTAAAGAGTCCTAAAAATGACTCTCCGCCCTCATAGCTGTACAACAATGAAATTCCTAAACCATAAAATAGGAATGAGTTGAATAGAATTAAGATGATATCACCAACTTTAAATTGTTCAGTTTTCACCAATTTAAAAGCTAAAAAAGTACTATAAAATATGAAGAAGAAAACGGTTAGAAAGGTAAAGCCCATATAGAAATCGCCATTTTCACGAGAAAATAGTGACCAGGCTCCATAAATAAGCCAAGTAAATGCGAACGAAACGTAATACAGAGCTTTCCAGTACTTCTTTAAGGAAATAACTAATATCCCAATATTGATAAGGGCCATGTAACTAAAAAGAACGGTGGTGTTTCCTGAATTATTACTTAACAAAAAAGGAACTCCATAGGCACCAACTAGTCCGATATGTGCAATCACTTGCTTATTATAATTAAGTGATGCCACCACGCCAAAAACAGTGCATAACAACATAATGGAGAACGCTACAAGTTGAGGGAAAAGTCCGTAGAGGTCATAGGCCGTAAACGTGATAAAGTACAGAATTGCCAAAGCGCCACTTACCAAAACAGCACTATAATTTTCATACTTAGCTTTTAGTTTAAATGCAAAACCTAATAATCCTAATCCTACCAAATATCCTAGTATAATTCGTGTTAGCGGACTTACTAAGTTGTTTTCAATAGAGTATTTTGCGCCAATGACAACACCAATTACAGTAATCAAGATTCCAATTTTGTTGATGAGGTTTTCACCAATAAATTTTTCAAGGTTTGATTTACCTTTTGGTTTACTTATTTTTTTAACTGGAGGATTAACAGGTTCTGGTTTTGATTCTAACGGAATTTCTTTCGACTGTATTTTTTGAGAAGCTGGCGCAACTTTTTCAATGACTTCATTAACAGGTTGGTTTGTAGGTTCTTTTTGAATTTCTGTTAATTTAATTGCTTGGGTGTTTCTGAGTATTTGAATATCCCTTCGAATTTCATTTACCTCAATATTAAAGTCCTGCTGCTTTTTTAGAAGTAGTTCCAACTTTTGCAATAGTGCAGCAATTTGGTCTTGATTAGCTTCCATATAGGTTGGTTTAGTGTTCCTTTTTAATTGGTTTAGCTTACTATTAACGTAAAAGAATGAACTATGTTGGGAAGGTAGTTAGGTTTACTCCAAAAAAAACATCCTTGAAACTAGTTAAGAATTTCAAGGATATTAAAGTAAACTAGCTTTCTACGCTAACTTTTTATTTTATAAACTATAGATATAGATAAATACACATGAGTGTGCCAAAGTTGGATGCATCTGTAGAAACCAATCGCCAACCATCTTTCGCATAATTATCTAGTTTTTACTGAATTTCTGCCTTTGATGAGTTGACAATATGATTCTCATCCAGGGTTAACTTAGAGTAGTATATAAGAGCTTCCATATTGTGTTCTTTCATAGGTGTTGTTTATTCGACCATAAAAAGGGCATTGGCAAAAAATAGTTTTCCATTTTCCCAAAATCCTCTAAAAAGCGGATTGTCGACCATGTAAATTACTTGGCCACGACCCATTGATTCAGTTCCGTAAATCAAGGTTTCAGCAATCTTCTTTTTTGCTTCACTACCTGCAAATCCAGAAACAGGCTGGTTGGCTCCTTCACTTAAATAAACGGCGCTACCATTTTCTAGGTAATTATAGGAGCGATCTCCTAATTTTAGTGTGAAATAGGTGTCTTCATAGCCATAAGCCAAAGGGTTGGTGTTGTCTACACTTGCTTTGAAAATAGCCCCTGTTATAGCATATTTTATTTGTTCCCGTTCAGAAGCTTCAAAAGACTCTAAGCTTATGGTTGAATCTTTTTTGATTTCTTTTCTCTTAATTGAGTAATCTTTATCAGCTGATAGTCCGTCAATAGCACCACCCATCGCAATTAGTTTTCCTCCATGTTTTACCCAGTCCTTAATTTTCTCCTTAATCTGATTGGTTAGGAAACTGTTGTAGCCTCTTCCATCGGGTAAAATTAAAATGTCGTATTTGGTTAGGTCGACCTTGCTAAAATAATCTTCATCCAATACAGATACCGGATAGTTCAGTTGTTGTTCAAAAAAGTTCCATATTTCACCAAAACGTAGGGTAGAGGTAGGCTCTCCCGAAAGAACTGCAATATTTAAATTTTGAATTACGTCAACAGAGCTAGAGCCAAAATCCTTACCGCTTTCTACAAAGCCAGTAGTTGTAGCGGTAAGTTCCTTCATGTTATTGCGCGAAGCATTCTCTAATAGTTTAGTGAAACCTTTTACATTTTTGTTATCACTTTTGGTAATAATAAGGGTTCCACGCTCATACGATATGCCGTCTAACGTAAAAGGTTTATGTGCGTATCGAACACGAATATTGTTACGTAATAGTTCGGCCAAGAACCTAGCATCTTTCATACTGTTCCAATCGGCTAGATAGGCATAACTATCGGGTTGTACTACTCCGTATGTAGTGTTATTCTTTGGAGCATATGTTTTGTCTACACCATTTTCACTTGCAATAGCCTTAAGACCATAGGCATATGGCAGCGACCATGCTGTAATGTCATACGTAACGGAATCAGTAAGTTTTGCCTTCGGTTCAAATAAAACCTTGACCAACGTACTTTTAGGCTGGCCCGAAGAGATGACCAAACTTTTATCGCTACTCTTTAACGTTCCCGACTTTCCTGTTGCGTAATCGTAACCTTTAACGGTGGTATTTTCACCAACCTGATATTCTATTTCATGCTGGCTTAACAAATTAGCCAATGCCTCCAGTTTATCCGGGTTTCCATTAAGTACATAGCTTTGGTACTTGTAATCCTTTTTTTGATAGAATTTTTTAAACTCATCATTAAGCTTGGTTACATTTTTTGAAGCAACTTCGACCGTTGATAACCCTGTGGTGTGATGATGCGCAATACGGTCCTTTAAGGTAAGGGTGTCTCCAATACTGGTAACAACCCCTAACCCGGCTCGGCCACTACCGCCTTGCTCATACGTCATACCAATACCACCATTATATGTGGGGTAGGTATCTCCATAACTTGGGTACAAAAGGTCAAAGGATTCTTTTGTGAAATAAAACCATCCGTTCTCGTCGAAATACTTTGCATGGTTCTTGCCGATGGTTACTTGAAATGCTCTCTGAAAATCAGTAACTACTTCATGAAAAGGCTCTGCCGCCGGGGCAAAATAATAAGGGTTGTCCACACCTTGTTCGTGAAAATCTACATGTACATGCGGCAACCATTTGTTGAACTCTTTTGAACGCTGCTGACTTTCAACTTGTGTTAACCAGGCCCAATCACGGTTTAAATCGAACATATAATGATTACTACGCCCGCTCCACCAGCCTTCGTTGTGCTCTTTGCTGAATGGATCTACTTGGTTTGGTGAGTTTTTGAATTGGTTGTACCAGTTCACGTACCGATCTCGACCATCTGGGTTAATACATGGGTCGATTAAAACAACAACATCTTCGAGGTAACTACTTTTAGTGGTCAAAAGATCATAGATAGTCTGCATCGAAGCTTCCGTACTCACACTTTCGTTGCCATGAACATTATAACTAAGCCAAACAATCGCTTTTTCTGGTGCGCCTTCACCGGTCATGCCTTTCATATGTTCCAACCGTATATTCTCTAGGTTATCCATATTAGTTTTAGAGGAAATAGTAGCTAAAAGAAGAGACCTACGTTCGTTGGTTTTTCCATACTCCAAAAGGTTCATACGTTGCGGTTCAGCTTCAGATAGATACTGGTAATAATCCACAACTTGATGTTGTCTGGTAAATTGAGTTCCCAATTCATAGCCCAAAAACTCCGAAGGAGATTTTAATTGAGCGAAAGTAAAAAACGGAAGTAACAGAAATGCGTAGTGTAATTTTAATTTCATATCGTCGGTTGTATTCTGAATAAGCCAAATCTATACATTAATCTGATAACCTACCATGTTATGAACTGTAATTTGGTGAGTATATAGGTAATTAATACTTGTCGTAATTAACGTATTTTTAGGAACTGTAAGTATAAAGCGTTTTATATTTACCTAGTTTTTAATAATTATATGGATATTGACTGTTTGCCCTTAGAAAAGACTGGTTATTTTTCGAAATTGATATGCGATTATGTAGCCGCAGAATCTAAAGTGAAACCATTGTACAATAGGTTTCCTGATTTAGCTGGTTTTAAAGGTCAAATTCAGGAAAAGGGAAAAAGTTTTACTAAAGGCCAGAGAACTATTTTAAATCAATCCATACTAAATCAGTACGAAAAAGTATGTGCTTCTAAAGACACACTTAATAATATAGCACTGCTTAAGGAAAGTAATACGTTTACTATTGTTACGGGGCATCAATTGAATCTTTTCACCGGACCATTATATTTTTTATATAAAATTATATCTACCATTAATTTAGCTAAACAGCTAAAGGATGAATTTCCAGATAGTAATTTTGTACCTATCTATTGGATGGCTACAGAAGATCATGACTTTGACGAAATCAATTATTTCAATTTTAAGGGATTAAAGTTTCAATGGAATAAAAAAGCTTCTGGGGCTGTAGGGCATTTAGCAACAGAAGGTTTAGAGGAGGTATTTAGTTTATTTGCTAGTTCGATTGGGGATAGTAGTAATGCCGAAGATTTAAAACTCCTGTTTCAGGAAGCGTATTTGAAACATGATACGCTTACGGATGCTACCCGTTTTTTAGCAAATGAAATTTTTAAGGACTATGGACTCGTAATTCTTGACGGTGATGATAAGGACTTGAAAAGGATGCTTATTCCTTATATGAAAAAGGATATTTTCGAACAAACAGCGTTCGAGAAAGTAACTGAGACAATTAAAGAAATACAGCAAATATCCACTGATTATCCGGTGCAAGTGAATCCTCGTGAAATCAATTATTTTTATTTGAAGGATGGTATTCGTGAACGAATTATTGAAAGCAAGGAAAATTTTGTAGTAAATGATACATCCATTTCATTTTCAAAAGAAGAATTGATTCATGAGATGGAAAGTTCACCAGAACGTTTTTCGCCTAATGTAATTGCTCGTCCATTATACCAAGAAGTCATATTACCTAATGTATGTTACATAGGTGGTGGTGGTGAAATTGCATATTGGTTAGAAATGAAGGCTGCATTTGAAGCAATGAATGTACCGTTTCCGATTTTATTGGTTAGAAATTCAGCATTGCTCATAACTGAAAAACAAGCTGAGAAATTAGAGCGAATGAAACTTTCTACATCAGATGTGTTCTTAAAGCAAAGTAGTTTAATCAATAAGAAAATCAGGGAAATATCAAATATAGACGTTGATTTTACACCACAAAAAAAAATATTAGAAGACCAGTTCAAAGCGATGTATGAGCTTGCCAAAAAGACAGATAAATCATTTATAGGCGCAGTGAAAGCACAAGAGGTAAAACAGAAAAAAGGACTTGATGCCTTAGAAAAACGTTTGTTAAAGGCTCAAAAAAGAAAGCTGAAGGATCATGTGGTTCGTTTGACCGAACTACAAAATGAACTATTCCCATTGCAATCTCTACAAGAACGTCAGCTTAATTTTTCTGAGTTTTATTTGGAATATGGTAAAGAATTACTCCCTATGTTATTTGAAGCTTTACAACCTCTTGAACTAAATTTTACAGTGATTACTCAAAATTAAATGATAGGCAAGAATGTTTATCTGAAAGGAATAACCCTACTTGGTTTTGTTTCTTGTCTTTCGATAACCCTAATTACTTTATTTAAGAATGCGTTAGAGCTGGAAGATGCAGAACAGGCCTATTATTCCCAATGGTTACGTTGGGGTTATGATGATCAACCGCCATTGTATACTTGGTTGCAGTATGGTTTTAATAAAGTATTCGGTGTCAATAAAATTTCATTCTCGGTATTTAGAGGATTACTGTTTGGGGGTACTTTATTATTCCTCTATAGGTTTGCTAAGCTCAGAATAAAAGATGGAGATAAGTCGAAGCTCACAGTTTTAGTTCTGGTATTAGTACCAGTATTTATTGATTTTACTTTTAGAAGACTTTCACATACCAGTTTATTGTGTTTTTGCATTGTTGGAACATATTATTGTATTCAACTGCTAATACATACTAAATCTATTTTGAACTATTTGTTGCTTGGCGTATTTGTAAGTATTGGCATACTATCAAAATACAATTATATGTTCTTTTTATTAACCTTTTTTTTGGTTTCAATTTGGGATAAAGAGCTGCAAAGCACTATTTGGAACTTTAAAATTCTTATAACAATATCTATTTCACTTTTGTGTGTTTTACCCCATGGCTATTGGCTTTTAGGCCCTTCGGGTTATCTGTTATTTTTAGAGGAAAGTATAAGAACAAAAATAGGAACCGACGAAGTATATAAAGGTTTTTCAATAATGCCTAATGTGTTATGTCTCAAGGGATTCTTGGCTTTAGTTTATTTGATACTCGTTGGATTGTTGGGAAACTATTTTCTTAAACATATAAAACTCAGTAAACCGGCAAATACCTGGTTTATTAAAATGTTCATAGTGCAATTGATTGTGTTGGGGTTATTTTTCACCTTTATTCAGATTCAGAAAGTAGAAACCAGATGGTTATTACCTTTGTTTATTCCCTTTACAGTGGTACTGTTAGAATCAGTTAAATTTAAAAATAGCAAGAAATTTGTAACCATAGGCTTTTGGGCGTTCTATGTGATGATTTTTACACAAACCATTAGAACTCCCGTTGAGAAATTTTTAGAGATTCCATCGTCAGTACACTATGGTTTTGAGCCAATTGGCAATAAATTACAGGAAAAATATAATGATTATCAATGGATACTCCCTAATGTCACCTTTGCAGGTAACATTCGACTATTACATTCTGAGAAAACAATCATTGCTGCCGATGATTATTCGTTATCAACAGGAAATTTAAAAACAAGAAAAGTAATAAGGGTTTCGCTGAATAAATTAAATGAGTCTACTAATAGAGTAGTAGATAGTATTATCGGTTTCGGAAAAGAAAAGCAAAACCTTTATTTTTATATTGAGTTAAGGGACTAAGAAAGTGCCATTCCAATCGGAGTTTTCTTTTTTAAATGCTACCCGAATATGATTGGGTCTCTTTAGTTTTAAATATTCTATTTTGCTCGGTACAATGTCAATCATAGCGAAATAGTTTTCGTCTTCAATGTATTCTACTTGTTCTGGATTGTTGATACTACTCCCAGGGCTTTGATTTGTGATGTAGTCTTTTCTGCTGCTCGGTTGGACTCCTGTCCAATATTGTTTTAATCTTTCTGTATCGGTAACAAGTTGAGCAATTCCCTCAATTTTTAATTGTAATAATTTTTTGGGGTGATATAAGAGAAGGCTTATTTGATTGTTCTCTTTAATATGATTGATTTTTTCAGTACGACTATCCGTATAGATGGTTAATCTTAAATCTTTGGAAACTTGCCGTAGCACAACTGTACGTAATCGAGCTACGGTTCCATTCCCTACAGTAGCCATGGTAATATATCTAAAAGGATGTCCTTTTTTGTTGACACCTTTGTGTATTTCTTCACTTAATTCTTCAAAAAAGAAATCTGTCATTCCAATAGTTTTTTTAAAGATAAAAATATTAACGATGAAAAGTAGGGTAATTGGTTAGTTGGTTGTTATATATGAAATAGCTATAAAAAAGAGAGTGATTTAGTTGAACATTTAGTTTTTTGGTTTGAAGTTGGTTTTTGATTTAGTAGAAAGCTCAGGGTGGTTCCTGAGCTTTTATTTTTTTAATCGTTATTGTAAGGTTGATGAAGAATTACCGACTAAGTACTTGAATACAATTTGTTATGAAAAAGATTTTCTTTTAATGTATTCAGTTGGTTGGTTAAATTGAAAGCTCGGGTGATTCCCGGGCTTTTGTTTTTATAAATTTTAATAATGTAATTTTTTTGATTTGTAAAAAGTGTTATAAATATTCATTTCCCAAATCAATACATACCATTGTGTAAAGTAGAATTGCTATTTCACCTTATATTCTAGGCGCATTGTTATCGATGCTGTTTTGTTTTTAGAAGAAGTATTATAGGCACCTCCCCAGCTATAATCTTCTCCAGAATTTTGCCCAGTGATTTGGAATACGCCCATGTTGGCAGAAACTAAATCACCTAAATCGCTACCAGCGTTTTCGGCTATTTTTTCAGCACGTATTCTAGCATCTTCTGTAGCTTTCGAAATCATTTCTATCTTCAGGTCAGCTAATTTTGTATAATAGTATCTCGGTGGAGAGGAATTAAATTGCACTCCTTTATTTAGTAGTTCTGTTATTTCTCGAGATACACCCTCGACCAAAGCAACATTTTCAGATTCAATTTTCACGGTCTGCATCAATTGAAATCCTCGAAAAATACTTCCTACGTAATTTCCATTTTCATATTGGTTATCGCGCATTTCTGTAGTTTGAACACTGTTGAAAATAATGCTACCTGTATCTATACCTTTAGATGTTAGGTACTTATTTACAATTTCTTTATCATTGTTTAATTGATCGAATGCAGTTTTCAGAATAGTACTGTTTGCTGAATATTGACCTTCCCAAACAATGAGGTCAGAGGTGAAATTTTCATTTCCTGAACCAGTAACGGAGATGATTTGTGGTGGGTTGGCTCGTTGTACATACGCATGCCCTAAAAAATAGGCTGCTATGATTATAGATGCTCCGAAAATAATTGCACTTACGTGTTTCATTGAAAAATCTTAAAATCCATTCTAAATATAACTAAAAGATACTTTTCAAGAACAGTCAATTTGTTATTTTTGCCTATGCAAAATAAAGTCCTAATACTAGATTTTGGTTCACAATACACTCAATTGATTGGTAGACGTGTACGTGAGCTGAATATTTTCTCTGAAATCAAACCTTATAATAAATTACCGAAAGACCTTTCTGAGTACAAAGCTGTGATTCTTTCAGGATCACCTTTGTCTGTTAGAGGAGGTGATGCGGCTCACCCGGATCTTTCTGAAATACGGGGTAAAAAGCCCTTATTAGGTGTTTGTTATGGAGCACAATATTTGGCACATTTTAATGGAGGTAGTGTAGAGAAATCTAATACAAGGGAATACGGTCGCGCAAATCTCAGTTTTATTGTAGAAAATGAACCTTTTTTAGAGAAGATTGGTGTTGGTAGTCAAGTATGGATGAGCCATGCGGATACAATTAAGAAACTTCCAGAAAATTCAACATTGCTTGCTAGTACCCATGATGTGGAGAATGCAGCATTTAAATTTGATGGAGAGCAGACCTATGCTATTCAATTTCATCCTGAGGTATATCACTCAACAGATGGAAAACAAATTCTGGAAAACTTTTTGGTGAATATTGCTAAAATGGAACAATCTTGGACACCAGATGCTTTTGTTGAAACCACTGTGGCAGATTTAAAAGAGAAGCTTAAAGATGATAAGGTAATCTTAGGATTATCGGGTGGTGTAGATTCCTCAGTTGCAGCCGTATTACTGCATAAAGCAATCGGTAAAAATCTTCACTGTATTTTTGTGAATAATGGACTCTTAAGAAAGAATGAGTTTACAGATGTTTTGAAGCAATATGAAGGTATGGGGCTCAATGTTAAGGGAGTCGATGCTTCGGCACGTTTCTTGGAAGGCTTAGCAGGGGAGAGTGACCCAGAAACCAAAAGAAAGACGATTGGTCGTGTATTTATTGAAGTTTTTGATGATGAATCTCATTTGGTCGAGGGAGCTAAATGGTTGGCGCAGGGTACTATTTATCCAGATGTTATCGAATCCGTTTCAGCCACAGGAGGACCATCGCAAACTATAAAAAGTCATCACAATGTTGGTGGTTTACCAGATTTCATGAAATTAAAAGTAGTGGAGCCTCTAAAAATGTTATTCAAAGACGAGGTAAGGAGGGTAGGCGCAAGTCTAGGAATAGATAAAGCTTTATTAGGAAGACATCCATTCCCAGGGCCAGGTTTGGCTATTCGTATTTTAGGAGATGTTACGCCAGAAAAAGTAGCGATTTTACAAGAGGTGGATGCTATTTTTATTAATGGATTAAAAAAATGGGGTCTGTACGATAAGGTTTGGCAGGCAGGTGCTATGCTTTTGCCTGTAAATAGTGTAGGTGTTATGGGTGATGAACGTACGTATGAAAAATGTGTAGCCTTAAGAGCAGTTGAAAGTACAGACGGTATGACTGCAGATTGGGTGAATTTACCCTATGAGTTTTTGCAAAAAACGTCTAATGATATCATTAATAAAGTCCCTGGCGTTAATCGTGTCGTATATGATATAAGTTCAAAACCTCCAGCAACTATAGAATGGGAATAAATATGAAATATATAATTAATCAAGTTTATATCATTAGTGCATTTTGCTTATTGGTCTCTTGTACCGCTTTAGGACAAAAGTTCCATACCCATGAAGTGAAAGCAGGGGAAACCTTAGAAGGTATTTCTAAATTTTATGGGGTTACACCTGCAAACATCCTTCAGTATAATAAGGAAATAAAACTAGGTCAGCAATTAAGAGCTAACACCATTCTGGTCGTGCCGGGTGTCAAGATTGTGACACAGCCTTTCACACCTGTTTCTAATCTTAGCAAAGATATTATGCAAGATTCTATTGTTGCCAGAGAGCCGGTTGGTTTTACATCGCATAGGGTCAGGAAAAGGGAAACTATTTTTGGGATTACCCAACAATATAAAATTACTGAGGAGGAACTTAAGAAATACAACAAGGAGCTATATGCTTCACCACTCAAGAAGAAGATGAATTTGCGTATACCTAAATATAAGGCGCCGCAAAAGCAAGAAAGTACATTGAATTCAGGTGATTATGAAAAGTATATTGTAGCTCCAAAAGAAACAAGATGGAGTATCGCACATAAATATGGAATTGCCATTGATAGTATGTTGGTTCTTAACCCAGAACTATCAAAAACCAATAATTATATATCTGAGGGATTTGAATTGTTAATGCCTAAAAT
This sequence comes from Maribacter sp. ACAM166, assembly GCF_005771495.1. Taxonomy (GTDB): domain Bacteria; phylum Bacteroidota; class Bacteroidia; order Flavobacteriales; family Flavobacteriaceae; genus Maribacter. Next base: position 19,390 of record NZ_VAUW01000003.1, read on the forward strand.
TGCAGGTTCCACGGTTAGTAATCAGGTAACGCAATTATTTATTTCCTATACAGTTCCTGCTAAAATGAATTTTTACCGTTTAGAGCAGGAGTTTAATGTGAAATCTGATGAAATAGTTCGTCTCAATCCTGAAATTTTAGAACGTGGTGGTTTAAAAGAAGGAATGGTAATTCGTATTCCAGAAAAGAAAGTAGACCCAGGTGTAATCAACACAGATAATTATATCTTTTATGAAGTTAAGCCTAAACAAAATGAATTTAGGTTGACTAGAAAATTTGGTATGACTTGGGCGGAGCTGGTTCAGTTGAATCCAGATTTAAAAGACGGATTAAAAGCAGGAATGGTACTAAAATTACCTAAAAACAACGTAGGTGACTTTGAAGTGCGAAACTCGCTGGTATTGGACAAGGTCAACTTGTTGGATAGTATTAACGTTGGTGTTACTCCTAAAATTTTATTCTTATTGCCTTTCCGTTTGGATAAGTTGAATTTATCGGATAAGGAGCTTTCAATGAGTACTATTGCAAAACGGAATGACTCGAAATATAGTCTAGGTCTTTATTCTGGAGCCCTTGTAGCGTTGGATTCACTTAAAGCATTAGGCGTTTCAATTGATGTGAAAACATTTGATAATCAGTTAGATTTAATTCGTACCAAACAGATATTGCAAAGTGAAAATCTTGGAGGGTATAATGCGATATTTGGTCCTTTGGATATTCCATCGCTGAAGGAAACAGCGGTACAGGCATCTAAATATAATGTTCCCGTGGTGGCCCCGGTACCGGCGAAGAGTGCTATAAGTCTAAATAATGTATTTTTCTCTTATACAGAAGAGCCTGTTTTGCGTAAGCATATGTTAGACTATGTAGAAAAGCTACATACCGAAGAAATAATTCTGGTAATTGCTGACGAAAAAAGTAAGTTGGAACGTGAAGGAATTATAAAGCGTTTCCCAAATGCCCAAGTAGTAGTGGTTAAGGAAGAGGAGAAGAATATTGGGATAAATAGAGATAAATTGCAAACGCTGCTATCTGATCAAGTTCCCAATTGGGTATTTGTCGAGTCCAAAAATTTTAAATTGATTTCAAGTGTTGTATCTATTTTGAATTCGTTCAATAATATAGCCTTTGATCCTTTAGAGGGAGAAGACAAGGTGAAGGTGAGAATGTTTACAACAGATAAGAACCCTTCCTTTGATAATGATGTGATATCAAATACGCACTTATCTAATCTGAATTTTACATACCCTTCAGTGTATAAAGAAGTGGTAAATAATTCATTTGTTGAACAGTATAGAAAACGTTTTGGTGATGATCCGGATAGATACGCTGTTAGAGGTTTTGACCTAGTATATGATTTGTTATTGAAGTTAGCCTATAAAAACGATTTAATCGATGTTTCTAGATTTATTGGTGAAACCGAATATAGTGGAAATAAATTCGATTACGAAAGAAAGGGTGTTTCGGGGTATTATAATCAAGCATCTTATATAATGATGATTGATGATTTAAGAATTAAAGAATTACAATAAACATGACATCAAAGGTAACTTATAACGGAGAATTAAGAACAGAATGTGTTCATCTCAAATCCAATAGTATATTTGTAACAGATGCGCCTGTGGATAATAATGGTAGGGGTCAAGCATTTTCGCCTACGGATACTGTCGCAACAGGTTTGGCTAGTTGTATGATGACCATGATGGGAATAAAAGCTAATGGATTGGAAGTGGATTTAAAAGGTTCGACAGCATCAGTTACTAAACATATGTCTGCTTCACCTAGAAGAATTTCTAAAATTGAGGTAGAATTGCATTTACCAAAACATGTGTCTGACAAGGAAAGAAAGATTTTACAACATACCGCAGATACGTGCCCTGTGCATTATAGTTTACATCCAGATATAGAGAAAGTCATAACCTACCAGTGGGATATATAAAAGGTATATATTTCGTACTATTTTTTTTGGCAATGTTCAAAGTTTATTCCATTCAAAGTCAAAAAGGAGTACAGTGGAGACCTGATGTTCGTTTAAGTTGGGAAGATTTTATAGGAACTGACCCAGTAGGGTCAAGTGCGGCCGCAACTACGGCAAGCGGAATTAGTTATAATTTTGAGACTTTTTATGAAGGCGATGAACGTAAGGTTCATTTTAATGTTCACACATACTTTTATCCTGAACAATCTTGGTACAAGCCTAAGTTCTGTAATGAAATGACATTGTTACATGAGCAACTTCATTTTGATATTACGGAGCTATATGCCCGTAAATTACGTGAGCAATTGGCGAACACAAAATTTAGTGAGAACATTAAAGAAGAAGTGCGTAAGATATATAAAGTAATCATTCGTCAACTAAATGATTTTCAAAATAAATACGATTCGGAAACCGATTATTCTAGAAATTTAACCGTGCAAGAAAGGTGGTTAGATGAAATTGAATCTGCATTAATCGAATAGAAATTATTCGATTACTTAAGTTTTAATAAATAAAGCACTTCAAACTGAAGTGCTTTATTTATTAAAAATAAGACATTTACTGTCTAGTGTTAAATTTATACATCACAAATGGTGACGCCTTGTTTTAAAGCTGCCAGTTTGTCTTCCCAACTTGGTACAAATTCTTGTGCAACATGCCCTGTATATCCTGTTTCAATAATCGCCTTCATCACCGCAGGATAGAAAATTTCTTGAGTTTCATCGATTTCATGTCTTCCAGGATTTCCGCCTGTATGATAGTGACCATAATACTGGTGGTAGTCCTGAATGTTTCTAATAATATCACCTTCCATAATTTGCATGTGGTAGATGTCAAACAGTAGTTTGAAACTTTCAGAACCAATAGTTTCGCAAAGTGAAACTCCCCATTCTGAAGTATCACACATATAGTCTTTATGGTTTACCTTACTATTTAAGAGTTCCATTTGTATAACTACACCATGTTCTTCGGCCAAAGGCATAATTTTTTTAAGCCCTTTAGCGCAATTGCGTAATCCGACCAAATCGTCCATTCCATTTCTGTTTCCGCTAAAACAGATTAGGTTTGTATAGCCCGCTTCTGCAACTAAAGGAATTACTCTTTTGTAATCAGCAATCAATTCTTCATGTAAGGAAAGGTCGTTCCATCCTTTTTCTATACCTAATCCGGCACCCCAGCACATAGAGGCATGAATATTATATTTTTTTAATAAAGGGAACTCCTCGGGGCCAACTAAATCGATAGATCGAATATCCATCTCTACTAAATGTTTCAGAAAATCTTCAAAAGGTATGGTTCCATAGCACCAATAACAGACACTATGGTTTATATTGTACTTAAATTTATCTGTTTGTACTTCTTTTTTATTATTTGCCGTTGCTGCTGAAGTAGTTAAGAATCCAACAGAGGCCGCCGCTGAGGTTCCGATAAAATTTCTTCTTTTCATGTTGTTTGAATTGTTGATTCCTTAAAGATAATTTTTTTAGATTAAAAAATGGAAATACACCCCGATAAGCAAAAGTTAATAGAATTAGCCCATTACCGTATGCCTTTTGGTAAATACAAAGGGAAATATTTGATAGACTTACCAGAATCTTATTTGATATGGTTTCAGCAAAAAGGATTTCCCGACGGAAAATTGGGAGATTTATTGCAATCTATGGTAGAAATCAAAACAAATGGCCTAGAATCGATAATTCGAAAAATACAAAAACATTTTCCAAAGTAAAGCCGTTAAGTTCTAACCTCAATTTGTAACTTTGTATCCCGTAACATAGAATTTTACAAATGGCACAAACCAAATACATCTTCGTTACGGGAGGCGTTACTTCATCATTAGGAAAAGGCATCATTGCTGCATCCTTGGCGAAATTACTGCAGTCTCGCGGATATAAAACTACAATTCAAAAACTGGACCCCTATATTAACGTAGATCCAGGAACTCTAAATCCATACGAACATGGCGAATGTTATGTGACCGATGATGGCGCAGAAACAGATTTAGATTTAGGTCATTATGAGCGATTCTTGAATGTTCGCACATCTCAAGCAAATAATGTTACTACCGGAAGAATTTACCAGAGCGTAATTGATAAAGAACGTCGAGGCGAATTTTTAGGTAAGACAGTTCAAGTGGTTCCACATATCACAAATGAAATTAAAGAGCGTGTTCAATTATTGGGCAATAGTGGCGAATATGACATCATTATTACCGAAATAGGTGGAACCGTTGGGGATATTGAATCTCTTCCATATATTGAAGCCGTACGACAGTTATTATGGGAGTTGGGTGATAGCAATGCTATTGTTATACACTTGACCTTAGTGCCTTATCTTTCTGCAGCAGGTGAATTAAAGACAAAACCTACTCAGCATTCAGTTAAGACCTTGATGGAGAGCGGTATTAAGGCAGATATACTTGTGTGTAGAACCGAACATGAGATTTCTGACGAGATTAAAGATAAGCTGGCCCTTTTTTGTAACGTTAAGCGTGAGGCGGTTATACAGAGTATAGATGCCTCTACGATTTATGATGTGCCTATTTTAATGCAAGAAGAAGGTTTAGATACCGTGACCTTGCAAAAATTAGCATTGCCCAATACGGTAGAACCAGATTTAGATCGTTGGAACGAGTTTTTAGTGAGGCATAAGAACCCTAAGAATGAGGTTACTATTGGTTTAATAGGTAAATATGTCGAGTTACAAGATTCTTATAAATCTATTTTAGAATCATTTATACATGCAGGTGCTTCAAATGAGGTTAAAGTCATAGTCAAGTCGATACATTCAGAATACATTACACCTACTAATTATAAAAGTAAATTAAAAGGTTTAGACGGTATTTTGGTAGCGCCAGGTTTTGGTGAACGAGGAATTGAGGGTAAAGTGAAAGCTGTCGAGTTTGCGCGCGAAATGAAGATTCCTTTTTTAGGTATTTGTTTGGGAATGCAAATGGCGGTTATAGAATTCGCACGTAATGTTTTAGGTCTAACCAATGCGAACTCTACTGAGATGGATGAAAAGACTACCAACCCATTAATCAGTTTAATGGAGGAGCAAAAAACTATTACCGATAAGGGAGGTACGATGCGTTTGGGAGCTTGGGATTGTGAATTGAAAGAGGGGAGTTTGGCTCAGAGTATTTATAAAGGAGCCACGCAAATATCTGAACGTCATCGCCATAGGTATGAATTTAATAATGTCTATTTGGCGCAATTGGAAAATGCTGGTTTAGTTGCGACCGGGTTTAATAAAGAAACTAATTTGGTTGAAATCGTTGAATTAAAAGATCACCCTTGGTTCATAGGAGTACAATATCATCCAGAATATAAGAGTACCGTAGCGAATCCACATCCTTTATTTGTAGGCTTTGTTAAGGCAGCTTTGGAGTATAAAAAAGCACAAACTAATGCCACAATGGCATAAACTTTATATTTGGGCATATATTTGCTTTCTTGAAATTAAAATATTCCCAATTAACTTAGAAATACCACATGGAAGAAAAGAAATTTGATGTAAACTCCATCATAGGCTTTGTGCTGATTTTTGGAATACTCATCTTTATGTTTTACCAGAATCAGCCTACTCCAGAAGAGGTGGAGGCTGAAAAGGCAAAACAAGAGCAAATAGATGTTAAAAAAGTTGATGAGAATGCAGAAACCGAAACTGTAATAAATCAAGTTCCTCAGTTAGATTTACGAGATTCAACAGCGGTTGCCAATTATCAAGGTAAGTTAGGTGCATTTGGTTTTACAAAACCTTCTAATGCCACAACAATATTAGAGAATGAGGTGCTTCTATTGGAGATAAGTAACAAAGGTGGGCAAATTGTAGAAGCGAAAATGAAAAATTTCGTAACCTATGATTCAATTCCGGTGTATTTAGTAAAGGATGGAAATGCCTCTTTCGGATTAGATTTTTCAACTTCTGATAATCGAGTTTTAAACACCCAAGACCTTTATTTTGAGCCAACTCTAACCAATTCTAACGGTAATCAAGTGCTTTCATTGAAGGCGAAAACGGCTAACAATCAATATTTAGAATATCGTTATGAAATGAAACCAAATGATTATTTGGTCGATTTTACGATTAAGTCTAAAGGTTTGGATAATGTTATAAGTGACAATAAACCAGTTAAATTAGATTGGAAATTAAAAGCAATTCGTCACTCTAAAAGTATTCAATACGAAAATCGATATACACGATTGACGTACAATCATGAAGATGATAAGCTAAGCAAGCTTTCTGAGGGTAGTGATGATGAGGAAACGGAAGAGAATATAAAATGGATTTCTTACAGGCAACACTTTTTTAGTAGTATACTCGCTGCAGATGAACCATTTAAAAGTGGTCAATTGACTTCGGTAAATTTAGTAGAAGAGGAGAGTAGAACCTTCGGGTTTACAAAAGAATATGCTTCGGCATTACCATTAGAAGTTGAAGCTGGTGAAATATCTAAAGATTTACATTGGTATTTTGGACCTACTGATGTAGAGATCCTTACGCAATATGAAGATTTAGGATTAGTAGATTCCATTCCATTTGGTTGGGGAATTTTCGGTTGGATTAACCGTTATGTTTTTACACCGTTTTATTCTTTGATTAGCACGTATTTTCCTTATGGTATTGCTATTGTTATTATGACCATATTGGTTCGTTTAGCAATGTCACCTGTTACTTATAAGTCCTATTTGTCCCAAGCCAAAATGAAGGTATTAAAACCTGAAATTACAGAGATGGGCGAAAAGTTCAAGGATAATGCGATGAAAAAGCAGCAAGAAACCATGAAGTTGTATGGCAAGGCAGGCGTGAGTCCCATGAGCGGCTGTATACCGGCAGTTATTCAAATGCCTATATTTTATGCGCTGTTCATGTTTTTTCCAACCTCATTTGCGTTACGCCAAAAATCTTTTTTATGGGCAGATGACCTTTCGTCTTTTGATACCATTTATCAATTCCCAGAAGGCTTCTCAATTCCATTTTATGGTGACCACGTGAGTTTGTTCCCTATTTTAGCTTCGATTGCTATCTTTTTCTATATGATGATGACTACAGGACAAAATATGCCAACCCAGCCAGGAATGCCTAATATGAAGTTTATCATGTACTTGATGCCTTTTATGATGCTGTTTTTCTTTAACAACTATGCGAGTGGTTTGAGTTTGTACTACTTTGTTTCTAACATGATTACAATTGGTATTATGCTGATTATAAAGAACTTTATTCTGGATAATGATAAGATACATGCCCAAATACAGGAGAATAAAAAGAAGCCTAAAAAGGAGAATAAATTTCAGAAGAAGATGCGTGAAATGATGGAGCAGGCAGAATCGAATAAGAAAAAATAATACTATTTAGTTTTATAAAAAATAAAAAGCCCTTTCAATTTTGAAAGGGCTTTTGCCATTGATTAAGGATTGGTTTGGTAAGATTTGGGATAGTAAAGATGTGATTATTTTACAATTTTTGAAAAATTTAGTTGTAAAGTGAGACTAATTGTATGCTAACGGAGTGTATGTTGTTGTTTGGGTTAATATATGTTTTCATATACTTTTAAATCGAATGATACTTATCGAATAAAAGTTTGAAATTTAAATTAAGCTGATCTTGATTATATAATTTATTTTAATGTTATGGATACAAAAAAAAAGCCGCAAGTTTAAATTGTGGTTTTTTGACTTATTCTGTCCCGTCCATAAATAAGTTGACATAAAATCGACTTATTTATGAAAGGTCAAAGATTACTAGAAAGAAGTGCAGTCAACGTGATTATAATTTAGCTGTTGTTTCCCAAGTGGAAAAGGGGCGAGATGACTTACAAGCAAGCACAGATTGCCTATGGTATTCAGGGTAGAAGTACTGTTTGGGTTTGGCGCAGAAAACATGGTACTTTAGATTGGAGCAACCCAATACGCCATCAAATGCCAAGATTAAAATAAATACCCGACCAAAATATAAAGCGCTTGTAGCGAGATATTTACGATGAAAAATTAAGGAACAGGATTCTCAATACGATAATCGATATCTCGGACAAGCAGTACGGCACCGCTATTATAAAAAAGCATTTACCAAATCAATTCAGCGCATCCGACAAGAACATCGATTAAGTTTATCTCGTTGTTGTCGATTGTTTGGGATAAGTAGACAAGCTATCTATCAAGGCGAAAAATGTTTTTTAAAAAGAGAACAAGAATTTTTGAAAAGCAAGAACTTGGTCAATGGTATTCGTAAGGAGATGCCAAGACTCGGTACCCCTAAGTTATATTACTTGCTCAAGGATGAATTTATGAAGAATAATATAAAAATAGTAAGGGATTCCCTGTTTAGATATTTACATTCAGAATCCATTCTGATAAGGCCAGGGAAGAATTACGCCAAGACCACCAACTCTAACCATTGGCTTAGAAAGCACTCTAACCTAATGAAGGAAATCAAAGCTTCAAGACCTGAAGAATTCTTTGTTAGTGATAGTATATACATTAAAAGTAGGGAACGGATTCATTATCTATCACTAGTTACAGATGCCTATAGCAGAAAAATAATGGGCTATCGCCTTAGTGATGACATGAGTGCGGAGAACGTTGTAAAGGCAATAAAAATGGCAAACAACAATAGGTTGACCAATCAAAACCTAGTCAATCATTCCGATAGGGGATTGTAATATTGTTCGGCCGTATATCAAAAAGAGCTACAACAAAATAACGTTAGACCATCAATGACAGACGGAAATGAATGTTACCAAAATACATTGGCCGAATGAATCAATGGCATGTTAAAATGGGAATTCTTGATATATTAATGTAGTAACCGGAAAGAATTAAAACAACTCATTTTGGAATCAATCGACGCATATAATAACAAAAGACCACATTTGAATCTCAATTATAAAACAATTAATTTTATACACAACAAAAAACCTGAGAAGCTAGCTTCTCAGGTCTAATATCAATCCTTTAATAACTGTCAACCTATTTCAGGACGACTCATTCCAATTAATTTGATTAATTACTTGTATTTGGAATCATTACTGTGTTTATGGCATGTATAACGCCATTATTGGCTTGAACATCAACTGCAATGATGCCAATACCTGAATTACCGGAACCATCAGTAATCGTTACATTGCCATCGGCATCAATTGCAAAAGTCAACGTATCTCCCTCCAATGTATCTGGGGATTCTAATCCATCAGTTAAATCTCCTGAAACAATATTAGCGCCAGCAATTACATGATGATAAAGAACAGCTGTTAACGCTTCACCTTCAGGAACTGCTGCCAATGCAGCAAAGGCATCATTCGTAGGTGCAAATACCGTAAAAGGAGCGGGGTCTGTTCCAGTTGGAGTGCTAAGTACACTAACGAAATCAGGCTGGCCTTCAGCGGTTAATGCTCCAGCCAATGAGCTGAAATTTGGGTCCGCTGTTGCGAAAGTAACAACTGTTGGTAAGTCTATAACAGTATCAACAGCATGTATGATTCCATTGGTAGCAACGATATCAGCAGCAGCTACTGTACTTGCTCCGTTTAATTTAACTCCATCATCTATATTGACATAAATGCTCAAATTATCACCGTCTGCGTTCGTAGCTAGCGTATTAAAATAGGTGTTCGATAGACTTGCAGCATTAGCAGCAGCTCCAGAAATTACGTGATTTGCTAAAATAGTATTAATGTCATTGTCTGAAGGATTCATGAAACCGTCAAAAGCTGAATTTAAAGGAGCGAAAACGGTAAAATCTGTATCTGTATCAGATAAAAGCGTGGTAAAAGTCGTGTTATTATTTGCTGTTAGAGCACCAACCAATGAAGTTAGATTAGGATTTGCAACAGCGTGGTCTACGATATTTGGTAATCCAATTACGGCATCTACAATATGTACTACTCCGTTAATTGCTTTGTTGTCTGCTGCGGTAACGGTTGAAGTTCTATTGATTATAACACCATCTTCGATATTGATAAACATGCTCAAATTTGCACCATCAGGTCCAGCGGTGGAAAGTGAGGAAACATATCCTGTTGTTAGGTCAGTAGAAAGATTGGTGCCTGCCACTACATGATTTAATAATACCTGTGTAAGAACTGCAACAGGTACTTCATTAAGACTTGCAAAATCGTTTGCAATCAAAAACGCCTCAAAAGCGTCGTTTGTAGGTGCAAAAACAGTAAAAGGTCCGTCAATTGCTAAAACTGTAGGTAAGTCTCCATCAGCTGCAATTAATGCATCAACTAAAATACTTAAACTAGGTACTGAAATTGCTAAATCTGTAATAGAACTCAATAAAATATCACTTAAAGCGTCTAAAGCAGCTTGGGGAATTAAAACTTTATCAATCAAATGAACTACTCCGTTTTCAGTTACCACATCTGCTGTAGTTACCGTAGCTATTTCACCTGCAGCATCGGTGAATGTAACGCCGCTTGCCAAGCTAACTGTAAGCTTTTCACTTTGTAGTGTAGTTATGGTTTGACCTTCTGTCAATTCACTAGAACTTACTGCAGCACCAGAAACAACATGGTACGTTAAAATAGTGGCTAATAAATCTTGTAATTGCTCATTGTTGAAATCATCTAAGGAGTCAAATCCGTCTAGCCTAGCTAATAAATTTGTAAAGGCATCGTTTGTGGGGGCCAAAACAGTAAATGGACCTGCTCCACTTAGTGCAGTGATTAGGTCGTTGTTTGCACTTTCATCGGCTTTTGTTAAAGCGGAGACCAGACTGCTAAGTGAGCTAGTCGCTTGAGCTGCTTCAACGATATTATCATCCTCCATAATTATTACAGGATCTTGGTTGTCATCATCGCTACACGATGCAGCAAAAACTAGCATTAGTGCCAATGCTGTAGATTTTAAAATTTTACTAAAGGTTTTCATGTTTATATGTTTAAGAATATTTAAATAAAACTAAACAAAATAAGAAACACAAAGATTAACGATATGTTAAATAAAATTAGTTAATATACTGATAATATGAATAAATACGTCAATTTATATTGATTTGATAGGGGTTTGAAGTGTAGGGTAATAGAAATAATGTTTATGAATATTTATTAAAAGTTTAACAAATATGTAATCATAAAATAAAATTTTAGTTGACTTTTACATACGAACATGCTATTTTTAAATAGTATCAGAAGGTGATTTTCGAAGGGCTCCTAATATTCTAAACAATCTGTAGTATTAATCTAACACCAATAAAAAGTCTTGGGGCTGTAATTTTGTATTTTTGTTGCGACGAATATCGGATTATGAAAAAAGTAGTAATAGGACTTTCTGGTGGTGTAGATTCAAGTGTTGCCGCATACTTGCTAAAAGAACAAGGTTATGACGTTATTGGCCTGTTTATGAAAAACTGGCATGATGACTCGGTTACAATATCTGAAGAATGCCCTTGGTTAGAAGATAGTAATGACGCACTTATTGTTGCCGAGAAATTAGGTATACCCTTTCAAACAGTTGATTTAAGTGTTGAGTATAAGGAGCGTATCGTTGATTATATGTTCAGAGAATATAAAATGGGGCGTACCCCTAATCCCGATGTTCTTTGTAATCGGGAGATAAAATTTGATGTGTTCCTTAAAATAGCATTACAATTAGGGGCTGATTTTGTAGCGACTGGACATTATTGTAGAAAAGGGACGTTACATAATTTACATGGAACAGAAACATATCAATTATTAGCTGGTAAGGATGATAATAAAGATCAATCCTATTTCTTATGTCAATTATCACAACAACAGTTGGCTAAAACTTTATTCCCGATAGGAGAGTTGACCAAACCGCAAGTAAGAGAAATTGCTGCTGAAATGAACTTAATTACTGCGGATAAAAAAGATTCTCAAGGCTTATGTTTTATCGGAAAGGTTCGCCTTCCCGAATTTTTGCAACAACAATTGAAACCCAAAACAGGAAAAATTGTAGAGGTTCCTGCGGCTTTTGGTACATATAAAAGGGCTACTCCTACATTTTCCAATAAGGAAATTGAGCTTGAATTTTTTGCAGAAAAACCAGCTTACACTATTAATGACGGTAAGGTTGTGGGAGAACACCAAGGAGCACATTATTTCACAAAAGGTCAACGTAAAGGTTTACATGTAGGCGGTACGAAAGAGCCTTTATTTGTCATAGATACGGATGTTAAGGAGAATGTTATTTATACAGGTCAAGGTAAGTCGCACCCTGGGTTGTATAGACGAACCTTGTTCGTGAATGAACAAGAAATACATTGGGTACGCACTGATTTATCTTTAAAAAGCGATGAAACCTTAAAGGTTAAGGCACGTATACGATATAGGCAAGCATTACAGGATGCTATACTTTATAAGGTTGAAGGTAGAATTTATGTTGATTTTAGAGAAATGCAATCTGCAATTACCGAAGGGCAGTTCGTTGCATGGTATTTAGATGATGAACTTATCGGTTCTGGTGTAATTTCTTAATTTAGGGAAAACGTTTCTAAAACTTTCTTTTAGGCTTATTTTAAAAGTCACGTATTTAATATTTTCTCATGCAGAATAGAATCACAGAACTTTTCAATATTGAATTTCCAATAGTTCAAGGTGGTATGGTATGGACCAGTGGTTGGCGTTTGGCTAGCGCAGTTTCCAATAGCGGAGGTTTAGGTGTTATTGGTGCTGGTAGTATGTACCCTGATGTTTTACGTGAGCATATTCAAAAATGTAAAAAAGCTACTTCAAACCCTTTTGCGGTAAATATTCCTATGCTTTATCCTGACATTGATAAGCTTATGGATATTATTATTGATGAGGATGTGAAGATTGTCATAACCTCCGCAGGTAATCCAAAGACTTGGACCTCTTTTTTAAAAGATAAAGGGATAACGGTTGTACATGTGGTCAGCAGTTTGAAATTTGCTATAAAAGCACAAGATGCTGGTGTCGATGCCATAGTCGCAGAAGGCTTTGAAGCTGGTGGACATAATGGTCGAGATGAAACAACTACGTTCGTTTTAATTCCTGCCGTACGAGAAAAAATACAAATCCCTTTAATCGCTGCAGGAGGAATTGCTACTGGTAAAGCTATGCTAGCTGCTATGGTTCTTGGGGCCGATGGTGTGCAAGTAGGCAGCAGGTTCGTAGCAACTTTAGAAGCTTCGAATCATATTAATTTCAAGGAAAGGGTTGTTGCTTCACAAGAAGGAGATACCCTTTTGACGTTAAAAGAACTCGCCCCTGTGCGATTATTAAAAAACAAATTCTTTCAAGAGGTTCAAAGTGCGTATCTGAGATGTGCGTCTACCGAAGAATTAAAATTAATTTTAGGTCGTGGCAGAGCTAAAAAAGGAATGTTTTTAGGTGATATGGAAGATGGCGAGCTAGAAATAGGTCAAGTATCTGCATTGATTCATGACATACAACCAGCTGGCCAAATAATAAAAGAGATGATGAATGAATTTAATCTAAGAAAAGATGAACTATTCAGATTGTAGATTAAACTCCTTCTCCTTCAATTACTGCTTTTTTGTTTTTCAAACTTCCTAAATACTCCATTAAATCACGCAATTCTCTTCTAGAAATCATTCGTCCCATTGCAGGCATTGCAGACATTGAGTTTTCCCTTTTAGCAATTCTTCTTAAGGGGATTTCCAAAGGTTCAGCCTCAGATGTTCGTAATAATAAATCATTCTTGCGCTCTTCAATTAAAACGCCTTGTACTTTTTGACCATCTGTTAAGGTAATTGTTACAGAACCATACCCTGGTGCAAGTCTGGCACTAGGTTCTATAAGTGCTTCCAATAATTGCTTTCTGTTTAAGATATTGGCGATATTATCTAATGCTGGACCAACTTCTCCACCAGACCCATCTACCGCGTGACATCGAACACATTGCGCCGTAGGGTTATTATTGAATACAGTTCTACCAGCCCACCAGCTACCACCATAAAGAGTTTCTTGAAAAGAATCGGCCGAATAACCGGCTTTTTTAAGTTTATCTAATCGGGCAATCAATTTAGGGTTTTCGGTTGCCTTTACAGCTTCCATAAGATCCAATAATATTCCTTGTCCTAATTGGTCTTTACTTGCTTTATCAATTAGGCTTGCTAAAATGGCATTGCTGTTTTCGACAGGAAGGTCACCTAAAACATTTAACATTCGCTGTTGTTCAGAAACTGAACCTTTCTTAAAAATAGGTCCTACGATTGTAGGTAGTTTTTCTTTGGGAAGATTTAATTTGCCCAATAGACCGACAGCAGCAGTTCTAACTTGTTCATTAGAATCTTGCATACCAGTAATCATAGCAGTCTCCATTTTATCAAAGCTTACTTGTCCTAAAGTGTTTAGAAGCGATGCCCTTACTTCTGGAGATTTACTGGTTTTGAATATTCTGTATAAATCATCATTGTAGTTATTTATGCCTAAGGCACTTATAGTTTTAGAGATACCTATTAATAGTTCAGGATTCCGGTCTTCTAGAAAAATGGGAATATCCTTTTCAATTTTATTTTGTAATTGATTTCCCTCCCGTAAAACTTCACCTCTATACCTGCCATCTACACGGTCTAAAAGAGAAGGGTTGTTCCATGTTCCTAATGCTGCAAGTGCTTCGCCACGTAAATTATTGGCAACACTTTTCCTTTTTGAAAAATTTATAAGTAAATCCAATTCCTTTTCTCCGCCAACACGCAAGGCAGCATTAATAGCTCTTCTTAGTAAAGGCTCTGATGTATACCCTTTATTCTCAAGTGTTGCAGCCAAAGCAGGTAAAGCATTTTCAATCGACAGATCATCATTGATTGCTCTAGCTGTTTCTGTAACGATATATTCATCTTTATCAGACAAAAAGGCCGAGATGTTCGCTTCTTGTAATTTTCTTAATATAAGAACTGCAGCAAGGCGTAAGCTTCTATTTTCATTATCGGAAAGTGCTAGAATAGGTGCTGTTTTGCCAATTCTGGATAATGCCAAAACTGCAGCATGCCTTAAGTATAAGTCTTTGTCATCATTGGCAACAATCATATCTAATAATGGTTCAATTGCTTTTTCGTATTTCAATCTACCCAACGCTTGTGCTGCGAAAAATTTGACCCTATCATTTTCGTGTGTGATAAGGGAAATTAAACTATCGGCTGCTGCTTCATACCTTAAATCTCCTAAAACCTTGGCGCTCTGTGCGATGATTTCAGGATCACTATCATTTAATAATTTTAGTAAAGGTTCCGCATCGTCGTTATTATTAGCTGCGATCTGTCCTATACCCCAAATGGCATGAATACGTGCAAACTGATTTTCTTCTTCTGTAAGTACCTTTTTTAAAGCTCTATAACCCCAAAATGTTCTCTTTGCCAATTCGAACTGTGCTTTTTGGCGTATTCTCATATCACCGTAGCTTAGAAGTTTTACTAAATTATCGGTATCGTCTTCCTTATAGTTGTGGGTCATCAATCGTTGGGTTTCCAATCGCTCTTGCTCGAGGTCATTGGCGCTCTCTGTAACATCTAACTTCCAAACCCTACCATAATTCTTACTCCCCCATCCATTGACCCAGTCAGCGAGGTATAAAGCTCCATCAGGACCGAAATCGATTCCTGTTGGTAAAACTCCTGATAAAATAGATTCATCCGTATTCAATTCAAAAGAAGCTCCTTTAGGTTTTAAATCAAAAGCCCATATATGTGAACGAGTAGGGTCGCCGACGAATTCCACCAAAAAGAATTTATCCATCCATTTTTTTCCTAAAGCAGTACCAGGGTTGTATTGCATACCTGTCGGTCCATTATGAAAATTCTGAATAGGAGGCATAATATAGGCCGCCTGACCTTCCCAACGCGGAAGAAATAATTTCTCATCCATCCAAACATTATAGCCGTTGTTCTTAGGGTCTGTATATTTCCCATACTGCCAATTAGAACGCCAACCTGCATCGGATCCTTCAACAATATGAACTAATCTTTCACTTTCACCTTTATGGTCACCGTCATTATCAGAGGAAATAATATTTCCGTAGGCATCAAAAACGAACTCATGTGTATTACGAAGTCCGTGGGCAAATACTTCAAAATTAGAACCATCAGGATTACTTCTTACAATAATCCCTTCATTTGGATATTTATGATTTTCACCGTCAACAGTCGTAATATTTGCTCCAATATCGCCAATACCCCAGTAAATTTTTCCATCAGGGCCTTCAATAGCGCCAGACATACCATGGCCACTAAAACCAATATGCACTGCAAACCCTGTAGCAATACTTGTTTTTTTATCTAAAATTTTATCACCGTTAGTATCCCTCAATCGATACATACCCGGACCAATACCTACAAATACATCTTCATCTCGAACCAAAAGGGCACCTGCTTGATCGTTGATTTCGTCATTGAAATCATTTAGTATTTGTGTAGAGATATCGGCTATTCCATCATTATCCGTATCCTCTAACATCCAAATTTCATCTTGTTCAACGGTAAGGTCATGCCAATCATGAATACTGTCATTGTTTAAATCTGGAAACCACTCATTTTCCTTGCTTAGTTCGGGTGCAAATGTTTTGTGTAAAAACGCCCTTCGTTCTTCAACTGATTCCAAGGCAATCGATTCGGTCATCCAATCTCTATGGCCTCGAATATCAAATTCTGAATTTTTATTTCTGTTTGAACGTGTAATGTAAACGTTACCTTCATCATCTATGTCCATTGCGATTGGGTCAGGCGCCAAGGAGTCTGAAGCCCAGAGGCTTAATTTTAAGCCATCTGCAACTTTTGCAGAAACACTTTCTCTAGCCAGTTTCGCCATTTCAAGTAGCGCAGTGCTATCTTGTTCGATGGTTAAAGGAATTTCAATTGGTGTTTTTTGTTCGCAGGAAAAAGTCAAAAGACATAGGGGAAGAATACCTAGAAGTAACTTTTGAAATGATGTCATGTTAAGATTTGAAAGGATTAGGCTTTAAATGTAACCATTATTGTAATTAATCAGTAATCAAAATCACTTGTAGTTTTATTATTAACATCATATTTAAAATACTGTATTTTTTTGATTTTGATAGGATTTAGTTCGTCTAGTGGAAACAGTATTTTAAAACTTCCATTATATTTGAAAGCACATCAAATATATAATACTATGAATACGATAAAAATAACTTTTGTTCTTCTTTTTCTTGCTGCTATTAATGTGAATGTTTTAGTTGCTCAAGAAGGGCATCCTTTAGAAGGGAAATGGAATTTAACGATTGATCAAGAAGGAGAAAAATTACCATCATGGCTAGAAATTAGACATTCTGGTACAAACATATTAATTGGTAGGTTCACATATGCATTCGGAAGTGCACGACCTATAGCTGAAGTAAAGAAATATGGAGACATTTTTTCATTTGAAATTCCGCCACAATGGGAACCTGGTGCTACCAATATGGAGTTTGAAGGAAAAATTGTGGGTGACGGACTTGAAGGTACCATGATTTATGTTGATGGTAAAACCTATAACTGGACCGCTACCAAATCACCTAAATTGCCATTTTATACAAACCCTAAGGAGGGCAAGTCAATATCTGTATTTAATGGTAAAAATTTAAATGGATGGGATGTAAAACCTAATAATCAATGGGAAGTTGTTGATGGAATACTGACAAGTCCAAAACCTGGAGTAAACCTGATATCAGAAAAAAAATTCAAAGATTTTAAACTTCATGCAGAATTTCGTTATCCAGAAGGGAGTAATAGCGGATTGTATTTGAGAGGTCGTTATGAAGTACAGATAGCAGATAATATTGGTTTAGATGCTTCTTCTATATATTTCGGAGGAGTGTATGGACTTCTTTCACCTAGTGAGAATGTAGCTATGAAAGCTGGAGAGTGGCAAACGTATGATATAACTTTAATTGGTAGACGTGTAACTATTGTTGCAAACGGAAAGACCATTATTTCAAACCAGAATATTGATGGTATGACAGGTGGTGCTTTGGATAATAATGAAGCTGAAGCAGGCCCAATTATGATTCAAGGAGACCATGGTACTGTAGAATTCAGGAAATTAGAAATGATTCCTTTAACAAAAGGATAGTCGAAGTTAACATTAAAAAAAGCCTCCAAATTTGGAGGCTTTTTTAGTTTTTATTCGTCCCAATTCAACTTCGTGATAAGCGCCAGGGCTTTTAATTCTTCATCCTTATGAACAAAAATTTCTATCAAATCTGATAGTGGTGATCCAAAACCTGCTAAACGTGCAGATTCCCTTTCATCTTTAACAATTGGTTCAATAGCATTATCTCGTAAAGTAAGTTCCACTCGATGCGCCTTAATACTGTTACCTCCAAATACTTTGGTATAGTTTGAGTCCATATTTGTTATTTTAAGTTAACGTTCATATCCTGTAAAAAGGCATTGAAATTCTTAAACGTTTTAGTCAATATTTCAATTTGTTCTTGCGCCTCTTTCCAATTTTTTTGCTCAATCGCCTCTCTAACCCCAGGGAGTGTTTTTACGCCATAACCTGTATAAAATCCTGGTGCATAAATTTGATGTTTGAACCAAGGTCTTCTTGGAAGTCCTTTTTCAGAAGTTAGCATATGTTCTGCTTGAATTAGTTTTTTATTGAGTTCATTCTTCGCGTCTTTAGATAGTTTTGAAGTATTCATCTCCTGAAAAACTGTAATAGTTTCCTTCAGCGTAACCAATTCATTTTGTAAAGGAGAAAAATCAATGAAAGGGACTATACTTTTTTTAATAGGTTTTTTGTATTCTTTTGTAGGGTCTGCTGCTAATACATATGCATTCTGAGATACTAACTTATTGTGGTTTTCTACTCCTTTTCGCATCGTATCAGTCTCGTCAATTATTTCTCCCAAATAAGTTGAAACTGTAGCATGCCATTGTGTGAAATTTAATGGAATAACATCAGCATTTGCCAAACGTAGTGTTATACGACCAGCAGTATTTGCTAAGGCCACTCCATAGTCGAAATTTGGGTCTTTAAATCTTTTGTAATGCGGATACGTATCATAAATAGTATGGTATTCTCCACCGTCATTTTCTCCACCAAAACCTAAATTTAAAGCAGCAATACCTGCATGTTGTATAAATGGGGTATAGTCAGAACCTGATCCTAAAGCATACAGTTCAAAAGAGTCATCACCGCCATTTACCATATTTGCGGCAATTTTTCGCTCTTTAACCGAAACTTTAGTTTGTGGGTCAGTTACTGTACCCGCAACTTCACTTACCATTGCTTGTAGTGAATGCGAACCGCCTGCACCTAAGAATCCACGACCGTTACCGTCGGTATTGATGTAGGCGACTACTTTGTCTTGTAACTCCTTTTTATGGTCTTCTACCCATTCGGTAGAACCAATGAGGCCTGGTTCTTCGGCATCCCATGCGCAATACACCAATGTACGTTTAGGTTTTTGACCTTTTTTTGCCAATTCGCCAATTGCACGTGCTTCTTCCATAAGTGCAACCATGCCACTTATAGGGTCGTTTGCACCATGTACCCAAGCATCATGATGGTTACCTCGCATTACCCACTGATCAGGAAACTCTGAACCTTTTAAGGTTGCAATAACATTATGGGCAGGAACCAGTTTCCAATCGAAAACTAGTTTTAAGTGTACTTTGGCAGGACCCGGACCGATGTGGTAGGTTATTGGCAATCCTCCACGCCATGATTCTGGAGCAACAGTACCTTCCAAGGCTGATAATAACGGTAGTGCATCTTCATAAGAAATTGGTAACACAGGAATTTTGGTAATTGTAGGTGCATCCTTTCTATCTAATCTTTTAGCATCTTTGGTGGCTGCATAACCCGGAGTCAAAACATCACCAGGATATGTTGGCATATCCATCACAGAGCCACGTTGTACCCCCGTCTTATTTTTAAAAGCTCCTTCAGGGTAGACATCTCCTTGCCCATAACCATCATCTTCTGGGTCAGAATAAATAATACAACCTATAGCTCCATTTTTAGCAGCTAACTTAGGCTTAATACCTCTCCATGAACCTTGATACTTTGCAATAACGATTTTACCTTTTACACTGATGCCTAGTTTTTCCAATTCTTCGTAGTCTTTTGGAATACCATAATTAACAAAAACGAGCTCAGCTTCCACATCACCATCGGTAGAAAATGCATTGTAACTAGGTAGTAATGCATCACCTTGTGCAGTAAATGGGTCACCCTCAACAGGAACCGCCGTTAGTTTGGCCGTGTATTTTGTGGGTCCGGTTAGTTCTAAAACTCTTTCTGTCGGGTAGGGGAATAAGATATGATAGGTTTCGATTTTTGCATCATAACCCCATGACTTGAACTGACTTTGAATCCATTTGGCATTTTCTTCACCAAATTTAGTTCCGACCCAATGCGGTTCGGCGGACATTTTCTGCATCCATTGATCTAAATTTGTGGGATTTAATTTTGCTTCAAAAGCTTTTTCTAATTCAAGTTCTTTGTTGACATTATCGGGTGAAAAACCGATTATAGAATTTTGAGAAAAGCTAGTAAAGAATGAAAGTAGTAATAGAGAAGTAAGTAATTGTTTCATAATTATATAATATAAGAGTTTACGTTGGGTTAGTTTTTTAGGTTAATTGTTGATCCTGTTTCAGAACTGTTTATGGCTGCTTGCAGAATTTCCATAACAACCATATTATTCTCTAAAGCATATACATTATAGGGTTCTAATTGTAATTTTCCATTTATCACTGCCGCAAACACAGAAAAGGGGTCATTAAATGGTTCTTTTCGTTCTTGTAAAAGAAATGTTTCTTCGGTGTAATCGCTGTAGCCTTTTGAAAGTCGTACTCTTAGTTGAGTAGGATTATCAGAATATATAGCCCCTTTTGTTCCATACAGTTCCATGTCTTTTCTACCAATTGGCCAGTTCCAAGAAGGCTCTAGTATGGCCATTTCATTTTTGTAGGTTAAAATAATCGTTGCATCATCATCTACATTCGGGTTATTCTCTGATTGTAATTGTTGTGTGACGGCAGTTACTGTTAACGGTTTTTTTCCTTTCATAATCCATGTCATTAGGTTTGCACCATAACAACCAAAATCCGTGATTGCACCACCACCATTCAATACTGGGTCTGTTAACCATTCTAAAAATTCATTCGATACTCCTATTTTCTTTGGGCCCTTGTGTCCATCTCTTATAATGACCTTTCTTAAATCACCAATAGTACCTTCATTTAAAAAATTAATTGCTTTAACATTGGTTTCGTACCATGAGGTTTCATAATTCGTTAGAACATGTATTTTATGTTTTTTGGCCAAAGCTTCTATTTTTTGAGCATCTTCTAGAGTGGTTGCCAATGGTTTTTCTACCATAACATGAATGCCTTTTGGAGCACAAGCTTCGACCACACTTAAATGTGCTTTGATATCGCCAAAGGCAGCTACCGCATTTGGTTTAACCTTTTTAATCATTTCGTCCATAGTGTCAAAAACAATATCCATGGAGAATCCAAATTCTTTAGAAAGTTTGTTAGCTAAAGCCTTATTTGGCTCTACAATCCCAACCATTTTCATGTCTGATTGAGATTCTCTACTAAGAATCCATCCTACATGACCATGAGTGAGTCCGGCAACGCCTAATTTCAATGTATTTTCTTGCGCATGGATGAAAAGTGTTGATAAAGTAATCAAAATTAGAATGCAGTATTTAATCATATTCCATAGGGTTTGTATCTAAATATGCTGGCCAAGAATATTATAATATATCCTGCTGTTATGCATGTAGAATAGATATGTAAAATTGGTAGAAAAGGTACTCTATTTTTTATATTAAACCAACCCTATTGAATACTTAACACCATCTAAATAGTATACAAAAGAGTGGCAAAGGCTTAGTTTATGAAAATTTACCATAAATCAAGTTATGATAATCCATTCAATAGGTTCTAAATACGAATGACCAAACGAAAAAGAGACGTATGAAGCAAAATTTTTATGGCTAATTTGAAACCGTATTTTTAAAACACCATGGGTACTTCTATTACGAGTACTTTAGCTTCGCTATTTGCTTTTAAAGTAAATGAGTCGGTTTCCCAAATGCCAAGACCATCTCGCTTATTCAATAGTTGGTTAATCACCTCAATTTCACCCTCTAAAATAAAAATATAAACGCCATTACCTTTTTTCTTAATAGTATATGAATCAGTTTTTCCAGATTCATAATTTCCTAAATGAAACCATGCGTCTTGGTGAATCCAGACCCCATCATCATCTGGGTTAGGTGATAGTATTTGATAGAGGCTGTTCTTGGTCTCAATACTCTTAATCGAAACTTGGTCGTAACGTGGAGTCACATCTTTCTTATTTGGAAATACCCAAATTTGAAGAAATTTCACCAAGTCATCCTTATTTTTATTGTATTCACTATGCGATACTCCAGTCCCGGCGCTCATAACCTGTATTTCTCCTTGTTTAATTACTGTTGAGTTCCCCATATCATCCATGTGTTGGAGATCACCTTCTATTGGAATTGAGATAATTTCCATGTTACTGTGTGGATGTGTTCCAAAACCACGCCCTGCCGCAACTATGTCGTCATTTAAGACTCTTAAAACCCCAAAGTTCATTCGTTCTGAATTATGATAATTTGCGAAACTGAAGCTGTGAAAGGATTTTAACCAACCGTGATCTGCATGACCTCGAGTGTCTGCTTTATGTAAAATCATTTTCATTTAGACGCTATTTATAATCTAAAGTTAGTCTTATTCATAACCAAATATTTACAAAAGGTGAATTGTTTTCTAGAATCTCTAGTATTCAAAAAGTAGGGTTTTACTCGATAGGATCCAATATTAATGCAATAGGTATTATATACTATTAGTTGGGAATAAACGTTATTCCAAAAAATTCCCTGTTCATGATTAAATCAATTTCATTTTTATTTTTGTCACTTTCATTTTTGAGTATTAAGGCTCAAGATAGTGCTGATACTGTTAAACATTTTGGAGCAGGAATTGTCATTGGTGGTGTTGGCGGATATGCGGCTCACAAGATATTTAATGGGCAACGTGGTTGGATATGGGCAGGAGCTGTGGGTAGCAGTTTAGTTGCTGGCCTGGCAAAGGAAACATTATACGACCAACCAAGTGGTGCTTCATGGGAACAAAGGGATGTTCTTTTTACCGCCATTGGTGGGGTAGTTTCAGCACTAGCATTAGAAGTGTTTTTGGGGAATAGTAGAAGAAGAGGTGGGCGTGGTAAGAATTGTGGTTGTTTGGTAACACAATTAGAGCATAAAGAGGAAATTGACTTGACTGTACGTTATGAAAATGGTACTGGAGATATTACTTCAGAATTACAAGCAGCTTACTATTTTAGATGATATTATAATAGGCCCTTAGCCTTAATTTCTAAATATTTATTAATGGTGTTTAGCGTCAACTCTTCTGGTTTCGTCAAGATGGTCTGAATGCCATATTTACGTAGTTCATTAACTACTAATTGCTTTTCATAAATGAATTTTTCAGCTATAGTTTGTTCGAAGATTTCTACGGTGTTATTCACTTTTTCATTGGCAAATGAAAGAAGTTCAGTATTCTCAAAAAATATGACCACTAATAGATGTTGTTTTGCAATTGCTTGTAAATAGGGTAATTGCCTATGTAGCGCATCTAACGTTTCAAAGTTCGTGTAAAGCAACAATAGGCTTCTTTGTGGTAAATTTCTTTTGACTTCTATATATAACCTGCTAAAGTCGCTTTCTACAAAATTCGTATTAAGATTATATAACGTTTCAAGAATGAGATTCATTTGTGAACTTCTACGTTCTGCAACAACTCTATTTTCTACTTTATTACTGAAGGAAAACATACCGGCCTTGTCATTTTTTTTAAGTGCGATGTTACTGATAACCAGTGTAGAGTTTATGGCATAATCTAATAAGCTGAGTCTAGCGAAAGGCATTTTCATCACTCTGCCCTTATCGATAACGGAATAAACAGGTTGTGATTTTTCGTCTTGAAATTGGTTAAGCATCAGTTGCCCTTTTTTGGCTGTGGCTTTCCAATTTATATTTCTAATATTATCACCTTGTATATAATCTTTGATCTGCTCAAACTCCATAGTATGTCCTATGCGCCTTATTTTCTTAATACCATGTTCGAAAAGTCTATTTCTAAATGCCATAAGGTCGTATTTTCGAAGCTGTAAAAAGGAGGGGTAAACGGGCACTTCCTTATCTTGGTTAAAGGTGTGTTTTCGTGCAAAAAAACCAATAGGTGAACTTGTAAATACATTTAACTTACCAAAGTTATATAGGCCCCTTTCAACAGGTCTAACCGTATAGGAGTATTTTCTTTGTTCACCACTTTTTAATTGGCTAAATATAATAAAATCTCTCTTTTGGAATTGAAACGGAAGTTCATCAATAATTTTCAGGGAAACTCCAAATAGGTATTCATTGATTATTTTAATTTGTATCTGATTATCATCTCCGTTCGATAGTTTATCCGAAACAATTCGATCAGCAATAAGAGTACCTTTCGATAAAAATAACAGCAATATGTCGACAAGGCTAAATACCAATAAAACATAAAATATTGATTTAGCGAGTATAGTAATACTTTCAAAAATGTATGAAACCAAGAAACAAACAATTACTCCCGCTAACAGCAGGAAAAATCGTTTTTGAAGATATGTATTTTTGAATGTCTTTTTCACGGTTACTTACCTTGGAATTTCTATGGTTTGAATTAAATCTTGAACCATTTTTTTAGCCGTTAAGCCTTCCATTTCACGTTCGGGTGTTAATATGATTCGGTGACATAAAATAGGACTTACGACTTTTTTTATATCATCAGGAGTAATAAAATCTCTACCATTAATAGCTGCAACCGCCTTTGAAGCATCTAAAATTGCTATAGAAGCTCTTGGTGACGCACCTAAATAGAGGTTGGCATTCGTTCTGGTATTGTTGACGATTGCCGCAATATATTTAAGCAAATTATCTTCAACGATAATGTCTTTTATTACATCTTGATACGCTGCAATTTCTGCAGCGGAAAGAACTGAATCAATAAGGCCTTCGACATTAGTATTTTTCTGCTGATGCTTATTTTCTAAAATTTGAATTTCTTCTTCAAGGGAAGGATAGTGAACATTGATTTTAAATAAGAAACGATCCAATTGGGCTTCGGGTAATCTATAGGTGCCTTCTTGTTCAATAGGGTTTTGCGTAGCGAACACTAAAAATGGAGGCTCCATTTCATATGTTTGACCATCAATTGTTATTTGCCGCTCTGCCATAGCTTCAAAAAGGGCTGCTTGTGTTTTTGCAGGAGCACGGTTTATTTCATCAATTAAAATAATGTTTGAAAATATCGGACCTTTTTTAAATTCGAATTCAGACGTTTTTAGATTAAAAATGGAAGTTCCTAGAATATCACTTGGCATTAAATCTGGTGTGAATTGTATTCTACTAAAATGAACGTTCATTGTTTTTGCTAGTAATTTTGCCGTAACGGTTTTGGCAACGCCTGGAACTCCTTCAATTAATGAATGTCCGTTTGCCAAGATAGATACAATCAATAGTTCTATCATGTCTTGTTGACCGATGATTACCTTACCTAATTCTGACTTAACCTTGGCAACAGATTCCTGAAGTTTAGTGAGGTCTAGACGAGAATTAAATTCTAGTGGGTTGTCATCTTGTATTGTATCTTCCATAAGATTTTTTAAATGTATTTATTTTTCTTGACAGGGCTATTGTATCCTGTTCTGTGTGTAAAGGTTTGTTTTTTAAACCCAGTATAAATTTTATTAATTTTTTTGTCTCTTCAATAGATTTATCTGATTTAGCAGCTAGTTGCGTCATTAACTTTTCATCTAAAATCGACGTGTCTAAGTAATATCTGCTTCTTAAATAAGTCAAAAAGTAGTTTATTTTTTTACTGTTCAAGTTGGTGTAATCTTTGTTTTGATAATAAAGTGAACCAACAGTTCTTGCAAATTCAACCGAAGAATTTTCCAAAGGTTTTATGATAGGGATACTACGTTGTTCTCGCTTCGCCTTGAAAATAACAAAAAGTAATAAACCTATTATAGTAAGGTAATAACTCCATTTTAAGGTTGGCTGGTTTAATACAAAACGCAAAGGGGAAGTAATAATTTTTCGCCCCGATTTTTTGTAGTCATCCCAATATAAATAGTGGTCTTTTAAATAGGAAAGACTGTTGATGCTATACGAACTAGAGTCACTTAATAAATAGTAATTGGTGAACCCAACGGGTAGTGTATTTATCAGAAAACTTCCTTCACCGAATTTCGTTTTTATGAAATTTGGTTTTTTGGCGGTTATATTTTCAGAGGTATTTAAGAGCGATTTATCTTTAAAACTAATGTGCCCTAAAATTATGGTGTTTAAAGTATCAATTCTAATAAAATATGCAGGGTTGGCACCTCTTTTAAATTCAAAAGTCTCCGCTTTAAATCTATTATTCGTTAAACTTACACTAGCAGTATCTTCCTTAAAATCATAATGTCGTTCAATTTCAATGTTTAGGGTGTCGGCTAAAACCCCGTATAGTTCATTTGCAGCAATAAAAACTTGATTCCCTTCGGCTACATAGTTCAATAATTGATTTGATTCTTGCTCATCAAACGTAATAGTATTATTGATTAAAAGATAATTTGAAAGTTGCGAAGAATCACGTTTAGTGAGAACGCTATACATACTTTCTTCAATAGTCTCGATTTCATTATTCGGAAAAATTGAGTGTAGTTCACTATATAACACAAAGCATCCAAAAGGTGTTTTTGAATTAGAAGTATATGAAGGCCTCCAATTAATGGGTTTGGGGCGTACTATTTCAGTAACGATAATACCAATGAGTACCGCTATTAAAAAAACAAGTATAATTTTTGAACGCCTTTCCAAATTATTGCGGAATTAGTTTATTAATGGATTCAAAATCTGAAATGAATTTTTCATATTTTATTTCATCAATGGGTTGTACCCCATACCATATATGGTTATAGAGGTAGGCTACTTTCTTAAAACCATGTTGCAGTGACGGTTGTTTTATTTCGGTCAAATAATCAGTATTTGTTTTTTTAAAATGCCACTGAATAACGTCCTTTTTAGACAGTTTTTGTAGGGTAATCAGAAATTGATATCTAATAGCCAGGCGATAATCTTTATTTGTTAATGCGATATTTAATAGATTATTTAAATCTATGGTCTCGATATGTTCTTCGTTGAGTTCGACACTATTAAGATTTTTAGCTTTTTTATTGAAAATGGAACTGAAACTTTCATTGCTAAACACTTTTACCAATACATAAATTGCCAATAAGAATAGTAAAAGGTAAATGAGATACTCTAAAAATTGTAGTAATTGAGGCGGTAATTCTATGCCAAATATGTTTTGCATACGCTGTCCTATCCAGTTTAAAAAGCGAGAAAGTAGGTTTTGGGATTCTCCTGTTTTAGCCGTGTACTTAAATTCTTCACCAGAATATTTTTTGGAGAAGTCTTCATTTAACTTCCGTTGTATTACAATAGAAGAAGAATCAATACGCACTATACTATCATTTCTCTCTTCTGCACATGTGCATAGGGGAATAAAGAACAATATGAAAAGGATAAAGGTGTGTTTCAAATTAGTCGTTGAGCCCTATTTGTTCTATGGTCGCCCGTGTACTTTCGTTATAGGTCTTTTCATGTAAGGCATAATATAAGATTCCATTAATAAATTGGGTGAGACATTGCCCATATACAGCGATAATTAAGACAAAACATGTTCCCAAAGTGTAAATTACGGTAGATAGAACAGAGTGAGCATAGTCCACAATGTTTTCTACTACATGAAAGGTGTAAATACCTATAATAATTCCAGGAATCATCAGTGCAATCAACAGTAAGATACCTAACAACAGTCCTAATATAAAATTCACTCCAACAGATTTCCAAAAATTACTGGTTACCAATCGCCAGCCTTCGCCTAAAGCATCTGTGACCCCTTTTTTCTTATCCAACATATCAAAAAACGAAACACCGAGCCATGCAGCTACAAAGAACTGAACGATGTATTGTATAAAGATGCCCAAAATAGGAATGATTGCTAAAATTATTGAAGCGATGAAGAAAACGAGGTAAATGGGAATTAGTATTAGTATAAAAAGGACAACATTCCCAAACTGACCTTTTGCAAATTCCCAAACTTCCTTTTTATCAAAATTTTGATTTTTGTTTTCAACATATTTTATCATATAACCACTAGCTAACGAATAGTTTAAAATAGCAATGAGAATGAAAATAACGAAGAACAGAACACCACCAACAATCAGAGATACATAGTAATCTTTTTCAAAGCCAATCGTGCCGGAAAAAGAACTTAGGTTCGTTTCATTTGCTATTAATCCAATAACTCCTGAAACCAATAAATAGCTTGTAATTAGAAGGCCAATTAAAAAAATACCATTATAGCTTATAAAAACATTGGTAAAGTTTTTAATATTCTGTTTAAAAAAGTCAAAGTAAACGGAAATTATTTCTCCGAAATCACGGTTTACCCGTAACGGTATGTAATTGTCTTTCATGTTTCTTATTGAGTATGATAGGGTATGCTAAATAATAGTAAATAATTAAAAATAAGGAAGAACAGATAATGAGAAATGCCAGCCAATTGGGCATGTCGGTGTATCGTGTTATAAAGCCTTCGATAAAGCCTGCAATAATGAAAAATGGAATGGTGCTCACGACTACTTTTAGACCATCTTTGGCGCCTTTCATAAATGAGGTACGCCTAGAGTATGTTTTAGGAAAAAGAATACTGTTTCCCATGATTAAACCTGCACACCCAGCAATAATGATTACTGAAATTTCAATTGTACCATGTAACCAAATCTGCTTATTAGCTTCAAAGAAGACATCTTTGGTATAAAAAAAGGTAATGAAAGCGCCAAGCATTATACCATTACTGAAAAGAATATACCCCGTGCCGATACTGGTTATGACGCCAAAAGAAAAGGCTAAAAAAGCGACTCTAATATTGTTAATGGTTATCCCCAAAAAACTTCCTATTTCGCTACCACCTTTATAAATTGCAGCTGGGTCACCGTCTGCAATATTGTTAAGTGTTTCGTTTACATAGGCATCACCTAAAATAAGCCTCACAAAAGTGGCGTCATTCAATGCAGATAATGAACCAATTATAGATGCGACAATAAAAATCAAGAATGCACTACCTAACGTTTTGTGATACTGTTTGAAAAATAAAGGGAATTCAGTCAGCCAAAAATCTAAAATACGGTTACTGCTCTCCTTTTTATTTTTATATATTTTTTGATGCGCCTGTGAAGCTAACCCGTTTAAATACAATAAAGTCTTACTTTCTGCGTAATACGTTTGTGCGTACGCCAAGTCATTGGTCAATTGAATATACCCATTGGCAAGTTCATCTGGATTTGTGTTGGACCCAAGGTTAATGGCCTTTTCAAATACTATCCATTTTTCCTTATTTTGCCTAACAAAAGCAGCTTCGCGCATAAATAGTGTTTACCACGTTAAATTTAAGACTTAATGAATAACCTCCAAATCAATACAACGCAAAATGTTTACCTTAATTATACAATTGTTAGTCTTGGGGAACGAATTCTAGCTTTTTTTATTGATGCCTTTATTCTATATCTGTATTCTATTTTAGTTAATTTGGTTGGAGATGCTATTGGTTATGTTTATGATGACCGCTGGACTCAAAGGGGGCTGGTGGCATTAATTTTACTACCGGCGATGTTTTATAGTCTATTGATGCATAGTATCTTTGATGGAAGGACAGTAGGCAAAATGCTACTTAAAATGAGAGTAGTAAAAGTTGATGGTTCGCCTGTACATTGGAGCAATTATTTAGTACGGTGGATGTTGCGCTTGGTCGATATTTGGTTGTTCATTGGCTCAATAGGAATTTTGACCATTCTCTTTTCAGAAAAGAGACAACGATTAGGTGATACAGCTGCAGGTACCGTGGTCATAAGCACAAAAAACGAAACAACAGTTTTCCATACGATTCTAGAAGAAGTTGAAGATACGTATGTACCTGTTTTTACAAATGTTACATTAATGACCGATAGGGATATACGATTAATTAAAGAAACTTTTAATTTAGCGAAAAGAAGTAATGATTTTAAGACATTAAGGGCTTTAAGAGACAAGGTTGATAGTATATTGCAGACTAATTCAAATTTGTATGATATGGCGTATTTGGATACTGTTTTAAAGGATTATAATTACTTCACTCAAAAGGTATAAGCAATGTTTTATTTTATTATTGACATATTAGGCACAATAGCATTTGCAATTTCGGGTGTTTTAGTAGCCATGGATAAAAAATTGGATGTTTTCGGGGTACTTATTATTGCCTTTGTAACCGCAGTTGGTGGTGGTACTTTACGTGACCTTTTAATAGGTATTAAGCCGGTAGGATGGTTGAATGCACCCCTGTTTCTTCTTATTATAGTAGTGACGGTGATTTTGACAATTATTTTTGTAAAGCAGTTGAAATATGTTAGAAAATCACTCTTCCTATTTGATACTATAGGTATTGGACTATATACCATGGTGGGCGTTGAAAAAGGATTGGAAGCAGAACTTTCGCCTATTATGTGCATTGCTTTAGGTACTATAACGGCTTGCTTTGGCGGTGTAATACGGGATATTCTCTGTAATGAGATTCCCGTAATATTTAGAAAAGAAATATATGCGACGGTATGTATATTGGGTGGTGTCGTCTACTTTATATTTATACAATTCCCTATTAATAAAACAATTGCTCATAGTATGGCAATCGCGACGATAATTATAATGAGAATATTGGCTGTTCGATTTAAAATTTCATTACCTAACATTTATAGAAGTAGTTCCTAACTAGCAACTAAAGAAA
This sequence comes from Maribacter sp. ACAM166, assembly GCF_005771495.1. Taxonomy (GTDB): domain Bacteria; phylum Bacteroidota; class Bacteroidia; order Flavobacteriales; family Flavobacteriaceae; genus Maribacter. The sequence goes on from NZ_VAUW01000003.1 coordinate 50,206, forward strand.
GTTCTTTAATCCAACCGGATATTTTATTTTACTGTTTACTGTTTACTGTCAACTATTCAATAACTTCTGCTTTTTCAATATAAATATTCTGCTTAGGCCAATCACCTTGCTCAACAGGTTGGTTGTTAATTTTATCAACAACGTCCATTCCTTCAATCACTCTACCAAAAGGTGTGTATTCATTATCAAGGTGATACGAGCCAGGTTTCGTCACTACGATAAAAAATTCAAAAGGCGAAGCAAGCATATGTGGGTTGTCTATTTCGCTACTAGGCATAGAAATAGTTCCGCGATCATGCCGATGTCCTTTGCCCGTGTCGGGTGGTAAAAGGTACCTACCTATATCACTTCTCTTTTTTCCAGTTTTACGATCATCTGAATTTCCACCCTGAATAATAAAATTTTTGACAACCCTATGAAATTGGGTGTAATCAAAATACCCTTTGCTGGTTAGGTATATAAAATTTGCGCGGTGATAGGGTACATTCTCGTAAAGCTCAACGGTAAAGCTACCAAGTCTTGTGGTAATTTTCACCTTATTAGATTTTAAGGTTTTTTCGTAGTTGAAAAAGAATTCTATAGCATTGTCTTCTGTAAGTTCAAATTCTTTCTCAGCTGGTTTTGTTTTCGTATTCGTTTCACTTTGGATAGAATCTATAGCTACTGATGTAGTTGATGTTGTAATTTTAGGTTTCTTAGAAGTATCTTTGCAACCTACAGCTAGTGCGGCCGTGAAGATAAAATACAAACAGAATTTAAGTAATTTCATGGATTTCGATTTTTTTGAAGAACAAGTATCAAAAATAAAAAATCTACCGCTACCGGGAGAGGCTTCGCAGTATAAAATGGCACCAAAAGGTCGTATAGAAGACTTAAAGAAAATAAATTTAGAAAAGAAGAACCCTAGAAAAGCGGCCGTTATGGCGTTATTCTATCCAGCAGTAAGTAAGGAGACAAATCTACTTCTCATTTTGCGTAAAACGTACAATGGCGTACATTCCAATCAGGTAGGTTTTCCAGGTGGTAAGGTTGAACAGTCTGATGCAGATTTAATGGCTACTGCTTTGAGGGAAACCCAGGAAGAAGTAGGAGTAGAGCCTATTGATGTTACCGTTTTAAAGGAATTATCTGAGATTTTTATACCCCCAAGTAACTTTATTGTACAACCGTTTATAGGTCTTTATAAAAATCCTAAACCATTTATCAAACAAGATGATGAGGTCGAACTGATTTTAGAAGTACCGCTATTGCATTTTTTGGACGAAACAAAAATTATAAACAAAAAAATCACTACTTCTTATGCGATAGATGTTGAGGTACCAGCCTTTAAATTAAATGGTTACATCGTTTGGGGAGCAACGGCAATGATGTTGAGTGAGATTAAAGAGTTAATAAAGCAAGTGTTGTAATGCATATTTATTTATTTTAGCATTTATGGGATTATTTAAGACGAACCCTTTCGGGCATAATCTATATATTAAAAAATGGCTGATTCGTATATTGGCCTTGTTATCGCATCAACGCTATAAGCGTTTTAATACATTAGAAATAGATGGCTCTGAGGTGATACGAAACTTACCAGATAGAAATGTTTTATTTGTAAGTAACCACCAAACCTATTTTGCAGATGTAGTGGCTATGTTTCATGTTTTCAATGCGAGTTTAAGTGGAAGGGAAGATTCCATCAAAAACCTGGGGTACATATGGCAACCTAAATTGAATATGTACTATGTAGCTGCTGCAGAGACCATGAAAAAAAGTCTTTTGACCAAAATCATGGCCTATGCAGGTTCAGTAAGTGTAGAGAGAACCTGGCGAGCAGAAGGTCAAGATGTTAAAAGACAGGTAAAAATGAGCGATATTTCTAGTATCGGTAAAGCTTTGAACGATGGTTGGGTAATTACTTTTCCTCAAGGTACAACAACACCTTGGAAGCCATTACGAAAGGGAACTGCCCATATTATAAAGAAATATAGACCAGTTGTAGTACCGGTAGTAATAGATGGTTTTAGGCGTTCTTTTGATAAAAAAGGGCTCCGTATCAAGAAAAAAGGGATTCTACAATCTATGGTCATCAAAGAGCCGTTGGAATTTGATTACGATAATGAGTCTAGCGAATCAATAATTGAGAAATTGGAGTATGCCATTGAGCAGCACCCTTCATTTTTAAAGGTAATTTCTAAAAAAGACTTATTGGCTTACGAAGAGGAAAATAAAAAACGTAAATGGAAAAAATCCTAAATTTCCAATCGACTTAATTCTGTATAGTTTTTCTTTAATTTTCCTAGAAGCAGTCCGTATAGTAGGAAATAAAATAGGGATAATCCTGCTATAAAAACTAAACCAAAGATACCCAAGGAAATCATTAATGTTACCTTTAATTTATCAGGCGAAAAATCTTTTAAACGATTACCTATTTCAGGAAAGGCATGGGTAATATCATTGTTTAAATAAATGGCCATGATTATGGCAAAAAAGAACAAGGTTGATATGGCTAAAGAGAATATCACATAATATTTGACAGTTCTTCGCGTCTTGATAATTTTTCTCATTAGATTTTTAGAATTATCAAGTACAGAAATTTCCTTAAATCTGAGGTAGAATTGATAAATGAAATAAAAGACTACGGCATAGTACGAAATGGAAAGTCCTAAAAAATACCTAGAAACGCCAAGATTTTTATATACTTGCATGCTATCCTCCATTCCTGGTAAAAAATATAGGAATTGAGGTAAGACAAACTCCAAAATACTTATAATCAATATCCACTTGACCACGGATGATGATTTCTTCCATATCATCTTGTGAATATCTTCATAGCTTAATTTAGGAATATCAAACTCCTTTTTCTGCCAGTCTTTTTTTAATAATTCCAGTTCATCCGTCATACCTTTATGGTTTCAAAATGGTTCTTAATTTTGTTTTGATACGGTTCATTTTTACACGTGCATTTACCTCTGATATCCCTAAAGTATCTGATATTTCAGTGTAATTTTTATCCTCTAGGTATAAAAAGACCAAAGCTTTATCGACGTCACCCAATTGCTTTACGGCCTTATACATCAGCTTTAATTGTAATTCTTCAGTTTCATCATATTCATCTGCCTTTATCTTAAAAATGATGGATTCGTAATCAGCAGTATCAATTCTCTTTTTATTCTTACGGTATAAGGTTATAGCAGTATTTAACGCTACTCGATACATCCATGTACTAAACTTCGCCTCGCCCCTAAACTTGGGATAGGCTTTCCATAATTGAATCGTGATTTCTTGAAACAGGTCATTATGAGAGTCGCGGTCATTTGTATATAGTGTACATACCTTATGGACAATATTTTGATTGTCCTGCAGCTCGGTCACAAATTTGTGTTCCAGTTCCTTGTTCACTAGTGGTTGGTTGTTCTTACGATGTTAGTCTTACGAAAGTTTTATTTGTTACAATATATCTTTTTCTGAAGCATAAAAAAAGTGCTCAAGGTAAACCTGGCACTTTTTATACGTGTACAATTGTTGTTTAATTTCTATAATCTAGTGCAGGTGCCCTATCTCCTAAAAGAGGAATATATTTAAAATCTGCTCCTCTTTGATCTAAAAATTCTGCTTTTGCATTTTCCACCATTTTTTTATCCTTGAATAAATCAATAGCAGTTTTAGTCAGTGTCTTAGCAGCTACCATCATTCCTTTTCTGCCGATAGATGTTCCACCAGCAGCAACAGCTTGCCAGCTATGTGCAGATGTGCCTGGCACCCATGTAGCTGTACTGAATCCGACAGTTGGCACCGTAAAGCTCACATCTCCAACATCTGTTGAACCAAAAGGTCTTGCTTCTGTTTTGTATGGTTGAACATTTTTAGCTACAGCTAAATCTGCTTTATCCATACCTAAGGTTTTCGCAATTTTATCAGCAAAGACTTTCTCTTCTGTGGAGTACGCTATACCACCTACTTCAGATAGGTTTTCATGCATCAATTTTTGAAGAGTTAGGTTTGGTAATAACTCATGTGTTCCTCCAATCATTTCATAATCCATTGTAGTGCCAGTGCCTAAAGCAGCACCTTCAGCAGCTTTCACTATTCGGTCAAAAATATCAATAACAACATCACGGTTAGTATGGCGAGCATAGTAATACACTTCTGCAAAATCTGGTACCACGTTCGGTGCTTTACCTCCTTCTGTGATTACATAATGAATTCTAGCTTCTTGCGGTATGTGCTCACGCATCATATTCACCATCATATCCAAAGCTTCAACACCATCTAATGCAGAACGGCCTTTTTCAGGGGAAGCAGCTGCATGGGCAGAAACTCCATAAAACCTGAATTTAGCGGATTTATTTGCCAATGCTGCACCAGCACTTGCTGCATTTTGCGCACCCGGATGCCAGTGTAACGCAATGTCTACATCGTTAAACAGACCCTCACGAACCATATATACTTTACCTGAGCCACCTTCTTCCGCAGGTGTTCCATAAAATCGTATGGTACCTTGCATTTTATTGGCAGCCAACCAATCTTTAGTTGATATTGCAGCAGCAGCAGATGCTGTTCCGAAAAGGTGATGACCGCAAGCATGACCTGCTACCTTACCTGCAGATTCCTTTACGGCTACCGCTTTTTGAGATAATCCGGGTAGTGCATCAAACTCGCCCATAATAGCAATAACGGGACTTCCGCTACCATATTCGGCAATAAACGCTGTTGGTATACCGGCAACTCCCTTTTTAACAGTAAAGCCAGCACCTTGTAATGTCTTTTGTAAAAGGCCAGAACTTTGTTCTTCTTGATAACCCATCTCTGCGAAATCCCAAATTGTTTGGGCTATAGTACCGTAAGATTCACTTTTTTGTTCTAAATCTTTTAAAATTTCCTTTTCGCTCTTTTGTGCGTTCACTGACAATAAGGTTGCACTTAGGGCAACCAATAAAAATAGGGATTTTTGCATATTTAGTATTGTTTGAGTTAGACCTTAAAGATACTAAAAACAGAATATTGTTTTAAAGTAGAACCCCAATTTGTTTAATTTTACATTTAACCTTGTATCTATGAACATACCACTTTCCAGCTATCCTCGAATCGTTATTATAGGTGGTGGTTTTGGGGGGATATCCCTTGCCAAAAAACTGAGTAAAAAAGAAGTTCAAGTCGTTCTTTTAGATAAGAACAATTACCATACTTTTCAGCCTTTATTATATCAAGTTTCTACTGGAGGCTTAGAACCAGATTCAATTGCCTACCCCTTAAGAAAAGTATTGATTGGTTATGATAATTTTTATTTTCGTTTGGCAGAGGTAAATGAGGTGTATCCTGATAAAAAGAAAATCAGTACGAATATAGGCGAACTAACATATGACTATTTGGTAGTTGCTACCGGCTCTGAAACCAATTTCTTTGGAAATACTGAAATTGAGAAAAATGCAATGTCAATGAAATCGATTCCGCAATCACTTAATCTGAGAAGTCTGATTTTAGAAAACTTTGAGCAAGCCCTATTAACCGATGATTATCACGAACGTGATGCACTGATGAATTTTGTTATTGTTGGCGGTGGACCAACAGGAGTAGAGCTTGCAGGTGCTTTGGCAGAAATAAAAAAGGGAGTTCTACCCAAAGATTATCCTGATTTAGATACGAGAAGGGCGCAAATAAACATTTTACAAGGAGGAGACCGTCTTTTAGATGGTTTTAGTGATCAGGCTTCCAAAAAAGCAGAAGATTTCTTGGAAAAATTAGGGGTCCAGGTCTGGAAAGGGGTACGGGTAACAGGATATGATGGAAAAACAGTAACCACAAAAACTGATTTAGTTTTTGAATCTGCCACGGTAGTCTGGGCGGCAGGAGTAAAAGGCGCAGGTATTAAAGGCTTGGATGCAGAGGAAGTTTTAGCTGGAGGAAATAGGATCAACGTTAATGAATTTAATCAAGTAGTCGGTTACCCAGAGATTTTTGCTATAGGCGATATTGCATATATGGTAACAGAAGATAATCCACGTGGGCATCCTATGGTCGCACAACCGGCAATTCAACAAGGTAAACTTCTAGGAGAAAACCTGGCAAACCTAATTCAATATAAACCTATGAAACCTTTTAAGTATTTTGATAAGGGTAGTATGGCGACAGTAGGCAGAAATAAAGCAGTTTGTGATATTAATGGCTATCGATTTCAAGGTATTTTTGCTTGGTTTGTGTGGATGTTCGTCCACCTATTCTTTCTGATAGGGTTTAGAAATAGAATGGTCGTGTTTATCAATTGGGTATATAATTATATAAAGTTTGATCGTGAAGCACGTTTGATAATTAGGCCTTTTAAAAGAGATTATAGTCAATTTAAAGATTAAGTGAATTCTTAATTTAGCACCTTATAACTTCAACTTTTAAAACAATTTAATTATGCTGATATGGGAGTATTAGGTGAAAGTTTAATTGAAGTGTCGTAGTGTACACTTTCGGTAGTAAATTTAAATTATGATATTTTCAGTCACCTTTTCGAGGATGAAATTTATTCATCACTTCCGCTAAATGTGTACGGTCTACGTGCATGTAAATTTCTGTTGTGGTGATACTTTCATGGCCCAGCATTTGTTGAATAGCACGAAGGTCAGCGCCATTTTCTAATAAGTGTGTAGCAAATGAATGCCTAAACGTATGTGGGCTTATGCTTTTTTGAAGTCCTACTGTGACGGCAAGGTTCTTTACAATGGTAAATATCATAGCCCTAGTCAGTTGTTTTCCTCTTCGATTTAAAAATAATATATCTTGAAACCCTTCTTGTATATTAAGGTGAACCCGAATCTCATTACGATAGATAGAAATGTATTTTTTGTTAACGGGACTAATGGGCACAAACCTTTGCTTATCACCTTTGCCAGTTACTTTGATAAAATCTTCATCAAAAAAAAGGTCTGATATTTTTAAGCCAATAAGCTCAGAAACCCGCAAACCACAACCATATAATGTTTCAAGTATGGCACGATTACGTTCACCTTCGGGCGTGCGCAAGTTTATCGCTTGAATCAATTTGTCTATTTCGTTTTCTGAAAGTGTATCGGGTAATTTTCGTCCAATTTTAGGGGACTCGATTAAATCTAACGGATTGTCTTTTCTATAATCCTCAAAAATTAAATAATTGAAGAAGCTCTTAAGGCCAGATATAATTCTGGCTTGTGACCTGGGGTTGACCACCTTTGCAATTTCATATATAAATTGCTGTACGGTACCCTTGTCTATTTGAATTGGCTCAACTTTTATGTTATGTGATTCTAAAAAGGCCATCAGTTTTTCAATATCTCTGGTATAGCTTTGAATGGAGTTTTTTGATAGCCCTCGTTCTAGTTTAAGATAAATGGTGTAGTCATTAAGAGCCTGTTTCCAATTCATGGGTTAAATATAAATAATCTCTTACATTATGACATAGATAATGATTTCTTGTACATGAGAAAGTCGGTGCCAATTTTCTATTATTATACTAATAACGGTTTCAAAACGTTTTAGACCTAATAAAAACTAAGTTTTCAACTATGAAAAAAGTTATGTTTTTGATATTCTTATCAGTTCTTGTATCTAAAGTAAGCGGTCAAGAAGGTTTTAAAATGGGGATACAGGCTGGATTGCCTTTTAATGATTTTAATGAAGCGCTAAGTGTTGTTGTTGGGGTTGATGTCTCTTATATGCACCCGTTGGGCGAAGTTGTTGATATAGGTCCATCGGTGGGTTATATTCACGGGTTTGCAGAAACGTTTCAATCAAATGTTGTTAGCGCTGATTTAGAATCGGTTCAGTTTCTTCCACTGTCGGCAGGAGTTCGATTTTGGACGTCGAATTATTTTTCATTTGGAGGGAATGTAGGTTGGGCAATGGGAATAAATGAAGGTAATGACGGTGGTTTATATTACAGACCAACGATTGCCTATTTAATGAGTTCTAGTGTTGAGATTAATTTTTCATATACAGGCATTGAATTAGATGCTGCCACTTGGTCAACATTAACACTAGGTATCGTATATAATTTTGAACCTAAATATAGAACTCGGCGTTAATTGGAAATAGAGCTTAAAGAAGTAGTACTTCTACAGATTCCTATCTATAGTTAAGGCAACATTTATTACTTTTGAACCATGAAAATTATCATTATTAATGGTCCCAATTTAAATTTGTTGGGAAAAAGAGAGCCAGATGTCTACGGGGTAGAAACGTTTGAAGATTACTTTTCAAAACTTCAATTTAAATTTAAGGATATCGAGTTGGAGTATTTTCAATCCAATATAGAGGGAGAATTGATTTCCAAAATTCAGGAAACAGGTTTTTCTTATGATGGTATTATTTTAAATGCGGCCGCTTACACACACACGTCTATAGGTATTGGAGATGCTGTTAAGGCTGTTGAAACTCCCGTAGTTGAAGTACATATATCAAATACGCACAAGCGTGAAGAGTTTAGGCATATTTCTTATATTTCTGCAGCAGCAAGCGGTGTTATTTTGGGTTTCGGACTCAAAAGTTATGACTTGGCCATTGAAAGTTTTAAGGAGTAATTACTATAATCTTTTAACATCTACCAGCCCATTCTATAACGTACATAGTAAGAAAATTGATTACTATGAAAAGAATTGGCTTTATACTATGCAGCATATCCTTACTGTTATACGTATCATGTAGTGACGAAAGTGATTTGGCACTTACACCAATACCCCAAAATTCGATAACTATTACCAATGCTTTCTCTAACTTGATATTTTCAAGTCCTTTAGACTTGCAATCGCCTGAAGATGGAACCAACAGAATTTTCGTTGCAGAAAAGGGCGGTGTTATAAAAACGTTTGAGAACAGAGAATTGGTAGAAGACGCATCCACATTCTTAGATATTTCAAGTAGAACTGCAACCACTAGTGAATTGGGTCTACTAGGTATAGCTTTTCATCCAAAGTATAGTACAAATGGGTTTCTGTATGTGACCTATACGCCAAGTGAAGATTTGGCCGTAATTTCTAGATTTAAAGTTTCTGAAACTGATATTAATACAATAGATGAATCTAGTGAGACAATTCTATTACAAATTCCACAACCGTTCACGAACCATAATGGTGGTCAATTGGCTTTTGGTTCTGATGGATATTTATATATTGCGTCGGGCGATGGTGGTGGTTCGGGTGATCCAAATGGGAATGCTCAGAACTTAGATAACCTTTTAGGAAAGATTTTACGGATTGATGTAAATATGGAAGATCCCGGATTGAATTATGCAATACCAACGGATAACCCGTTTGTAGGTGATGAGAATGCCAGAAGTGAAATATACGCATACGGCTTAAGGAATCCTTGGAGATTTAGTTTTGATGTTCAAACCAATACGATTTGGACAGGTGATGTTGGCCAAGATGAATTAGAAGAAATAAACATTATCGAAAAGGGAGGTAATTATGGATGGAATATTCTTGAAGGCACTTCTTGCTATCAAAATACAGATTGTAATACGACGCGCACTATAGGGCCAGTTTTTGAATATGGCCACAGTACTAATGATAAATCAATTACAGGTGGCTATGTCTATAGAGGAACTAAAATACCTGAACTAAATGGCTATTATATTTATGGCGATTTCGTGTCTGGCAGAATTTGGGCCTTAGATCAGTCGGGAAATAATCAGTTGTTGTTAGGGACCGGTTTAGGTATATCTTCTTTTGGAACCGACGCAAGCAACGAATTGTATATTTGTAGTTTCGATGGAAAAATTTACCAACTTATGGCAGATAATTAATTAAGAGATTTCTCTTCGGGTCTTAAATACTTTGCTTCAACATAGAAAGTAGCGAAGGGTAGAAGAGAGGCTGCCCCAAATATCAAGAGTTTCTTAACACCCCATTTTTTCTGATAGCCAACTACAATTGTAAGTACTATAAAAGCAATAAATAGAAATCCATGAGCATAGCCAACTAATTTATTGGGTCCAGGTATTTCTGCCCAATATTTTAAGGGCATGGTTACCGCGAACAACGCCAAATAAGAGATTCCTTCCAAAATTGCCGTTGCTCGAAATAATTTTAACATGTTTGTTTTTTTTAATACTTATAAATGGATTACCTCATCATATGCTGCCGCAACTGCTTCCATAACAGCTTCGCTCATAGTAGGGTGTGGATGAACAGTTTTCAAGACTTCATGGCCTGTCGTTTCTAGTTTGCGACCTAAAACTGCTTCAGCAATCATATCGGTTACACCAGCGCCAATCATGTGGCAACCCAACCATTCGCCATATTTAGCGTCAAAAATAACCTTTACGAATCCTTCAGATGCTCCAGATGCTTGCGCTTTACCACTTGCAGAGAATGGAAACTTTCCTACTTTGATTTCGATACCTTTTTCTCTTGCTTGCTTTTCGGTTAAACCTACGGAAGCAATTTCAGGGGAACAGTATGTACAACCTGGTATGTTTCCGTAATCCAATGGTTCTACATGCATATCTGCAATTTTTTCAACACACAGTATACCTTCAGCCGAAGCAACGTGTGCTAGAGCTTGACCTGGTGTAACATCACCAATAGCATAATAACCAGGTATGTTGGTTTGGTAAAAGTCATTCACCAAAATTTTATCACGATCAGTTGCAATACCAACATCTTCAAGCCCTATATTTTCAATATTTGTCTTGATACCAACTGCTGATAGAACGATATCAGCCTCTAAAATTTGTTCACCTTTAGAAGTTTTTACCGTAACTTTTACACCATCACCAGAGGTATCAACAGAAGTAACTTCTGCTGAAGTCATTATTTTGACTCCTGCCTTTTTGAAACTTTTCTCTAATTGTTTTGAAATATCCTCATCTTCAACAGGAACAATATTTGGTAAATATTCTACTACGGTAACTTCAGTACCCATAGAATTATAGAAGTATGCGAATTCAATACCGATTGCTCCACTACCAACAACAATCATCTTCTTCGGCTGTTTTTCTAAGGTCATTGCTTCCCTATAGCCTATGATTTTTTCACCATCTTGGGGTAAATTAGGTAACTCTCTACTTCTAGCACCTGTAGCAATAATAATATGTTTGGCGCTATATTCGGTTTCAGAACCATCTTCGGGCTTGACAGTTACTTTTTTGCCAGTTTTTAAAGTCCCGTAGCCCTTAATAACTTCAATTTTATTCTTTTTCATTAAGAACTGGACCCCTTTGCTCATTCCGCCGGCAACTCCACGACTTCTTTTAACAACAGCATCAAAATCCTTATCAACACTTTCTGCTTTTAATCCATAATCTTCAGCATGTTGCAGATATTCAAATACTTGTGCAGATTTCAATAAGGCTTTAGTTGGAATACAGCCCCAATTTAAGCAAACGCCTCCAAGACTTTCTTTTTCTATAATGGCAGTCTTAAATCCTAATTGTGAAGCCCGAATAGCAGTAACATATCCTCCTGGACCACTACCTAAAACAATAATATCGAAAGTGCTCATATTTTGATTTTTTTGATGTTTTAAATGAGGTGCAAAAGTACAAAACCAAATCGAAATTTGGGTTAGTCAATTTAACATTTATGATTGTAGTACTAGGTCATAATTTGTTGCAGACTACTATAGATAGGCTCCAAATAGTTGAATAGTATTCAGAGCTTATCTAATAGTGTTTAATCTCTTGGCATGGTAAACTACTGTATAGATGGATAATGCGTAATCTTCATCTAAACATAATATTCAAGGTCTTATTTTGAATCAGGCACAAAATTTAAAGCGACTCCATTAACACAATGTCGTAAACCAGTTGGTTTTGGGCCATCTTCAAAAACGTGTCCTAAATGGCCGCCACATGTGCCACAATGCTCTTCGGTTCTTTTGTAGCCTGCTTTAAAATCTACATCATAACTTACATTGCCTTCTATTTCTTCATAAAAACTTGGCCATCCTGTACCAGATTTAAATTTTGTCTTGCTTTTAAATAGAGGAGTTGAACAAGCAGCACAAACGTAAGTTCCTTCCTTTTTGTTCTCTAATAATTCGCTAGTAAAAGGGTTTTCGGTTGCAGCTTCACGCAATACATAATACTGTTCATCGGTCAACTCTTTTTTCCATTCTTCTTTGGTTTTTTGAACCTTAAATTCTTTTTGTTGCTCGGTTTTTGATTCTGTAGCCATTTCTTTCTCCTGTGATGTTACCTTGCAACTTGCAAAAAGTACCAATAGGGCTATTCCAATTTTTATTTTCATAATGCAATTTTAATTTTAGTCGTTAATCTTAAATTATATCTTTCAAGATATTGTATTTACGGAACTATATAGGTTAAGGTTTTCAAAAAATAACTTAACCTACAAAAAGAAAGCCTTTGAGCTATCCTCAAAGGCTTTTAAAAGCTATAATGACTGCGCTATTTTGCAAAATTAGTCAAGCTTAACTTTTTGAATGTTCTCTTCATCAATACCAATATGTCGCAGTACAGCATTAAAATCTGATGTGTCTAGTTTACCTGTAGCAGCAAACTCACCAGGAATAATTACAACTCTTAAAATTTGATTATCTGTAAAATCTGGATTCAAATTAATTAAATCAAAATTTCCATCAATAAATACCTGAACATCAAAAAGTGTATGAGTATAAACATATTGTATCGTTCCTTCTTCTAGGAAGAAGTTTTGGGGAATTAATCCCCAAGAATCTTCGATAGCACCATCTTCAAATTCTACAGGTCCGTCGTACCTGTAAACTAGAACTGCATCTTCCTTTCTCGTTTCGAAATTGGTGAAATCTGAAAAGGTTATTAAAGTTTCGTGTAAATTATCAGCATCGATATAATCGAAGTTTACACCATCTAATTCAAATACTTGAGCTTGAATAGCATCAATGCCGTTCTCACCATTTTCACCATCGAATCCGTCAAATCCGTCCCTTCCATTCAAACCTGGCAGCCCTTCTGGCCCTTCGCAAGAGATTAAAAATAGGGTGACGAGTACTCCTAAAAATAAATTTAATTTTTTCATAAGATTAGTATTATTTAGTTTTTGTATGTAATAGTAAAGTGTATTTCAAAAAGTGTTCCATTTTTGGTTATCTAATATATAAATCGGATATTAACTGCTATAATTTTTAACAAAAACAAACACGGTCGACCGTCTTTCCAAGTTGATTAGCTTTACCAAAAAATTAAACGATAATATGTCTAACGTAATAGTTCACTCATTATTTACTGATTTTGATATCAACCTCTTTAAAAGTGGTAAGCATTACCGACTTTATGAAAAACTAGGTTCACATTTAATTAAGGTTGATGGAGTAAAAGGCACCTATTTTTCAGTTTGGGCACCTAGTGCAAAATCGGTTTCGGTTATCGGGAATTTTAACGCTTGGAATGTGGATAAACACAAACTGAACGTACGTTGGGATGGAAGTGGAATTTTTGAAGGGTTCATCCCAAATGTTGGCAAGGGAGAAGTGTATAAATATAAAATACAGTCTAATAATAATGATATTTGGACGGAAAAGGCAGACCCATTTGCTAGGTTTTGCGAGCATCCACCAAACACCGCTTCTATCATATGGACAGCAGACCATAAGTGGAAGGATACCGATTGGATGGGCTATAGAAAAGAGAAGAATGGATTAGATAAGCCGTATTCAGTTTATGAGGTTCATTTAGGTTCTTGGAAAAAAAATGCTGAGAATAAGTTTTTGACCTATACCGAATTAGCAGAAGATCTTGTTTCTTATGTTAAGGAAATGGGGTATACACATATAGAGTTTATGCCTATTATGGAATACCCTTATGATCCATCTTGGGGATATCAATTAACAGGTTATTTTGCACCCACCTCAAGATTTGGAACACCAGAAGAATTTAAATTATTGGTAGATACCTTTCATCAAAACGATATAGGAGTGATTTTAGATTGGGTCCCTTCACATTTTCCAGAAGATGCACACGGTCTTGGTTTCTTTGATGGGTCAAACTTGTACGAGCATCCAGATAGGCGAAAAGGGTATCACACAGATTGGAAGAGTCTGATTTTTAATTATGGTAGAAACGAGGTTAGGGCTTTTCTAATTAGTAATGCCCTCTTTTGGTTGGATCAATACCATATAGATGGATTGCGTGTAGATGCAGTAGCTTCCATGCTATACCTTGATTATTCTAGGGAAGAAGGGGAGTGGGAACCAAATATATACGGCACTAACGAAAATTTGGATGCGATTTCATTTATACGTGAATTGAATGAAGCAGTATATTCAAATTTTGATGGCGTACAGACAATAGCCGAAGAATCTACTGCATTTTCTGGAGTTTCAAAACCTGTAGAACATGGTGGTTTAGGCTTTGGAATGAAATGGATGATGGGTTGGATGCATGATACCTTACAGTTCTTCCAAAAAGAACCCATATACAGAAGACACCATCAAAATGACCTTACTTTTGGTATGACTTATACCTTTACAGAGAATTTTATGCTACCATTCTCACATGATGAGGTGGTTTATGGTAAGCAATCCCTATTATATAGAATGCCAGGTGATGAATGGCAGCGCTTTGCGAACTTAAGGCTTCTTTTTGGATACATGTTTACACACCCAGGTACCAAACTTATGTTTATGGGCGGTGAATTTGGACAAACCGCAGAATGGAATTTTGAACAAAGTTTAGATTGGCATTTGTTACAATATGAAGGTCATTCTGGGATTCAGAATTTTGTAAAGGATTTGAACCATTTATATAAAAATTCTCCTGCGATGTATGAAAAGCAATTTAGTCAAGAAGGTTTTCAATGGATAGACTATAGCGATCATGAAAATTCAATTCTTACCTATGTACGTAAAGGCCACGATGAAGAAAATGATTTAATTGTAGCATGTAATTTCACACCTATTCCTCGGGAAAATTATAGAATTGGCATCCCTAAAAAGGGTATAATTAAAGAGATTTTGAATAGTGATGATAAAAAATACGGTGGAGGAGGAAATTTAAATAAAACCATCAAAACTTCATCTAAAGTTTCCCACGGGCATAAAAAGTCTATTGAAATCACTATACCCCCATTAGGAATTGTAATTTTAGGGTAATTAGTTTAAGCTAGACGATTTATCATAAGCATTATGTGATTTCGGTTTAATGTTTTTTGATATCCTTGTAATAATATTATCATGAT
Organism: Maribacter sp. ACAM166; assembly: GCF_005771495.1. Taxonomy (GTDB): domain Bacteria; phylum Bacteroidota; class Bacteroidia; order Flavobacteriales; family Flavobacteriaceae; genus Maribacter. The sequence continues at coordinate 65,328 of NZ_VAUW01000003.1, forward strand.
CACAAATACAGAACTTGAATATAAAGGTAATTTATACCCCAACCATATAGTTGAGTTTACGCAAGACACAGATAAGTTGTATTTCACAACAGAGAATGGTGTCGTTCTACAGATTACAATTCTTAGGGGGAGTGTTATACGTTTTAGATATGCTACGAATTACAACTTTGAACCAGATTTCTCCTATGCGATTGATCCCGAAGGAATCATGGGATATAGTAAATTAGAAGTCGTAGAAAACGACACAGAATATATCATATCTACCACAAGGTTGAGTGTATTGGTCGACAAAAAAACCTTGAGAATCCAAATTTCAGATTTAAGCGGAAATATTATATATGAGGATGAACTTGGGTTTCATTGGGAAGAAAATTATCAATACGGTGGCAATACCGTAAAAATGAGTAAGATTACGCAAACAGGTGAAAGCTTTTATGGTATGGGAGATAAAGCCATGCATAGTAATCTTAAGGGTAAAAAAGTAGAGAATTGGGTTACAGATCAATTTGCATATGCTAAGGAGCAAGACCCACTTTATAAGGCAATTCCATTCTATATTGGCTTGAATAAAGGTAAGGCCTATGGTGTCTTTTTTGATAATAGTTTTAAGACAAGTTTCGATTTTTCACATGAACGCAGAAACATAACAAGTTTTTGGGCAGACGGTGGTGAAATGAACTATTATTTTATATTTGGACCAGACATGTCAACGGTAGTAAGTTCGTATTCTAGCCTAACCGGTACACCAGAATTACCACCTATGTGGGCATTAGGCTTTCATCAATCCAAGTGGAGTTATTATCCAGAAAGTAATGTAAAAGAAGTAGCTAGCGAATTTCGGAAACTTAAAATACCTTGTGATGCCATCTATCTAGATATAGATTATATGGACGAATTTAAATGTTTCACTTGGGACAAGAATCATTTTCCCGACCCTAAACAAATGATACAAGAACTTGAGGAGGATGGGTTTAAAACGGTAGTTATGATTGATCCAGGAATTAAAGTGGATCGAAATTATTGGATATATAATGAAGCTTTAGAAAATGATTATTTCTGTAAAAGGGGAGATGGCCCTTTGATGCATGGGAAAGTTTGGCCGGGTGAATGTAATTTTCCTGATTTCACCAATCCTAAGGTAAGAGAATGGTGGGCTGAACTTTATAAAGAGTTTATGACTGAAATAGGTGTTCATGCAGTTTGGAATGACATGAACGAGCCAGCAGTTATGGAAGTTCCTACGAAAACAGCTCCATTAGATACTAGGCATAATTATGATGGTCATCCATGCACTCATAGAAAGGCTCATAATGTCTATGGAATGCAAATGGTTAGGGCTACTTACGAAGGCGTTAAGAAATATGTGTACCCAAATCGACCTTTTGTAATAACAAGGGCAGCATTTGCTGGAACGCAACGATATTCCTCAACTTGGACAGGAGATAATGTGGCCACATGGGAACACTTATGGATAGCCAACGTTCAAATGCAGCGTATGTGTTTAAGTGGTTACTCTTTCGTTGGTTCTGATATTGGGGGTTTCGCCGAACAACCAGATGGGGAATTATTTGCTAGATGGATACAATTGGGAATATTTCACCCATTTTGTAGGGTTCATTCAAGTGGCGATCATGGTGATCAAGAACCATGGTCTTTTGGAACTGAAATTACAGATATCGTTCGAAAGTTTATAGAATTACGCTATCAGCTTTTACCTTACCTATATACCATGTTTCATAAGTATACCAAAGAGAATATACCAATGATACAATCGTTGGTTTTTTATGACCAAGAAGATACCCAAACGCATTTTAGGACAGATGAATTTATTTTTGGTGAAAAAATATTAGTTTGCCCAATTCAAGAACCAAATGCTCAAGGTCGCAGAATGTATATTCCTAGAGGAATGTGGTATGATTTTTGGACCCATGAGGCTGTAGTTGGTGGTAAAGAAAAATGGGTTGCTGCCGGATTGGATAAATTGCCAATTTTTATAAAAGCGGGTGCTATAATTCCGAAATATCCTGTGCAACAATATGTTGGTGAATTGAAAATTGACGAACTATTGTTAGATGTTTATTATAAAGAAGGTGTTGAGGCTTCAGAAGTTTACGAAGATGTATCAAATGGATATGATTATAGAAAGGGGAGATACTCACTGTGTAATTTTAAATTGACCGGAAAAGAAAATTCATTGACCATTCAGTTATTCAAAGACGGAAGTTTTGAAACTGAGTACGAGACTATTAAACTAAATTTTCACGGCTTGCCTTTTAAAATTGAAAGTGTGATGTTAGACAATGAAGATATACCGTTGAAGAGTTTAGCCTTGACGGGAGACAATATTTTGCGTTTAGACAAAAACTTTACTTTATTACATATTACGGGAAAAGAATAACTTTGTATTTTACTGCCATTAATTATAAAAGTTGAAAATGAAAAAAATAGTATTAATAATTGCTGTATTTATTGGTGTTTCTGCCTGTAAGGTAAATCCTTTTACGGGTCAAAAAACATTGAATTTTTATCCAAATAGCCAAGTATTTCCATCTGCATTTGCGCAGTATGATCAATTTTTGACTGAAAACAAAGTAGTAAAAGGAACTACTGAGGCCCAGATGATTACCAAAGTGGGACAACGAATCTCTTCAGCAGCAGAGCGCTGGTTGGCCGCTAACGGGTATCCAGGTTATTTAAAGGATTATAAATGGGAATATAATTTGGTAAATGATGAAACCGTAAATGCTTGGTGTATGCCTGGGGGTAAAATAGTATTCTATTCTGGTATTTTGCCTATTTGTCAAGGAGAAACAGGTGTAGCGGTAGTTATGGGACACGAAGTTGCGCATGCTTTGGCAGACCATGGCGCGCAGCGGATGAGTGCAGGTACATTGCAACAGGTAGGAGCTGTTGCAGGTAATATTGCAATACAGGATGAACAGAAACGTAATTTGTTCAACCAAGCGTATGGTATTGGTTCTCAAGTTGGCATTATGTTACCATTTAGTAGAGGTCATGAAACTGAGGCAGATAGAATAGGATTGCAGATAATGGCCATAGCGGGCTATAATCCAGATGAAGCAGCTGAATTATGGAAACGTATGAAGGCAAATAGTGGAGGTGAAGCTCCGCCAGAGTTTATGAGTACGCACCCTTCTAATGATACTAGAATTAATAACTTAACTGTATGGGCACCATGGGCGAGAGAAGAAGCGACCAAATTTGGAGTTACCGATTTTAACTAAAACTTAAAGCATTATTGTATATTGAAGCCGTTCCGAAAGGAGCGGCTTTTATTTTTATGTATGTCGAAAACACTGGTTTTAAAAGGAAGTAAAAAGTTATTGAATGCATGGGCCTTTTATGATTGGGCGAATTCGGTATATAGCCTAGTGATTTCATCTGCAGTATTCCCCATCTTTTATGGAGCCCTTTTTAGAGTTGCTGGTATTGAGAAAGTGACCGTATTTGGAGGTGAGATTGCCAGAGCACCTTTAATTAGTTATACAACTTCATTGGCCTTTATTTGTATTGCGATTATTACCCCTCTGATTTCTGGAGTTGCAGATTATTTAGGGAATAAAAAGATTTTCATGAAATTCTTCTGTTATTTAGGAGGCTTTTCATGTATAGGATTATACTGGTTTTCACTCGACAATATTTATATAGGCCTTCTTTGCTATTTCTTTGGTTTAGTAGGGTTTTGGGTAAGTTTTGCCTTAAATAATTCTTACTTGCCTGATGTGGCATTTCCAAAACAGCAGGATGCCGTAAGTGCAAAAGGTTTTTCCTTAGGTTATATAGGTAGTGTAATCCTTTTGATATTTAATTTGGCAATGGTGATGCGCCCAGAATTATTTGGAATCAGCACAGATGAAAGTGGTTCAGCCGAAATAAAGGCAATGAAATATTCATTTATTACGGTGGGTATTTGGTGGATTCTTTTCGCTCAGTACAGTTTTTATTATTTACCTGCTGGGTATAGAAAAGAAGGTAAGCGAACTAATATTATTTTAAACGGTTTTAGAGAGTTAAAATTAGTGTGGCATCAGTTAGGAAATCAAACCAAGCTAAAGCGATATCTAAGTGCCTTTTTCGTATACAGTATGGCGGTACAGACCGTAATGTTGATTGCTACCTATTTTGGTGAGGAGGAGATTGCATGGGGAACGGATTCTGAACGAACCACCGGACTTATCATTAGCATTTTGGTAATTCAGCTCGTGGCTATCTTTGGTGCGACAGTTACTGCTCGAGCTTCAAATTTTTTTGGTAATATTAAGACCTTAATTGTAATAAACGCACTGTGGGTGATAATTTGTATTTATGCTTATTTTGTAAAAACACCTACTGATTTTTATGCTGCTGCAGGCTGTGTTGGTTTAGTTATGGGCGGTATTCAGGCATTATCTAGATCAACTTATTCTAAATTATTACCTGAGACTAAGGATACAACCTCCTTTTTTAGTTTCTATGATGTAGCTGAAAAAATCGGAATTATTATAGGTACATTTCTTTATGGTATTATTGCCCAACTTACAGGTAGTATGCGTAGTTCTATTATCTTTTTAGGACTCTTCTTTTTGGTTGGGATGTTTCTATTGGTTAGGGTAAAGGAAATACAAAAGCCTCTTTAAAAGGGGCTTTTGTCATCTAATTGTTAGCAATTTTGATTACAATTTATCCTTTAGAAATATCGCCAGATCCAGAGGTTTTGGTATCTACCTTTTCAGGATTGCCTTTATACGATATATCTCCAGAACCTGAAACCCTTGCTTTAATCGATTTTTTAGCTGTTACTCGAATATCTGCTGAACCTGATATTGTAGCACTCACGTTATCGGCGTCAAGATCATAAGCTTCAATATCTCCACTACCTGAAATTGTTACATCAAAATCGGTAGTATTGCCACTTAGAACAATATCACCAGAACCAGACATTCGAGCGGATAGTGAATTGGTATTAATATCTAAGTTAATATCTCCAGAGCCGGACATATTCGTGCTAAATTTATCGGATTTGATTTTCGTTTTCCCTGCGATATCACCAGAACCCGACAAAGAAACTGAATTGATTGATTCTATAGGTACGGTAATTCGAATCTCAGATTTCCAGGTACTGGTTTTGAGATTTACACCCTTTTCCGTTTTAATCACCAATTTTCCATCTTTAATCTCGGTAATTATATATTGCAATAAATTTTCTTCGCCTTGTAAGGTAATGCTACCCTCGTTACCAGCTATCAAATCCACATCGAACCAACCGGATACATCAACTCCGTTGTAATCTCCTGTGTTTCGTTCAATGGTCACATTGTTTCCATTTCCTTTTATGGTCTTTCCCCACTGTGCAGAGCAGGACATGATCATTAAACCAGCACATACTAATACGCTTAATTTTTTCATCTTTTTCGTTTAAATTTGATTGATTATTTTTTAGTAAAACTAATTCCTCCATAATCACTAGAAAGTGTCATCATATTACCACTGCCTTTAGATCCATAATATCCTTCATAGTGTTTATCTGAAGATTTTTCTGTGCTTACATTTATGATAAAGTCATCTTTTCCGCTAACTCCAGAATAGCTTGTGGTTATATCGAAGTCAAAATGGTATTGATGGTTGTAACCAATTTTAATGCCTGTATAATCAGATTTGATATTTACGTCTCGTGCATCAGCAGCGAGTTCATCTACTCTAATGGAACCATAATCTGAAACAATTGAAACATCACCATGAACAATTCCCATCTTTACAGTGATATAATCGCCATTTCCGTCTATAGAGTTTAGTTCTTCGATATCCATACTTCCATAATCACTATTATATTCCAAATCATCCATTTTTCCTATACTTGCATTGGTGTAATCAGTATTCACTTTCAGGTTTCCGGCCTTAACAATTGTAAATCCTGAATAATCTGCAATAATTTCACCACTATTGATATAGCCAATGGTAGACTTAGAGGTGTAATCAAAATTCAACTGATTATTTCGACCTCTTAATTCACCTAATTCTAGCCGACCATAGTCACAGCTAATTTTAGCGTGGCCATCGATTCTATCTAGAATTATAGTGCCATAATCATTGTTTAGGTCAACATTGTTCTTAATCGGAACCTTAATGGTATAATTAATCTGCATGTTTACATTACTGCTGTTGCCCCAATTCCATCCCCAGCCATTGCTATTTTTGTTGAATATGGTTTCTGCTGAAACCCTGTTATTACTAGCTTCAAAATCAATAGATATCTCATCCAATTTCTTTTTGACCTTTTCTTCATTATTTCCGTTGGTTTTAATATGCACCTCTATAACGACCCGATTTTCATCCCAAGAAGTTATATTTAAATTTCCGTATGAATTACTAACTTTTAATACCGCATTCGCGTTAACATTAAATTCTTTTTTGATTATTTTTTCTTTGGTGTGTTTCCCGTTAAATTTCTTATCATCGGCCGATAGAACCGTAGCGCTAGCTAAAAAAATTAAGCAAGTATATTTAAATAGTATAGTTCGCATTATTTGTATTTTTTATTGATTTAATATTTTCTATTTGAATCATAACTTCATTCAGAAGTTCTATTCTAGTTTGAAAGTTCAGTATCATGGCGCTCAATATTAGCTTACTGTTACCGCCATTTAATAGGTCTTGTTCTATTTTTGCATAATCCAATTGTAATTTTTTCAATTGGAACATAGTGTCGTTAATAATTCGTTCAGTTTCGGGTGATTTTTCAGAGTTAAGCGCTCTTATTTGCTCCTCAATCAAATTCGCAAAGTAAAATTGTGTGTTAGAAGCCTCGGGTGAAATTTCGGCAAGCTTTTCATCTATAGTTTTAGAGTTATTGAATTGAAAAACTCCAACGGTCAAGAGAAGTGTAATCGCAGCAGCAATAGACGTAATTCGCAACCAAGAATAATTCTTTTTGGCAACTAGGGGCGTAATACCATTGGTTGCATTTAGTTTTTCTAAAAAGCGGTGTTGGTGCCCTTCATTGGGTTCTTCAAAATCCATCTTGTCCTGCAACTTATTAAACAGGTCTTTTATGTTATCTTTTTTCATCAGCTTGCTAGTATCAATTTTTTTCTAAGACTTTCTTTTGCCCGTGAAACAGTTGTTCTACAATTGGCATAACTAATATTCATGATTTCACTAATTTCATTATAATCAAACCCTTCTATTAAATGTAAGGTCAAAGAAACTCTGTAATTTTCCTTCAAATCTTTCATGGTCTCCATCACTTTTTGAGCCTTTAGTTCTGTAAACACATGATTGGGGTCTATTCCATCATTATCTTCGACCTTATATAATACTTCATCTAAAGCAACTTCATTCTTTTTTTGTTGCTTTCTATATTGATATATGCTGTTGTTAATTACAATACGTTTTAACCAAGCTCCAAAAGTTACTTCCCCTTTAAAAGTATGCAGTTTTGTGAAAGCGCTTAAAAACGATTCTTGCATAATATCTTCTGCTTGCGCAGTTTCTTTTACAATTCTTAGTGCTGTATTGAACATAGCCTTGTAATATCTATTGTACACTTCTAGCTGTGCACTTTGTATACCGGCTAAGCATGATTGCACTAGCGTATCAATATGTTCTCTTTGTTGGCTCAAAAAGTGATTAGTTTATTTAATGATGATTCAATTTACGGTTTGTTACAGTTGAAGATAATTTATAATTAAATTTTTATTTAAATGTTGCTTGACAATATTTCCTGTGAATTGTTTTTGTTGGCATAAGAATTGAAATAGTAACCTTAGAATAAAGTTTTAATTGCTGTACTCGCTTTGTGTGCAATGCCTTTGCAGCATTTTTGTATAATTTATAAAAATAAAATTCTGTTGGTATAATGACAGAATGACCGATATATAAGTATGGAAGATTCTAAATTTTCAAATTTTGACACTATGTCTTTACAGGGAATCGATCAGGATTCTGAGTTAATACCGTTATTGACCCCTGAGGATGAGGAACAAATGAATAGTGAAACCTTACCCGAAACGTTACCGATTTTGCCTTTAAGAAATACAGTGCTTTTTCCAGGTGTGGTAATTCCAATAACTGCTGGTAGAGATAAAAGTATTCGATTAATTAAAGATGCTAATAATGGCTCTAAAGTGATTGGTGTTGTTTCTCAGAAAGATGAAGAAACAGAAAATCCTGATGTTAAGGATATTAATACGTTGGGTACGGTAGCCAGAATATTACGTGTACTTCAAATGCCAGATGGTAATACCACGGTTATAATTCAAGGTAAAAAACGATTTGAGATTGCAGAAGTTTTAACCAAAAAGCCATACATAACTGCTACAGTTAGGGAAACAAAAGAGGTAAGGCCAAAGAGAAATAATAAAGAGTTTTTAGCTATTATAGAATCCATAAAAGAGTTGGCTCTTAAGATAATTAGGGATAATCCGAATATTCCTAGTGAGGCTTCATTTGCAATTAAGAATATTCAAAGTGATTCCTTTCTTATAAATTTTGTTTCATCCAATCTTAATTTGGATGTAAAGGCGAAACAAGAATTATTGGAGATAGGAAGCTTGCAGAAAAGAGCATTGGCGACATTGAAATATATGAATATTGAGATGCAGAAATTGGAGTTGAAAAACGACATTCAGTCAAAAGTTCGAAATGATCTAGATCAACAACAACGCGAATATTTTCTACACCAACAAATGAAAACCATTCAAGAAGAATTGGGAGGTGTTTCTTATGATGAGGAATTGGAGGAGATGAAGATTAGGTCGAAAAAGAAAAAATGGGGTAAGAAGGTAAAAGAGCACTTTACAAAAGAGTTATCTAAAATGCAGCGGATGAATCCGCAAGTAGCAGAATATTCTATTCAAAGAAACTATTTAGATTTATTACTGGATTTACCTTGGAGGGAGTTTTCAAAAGACAAATTTGATTTAAAAAGAGCCAAACGTATATTAGATCGTGATCATTATGGCCTGGAAGATGTAAAGCGGCGTATCATTGAATATTTGGCGGTTTTGAAATTGAGAAATGACATGAAGTCCCCAATTTTATGCCTATATGGCCCACCGGGAGTAGGTAAAACTTCATTGGGTAAATCTGTTGCAGAAGCATTGGGTAGGGAATATGTGAGAATTTCATTAGGCGGATTAAGAGATGAGGCTGAAATTAGAGGGCATCGTAAAACCTATATTGGTGCAATGCCTGGTAGAATAATTCAGAGTCTTAAGAAAGCTGGTACTTCCAATCCTGTTTTTATATTGGATGAGATTGATAAGTTATCGAATAGTAATCAGGGCGATCCTTCTTCTGCAATGTTAGAAGTTTTGGACCCTGAACAAAACAGCGATTTTCACGATAACTTTTTAGAGTTGGGGTATGATTTGTCAAAGGTAATGTTTGTGGCAACTGCCAATAATTTGGGTACTATTCAGCCAGCATTGCGAGACCGTATGGAGATTATTCATGTAAGCGGCTACACAATTGAAGAGAAAGTGGAAATTGCTAAAAAGCATTTGTTGCCAAAACAATTGACGGAACACGGCTTAAATACAACCCACTTAAAAATTGGTAAACCACAATTAGAGAAAATAGTTGAGGGGTATACGCGTGAATCTGGTGTACGCTCATTGGAGAAGCAAATTGCAAAAATGGTTCGTTACGCTGCGAAGTCAATTGCAACAGAAGAGGAATATGAGATAAAGGTGAGCAATGAGGTTATTATTAATGTTTTGGGAGCTCCAAAAATGGAGCGAGATAAATATGAGAATAATGACGTAGCAGGTGTTGTTACAGGTCTAGCTTGGACAAGTGTTGGTGGGGATATTCTTTTTATAGAATCTATTCTTTCTAAAGGCAAGGGAACCATGAGTATTACAGGTAATCTTGGTAAAGTCATGAAAGAGTCTGCAACTATTGCCATGGAGTATATTAAATCAAATGCAGAACGTTTTGGTATTGACCCGGAAATTTTTGAAAAGTACAATGTGCATATTCATGTTCCTGAAGGAGCAACGCCTAAAGATGGACCAAGTGCGGGAGTAACAATGCTGACCTCATTGGTTTCTTTGTTTACTCAAAAGCGAATCAAGAAGAGTTTAGCTATGACCGGGGAAATAACCTTACGAGGAAAAGTATTGCCTGTGGGTGGAATTAAAGAGAAGATTCTTGCAGCAAAAAGAGCGCGTATAAAAGAAATCATACTTTGTGCTGATAATGAGCGGGATATTAAAGAGATAAAAGAGTCTTATTTAAAAGGTTTGACATTTCATTATGTAAAAGAAATGTCTGAGGTGATTGATATTGCAATAACTGAAGAAAACGTCAAAAACGCAAAAGAGTTATAACCGCTCTTTTCTTTATACTTTTGGAACAATGAAAAAAATTACTATAGCTATTGATGGATTTTCCTCCACAGGTAAGAGTACTTTAGCCAAGCAATTGGCAAAGAAGTTACACTACATATATGTGGATACAGGTGCAATGTACCGTGCAGTTACGTTATTTGCCATGAGGGCGGGTTTTGTAGAAGATGGTAAGATTGATAAGAAACCTTTAATTCAGTCATTAGAAGAAATTGACTTGAGATTTGTTTTTAGCACCAATTTAGGATTCGCTGAAATGTTTTTGAACAGTGAAAATGTAGAGAAGGAAATACGAACAATGTCAGTATCTAGAAATGTGAGTCAGGTTTCTGAGTTAGCAGAAGTGCGAAAAAAATTGGTTGCTATGCAGCAAACTATGGGTGCTGATAAAGGAATCGTAATGGACGGTAGAGATATTGGTTCCGTAGTTTTTCCTGATGCAGAGCTTAAGATTTTTATGACGGCATCCCCAGAAAAAAGAGCGGTAAGAAGGTATAAGGAATTATTGGATAGGGGAGAAGATGTGAAATATAGTGATATTTTAGAAAATGTTCAGAAACGTGATTATATCGATTCACACAGAGCTATTTCTCCGTTGGTGAAAGCTGAAGGTGCAATTGATTTTGATAATAGCGACGTTAGTATGGATGATCAGTTCCAAAGAATTTATGAGCATGCACGTCGTATTATTCAAAAGGAAGCATAAAAAAAGAGGTTAGCACTGCTAACCTCTTTTTACTTTAACTCTAAAATTTATTTGGTATAATCAATACTTGATCAGGATGGATAACATCAGGATTTTTCAAAATATTAGTGTTAGCCTCAAAGATAGCTTTGTATTTCATAGCATCTCCATAATAGTGTTTTGCTATTTTACTAAGTGATTCTCCGCCTTTTACAACATGCCTGTGGTAAACCGAATCGTCTTCTACAGTAATGTTCGCTTTAATATCAGATGGGTTGTCTCCACCTATTTCCTTTATTTTATCCCAAATAAGGTCTTTTTCAAACGGAGTTTTTGCTTCTCCTTTTACCTTAAGAACATCACCTTCAACGGTAATTTTTCCATCTTTTATTCCTAATTGTTCACCTAAGTCTAAAACACCTTGGTATTTCGCTTTAACACTCATAATCATACTTTTTTTAATGGTTAATTAATAACATATAATATAGTAATAATAAAATTATTTTTCTTTAAAACAGCGTATAATATTTTAATGGATACTTCATAGTAGTGTTGTTTGTCTTATTTGAAAAAAATATGTATTTTTGCACACCTTTTTTGCAAGGAATTCAAGAGAAAAAGGATTAAAAAAATAAAGATAACTACTTTCATAATTGTTGCCTAAGTCTTGATAAGGTTATGAAATACAAATTAATAATCAGCAAATGGCTGAAGAAAAAACAAATGCAGAGGTAGATGAAACTACTGAAGCAACACAACAGGCTGCTGTAGAAACTCCACAGCAAGATCCACAAGAATTTTTAGAAAGTTTCAATTGGGAGAAATACGAGCAAGGAATTGAGCGTGTTGATGATTCTAAATTGAAAGAATTTGAAAAATTAGTGGCGGAAAATTTCGTTGACACTGCAGATGCTGAAGTAGTTCAGGGAACGGTAGTTTATATTACGGACAGAGAAGCAATCATTGATATCAATGCTAAATCTGAAGGTGTAATTTCGTTGAACGAATTTCGCTACAATCCAGGTTTAAAAGTTGGTGACAAGGTTGAGGTATTGATTGATATCCGTGAGGATAAAAGTGGTCAATTGGTATTGTCTCACAGAAAAGCGAGAACCATTATGGCTTGGGATCGTGTAAATGCGGCTCATGACAAAGAGGAAATCGTTAGTGGTTTTGTAAAATGCAGAACTAAAGGTGGTATGATCGTTGATGTTTTTGGAATTGAGGCATTCTTGCCAGGTTCTCAAATCGATGTGAAGCCTATTCGTGATTACGATCAGTACGTAAACAAAACAATGGAATTTAAGGTTGTGAAAATCAACCACGAATTTAAAAACGTTGTTGTTTCTCATAAAGCGCTTATTGAAGCGGATATTGAAGAACAGAAAAAAGAAATCATTAGCCAACTTGAAAAAGGACAGGTGCTTGAAGGTGTTGTTAAAAACATTACTTCTTACGGTGTCTTTATTGATCTTGGTGGTGTAGATGGTTTGGTACATATTACTGATCTTTCTTGGAGCAGAATTAATCATCCGAATGAGGTTGTTGAATTAGATCAAAAATTAAATGTTGTAATTCTTGATTTTGATGAAAACAAATCTAGAATTCAATTAGGTCTTAAGCAACTAGAGAAGCACCCTTGGGAAGCGCTAAGTGATGAGATTAAAATTGGCGATAAAGTTAAAGGCAAAGTAGTCGTTATAGCTGATTACGGTGCATTTATCGAAGTTGTGGAAGGTGTTGAAGGTCTTATCCACGTATCGGAAATGTCATGGTCTACGCATTTACGTTCCGCTCAGGATTTCGTAAAAGTAGGTGATGAAGTTGAGGCTATTGTATTGACATTGGATCGTGAAGATCGTAAAATGTCTCTTGGAATCAAGCAATTGACGCCAGACCCTTGGACTGATATTACAACGAAATACCCTGTTGGTTCTAAGCACAAGGGTATCGTTAGAAACTTTACCAACTTTGGTGTATTTGTTGAACTAGAAGAAGGTATTGACGGTTTAATTTATATCTCTGATCTTTCTTGGACTAAGAAAATTAAGCATCCATCAGAATTCACTAATGTAGGTGACACGTTGGAAGTTGAAGTATTAGAGTTAGATGTTAACGGTCGTAAGTTGAGCTTAGGTCATAAGCAAACTACCGAAAATCCATGGGATAAATACGAAACTGAGTTCGCATTAGGTACTGTTCATAAAGCAACAATATCTGATGTAGTTGATAAAGGTGCAACAATTGACTTTAACGAGGATATTACTGCATTTATACCACAACGTCACTTGGAAAAAGAAGATGGTAAAAAACTAGGTAAAGGCGATGAAGCAGAATTCAAAATTATTGAGTTCAACAAAGACTTCAAACGTGTAGTAGCTAGTCATACTGCTATTTTCCGTGAAGAGGAGCAACGTAATGTTAAAGCAGCTGTCAAAAGGCAAGCAACTAGCGGAGATGAAGCTAAGACTACTTTAGGTGATGCTAACGATGCATTACAAGCGTTAAAGGATAAAATGGATGCTGCTGATTCTAAAAAGAAGAAGTAATTTCATAATACATCCTTTATAGGATTTTATTAAAAAGCCCGGATACTAATCCGGGCTTTTTTATTTAAGATGTTTTCCAATTACTCGGTGTGATGATTTATTTGTAGAATTCCTCTATTTCAACTGTTGCAATAGTCTGTTCAATACTAGCGTATTCAGTGGGAGACCAAGTTTAGTTTTTTAAGTCAAATGGTTGAGTCTGGAAAATTTCTTTAGGGGCGTGTTTTTTTTTAATCTTCTTAAATACGTTTTTATTACAGCTAAGTTTTCTTTTTCAGGCACTGGAAAGTCGGTACTACCATTGATTTCGAATACGGGACATATGCCTTTTTTCGAGCAATTTCGCCAGATTTGAGGTTTACAAAGAATGTATCCAAGGGCTATTAATGCTGCTAGATACACTTCATCATTTTTGAAGATAAAAGACTATGTTTAGTTGTAGAGATTCTGATTTTCTATACTAATCTCTCTCGATTTCCTGAGAGAAGAATGCACCTAGGTAACTAAAAATTATACATAAAAAGAAGTATTTCTTCAATGACCAGTATAGCTGTTATTTTAACTTTTAAGGTGCAAAAGATAGTCAAGTAAAATTAGAATAGGGGTTAAAAACTATAGGTCGCAATAATTGATTAAGTTTTAAAGGGAATTCCCTATTTTTGTTTAGCTAAAAGTACGGATGCCAATTATGAGTCAAAAAGTTTTACTCTCTTCCAAGGAAATCAACATCATCTTGCATCGATTGGCTTGTCAGCTGCTTGAAAATCATTTAACATTTGAAAATACAGTTCTTATAGGTATTCAACCTCGCGGGAAGTTTGTTGCACAAAGATTAACTAAAATATTAAAGGAAGAATACAAGGTAAATCATATAGACCTAGGGTTCTTGGACATTACCTTTTTCAGAGATGATTTTAGAAGAGGTGATAAAACTTTAGAAGCCACTAAAACCAATATTGATTTCTTAGTCGAAGATAAGAACGTAGTTTTGATAGACGATGTCTTATATACTGGTAGAAGTATTAATGCAGCTTTAACGGCATTACAGTCTTTTGGTAGACCTAAAGATGTAGAGTTATTATGTCTAATCGATCGTAGATTTAGTAGGCATTTGCCAATTCAACCTAATTATAGGGGTAGACAGGTAGATGCTATTAATGAAGAAAAAGTAAAGGTAATGTGGGAGGAAAATGACGGAGAGGATATCATATATTTAGTAAATAGATAACAAAATGAGCGAACTGAGTGTCAAACACTTATTGGGAATCAAATATCTTAAGGAATCCGATATTCAGCTTATTTTTGAAACTGCCGATCATTTTAAGGAAGTAATTAACCGATCGATAAAAAAGGTTCCTTCGCTTCGCGATATAACAATAGCGAATATCTTTTTTGAAAATAGTACACGTACTAAACTGTCCTTTGAACTGGCAGAGAAAAGATTGTCTGCCGATGTTCTCAATTTTTCAGCTAGTCAGTCTTCGGTAAAAAAAGGAGAAACTCTTATAGATACCGTAAACAATATTCTATCTATGAAAGTAGATATGGTAGTGATGCGTCACCCTAACCCAGGGGCTGGTATATTTCTTTCAAAACATGTAGAAGCTTCTATTGTGAATGCAGGTGATGGTGCGCATGAACATCCTACACAGGCCTTATTGGACTCTTATTCCATTCGGGAGAAGTTAGGTGATGTCGCTGGAAAAAACGTAGTTATTGTTGGGGATATACTTCATTCTAGAGTAGCATTGTCCAATATTTTTGCCTTAAAATTACAAGGAGCAAACGTTAAGGTGTGTGGTCCTAAAACTTTATTACCTAAATACATAGATTCTTTAGGGGTGGGCGTGGAGACCAATTTGAGAAAAGCTTTGGAATGGTGTGATGTTGCCAATATGTTACGTATTCAGAATGAAAGGTTGGACATCAGTTATTTCCCAACAACACGAGAATACACCCAACAGTTTGGAGTCAATAAAAAGCTATTGGATAGTTTGGATAAAGAGGTAGTGATTATGCACCCGGGCCCAATTAATAGAGGTGTCGAAATTACTAGCGATGTTGCCGATTCAAAACAATCTATAATTTTGAACCAAGTTGAAAACGGTGTTGCCATACGTATGGCCGTTATTTATTTATTGGCATCTAAAATAAAATGATATGATTTTTAATAAAGAAGCATCGTTGATTGTAATTTCTCAGGAAAAAATTTCTATTGATGTCTTTTTACAAAATTTAGAAAAGGATTATTCCAAATTAAAAAATGATAATCTGGTCATAGATTTATTGAGTTTTACAAAACTTACTCCGTACAACGTAATTTCGTTTTTAGAAATGGCCAAAAAACATAGAGAAAATGGTAAATCATTTTTATTGGTTTCTGAGAAGGTTTCATACGATGATGTGCCACAAGAAATCAATTTAGTTCCCACACTTCAAGAAGCACGAGATGTTGTTGAAATGGAGGATATAGAACGCGATTTGGGTTTATAATTTAATTAGATTAAAGAACGAATAGAAATTTATTATCACCACTATTTATGCGCCTTACCATATTAGGCTGTTATGCGGCAACCCCAAGAACATTCACGAACCCTACCGCTCAAATTCTTGAAATCAACAATCATATTATTCTTATTGATTGTGGTGAAGGTACTCAAGTAGAGTTACGAAGGCATAAGATTAAATTCTCAAGAATAAATCATATTTTCATATCTCACCTTCATGGAGATCATTTTTTTGGGCTTCCAGGGTTAGTGTCCACAATGCGACTTTTAGGAAGAGAAAAAGAATTACATATCTATGGACCAAAGGGGATAAAGGAAGCCATAACGCTACTTTTAAAATTAGGTGATTCTTGGACCAATTATCCGTTACTATTTCATGAGTTAACATCTAAGGAGCCAGAACTTATTTTTGAGGATAAAAATATTTCTATTACCACCATACCGCTCTATCATAGAATTTATACCAATGGCTTTTTGTTTAGGGAGAAGGTTGGTAAACGAAAATTGAATATTGAAGCAGTTGAAAACTATAAAATAGACAAAGCCTATTTTCAGAATATAAAAAATGGAAAAGATATTGTTCTTGATAATGGAAATACAATTGCTAATAACGAGTTGACCCTTGATCCCCCAACACCAAAGTCATATGCTTTTTGTAGTGATACGGTTTACAATCCAGAAATAGCGGTTCAAATAAATGGGGTTGATGTACTCTACCATGAATCTACTTTTTTGGAATCAGAAGCACTTTTAGCTGCCAAGACCAAACATACTACAGCAATGCAGGCTGCTAAAATTGCTAAATCTGCCAACGTAAAAAACTTAATTCTAGGGCATTATTCAACAAGGTATAAATCAATAACGCTTTTTAAGGATGAGGCATCTACAGTATTTTCAAATGTACATCTTGCGGATGACGGCCGCACTTTTGATTTTTAACTTTTAATCAGATTAAATAGTACTAATCTTCCTTTCTTTTTAGAACTTTGTTTATCTTGTTTTTAAGTTGAAAATGATGCAGAAAGATTTAAGTGATTACCGAAAATCATACGAGAAAAGCGCCTTAATGGAGGATAGTATTTCAGACAATCCTATACAGCTCTTTCAAACATGGTTTTATGAAGTAGAGCAATCAGATGGTGTTGATGAACCTAATGCTATGACAATCTCTACTGTGGGTCTAGATGGTTTTCCAAAAAGTAGGGTGGTGCTACTTAAAAAATATACCCATGAAGGTTTCATCTTTTACACGAACTACAATAGTGAAAAGGGCAAGGCTATAAGAGAAAACTCTAAAGTTTGTATTTCATTTTTTTGGTCAAATTTAGAGCGGCAAATTATAATAAAAGGAAACGCAGAGAAATTAGCCGAAAATCTTTCTGATGGATATTTTGAATCACGCCCAGATGGTAGTAAGCTAGGCGCTTTGGTATCTAACCAGAGTTCAGTAATTGATTCTCGAATAGTATTGGAAAATAAACTTATCCAACTTGAAAATGAATATAGAAATAAAGAGATAGAGAGACCAGAACATTGGGGCGGTTATCTTGTAAGACCTGTTTCTATGGAGTTTTGGCAGGGTAGACCAAATAGGTTGCATGATCGCATACGCTATACGTTGTCAGATGATTTTGATTGGAAAATGGAACGGTTGGCGCCTTAAAAATAAGTAGGTTTAAATGAAGAATTTATATTTAATGCGACACGGCAAGTCATCATGGGAACTCAATGCAAGTGATCAAGATAGACCTCTTGAGCAAAGAGGGATTTCTGATGCTCATTTAGTGGGGGTTGAACTCACAAGAAAAAACTTAGTTATAGATAAAGTTTTTTCTAGTCCAGCTAACAGGGCTTTACATACATGTATGATTTGTTTGAGGGAAATAGAATACCCATTAAAAAACTGTACAATAGTCTCAGAATTATACGATTTTTCAGGTGAGAAGGTTATTGATTTTATAAAAAATACCGATGATGGGTTGGATAATATCCTCATATTTGGACATAATCACGCATTCACTTTTATAGCAAATGCAATGGGAGACAAACATATTGAGAATGTTCCCACAAGTGGGTTTGTGCAATTACAGTTCAAAGAGAATTCATGGTCCCGTGTTACTAAGGGCACAACAATACAAACTATTTTCCCTAAGCAATTGAAGGCATGGTAAAAAATAATAATCAGTACGTAAATAGAGAAATTAGTTGGTTGTGGTTCAACGAACGAGTATTACAAGAAAGTGCCGATAAGAACGTACCATTAATTGAAAGGCTTCGATTTTTAGGAATATTTTCTAATAATTTAGATGAGTTCTTTAAAGTACGATACGCAACTGTAAAACGTATTGTCGAAGCCGGTAAAAATGGGAAGAGTGTTTTAGGAGGGGAGAAAGCCAAAGACCTTCTAGAGGAGATTACTAAAATTGTTATTGAACAACAGACCAAAAGTTTAGTAATCTTAAAACAAATAGGACGTGAACTTGAGGGCAAGAATATTTTTATTTTAAAGGAAACCGAACTAAACGAGGGTCAGAAAGAATTTGTGAAAGACTATTTCTTAAAAGAGGTCAGTCCACAATTAATGACCATTATATTAAGTGAGCTTACGCGGTTCCCAACGTTGAAAGATACTGCTGCCTACTTAGCAGTAAAAATGGTCATTAAGAGCGATAATAGTAAAAAGGAAAAACGGTATGCTTTAATTGAGATTCCAAAAGGAATTGATCGTTTTGTAGTATTGCCTGATGAGGGAGATAAGAGCTTTATCATTATTTTAGATGATATGATTCGGTATTGTTTAGATAATATTTTTACAATGTTTGAATATGAGTCGATTACAGCTCATATGATTAAAATTACGAGGGATGCCGAACTCGATATGGATAATAATGACCTGAGTAAGAGTTTTATTGAAAAGATATCTTCAAGCGTTGAGCATAGAAAGATAAGTGATCCAGTCCGTTTTGTTTATGATAAAAATATTGCGAAGGATACGCTGACATTTCTAAAGGATAAAATGAATATTGAAGATACGGATAGTGTAATACCAGGAGGTAGGTACCATAACCGTAGAGATTATATGGGCTTTCCTAGTTTGGGTAGAAAGGATTTGTTATATGAAAAAATCACCCCATTACCCGTACAGGGCCTAAGCATAGAAGGAAGTATTTTGGAAAGTATTGCCAAAAAAGATTATTTACAGTATACACCGTACCATACCTTCTCTTATATATTAAAGTTTTTACGAGAAGCAGCACTAGACCCAAAGGTTCGTTCAATTAAGATTACCGTCTATAGATTGGCAAGCAATTCTCAAGTAGCTGCCTCTTTGATTAATGCGGTCAAAAATGGAAAACAAGTAACTGTTCAGATAGAACTTCAAGCTCGTTTCGATGAACAGGCGAATATTGAATATGCTGAACAGCTACAAGCAGAGGGTGTTAAATTGATTTTTGGTGTTCCAGGTCTTAAGGTGCATAGTAAAATTTGTTTGATTGAACGGGAAGAAGGAGATATAATAAAGCGCTACGGATTTATTAGTACAGGAAACTTCAATGAATCTACTGCAAGAATCTATACGGATTATACGTTATTTACAGCTCATGATCCAATTTTAAAGGAGCTGAACAAGGTATTTGACTTTTTTGAAACTACGTATAAAATCAACAAGTATAAGCATCTTATTGTTTCACCGCATTATACAAAGAATGCGTTCCAGAAGTTGATTGATATTGAAATTGCAAATGCCATATTAGGGAAAGAGGCCTACATCAAAATTAAGATGAATAGTTTCACTTCATACAAGATGGTAGATAAGCTTTATGAGGCCAGTAGGGCAGGTGTAAAGATTCAATTGATTATAAGGGGTATATGTTGTTTGGTTCCAGGTGTTAAGGGAATGAGTGAGAATATAGAAGCGATAAGTGTAATAGATAAGTTCTTGGAACATACCAGATTATTTGCATTTGCAAATGGAGGCAATCCTATTGTGTATATATCTTCTGCTGATTGGATGACTAGGAACTTAGATTTTAGGGTAGAGGTAGGATGTCCAATCTATGATGAAGATATAAAAAAGGAATTGATGGATACTTTCGAAATTTGTTGGGAGGATAATATGAAAGCTCGAATTTTCACAGATAAACAAGACAATGCATATCGCAAAACCAATCTACCAAAGTTGAGGTCACAATTTGCAACGTATGATTATTATGCCAAAAACTTAAAAAAGGAGTGATTTAAGCGTTAACCATGAATGGATTCTTTCGTGCCTAAATCTTTCATGATTTTGGCTTCGTATTCCAAGAGACTATTCCATTTTTCGTTAACGTCCTCTATATCTCCGTATTTACGGGCAAATCGTAAGAACATGGTATAATGACCAGCTTCGCTTATCATTAACTTATGATAAAAGTCGCCTAATTTTCTGTCTTCCAATTCTTCCGATAGTAATCTGAAACGTTCACAGCTGCGGGCTTCAATTAGGCCAGCATATAACAATCTATGAACTAACTGAGTAGTTCGGCTCCCTCCTTTTGGAAAGAATTTAAGTAGTTCAATTACATATTCATCTTTTCGATCTCTACCTAAAGTATTGCCACGCTTTAAAATAAGGTCATGTACCATTTTAAAATGACCCATTTCTTCTCGTGATAAACTAACCATTTCATCAACAAGTTCAGTATATTCAGGAAAGGATACAATTAGTGAAATAGCGGTACTGGCAGCTTTTTGCTCGCAGTAAGCATGATCGGTCAATATCTCGTCAATATTCTTTTCTACTATATTTACCCATCTTGGGTCAGTAGGTAGTTTTAGCCCCAGCATATTATTCTTTTGTTCAAAATTAGAAAGATTTTACAGACTTCACCAATATAATTAACCAGCTTGTCAACTAACTAGTTAATAATATTTATTTTTGAAGTAAAGTCACTTTTAATTTATAAAATGCACAATCAAAAGGAGATTCAAAATATCTTAGTAAAACATGGTCCGCCTGAAAGTTTGGTGTGGTTAAATGAAAAAATCGCAAAGTTGACGAAAAGCAAATCTTCGAAAGATTTGTTTATGACGTATAGCCTATTAAATGTGAAGTTTGATGCTACTAAGTCCGTTTCATTTGAGAATGAAGACAATGTTAATGCAAATTATTTCAGGACTCATAAAGCAAATTTGCTTCAGATAGCACGTATTTATCTTTTGTCGGCTGTGCTTGAACAGGATCAGGAATTCTATGCGCCAAAGGTTGCGAATATTATACAGGTTGCAGACACAGGAGAGTTAGAAACATTTTTAAAATACTTGGTTTTATTGCCAAATCCAGAGCAGTACAAGCAAACTGCTGTAGAGGCACTGCGCACCAATATTGGTATTATTTTTGACGCTATATCGTTGAATAATCCTTATCCGGCAAAATACTTTGACGACCAACAGTGGAATCAAATGTATTTAAAGGCGGCTTTTATGGAACGTGATCTCTCTCAAATAGAATTTGTAGATAAACGTGCAAACGCAGACTTGACTAGAATTATATCCGATTATGCACATGAGCGCTGGGCGGCTACAAGAAAAATTGACCCGTTATTTTGGCGACCAGTTTCGAAGTTTTTAAATAATCATCTTTTAAAAGATATGACTAGGCTCCTTAATAGCGATGATGCCATAGAGCAAAAGGCAGGAGCTTTATGCTGTTATTATTCGGGAAATGATACAGCGATTGAATTGCTAAATAACTATCCGGAAATGAAGCAAGATGTGAGTTCAAATAAAATTAGTTGGAATACGCTTAAACAATAAAAGTATGGATGATAAAATGATGATTATTGACCCACATGTTCACATGACGTCAAGAACAACGGATGATTATGAAGCAATGGCTGCGGCAGGTGTCGTTGCAATTATAGAGCCTTCATTTTGGATGGGGCAACCTCGAACCCAGGTTGGCTCGTTTCAAGATTACTTCAGTAGCCTTGTAGGTTGGGAACCATTTAGAGCTAGTCAATTCGGTATTAAACATTATTGTACTATCGGGCTAAATTCTAAAGAAGCAAATAACGAGGCACTTGCCGAGCAGGTAATTGAATTGTTACCGTTGTATTTACATAAAGAAAATGTAGTAGCTATAGGTGAAATTGGTTATGACGACCAAACACCTGCTGAAGACAAGTTTTTTAGAATGCAATTAGAAATGGCTAAAGAGTTAGGAATGACCGTACAGGTGCATACTCCGCACCGTGATAAAAAGGCGGGTACTATTAAAAGTATGGAGGTATGCCTGGAACATGGCCTAGATCCTTCAAATGTGATTATTGACCATAATAACGAAGAAACTGTTAAAGATGTATTGGACCGTGGTTTTATCGCAGCCTTTACAATTTACCCTAAAACAAAAATGGGCAATGAACGAATGGTTGAGGTCGTAAAAAAATATGGCAGTTCGAATATTATAGTGGATAGCTCTGCCGATTGGGGTGTTAGTGATCCTTTGGCAGTGCCCAAAACCGCATCGTTAATGTTGAAAAGGGGTATCGATAAGGAAGATGTTAGAAAAACCTGCTATCAAAATGCATTAGATGCCTTTAGTAAGAATGGTAAAATGAAGGAAGCACATTGGTTGCAACCCGATAGTATCAATCAATCGCAACTATTTAACGATAACAGTGTACTAAGAGGACAGATGCCAAGAATCGACGAGGATCAAATCACCTAGAATGAAAGAGAAGCTTTTAGGTTTTGCGCATTTGGCAAGACCTGCAAATTTACCAACTGCTGCTGCAGATATTTTGGCGGGTATTGCAATTGGTCTTTTTTTTGAAAACATTGCTGCCATTGCTTTTTTAAAAGAAAACCTTCTTAGTGTTTTATCATTAATATTTTCATCCGTTTTTCTATATGCCGGAGGTGTTGTTTTTAATGACGTTTTTGATGCCAAGTTGGATGCTGTTGAACGTCCAGAAAGAGCTATACCGAGTGGCTTGATACCCATACGTCAAGCTGTTTGTTTTGGTATCTTTTTGATGGTAATTGGGGTTGTATTGGCATTTAACTGCAATTTAGTAGCAGGAGGGATTTCTATTGTGTTGACCATCGCCATAGTGCTGTATGATGCCTATTTTAAGCAATTTAGATTTTTAGGCCCTTTAAATATGGGTATCTGCCGTGGATTGAATCTTTTATTAGGTATGTCAATAGTAGCAGTACTATCCAATTGGTGTATTTCACTTGTGCCCGTGGTTTATATTTTTGCAATCACTTTAATCAGTAGGGGTGAGGTTCACGGAAATAATAAAAAACACATTGTATGGGCTGGTATATTATATGCTATAGTTATAACGACAATGGCGCTTATAGTAGTACTACACACAGATAATGAATTGGTTTTAGTGCCGTTTTTAATCTTATTTGGAATTCTGATTTTTCGACCATTGTTTACGGCTTATAGGGAGAATTCACCGAAGAATATTAAAAAAGCAGTTATTTCGGGTGTATTGTCACTTGTAGTTATGAACGCCTGCTGGGTGGCTGGTTTTTTAAATTGGCAATTAGCGCTAGCGGTTTTATTGTTATTACCTTTATCTATGATTTTGTCTAAATTATTTGCTGTAACCTAAGAATTGATATGCAATTACCATCTATAAAACAGTCCTTTAAAGTTCAATACGAATATCAATTATATTTTACAGCAGGACTTTTCAATCTAGAAAATCCGTTATTTGAAAAACTTATAGCGGACTATAAAGAGTTTGAACCGGTTAAGTTATTATTCGTTATTGATGATGGGGTTAAAAATTATCATCCTAATTTAATTTCTCAGATAAAAGCTTATTGCAATAGCAATTCCGAAACGCTAAAGCTTACTGAATCAATGGTTGTTTCGGGAGGGGAACAAGCTAAAAATAGCAATGCTTCGATTGAATTGGTTTTAAAAGGAATCAATGAAAACAAAATTTGCCGTCATTCTTTCGTCGTAGTGATTGGTGGTGGAGCGATTATCGATATGGTTGGCTATGCTGCAGCTATAGCGCATAGAGGAGTTAAATTAATACGTATACCAACGACGGTTCTTTCTCAAAATGATTCTGCCGTTGGTGTTAAGAATAGTGTGAACGCTTTTAAAAAAAAGAACTTTTTAGGAACCTTTGCTCCGCCTTATGCAATTATAAACGATACTGATTTTTTAGAAACCTTAGAGCAACGCGATTGGATTTCTGGTGTTGCCGAGGCTATTAAAGTTGCGTTAATAAAGGATAAACTATTTTTTCAATACATCGCTGACCATGCCAGTGCCTTAAAGAAAAGGGAGATGGAACCTATGCAATATGTGATTTATAAATGTGCAGAAATGCATATGCATCATATTGCACAAGGGGGTGACCCATTTGAATCGGGTTCCTCTAGGCCTTTAGATTTTGGTCATTGGGCTGCCCATAAAATGGAATTCATGACCAATTATTCCATGCGTCATGGTGAAGCGGTAGCGAAAGGAATTGCTCTTGATGTAACATACGCTCAATTAATTGGATTAATTACTGAAGCTGATTTACAACATATTTTAGATGTAATGATTACCGTTGGTTTTGATCTTTCTCTTCCTGTGGACACAACGAGTGAAATTGAATCATTGTTAAATGGAATAGAAGAGTTTAGAGAGCACTTAGGTGGACAATTGACTATTACGTTAATTTCTGGTTTAGGCACCAAACATGACGTGCATACCATCGATATAAAGCTTATGGCGCAAGCAATTAAGAAGTTGAATCAACAATTGACTTTAAACTAAATACATGCTAGTAAAAAAGGACCTTCACTTAACATATTGCACCAATATTCATCCTGGTCAAGATTGGAAAAGTACCTTTGAGAGTATTCAAAAACATGTTCCTGGTATCAAAAAAGAAGTTTCTGACGCTGAATCTTTTGGTCTAGGGCTGCGATTATCTAATAAAGCCAGTGAGGAACTTGATAATGGCACTAATATGGCCAATTTTCAAGAATGGTTAGTCAAAAACGATGTGTATGTTTTTACTATGAACGGATTTCCTTATGGTAATTTTCATGATGAACGGGTAAAGGATATGGTTCATGCTCCAGATTGGACTACAAATGAGCGATGTATATATACAAAACGGTTGTTTAAGCAACTTTCAGAACTATTGCCAAAAGGAATAAATGGCGGTATATCAACAGCGCCAATCACATATAAATATTGGCACAAGAGCGAAGATGAAACCGTAAAGGCATTTGAAACTGGTGCCAAGAATATGCTTGAAGTAGCCAACTATTTGTTTGAATTGGAAAAAATAACCGGCAAGTATATGCATTTGGATATTGAACCAGAACCTGACGGACTTTTGGAGAATAGTGATGAAGTACTGCACTTTTTCACAGAATACCTATTGCCAATAGGTATTCCCTTTTTTAAGTCGGAGTTAGGTTTAAACCAACTGCAAGCCGAAGCGCTCATAAAAAAGTATATCACTGTCTGTTATGATATTTGTCATTTCTCATTAGCTTTTGAGGAGCCAAGTGATACCTTTTCAAAGTTTAAGGAGCATAATATTAGTATTGGAAAAATACAAGTAAGTGCAGCATTAAAAATAATATTCGATGGTAGGGACGATGAATCGGTTTGGCAAGAACTTTCCAAATTCAATGAACCCACTTACCTTCACCAGGTAACAGAAAAAATAGGCGATACTGTAAAAACGTACAGTGACCTTCCTGTAATTTTAGAAAAGAAAGGAGCTCATAAAGAATTACGTGCGCACTATCACGTTCCTCTATTTCTGGAGAAGTATGGCGCATTGTTTTCCACTCAAGATCATATTCTAAAGACATTAAATTATATAAAAGACAATCCTGTTTCTGAACATTTAGAAATAGAAACTTATACTTGGGATGTACTTCCATCAGATTTAAAACAAGATTTGTCAGAATCCATTGTTAGGGAAATTCAATGGCTAAAAACACGCTTATAATATGAAGAAGACTGTTGTCATTAATGTAGTTGGATTAACGAAACGATTGATAGGTGAATATACTCCATTCATAAAATCGTTTTTAGAAAAAGGTAAGGCATCATATATAACCCCTGTTTTACCTTCGGTGACTTGTGCCGTACAATCCACTTATGTAACAGGAAAGTGGCCTTCAGAACATGGTGTTGTTGGTAATGGATGGTATATTAAAGATGATTGTGAAATTAAATTCTGGAAGCAGTCCAATAACCTTGTGCAGCAACCAAAAATTTGGGATGATTTAAAAGAAAAATATCCAAATTTCACCTGTGCCAATCACTTTTGGTGGTATAATATGTATTCTAATGTAGATTATAGTATTACACCGAGGCCAAATTATTTAGCAGATGGTAGAAAAATCCCAGATATTTATACGTATCCAGCCAAGCTTAGGGATGATATGCAAGAAGCGCTAGGAACCTTTCCATTATTTGAATTTTGGGGCCCAAAGACGACAATAAATTCTTCGAAATGGATTGCAGATGCAGCAGTTTTGACAGATAAAAAACATAACCCGGATCTTACATTAATTTACTTGCCACATTTAGATTACAATTTGCAGCGGTATGGCCTTGACTTTGATATCATTTCTAAAGATCTCTTGGAAATTGATGAGGTTGTAAAACAATTGGTAACCCATTACGAAGCTTTAGATACGCGTGTTATACTCATTTCTGAATACGGAATTACAAATGTAAATAGACCAATTCACCTCAATAGAGTATTACGAAAAGAGGGGTATATTGCTATTAGAGAGGAGCGAGGGTTAGAGCTTTTAGATGCAGGAGCTAGTGATGCTTTTGCGGTTGCTGATCATCAAATTGCCCACGTATATTGTAAGAATTCTAAAGATATTGATAAGCTTGTTAAGCAAATAAAGCAGATTGAAGGCGTAGAAAAAGTACTTTTTGGTGAAGAATTAGTTAAGCATAAGATTGAACATGAACGGTGTGGAGATATTGTTGTTGTAGCCGATAAAGATTCATGGTTCACATATTACTTTTGGTTAGATGATGCCAAAGCTCCAGATTATGCCAGAATGGTTGATATTCATAAGAAACCAGGGTACGATCCTGTTGAAATGTTGACAGACCCGAAAGATAAACTGGTTATGGCCAAAGTGGTAGGGAAATTACTAAAGAAGAAACTTGGGTTTAGAACTGTAATGGATATCATTCCAATAGATGCAAATCTTATAAAAGGTTCACACGGCCGTTTAAACGAAAATTTAGATGACTACCCTCTTTTAATCAGTAATTATAATGATGGAATTGGGAAGGAAGCAATTGATGCAGTTGAAGTGCGAGAAATTATTGAGAATCACTTATTAAACTAAATTCAAAATGAAGGTAGTATTTAAAGTACTCGGATATCTATTTGCCTTATTATTCTTCATTGGTGCAGCCTTGCAATATAATGATCCAGATGCAATACTTTGGGTGATTATCTACACTATAGCGGCATTGGTTTCAGTAGGCTTTGCATTAAATAAAATTAGATATTATTTACCTATGGTTATTGGGGTAATTGCCTTTATTAATTTTTTGTATTTATATCCTAGGAATTTTCAAGGATTTGATTTGAATGATGGAGATGTCGTAATAGTAGAACTAGGTAGAGAGGCATTTGGCCTTTTAATTATTTCCGTGGTACTATTAGTTTTTGCTTTTAGATTAAAACGAAAACTATAGATCTAAATCAAACTCTGTTCTCAGCAAATCGATAACTGGATATTTTTCACGTAGCTTTTGATATTTTTCCTCTGGTGTAAAAGCAAATTTTTTGGCAGTTTCTTCATTCACACTAATTTCTAATTGAATAAAGTGATTGTTCAATTTGGAGCGTAGATACTCTATAAGTTCATATTGTTCGCGCTCAATTTCCTTTTTCATAGTTCCGTTAGGAAGTTCTATATGAATCGTAAATTCATCCTTTAACTTCGGAATATCTGTATTTAAATTTGAAGCCAGAATCTTTTGTCCCATTTTATCTATACGTTCAACAAATTCAGCCCAATGTTTGCGTAATTCCTCTTCTGAAAATGCGCTTTTCGGTAAGTTGTTTTCATCTACAACTACCTCGATTTTATTTAGCTCATGTTGCTTTTTTGCATTAAGGCTAGAAATTGACAATCCTGATACACGTTTGTTTGGAAGGTTTATGTTGATTTTCTTTGACTCCGTTTCAGATGTAGCGGTATTCAGTTTTTCAGTACCATTAGGAGTGCTTTCAATTTTCGTTTCCTCTTGCCTTGCGGTTACAGGTTGTGGATTGGTTTCTTCCTCTTTTTTAATAGCTACAGAAGTATTCTCGGCAGCTATTTTTACCGCTGCTTTAGATGTAGGTTCTTTCTGTTGAACTATTTCAGGTATTGGAGAGGGAATATCCTTTTCTTCAATCTTTGCAGAAGTATTCTGGGGAGTAGTCTTTTCGGTTTGTTTAATTGGTCGTTTTTGAACCTGCTGATAAAAAGCTGCAGGGGCAATAAAATCTATTGTTTTATTGTGAAGTGCTACGGATTCAGGTTTTTTTTTTCTCCATCAAAATCGATAGAGGCAAGTTTCATCAAGGTAAGTTCTACCAACAGCCGCTGGTTTCTACTTGTTTTATATTTTAGGTCGCAGTCATTTGCAATATCTAAACCCCGCAAAAGAAAGGAGGCAGAAGTGATTTTACTTTGGTCTCTATATAATTGCTGTGCCGCTTCACCTACTTCTAATAAAGTTATAGTATCAGGATGTTGGCATACCATTAGGTCTCTAAAATGTGATGCGAGTCCCGAAATGAAATGGTGTCCGTCAAAACCTAGAGATAACGTATTATTAAAAAGCAAAAGAAGGTTTGGTATGTTGTGCTCTAAAATTAAATCGGTAGCTTCAAAATACGTATCGTAGTCTAAAACATTAAGGTTTTCGGTAACTGCTTTACGAGTAAGTTCCGACCCAGAAAAACTGACGACTCTGTCAAAAATAGATAGGGCATCGCGCATAGCACCATCCGCTTTTTGGGCAATGATATGTAATGCATCTTCTTCAGCATTTATACCTTGATTTTCTGCAATGTATTTTAAGTATTCTGCAGAATCCTTAACGGTTATTCTCTTGAAATCAAATATTTGACATCTAGAAAGTATTGTTGGTATTATTTTATGCTTTTCGGTGGTCGCCAAAATAAAGATGGCATGCTTAGGTGGCTCTTCCAACGTCTTTAAAAAAGCATTGAAAGCAGATAGAGACAACATGTGCACCTCATCTATAATATATACCTTGTATTTACCTACTTGTGGAGGTATACGTACTTGATCTATTAAATTTCGTATATCATCAACAGAGTTGTTAGATGCAGCATCAAGTTCAAAAATATTGAATGCAAAATCTTCATCTGTACGTTCAGTTCCATCAGAATTTATCTGTTTTGCTAAAATACGTGCGCAGGTTGTTTTGCCAACACCTCTTGGTCCACAGAATAATAACGCTTGAGCCAAATGGTTTTGGTCAATGGCATTTTGTAACGTATTGGTAATGGCTTGTTGGCCCACGACATCCTTAAAGGTCTGAGGTCTATACTTACGTGCCGATACTATAAATGGTTCCAAAATACTACGATGATTTAATCTAACACAAATATAAATATAGCGGTTAATTCTAAAGAGAATTAAAAATAGAGATCATCCTTAGTTATCAACAATTACAGTACATTTGCGCAAGCAGGCCACCTTATCGCGGATTCTCCCGATGCTTCGGGTAGAATACGAGGAAAGTCCGGACACCATAGTGCAGTATAGCGGGTAACGCCCGTCCGCTGAAAAGTGAGGACAAGTGCAACAGAAAGCAAGTACAGTTCGGCTGTAGTGAAACCAGGTAAACTCTATACGGTGAAACGTCATGTAAATCGATGTTTAAGGGCTGCACGCTCAAGTCGAAGGGTAGGCGGTTCGAGCCTTGGGGCAACCTTTGGCCTAGATAAATGATAAGGCATTTCTGAACTAGTTTCAGAATATACAGAATCCGGCTTATGGCCTGCTTTTTTTGATTTTAATTAGGAGTTATCTTTGAAGAAACTGAATACACTACCTCCATATTTTCGAGAGTTATTATAAAAAGGGAGGTGCTCTAAACTGGTTCGATTAGAATGTTCAATAATTAAGACACCATCCTCTAAAAGAAGTTTTTTTTCAAAAACCAATTCCGGTAGTTTTTCAAAATCGGAAAGTTCCATGTCATAAAATGGATCCCCGAATATGATATCGAATTGCTCGGTATTACGTTGTAAAAATGTAAAAACCTCACTCTTTAGGGTTCGAATACTCATGTCTAAAAGGCCAGCAGTCTTGTCTATGAAATCTATGCAACCGGCATGAGCATCTATTGCGAGGATATCATCTACGCCTCTAGATGCAAATTCATAACTAATATTTCCAGTGCCGGCAAAAAGGTCTAGAACTTTTAAATCTGGAAAATAATAGCCGTTATTTAGAATATTAAACAAACTCTCTTTGGCCATATCTTTTGTAGGCCTTACAGGTAATTTCTGAGGAGCGATTAAATTACGACCTTTGTGTTTTCCTGAAATTATGCGCATTATAAGGTGTTGATAAGTGTGAAGTCTATTGAACTAGAAGCTGGCTCTCCCATCTTAATCAATTGCAATGATGAAGGTGCAAAGATACGTATATGCTGAATATAAGAATAGCATAATTGAAAGATAGGGTCATCTTCCTCGATAGCTCCAAACAATTTTACAATTGCTATTTTTGGATCTAAATCTAGTTGCTCCAAAACAAACAATAAGTAGTAGGCAAAATCCTCTTTGGTGGTATAGGTAAAGCTATTGTAAAGTAATAATTTACGTTGATTAAGAACGGTAATGTCTAGCTGATTTTTATTTACATGAACATAACAGATGGTTTCTCGGTCTTGGGTTTCATTGTTCATTAAAGACTGTAAAAGTACAGTGCCATTATGCATATAAGTGAATTCTCCAAAAAGGTTGTAGATGTAATTGTTTATGTTCATGTAGGGGACATAGACATTCACTAAGTCATGATTTTCAACTTCATCAAACGATAATACGTCTGTGGCTAAAACTTTGGTGTTGAATTTAAGATACTCTAGTAAGTGCTCTGCGTTAAAAAGGGATTTGGGAACAAGGCCAAAAAGGGTGTTTCTGTGCACTGCTACAACCTCGTCAAATTCCATATGAGTAATTTGATGTTTTTGGAAGAGTTTCTCCAATTCATCTTTTACAATCATTGGATTTTTTTCTTCTGAAAATTCTATAGTATCAGAAATAAGTAATTTTTGTGAAACAGTATCTGCCACACAAAAAGAAAGTCCATTCAAGCTAACTTGAATGGACAATTTCTTAAAATTTTTATCCGCTATATCTAAACGGTTATTGATCGTTTTTTTTGTCATAAACAGCAGGCCAGTTACCTGTAGTACTTACTTCGTCTAAAGAACCTATATAAATTGATGGTCCATTAACCTCTTCTACACTTAAAGCGGCTTTTTCACGAGATAATAAATCTTTTGGTTGGTCATAAAGTATCACTTCCTTATCTACCTTAACTTGGAAAACAGGGGCTCTATAACCACTCTTTTCAACAAAGGCTGCTTTCATCGTGAATTTTTCACCATTAGCAGCAGTAGGTACATCCATCAAATTTTTATAACGCGTATCTTTTTTGAAAAGTGAATCTTTAATAGAAACAAACCCTAATGTATCAATGATTTTAACTTCTTTCAATAAATCGATACCATACGCTTTATCAAACTCCATAAAAGAAGAATCTCTTTGTTGAGTGATTACATAGTTTGCCGTATCGATAAAACTAATTAGACTATTAAAGTCATTTGCGTAGTTACCATTCACCGTTTTATAGGCATCTTGAGAATTTCTAATGTCTTTTAATTTGGCTACAACTTGAGCATAGCGCTCTTGTTTAACTTCGTTGAATTTAATTGGTCCCGTAATGGAATTATAAATTAGGTATCCTAAAGCGATACACCCAACCCAAAGTACAATTTGTATAATGGTCTTCATTTCGTATGTGTTATTTTAATTTAGTGGTCTTCACAAATCTACAATTTTTTTTTAATGGTAAAAGTTTTTGACCGAAAAATCATCTTTATCTTTGAGGGCTCATGAAATCAACAACTCCCG
Source organism: Maribacter sp. ACAM166 (assembly GCF_005771495.1). Lineage (GTDB taxonomy): Bacteria > Bacteroidota > Bacteroidia > Flavobacteriales > Flavobacteriaceae > Maribacter. Next base: position 97,599 of record NZ_VAUW01000003.1, read on the forward strand.
CATCTTTCTATAGTTTACTGGAAACTAAATTTCCATACACACCAACTGCCACACAATCAGTAGCTTTACAAAAACTAGCAGAGTTTACACTGTCAACCGAAAAGGACGAAGTTTTTTTATTAAAAGGCTATGCCGGTACTGGAAAAACTACTTTAATTGGTACTTTGGTGAATAGTCTTTGGAAGGTTCAAAAGAAAGCTGTTCTAATGGCACCGACAGGTAGAGCGGCAAAAGTGATGTCAAACTATGCAAAGACACAAGCGTTTACCATTCACCGAAAAATTTATTTTCCAAAGAAACAAGGTGGTGGCGGTGTACAGTTTGTACTTGCACCGAATAAACATAAAGACACCTTATTTATTGTAGATGAGGCTTCAATGATACCCGATGTGGCGGCCGATTCTAAACTTTTTGAAAATGGTTCATTGTTAGATGATTTAATGATGTTCGTATACTCTGGGCACAAATGCAAATTGTTGTTGATAGGTGATACAGCGCAGCTACCTCCAGTACATTTAGAATTAAGTCCGGCATTAGATGCTGATAAACTTTCTTTGAACTATAATAAAGAAGTCATACGTTTAGAATTGGATGAAGTGGTGCGGCAAGCTGGTGATTCTGGAATCTTGGCTAATGCAACGTTATTAAGGGAACAATTACAGGGTGATTTTTATGATGATTTCAAATTTGATGTAAACCCCTTTACCGACATTGTTAGATTAATTGATGGAAATGAGATTCAAGAAGCTATAGACAGTTCTTATTCAGAAAATGGTAAGGAAGAAACGGCATTTATTGTAAGATCAAATAAAAGAGCAAATCTTTATAACCAGAATATAAGGGAGCGAATTTTATTCTTGGAAAATGATTTGGCAGTAGGTGATTATATGATGGTGGTAAAGAATAATTATTTTTGGATAAAGCCAACTACAGAAGCTGGTTTTATAGCAAATGGTGACATTATTGAAATATTGGAAATTTATGATATAAAGGAAATCTACACGTTTAAATTTGCCGAAGTAAAGGTAAAAATGGTAGACTACCCAAACATGGCGCCGTTTGAAACGGTTTTATTGTTGGATACCATTACGGCAGTATCCCCGTCACTTTCCTACGAAGATGGAAATAGACTCTATCAAGAGGTCATGAAAGATTTTGCACATGAGACATCTAAGTATAAAAAGTTTTTAGGTGTAAAGAACAATAAATATTTTAACGGATTACAGGTGAAATTTTCCTATGCCATAACATGTCATAAATCGCAAGGCGGACAATGGGACACCGTGTTTGTAGAACAACCTTATCTTCCAAATGGAATAGATAAGGAGTATTTACGTTGGCTATATACTGCTGTGACTAGAGCAAAAAATAAATTGTACCTCATAGGATTCAAAGACGATTTTTTTGTTGATTAATAAAAGATTATTTTAGTGATTATGGACAAAGGATGATAACTTTATCCATCGAAATTATAACATGGCAACAGAGACGATTTTAAGTATATTTTTAGGTGTAGGACTTGCTGCTTCAGTTGGTTTCAGAGTGTTTTTACCATTGTTCGCTCTGAGTTTGGCATCTTATTTTGGTGTCTGGGAATTGAATGAAAATTGGCAGTGGATAGGAGGTTTAGTCGCCGTATTGACCTTGGGGGTAGCAACGCTTCTGGAAATTTTCGCTTATTTCATTCCTTGGTTCGATAATTTATTGGATAGTATATCAATACCTTTAGCAGCAATGGCAGGTACCGCCGTTATGGTTTCAACAGTAACAGATTTAGATCCAGTCATAACTTGGTCATTGGCAATTATAGCTGGTGGTGGTACAGCCACTGCAATAAAATCGGCAGGGGCAACTGGTAGATTGGCATCTACGGCCACTACGGGCGGATTGGCAAATCCGGTTCTAGCAACTGTTGAAACAGGTACCGCAATAGTGGTTACTGCAGCATCAATTTTTGCGCCTATTCTTGCAGCCGTACTTGTTATAATAATTCTGGTAATAATTTTTAGGATATATAGAAGTTTCCGACCAAGGTCCAAAACATAAAATAATTTAAGTTGAAGATAATAGCAATGATTCCTGCTCGGTATGCAGCATCAAGATTTCCGGCAAAACTAATGAAAGATTTGGTCGGTAAACCGGTAATTGTTAGAACGTACCAAGCAGCAGTAAAGACTAAATTGTTTGATGAGGTATATGTAGTTACTGATAGTGACGTAATTTATGATACAATAGTTAAGGAAGGTGGTTTGGCCATAATGAGCAAAAAGCAACATGATTGCGGTAGTGATCGTATTGCTGAAGCGGTAATGCAAATGGACGTTGATATAATCGTGAACGTACAGGGTGATGAACCTTTTACGGACCGGGAAAGTCTAGAGGGAGTAATAAAAGTATTTGAAGATGACGTTCACAAAGAAATTGATTTAGCCTCTTTAATGGTGAAAATTACTGATGAAGAAGAAATAAATAACCCAAATACGGTTAAAGTAATCGTTGATAATAGGAATTTTGCATTGTACTTCTCAAGATCTCCTATTCCATACCCAAGGGCGAAAGACTCAAACACAACCTATTTTAAGCATAAAGGAATTTATGCATTCAGAAAAAGGGCCTTGATGGATTTTCAACGTTTGCCAATGTTGCCTTTGGAAGCCACTGAGAAAATAGAAGCCATTCGCTATTTGGAATATGGTAAGAAGATAAAAATGGTAGAAACCAACGTTCAAGGTATTGAAATAGATACACCAGATGATTTAAAGAAAGCGCAAGCAGCATGGAAATAAATTTTGATGGAATACGTGTTATCGGTTTTGATGCTGATGATACATTATGGGTAAATGAAACCTATTTTAGGGAAGCAGAAGATAAGTTTGCAGCTTTATTAGATAAATATGAAACCAAAAACAAGATAGATCAAGAGCTTTTTAAGACCGAAATACGAAATTTAGACTTGTATGGTTACGGCATAAAAGGTTTTATATTATCAATGATTGAATGTGCCTTGGAACTTTCAAATAACCAAGTTTCTCAGAAAACATTGGTAGCGTGTTTGAACCTTGGAAAAGAAATGATATTACAACCAGTAGAATTATTAAATGGGGTAGTAGAGGTCTTGAAAGAGTTGAAAGACAGGTATAGATTAATTGTTTTGACTAAAGGAGATTTGCTAGATCAAGAACGTAAAATAGAACGTTCTGGGCTCTCTGAATATTTTCATCATGTAGAAGTATTAAGTGATAAAAAGGAGAAGAATTATAGCGATTTACTTGAGCATTTACAGGTTTCACCAAGTGAATTTTTAATGATAGGAAATTCTTTAAAATCAGATGTATTACCATTGGTGGAAATAGGAGCACGTGCGGTGCATGTACCTTTCCACACCACATGGCAACATGAAGAGGTGTTAGAACCTGAAGAAAATAAAGGATATATGACAATTTCTACGTTGACTGATATTCTTGAATACGTATAATTACAATGGAGGTTAAAAAAGAAATAGCATTGAAGAACATACCTACTAAAGCTTCCGAACAATATCGAAATTTCCCTATGGTACCAAGAGTAGTCTATGGGAAAGGAAGTTTTGATCAGCTTGGCGATATTTTGATGCCGAAAAGGAAACATTCAGAAGCTCCTATGATTTACTTGGTTGATGATGTTTTTGAAGGGACGGACTTAATTAATAGAATTCCAAGTATTTTCTGTGATCAAATTATTCTAATCTCGGCCGAGGAGGAGCCGAAAACTGAACAAGTAGATACTTTGGTTAAAATGATACTAGAGAAATATAGTGAACTACCTTCAGGAGTTATAGGCATTGGTGGTGGCACCCTATTGGATTTAGCTAAAGCGATTGCTATTATGTTAACCAATAAAGGGGATGCAGCACAATACCAAGGTTGGGATTTGGTTAATAATCGGTCTGTTTATCATGTTGGTATACCAACTATTAGTGGTACTGGTGCAGAGGTCTCTAGAACTACAGTTTTAATGGGTCCAGAAAAAAAATTAGGAATCAATTCAGATTACACCACTTTTGATCAGGTGCTATTGGATCCGGATTTGACTAAAGGAGTGCCAAAAGTTCAGTGGTTTTATACTGGTATGGACTGTTTTATTCATTGTATAGAATCTCTTAACGGAACATTTTTAAATGCTTTTAGTAAAAGTTATGGTGAGAAATCATTAGAGCTCTGTAAAGAAGTTTTTTTAGAAAATAATTCAGAAACGGATAATAGGGAGAAATTAATGATGGCATCTTGGCATGGGGGTATGAGCATAGCCTATTCACAAGTTGGTGTAGCACATGCCATGAGTTATGGTTTGGGATTTGTTTTAGGCGTAAAGCATGGTATAGGTAATTGTTTAGTCTTTCAACATCTTGAAGAATTTTATCCAGAAGGTGTTTCATTGTTTAATAAGATGCTAGATAAACATAACATAGTTTTGCCAACTGAGGTTTGTTCCCGTTTGTCGGTATCTGAAATGGATATTATGATTTCGGTAGCCATTGGAATGGTACCATTATGGGAAAATGCTTTGGGTGAACATTGGAAATCGGTTATTACGCCTGAAAAATTAAAATCGATTTATAAAAAAATATAATTTCAAAAACACTGTTCGTTCTAGCTGAGTCGAGAACTTACTTTGTTTGTAAAATAGTTCGATGCAACAGTTCGCAAAATTCATTTATTTTAAACTTTTAGGATGGAAGCTTAATGGAGAGTTTCCAGGTGACTTGAAAAAATTCGTCATTATTGTAGTGCCTCATACCAGTTGGTGGGATTTTCTATTAGGACTGCTAATCAGAGAGGTTTGGAATCAACAAATCAACTATATTGGAAAGAAAAGCCTTTTCGATTCGCCCGTAGGATGGTTCTTTAAATGGACAGGAGGTGCCCCTATAGATCGTTCGAAAATAAGTGATACCGTAAAAGCAACTGCACAGATATTTGAAGAAAGAGAAATATTCAGGTTGTCATTATCACCAGAGGGTACTCGAAAAAAAGTGGAGAAATGGAAAACGGGATTCTATTTTATCGCCAAAACTGCAAATGTACCAATCGTACTTGTGGCTTTTGATTATGGTAAAAAGGAAATCAAGGTTTCAGAACCTTATTATACTCAAAAAAATCAAGAAGCTGATTTTAAAAAGTACCATGCTTTTTTTGATGGGGTGGTTGGTAAACATCAATAGGAGGTAAAGATTTCTTCAATCTTGAAAATTCTAATTCCATTTAAACTCTACTCGTTTCTTAAAAATTGATAAACAACACTTTTTTTTAACACTTATAATAAAACCTATTTGATATCTACTCGTAAATAAGACGAATAGGGTTGGTCAAGTAGCATTTTAAGATGAACGCTTTTATTCTCAAAAGAGTTATTAAAAAATAGGTTTTATAGGTTGTTTATAATTGGGAAAAGGTCCGCTTTTGGGAAGCGGACCTTTTTATTTTTAAATAATAAAATGAATATTTATTCACTCCTCCATAGAATGATAAACATTCTGAACATCATCATTATGTATTTAGTTATTTGATTTATAACAATTTATGAATTGAATAAATAAAATTAGTTCGTTATTTGTTCGATTATGGTAGATGAATTTTAAAAGTAGAATTGACTTAGGCGTTTTGTAAAGAGCGATTGAGTGCTTAATTTAAGGTAAAATCCTTAAAAAATCTGATGCTAAGATTCAAGAGCCTATCCCTTTTCGATTTCAGGTGACTTTTTCCGGACAGGGACAGTTGGCTTTCCCACCTTGCCGATAAGAAGTGGGGCTATGTGTTCAAGTGCCGTAAATGCGGTCACGGCAAATATTATACCGGTGGCATGCCCTATTCACGTGAGTGTACTTCTTGCCGCTATGACGAATCCCCGGCCGCGGGTGCCCTTTTCCATAAGGTTAAGTTCGACCTGTACAAGGCGTTCTATATAGTGTAATTGGTATCGACCAACAAAAGGACATTAGCTCCACCGAGCTTGCCCGCAAGTTCTCCCTTTGGCAGAAGACCTGTTGGGCATTCAAGCGCAAGGTTATGAAGGCGATGAAAAGTCCGGGCGACCATCCCATAACCGGCACGGCGGCAGTGTACGATACGGTCTTTGGCGGACAGGAAGAAGGTGTCAGGGGCAGGAAGAACGAGAGCAAAAAATTGGTGGTAATCGGCATCGAGAAAAAGAAAAAGGGCGTTTAATCTTTGATAGAGTGTCTCTATCGACTTCTCTTGACATATTCAGGTGTAAAACTTTCTACACACTATTTGCATACAAGCATATCTGCAACATTTTTAAAAATAGGTTAATCTTGCAGAGTTCAATTCTTATAACCAACTATATGTATATTGTTGATTAGAATGTTTAACTGAACTGATAATCATCATTGCTTAAATACATTAGAAAACGGAGCTTTCGGGAAAACAACCAAAACAATGAGATATTTAATCGTTTTGTTGCCCCTGTTAGGACTTATTTGCTGCAAAGATAGTCAAGAGTCGAAAATGGAACCCCTTGACAATATTTCCGTTATAGAACAAGCACATACAAGTAAACCACATCCCGGAAAAATAATCATGGAGCAGGAATGTTATAGCTGCCATGATCCAGCAGCCTCGATGACCAATAGGATCGCCCCACCGATGGAGGCCATCAAAAGGCACTACATCGATTCCAGCATAACGAAAAAAGAATTTACGGAAGCTTTGATTCTGTGGGTCAACGATCCGGAGACGGAAAAGAAAATGCCCGGTGCCCATAAAAACTTTGGCCCTATGCCGTACATGCCCAATCCAGATGAGGCCATTGCTTTGATCGCTGAATACATATACGACTACGAGCTTGAACGGCCTGACTGGTTTGAAGCGCACTTTCAAGAGGCACATAAAAAAGGAATGGGCGTATGTAAATGTTTTGAACTTCAAGAACCAAAAACGGACTAAGTCGATACCGGCTATGTCTATGCCCATAATGCTATGGCAAGCCTAATGAGCAAATAAAGTCATTGACTCCGACCGCCGTAAAAGCTTTTTTCCGATGGACAAGGTCATTAGCGATGAAACCAATGAAGTCCAATACTTGAAGCATCCATTCTCATTGTGGGTATCAACTGCACTTCTATTGCCCATCAAAAAAAATACAATGGGACTGATGTAGGTCATTTCTATTCCCGTTCTCATTTATCATCTTTAATTAATCAAATTACCGTATCGATTTGTGAACATCAGTACTGTCATATCGTAATGGTTTTAAAAGTATACTAACATGGAAACAGGGAATATATTTAAAAAGGATTTTGAAACAAAATTTACAGGTTGGGTTTTTATTGCAGCTGCATTAATGCTTTGGGGGGGATGGATTTTGTCGCCCCATCACATTGGTGAGTATTTGGTAGCTTCAGACTTTACCGCTATTGGTGAGCAGGTTTGGCCATGGATTTGGATGTTCCGAATCCATATTTTTGGGTGGGTCATTATGGCCATTGCAATGTTCGCCCTGGCCTCTATAACATTTAAGAAACCTTATCGGGTTTTAATAGCCCCTGGAGCCGGAATGGTCGTCGTGGGAAGCATTACCCTTGCCCTTGCATCCGCATTTTATTATAATTTTGGTGCATGGGGTGTTGGCGAGACCATGGGCAAGTCGGCCGCTGAAATTCAGGAATTCATGGACAATATTCTGTACACGAACCAATACGTCACGTGTTTTGTTCGATTTGGACGGGTTTTTTCAGGGGTCGGGTTAGTATTGTTGGGCCTTGGACTTGTAAAATGGAAAATTGTCTATGTTTGGTTAGGTTGGTTGACGGCCCTATTGGGTCTTGCCGCTATGGGAATTGTCATGGGCATACCCGACAACTTTGAAATCTATAAGCCTCTTTTTCACGTGAAAGCTATCTGGTTGGGACTCATGGGCATAACGATTCTAAAACGTGGAATTTGCCTTCCGGAGCCTAAATCATAAAATTCTATAGTTTTGGTAAGCGTTGAACATCTTACTCCGCCACCTCAATAAAGGCTCCAATAGCATTGGGGCATAAGTTAACATACGTATGTTTATATGTATCGGATAAGTTGTGCCAGTCAGATTTAACAAGCAAAAATCCCCACTATTTTGTAACTTTAAGATTTATATCTGGAACTGGTACTGATTGAACAATATACTTTGCTAATCTTTTGATTTACCGAATCCATAGATTTCTTGATGTAAAAAATCTTTTGGAAACTTTTCATCCCCCGGAAATCCCAATTCAACTGTACCGCTATCTTCAGGAATATAATTGGTCTTAAAAATATAGTCCCAAAGACTTAGACTGATACCGAAATTGACTCCGTATTTACCTTTTGGAAGCACATAGGCATGATGGTACAAGTGCATTACCGGATTGTTAAAGATATATTTCAGTGGTCCCCATGTAATCTTTAGATTGGCATGGTTGAGGTGTCCGATAGCTATAGCCACAAAATGAACGATATAAGCTTGTTCCGGTTCAAACCCGCCCAATACCATAACGCCAAGGGTCTTTAGGGGTTTGTAAAGGATATTCTCCATCCAGTGATAGCGTAGGTGGGCAGCAAAACCCATTTCTTTTACCGAATGGTGCACCTTATGAAAATTCCATAAAATTTTATACTTATGAAGAAGTACATGGGTAAACCATTGTACAAAATCAAGGATTATAAAGAAAATAAGCAATTGGGCCCACATCGGGATTGCTGAAAGATCCAAAATCGTGAGGCTTTTAGCTGAAATACCTATATCGTTAAAAAGAACTCCTAATAAATTATAGAAACCGCTTATGGCAATGGCAAAAAGAAAAAAGTTGAAATACATGTAAAAGCCATCCAACCAAAAATCCTTCCTAAAAATCGATTGCTCTTTGCGCCATGGGAAGGCAATCTCCAATCCCCATACCACAAGGGATATTACGGTAAGCCCCCAGAAATAATTGGTGTACCAAGGAACCTCGAATAAAATGGATTTCCACGTCCAATCGATACTGCCCAAAAAGGCATCTACAAATGCATTTATATACTTTTCCATAACTTATTTGTTTATTTCTAATACTATTTTTTCGAAAGATGGCTACTATTGTTCAAGTGCGTACCACTCAATATCGGTCAATATTTCCCTTCTTCCCTTTTTCTTTGATGGATAGTTGGTTACCAGATAATTGACTATTATTTCTTCGTTATTTCCTAAATCCCATAAGTTTTGTGTCTCCTGCATCCATCGTATAGTAGCTATCCAACGTTCTTTGTTCATCCTGTTCTGCATTACCAATTTTGCGGAATGGCAGTTGGTGCAATTATTTATGACTTCCGTTAGCCCCTCGGCCTCTAAAAGTCCGGTTCTTAAATGTATACCGTTCTCTATCTTATCATAATCCTCTTCTTCGGGTACGGCAACATATTCAGCTTCGGGTATATTTTTCTTGCGGGAAAGCGCATCAGGATTGTTAAGCATATAAATTATAGCTATTGCCAATACTGCAAATAAGGAGAATATGCCGATAAAAAGTCGGTAAATCTTCCTAATTCCCTGTCTTATTTTTTCATGCTCTTCCATGGCTATATGACCTTTACCGCAATTCTATGACAGGCGTTATTGAGATATCCTTTCGGGTTCCAACCGGGCAGCAACATGGGTTGACTGGTACCTTGAGCATCCGTTGCCCTTGCCCATATCTCATAGTACCCTTTCTTCGGAAAACCGATACTTGCTGAAAAATGCTGCCATGCCAAACGGTTAGCAGGTTTTTCAACAGGGCATTCCTTCCAAGTAGCACCAAAATCTATGGAATACTCCATTTTTGATACTTCCAATTCTCCCGCCCATGCGTGCCCCCTGATATTCAATTGCTTTCCCTCTTTGATTGTCGCACCGGATTTGGGATAGGTAATCAATGATTTCACGGGCATTGATTCTATAATACACATGTCCTCGTCCTTCACTTTTTCGCCCGGCGCTACGGGGTTGCAAGGAACACGATAGGCGTCTCCTGTCATCTTCGGACCGTCATGTACGACATTTCGAATACTAATTCTATTTACCCATTTTCCCGAAACGGAAGCGGGCCAACCGCCAGCTACCAATCTAAGTGGGTAGCCATGGGCAATCGGAATATCTTCGCCGTTCATTTGAAATGCCAGTAACGTCTCGTCCTGTAAAGCTTTGGGCATCGGAGCACCTCGGGAAATGGGTTCTTTATCGGGATCTCTACTAAGGTGTACATCGGCAGCATGGTACCCTATATAAACAGCATCGTCTTTCATACCGACATCTTCCAGTACATCACGTAGGCGTATCCCCGTCCATGTAGCACAGGATACCGCTCCCACCGTCCATTGATTGCCCTTCGCCGGCGGGTCGAATTCACTTCGGCCATTACCCCCGCATTCCAATGTAAGCTGATAAGTATATTGCGGAAACTTAGATTTTAGATCAGCCAACGTAAAGATTTTTTCTTGGTTTACCGATTCTCCATCAATGGTCAATGTCCAACTATTGGCATTCAAATTTTCAGGAATAAGCCCGTTGTTTCGTATAAACATATATTTATTTGGAGTGATTTTATCATCCAACAAATGTGCTTTGGCTTCTATGTTCCATGGTTTGTCATTCAATACCTCCATGCCCTTGTCCTTATTGAACATTTTAAAGGGGTCTGGGTCTTGAAAGGCTAAAGGCCGATATCCCTTGGGCATGGTAGCGGCAAAGACTATTTCCGATCCAATAACTGCGGTCATGGAACCCAAAATGGCTTTTCTAACAAAGTTTCTTCTTTTCATTTGCTGGTTTATTCTGCAATGGGATTTAATTTTTGAAACTAACTTTTTCTGTCATTAGATGCTGTAACTTATGTTACATAAGGGATAAAATTAAAGCACAAGTTTTTTTTGTGGAATGACCTACGTCATTTTAGTTTTAACTGTTACCTGATTTAAAAAAATGTTTCAAAGCAAAACCCGATAGTAAGATGAGTTCACATTCAGCATGTTTAAGGTAAACACCCCTTTTGTGTAACATAGGTTACACAAACCCCCTATATTTATTGACCTTAACTGACCTACGTCATTTTGAAAGCCATAAACGGAACTTAATTTTACCGTATAATTAATTCTAAAATATAATGTGATGAAAAAAATACTGCTTTTAACTGCATTTGTTGTTCTAGGAACTACAATGCTTACAGCCCAAGATCAAGATAAAGTTCAAGATCGTGATCAAGACCGTTTAATGTTGGTCGATGGCGATGTGCTACAAATTCGAGATAGAGATCAAATACGATTACAAGACCCGATTACATTAAATGACGGTACCGTTGTGAACCTTGATGGTTCTTACCTAACGAGGGATCGTGACAGATTACGTTTGAAGGATGGCGAATGTCTGGACAATGATGGTGTCATGTACCGCAACGAATATCAATATCGATACAAGGTAAAACAAGAGAACAAAGGATTAAACGAAGCCCAGATAAATGAGCGTAACCAAAACAGGTATCAAGTGATGATGATCGATGGGGAAGTCTACCAAATTAGAAATAGGGAACAAAACCGACTTCAGAATCAGGTCAATCTAGGGGACGGATTGGTCGTAAACCCGGATGGAAGCTATCAAAATGCCCAGCGGCAACAATTACGCCTTCAGGACGGGGAGTGCATCAATATGGATGGGGCCAAGTTCAAGAACATGTACCAACATCGCAAAACGATGCTCCAAAAAAATAGGATGGGCAACAAAAAAATGATGAATAAGAAAGGCGTGAAGAAACCTGCAACGAAAAAGAAGGGAAAAAAGGCGACTAAATAAGATTTGGTTTTGGGCTTTGCCATGGTCTTATGACAAAGCCCAATTCTTTACCATATAAATCCTTTTATCATGAAAACTTGGTACATCTATTGGTTTTTACTGTTTTTTATGCCTGCATTTTTGATAGCGCAGAACAACAAAAAATCCGCTGAGGAAATCTCCAGCAATGAGCAATCTTACTTCCTAACGGATATCAGCTATATCAATGATGCGGTGTTTATGGGCAGGCGCGATTCCATTGCGGCGCCTTATATTTTCCCCTCCATAGGCTACTACGATAAATCAGGCTTCTTTGTAGATGCTTCGGTATCCTATTTGGTTAGCTCCGAGGAAAACCGGGTGGATCTGTTTTTGACCAGTTTGGGGTATACATTCGGCGGCGAAAAACTAAGCGGCGGAATTTCGGGTACGGCCTATTTTTTCAATGACGATAGTTATAATGCAAAATCCTCGGTTTTGGGTGATATATCAGGATACTTAAGCTATGATCTTAAAGCATTGGAGGTATCCGTTTTGGCCAGTGCGTATTTTAATGATGGCAGTTCTACGGATATTTTCACGGGGTTAATGCTCGACCGTGTTTTTTACAATACTGATAAGAGCTTTTTAATCAACCCCTCGATAGCCGTATATGCAGGTTCCCAATATTTTTATCAGGAATATTACAGTACAAGTCGCTTGGGCAACCGAAAAGGTAAGGGGCAGGGACAAGGTTCTGGAGGTGTTGATGAAACGGTGTCCACTACAGTAGAAATCAAGGAAGCTTCCGAATTCAATATTTTAAATATGGAGCTTAGCCTTCCCTTGCAATACTATCACAAGCAGTTCATTTTTTCATCCACCCCCTTATTAGCAATACCTCAGAGCAGCACGACAATCACTACCGCGGATACGATCATATCGGAAGATTTGGAAAGTACGTTCTATTTTTCGACCGGTATCAGTTATTGGTTCCATACTAAAAAGAAGTCACAATAAGCTGGTTGCCAGTGGTTCTTTGAATAAACTCCCCCACCATAATATAGTAGCAAAATTAGGTTTTTGATTCCATCAAGAACTGCTCTTTAGTTTACTTGGTAACCCAGGTTACTTACCAGCCCTCTTTGAGGTTATAATTTTGCAGCAGTAAAAGAAGAAAATAAAAAATAACGATGAAAAATATTGCATTCATTTTAGGAATATTTCTTTTTGTCCTACCTATAAAGGCCCAGGAAAACCTTCCGATTTCCAAACAGGAGGTCTTGGCAAAGGTTAAAGAAAATAACACTGCTTTGAAAATGGCCCAACAAGATATTCTGATGGCCAAGGGTGATTTTAATCAGACCAATGCGGTGCTTTTACCTACTATTGGAATATCCCATACGGGTATTGCAACTACGAATCCCTTAATGGCCTTTGGTTCTAAATTGAACCAGGAAATATTGACGCAGGCGGATTTTAACCCCGACTTATTGAACGACCCAAGGCAAATAAAGGATTTTGCTACACGGGTGGATGTGCAACAGCCCTTGTTGAATTTGGATGGGCTCTACCAGCGAAAAGCAGCAAAAGCAAAGTGGAACGCCACCGAACTACAATCGGAAAGAAAGCAAGACTATGTGGCCCTTGAAGCGGATAAGGCATACATGCAATTACAGTTGGCTTATAAAACGGTAGAAGTACTTCAAAAGGCCAAGGAATCGGCTTCGGAAAATCTACGGATAGCCAACAACAGTTTTAGACAGGGGTATCTACAGAAGTCCGATGTATTAGCGGTAGAGGTACGTGTGATGGAAATCGATAATCAGTTGCAGTATGCCAAAAGCAATATCCTAAATGCGTCCAATTCCCTTTCTGTTTTGATGGACACAGATTCAAACCAGATTTTAAAACCTACGGATTCGCTGACCTTAGTTTCTGAAACGATTTCCTCAGAAGAATTTCTTGACGATAGAAAAGATATTCAGGCCATGGAATCCATTTCAGATGCCTACAATCAACAATACAAGGCGGACAAAATGAGTTTTCTGCCCCGTTTGAATGCCTTCGGTACTTATGAATTACATGATAACGAAGTCTTCCAAGGTAATGCCAAAGGTTACCTTTTCGGAGCCTCGTTGCAATGGAACATTTTAGAAGGCACCAAACGCTTCGGGAAAGCCCAAAAAAGTAAAGCAGAGCTTGAAAAATCGAAATTGGAGCTTCATCAATACAAAGCGGAGAGCCAATTGGAACTCAACAAGGCAAACAGAATGTTGTCTGATGCCAAGAACAATATAAAACTAACGCAACTGGCCTTGGAACAGTCCAAGGAAGCGCTGCGTATAAGAACCAATCGGTTTGAGCAGGGCCTTGAGAAAACCACGGAACTACTCATGGCCGAAACACAATATTCGCAAAAGCAATTGGAATACTACGCCACGATTTTTCAACACAATTATGCGTTGGCGTATGTAATTTTTTTGACTAAAGAATAAAACGTGAAAAGAATTATACCCTTGAATCTAAAAGAAATAAAAATGAAAAAAATAAACTATATTCTATTGCTGACCGGTGTCTTGGCACTTGCGGTAAGCTGCGGTGGAAACGACGCCAAGGTAGCAGCCCATACCACGGACGTAGTTCCGGTACAGGTAAGAACTGTTGCGAAGGAAGACCGTGGTGCATTGTTAATGGTTAGCGGCACGGTAGAAGCGGTAAAAAGTAGCGCAATAAGCACCCGAATGATGGGGTATATGGATAGAATCTATGTGAACGTCGGGGATAAGGTGCGAAAGGGTCAGCTCTTGTTGAGTATCAACAATGCCGATTTGTCCGCCAAACTGGCGCAGGTAAATGCGGGCATCACGGAAGCATCGGTAGCGTTCAGCAATGCCGAAAAAGATTTTAATAGGTACACAACCCTTTTTAACGAAACTAGTGCCTCCCAGAAAGAATTGGATGATATTTCAGCGAGCTACAATATGGCCAAGGCACGATTGGAATCGGCCAAACAAATGAAAAATGAGGTCAATGCGCAATTTTCGTACGCCAATATACGGGCACCTTTTAATGGAGTGGTAACGAACAAATTCATCAATGCAGGGGACATGGCAAATCCTGGTATGCCCTTATTGGAAGTGGAGGCTCCTGGCAATTTTCAAATACTGGCCATGGTTCCTGAATCTGAAATTTCACAAATTAAAGTGGATACTGAAGTTGACGTGCTCGTAAAATCTTTAAATGAAAGTGTATCGGGCAAAGTAGCTGAGGTAAGCACCTCGGCAAAAAGTACCGGCGGCCAGTATTTGGTAAAAGTATTATTGGACAAAACTGAAACCAACCTCATGTCAGGTATGTATGCGACAGTACAATTTCCGACAGGGGAAAAAGCGATCTCCCAAGCGGTTTTTGTGCCGCTAGAGGCCATTGTGAAGCGAGGACAGTTGTCGGGGATTTATACCGTCAGCCAAAATAACACCGCATTGCTACGTTGGCTGCGTTTAGGTCGAACGTTTGGGGATAGGGTAGAGGTACTCTCAGGGCTATCCCCCGATGAACAATATATCATCGGCTCACAAGGGAAATTGTACAACGGGGCAAAAATCAGTCTTTACGTAAAATAACAAAGCACTATGAAATGAGCATTAAAAAATCTAGATACAATCGAGATGATTAATTGCGAATTACATCTGACTTAACAAAACAATAAAAATAAACAGATGAAAGAAGGATTAGCAGGCAAAATTGCCAAGGTCTTTATCGGGTCAAAACTTACGGTGCTCCTGATGATCGTTTTTATGGTCATAGGGGTGTACAGTTCGTTTCTCATTCCAAGGGAAGAAGAACCACAGATTGATGTGCCGATGGCCGATATATTTGTGGGATACCCAGGGGCAAGTCCCACTGAGGTAGAATCACGAGTCATCAAACCTTTGGAAAAATTGATTTCGAACATCAAAGGGGTGGAGTATGTCTATTCCACAGCGATGAAAGAACAGGGTATGGTCATCGTTCAGTTTTATGTGGGCGAGGATATAGAACGTTCTTTTGTAAAGCTTTACAATGAAATCAACAAGCACATGGATATTATGCCCCAAGGGGTAACATTTCCCTTGGTCAAAACAAGGGCGATTGATGACGTGCCCATGTTGGGACTGACCCTATGGAGCGAAAATTATGATGACTATCAATTAAAGCAGATCGCCCAAGAACTTACCGACGAAATTGAAAAAGTAAACGATGTGTCCGCTACCCAAAAAATAGGAGGACGCAACCGACAGCTTAGGGTTGTTTTGGATAAGGATAAAATGGCCGAGAGCGGATTGGATTTTCTATCGGTTTCCGAAATGATAAAAGCCAACAATCATCAATTGGCCAGCGGTAGTTTTGACAAAAACGATACGGAGTTTTTGGTCACTACAGGCCGATTTCTGGAGAATAAAGAAGATGTAGAAAATTTGGTCGTGGGAACGCAACAGAACAGACCTATTTATCTAAAACAGATTGCCAATATTCAGGATGGCCCCGAACTACCCAAGAACTATGTTTCTTTGGGTTTTGGTCAGGCCAGCGAAAAGGCATCCAGTTATAAATCGGAATATCCTGCGGTAACGATTTCCATTGCAAAGCGCAAAGGTGCCGATGCCATGAAGATTTCGGATATCATCCTTGAAAAAGTAGACCATCTGAAAAAGGACTTGATTCCAGATGATGTACATGTGGAAGTAACCCGTAACTATGGCGAGACCGCATCCCATAAAGTTTCGGAGCTGTTGATGCATTTGATCGGTGCCATTATAGCCGTAACCTTTGTGGTCATGTTGGCGATGGGTTGGCGAGGCGGTTTGGTGGTATTCCTTTCCGTACCCATAACATTTGCGTTGACCTTGTTGAGCTACTATATGTTAGACTATACCTTGAACCGAATTACGCTTTTTGCCTTGGTATTCGTAACGGGAATCGTAGTGGATGATTCTATCATCATTGCAGAAAACATGCACCGGCATTTTAAGATGAAAAGGTTGCCGTTCAAGCAAGCTGCTTTATACGCAATAAATGAAGTCGGTAACCCTACCATTTTGGCCACCTTCACGGTAATCGCATCGGTATTGCCAATGGCTTTCGTTTCTGGGCTTATGGGGCCATATATGTCCCCCATGCCCATAGGTGCTTCCATTGCGATGATATTATCGCTCTTCGTCGCCTTAACTATTACCCCCTATTTGGGATATATTTTCCTAAGAGAAAAAGAAACAAAGGGTAAAGAGAAAGTAGAAAAACCTTTAGAGGATACTTTCATTTATCGCATTTACGAAAAGTTTGAAAAACCACTAATTGAGAACAAAAAGAAACGTTGGTTGTTTTTGGGGATTACCTTCTTGTTGCTATTAGGTTCGATGGGATTGTTCTTTACGAAATCGGTCGCCGTTAAGATGTTACCTTTTGATAATAAGAACGAATTTCAGGTCGTCATCGATATGCCCGAAGGCACCACTTTGGAACGCACAGGAGTCGTTGCCCAAGAAATAGCGCAATACTTGGCTACACGCCTAGAAGTAGTGAATTATCAAAGTTATGTAGGCACTTCGGCACCCATAACCTTTAACGGTTTGGTACGGCATTATGATTTACGGGGCGGCAGCAATATGGCGGATATTCAAGTGAACTTGATTGACAAAAGAGAACGAAGTGCTCAAAGTCATGACATTGCCAGCCTTTTTCGTCCAGAAATACAGAAGATCGGGGAAAAGTACAATGCGAATATCAAAATAGTAGAAGTTCCACCCGGACCACCTGTGCTCTCGACCATAGTTGGGGAAATCTATGGCCCTGATTATGACCAGCAAATCGATATTGCCGATCAAGTACAGGGTATTTTAAAGAACACCCAAGATGTAGTGGATGTGGATTGGATGGTAGAGGCCGAGCAGACCGAATATGAATTTATCATCGATAAAGAAAAAGCAATGCTTTATGGGGTGGCACCACAACAAATTGCCCATACCATGAACATGGCGTTATCGGAAAGGGCGGTAACTACGCTGTACGATGAAAATGCCTCCAACCAAATCGGATTGATTCTGGCCATGGATGAAAAGGAGAAATCAACCATCAATGATATTGCCCAACTGAAGGTAAAATCATCGCAGGGTAACATGATTACCGTAGGCGATTTGGTTCAAATCGAGGAAGCTACGCGAGCAAAAAACATTTATAGAAAGAACCAGAAACGGGTCGTCTATGTACTCGCCGATATGGCCGGGGAACTCGAAAGTCCGGTATATGCCATTTTGGGCATGACGGACAAGCTAGCGGCCATGAACCTACCAGAAGGATATTCCATTGACGAACTTTATCTGGACCAACCCGAATTCGAAGATGACTATACCGTTAAATGGGATGGGGAATGGCAGATTACCCTAGAAGTTTTTCGGGATTTAGGATTGGCTTTTTTAGGGGTTATCATCATTATTTACATCTTGATCGTAGGCTGGTTCCAAAACTTTAAGACACCTATTGTCATGATGGTTGCCATCCCGTTATCTCTGATAGGAATTATTTTAGGGCACTGGTTGTTGGGCGCATTTTTTACGGCCACGTCTTTTATAGGAATGATTGCTTTGGCCGGAATCATGGTACGGAACTCTGTTTTACTTATTGATTTCGTCAATTTACGTCTGGCAGACGGAATACCCATAAAACAAGCGGTAATCGAAGCAGGAGCTGTACGAACCACTCCCATTTTATTGACTGCGGGCACGGTAGTTATTGGTGCCTTTGTCATTTTGTTCGACCCAATTTTTCAAGGTTTGGCCATCTCCTTAATGGGTGGTACAATTGTATCCACGGTATTGACGCTTTTGGTCGTGCCTTTGGTTTACTACATGATTGAGCGCAAAAACTATCTCGAAGAACCCGAAACGGTTGTTGTTGAAGAAGTTGAAATACAAAAAAATAAATAAAAAAATGAAACTACTAATTGTAACGGTCGTAGAAGAATTCCATGACAAGATCCTGCTCCTATTTAAGCAGGCAGAGATTGAGAGCTTCAGTGGTTCGGAAATTGACGGATATAAAAGTTCGGCTTCCCTGTTAATGACGAAGAGCTGGTTTCCGAGTGAAAAGGGAGGGGCCGAATCCAGTTTATTTTTCTCCTTTACCGAAGAAGAAAAGATAGAAACCTTGTTCGGGTTAATCGAGGAATTCAATCAACATTTGGAGACCAATAATCCCATTAAGGCAGTTGTGGTTCCCATTGAAAAATTTATATAAACCAAAAATGTATTACTATGATTAATAGATATATAAGAGCCATCGCAGGTACTTTTATCATTATAAGTGTATTATTGGCGATGTATGTAAACATCAACTGGTTGTGGTTTACCCTCTTTGTGGGTGCCAACCTATTGCAATCGGCTTTTACACGATGGTGTTTAATGGAAAAATTCATATTTCGGCTGGGTATCAAAAAGGATGGAGGCAGTTGTACCACCTAGCTTAATAATTGTAATTTTAGATAATGCGCTTCAATTATGACCGTACATCACTTTGGCGAGGGAAATTCGCTATTAAATCAGTTCATTTCAGAAATTAGGGATGTTGAAATCCAAAAAGATGCTATGCGTTTTCGCAGAAATATCGAAAGAATTGGAGAAATTCTGAGCTATGAGCTAAGTAAGAACTTAAATTATGTCGATAAAACCGTAAGGACACCCTTTGGGAGCAAGGAAATGTCACTACCCCTAGATAAGTTGGTACTCTGTTCCGTACTGCGGGCAGGCCTACCCCTGCACCAAGGCATGTTGAACTATTTTGACGGAGCGGAAAATGCTTTTATTTCTGCCTATCGCCATCATCGGGGCGATGAAGATGCCTTTAAGGTCATCGTAAAATATTTTGCCGCGCCCTCTTTGGTCGGTAAAACCTTAGTGCTTACAGATCCGATGTTGGCCACAGGAAAGACCTTGGAAAATGTGCTCAATGCGCTAAAGGATCATGGGAATCCAGAACAGATTCATATCCTTTCCGTAATCGGCTCTCAGACAGGCATCGAACATATCAAAAAAGTTTTCCCCGAAAGCACCCATTCGTGGATTGCGGCCATTGATGAAAAGCTAAATAACAGAGGTTATATTCTTCCAGGAATCGGGGATGCAGGGGATTTGGCTTTTGGTGTAAAACTATGATTGTTAAAAAAAAACATAACTAAATATCTTTTTTATAGCCTTCCTCTTTTTGTTGTTATTTTCTTTGAAATAGGTCTGTACTGATCTAGGTCATTTCATATAAAACACTCCTTTTCTATCTTTCCGTTTGTAGAAACTACAATAAAGAGGTCTACCTAAAACTTAGTTAGAAAATGGCATTGATCACAAAAAAGGAAATCGAGGAGTTGGACGGTATCCATAGCGAAAGCTGCATTTCTATTTTCATACCCACCCATCGTGCAGGGGAAGAGGTATTGAAGGGAAAGGACGCCCTTAAACTAAAGAACCAATTGAAAGAAGTCAGCAACAAGCTGGAAAAAGAGGGAATGGGCCCTAGGGAGATCGACACCCTCATCACACCCATTCAAGAACTTTTGGATGACAGCGAATTCTGGCGGCACCAATCTGATGGACTTGCGATTTTCCGTTCCGATAGTTTTTTTAAAAAATATACGCTTCCCGTTCATTTCGAGGCCTTCGATTATGTGGCAAATGGGTTTTACCTAAAACCTTTGCTTCCCATGTTTGCGGGCGATGGAAGTTTTTACGTTTTGGCCTTGGAACTAGAGAAAGTAAGACTCTACGAGCAGACCAGGCACAGTATCGCCGAGGTCGTCCTCGATGATTTGATTCCGTCACGTATGGAAGAACGTGTAGGCTATGATTACGAGCCGAAAAGCCTTCAGTATAAAAGCGGGGCAGATGCCCAGGGCCGGGCCATGTACCACGGCCATGCGGAAGGAGACCGGGATCGCAAGAACGAAATAGCTCGATATTTCAGGGCGATCGACAAAGGACTGATGACCCTTTTGAAAGATGAAAACGTTCCGATGGTCGTCGCATCGCAAGACTATTTGTTTTCGATATATAAAGAGGGAAACAGTTACCAACATTTGTTGGACGGCCCTATAACCTGCAATCTGTCGGAGACCGATACCTTGCTCTTGCACGAAATGGCCTGGGAAAAAGTCGCTCCAATTTTTGATGGGGAGCGCAAGGAAAAAATAGAAAACTTTAAGCAATATGATGGTACGGGCAGAACTTCCTCTGAAATAGAGCAAGTAGTGCCCGCTGCCTTGGACGGAAAAATAGACACGCTTTTCGTGCAGAATAGCACCGATATCTGGGGCATCTACGATCCCGAAAAAAGACATGTGAGGGTAGATGAAGAGCCATTGTCCTCAAGTGTATCGCTATTGAACAAAGCGGCTATCAAAACCTTTTTGAACGGGGGCAAGGTCTATTTATCGGAAAAAGATGAAATGCCGAACCCGCATTCAAAAGTGAACGCACTA
This sequence comes from Maribacter sp. ACAM166, assembly GCF_005771495.1. Taxonomy (GTDB): domain Bacteria; phylum Bacteroidota; class Bacteroidia; order Flavobacteriales; family Flavobacteriaceae; genus Maribacter. The sequence goes on from NZ_VAUW01000003.1 coordinate 118,879, forward strand.
TATCGGTATTAAGCGACTATTTGAGATGATAGGTATAACAAAAGTCCTTACCGGTTTTCATTGCTCAAATGGCATTTTATTTAAAGAAAACAAAAAATAACAATCGATGAAAGTGAATATTCAATTTGTACAGACCGCCCAGAGAAAATGGGCAGAAGAATTAGTCGATCAAAAGCTGGATGATCTGGGCCAAAAATACGACTGGATTATTGGAGCCGACGTTTTTTTCAAAGAGGAAAAAGATACTGACGGAAAGGGTAAAATATGCGATATACGCTTGAGTTTGCCTGGCCCTAGAATATTCGCATCCTCTGATGAAGAAAGCTTTGAAGCCTCTGTCGCCGAGACCATTCGCGATTTGGAAGTCCAACTTAAAAAGAGGAAGGCCCAGATGAGCACCCATTGAAACCTAATATGAAACCCGAGATAAAATGAATATCCGTAGCGTTATCCTTATAGTAGTATTTTTAGGTATCGTAAACGCATGCCAACCTCCCGTAGTTTTCGGCGAGCCGCAGCCCAGCGATACAAAACCGCTATCGGCGATTCCCCGTGACTATCAAGGCATCTATTGGTGCAAGGTCGATAGTGCCTCCTTATTTATTGATGACCGAACTTTTATCAAGCGAAAGGAATTCCTGATAAAAATGACCCGTGCCGAAATAGATTCCAGTAATGATCTTGAACTTCGCAACGGTAGGTTGTTCGTAAAAGAATGGGAAACCGACTTCCCCACTAATGAAAAAGGCGATACTATCGTGTCAAAGGTCGTTATGCGCGATACCATTTTTGCGATACGGGAAGGACAGGTTCTGAAACCCTATAAAGGACATCTCATCTTGAATACCAAATTGGACGAAGATGGTTGGGCAGTTTTGGTGGCTTCCCACAAAGGGATCGGAACGCTTTCCCTTTCACGGGCCGAAATCCCCGAAAACCTCTCACAATTAGATGCCATCACTCCTGTAAAAATGCTAACAGAAGGTGATGAAGAAGGAACACAGATCTACATTACCCCAACGGCGGAGCAATTTGGCCGTATTCTGGATCGAGGCCTACTATTTAATTCCTCCTGTTCCGAATTCGAACGGATTATTCCTTTGCCGGAGCATATCTATTAAAGTTGTTTCAAAAATAATCTCAAAAAAGTATACTGTACTGATGTAGGTCATTTTCAAAACTAGATGCTGATTGTACTTTAGGGTCAGATTTAAATGATTGTTTAACCCAAAATTATAACATTATGTCACTAGTAAAATTTAGAAGAAGACCTTTTGGAAATCTCGCAACCCAAGATTTTTTCGACATGGACAATTTTTTCGATAACCGATGGGCAAGTAACATGCTTCCCGAGAATTTTTGGAACGGCAAGTCGGCCGAACCTGCCCTGAACATCAAGGAAAACGATGATAATTTCGAGATCGAACTTGCCGCGCCCGGTTTCGGTAAAAAAGACTTTGAAGTGACCATTGAAGATGGTTGCCTCAATATCAAGGCCGAAAAAGAAACCTCCGAAGAGGAGAAGGACGACAACTATACCCGTCGTGAGTTCAGCTACAACGCTTTCGAGCGTTCGCTGCAATTGCCCGATAGCATAAAGGATGAAGACATCAAGGCCAAGTATGACGGTGGTATCTTGAGCTTTAAATTGGCCAAAAAAGAAGAGGCCAAGAAATTGCCGCCCAAAAAGGTACAGATCGCTTAATACTGTTAAGAATCAAAATGCCCTCTTGCCACCACCTAAATGCGTCCATGTAAATAGGTTTGGTTCGGGGGCATTGTCGGTTTTTGTGGTGGGTTTGTTATTCCGAGGCAAGCTCTTTTTTGTTATTCCGACGAAGGAGGAATCCCACGCACCGCCGTTCTGACGCTCCGATATAGAGATTCCCTGTCCGTCCGGCAAGCGGGTTCGTGCCTCGGAATGACAACCATACTAAAGGAATGACAGATAACAAACAAAACCCCAAAAAAGATGCCCCAAGATCCGTGCGCCCTTCCTGTAGAAAAAATCCTCGCCCAATTCGGCAGCGATAGCGAACACGGTCTTGAAAAAGAAGAAGCCAGAAAGCGTCTTGAAAAATACGGACTGAACCAAATTCCCGAACAAGGCACTAAAAGCCGCTGGCGAATATTGGCCGATCAGTTGTTCGATCCCATCATCTATATTTTGGCCGTAGCGGCCGTACTCGCATTTTTCTTTAGTGATTTGTTGGAGGGTTTCGCCATTATCGTTGTAATCCTGATTTCAGTAGGCATCGGATTTTTTATGGAGTTGCAAGCCATCCGTTCCTTGGAGGCATTGCGGAAAATGGGCCAAGCGATGATTTATGTCATCCGCTCGGGAAAAAGAATCAAGATCAAAGCTGCAGAAGTTGTTCCGGGCGACATAGTACTCATACAAACCGGGGATGTAATCCCTGCTGATGCCCGATTGATGACAGTTGATGTGCTATCCGTAAAAGAATCCGCCTTAACGGGAGAAAGTATTCCGGTAACCAAAAAAACCGAGGTGTTAAAAGAAAAGACCTCGATTACAGAACGGACCAATATGGTCTTTAGGGGAACAATGGCCGTTACGGGATCGGGCAAGGCTGTGGTAATTGCCACCGGGAAAAATACCGAACTGGGCAAGATCCAACAAATGGGCGTGGATGCGCATAAGGAACGCACGCCTTTGGAAAAGAAACTGAACCAATTGAGCAAATGGCTGATCTGGTTGACCCTGTTTTTTGCCGTCTTGATTGTGGTTACGGGATATATTCGCGGAAAAGACCTGTTACTCATGATTGAAACGGGCGTGGCACTTGCCGTGGCGGCCATACCCGAAGGACTCCCCATCGTAGCCACCATTGCTTTGGCTCAGGGGATGCTGCGCTTATCGAAAAAAGATGTTATCATCAAAAAATTGGAGGCCGTTCAGACCTTGGGCGCGACCGATATTATCTGTACGGACAAAACTGGCACGCTGACCGAGGACCAAATGAAGGTGCATACCGTGGTTCTCGGTACTGAATCTTTGAGCGGAGTGTTTCCCACCAAATCAGATGTCTTGAATTCTGAAAGCAAATATGCGGCTTTTGAGAAAATGATAATGGCTTCCATTCTCTGTAATAATGTTGCTGCTGACGATGAAGACGGGCAGGGCGATTCCATTGAACTGGCCTTGATACATTTCGCTAACCGTTTGGGCTACGACACGGCCTCCATCAAAAATGAACATCGCGAAAAGTTCGAACTTCCCTTTGATGCCGAGCGCAAATTGATGGCGACCGTCAACCGGAACAAAGCTAGTTTCGAAGTATTTGTAAAAGGAGCATTTGAAAGTGTGATGCCCCATTGCGATTCTTATTGGGATGCATCAGGAAGAAAACCCTTCGACCAAAAAGAAGCATGGAACAAAAAATTGGACGGATTGGCATCCCAAGGACTGCGCACTTTGGCTTTTGCCTTCAAGGAAGTACAGGAAATTCCAAAGAAAAATTACCTGTTAAAAAACCTTACTTTTTTAGGTATTATCGGTTTTATCGATCCCGCGCGAGCGGATGTAAAACCGGTCATGGATATCTATAAAAAAGCGGGCATACGAGTTGTGATGGTAACGGGAGACCATCCGGGCACTTCCCGAAAAATAGCGGAAGAAGTAGGTTTGTTGGAACCTGATTCCTCAAATGAAAAAGTCCAATTAGGGAGAAATCTTCAAAACAGCTCGGACGATAATGGTAATCTATCCATTGAATTGGGCAAGGCCTCAGTTTTTGCAAGGGTAACTCCCGAGCAAAAATTGAATTTGGTATCCATGTACCAAAAGAACGGTCATATCGTAGGGATGATCGGCGATGGCATTAACGATGTGCCCGCCCTGAAAAAAGCCGATATTGGCATCGCGATGGGTATTCGTGGCACCGAAGCCGCGCGTGAAGTAGCGGATGTGATTCTAAAGAACGATAAATTTACGGCCATTGAACTGGGCATCCGGCAGGGTAGGGTGGTGTTTCAGAACATCCGTCAGTTTGTGGTATACCTTTTGTCTTGCAACCTTGCCGAGATTCTATCCGTGGGCTTGGCGGCATTATTCAATTTACCCGCACCATTGTTGCCGTTGCAAATATTGTTTCTCAATTTAGTAACCGATGTCTTCCCAGCTTTGGCACTCGGGCTCGGAAAGGGGGAGGCCGATATTATGGAGCAACCGCCCAAAAACCCAAACGAACCTATCATGAGCCGTCAAGATTGGTCGGCGACCGCAGTTTATGGACTTTGCATTAGTGCCGCCGTACTCGGGGTCGTAGCCTATGGAAATTTTGTATTGGAATTGTCAGCAAATACAATCAACAACATGGCATTTTATACCTTGGTCATGGCACAGTTGTTCAACGTTTTCAACATGCCCAAACGGCAAGAATCGTTTGTTAAGAACGAAGTGACCCAAAACGTTTGGGTATGGGGCGCAATTGTACTTTCATTGTTGATTACCATTGCCGCCTATCTGATACCGCCCGTGGCGGATGCACTTTCTTTACAGGCCTTGTCCTTTGAACTAGTTGTTACCGTTGTTGGGTTTGGGCTGGGTTCTTTGGTGCTAGCGCAGTTGCTGAAGCGTGTTGCGTAGTTTTTTAAATTGAATCTTTTGATAAGACCAACCCCCGTTTTTTGTCATTCCGACGCAGGAGGAATCCCACGGCCAGTTGCGCCCTGCTGTTCCGAAAAACAGATTCCTCGTGCCTCGGAACGAAAAAACCTTGGTATTACTTTCCGAAACCATCAAGATCTGTGTTATCTCACATAACCTGAATAGTTGAGAAATACTCCTACTACCCTTAATCCGCTTAATGGCATATTTCAAAATAGCCTCCAAATTACCATTGCCGCACTTTCATAACTTGCAAAACGAATGCCGATAAACTACATTTGACATGCATGTCAAATGAAACGAACCGGAATCTTAGCATCCCCGAATTATGAGCGACCAAGTAAACTATGCCCCCTTTTTCGAATCGATATTTGAGACCGCTGTTGAAGGCATATTGGTCGTCGGAGAAAAAGGAAACATTAAAATGGCAAATGCGGCCAGCGAACTTATTTTTGGGTATGGCAAGGGCGAACTGAACGGCAAGGGCATCGCCGAGCTTATTCCCGAAAAATTCAGGAAATCGCATCGCGATCATGAACTAAAATATACCGAAAAACCCAAAAAGCGGACGGTAAGCAAACAAATAGACCTGTGGGGTCTTAAAAAAGATGGAACTGAGTTCCCCATTGACATCAGTCTTACCCCTAACAACTTTGACGGCCAATTCGTGACCGTTGCTTTTTTACGGGATGCCACCAATCGAAAAAAAGACACCTCTCTTTTGGAAAAATCGAACACCGTACTGACCGAGACCAACCGAAAGTACAGCACCTTGATCGGTAACCTTAGGGGCATCGTCTATCGCTGCCAGAACGATCGCGACTGGACTATGGAATATATAAGCCAGGGATGCGAACGGATCACGGGCTATACTCCAAAAGAATTTTTGGAGGGCAAGGTGCAATTTTCACATATCACTTTTAAGGAAGACCAAAAAGAGGTTTGGGAAATTACGCAAAAGGCTTTGGAGAAAAAAGAACCCTTTAGCCTTGCCTTTCGGATAAAGGATAAGAAGGGCAGGGTAAAATATATGCGCGAGCTAGGTCAGGGCATTTTTGACGAGAAAGGAAATTTGATTGCCCTGGAAGGTTTTATGGCCGACATCACACCCCAAAAAGAGGCCGAACTAGAAGTGCGTGCCAACGAGGCCAAGAACAAGGCCTTGCTAGAAGCAATGCCCGATATGATGTTCATACAGGATTATAAGGGAAACTATCTCGATTTTTATGCCCCAGAACCTGAAAAACTGCTCGTGCCCAAAAAAGAAATTATCGGGAAGAATATGAAAGACCTTTTGCCATCAGCGGTGTACAAAAAAGTAAAAGCGGCGATGGAAAAGGCTATTGAAGGCAAAGAGCTACAGATTATCGAATATGCCATGGGCGATGCGGTCGGCCAACGGATGTTTGAGGCGCGCATCATAAACCTTAACAACCATGGGGTCTTGACTATTGTCCGCGATATTACTGAAAACAAACAAGCGGCACTTGCCCTTAAAAAAGAGAAAGATACCCTGAAACAATACCTCGATACGGCCGCATCGATTTTCGTGGTCATAGGTACTGATCACAAAATAAGGTTGATCAACCAAAAGGGTTGTGAAATACTTGGTTTTACAGAAGATGAAGTCTTGGGCAACAGTTGGTTTGATAGGTTCATCCCGAAAAGGGAACAAAAAGAAATGATCGTACTATTCGACAAAGTACTCCAAGGAAAAATACCGTTCGAAGAACATTTTGAGAACGATATTGTGACCAATGAAAAACAGAAAAGGTTGATCCAATGGCGCAATGCGATTATAAGGGATACTGCGGGAAAACCAACGGCAATCTTAAGCTCAGGGGTAGATATTACCGAGGCAAGAATCCTACAGAACGTCCTGAACACTAGAAATAGTGCCTTGGAGGCCGCTAGCAATAGTATCATTATTGTAGATACCCAGACCGAAGACCTTCCGATTATCTACTGCAACGATGCTTTTTGTGCGATGACCGGTTACGCAGAACATGAGATTTTGGGCAAGAACTGCCGCTTTTTACAGTCCGATGATAGAGAACAAGAGCAGGTGGATGTCATCCGTCAGGCGATTGTTGCCGAAAAGCCTTCGGAAACGATATTGCGTAATTATAAAAAAGACGGCACCCTTTTCTATAACGAATTGACCATAACCCCCGTAAAGAACGATCAGGGCAAACTGACGCATTTCATAGGCGTTCAGAACGATGTAAGCGAACGGATCAAGGAAGAACAGCTCAAAGACGAAATACGAAAAATTTTAGAGATGATCGCCAAGCGAGGGGCTTTGGAGGAAATTGGCATTGCCATATTAAAAGCATTGGAAGGTCATTTAAAGGGTTGTGCGGGATCTATCTTAAGGTTGGATCCGAAGGAGAAAACGCTACACAAATTGGCAGCACCAAATCTTCCGAAAGGGTTTTGCGATGCCATCGAGGGCTTAAGGATCGGGCCAAAAGTTGGTGCTTGCGGTACGGCGGCATACCTGAAAAAAGAAGTGATTACAGCCGATATTGCAACCGATCCCCTTTGGGCCGATTATCGGGCGGTAGCCTTAGACCATGGGTTGCGCTCCTGCTGGTCGTTTCCCATATTTTCTCCGAATAAAACGGTATTGGGTACTTTTGCCGTTTATTGTGAACAGCCCAAAAAACCGACAAAAGCGGATCAAGAGATGATTGCCGACCTAAACCAGTTGACCAGCGTGGCATTGGAACAGCACCAAATACATCAACAATTGGATAAAAGCCGTTGGCTGTTACAAGATTATGCAAAAGAACTTGAACAGACCGTTACGGAGCGCACCGACGAGCTCAAGGCCGCCGTACAAAAACTGGTAGCGACCAACGTAAAACTCAAAGATCAGGTACAAGAGACCCTAGCGGCCGAAAGCAGGGCTTTAGAGAGCCAAGCGATGTTTGCCGCCATTTCAAAAAACTTTCCTAAAGGGGTCATCATCGTGTTCAATGCCGATTTTGAAGTCGCCTATATCGATGGGGGAGAAATACAGCGTATGGGCTTTGATAAAGCCCAATTTGAAGGATTGTGCATCGATGACATCGACATCTTTTCAAAAAAACGGATAGAAAGAATAAAGAAGGATGTTAAAAAAACCTTTGAGGGCGAACAGCTCTCTTTTGAAATAAAGTTCAGGAACAAGGCCTATACCGTGAATACGTCTTCCTTGTTATCCGGAAACAATGAAGCGCAATGGGCACTTTTCGTTTATAACGACATCAGCAAACAAAAACAGGCCGAAGAAGATATCCGCAACGCCTTGGTACGCGAGCAGGAGCTTAACGAACTGAAATCTCGATTTATTTCCATGGCCTCGCACGAGTTCCGCACCCCTTTAAGTGCCATAAGCACTTCGGCCATATTGATAGGCAAGCAGAATATGCCCGGAAAGGAGGAAAAACGTGAAAAGTATGTGGAACAGATACAGAAGAATGTGCGTAATTTGGTAACGATATTGAATGACTTCTTGTCCTTGGGCAAGTTGGAAGAGGGCAAGGTACAGGCCAAGCCCGAATTCTTCGATTTGGTCGAATTCGCTAACGATCTGGCCCTTGAAATGGAGCCCAACAGAAAACGTGACCAGAAGATAATGGTTTACGTGAACCGGGAGTCCATCCAAGTGTATCTAGATTCCAAACTGATGCAGCACATCTTGAGCAACCTTTTGAGCAATGCCATCAAATATTCCGACGAGGGCGATACCATTTCGGTTATGCTGAAAAGTGGAAAGAAAACCGTTAAAATCGAAGTTTCGGATGAGGGTATCGGTATTCCCAAAGAAGAACATGACAATATGTTCCAGCGGTTTTTCAGGGCGGAAAACAGCACCAATATTGAGGGTACGGGCCTAGGTCTGAATATTGTAAAACAATACACAGAACTCATGGGCGGAAAGGTAGGTTTTGAAAGCGCATTGGGAGAAGGCACGACGTTTTGGGTGGAGTTTAAAGCCCCCTAACCCCTGAAGGGGGAATTATTTTGGTTATGAAAAAATAAAGGAAAAAAGTTCGAGATACGAGGTACGAGTCTTTTTTATCCTTCCGACGCAGGAGGAAACCTTCACAACGCGCGTCCATAACCTAAAAAAATTACCTTACATCTGCTATATGCCGCAATTCTTCCTTATCCAGCAAAACGATCCTTCGGCCACGACCCATGGTTATCAGGCCTTCTTCCTTGAATTCGGAAAGGCTGCGGATCGCGGTCTCGGTAGCGGTGCCGACAATGCCCGCAAAGTCTTCCCTCGGAATATCGATACCCTCGTTGGGCAAATCCTTTATAATGCCTTTGGCGTACAGGTTCAATAAGGTCTTGGCCACACGCTGCCGAACGCTTGAATAGGCCATGTTGACCAGTTGTTCCTGCACTTCCGCCAGATTGTTGCCAATGATGTCCATAAACTTTTGTGCTACCTCTTTGTTGTCGTTAAGCAGATGAATGAAATCTGATTTGGGAATGTGGTACACCTCGGAATCCTCCATAACCATGGCAGACTCCAAATAAGTGCCTTTTTGGTTCATCAGGGACAATTGCCCCATAAAATCGCCCGCTTTAAGGATTCCGGTAATAAACTCCTTGCCCGATTCGGTCGATTTGTACGTTTTTGCCGTTCCGCTCTCGATAAGGTACAAGGTGTGCGCGCCATCGCCTTCCATAAAGATAAAATCCTTTTTTTTATACGTTTTAGGGCGATAATCCCTTGAAATGGTTTCGAGGTTCAGGTAGTGGCCGGCATCCTGAAAAAAATCGTTGATACCCTTTATGTTCCTTGAAAACTCCTTCCGTAGAAAATCGTTCTTTTTCAAGCGGCTTTCGATGGCATCCAGAAGCTCAAGTTCCTCAAAAGGCTTGGTCAGGTAATCATCGGCACCGAGGTTCATACCTTTTCTAAAATCGCTCCTATCGGTTCTGGCCGTCAAAAAAATAAAGGGAATACCGGCCGTTGTAGCATCCTTGCTCAATGCGTCAAGTACTTCGTAACCGTCCATCACGGGCATCATAATATCGCAAAGAATAACATCGGGATGGAACTGTTTTCCTTTTTCGATACCTATTTTTCCATTTTCGGCGGTCGCCACCGTATAATTGGAAAATTCCAGAATATCGGCCGTGTTCTCCCGAACATCTTTGTTGTCTTCTATTAAGAGTATTTTTTTCATTTTCCAATAGGTTTTAGTGCCTGTACAAAATAATTGGTTTTGGGGCGGACATTGTTATTTTTCTTGATTACATCATTCCGTTGTAGTTTCTGAGTTCGATGATGTATCGAAAAAATTTGATCGGTAATTGTTCAACTACTCCTAAAAAAATCACTCCAAAAGCTGCTCCGGTTCACTCCTACGAAAGTTTCTTAAAACCCCTGAAACATTGGAAAGTTTTTTGACGGCGAAGGTCAACAGCATTTTTTGTAAAATGCCTTTTGTACCGCCAAGCAATTGGGTGGGGTAGAAGTTGGCCTTGGTGCGGTTTAGATGTAGTTTAAAACTCTCGGTATCGATTTCGCGCCTTAGTTTCAATACCTTAAGCCGTTCGTCGACTTCCTTAAAAGAACTGTACCTGTTTTCCATATCAATCAAAATATAGTTTGGAGAATTTACGTAGTAAGGACTTGTTCAGGCTATCCCGAAAAACAAAGCAAATAATGGTGATCAGTATATAGAATGCTCCTGTGATTATAAAACCGAGATAGAGACTGCCGAGTAATTCGTTTAAGGCCAATGACACCCCCAATGAAGGGATGAACAGGGCAAGTATCACAATGGCCGCTATCAAAAAACCTTGGGCCATGGTAGTAACCAACCCCATCAATACCTTAAAAACCTTGAGTTTCAGGTATTCCGCGCTGTTTTCGAGATAAGACCTCACATCGACCTCGGCTTCCGTGAGGTCCTGCTTCAATTCTTCGAAGGCCATGGGCGACTATTTCTGTAATTGGGCGTTTTTCTTTTTGAGGTCTTCGAGTTTGCGCTCCAAGGTCGCGATAATGTCATCGGCCTTATAGCTCATGGTCGAGATGGCCTCGTCTAATTTTTGGTCGAACTTGTCTTTTTGTTCCGCGGCCGATTTGGTCAGTTCTTCCTTGGCATGGTGCATGCGGTCGGTCAGATCGTGTTTGGTATCCACGGCCTTGTCCCTAATCTTGTGTCGGGTTTCGCTACCCTTGTCGGGAGCATACAAAATGCCGAAGCCCGCACCAATGGCGGCACCTGTTAACAGCGCCAATAAAATGTTCCCACTACTATCGTTTGACATAATTTCTGGTTTTTAAATGAATATTAGGTTTATTGGGATAAAAATACCTTGGCAATGGGAAACGGGGAATGACCTTAGTCAGTATCGCAACTTATTTTGAACTCGTTTAAAATTTTTAGATAAACGAATTCTTTAAATGACCTAGATCATTTTGGGCATAGTAGTTGTGAAGTAACTTGCAATTGAATTGCCGAGAACACACCAGCCTAAGAAATAGTGTATTCTCAAATGATGTATGATGAAAAAGTCCATTCGGGCAACGGCAACAAAGTATGTTGTGCCCAAAGTCTTCGCCCAATTGACCGAAGTTGAACGGGCGATTAAAAATAGTACCAAAACCAATGATACCGAAACCCAGTTGACCCTGCTCGTAAAACTGGACGGTGCCAACTATGCCGATATCGGCCGCTACGAAGAAAAGAACAACAAACTAGAATCGTATTTGAAAGCCTTGTTGGGGCCAAATACCGAATTCGGATTTTTCTACAACCGCGAGATCGGGACTATTTTCGTCGCAGGCTCTTTATCCGAACAATTTCTACATGATATAGACGGTAAAAAAATCGGAGAGCTCTCCGAAGGCCCGTATGGAATATTACGGGGTTTGGGGATATCGGCACCCGAAGCGACGGATGCGGTCAAACGACTCGGCAAAGGAAAATATCTGCTTTTGGTCAGGGGCAACCGTTTCGCCCAAAATGATTTTGAGGCCATTTGGGACAAGACGGGTTGAAAGGATTTCTTTCGGGGGATTAGGCTTGTTAAAAACCTTCCATTTTTAAAAATACCGAACAGTAAAACGGAAATCGTACCTTTATGGGAACTTAAGGAAAAGGAACATGGAGACCGTAGATTTAAAAAAGAGCGTACTCGATTATATCGACAATGCGGACGAACGCCTGCTGAAGTTGATAAAGGCCCTTGTGGAAACGTATCAGGAAGATAAGAAAACAGATGCCGTGGCCTACAATATAGATGGCGAACCCCTTACTTTGAAAGAATATAACCAAGAATTGCTCAATGCGGAAGCAGAGATTGAAAACGGCAAGTACACCGCTCAAGAAGACCTAGAAAAAGAATCGGAGAATTGGTAATGGGAAAACTTAAGCCTATTTGGACCGATGGGGCAAAAGCACAGTTAAGGCAGATACATGATTACCTGAAATACGTAAAAAATACACCTCAGGGTGCGACCAATGTTAAGCGGGATATTTTAGCGGCCAGCAAGGGCGTTACCTATGCCGAACAATATCAAAAGGACGATATTAATCCGAATTACCGCAGAATAACCGTTAGACATTATAAGTTGATTTACAAAGTGCAAAAGGAAAGGCTATATATCCTTAGGGTTTTTGATACCTATCAAGATCCCGAAAAATTACAAGAGGGAAACGAATAATCCATTTAGCCAATAACCCTAAAACGCCCAAGGATACGTTTCGGGCAACTGCGATTTATCCACATACACATCCATCGCATGAACCCCCTCGGAAGTATCGATATGGATAAAGGCATCGTACCGTTCGGGCATTACGGAAGGTACATAATTGCCTATTTTCTCGTACTTGGGATGATAGACCACCCCGATGGCGCGGTGGCCGATAGGATCTTTAAATAAGGGGTTTCCTTTTAAGTCTTCCATGAACAACAATTGATTGCCTTTTCCGGTCCGGTGCAATAGGTATTCCCAAGAACCTTCAATGGCGGGCGGTACGTGCATGTTACGCATGGGTGCGCCCCACTCCGAACCTGCCACCACAGTACCTTGGTAGGATCCAAAACCGACGATCTTTGGGTTGAGGTGCGACAGTTCTTCCCGTACCAATTGGCCTACGTTTATGGTGTTGTCCAACGCCATATCGGTCGCACGGGCATCGCCAACATGGGTATTGTGCTCCCAAACAATGGCTTTTGATTTTCCACCATGAAAATGTAGCAACCGTTGAAGTGTATCCATCATGTGGTGGTCGCGAATATTCCAAGAGCTTTGGTTCGCATGCACCATGGAGCGGTAGTAACTTTCGGCATTTTTGGCGATGTGGGCGTTCTGTTCCATGTTCAATGTGGCCTCGATGTCGGTATTGAAACTTTGAGAGCGTTGTTTGATCTCTTGCAATAACGACACCACTTCATTTTCACAGGTCTTCGGGATAAAGCGTTGCAGGGATCGGGCATAGGCCATGCCCATTTCGTCGCCGAATGGCTCAAAACAGCCCATGGCCCTTTTGGCCGAAGGTACCAGAATTAGGTCATGGATCTTAAGATAATCGATGATCGCTTCCATCGATTCCCAAAGACTATAGACATCGAGTCCGTAGATACCGACCCTTTCATTGGCGGGCCGGTGTTCGTTATGGGTATAGAGCCAATCGGTCAAAGTCTCGATTTCCCAATTGGCCCACATCCACGTCGGCCATCGATTGAATTTCTTTAAAACGTCCACCGAATTTTGATGGCTGTTTCCGTAATGTTTTACATAGCGGTTTACCCGATAAAAATCGGGCCAATCGCCCTCTACGGCGATAAGATTGAATCCATGTTCTTCGATTAATCGCTTGGTAATGGCGGTACGCCATGTGTAGTATTCATGGGTGCCGTGCGATGCCTCGCCCAAAAGTACCAAGCTAGAACCGGACAATTTTTCGATCAACGGATCCAAATCAAGGGTGTTCTCCAATTTTTTGCCTACTTTTTTCAGGGCAGCTATTCTTTGTTCTTTTATGTCCATCGGTTTTATAATTTAAGGAATCAGGAAATAGGTGCTTCGGATGTTGTTTCGCCCATTAACCTTTCCAGTTTCTTTTTGGCATCGCCAATAATCTGGCTATGCCTGTAAAAGTCTTTCCAAGGATCTGTTTTTAATTTTAAGCGTTTAAAGACGGTATGGATATCGAAGGGCTGCGCATCCAATATTTGCGTTCCTACCTCGTTCCAGCTAAGCGGTAGGGCTACGGGCGCACCTTCCATTGCCCGAACGGAAAACGGACAAACGGCGGTCTGTGCATACGAATTGCGAAGGTAGTCTATGAACAACTTGCCGCTGCGCTGATGTTTTCGCAGTTGAACGGTAAATTCCTTAGGGTGTTTGTTCGCAAGATATCGGGCCACCGTTTTAGCAAAATCACGCACTTCGTCAAAGTTTTCGGCACGGCAAATGGGTACGACCACATGAAGTCCCGTGGAGCCCGTTGCCATGGGGTAGGTGGTAAGGCCCAATTCTTCTTCCAACAACCCGCGTAATAGTTTTGCGCTCGTTACTGCCGCATGAAAATTACTGTCCGGCGGATCTAGGTCGAATATCAACTTGTCGGGGTAGTCGATCTTGTCCGTTTTGCTCAATGTGACGTGAAAAGTAACGACCCCTTGATTGACCAGATAGAGCAAGGTCTCGACATTCTCACATACGACGTGGTTGACCCAACCGCCTTCCTTTTTTATTTCTACTGTCTTGATCCAATCGGGAAAATAGTCCGATGCGTTCTTTTGGTAAAACCCTTTGTGGTGTATGCCTTCGGGAAAACGGTGCAAGGTCAACGGACGATCTTTCATAAAAGGCAGCAAGGTATCGGCGATCCGCTCATAATATTGTGCCAGATCGCCTTTGGTGATCTTCGATTTCGGGAACATGACCTTATCGGCATGTGTTATTTCGAGTGTTTTCATTGTGATTCTGTTTTATTGTCATTTCCATCCCTTTTTTTTGATTGTCATTCCGAGGCAAGAGGAATCTCTTGAACGGAGAATCTGCACGTGGGATTCCTCCTTCGTCGGAATGACAAAAAAAGAAAAAATGGGGGGTGTTTGTCCAACATCAAGCATACGCCGGATAAAACTGCACCTTGATCTCATTTTTCACTTCGGTAACACCTGGGGCGTGAAAAGCGGCCTTTGTGGCATCGTCCTTTTCCTTGATGGAACTTACCGTGCCGGTCAGGGTCACCACCGAACCCTCTATTTTTACCAACACGTGCTGCGCATCGATATCGGCAGATCGCTCAAAAGCCTTCTCGATCTGTTCCTTGACTTCTTTGGGCTCTACTTTTTGAATGATCTCGATATTATTGACTACGCCCTTTACGCCCAAGAGGTTTTCTATGGTACGCTTGGCGGCATTTTTCTGGTATTTCCAAGTCACATCGCCAGTTAGGACAATATAGCCATCATCTACTTTGACCAGTATCTTGTTATTTGGCACCGAAGCGTTCCATTCGAGGGCATTGACGGCAGCCTTGGCAATTTCCTGATCGGTCTTTCTATAATCGTCGCCGTACTTGATTTGAATATCCTCGGCAACGGCCTTAACGCCCGCAACGCTTTTTGCAGCTTTTTCGGCTGCCACCTTTTTCGAAAAGGCATCTACAAATCCGGTTAAAGTAACCACACCGTCTTTTACAATGACCCCGATTTCAGTCTCGTCGATATTGGGCTGGAATACCAGTTCGTCTAAAATGTCCTGTTTAATCTGTGCATCTGATTTCATGTTTTCTAGTATTTAATAATTAGTATTTCCTTTTTTTATCTTTTTCTGTTTTTGCTGTCATTTCGATTCCCACCGTATTGCCATTCCCAGGCACGAGGAATGACAAAAAATTGAACACAAAAACCCCCTACGCAAACTCCGGATACAATTGCACCACAATATCGTTTCGAACTTTCTTTACCCCAGGTGCCTTGTAAGCCGCATTTTCGGCCAGTTCTTTTTCTAGGTGCGAATGTACACGCCCTTTCAGTTGTACGGTTCGCCCATCAACTTGTACCCGAATGCCCTTGGCTTCAAGGTCGGCAGAACGCTCCAAAGCTTTCTGTATTTCCTTGCCGATATTCTCGGGCTTGGCCGTAGGCGTGATTTCGATATTGTTGATGACCCCCTTTACGCCCAATAGATTCTGAATCGTCCGCTTGGCCGCGTTTTTTTGGTATTCCCATGGCAATTCGCCCGTAAGGTAGATATACCCGTTATCGACTTTTACCATGACCTTTTCTTTAGGTACCGAAGCATTCCATTCCAGCGCATTGACAGCGGCCTTGGCGATTTCCTTATCTGTCTTCTTATAATTGTCGCCGTATTTCACTTCGATATCCTCGGCAACAGCCTTTACGCCCGCTACACTTTTGGCAGCTTTTTCAGCGGCCACTTTTTTGGGGAATTCGTCAACAAACCCCGTTAGGGTTACCACACCGTCTTCAACAATGACCCCGATCTGGGTCTCGTCGATGTTGGGTTGGAACACCAATTCGTCTAAAATATCCTGTTTGATCTGTGCATCTGATTTCATAATAATAGTTTTTATTTTCATTTCCGCGAAGGCGGAAATCTATTTAATTGAATATTGATTTTATCGTTTTCTGTGTTTTGATTTCATTCCCTTGTTTGTCTATCATTCCGATTCCCTCCGTATTGTCATTACTAGGTGTTTTGAGCCTGCCGAAGCGCACGACGAATCTCACGTGCAGTTGCTCCGTTCAACACATTCCCTGCCCGTCCAACAGGCGGGCTCCTGAATCGGAACGACAGCCAAAAGAACGGAATGGCAATAAATAGAATTCCCCATAAAAGTAATTCCACGATCCATCCTCCAAAATGACCCACATCAGTCTTGGAACATTTTAACATGAATTTTTTTTCCTGCCAAAAAAGATTTTGCAACTGATCTACGTCATTTTACCGATCGCAACAAGATTGCATTTTTGTTTATCCTAAAAAAATATCTATGGAAAAAACTATCGACTATAAGGGCCAAAAAGAGTTTTACACTTTTGTGGCGAGTACCTATTCCGATTTGCGAAAATTCAAAGAAGCAGGTAAAAAAGCCGCCTTCAACGAACTATTGTTGAAAGATCTTTCGCAGGTAAAACGATACATTACCAAACGGTTGAACACCGCTTTATCAAAGGGCAACTTGCCAATGGGGAAATACCGCACCAATGATTTTTTGGATCAATTGTTCATTGAGGTCTATGACCATTTTGAAGAAGTCAAGAACAAGAAGAACCTGTACCCATGGCTGTTCAAAAGGGCCGATACCATATTGGAAGATACAATCGTGGACGAGGAATTCGATGAAGTTTTTTTTGAGAACATCGATGATTTTTCAAAACCCGCTTGGGATGCAATGGAAGAAAAATTCAGTACCGATGGCGACGGCGATCTGGTCATGATGGAAGAACTGGACGATATATCATACAGAAAGAATGATTACGTACTGAACCATGTCTTTGTGCAAGACGATAACAATGAAATGATCGCCCAATTAGACGAGAAATGGGGCCAAGAGAATATCAGAAAACATGCCGATATGGTCTTGCACCACCTGCCCATGCCCATGCGAACGGTCTTTGAACTCGCTACCGAATACCATTTCAACGTGGAGGAAATCGCCCAAATACGCGACCAGAGCCTTGATGAAGTACAGCAACTTTTAGAACATGCCCGAAAAAGTCTGGAGATCAGTTTTTTCAATAGATATGCTATCGATAAATAGCACTTTATAGCAATGAATTATAAAGATTATTACAAAACATTGGGGGTTGCCAAAGATGCTTCTCAAAAGGATATTAAAAAAGCCTATCGAAAACTTGCGGCCAAATACCATCCCGATAAAAACCCGAACGATAACGCTGCCGAAGAGAAATTCAAGGAAGTAAACGAGGCGAATGAGGTTCTCAGTAATAAAGAAAAGCGGGAGAAGTATGATACGTTGGGGTCTAATTGGGAGGCGTATCAGAACACCGGCGACGATTGGCGTGAATATGCCGACCAAGCAAATCAAAGAGGGAGAAATACCCGCTACTATCAGGGGAATGCCTCCGATTTTTTCGGACAAGGCGGTGGGGCAGGCGGACAGGATTTTTCCAGTTTTTTTGAAACTTTTTTTGGTGGTAGGGGCGGTCAGACCTCGTTTTCAGGAGGCGACACCCAAGCAGAAATGCCCATTACCCTTTTGGAAGCGTATGAGGGCAGCAAGCGCACCTTTGAGATTCACAACGAAAAATTACGGATAACCATTAAAAAGGGCTCTTATGATAGGCAACAATTAAAAATAAAAGGAAAGGGACAGCTTGGTGTACAAGGGAGCAACAGGGGCGATTTGTATATCATTCTAAGGGTACAGCCAGACCCACGCTTTCAAAGAAGAGGCGATGATTTGATGTACGTTGCCCAAGTGGATCTGTATGCCGCTATTCTTGGCGGCAAGGTTGAAGTACCCACACTTATCGGAAAGGTAAATGTAACCGTGCCCAAAGGAAGCGAAACCGGTAAAACGCTAAGGCTTAGAGGTAAGGGAATGCCAAAATACAGCAGGCCAAGTACACATGGTGATCTGTTGGTCAAGCTCAATGTCAATTTGCCAAGGCAGCTTACCACCGAAGAAGAAAAATTATTTAAAAAATTACAGGATTTAAGGGAAAAAGAACCCGCAACTACAAATTAAAACATACTATTATGAATACGACAACAACAAATCCGAAAACGGAACTATTATTGGGCGCCGGCCTTGACGTGCTGCATTTTGAAAGTAGAGAATGGTTGAGCGACATCGCCTTTTATAAGGACGAAACTAGATTCTTTGCCGACCTACTCAAAAAAAAGAAAACAAAGGATGCAGCCCAATCGGCCTATAGTAAAATACTGGAAAACCTTGATGAAGTACATGCCGAACTCTTTGATTATCTGGCAGACGATATCGTAGCACATGAAAAACTATTGTCCCGCTTGGAGAAAGGCGAAAAAGGTTTGGCCGATGGGGATTATAGGGATAAGCATAGAGAGCTTAAAAAAAGAATGGAAACTTTTACCAGCGCTTTTCGTGAATTCAAAAAAATGGTTTTTGGGTACGCCAAAAAACTTTGAACCGTAAAAGCTGTCCCTAGAAAGTAAGTATCAAGAAATATGCTGGGGCTGGCCAAACAAAAAATAAAACACCTATGGAAATAGCAATTTACGCCAAAGCATATAGACCGGACAGCATTGATAATTTTATTGATTTCTATAATAGCCTACATATGCGTTACTTAGCGAGCGACCTGTTGAATGAGGGTCTAACGCCCAAACAGATCAGCGATGCTGTTGTCAGGGCTATTAACGTAGCAAAATCTTCGAGAATGAGCATACGTGAGCATTTTAAGCCTGTTTTTAGCAGTATCAATAACGAAATTATTAGTGATTGCAAACTATCACGATTAGGTTATTGCCTGGTTTTGATGAATGCAGAAACGAAACTTTCGGCGGTGGGCGATTTTCAGATAGATGTTTTAAAAAAGTATTTAGATACTACTTCTTGAGCTAGACAAAACTGCAAGAGTCCTATATCAGCCGAGTTTTACGGGGGTAAATATAATGAAGTTGGATAGGGCTCTTTTCAAGAAACTCTTTTTGCAGCTTTCTTGGAATAGATCCAAGCCCCAATGGCCAATACTAGATACAGGATTATGACGGCGAGAATTGCCCCTAAGATAACAAGATTGGTTTCTAAACCGCCGAGTACGTTTCCTGCCCCTGCGGCCAATACAAATTCTTTGTTTTTGATGATTTCTTCCGTTGGTATCCGGATTAACGCTCCCATCGATATCGTTTCTCTATATGGCTCGTAGCATGTAAATTATAAAATTATTTTCGGATGAAGCACGGGCGAATTTTTAAATTTCTCTTATTACCTTTTTTTATCAATAAGCCAAATTTAAAAATTTGACGAACTAGAAAATATACCTTAACTTAGATTAAGCAACTGTCTATCTATGAGATATATACGTTTTTTTTTACGTTTTTTTTTCGCAATGTAGCATTCAACAATTCGGAACTTCTCGCTTTAAATTTCCTTTACCTTTTACAAAAGACATATTAATTAAAATCCACCAATCTCTGTTAGATTTCTGATTCAAGCTTTCTGGTATTTTTCCAATTATTTTAAAGTCGGTAATTAAATTTTCATATAGTTCCTGAATATCTTTTTCTTCAATTTCTACTGTTAGACTTATTGCTATATCCGAAAACATAGTATGATTCACGATATAGCCACCGCAATTATCAATACAACTCTTTAATTTTTCAATTGAGTCAAATCTCGGTATATCGGTTAATATTTGCCAATTCGTTTTATTCTCCAAAGTTTTACTATTCATTTTAAAATATATACCTTTCTATTTAACGCCTCGATGATTTCAAAAGGCTGCAAGCCACTGGAAGTCGATGCCAATCGGGTCGCTTCGATAATTTTATCGATTTTTGGCTGCGGTACTTTTTTGCCGTTCATGGCCTTGGTGGCGTAGCGCCATTTTAGTTTTTCGAGCAGTTCCATAGTTGTTTTTTGGGATTTTTGTTGTTGTTTAATTTTAAGGATAAATTACTTGTTGTCAATCCGAGAGCTGCTTTTTTGTCATTCCGAGGCACGAGGAAGCCCATGCCATGCCGTCCCATAAAGAGATTCCTAGTGCACTTCAGCTGGCTCAGTAACCATCCGGAATGACAAAAAAGGAGGCAAGAGAACGTCACATAAGAGAAAACAATAGGAAGGCGTACAAATCGCAATTTGCCCATCTTCCTCTTATTATTTAGTTCAAAACTACGTTATGCGTACTCCGTATAGTATTGCACTTTGAGCTCATTCTTCACATGAAACACTCCAGGAGCGCGATATGCGGCAGTTTCGGCATCTTCCTTTTCTTTGATAGAATGTACCTTACCCTGTAGTGTAACCGTATGGCCGTCGGTCAGTACGGTAACCTTATTAGCATCGAGCTCTGCGGAGCGCTCAAAAGCATTTTTGATGCGTTCTTTTACCTCGTAAGGCTTCACATCTTGCTTTATACTGATCTTGTTGATAACGCTGCGCACCCCAAGTAAATTTTCAACGGCACGTTTGGCGGCTTTCCGCTGGTATTCCCACTTAACGTCTCCCGAAAGATATACCCAACCGTCTTCGACCTTGATAGTTACATCGTCTTTCGGTACGGCTGTATTCCATTCGAAGGCATCGACCACGGCCTTGGCGATCTCCTTGTCCGTTTTTTTGTAGTCGTCGCCGTATTTGACCTCGATATCCTCGGCTACTGCTTTAACGCCATCTACACTTTTTGCCGCTTTTTCGGCCGCGATTTTTTTGATATAATTGTTTACGGTTCCGCTTAGGGTAACAATGCCGTTTTCAACGCTAACGCCGATTTCGGTCTCGTCGATATTGGGCTGCCAAGCCAATTCATCCAGTACATTTTCTTTGATCTGTGCATCTGTTTTCATGATATTATAATTTTGGATTAAACAATTAATTACACCCTCAAAGATATTTGGGCGCAGGGCGTTTGAAAATGATGTGGGTCAGGGAGTACCGACTTTAACAGAAAAAAAGTTGCCCGAAACGCCATATTTCTGACAATCTTTTTTTTGAAATAATCTTGTATGAATCAGTACTTCGGTCTTATGCATATACAGATTCGAAGTCTACTTTCAGGTTGTTTTTTACATTATAGATGCCAGGGGCAAAATATGCTGCCCTTTGTGCATCTTCCTTTTCCTTAATGGAAGTTACCGTACCGGTCAAGGTAACGGTATCGCCATCGACGGCAACTTTTACTTTGTTCGAATCGATAGTTGCCGAACGTTTGAAGGCCTCAGAAATCCTGTTTTTGACATCTTTTGATTTCACGGTCGATTTTAGCTTGATGCTGTTGACCACCCCTCGAACACCGATCAAATTCTGTACGGCACCTTTTGCGGCACGTTTTTGATAGTCCCAATTGACTTCGCCGGATAGATAGACCCAACCATCCTCAACTTTTATCATGACCTTGTCATCGGGGATCGAAGTATCCCATTTGATAGCATTTACTGCGGCTTTGGCGATTTCGGTATCGTTGGGTTTGTAGGAAACGCCGTAAACAACCTCGATATCTTCGGCAACGGCCTTTACGCCCTGTACTCTTTTTGCGGCCTTTTCGACTGCAAGTTTTTTGGCGTAGGTATTTACCGTACCCGAAAGGGTTACTACGCCTTTATCGACCGTAACCCCGATTTTGGTCTCGTCGATACTAGGTTCCCAAGACAATTCGTCCTGTACATCGATTTTGATTTTTGAATCTGTTTTCATGATACTAAATTTTTGGGTTAAACTTTGTTTTAAATTCGACTTAAAAGTAATAGCGTATTAGAGCGTTGAAAATGATGTTCATCATTCACGGGAATTTTAAGTGTTAAATCTTACGATAAAAAAAGCCCGCCCCGCTATGAATTAATTATCGGGGCGGGCCATTGAAGAATTATTTTTACCAATTATTTAAGCTTATGCCGAGGTATATTTACTTTAAGTTCGTTTTTAACGTTATAAACTCCAGGAGCCCTATAGGCTGCGGTTTCTGCATCCTCTTTATCTTTAAGGGAATTTACCTTTCCCTTTAAGGTAACTGTATAACCATCGGTAGATATAGCGATACCATTAATATCTATACCAACTGAGATTTCAAAAGAATTCTTGATTTTATCACGTACCTCATCGAGTTTAATCGTATTATGTAGAAGGCTAATGTTGTTGAGGACATTTTTAACTCCAAGTAAATTTTCGACCGCTTGTCTTGCGCCGTTTCTTTGATAGCCCCATTCCACTTCTCCGTTAAGATAAACCCAACCATCTTCTACTTTAACCGTTAGATTTTCCTCAGGTACGGAGGCGTTCCATTCAAGGGCATCTACAACAGCCTTTGCGATTTCCTTGTCTGTTTTTTTATACGCATGGCCACGTTTCACTTCAATATTCTCGGCAACCGCCTTTACGCCGTCTACACTTTTTACAGCTTTTTCTGCGGCTATTTTTTTTGAATAATTGTTTACCGTCCCACTTAAGTTCACGATACCGTCCTTTACAGTCACACCGATCTCGGTCTCGTCGATATTGGGTTGCCATGCCAATTCATCCAAAACGTCTTGTTTGATTTGTGCATCTGTTTTCATAAGTAAATATATTATTGTCATTCCCACCCTTAGTCAAAGCTTTCGATAAACTCGACCAAAATCTTTTAGGGTAAACATTATTTAATATTTAAAGGTACTATCGCCACAAGCCTATAAAAATGATGTACATCAGTCCTATGATTTTTAACATAAATAATTGGATTTATGAGAATTCGAAAGAATAAAAACCCGCCCCCGATTTTAAGTCCATCAAGGTCGGGCAGGCTTCATAAGCAATTTTATTTCAAGCTACGCATAGGCGGAAGCATATTGAACTTTTCGTTCATCTTTAACATCCTAAACACCAGGAGCCCCATATGCAGCGGTATCGGCATCCTCTTTTTCCTTTAAGAAATTTACCTTGCCTTTTAAGGTAACTGTATGTTCAACCGTGGATATAGTGGTGTTATTGGCATCAAGATCGGCGGAACGCTCAAAGGCGTTCTTGATTTTTTCCGTACCTCAAGCTTTTACATCTTGCTTGATTTTAAGGCTGTTGATGACCCCCTTCACACCGAGCAGATTCTCCACAACGTGTTTAGCGGCTTTCCGCTGGTATTCCCAGCTAACATCTCCCGAAAGATAGATCCAACCGTCTTCGACCTTGATGGTTATATCCTCTTTAGGTACAGCGGTGTTCCATTCAAACGTATCGCATATAGCCTTGGCAATTTCCTGGTCCGTTTTCTTATAGTCATCCCCGTATTTGACCTCATATTATCATCCAATGCTTGGGCAATGGCGGTAAAATGTTGTGTGGGGTTCGAATCGGACATTTTTTCTTTGGAGGAATAGAATATGATATAATCGCCCTTTTTATTTCGTTGTAAAGCTGCTTTTTACCCTTGACTGACCTGCATAATATTCAAATCCTTGGCTTTCAGCAGATGGTCTTATGAGATGGTCGCTATTCAATATTTTGTGTTTTCCATTTTGTTCTATTAATATATATGTTGTGCATATCGGTTATAATTATGTATGCTCCTAATATTCGCCATATTCACAGCCACCCAAAGAACCTTCCAGCTCATCAATAAGCTTAAACTCCTTAGCTTCCTTTTTATATAATTTCACTATTCCTTCGGCATATCCACCATTTCTCAATTTAGTGTGCTTTATAGGGCCATTTGGGGATTCATAGGTTATGAAGAGCATTTTAGATTTGTCACATTTGAATTTAACATCGATTTTGAACTTTCGATTTTCGGAAACTACCGTCCAGTACAAGTATTGGGCATCTTCGTGTATACTGAATTGCTGATGGGATCTTTTCCAAAATTTGGAAAAATTGAATTCAATAAATTCCCCTTTGTAATAGAATGCAGTCAAGATCTTTCGCCGAAGAGGAATACCGAATATCTTTGGACAGCCGCCGCCCACATCTAAACTGGCATCAATTTTAGTGTCGGTCAATTTTGAAGTAAAGTTATTACAGTTCAGCCAGATCCAAGGGTTGGTATACTCTTTGCCCCAATTTTTATCTTGATAGCCATACGAAGTTTCGGGATGGACAATATACTTTTCTTCGTTAAAAACAATCTCGCCCTTATATTTGCATTTCATGCCCTGTACGTGCCAGTACATTTCAAATAGACCCATTAGGTTGAACAACCATGAAGTACCGTAACCCATATCGAATTGCACCTCTTTTTCAACCTTCAGATCCCATTTTAGGGAACCATAACCGCTCATAAATTCGGGTAAAACGTCTTGTTCTTTTTCGGAAACGGTTACCGAGCCGAACAAGTAGGAATCGGTAAGTTCATTAGATCCTATTTTACAATTGAGGTCATTCGAAGAGGCATAGAAATCCGAAATATCATAAAAATTGTGCAACTGTACCTTATCCTCTCCCCAAGTGCCGACCTTTAACATGGCATAACACGGCTTTTTCTTAGTGTTTTTGTTTTCTTTTTGTTGTCCCCAAATAATCTTACCATTCCATAGAGCAGGATTTATCACATAATATTCAATAAAGAAAGGTTTCAATTTACCGGTTTCGGCATGTGTTGCAACAAACGAGTGCCACCACCAATTGTACCCGTTCTTTTTAGAAAACCGGGTTAAACTATATCCGTTTTTGCTCATAACTTCAAAAATGTTTACATCATCAAATGAATGCCAATATTGGTTTTGGGGATATTAGATCTAAAATCTGGTATGGTATTTCATTGCCAATCAACCTCTGAAATAATTGGTTTCGGTACGGCAACTAAAAAATAGATAATGACCAGCACCGTCATGATAAAAGTAATGATAAACCTATAGTACCGAAAGAGAAGATGCGAAGTCGATTATCGAAAAGTTTAGCATGCTATATTTCAACTATTGTTTTTGACATCAGAGCTTTCCAGTAGCTATAACTTTATTTAGTATTTAAAACGATTTGCTCGTATTCGTTTTTAAAGCTGTGCATCATTTTTAGGTCAAATGCCAAAAACAACCGAAAAGCTCCTGCGACTACAAATGTCATACCTGTTACGTACGAAGTGTTTAAGCCGTCGTTTATGGAATTATGCAGTAACAAAAAGAAAAAGTTCACAATGCCCGATGCAAGGAGAAGAAGCCATATCCAATCAAGTTTTCCAAAAAGTCTTGCTCGGTACGAAAACCCAACGGCGACAATACCCCTAAAAAGCAACCAAATGCCCATATAAAAAGGTAAAAACGAGAGAATTGCTTCGGGGTAGGCCAATAGCAAAAACGCTATTACCAAATCTAGAATGCCGGCCAACAAACAACCTTCCCTGTTCATTGCGTTCGTTCTATTCCGCACAAAGAAAACTATCTCCGATATTCCTGAAATAAAAATGAAAATACCCGATATTATGTATAATGCGAGGTAACTTTCAAAGGGGACGGCAAATGCCAAAAAGCCAGCTAAAATGTAAAGTACTCCTGGTAAAATCAAAATTTGCCAGCTTCTTAACCCGTTTTGGGTATTATTATGGATATGTTCTAAACCCTTCTTTTTCATGATTTCAAGGTTATTTCAATAATCGATGCCGAAAGTAGTAGGCCGATTTTGGTTGCAAAATAATATTGGTCAGCTCTCCTTTGTATTTGTCATTTCGGCATCTCCCCTTTTCCTTCGACTTCGCTCAGAATGACAAGGGGAGAACCTATTTTTTCAACCTTCTAAACTATTATTCCACATTGTTCTTAAAAAGATCTTTAAGGGCGGTACCGAGTTCGTCCATATCGTGTTTGAATTCGCGCTCAAAAGACTTTTCTTTTTCTTTGGCTTCATCGTTAAACTCGATCAGGTTTTCTTTGAACCGATGCCCGCGTTCGGCCAACTTTTCTTTTAGTGCTTTGTTCTTTTGTTCCAATTTGTCGAGTTCCGCGCTTAATTTTTCACGGTCTTTTTTGGCGGACTTGGCAATCTTTTCCCGAAGTTCTTTGATCTGCGTTTCGGTATTGAGAATAATTTTTTCCGATTCGCTTTGGAATTTTTTCCAATTCGTCTCTAAATAGGCACGGTTCTCCTCACGGGCATCCTTTGCGGCCTGTTTTATGTCTTCTGTTGCTTCGCCCATATTTTCCTTGGCCGATTTCATGTCCTTTTTCGAGGCTTCGCCACAAGCGGCGAACATTAAGGTAACCAGTAGGCCTGCCAACATCGATATTCTTTGTGTTGTTTTCATTTTTTAATATTTAGGATTCATTTCAATATGTCTGACTCTGCCAATTTGCCTATTTCCTCGTCCAGTTCCCAAAGGGTTTCAGATGCTTCGCCGAAGGTTTTTAGCCTATACAAAAGGGTTTAGATCAAGTCAAAACTATGAAGATGGTTTCGGGTCGAAAATGATGTAGGTCAGGAAGCCGAAAAAAGGGTAAGAATTTGAAGTATGCTTCGATTTATCGGGAAATCAAAATATACAGTACCCCGATAATGATAACGCCGGCAAAGGCGACTATCAATAGCTAAAACGTAAAGGTAGCGGTTAAAGTACCCAGTACAAATCCTAAAATAGTAGCGATAGGAAAGGTGCGTATGCCCGCAAAGCCTTTATCATACTCCCGCTCCAAACCCAATATCAGGCCGATGCCCATAATGATCAGTACGCCCAAAAGATAGGGATCCAAGATTTCACTAAGGGTCTAGTCGAATTGCATGCTAGTCGTTAGTTAGAATTGGTTGTTTTTGAATATGGAAATAACCACCAAAAAGCCCAAAATTGCTGAAAGTACAAACCCGATGGCACCTAATAGGGGGACACCGTTGACCAAAGGCGGCATTTTGGCGATAACCAAAATGGAGGAGCCGATGGAAAGGGCCGCAATAATAACTGCAAAAACAAGTCGGTTAGTGGCCTTGCTCAACGCCGTTTGAAATTCTTTAAGACCTTTATGCTCATGGACGACGACGAGTTTGCCATCCTTTATTTTTTTGAGGATAGTGTTGAGATCATCGGGAAGCGAATCGACCAGCGTACTGAAATCTTGCAACCTCGCCAAGTTCTTTTTGAACAACCGCTTTAACCCGAAACGTTTACGGGTCAATTTGGCCATATACGGTTTTAGGTTGTCGGTAATGTTGAATTCGGGGTCTAGCCGGAGTCCAACGCCCTCCATGATGATCAGGGCGCGTATCAATAAATACAAGTTATGCGGAAGTATGATATTGTTTCCGTACAAAATGCTTTTGAACTGCGTTAAAGTAGCGCCCAGTTTGATGTTTTGGATGGAGGTATCACTGATGCCCTGGACCAAGGCGTTTAAATCTTGTTCTAATTTTTTGTAGTCGGGAATGTCTGTTTTTTCGGCAATATCCTCTAAAATGGGAATCAGTTTTTTGATATCCTTTCTTGTAAAATGGAGCAGTAGGTCGCCCAACAGTTCCTTGTCCTTGGGCAACAGAGTGCCCATCATTCCGAAGTCGAGAAAACAGAGTTGGTCGCGATCGGTTAGTACGAACAGATTCCCCGGATGCGGGTCGGCATGAAAAAAGCCATGTTCCAAAACCTGTTCCAGATAAAGGTCAACGCCTACTTTGGCGACGGTCGTGCAATCGATATTCAATGCCTTTAACCTATCGATTTCTGATATTTTGATGCCCTCGATATATTCCATGCAGATCAGTTTGTCCGTGGAAAGCTCACGGTACACTTTTGGAACGTAAATGGATCCGTTGCCCTCAAAATTATGGGCAAACCGTTCGATATGGTCTATTTCCTTTAAAAATTGAAGCTCTTCATGTATGCTCTGCTCGAACGATTCTACGATACGCATCGGCTGGAATGCCTTGGCCTGTATGCTGTGTTTTTCAAGGCTGCCCGCTATTTGTTTCATCACGGCAATATCGGCCTCGATGGTTTCCGTGATATTTGGCCTTTGGATTTTCAGCGCGACAATTTCGCCATTTTGCAATTGTGCCTTATGGACTTGTGCCAAGGAAGCTGCGGCCAAAGGTTCAAGCTCGATGGAGCGAAAATGGTCTTCCATTTTGATGTTCAGTTCGCTTTCAATCGCTTTTTGCACATCGAAGTTTTGCAAATGGGGCACATGATCTTGCAGTTTTTCCAGTTCTTTGATAAGCCCGGGGGGAAGCATATCTTCGCGATTGCTAAAGATCTGCCCCAATTTCACATAGCTCGGCCCAAGTTCCTCCAAGACCATGCGGATGCGCTCGAATTTAGAAAAAGAAATGTTCCTGTCCGTATTAGGATGTTTTTTTAGATAGCTGGCGGGCAGCACTTTTCTGAGTCCACTTTGAGCCACAACGTCCTCAAAACCATATTTGGCCAGTACGCTGAACAACTTGTTGTATCGTTTGAGTTCCCGCTTTTTTGGGAGGTTGATGCCGAGCATGTTTTATTGTTGATATTTTCAATTTTAATGGCTCCTCCCTTTTTTAAAGGGAGGTGGGGTCCGCTTGCGGAGCCGGAGGGATTATTTCGCAAACTTGCTCAGGTACAGCTTTACCGCACGAAATTATGGGTCAAGTATTGTGTCAGCAAGTTCGCGGGTCAAACTCCCCTTTCTCCACAAGAGCATTCATTCCCCCCCCTTTATCCAAAGAGGGGAGCAAAAAAGAAGCTTTTTAAACCTTTTCAATCCAGTTCTAGCCTTACATATACTTGCTCAAAAACCGAAAGAAATCCTTTTTTAAATCCGCATAGATTTCGCGCTGTTTTTCCATTTTGTGTCGGAATTCCAAATGCTGTTTGGCGAAATTACGGTCGATGACATCTTCGTTCTTTTTGCTGTGTTCGGCCATATCGGTCTCGTGCACGTTGATTTCGTGTTGCAAAGTGTCGATGACCTCGCCGTGCAGGATGAACTCGTTTTGGTAATGCTCCAACTGGGCGAGTACATTTTTGTCCGTCCACCGTTTGACCAGCTCTGCCAATCGGTTTTTGAACGATTTCAGTTCGTCTTCCCAAAAGGCCAATTCGCTGCGCCATTGTTTGTGTTCAAAATGCAGGTCTTCGTTGTAGAGTACCTCGGCGATTTTTTTCTGTGTTTTTTCCATGATATATTTGTTTTTATAGTTTAAATTTTTGAATTGTCATTCATCCCTTTCTTGTTTGTCATTCTACAACCGTTGAAATTCCTCCTTTGGGGGTTCGGGGGCTTTCGCGTTTCCCTAAAATCTTCTCTAGATCCTCTTTTTCGACTACTTCCTGTTTTAAGAGCAACTGCGCCAATTTTTCG
Source organism: Maribacter sp. ACAM166 (assembly GCF_005771495.1). Taxonomy (GTDB): domain Bacteria; phylum Bacteroidota; class Bacteroidia; order Flavobacteriales; family Flavobacteriaceae; genus Maribacter. The sequence continues at coordinate 148,392 of NZ_VAUW01000003.1, forward strand.
AGTTCAACCTTATGTTGGATCAAAAGGTTTTTAGTGCGTTCATAGGCGGTGGTAATAAGATCTTGAACTTGTTTGTCGATTTTTTTAGCCATGTCCTCGCTGTAGGGTTTGCCCAGCATACGTTCGTTGTCTCCAGAGGAATCGTAGAAACTGATGGGGCCGATTTCTTCGTCCAGTCCGTAATAGGAAACCATGGTATAGGCTTGTTTGGTCACTTTCTCTAAATCGTCCAAGGCACCGGAGGAAGGCTCCCCAAAAATAATGTCCTCGGCGACGCGCCCGCCCAACGACGCACAGATTTGGTCCATAAACTGTGATTTGGTCACGATCTGCCTTTCTTCGGGCAAATACCAGGCGGCACCTAGAGATTTCCCTCGCGGAATGATGGATACCTTGACCAATGAATCTACATTTTTAAGATACCAGCTGGCCACTGCATGACCTGCTTCGTGGTGTGCCACGATTTCTTTTTCCTTGGGCGAGATAATCTTGCTCTTGCGTTCCAGACCGCCGATAACGCGGTCGCGCGCTTCCATAAAATCAGATTGTTCCACTTCCTTCTTTTTCTTGCGTGCGGCGATCAGGGCGGCCTCGTTGCAGATATTGGCAATATCTGCTCCTGAAAAACCTGGGCTCAGTTTCGCCAATAGTTCCACATCGACATTTTTTGAAAGTTTTAGCGGGCGAAGATGGACCCCGAAAATCTCTTGACGTTCCTCTTTGGTGGGAAGCTCCAGATAAATATGGCGATCGAAACGGCCTGGGCGCAACAATGCCTTATCGAGTACGTCGGGACGGTTGGTGGCCGCCAATACGATGACCCCCGTGTTGGCACCGAAGCCATCGAGTTCGGTCAATAATTGGTTCAATGTACTTTCTCGTTCGTCGTTGGCCTGAAAGGCGTTGACCTTGCCCCGAGAACGCCCGACCGCATCGATCTCGTCGATAAAAATGATACTCGGTGCTTTTTCTTTGGCTTTTTTAAAGAGGTCGCGTACCCTTGAAGCTCCCACGCCCACGAACATTTCCACAAATTCCGATCCCGAAATCGAGAAAAAGGGCACTTGTGCTTCCCCCGCAACCGCCCTGGCCATTAAGGTCTTTCCCGTTCCGGGAGGGCCTACCAATAAAACACCTTTGGGGATTTTGGCCCCCAATTTGGTATAGGTTTCCGGATTTTTCAGGAAATCGACCACCTCCATGACCTCGGTTTTGGCTTCTTTCAATCCTGCAATATCCTTAAACGATGCGGAGCTTTTTGTTCCTTTTTCCGAAATCTTGGGCGTTGACTTCCCGAAATTGAAAAGTGGATTTCCGCCCGTGCCGCCACCGCCCATTCTGCGTAGCATGTACATCCAGAAAAAAATGATAATGCCCAAGGGCAGTAGCCATGACAATAGACTGATCCAACTGGTGCGGTTCTGATACTGCACGTCGACTTTTTCCGTCGATTGAAAGCCTGCCTGTGCACGTTGCAGTTTGTCCTCAAAGGTTTCTACCGACCCGATGGTCATGCTGTACTGGGGTGCTTCCGCCGAACGAAACAACTTTTCGCTGACCTCTTTGTGCTTGGTGTCGCTCAGGTGTTCTTTTTTGATGTAGATCTCGGCGACTTCCTTGTTGATGACCACGATTTTCGAGACTTCCCGTTGTACCAAAAGGGAATCCTGCAAGAACGACCAAGTGACTTCCTTGGTATTTGCAGCGGGATTGGAAAAGATGGAAAACCACAATATAATCCCGAACAACAAAAAATAGAACCAATTGAAACCATACCCACCAAAGGGCCGTTTTGGTTCTTCGTTTACCGAGGGGTCGGGTTTTTCCTTTTTGTTTTTATACGATGGCTGTTTCATTTTTTTCAAGTACTGCGAATTGATCTAAGGCCTCCATGGCCTCACAACCATACACTACCGAAGGGCCACCGCCCATGAGTACGGCCACGCCGATGGTCTCCAAAATCTCTTCTGAACTGGCACCGGCCGTTAACGAATCGTGTACGTGAAAGGCGATACAACCATCGCAGCGTACAGTTATGGCAATGCCCAATGCGATAAGTTCCTTGGTCTTTGACGAGAGGCTCCCTTTGTCGGTACTGGCCCTATGCAGATCGGTAAAACCTTTCATGGTACCGGGGATGCGGGTGCCCAATTTTTTCATGGCCCGTGTGAGGTCGTTGTAGTTTTTTGAATAGTCGCGTATCATTGTTAGCTAAATTTTAGGTTCGACTTTTTAGTGCCGTGGAAGATGGCCCATAGCGTTACGCCAAAGCTATTTGATGCGGATGGGTTTCAAAATGATTTAAATCATTACACATGAAATCGTTTTGGTTTTATTTCGCGTAAGTTTTTTGCGTGAGGGATTGCAGCGGTTACCCCGCAGGACTTTTGAGCCATTTTCGGATCTAAAGGCGGAGGAGTATGAGTGGAAAGCCCGACCCTTGTGGTCACGCCCTTATTCAAGAAATAATAGTGAATTCTAACCTTTACATTTTTGAACCATGCTGGGAGATTTAACAAGTTCACAAATAGAAACACTTTTACACAGCGAGGTAATCGGCCGTATCGGTTGCCATGCAGATGGGATGACCTATGTTGTGCCGATGACCTATGCCTATGACGGCGAATACGTTTATGGACATACGAAGGAGGGAATTAAGATCAACATGATGCGCAAAAATGGCAAGGTCTGTTTTGAGGTCGATGTGATGGAGAATATGAGCAATTGGCGCAGTATAATCGCTCAAGGACTATTCGAGGAACTGAAAGACCCCAAAGCCCGTAGGGCGGGCATGCAAAAACTCATCGACAGGGTATTACCCTTGATGACGGGCGAAACAACCGTAAGCCACTCGATGACGGACGGGCATGGTAAATATATCGAGGCGATGAAAGGGGTGGTGTACCGAATAAAACTAACCGAGAAAACCGGACGGTTCGAAAAGCGGTAAGTCTGGGGGTTTTCATGGGTTGTTACTTGGCCTAAGGTTTTCTTTAGGCAAATTTCACCTATCATACACTTTTATTTATTGAAAAAAATGTGATGGTAATGATGCAGGTCATTTTCAATTTACCGTGGTCGCTTTTATTTTGTTGTTCAAATACAAAGTGATGGAAAACAGAAATTTACTTAAATCTTTAGTGCTATTTATTTTGACAATGCTAGTGATGTTGTTGGCAAGCTGTGGCCCAATGGTCATTACTTCCCGACCCAACAATCCGCCGCCGCCTTGGTTTTACCCGAATCGGGTAGAGGTGGTGCGCTATGTTTATTTTCCCGAATTCAGTATCTATTATGATCTTTCTGCAAGAACGTACCTGTATTTGGACGGGGGCGTTTGGGTGCGCCGTAATGTGCTTCCACCGAGATATAGAAGTATCGATTTTAGTAGAAGCCGCTACCGAAGGGTGCCAAACTATAACGATGACAACATACGGCGATACCACGAGGAGAATAATGTCAATAGGGGCAGGAGTAACAGGACTACGCCTAGAAGCAACAGAAATACGAATAGAAAAAATAATTAATTACGGTTGAATTAACTCAAAGGTCATGAGAACAATAAGAACAAAAATCGGCATACTATTGATGGCTCTGGTATCCGTTTCGATTACGTCGTGTAAAGATGTAAACGGGCTACCCGAAAATAGCGATAATGAGCGCTTGCAGTTATATGCCGAGGAAACAAGTAATGAAAAAACGTCAAAGAATGACATAACAGAAGGCAAAGGTGGCCCTGTAGATTTTACCGAAACCGCCAAAAAGGTTTTGGATGCCGTGGTGCATATCAGGTCTACTCAGACTAGCCCTAACGAAAATACTGATAATCAACTGCGCGAACTGCCCGAATTTTTCAGGGATTTTTTCGGGGATCGTTTTCAAACGCCCGAGAATATACCCCAACAACAGATGTACGGCTCTGGTTCGGGGGTCATTATCGACTCCGATAAGGGTTATATCGTGACCAATAACCATGTAATCAATAATGCCACGGAATTAGAGGTTACCCTACATGATAACGAAACCTACAACGCAACGGTAATCGGTACCGACCCCACTACCGATATTGCCTTGTTGCAGATCAAGGGCGACAATCTAAAAGCCTTGTCATTTGTGGATTCCGATGATGTGGAGATCGGGGAATGGGTATTGGCCGTAGGAAACCCATATAGCCTTTACTCCACGGTTACAGCCGGTATCATAAGTGCGAAGGCACGTAATATAAATATCAATCCTGAGAAATTTGCGGTCGAAAGTTTTATACAGACCGATGCGGCTATAAATCCCGGCAATAGTGGTGGTGCACTGGTAAACCTTGACGGTCAAATTATCGGAATCAACTCGGCCATCGCCAGTAGAACGGGTAGCTATACTGGTTATGGGTTCGCCGTACCCAGCAATATCGTTACCAAGGTGGTAGCCGATCTATTAAAATACGGCAGTGTACAACGTGGTATGCTGGGTGTCACAATAAGAACCATGAACGGTGGTTTGGCCAAAGAAAAGAATATGGATTTCGTCAAAGGGGTCTGGATCGAAAACGTTGGCGAAGATAGTGCGGCCGAGAAGGCGGGGATCAAAGCTGGCGATATTATTATCAAGGTGGGCGATAGCAGGGTAAGTACTTCCCCAAGATTACAAGAGATCATTGCCCAGCACAGACCGGGCGACAAATTATCGATTATCGTGAACCGAAAAGGAACCGAAAAGGAATTTCAGGTCATTCTTGAAAACGTAAAGGGCACTACCGACATTACGAAAAAAGAAAATGTGGAAATGCTCAATTATCTGGGAGCCGATTTTGAAACGCTGGATATGGAAACCGCCAAAAAGTTGAATTTGGATGGTGGTGTCAAAGTCATTAACCTGTATCCGGGCCTGCTGCGCCAAAGTACCCAAATGCGCCCGGGTTATATCATTACCCATATCGATGGAAAAAAAGTGAGTAATATAAAGGAATTGGTAGCTCTATTAGAAAAGAAAAAAGGAGGCGTAATGCTCGAAGGTGTATATGAAGATATGCCCGGAAAACAATATTATGCCTTTGGGCTAGGGTCTTGAGTCATGCTACCCCAGAAAGAAGAAATCATTTAAAAAGATTAAAAAAGAATGAATACGGCAAAGTATGCATTTTTAAATCAGTTCCGCTCAGGGTTGATGGAGTTCAGCGGGGGATTGAAGGATTGACTATTGGTTGTACTCCTTGAAAAAACAATCCGATAAAGCAAGGAAGTTAATTTTTAGGCAAACTGTTTTTCTAAATATTATAGTTATGAAGAAGTATTTATTGACATTAGTATTCGTCATTTCGACAACGGGTCTTCAAGCCCAAAAAAATGCGGAACAACAAGAAGTAAAAGTAGGAGATGTATTGCAAATTGGAAAACCCAAGGCCTTGCAATACAAATATATCGATTTTCCCAGACCAAACTTTATCATTAAACGTGGCGGTTTGGCGAATTATGATAGGGTCTTTGGAAATAGGGTAGTGGTTACTTCCGTCAAGCAAAAAAAAGATGGCACCATTAAGGTAAGGTTAAAGCGTGCTGATGGAGGCCGATTTTTTGGGAGCCATTCACAAGTGGCAGCAAATTTCCGAGAAGCCTTGAAATCAGGCGAACTACGCACTTTATAGCTCACAGAGGGCACCATTAGAATTTTGACTTTGCATGCGGCCTAGTGGTTTCTTAGATTTTAATAATATCGGTAGGGGTTTCCACTAAAATGGTAATATCTCCTCTCAAGGCAATGGGCTGTTTCATGATTTCAGGATTGTGCCGTATCATTTTTATCCAATCCCTTTCAGAAAAATCATGATGTTCGAAACGCGATTTATACGAGGGGTGTTCTTGATTTACCAAGTCTTTGATTTCAATATTTAATCGACCCGCAAGTTCAGCTATTTGGGTTCCTGTTAATGGTGTTTTTAGTATGTCTATTTCTTGTATTGCCACCCCCTCTGCTTTAGCATAGGCCAAGGTTTGTTTTGCCCTTGTTGATTTTGAGCTATAGAACAATGTTATTTGTCTATCTGATGTAGCGATTTCTCCCATGATGTGTATTTTAAATATGCTAATTATTTAATTCTAAATGATACGGGTAATTTGTTTTCTATTTCAGCATACGGGTTATCCATTTTTCTTTACTTTTTGTATGAGGGCTATATTTTAAATTAAGTTCAAACCCAGTAGGTTTATCTAAAATGCTTTTATAATGGGAGAACGTTCGAAAGCCAAACTTTCCGTGATACGCTCCCATACCACTTTGGCCCACACCACCAAAAGGTAAATTGTTATTTGAAAAATGCATCAGAGCATCATTGACGGCACCTCCGCCGAAAGAGATTTCTCTCAAAATTTTATTTGTGGTTGGCTTGTCATTTGAAAAAACGTAACAAGCTAGGGGTTTTGGCCTGGTCTTGATTTGAGAAATCACGTTATCAAGGTCGTCATATTCAATAATGGGTAAAATAGGGCCGAATATTTCTTCTTCCATGATTTCGTCTTCAAAAGAAATCTCGGTCATTAGGGTCGGGGCGATGTATCTATTTTCTAGATTATAGTCGCCACCATAGTAGATTTTGTCGGTATCCAATAAATTAATTAACCGTTCCGTATTTCTTTTGTTGATGATTTGCACATAGTTGCCATTTTCAATCGAAAAATCCGACTTTTCTATTTCTGCTAAAGCTGATTTAAGGAACTCTGATTTTCTCGATTTGTGTACCAAAACATAATCCGGGGCAATACAAATCTGGCCCGCATTAAGAAATTTGGACCAAATCAATCTTTTAACTCCCATTTTCAGATTACAATTCTCGGAAAAGATGGCAGGACTTTTTCCACCCAGTTCAAGAGTTACAGGAGTGAGATTTTTGGCTGCAGCCCGATATACGATTTTCCCGACTTTAGGACTTCCGGTAAAAAATATCTTATCGAATTCTTGCTCAAGTAATTCTGTAGTTTCTGGAATACCTCCTTCTATTACTTTGAAAAAGGAAGCATCAAAATTTTCATTGATTAACTCAGCCATGATATAACTGGTATTCGCTGGCAACTCGCTAGGTTTGAGCACGACCGTATTCCCTGCGGCAATTGCAGAAATTACAGGAGCAAGAGACAGTAAATAGGGATAGTTCCACGCACCAATAACCAGTACAACACCCAAAGGTTCGGGTATGACATAGCTTGATGCGGGAAAATTGGCAACATTCGTTTTTACCTTCTTAGTTTTCGCCCATTTTTCGACCTTTTTGCAAGCCTCATTGATCTCTTGATACAATGGCGCAAGTTCGGACATACTATTTTCGAAGGCCGATTTTTTAAAATCCGCATAAATCGCCTCATGCAATCTGTCTTCGTTCGCCTTCAGTATTTTTTTTAGCTTTTTTAATTGACCGATTCTGAATTGAATATCCTTAGTCGCGTTGCTACTAAAAAAAGTACGTTGTAAATCAATTAACGATTCCATGTTTATAGTTTCATTATTCAGCTCCCTTTAGGAATTACTTTTATGCGTCTCCACATGATTTTCCAATAAAGCCTTTAAACTTTCCAAGTACTCCTGCATTACTTTTTTATCCATATGCGGATGCTGTTTGACGGGCAATGTCATAGGGTTTTCATCCAATGAACGATAGAGTTCAGGGTAATTGGTTTCAATGTTAGTTGTGATTTCTGTTATCTCTCTCAGTACGTTATGTAAATCTTTCATAAGGGTTTATTTTAATTGATTTCACTCATATCTCAAGGCATCGATAGGATTTAATTTTGCCGCTTTTCGTGCAGGAAAATATCCGAAGGCAACGCCTACCAAGGCCGAAAACCCAAAACCGATTAATATCGAATAAACAGCGGTAGGGATAAAAAAATCGGTTGCTTTATAGATGATTTGATTTCCGATAATCCCAAAGACAATACCTAGAAGACCACCAACCAAACTCAAGACGATGGCTTCGATCAGAAATTGGGTCAAAATATCGCTTTCCCTAGCACCAATGGCCAGTCGCGTACCGATTTCACGGGTTCGTTCGGTAACGGAGACCAACATAATATTCATAATGCCAATACCCCCAACTATCAATGAAATACTGGCAACGGCACCTAATAAAATGGTAAGAATACCTGTAATGTTTCCTGTAATTTCCTGAAGCTCTATTTGTGTGGTAATTTCAAAATCATCTTCGTCCCCAGCCTTGATCTTATGCGATTCGCGCAACAGTTCAGTAGCTTCTATTTTTGCATCAGCGATGTGGTCTTCGCTCAATGCACTAGCCATAATCAGATTATATCCTCTTTGGTGGCCGAACAATCTGTTTTGGATCGTGGTATAGGGAGCAACGACAATATCATCCATATCCTGACCCATACCTCCTGTTCCTTCCTCTTTCAATAGACCTACTACGGTAAAAGGTACTTTATCTATTCGTATCTGTCTGCCAACCGGGTCTTGTCCAGGGAAAAGTTCTTCCCGTATCGTTTCGCCGATAACACAGTACTTTTTAGCTGTTTTTACATCTTCTTCCGTAAAGAAGCTCCCTAGTTCTATCTCTCTGCTCGTAATATAAAAATAGTCATAGGAAACCCCATAGACCGTTGTGGACATATAACCATTAGGGCCAATAGCTTGTGCTCCAATAGCTACCAAAGGGGAAAGTTGTGGCATCCAAACAGAATTTTTCTGTAACATATCAAAGTCCTTCTTATCTATAGGTCGTCCCATTCTCACATTGATGCCTGCCTTATGTTCCGACTTGGTCTGTATCATCAATAGGTTAGTTCCCAAGCCCGATATTTGATTTTGAACTTGCAATGTTGCTCCCTCTCCTGCCGAAATGGTCATGATTACGGCTCCAACTCCAATGATGATGCCGAGCATCGTCAATAGGCTCCGTGTCCGGTTCTTATTGATGGACTGGAAGGCAACTTTGAATATTTTTAAAAATCGTTTCATAGTTTTCTTGCCTTAAGGTGTTACCGGTTTTTCCAGTTCTTTGAGCGCAAATTCCTTGGTACTCCTATCTTCAATAATCTTATCTGAAATGATTCGTCCATCCCTCAAGTAGATCATACGCTTGGCGAATTGGGCAATTTCAGGCTCATGGGTAATCATGACGATGGTCTTTCCCTTATTGTTCAACTGCACAAAAAGGTCTGCGATGTCGATACTGGACTTGCTATCCAGATTTCCTGTGGGTTCATCGGCAAGAATAAGAGCCGGATTGTTGACCAAAGCCCTGGCAATGGCTACCCGTTGTTGTTGTCCACCGGAAAGTTCATTGGTCTTATGGTATATTCTATCTGCCAGACCAACCTGTTCCAATGCTTTTTTAGCAAGTTCTTTGGTATTTGAAAATTGCCCTGTTCTATCATAGATCAAGGGCAGTTCCACATTTTCTAGGGCTGTGGTGCGGGACAATAGATTATAGCTCTGAAAAATAAAGCCTATCTTCTGATTTCGAACATCCGCCAATTTATTTTTGTCCAATTCATTCACTCGCACATCATCTAAGTTATATTCGCCAGAGGTAGGTCGATCCAAACAACCAATAATATGGAGTAAGGTTGATTTACCCGAACCTGATGCTCCCATGATGGCAACGAATTCCCCTTCTTCGATGACCATGTCCACATCGGTAAGCGCATGCACCTCGATCTCCCCGTTTTTGAATATGCGGCTCAGTTTTTTGGTTTCTATGACTTTTTTTGAAGGCATACTCTTATTTTTTGGATTTAATACCGTTGATGGCCTTACTACCTTCAGATAGGTCTGAACCATCCAAAAAACGTTTTATCTCTGATTGCAGTCCGGTTTTGATTCCGATTTCTACAAATTTGAAATCCAATTTTCCCTGTTCATTTTGATAAAAGAAACCATCGATGTTGCGGGGCAGATTTTTCTTGTAGTTTATTGGGGTGTATAACTCTTCGCTGTTAATACCGCTATTAAACTTTGCCTGTAACGAATCTGGAAGCATTGCTGCGGCCTTCTCTTCCAAAACTGGTTTAATCTCTTCGAGCATGACCTCATTGGGTCTAAAGCGCAATGCCGAATTATTGATCAGCAGTACGTCTTTCGCTATGGCCGTAATGAACTCAAGGTTTGCGGTCATTCCTGGTAATAGCAGTCCCTTTTTATTGTCAACATCCACCACTACCTGATAATTGACCACATTGTTAATCTCGATGGGTTGCAACCGTATTTGACTTACCACCCCGTAAAATTTTTTTTCAGGATACGTCTGTACGGTAAAGCGAACTTGCATGCTATCTTTTATATAGCCAATGTCGCTTTCATCCATATCCGCCAAGATCTGCATTTTTGAGAGGTCTTCGGCGATAATGAACATGGTAGGGGTAGCAAAGGATGCGGCTACCGTTTGGCCCTCCTCGACGCTGCGCTCGATTACGGTACCATTGATAGGCGAGGTAATGTGGGCATACCCCATACTGACCTGTATATTTTTTACTGCCGCCGCGGCCGCTTTTTTAGCGCTAAGTGCCTGATTGTAGGCGTATTTGGAGTTGGTGTACTCTTTGTTTGAAATGACACTCTTTTCATATAAGGTTTGATTGCGTTCATACTCGTCTTTGGCCTGATATAATTGTGCTTCGCTGACCGCTAAATTGGCCTGTGCACTATTTAAATTGGTGTTCAATAGTTTTAAATCCATCTCGGCCAAAACCTGCCCGGCGTGTACCCTGTCGTTATAGTCCACATATATTTTTATGATGGTTCCTGAGATTTGGGTACCTATCTCCACCGTATTGATTGCTTCCACGGTGCCGGTGCTAGATACATCGGCCTCGATATTCCCTTTTTCGAGAGCGGTATAGGTAAAATCAAGTTTTTTGGTATTTAGTTTTGGTTTTAGGATCAAGTAACCCACTACGGCCAGTACCAGAATCCCTAAAATGATCCATGTTGATTTTTTCATTGGTCTCTACTTTTGTTCTAGCAATTTCATTTAAGAGTTCAAAATTATAGCGAAGTAATGGTTTCTAGAATGATATAAATCAGGGGAGGGATGGCAAGTGCAAAAGAGAATATTCAAGAATTGATTTGTAGTGATGAACAAGCTGCTATAAAAGAAATTAACGAACCATCGGTAGTACCGCGTTTGCAGATACCATTATAGGTTACTTGTCATATATCCCCCGCATCCCGCGAAACGCAACAACTTCGTCCCTTTCTACAATATTTGGGCGATACCAAACCATTATCAGGCCCTACAGCTCCTGCGGAAGTAATACACCAGCAAATTGTATTGGCATCATCTAATAAGAGCCAGGGACTATCCCCTCCTTCCATCATGCCATAGGGGTTTCTAGCGCGAAGGAACTTGCAGATGCCTAATTTGTTGGGTTTGTTTTCTTCCATATCTAAGAAATTTCCAAAATTGCCTGCTTAAGAGTAGCAATAAATAGGGGCACCTTATACCCATTTTTAGCAAGTGGGCGCGCTATTTTCATAGCTGCTTCTGCCGCCGCAAATGCATTTTCACTGTTAATGGTCTTATTTTCAATAGCCTGTTGGGCTTCCATAGAGCGATAAGGTACCGGAGCGGCCGCCCCTAAAACGATGCTCGCCGAACGACAGGTATTCCCCGAAACCTCAAAAACTACCGCTACATCTCCCAATGACCAGTCATAAGATTCACGGGCCACCTGTTTAATATAAGCGCTCTTGGTATTTTTTGTGGGAGCCGGAAGAATGATTTCCGTAATAATTTCCTTTGCCTGGAGGATGTTTTCCATAGCGATATCCTTGCCTGCGGTAACAAAGAAATCATCCATGGTCACTTCTTTCTTTTCTCCTTTACCATTGATGATAACAACACTGGCATTAAAGGCCATCAGTGCCGTAGCTATAGAGGATGCATGGACGCTTACACAGGAACCATTGTCGATAATAGCGTGATTTTCATTTTCGCCAGTTTCAGATTGGCGGGCAAAACAACGAGCTCCTCCTTTGCGGAAGCAATCGTGATCGGCAGAGCGAAAATACCAGCATCGGTTACGTTGGGCTATATTTCCTCCCAAGGTGGACATATTACGTAGTTGGGGGGTGGCAGCATGGTTTACCGCTTGATGCAGTGCCCAATAATGATTCTTTGTTTCAGGATTTGACGCTATTTCGGCCAAGGTTACATTGGATCCGATGCTCATTCCCTTTTTAGGGTCATAGCTGATTTTGTCCAGATCTGGAATGTTTCGAATATTGACGATTTTTTGCGGTTTGAGCAGGCCTTCCTTTACCCAGTCGAAGACATCAATACCTCCCGATTTAAAAACCGCTGCTTTATCGGTAGCCTGATATAACTCTTCTGATACTGTTGAATTCACTTGTTCAAGGGCATCTTCAACAGATTTGGCTTCGTACCAACTAAATTTATTCATGTCTTTGTATTTAAGAGACTTTATTCAATGCTTTAAGAATACTCGATGGCGTAATGGGTATTTCATATAACCTTACCCCAATGGCGTTATAAACTGCATTGGCAATCGCGGCCGCCGTTGCAATATTTGCTGGTTCCCCTATGCCATACGCATCCGTTGAGGAAAGTGCAGAATATTCCTCGACAATTATGGTTTCGATCTCGGGAATTTCCATGGAAAATGGCACCTTGTACTGATCTACATTGGCATTCATCATATGACCCGTACCTTTGTCCATCACCCTATTTTCATATAAAGCATACGATACACCTTGAATGACTCCTCCATTTATTTGACTTTCCAATTGACCTATATTGAGCGGTCTGCCACAACTGTGGGCAGCGACGATTTTATCGACCTTTACAAATCCTGTTTCGGTATTGACACTTACTTCTGCAAATTGTACCGAGCCCAGATCACCATAGGCCAGTCCCCATGGTTGTTGAAAGCCACCATAATCATCCGATCGGCTTGCAATTTTACTGATTTGGCTGGTCTGCATTAATTTGGTCGCCTCTTTAAAGGGCATTTTCAGACCAGCATCCTTTTTACTGCTTACCTGACCATTCTCAATAAACAATTCGGATGAATCCGTTTTCCATTCCTTGGCGACCAATTTCAATAACGCGTTTTTTGCCTCAAAAGCTGCGTTACGGGTCGGAGGGGTAATAGAACCGGTGACCACACTTCCCCCGGAACCGGGTCCCACCGGGAAAAAGGTATCGCCAATATTGACCGTAATATCTTTTACCTGAAGCCCTAATTCCTCCGCGACAACTTGGGCAAGAATGGTTTTTGTCCCTGTTCCTATGTCCTGGACGCCAGATCGTATTTCAACACCACCATCGTTATGAATCTTAACTTCTACGGAAGAATCGAGCGTTACGAATCGCGGCCAAGTAGATTGGCCTATTCCAAGTCCTTTCTTTACTATGCCTTTGTCACTGCCAGCGGGTTGACGTCGTGACCAATCGAAAAGTTTCGCTCCGCGTTGGCGCTCCACCTTTCTTACCTCACTTTTATCTATTTGATTCCTATAACTTAAGGGGTCTACATTTAGTTTTTCCGCCAATTCATCAATAGCCTGTTCCAGCCCAAAAGCACCTTGAACATTACCAGGTGCACGCCAAGCAGCCCCGGGGCCAGCGTTGGTCAATACATCATATTGTTCGGTCGCAAAATTAGGACAGGGATACAGTATTTGTGCTATCCGACCAACGCCAGCACCAAGGGCTACCCCTGCCGTTCCATGGGAACGTTGTTGAATTCCCGTCAAGGTACCATCTTTCTTGGCTCCTATTTTTAGATATTGAATTGAGTTGGGCCGGTTTCCCTCAGAATGGTGTTCTTCTTTTCGATCCATCATTAGCCAAACCGGTCTTCCGGATTTTTTGGCAAGATTTGCCGCCATGGGACCAAAGCTGCCTGCACTATGTTTGGCACCAAATCCGCCACCCATAAAATCACAGACTACCCGGACTTTACTTTTTGGTAAATTAAAGACGCTGGCCATTTCATTTCTTACCGCATTGGTATTTTGGGTAGATGCATAGATCATCATCACGTCAGAATTCCAGTCGACCACGACGCCATGCGTCTCTAAGGGCATATGTGTCTGCACCTGCGTGCGGTATGTTCTTTCCACTACAACATCCGCTTCTTTGAAACCTTCTTCCAAATTACCTCTGGGGCCACCAAAAAAACTACTGGTAGATGGTCCCCTAACATTACCTTCCCCTTCACTGCCATCATGCGTTTCGCCTACATCCCGCCATCTTCCTTTTGCGTAACGGGCTCGTCAAATACGACAGGCGCATTGATTTCCATGGCAGCTTCAAGGTCTATGACGAAAGGCTTCTTTTCATAGTTCACTTTGATCAAGGAAATGGCATCTTTGGCAATTTCCAGACTTTCAGCTGCTATACCTCCCAAGGGTTGGCCCACATACTTTACCATTGGGTATTTACCATTCTTATTCCCTTCCCCTTCTTTCTGGACATTTTCGATAAGGTGTATGGCATGCACGCCTGATAGACTTTTGGCATTGCTGATGTCGATAGAGGTAATCACTGCGTGGGGTACGTTTGAACGCAACATTTTCGCGTAGAGCATCCCAAGCAATCTGATGTCGGAAGTATATATTGCCTTACCTGTCACTTTATCGAGGGCATCGATTCTTGTGACTCTTTTTCCAATTATTTTTAATTTATCGTTGACAGGCCATACGGGTGGCTCTTCAATAGGGATATCCCTTTCTATTTCACTTAAATTATGCCCTGGAATACCGTATGGGAATTTTTCTTTTCTCGTATCCATCTTATATCGTTTTTTTTGCTGCTGCCAAAGTAGCCTTAAAGACATGGGGATGCGTACCACAACGACAAAGGTTGCCCCTAGTGGCATTTTTTACATCTTCCAAATTGAGATCGGTGCTGTTATCCACAACGTGCACGCAAGACATGATCATCCCGGGTGTACAGTAGCCACATTGGGAAGCATCATGTTCGATAAAAGCTTTCTGAACCGGATGCAATTCGCCGTTTTTTGCTATACCTTCAATGGTCGTAATTTCTTTGTCTGCGACATCAAAAACCGACATCATGCAGGAGTTAACAGGTTTTCCGTCCAAGTAAACCGTACATGCCGAACAGGAGCCCCGATCACAACCAACCTTGGTTCCCGTAAGCTCCAAATGGTCTCTTAAGGCAGAGGCCAATGTTGTTCTGGGTTCCACACTAAGTGATTTCACTAAACCATTGACCTTCATCTTGATGGTCATGGCATCGGGGCCAAATTCTTCCCCGGCACTACGATGCTCCCTATAGTCTAAAGCAAAAGCATTTGTCGTTAGCAGTACACTACCCGCGGTGGATAATCCGGCACCCCTAATGAAACTTCGCCTACTTAAACCTTTTGTTGGTTTGAATTTCGAATCTTGGTTTTTATCTTCCATAAGATTTTACTATGGGTTTATAAACTATTCAATTTAATTAAACAGTCATTAAGCACTTAAATTCAACTGTTTGACCATTTCCTCAGTATCAATTACATATTCCGTAACCTTGAAAACTTCTTTTCGGTTTTTTCTAAAATCGTTGACAAAATCGGCAAGCTTTTCCTCAAGCTGCTCATGTTCTGCTCTGAATTGATGCGAATCGTACGCAAAAGGATTATCGATCAACTCAGTCAAATGGTGTAAGTGTTTGTCTGCCCTGTTCAGCAAAGCACCACATTGGTTGTCCATTTGTAGTAACCCAACCTCGATTTCGCGAACCATGTCAATGTTCTCTTTTTTTGAGATCCACATAAAATATTTGTCGATCAGATGGTGTAAAAATTTGAGGTCATCATTATAAAACTGAAGGTCGGATTTCCAGTCTTCCGTGAGTAAATAAAGTTCTTGCCAATCGGCTTCTAGTATGTAATTGGCCTTGGGCCTGCTTCTAAAGTGTGTCATTTTTTTATGATTTTTCGGCCTTTGCAATAACTTCCCCTGTTTTGGCCGTTTCCCCACGTTTTATCTTGATTTCTTTTAAGATTCCCGAAAAAGGTGCAGGTACCTCAAAGGCTACCTTTTCGGTCTGCACCTCTACCAAAGTTTCGCCCTCCTCAAAAGATTCGCCGATTTCCTTGTACCAGAGTACGATAGAACTTTCGGCATCTTCGCCCAATTCCTTAGGGAGTATTATTTCACTTAATTTCGCCATATTTTTAGGCCGTTACCATTTTTTCCACTGCATTGATAATATCCTTTGCATCCGGAATCACAAACTTTTCCATGATACGGCTGTAGGGAATCGGCACATCGGGAATCGCCAAACGGACAATAGGTACCTTTAGATAATCAAAACCTTCGGAGGCTACAATGGCACTAACCTCGGCAGTAATTCCGTAGGAATAATAATCCTCATCGACGACCACTAAACGGCCTGTCTTTTCAACGGATTTCAAAATGGTTTCCTTATCGATAGGTTTTATCGAACGCAAATCGATAACCTCGGCATCAATACCTCTTTCGGCCAGTTTTTTGGCTGCATCGAGTGCTTCCACGGTCATCATCTGTGCGCCGACGATGGTCACATCTTTTCCTTCGCGTACTACTTTTGCCTTGTCCAACGGCACCGTATAGGCTTCTTCGGGAACAGGGCCAAGAGAGGCATCCAACTGATCCATCCAACCCAATCCTTGCAGGGTTTTATGGAACATGAACACCACGGGATTGTCATCACGTATCGCCGAGATCAACATCCCCTTAATATCATGCGGAAAGGTGGGTGCCACCACTTTCATTCCGGGCAGATGCCCGAAACTGGCATACAGCGTTTGCGAATGTTGTGCGGCATCGCTATACCCGCCGCCCACGGCGGTCAATAGCGTAATGGGCAGTTTCACATGGCCTCCGCTCATATAAGGTATCTTGGCCATGTGGTTGTAGATCTGATCCATGACCACACCGTGAAAATCCACGAACATTAGTTCTACCACGGGTCGTAGCCCTTCGGCAGCGGCACCGATGGCCGCACCGATAAAGCCAGTTTCGGAAATGGGGGTGTCCATGATACGGTCTTCGCCGAATTTGTCGTACAGTCCGGTAGTGGAACCAAAAATTCCTCCGTATTTGCCGACATCCTCGCCCATGACAAAGATGCTTTCGTCCCTGTTCATTTCTTGTTCCAAGGCTTGCGCCATGGCCTTACTTCCGGTAAGTTTTCTTGTTTTTTCTTTTGTTGCTTCCATAATTGATATTTTTATTGTTATTCCCTTGAAGAAGGGAATCTTCAAAATTTCTTTCTAAAAAGATACTTTCTATACAAACACATCCTCTAAAGCGGCTTCAGGTTCCGGGTATTCGCTGTTAATCGCAAATTCATAGGCATTATCGACCTCTTTTAAAATCTGCTGATCAAGTGCCTTTATATCGTCCTCGGAGGCTAAAGTCTCCTTTAAAAGGTATTTTTTCAACCGTTCAATAGGATCATTGGCCCTTAATTTGGATACTTCGTCCTTTGGCCTGTACAACTCGGGGTCGCCCTGAAAATGTCCCAAATACCGATACGTCTCGATTTCGATGATCGATGGCCCTTCGCCTTTTCTTGCGCGTTCGACCGCTTCTTTGCTGACCCTGTACATTTCCAAAGGGTCGTTATCCCGTACCTCATACCCTTTTATGCCATAAGCAGCAGCCCTAACATCGTTGGTCGGCACACAAGTGGATTTATCTTTGGCTACCGAAATGCCCCACGCATTGTCTTCAACGACTACAATAAAGGGCAGGTTCCATAAGGCCGCTAGATTTAGTGATTCGTGAAAGGCTCCGGAATTTACCGCACCTTCGCCGATGAATGCCACGGCCACACGATCCGTACCTTTCTTTTTGTTCGCCAAAGCGGCACCCACGGCATGTGGAATACCTCCACCAACAATTCCCCCGCAAGAGAATTTTACATTAGGGTCGAACAAGTGCATGTGTCCGCCCTTGCCTTTGCCCAATCCTGTTTTTTTACCGAAAATCTCGGCGGTCATTTTTTTCAGGTCAACACCCTTGGCGATAGCCTGATGGTGCGGACGGTGGGTTGCGGTTACGGTATCTTCATTTGTGAGATGCACGATCATTGATGCGGCTGCAGGCTCTTGTCCGTTCGACAAATGCATCTCTCCCGGTACCGGCCCTGCACCGATATTGAACACAGGCTGTTTGCCTTCCATATAGGCTTTTTCCATTCGTTCCTCAAAATATCGGGAAGTTTTCATCTTGCGATAGATCCACAGAAGGTCTTGTTTATTGTTGTTCTTCATGACGATAATTTTTTAAGATGGATAAATGTATTTTATCTCTATGGTTTTCAAAATGACCTAGGTCATCCTAACAAAAAGATGGATTAATCCCAAATTCTTCCTGAAACTGACCTTCGTCATGGCGCATGCTGTCGCCTCCTTCTATTTTTATCCCACTAAAACACAAAAAAGTGTGCCATGAACAAACGTATTCTTTTACCGACCGATTTCTCGAAGAACGCTCTGAATGCTATCCGCTATGCATTGGAACTCTATAGGGAGATAGATTGCGATTTCTATTTTGTTAACGTGTACCATGTTGATGGCTATACACTCGACAATATGATAATGATACCAGAGCCTGGTGAACCTGCCTACGAAGCGGCGCGGGTAAAATCGGAGGAGGGACTCGAAAACCTTATGGAACAACTGCGGATCCACCCCGATAACCCCAAGCATACCTACCATCAGATCTCCACTTTCAATTCGTTGTTGGAGGCCGTAAACAATACCATCGCCAAAAAGGATATCGATATCGTGGTCATGGGCACCAAGGGCACCACGGGATCCCGAACGGTTATCTATGGCACCAACACGATCAATGTCATGGAGAAAATACGGGCTTGCCCGGTGCTGGCCGTACCGGAAAATGTGCGGTTTTCGCCGCCAAAAGAAGTTGTTTTTCCGACCGATTTCAAGACCGTGTTCAAGCATAAGGAACTTGCCTACCTTATCGAGATCTGTACCGCGCACAGGGCGTTCATTCGGGTACTGCATATCGATGATGGCGACGATCTTAACCGGAAACAGCAAGAAAACAAGGAGCTGTTGGAAACTATTCTGCACCAAGCGGACCACAGTTTCCACACCCTAACACATATAAAAGTACAGGAGGGTATCAACACCTTCATCGAAAGCCGTGATAGCGACATGATCGCCTTTATCAACCGGAAACACCACTTTTTCGGAAGCATCTTTACCAAACCGCTCGTCAAGGAGTTGGGCTACCATTCGCAAATTCCCATTTTGGTACTTCGCGACCATTCGTAAATCGCAGAGCAATACTTTAAAATCGTAAAATTTTTGGGGAAGGGGGCCAGTTTTCCATAGAAAAACTTCAAAACTCATTATATACAAAAATACCTTAAGAAGTGACCTAGGTCATTTCATGGATTGATTTTGGAACCTACTTTTGATATGTTGAAAAATCTAATAGTAATGAAGACAATTCTATACACCACCGATTATTCCGAAAATTCCGTAGCCGCTTTAAAATACGCGCAAAAAATGTCGGAACAGATGGAAACCCGTTTAGTGATTTCCCATGTATTCGATTATCCGACCGTTTTGGGTTCGGAAGCACTCTCGGAACCCTTTCCACAATTGGAGAAAGATGCTTTTAGAACGCACCAAGCTAAACTAGAGAAATTCTGTGAGGCGCACCTTGGAAGCGACTGGAAAACCCCGAACATAGAGTTGGAGGTCGTTGAAAACAAGTCCGTGCTAAAAGGCATTATTTCGGTGGCCGATCAATGGCACGCCTATTTGATAGTCGTTGGTATGAAGGGGGGAAGTACGTTACGGGAAATGCTAATGGGTAGCACGACAAAACATCTTATCGAAAAAGCACCTTGTCCCATTTTATCCATTCCAGCAGATGCAAGTTATATGCCGTTAAAGACTATCGTATACGCCACCGATTTTGAGGATGAGGATGTGTATGCCATTCGAAAATTGGCGGAAATGGCCAAGCAGTTCGAGGCCGAGATTAAAGTCGTTCATATTTCCACCAAAGAAGAATATGCAGGCGATATGCTAATGGAATGGTTCAAAACGACGCTCCGAGAAAAAGTAAGCTATGAGCGAATGGATTTTAAGGTGTTGTTTACCGATGATGTTTTTAATTCCCTTAGAATTTATCTTGGGAATACGAATGCAGATCTGATGGTCATGCTCGAAAGGGAACATAAAAGCATCATAAAAAAATGGTTCCATCGGGATCTTGTCAAAAAAATGGAAAACTACGGAAGGATGCCTCTTTTAAGTTTTAGGGGTGCTAACCATCAACACTTTTATTTTAAGGCAGCACTTTAAAATCTATTGAAATGGCCAGAAGAATCTACAGTATAGTAATCGCAGTTGCATTAGGATTGGGTTTTTACCTATACACTATCAAGGACACCCATTCGGACACCTTTTTGATTATAATTTCAGGACTGATTTTTACGCTTTTGAGTGTCGGCATCCATGGATTGATCGCACATTCGCTGCACCCGAAAGTGAAGGGCGGTATTTTGACCTATCCCTTGTTGATGGGTGTACTTTGGGCCGTACTGTTCTTTTTGTTCGTGTTTTTTGTGATTCCGATGTTCTGCCCCGATTTTTTGTTGACACCTTGATTGCTCTAGTTCTGATCAACGCCACTTTTTAGTTGAAGGTTTACTTTTTCATCCTAAAAAAATCACAAATGCGATCAAAATGATGCAGGTCATTTTCGCTATGCGAATTGCGTACTATATTGAGAAAATAATCCCAAAAAGCAATATAAATGAAAGCTATTGCAAATATCAAAAATCTGCAATGTGAGGAGGGAAAAAATCGGATTATCAGAAATCTGCACCGCATCCTTGACATTCGTATATTGGATATCGATGTAGAAAACGGTATGATGTTTTTCCTGTATGCAAGTCCGATTGCGTTGCAACAAGTAAAACAAGAACTTCAACGGATCGGATATCCGATGCAGTCCTGCAAATATCCAGAACCGCTTTCTCCTAAAACATACGGCGGCGGCCAAACCACGGAATTGGCTTCGGCATAAACTATGCGACGATTTGCGGCAGCACCAACAATGGCACTTTGGTCTTGAAGGCCATATGCTTTATAACAGGTTCATGTAACAGTTTTTGAAAGAATCCGTGTTTGGTATTAAGAAGGGCGACCATACCGATTTCTGGGTGTTCGTGCTCAAAATTACGGAGCGTAATCGAGATTGTATCTTCCATTGTTATTTCTACAAATTGCGATTTTACCGATTTTAGGCCATTCTTGAGAAGCTCGTTGTTTTCTTTTTGGTCATCGTTCAGTTCTTTTTCGGTATGGATATGGAGTATCGATATCTTTGAATCCCAAAGTTTTGAAATACTGATAAGTGGAACAAGTTCGAGATTCGCAAACGCATGTTTAAAATCGGTCGCAAAGACAATTTCATCGGGCAGATCATAATCGTAATCTGCAGGAACGGCAACGATCGGACAAGGAACAAGATGCTTGATAGCATCTACGGTATTGCTGCCCAGAAATATCTGGCGAAGTGCAGAAGATCCCTTGGTGCCCATAAAGACAAAGTGTGCGGCATAATCGATGACCGTTCTGTTCATCAAGTTGACCAGCGAATCATTTTCAAGGATCGCTTCGAAATGATGGTTGGTGTTGTTGTTTTTGGCCTCGGTTCGCTTTACCAAGTTTTTGAGGTCATTTTCAATATCGAACTTGGTGGTAGGTGCCGAGGGTGCATCGTGATATGCATGCAGCAAATAAAAGGTGCAGATTTCTTTTTCAAAAAGAAAAAGAGCATAGTCGATGGCGTTTTGGGCGTTATCGGAGAAATCGGTGGGCAAAATTATTTTTTTCATATATTCCTATGTTTATTTTCATTCTCGTGAAACAGGAGTTTTTTCCTCCCCGGCACCCAAAGATAATCTTCCAAAAATCCCTTTAAAATGATGCAGGTCATTTGGGGACAAGGGGAATTCAGCCAATTTTATAGTTCACTTTAAAGCAAAACATCATGGCACTAAATTTCAATCAATACGCAACGGAAGGAAACACTTTTTTAAAGGAGTACACCAAAGAAATGAACCTGGGTACCGATACGGATAAAGGCGGACGTATTTTTACGGCGATTATGCGTGCCCTACGCGATATTATTCCTCCTGAAGAATCATTACAGTTGATCGCCCAACTGCCCATGTTCCTCAAGGGAGTTTACGTAAACGGATGGAACATCAAAAAGCAAAAACCTAAGATCAAGCACATGCCAGAGTTCGTGGAACTGGTGCGCCAACACGATAACCCCGCAGCCGGTGGCGATTTCGGAGAGGATGATGATCTGGCCGAACGCTACATCGATACCACATTTATCTATTTGCGTAAATACATTTCCTTGGGCGAAATGGAGGATATCCGCGACGGACTCCCCAAAGACCTCAAAAGTATGATTTATTCGAATCTGATGTTCTGAAAAAGGAGTCGGCAGTTTACAGTAGCAGTAGATAGTAAAAATATCTTTACTGCCTACTGCGTAAAGAGAACTGAATTTTACTGAATACCGCCCACTCTTTTTACCACTCCCTCTTGTTCCAACTGTTTTACCGTTCTATTTACATAATCATTTACCGCCGAACTTATCGTTGAAGGATCTACGATGTTGAAAGTGCCCACCCATACCAGTGATTTTTCCTCGTCGGCCTTTAAATTGTATATGGAAGTCTCCACGTGGTACACTTTATAATCGCTGTAATAATCGGGCGTGAAGTACACGTTTTGAAACCGGTAATAGTAAGGGCCGAAACGGTACCAGTAATAATTGCCAAAATCGTAGTAACCGGAGCTAAAGTCCGTTTTATCATCGACACCTACCACGGCCGTTATTGCAACGGCATCGAAACCTTTGGCTAAAAGTTTATCTTTCATGGCATCGATCTCTTGTTCGCTGCGTTCCTCTGAAGTAAATGATCTATCTAGCACCGATGCACCTTGTTGGGCATCGATACCTCTTGCGACGAAGGCATCCGATAGTTTTTCCTCAAAGATCTTTCGTGCGGTCAGATTGTTCGTCATACCGATGACCAATAGTTTTTGAGGCTGGAAAGTCGTTATTTCCCTGTTTTTCCAACTGTCCACAAATTGTGTGGAGGAGCAGGAGGAAAGTAAGATGAATCCTAATATAAAAGCTATTTTTTGCATGATCTTGTTTTTAATATTCGCCAACAAAATTATATCCCATGCCATCCCATGACAATGATCTAAATCAGTTTTCAAACAAGAGAAGAACGTTTGCTATTGACGGAAATCATTTCGGAAAAGTCTTCGCATCGATGGCTATATCCAAACAAACAAAGTTCCAGCTTTAACTTGACTAGTTCCGGTATTGCTTTTTTTTTTACAAACGCCGATAAACTTAACAAACCCTGACCATATTTTCGGTGTAATGATAATGGTCAATCTACAAAACTGACTTGTATCATTCTGGTCTATTGCCAGACCTTTTATTTTTGGTATAGAAAAATTCAAGTGAACATCCCGAGAAGTAAAATAAAAGTATGAACCTGAAAAAATAATCAAATGAAACGTATACCTTTTATTCATTTAAAGCCTTTACTATGGTCGCTCTTGACCATAGCAATTTTGGCTGGCAACAACTCTTGCAAAAGGGCAGCAGAAAAGGCTACTGAAAAAATAGTGGAAAAATCGATCGGGGATGAAGTCGAAGTCGATATCGATGATGAGAAAGTGGTCATCAAGACCGATGAAGGCACTTTAACTACCGATGCCGCGGTCAAATCTTGGCCTAATGATATACCGGATGAGGTTCCGGAATTCAAATCGGGAAATATAGTCAGCGTTACTACACAAGAAATCAATGAAGATAATAACTGGGTCGTTATTTTCGAAGATGTTACCACGGCCGCTTTAGAAAAATACAAGGATGCCCTTGAAAGTGAGGGCTTCAAAATTAATTATACCACTACAGCGGGAACCAGTGGGCATCTCGCCGCCGAGAAGGAAAAATTGGCCGTGGTTGTAATGGTGGGGGAGGGTAACGCCACGGTTACCGTGGGCAAGAACAATTAAACGAGTTCAATTTTAAATAAAGGCATTACATAGTATTTAACGTAACACAACAAAAAAATATAAGCATGGCATCTATCATACATTTCGATATTTCGGCAGACGACGTACTAAGGGCAAAAACTTTTTATGAAAAGCTTTTCGGTTGGAAAATCGAAAAATTTCCTACTGGCCCAAGGGAGTACTATCTAATAGAAACGCTTGCAAAGACCGGTAAAAAAAGTATTGGTGGTGGAATCGCCAAAAGGGAAAAGACAGATCAGCAGATTACCAATTTCATCGAAGTAGATTCCATCGATGAGGCCATTGCCAAGGTAAGGGAACTTGGAGGGGAAATCGTGGAACCCAAGTCCGCTATTCCCAATGGAGGTTACATCGCCGCATGCAAGGATACCGAAGGCAATACCTTTGGAATGATGGAGTTGAAAAAGTAATAGACTGAAAAATGCGACTCCGGAGCTGGGGGCAGGTAAAAGATCAACTCAAGATGAGTTCAATGTGTAAATGTCCATCATACTACGGATCAAGCTAAAAGTCTTTGGTGCACACTAGGCACTTATTTAATCTTGAATCTTGAACGATAACTGCAATGAACCAACGACTTACTTTGTTTCTTTCTGAAGATGTAATGATGGGCTTTGGAAATGTCTGGATACTTTGCCATCTGAACAATACTAATATTTTACGAATCCTATGTTAAGGATGTGCGCCACTAAGCAGTACTATCCGGGCAGGAGAATGGGTCAATATATACTCTTCGTCATCGCTTTGCAAAAAAAATGAACGTGTAGTACAGTTTTGGTTATTCCACAGGTTTCAATCCTTTCCTTTTTTTAAGTGTAGGTAAGGTAGTGTGGGCAAAAAATGTGGCTTCCTCCCTTGTAACTCCCTTTTTCTCGTCCATCTTGATGGTTTACTCTATTTTCTGTTCCAAGGTAATTCCATGATCGATGAATTTTCCTTTTTGATAGCAATCATGACAGAATTCGGTATTTACGGTACCATCTTCATTAGTGCCAAAATCGGCCAGTTTTAGTATGGATGCCCCACAGCTCTCACATATATTTTTGTCGAAAAATTTCATTTCCATTCTTAATTGGGTTAGCGAATCAACTATAGTTTTATAGGGAAAATTAGCCTCTTATTGGATTGGTTGAAATGACCATGGTCAGTTCTGCCGACCAAGCGCGTTAAAGAATAGATTGAGAACGACATTTTAAGGGGTTTCCATAGCGGATAGTTTCTTTCGTACCAGCACCTTTCGGTACAATGCGACATCTAAACCGATAAACCAGCTTATAAAAAGTGTGAACGTAATCTTCTGGATGACGGGTAGCGATGAAATGAACAGGCCGGTTTCATAAATGTAATAGTTGACCATAAAGACCAAAAGACAAAGTACACCGAACAAGAACAGGGTTTTATAGCCCGATTTGAAAAGTTCGATCGAGCAAGTAATAAAGGCGATTACGCCAAAAAAACCTGCAATCCGTACAATTTTATCGTGATTGCCTGAAGCCAAAAAAAGGATTATCAGTAATGACAAAAGCCCCGAGACCCTCATCACTTTTTGATTCAAACTCTTGGTGTTGAATAATTTGGGCAAATAATACCATAACCAAAATAAGCCCATACACAACAAGCCGAGGGCTGCTATTGAATAAGCTCGAGCCGAATTAACCTCTCCGTTGATCGCATAAATGTCTAATAGGTCACAAAGATAATTGTGCCAAAAACTAAAGCCATCTTTGTTTGGAAATACCCACGAACCTCCGGGGTAGGTAAATGCGGCCAAAAGATATAGGGCCACAAACAATGCCATGCCGACCAAGGGTAGCAACAAAATATTTGGTTTCTTGAGTATAAAATCGGACTTTATTTTTTTCATTTTCTTCCGATTATTTTTTTGTCTCTACTTGCCAGTCTGGTAGGCAAGTTTACGCCTGTTGTTGTTAGAACTTTATACCGTAGTATACCGTGTTGCATATGAAATTACAAATTGAATCCTCTGATGACAATGACCTAAATCAGCTCCGAAAATCTATATCGACAGCTCTAATTGATACGACTGACCGAAATCATTTCGGAAAAAGTACGCCTTGTTTATTTTTATCCAAATAAAAAAACCATGAAGAAATGAAACGTTTATATCTATTTATAGCATTGATTGCCATACCATTTTTCGGCACTTCACAGACCTTGGAAGAACTCAACAAACCCATCGTAAGTGGACTCGATGAGGTAACGACATGCAACGAAGGCCTAACAGCGGTCAGAAAAGGAAATCAATGGGGCTTTATCGATAAGACCGGAACCTTGATCATCGATTTTAGGGACGATTTGCTTTGGAACAAAGAAGCCGATACAAACATTTTAGGTGTTGGAGGTATCGGTTGTCCTGAGTTCAAGGAAGGGCTTTGTATTGTAAAAGCATTGAACGAAGAAGGTATTGCCCGATATGGTTTTATGGATATCACGGGAAAGATTGTAATCGAACCTGAATTCCTCAATGTTACACAATTTGATAATGGCCGTGCCGTGGGCATTTTTGAACGAAAGTCATTACGGGGAAAAAATCCGTTTCAACTAAAAATATACGATTATGCCTTTACCGAAGTGGTCGTTAACAAAAAAGGGGAAATGGTCTGGCCCATACAGGAAAGACACAACATCGTGATGTCAAAAAGGTTATATGAACTGCCGGAACTACACGCCAAAATCGTTTCCGAAAATCTGTTGGCCGTCAAGGGCAAAGAGAATAAATGGAAGGTTGTACAACTTGAACTGAAATAAAATTGGGAGTTACCAGTACGGTCGTCGGGCAGAGCTGAAGTGCACATACGGAAACGACAATAAAATGTTTGATTATGGAACGCTTAAAAAATAAAGTCGCCATTATTACAGGTGGTGCCGGAGGCATAGGAAAAGCTACCGCAAAACTGTTTTTGGAGGAAGGGGCCAAAGTAGTCATTGTAGATCTTGACAAAGAAATTTTGGAAAAGGCCGCCTATGAGCTCGACCACGAAAACCTTTCGTTCTGCGTTGCGGATGTTTCCAAGGTAAAGGATGTTGAAAAGTATGTGCAGGAAACTTTGGAGGTTCATGAAAGAATCGACATTTTTTTCAACAATGCCGGTATCGAGGGCAGGGTCAAGTCTATTGCCGAGTATCCGGAAGACGTTTTCGACAAGGTCATCGCCGTGAATCTGAAGGGTGTTTGGTTGGGGTGTAAACACGTTATCCCCAAAATGGAAGAGGGCGGTAGCGTCATGATTACGTCATCCGTTGCCGGACTCAAAGGCTTTGCAGGCTTAGGTGCCTATGTGGCTAGTAAACATGCCGTCGTAGGCATTATGCGCACAGCGGCATTGGAATTTGCGGACAAGAATATCCGTGTGAATACGGTGCATCCCGCTCCGGTAAACAATCGGATGATGCGGAGTATCGAAGGGGATAGTAATCCTGATAATCCGGAGGATGTCAAAAAAGGATTCGAGGCCACCATTCCCTTAAAACGCTATGCCGAATCGGAAGAGATCGCACAACTCGTCTTGTTTCTCGCCTCTGATGAAAGTAAGTATATTACGGGTAGTACCTATGTAATCGATGGGGGGATGCTGACGGCTTAACGCATGTTAGGGCAACAAAAAGTTTATAGTCATTTTGATTTCAGTATTCAATATTCAGTCGATTGCCTATCTTTGAACTATGGCAACCGCTGAACAGATAAAGTCATTATTGCAGTCGCACTATAAAAACGACGATGATCGGTTTACTTCTATCGCCCTCCAAGTAGCGGCACATGAGGCTCGAAAGGGCAATATGTCGATTGCCCAGGAAATCAAGTCTTTGGTCGAAAAATCGAAATCTGGTGGGTTCAAGATCATTAAGCTAAATAGGGATGTTAGCGATCTCGTACTTGTCTTCCATCCCGAGAATAGGTTGAACGAACTGATACTTTCCGAGGAGGTCAGAAGCAAACTGGAAAGAATAATCACGGAATATAAACAAAGGGACAAAATACAAAAATTCGGTTTGAACAACCGTAGAAAGATTCTGTTGTCGGGCATTCCCGGTACGGGAAAAACTATTACCGCTTCGGCCATAGCTGGCGAATTGAAATTGCCCTTATATGTCATTATGATGGACAAGCTCATGACCAAATATATGGGCGAAACGGCAGCCAAACTTCGGGATGTCTTTAATATGATGCAATCGAACCGAGGGGTGTATCTCTTCGATGAATTCGATGCCATCGGTGCCGAAAGAGCACGGGACAATGAAGTAGGGGAAATGCGAAGAGTGCTGAACGCCTTCCTACAATTTATTGAACAAGATACCTCCGATAGTATAATTCTTGGGGCTACCAACAATATAAAAATCCTTGATTCCGCTCTTTTTAGGCGTTTTGACGATATTATCACATATACAATCCCTAATACACAAGAAATCAAGGAATTGATCGGTTTAAAATTATCTGGATTTCTGGGAAAATATAAACTGGACAAAGTTATCAAAGAGTCCAAAGGTTTAAGCCATGCCGAAATTACCAACGCCTGCAACGATGCTTTGAAAGAAACAATATTGGCAGATAAGAAAACAGTTTCTCAAGTGCTATTGATTCGAATGATACAGGATAGAAAGACCAACTACTTGTAAACCTGATTTATGGCCGAAGACTTCAAACCACACCTCTTTGTACAAAACATTCATACCGCCCAGAAATACAAAGTCCCTCCCAGAAACATACAAGCCAGAAACGCTATTCCTGAACGTGATAGGGTACAGCATGGCAACTCTGTTTTAAACCAGCTTAAAGAAGTATGGAATAAGGCGAACCAAGAATCCATTTTGCGTAAAGCCCAAAACTTACCCACTAAAGATGGCGAGTATGTTACCTTTAAAAGTGCCAAGGAAAACAAACTCAAAATCGAATCCCTCGATGCAAACGGAGCAAGGCTCTTGAATGTGAAGTTTGATGAAACCTCGTTTGAAGAGTTGGCCACACTCTTCATTCCCGATGAAAAAAAGGAACAACTCATTTCAAAAATCGAGAAATACGCCGACATACAAAAGGTCGAAAGATTCAATAAAGAATTGGTTGCCAGAATCGAACAGATTTTATCTGCCGGAATTGAAAATTTGTGGAGTAGTGCCATTGAATATCTGCCAAAAGAAGAAGCCATTTGGATAGAGCTTTGGCTAAGCGGAGGCAAACAACTTTATGAAGAGGTCCAAGCCGAATTTCAAGATGTATGTGAACTGTTCAATATTCAGATAGGGGAAGGCTTGCTGGTATTTCCTGAACGAACCGTTATCAATATCAAAGCCGATTACGAGCAACTTGGCGAACTTGTAAAATCGTTCGGTCATATTGCGGAGTTGCGAAAACCGGAAGAACTGAATTCATTTTGGCTGGACCGTACCGTTATTGAACGTGAAGATTGGATTAATGAAACCTTGGATAACATCACATTCAATAAGACGGATAATTTTATATCCGTTTTGGATACCGGAATAAATAATGCACATCTTTTGATTGCTCCCGTATTGGATGACGAAAACAAACTAACGGCAGATATCAATTGGGGCACGAACGATAAAGGTGGCCATGGAACCAAAATGGCGGGAGTGGCCGTTTACGGAAATCTAAATTCGGTTTTTGAGAATCCCGCAATCGAAATAAACCATCAACTAGAGTCGGTAAAAATTATCGCCCCGAACGGAGAGGCCGAGGAAGAAAAATTACCTTTCGTTACCCAAAATGCCATTAATTTGGCGATTATCAATAATGCGGATATTAAAAGAATCTATTGCTTTGCAAATACCGGAAGAAACCAATTTGAATTTGGCCGTCCCTCCACATGGTCCGCGACCATTGATAATCTTATTTTTGGCGATGACCATGAAGATAAAAAGGTATTTGTCATTAGTGCCGGAAACATAAGGGAAGAGGATGATTATTCGCAATATCCCGAGAACAATCTGAACCTTCAGATTGAAAGCCCGGCACAATCGTGGAATGCCCTGTCCGTAGGTGCATTTACGCAAAAAATACTACCGAATAGGAATACGGTTGCAGGCAATGATGAATTATCCCCTTTTAGCAGAACATCGAACGCATGGGAATCGAACTGGCCGATAAAACCCGATATTGTTTTTGAAGGGGGGAATTTGATAAAGTTGGATAATGGCGACATTGATTTTCATGATGACCTAGACGTTTTGACCACATCAAGTAATGCCGTAATCAACCAATTGACGACCATAAATGCCACAAGTGCGGCAACCGCCTTTGCGAGCAACTTTATTGCAAGATTAAGACACGCTTATCCAAACGCTTGGGAAGAGACATTGAGAGGTTTGGTCGTTCATTCTGCATCGTGGACACCGGCAATGAAGGAACAATTCGATTTTGATGGCAGCCAAGCTTCTATTGTTAAAATGCTTAGAACATACGGATATGGAGTTCCTAATTTGGAAAAGGCCATCGAATGCCAATCGAACTATTTAACCTTTATTTCAGAAGAAATAATTCAGCCATACATCAAGGAGGAAGGAAAGAATCCGGCAACAAACGATGTTCATTTTTACGAATTTCCATGGCCTAAAGATACTCTGGAAGGTTTAGGAGATGTGGATGTAACCGTACGAATTACACTTTCCTATTTTATAGAGCCCAACCCGGGAGAAAAAGGCTACTCCACTAAATATTCCTATCAATCGACAGCGTTGAAATTCGCCATGATGCCACCGAACGACTCCCCTGAAAATTTTATGCTACGGATCAACAATGCCGCAAGGGAGGATTTGAAGGAAGAACTTGAGGTTGAAAGATTACCAGAAGATGCTATAGAAAGAATGTCTAATGTGAAGTGGGCCTTGGGTGCGGAGAATGTATTCAAGGGTTCTGTTCACAGCAATTTCTGGAAAACTTCCGCAGCAAATGCGGCAGCTTGCAACTACATAGCCGTTTATCCACAGCCTTCAGGATGGTGGAAAAATCTAAAAAAGAAACACAAGTATAACGAAAAACTCAGGTACTCTTTGATCGTATCTATTGAGACCCCTGAGAATGTTGCGGATATCTATACTATGATAGCCCAAAAGGTCAATGTAGAAAATCTGATCAAAGTATAATCAAAAATTAGCTTAATTGTGCATAGTCCTTAAAGGCTTTGTACGGCCGTTTTCAACTTATTCCGCACTTCATCCGCTATACCCGCCAACCCCTCGTTCTTTACGCCCATCATAGAAGCGACCGGATCCACGGCGGCAACTTCTACCGAGCCGTCCTTGGTCTCGCGAACGATGACGTTACAGGGCAGCATGGTGCCGATCTTGTCCTCGGCCTGAAGGGCTTTATAGGCAAAACTGGGACTGCATGCGCCCAAAATCTTGTAATTGGGAAAATCAACGTCCAGTTTTTTCTTCAGGGTAGCTTTGATGTCAATTTCGGTCAATATACCGAAGCCTTCTTCCTTTAAGGTTTGGGTTATGCGCTCTATCGCCTTATCAAAGGATGTATCGGTAAGGGTCTTGCTGAAATAATAGTCCATTTTTTTGCTTTTTATTGAAACTTCAAAAATAGTGGATGGTCTTTTTGGAGCAAATGACGAATATCATTTCAAAGGTGCTTCCGTAAAAATAATTTTGTAAAAGTTTACAGGGGTTAATAGAGTATAGAAAAGTAAATCAAATGGAATATGTTCAAAGAGCTGACAAAACACTACGGACGCATTTTTGAGGAAGAATTGCTTAGGGAGATCAACCAAATTGGTGCTTTTAAAGAAGTAAAGGAAGGCCAAGTATTGATAAAAATCGGGCAATACGTGAAATTTATGCCCCTTTTGGTTTCAGGGGTACTCAAAGTTATGCGAGAAGACACCAACAACAAGGAATTACTCCTCTATTTTTTACAGGATGGCCATACGAATTCCATCAAATGGGTTTGGGGCACCGAACGAAAAAAAAGTAGGGTCAAGGTGGTTGCCGAGACGGATGCCCAGGTCATTATGCTGCCTGCCAAGAAAATGACGGAGTGGCTTTTGAAGTATAAAAGTTGGGGCACATTTGTACTTTCCAGTTATGACCACCGGATGAACGAACTATTGGATATGATGGACAGTATCGCCTTCTTGAAGATGGATGAACGCCTGCTCAAGCACTTAAAAGAACGGGTACGCATTACCAAGAGTACAATGCTATACTGTACCCATCAAGAAATTGCCGATGACCTCAATACCCCTAGGGAGGTGGTTTCCCGATTGTTGAAAAAATTGGAAAATATGGGTAAAGTTAAACTTCAGCGCAATCAAATCGAAATTCTTGACTCAAAATTTCGTTCGCTATCGCACTCAAAAAGAACGGCTTAACTTTTTTTCAAAAAAAGAAGCTGCCTGTGTGATAAAAGTCACAAAGATGAAGGCAGTCTCGCAAATATCTTTGTAAAAAAAAAGCAAGGGTAATGCAGAAGAGCGATGCGACTTTTAACCTACTTAGTTCCCCCGAAACGTAGCGCAATTGTTTTGTTATTTTTTCGGGAGTGGTGCTGTTAGTGTTTCCGCTCCCTTTTTTATGCATCGGCTTTTCAAAATTACTGCTCAAAAGTCTCTTATGGATAGAAAACAAAAACCACCTAAGAATATTACACTATTACCAGCCCCTGAATTCATTACAGCCGTTCAAAATAGAAAGGTTCAGTTGATTGATATTCGAACGCCTCCAGAATATGATGCCAAGCATATTAGGGGTGCCATAAATATTGACTTGTCCTGTTTTGATAGTTTTATCGAGGCATTTGAAAAAATCGAAAAAACCAGACCGCTTTATTTGTATTGCGAAACCGGAAGAAAAACAGAAAAAGTGGTAAAGCTTTTTTCTAAAATGGGTTTCGAAAGCATCTGCCATTTAGAACGCGGTATTAAAGGAATTTAAGGAGTAGGGGGCAGCCAAAAACAGAAACAGGAGGCCTATGGTCTCCTGTTTCCTTTTGAAGCGTTCGAATTTATTTTTTGTTTCTGACACATCCTTAGCATTTTCATCGCTGAAATTGCATTGGGCGGTCTTCGTTAAAAATAAGAGCGAGCCCTTTCTGGACTTTAGAATTTTGCAATTCTATCGCCCTTTCCCTTATGTTTTTAAAAAGAACCGGAATATCGGAATATCCCGATTCTTTTTTATGGTATCCTACGATTCTAATTTTTGAATGCAGACCAAGCAGGAACGTACTAGCATACGCATATACTTGGATTTCTAAATGAAAGAACTCGCTGCGATACCACTTTTATGGCCGCCAAGGCATTGCTGCTTGGAAGCCTTTATCGTTGATTTGAATAACTCCTATTTTACCTCCCCTAAGGGGAGGTCGAAATTGATTTTTCGCAATTTCGGGTGGGGCTAAGAGAAAAAACAGGAAGCCGAGACTTCCTGTTTTCCATAAAGAAATGAAATTCATCGTTACCTTCAACTTATCTTTTATATCATTTTATCACTAAAATAATCTAACCGATACATTTGGGTTTCAACTGCATCCTTTTCTTCATTATGATTTGTGCCGGTCTTACGATGGCACCGATCAATGCTTTAAAGAAACTGGAACATTCGCATGTTCCAGTTTCCAAGAAAGTGTAAAATTTACCGTTGACCGCTTTACGTAATCTTGAGTGAAACCTATTGCTAGGCCATAGCTAAGACCACACGGCTTGGGGTATTTTTAACACCTTCCTATACCAGACCTTATTACTCCCCACGAATAATAAGTTCGTCGTATTTTTAACCTTGAAGTCGTTCGGACTTCGTTTTTCAAAGAACTAGATCGTTTCTAATGATGCCACTAAAATAGGGGAGGGCACCACCGCTCAAAATGACCTACGTCAGTTTGCTGCTTTTTTTTAGAAAAAGAAACTAGGATACCGAGATACCCTAGTTTCCTAGAAGACGTTATTCTAACCTATAACCTCTTATACTGGTACTTACTTGAATTTATCGCTAAATCCGTTCAGGACTCAAATGGTATAAAGGATGTCCTAACGGCCTCCTTTTCTTTGGCTTTTCGTTTCCCCACGAAACAAAGACCCAACCTACTTATTTTTTCAAAGAACTATATCGTTTCTAAATATGATGCTAAAATAGGGGAGGGTTTCCATACTCAAAATGACCTACGTCAGTTTGAACATTTTTTTTGAAAAAGAAACTAGGATACCGAAATATCCTAGTTTCCTAGAAGACGTTCTTCGACCCGATTTCCGCTTATAATGATATGTACTGCGGTAAATTGCTCAACCTTCTTCCATATCAAGGGTACAAAAGGGATTCTGTAACGGCCTCCTTTTCTTTGGATTTTTGTTTCCTTGTGAATCAAAAACCCAATCAACCAACCAAACTATTTTTTCAAAGAACTATTTCTATCTTATTTATAAGGCTAAAATATAGCAGTTTTTCGATGTTCAAAATGACCTAGATCAGTTTGAGGATTTTTTTTATTTTTTAACAGTTTGTGCCCTCCTGATCCATTCGTACAACTTGTCCGCATCGTCTTTGTTGCACAATTTCGTTCCCTCGTGCATGGTAGCCGCCGTGCCGCAGGCTACTCCGTATTTTACCATGTCGCTGAACGATTTGCCCCAGATAAGGCTCATGACCATACCGGCGACCATGCTATCGCCCGCACCGATGGTACTTTTTTGAAGCACCGTGGGGGCGGGCACATACTCCATTTCATACTTGGTAGCCAATAGTGCTCCTTTTGCGCCGAGCGAAACCACCAAAGCCTCACAATCATGTTCCGCCAAAAACTTTTTCGCCAAGATTTCCAGTTCCAAGGCCGAAATTGATGGTACGCCGCACAAGGCGGCCAACTCGCCTAAATTGGGTTTTAGGATATAAATGTGTGAATGGGCAGCGGCCTTCATTAAAGCTTCTCCCGAGGTATCCAAAATAAAACGCGCCTTTTTCTTTCGGGCGATTGCTGCCACTTGTACATAAAAGTCATCGGGAATTCCAGGAGGCAGTTTTCCGCTGGCAATCAGATAATCGCTCTCTTGAAGATAATCCTCCAATTGTTTTAGAACGGCTTCCCATTCCTCCTTTTTTACATTCGGCCCGGGCATCCCGAACCTGTATTGCTGATTTGTAACGGTATCGGTCACGGCGAGGTTGTCGCGCGTCCACCCTTCGATTTTGATAATTGATTGCTCAATGCCATCCTTGTCCAATAGCTGTTTGAGATGATTTCCGGTCGGGCCACCGGCCAGATACATACCAAGCGAATCGCCCCCTAATTTTTTGATGGCGCAGGACACGTTTATTCCCCCGCCACCGGCATCATAAGTGGGTTCTGTACAGCGCAATTTGCTATTAGGGCTTATTCCGACTACCGTAGTGCTTTTGTCGATTGTCGGATTTAAGGTCAATGTGATGATTCTTCTGTGCATTTTTAAGATTGTTTCTTAAATCAGTTCAACGGCTCTTTTTTTCAATTTTTGCTTTCCTAGAAGTTTTAAGGTATCATCGAATTCATACATAAAAGGAATTCCCGTCGGGACTTCGATATTTGGCAGGTCCGTATGTTTTATTTGCTCCAAATGTGCCATCAAGGCGCGAAGTGAATTTCCGTGCGCGGAGACCAGAACGGTTTTGTTTCGGGCCAGTTGGGGCACAATGGCATCGTAGAAATAATTGACCGCCCTGAGTTGGGTAATTTGCAATGATTCGGTATTAGGCAACAGATTTTCATCCAATGCCTTATAATTGCTATCATATAAAGGATGCCGTTTGTCCTCCAAAGTAAGTGGCGGCGGTGGGGTAGCATAGCCCCTTCGAATGCCCCAATAGGTTTTTTCGCCTACTTCTTTGAGCACTTCGTCCTTATTTTTGCCCTGCCAATCGCCGTAATGCCGTTCGTTCAATTTCCAATGATATCGGGTATCTACGTGCATCTGTTCGGCAGTATCCAAAATTATCCAAGCGGTCCGTATCGCCCGTTTTAGGTAAGAGGAAAAACAAATGTCAATATCAATGTCGTTCGATTTTATAATTTCTCCTGCTTTTTTGGCCTCTTCTATGCCTTCCGGGGCTAGATCTACATCCGTCCAACCCGTAAAAATGTTCTGTACGTTCCATTCACTTTTGCCATGGCGTACCAATATTAAATTTCCCATTTCCTAGTATTATTTATTTCAGATACAAAGTAATGGCTCAAGAAATTGATGTAAAATGATTTGAGTCATGCCTAGTGACAGGTTTTATGGCGGTAGGAGAACAATTTCGTTTCAGCTATTGGTTTATCAGTTTTTCCAATTCCAAAATAAATGGCATTTGCCCTCGAACGATTTTTAGTTTCGCATCGATTAAATCGAACCAAGACGCTTTATCGATTTCCGGAAATAGTGCTTTCTTGCTGGATTTGGGTGGCCATTCCATTTCAAAGGAATTGCTCTCGATTTTTGAAATATCAAAATCTCCTTTTACCGACCATGCATGAATCACTTTGCCACTTTTTTGTTTTTGGGATTTTAAAGGAGTAAATTCTCCCTGTACTTCTAATCCGGTTTCTTCCTCGGTCTCGCGAATGGCGGCATACAACGGATTTTCGTCAGGTTCGATTTCTCCCTTGGGAATCGACCAGACACCAATATCCTTTTTTGCCCAAAACGGCCCGCCGGGATGTACCAATAGCACTTCCAACGCTTTGTTATTCCATCGATACAGTAGGATGCCCGCGCTTTGTTTTGGCATAGACTTTTTCAGTTACTACTTTCCGCCATACCAAAAGTTACCAAATCCTCCTCTGCGGCATTGATGTTCTCGATACCGGCAATCAGGGCATCCGCATTAAAAGAAATGGAGTTTATTCCCTTTTCCACCAAAAACTGGGCAAACTCGGGATAATCGCTGGGTGCCTGCCCGCACAACCCGATTTTGGTATGGGTTCTTTTGGCGGAATCTATGGCCATAGCGATCATTTTTTTGACTCCGGGATCATTGATGTCAAAAATGTCGCTCAATAATTCGGAATCCCTATCCACGCCCAAGGTCAATTGGGTCAAGTCGTTGGAGCCGATGGAAAATCCGTCGAAGAATTCGGCAAACTCCGCTGCCAGAATTACATTATTGGGTATTTCGGTCATCATGTAGAGCTGTAGTCCGTTTTCGCCCCGTTTCAATCCGTTGTTTTTCAAAACTTCCACTACTTTCTTGGCCTCTTTTAAGGTGCGGCAAAAGGGAATCATGATCTTTACGTTATCCATGCCCATATCCTCGCGTACCATTTTCATCGCCTTGCACTCCAGTTCAAAGGCTTCTTGGTACTTGGGATGATAATAGCGCGATGCGCCCCGAAACCCGATCATGGGGTTCGATTCTTCAGGCTCGAATTCGGTACCGCCGATTAGGTTGGCATATTCGTTCGATTTAAAATCGCTGGTACGCACAATGACATCCTTCGGATAAAAGGCCGCGGCAATGGTCGCGACCCCTTCCGCCAATTTATGTACGAAATAATCGGCCTTATCGGGATAGTGGTGTGTCAATTTTTCTATTGTTTCCTTGGTGGACGCATCCTTCAAGGTATCAAAATGTTTTAAGGCCATGGGATGGATCTGAATGGAATTGTTGATGACGAATTCCAACCGCATCAACCCGATGCCCTCCGTGGGATAGAACGATAGCTTGAATGCCTGATCGGGATCGGCCAAGATCAACATGGGTTGGGTCTTAGGTTTTCTAAGGGCTTGGGTATCGACTTCCTGTTCGTTCCATTTCAAACGCCCTTCATAGGCGATACCCGTATCGCCCTCGGCGCAAGAAATAGTGATTTCCTGTCCGTCTTTGATGGATTTTGTGGCATCTATGGCCCCCACAATGGCCGCTGCTCCGACTTCACGGGCAACGATGGCGGCATGGCTGGTGCGCCCGCCCTGGTCGGTAATGATACCCGCCGCTTTTTTGAGTATCGGATCCCAATCGGGATCGGTTCTTTCCGTAACCAGAATTTCGCCCTTTTGTAGTTTGTCCGATTCTTGGGGAGAATGCAGCACCCGTGCCTTACCGGCGGCTATTTTATTCCCGAGGCCCATTCCCTTGGTCAGTATCTTGCCCTTTTCGAGGAGTGTAAAAGTGGTAATTTTGAGTTTGTTCGTGATGGCACTCTGTACCGTTTCTGGCCTAGCTTGTACGATAAACAGTTGGTCATTTTTTCCGTCCTTGGCCCATTCGATGTCCATTGGGCGTTGGTAATGTTCTTCGATGATCATGGACCATTCGGCCAGTTTTAGCACTTCCCTGTCGGTTAGGACGTATTGTTCCTGTTTTTCCAATGAAGTGTCCAGATTCAAAGTGCCGTTGCCCGATTCATCATAGACCATAGTCTTTTTCTTGCTTCCCAAATTTCGTGAAATTATGGGCTGGCGGATGCCTTTTTTTATACTCGGTTTGAACACATAAAAATCATCGGGGTTAACGCTACCCTGTACGATGTTCTCTCCCAACCCCCAAACCCCCGATATCAAGACCACATCATCAAAACCGGTATCGGGATCGAGGGTAAAGTTTACCCCCGAACAGGCCAGATCGGCGCGGACCATCAATTGCACCCCGATGGAAAGTGCTACCTCCATCTGGTCAAAACCATTGTCCTCACGATATTTTATCGCACGATCGGTAAACAACGAGGCATAACACTTATGGCAGGCGGCGATGAGTTCGCTAAAACCCTTTACGTTGAGATAGGTTTCTTGTTGGCCCGCGAAACTGGCATTGGGCAAATCTTCGGCTGTGGCACTACTTCGCACGGCCATGGAAATTCCTTCTCCATATTCCTTGACCAGATTTTCATAGCCTTCTTTTACCGACTTCTTGATGGCCTCCGGAAACTCGGCATCGGCGATCGTCTGTCGAATGGACTTACCGACTTCCCTTAAATTGGAGAATTCCTTTTTGTCCAGTTTTTTTATTTCTTGGGCTAAGCTGTCCTTTATGCCAGCTTCCTCCAAAAAGAGCCAATAGGCTTCCGAGGTCGTTGCGAATCCGTCCGGTACTTGTACGCCTTTGGATGTCAATTTTTGGAACATTTCCCCCAAAGAGGCATTTTTTCCACCTACGATGGGTACGTCATTGATGTCTATTTCGCTGAAGCGTTTGATGTAGTTTTTCATTTTTTTCATTTTTTTTTGGAATCGGAAAATCAAAATTCACATGGTTGGTCTTTTTATACAATGATTCAGATCAGTTGCCCATATTTCTACTAGTTTGAACCTCATCATCCTTCGTATTTTTGTCGAGTCTTTTATTTGGTAAACCCATTAACTCTCTTAATGCCCCATGAACAAATGCAATTGGTAATATAAGAGCACCGGCTATCAACATCCCCAGTTCATAAAACAAGGAACTCCCTTTGAACGGTGTCCCCTTAAGCCTAGACTGAAATGCACTATAAGGAATGCCGTACATATTGCCCGAAATCATGAACTGCACGGCGGAAAGCATGATACCCGCTTCTTTTTCGTCATATTCCTTCACGATGGCATCATATGCGTATTTCTTGGGAAAACCCCTTGAATCGGCAAAATGCTTGGCGAACATAATCGCTTTTGCTTCTTCCGGCTTTATGTATTGGTCGCCACCACTTAAAAAACTGCTTATTTCCTCACCGCTCATGCCTTGCTGCAAGGCCATTTTGGTATGAAAATAAGAGCAGGCTGGGCATCCGCTCACTTCGGTCACGGCCAATTGCAAACGCTTCAAAAAATCGGGATCCACGAGCTTGCGTTTATGGTTCCCTATCATTCTTGTCATGGCGCTAGGGAGGGAGGTAAAAGAGCCGTACATCTCCCAAAAACTGAACTTATTTTTAAATTCGTTTTGCGACCTTATGGCTTCGGGTATTACGGTGTCCGTTTTCATTCTTGCGCGGTTTTATGAGTCCTGATTTACAAAAAGAGATTTCAACCCTGCCGTTTTTTTCCCGTAATCTCACGTATCTTGATGCGATAGACCACCGGGATTCCTTCTCCTTTCAGCTTGGCCGAAAACTCGCCGATGAATTGGGGGTGTTCGTGTTCCCTTTCCGTGATGACCTTCTTCACGCCCTCGGCAAACTGGTGCAACAGGTATTTGGCATCAATCTGCTCTAGTTCTTCGAACAGACCGTGTACCAGCACCGATCGCCAATGGTTTACCGAGGTAATCTCATCCACCTCCAAGGAAACGTTGCGATTTTTTCGCATAGCTTCTATTTTGTGGCCTTCCGCTGAATAGCTGATAATACTGTTATGGTCTTTATCGTAATAGTAATAGGTAACGGGAATGATATAAGGTTCTCCCTTTGCTATAAAACCCAAACGGCCTATGTAGTTTTTGGCGAGCATATCAATACATGTTTTAGTGCTTAAATCTTTTATCATAATTTTCATTTTTACTTTATCGAATTTGTTGTTAGACCTGACCGGTTTCCGTTTGTGTCCTATTTATTTCGGTAAAAACTGGTAGGTCAAACGCTATCCCATTCTATATCCATTCCACTAAAGGCAGATCTCGACGGTGGTTCAACCCTTTGTTCTTTGGGTAAAAGCGGATATCGTACTGAAAGGCTCCTGTCATTGATGCCGTAGCTTCGCCCTTGTACAGCGTTCGGTGCTTTTTATGGGAGACCTTTTTCAATTCTTCCGCTTGACGGACCCGATAGTTGCCGTCGTCGGCACGTTTGGCAATGACCAGTTCTACCCCAATATCATCAGGGGAGAGTCCGCTTAGGTCCAAGGTAACTTCGGCCTTGAATTTTTCGCCCAGTTCCAAGGGTTTGATACCATCGGAAACCTGAACGTCCACAACGGAGATCTTATCCCAATTTTCGTTGATATGCTTGCTCCATTCCACCAAGTATTTTAGCTGTTCATAATCGTTTTTTTGCAATTTCTGTATGCGTTCGTACATTTTGTCATAATAGTTGTGGGCATATTCGTGTAGCATTCGGGCCGTAGTAAAATGGGGAGCGATATGGGCAAAGGCGTTCTTGATCTTGTCCGCCCATTTTTCAGGAATTCCTTGGGCATTCCTTTCAAAATATTCGGGAATGATCTCGTGTTCCAGCATATTAAAGACCATCTCGGCATCGAGATCGTCTTGATCCTCATCATTGTCGTAGATTTTTTCTTTGGGAAGGCACCATCCGGCATCTTCACGATAGCCCTCTGCCCACCAACCGTCCAACACGCTAAAGTTCAAGGTGCCGTTCAGTACCGCTTTCATACCGCTAGTGCCCGAGGCTTCATGCCCGCGTTCGGGCATGTTCAGCCAAACATCGCATCCTTGAACCAGCAATCGCGCCAAGGCCATGTCGTAATTTTGGATAAAGAATAGTTTGCCCATAAATTCAGGCCGTTGGGAAAGTTCTACGATATGCCTGATGATTCCTTGACCGGTTTCATCAGCGGGGTGCGCCTTCCCTGCAAAAATAATTTTAACGGGCCGATCCGTATGGTTCAGTATTTTCGAAAGTCTAACCAAGTCCTTGAAAAGAAGATCCGCACGCTTGTAGGTGGCAAAGCGTCGGGCAAAGCCGATAAGCAGATCGCCATCGTCTAAACTGTTCAGGGAACCGTATAGTTCCTTGGAGGCGGAATGAAGGGAGAGCATCCTTTTTTTTACGGAATCTATCAAGACCGTCTTCATTTCTTTTTTGATTTCCATTATTTTTTTGGAAGGAATTTCCCTGGCCTTGGCCCAATATTTCGCGTTCGAAACATCCTGTATAAAATCTTCGCCAAAAGTCTGCTTGAAGATCGATTTCCATTGGTAAGCCGTCCATGTACCAAAATGTACCCCATTGGTCACGTTTTTGATTTCGAGTTCTTCGGGCAGAAACCCTTTCCATATCGGTGCGAACAATTTTTGGGTCACTTCGGCATGTATTGCACTAACCGTATTGATTTCGCCCGCTGTTCTAGCGGCCAAATAGGTCATGGAGAAAGCTTCATCGGGATTGGATGGATTCAGTTTGCCCAGCCCCAGAAATTGTTCCCAAGGCATGTTCATGGTCTCGGCAAAGTGTGCTTGATAGCTGCGCAACAGCACCTCGCCAAAAAGATGCTGTCCGGCGGGCACGGGGGTGTGGGTAGTGAACAGTGTAGAGGCCCTTACGAACTGTCCGGCTTCCTCAAAACTCAGATTTTCCTGTACCACGAGCTTCACGATACGGATCAGTCCCGTAAATGCCGTGTGGCCTTCGTTGTAATGGAACAGATTTGGTTTCCACTCCAGTTTTTCAAGCAATTGCACCGTATTTATCGCCAGCAGCAATTCTTGCCGAAAACGGTTGTCGTTGTCCCCGCCATAAAGATTGTGGGTTATTTTTTTGTTCTCGTCGCTGTTCTCGGGGATGTCCGTATCGAAGAGGTACAGGGGAACACGGCCAACATCCATCCGCCAGACCTGTACGTTGATGATCGGACCGCGAAGGGGAAGGGGCAAAATCAGGCGATTGCCATCGGCATCGGTTACCGGCGAAATGGGCAACATGGTAAAATGCTGTTTGACGTAATTGGCCGTTTGATCGCCATGCAGGGTAAGTCCTTGTTCGAAATAACCGTACCGATAGAGCAATCCGAAGGCGACCAAGTCGGTATTTTGGTCGCTGGCCTCCTTTAAATAATCCCCTGCCAAAATACCCAATCCGCCAGAATAAATAGGTACGGATTCGTGCAGGCCGTATTCCATACACAGATAGGCTACTTTGGGGCCTATTTTTTCAGAAGCCTCTTGCATATAGCCATCGAATTCTTCGGAAATGGTATTTAAACGGCCCATGAAATCGGTATCCCTTTCAAGTTGTAGGAAACGGTCATAATCCAACGAACTCAATAGGGCAATGGGATTGTGACCGGATTCTTCCCATAATCCCGAATCAATGGAACGGAAGAGTGCGCCCGCTTCGCAATGCCACGTCCACCAGAGATTTTTTGCCAGTTTTTCCAAGGCCTTCAGACTGTCGGGCACTTTGAATTTTACCATGGCCTTCTTCCAGATCGGTTCGTTGGATTTTGCTTGTGGTACGACTATTTTCGGTGTCATCTCGCGCAACCGTACCATCGTTTTGGTACGCAGGCCCTGTCT
This sequence comes from Maribacter sp. ACAM166, assembly GCF_005771495.1. GTDB lineage: Bacteria > Bacteroidota > Bacteroidia > Flavobacteriales > Flavobacteriaceae > Maribacter. The sequence continues at coordinate 191,567 of NZ_VAUW01000003.1, forward strand.
GTTCAAGGCCAAAGCATAGCACGTTTTGTAGTTTTGGATCAGATTCTCCCAAAGAAAGAAGCGTGAAATGTCAAAGGCCTTTTTGCGAGCGGACTTCATTTGCAACGCATCCTTTTGGCCGAAGCCAAAAATATAATTGGCGATCTGTTCGGTAACGGTACGGTCGTTAAAATCGGAGCGTTCTATGACCAACATGCCCTCTTTATAATCCTTCAGATTCGATTTCACTTGTTTTCCGAAGCCGGTCAATGTGGTGGTTACGGTTGGTACTTGAAAAGCAAGACTTTCCAAAGGGGTGTACCCAAAAGGTTCGTAATATGATGGAAAAACGGTCAGGTCTAACCCGATAAGCACCTCGTAGTAGGATAGGTCGAAAATACCATCGGCACCGTCAAGATAGATCGGGGCATAGATGATTTTGACCTTGGAGTTTTCCGAATTGTCAAAACCGCTGTTTTGGATCTGTTTGAAAATGATATCATTATCGGGATCTTGCAGGTAATGGGTAAGTGCGTTCGGGGCATTGCCTTTTGTAAAACTACCTGTTTCAATACCAATTCGCACTTCGGGAATCGCAATGGTATGGTTCGCGGGCACGAATACAAAGGCGATGGTCTGAGGTTGTACATCGTCTTTTTGATGTAAATCGCCCAACGCATCGATAAAAATATCGATACCCTTGTTGTGGTATTCGTACCGGCCGCTGGTGGCTACAAGAAAAGCATCGTCCGGTACTTTATGGCCTATTACCGCCGAAGCGACCTTTAATAATAGCTCGCGCGATGCCGACTGCTTCTTTTCGAACGTTTCGCTTTGTGGTAAGAACGAATCGTCAAATCCGTTGGTGGTTACCTTGTCAACGGCCTTGCCCAACAATTGTTGGCACTCTCTCGCCGTATTGTCGCTGACCGTGGTAAAGACATCGGCGGTAATGGCGGCGGTCTTTTCTAGGGAATGTTGTGCCGATACGTTGTTCTCCTTGGCGACCTGATCGCCGTTATATGTATCGAACCGACTATAAAAGGGTTGACCGCCGCCACACAATGTTCTGCCGGTAACGGTCGCATGGGTGGTAAATACCGTGGCGATCTCGGGTGCCGAATTTTCAAGGTAAAGCACCCCTGCGCCGGTCATCCATTCGTGAAAATGCGCCAAGGTATGCTGATCGGGCCGAAGATAGAATCGATTGTAATTCTCGATGACCTTGCCAGAGGCCACCCCGAACAGGGCGGGTTCGATATAGTTCCATCCGCCCATGAGCGAATCGAGTTTGTTCTTGGCCCACAGTTCGCTGAGAATGGCATCCTTTTTTGTAAAGAGCGGAGAAAAATCCACTAAAACAACCATCGGTTTGCTGGGAATATCCCATCTTCCGGCACGTATTTTCAGGCCGTCAACATTGAACTGGTTTTTCCAATCCTTGAACAGTTCGGGTTCTTCCAAGAATTCCCTATTGCCGGTTTCGCCTTTGTAGAGATCGGGACCGATCATGATAAAACCGTCCCCAAAAGTTTTCTGCATCAAGGAAGCCTTTGTCGATAGTACGGTGTGGATACCGCCGATCTTGTTACAGACTTCCCAACTGATTTCGAAAAGACGGTCTGGACTTTCAAGTGCTTTCAATTTTTTGTCTTCTTCCATGTTTCTTTCTATGTTTTTTTTCTACGGTAGCTGATTTTGCTTTGACCTTATTTTTGACTTTGAGTTCAAGATCCGACAAAACGTTCATGTATTTGAGAAAAGCATCATAGGCGTTTTCATACGGATTGCCCCCGTTTTTTTCATCCATATATAAAAAATGATCGGCGGACTTTAGGTACTCCCAATTCCGTGATAATTCTTTGTCATTGATCAATTTCAGGTCGTTTTTTAGCGCATAGACTCTTTCTATGGCTTCAATTTGAAGTTCATTGTTTTCCCAAGCGGATAGATTTTTTTGGATCCCAGACCATGAAATCGCATTGGGCACCTGAAGTTTTTCCTCCTTTTTACCCGTTTTCAATGCCGACTGTGGCGGGCACAATTTGAAATTGTTTTCTTGTACCAGATTTTCCAATAGATACTGTAGAAAATCAAAAATGCCCGTTTCCTTTTTGTGGTGTTCCCCAAAAGTGGCATAGTCCATTGCTAAGGTTACGGTTTGGTCGTCTGGGGAAAGCTGTTTTAGCCAACCGATATATTTTTCGGAGGTCAATGGCCATTCGCTCCAATCATGACGGGCAAATCGAAAAGCAATATCATCGCTCAATGAAGTGTTCCTCAAAAGCAATTTTAGCGGTGGGGCAGTCGTGCTTTCATATATCCTATTAAGGTTGCGCCCTTCAAAAATTGGGGTTGCACCTTCAATGACGGCAGCTTTGAAACCTTGGTCGGCGATGAGTTTCCCGATCTTGTCCGAATAGACGAGACCCGTATTGAAGAAGGTTTTTGGCCTTTTTCGGAATAGGGTAAAAAGGCGTTTTTTATGGTCCGATACCTCATCAGCGAAAAGGGAAGCATCTTTTACCGAAGACAATGACCCGGAATAGGTCTGGCCCAAGAGTTCAACATTGCCGGTCGCAACCAATTGCTGAAAACTTTCCAAGACCTCTGGGAAATAAGCTTCCATTTGATCCAAGGCACAGCCCGAAATAGCAAGACCGATCTTGATTTTAGTACCGTATGACTTTATAAGATCTTGGAGCAAACGATTGGTGGGCAAATAACTGTTCTCCGCTACCTGTCGGATGATCTTTGCATTCTTTTCCTCATCAAAATAAGGATAGCGTCCGCCAATTTCAAAGAAGTGGAAGTTTCTTAGGCGAAAGGGTTGATGGACTTGAAAAATAAGGCAGATCTGTATCATGTTTTCTTTTGGTTTAGGCTACGGATGCGTAAGTAGCCGCAACTTTTGCCGCTGTATGGTCCCAAGTAAGGTGTTCTAATGTCCTGCTTCCGAATTCCTTCACGGTCTTGGAGAGGGACGTATAATTGAGCAGTCCGTTGATGGCCTCGGCGAGCTGATCGGTGTCCCAATAATCGACGAGCAAGGCATTGGGCAACACCTCGGCCACGCCCGATTGCCTTGAAATGATCACCGGTACATCGGATCGAATGGCCTCCAAGGGGGCGATACCGAAAGGTTCCGATACCGACGGCATGACAAAAACATCACTTATGGAGAGCATTTGATCTACCTCCCTGTTTTTCAAATAGCCCGTAAAATGAAAGCGGTGCGACATCCTTTTGACCGCTACTTTTTGGATCATTTCTTGCATCAGATCGCCCGAACCGGCCATAACGAAACGTACGTTCTTGTTTTTCTTGAGTACTTTTTCAGCTGCATCCACAAAATATTCAGGGCCTTTTTGGTAGGTGATCCTTCCTAAAAATGTTACGATTTTATGTTCCAAGGTTTTAGGGTATACATCGGGTTCGCTATTCTTTTGTAGTACCCCGTTATAGGTCGTAACGACTTTTCCCGGGGCAATTTTATACTTATTGATGATGGTAGTGCGGGTAAGGTTGCTTACCGCCATCACTTTGTTCGCCGTCAGCATGCCCTGCCGTTCTATTTCATACACCTGCGGATTGATCCTTGCCGAACGATCGAACTCGGTGGCATGTATATGAACCACCAATGGTTTTCCGCTGATTTCCTTGGCCACCATTCCCGCCAAATAGGTAAGCCAGTCATGTGCATGGATTACGTCGAACTCCAAATCCTTGGCCAGTTTTGCGGCCACCACGGCCAACCAATGAACCTCTTCCAAAAGGTTGGGGCCGTAGGCGCCCGAAAATTGGTAGGTCTCTTTTTTTAGAAAATCCCGTTGGCCTACATGGGGTAGATGGCGGTTCAATAGTGCGGTCGTATTGCTATCGGGGCGGTCGGGGAGTACCACATTACTGGCACTTATCAAACGGAACCGATCCGTTGAGATTTCTTCTTCCGCTTTGGGGATTACGAAGGTAATGTCATGGCCCGCTTTACGTAGACCTTGTACGAGACCGTGGCAAGCGGTCGCCAATCCTCCCGTAATATTTGGCGGGTACTCCCACCCAAACATCAATATTTTCATGTGTTTGTTTTTAGTATTTTTATCAAGGGTTTAAAAGTAAGATGTAGAGAGTCTATTAGAAATGATACAGGTCAGTTGGCCGAAATAATTTCGGGGAATTTTAATATTAGGTAGCCGGATACTTTAATTAACTATACCTTCCTTTTTGGGCTTTAACATTTTTTTAGGATTTTAACATTTTTTTTAGGATTTTTCCTGCAAAGAGTACTAAATTAATTTTTATTAGGTGCTTAGGTGCTTAGGTGCTTAGGTGCTTAGGTGCTTAGGTGCTTAGGTGCTTAGGAAGTATTTTGTTTCTTGATTTTTGCCCCAAAACAAGTTTGCCTATGGTATCTATTGTGCTTATTGAAGATTACGCCGACATACGGGAGAGTACCGCCGAAATTTTGGAACTTGAGGGATATCAAGTAACGACCGCCAAGAACGGAAAAGAGGGACTTGACCATATTCTATCTTCTCCGCCAGACCTCATCATCTGCGATATGCGGATGCCCGAAATGGACGGACTTACTTTACTAGGTATCTTGGGCAACTCTGCGGACTTAAAACGCGTTCCCTTTATTTTCTTTAGTGCGAAGTCCGAAAAGGCAGATATTAATTTAGGTATTGAGGCCGGTGCCGACGAATATCTGACCAAACCCTTTGAACTTCAGGATCTTTTGGGAGCGGTACAACGTTGTTTATTCAAGGGGAAGGTTTCTTAGGGTGTTTTCGCTTTTCTCTCTTTTTTCTTGTCGTTCTGACTCAAGAGGAATCCGTTGAACGGATCAATGGGCGTGTCTGTGCGTGGGATTTCTCGTGCCTCGGAATGACAAAATCAACTTATATCTCCGCACTCATAACTCATAACTTTTGAGTCTTTTCTCTCTTTTCTTTTTTTCTTCCCAAACTGACCCACGTCATTGTGATGCGCTCGCCACGCCCTTAATTTTGAGGCGATGAACGGATACGTCCATCTTAATAATATCTAATTTTAAAAACAGAAAGTTATGTCAGTTTTAAAAGTAATAGAGATTTTAGGCAACTCGACCAAGAGTTTTGAAGACGCCGTACAAAACATTGTAAATGAGGCATCCAAGTCCGTAAAGAACATTAAATCCGTCTATATCAATGATATGCAGGTTTGCGTAAAGGACAATAAAATATCCGAATACCGTGTCAACGCCAAAGTTACCTTTGGTATTATGCAGGAATAGGGTGTTCACATAGTTTGGTTGGTTGTACAAGACACCGGTTAAAAGTAGTTTTATGCTTTTGGCGGTGTCTTGTCGCTTGTAAAGCGTGGTAAACAGGCATATCGTAAATCTAATGCCTAAGGTTTTGCAAAAAGTCTAGGGTAAATTGATTTTCGTCATTGTGGTTTGCATATTTACTTGGCAACTTTAGGAAAAATAAAACTATATGGAAACTACAAAAGCATTTGACGCACACGTCACGGAATACGAGAAGTGGTATGAAAACCACCCTGAGGCTTATCAGTCTGAAATTTTGGCTTTACAGGAACAGTTTTTAAAGCTGCCCCAGAACCTTCATGGGATAGAGGTCGGAGTCGGTACCGGAAGGTTTTCCGAACCTTTGGGCATTAAAGAAGGTATAGAACCCTCTGCCGAAATGGCCAGACTGGCACAAAAAAGAGGAATCGAAATTATGGACGGGGTCGCCGAACGTTTGCCCTATGCGGCTATGAAGTTCGATTTCGTGCTTTTCGTTACCGTTTGTTTTTTAAAGGATATCAAAAGTGCTTTTAAAGAAGCCCACAGGGTACTGAAACCAAATGCCTCGATTATTATAGGTTTCTTGGATAGCGATCGCGAAATTGCCAAGCAATACCATGAAAAACGGCATCGCAGTAATTTTTATCAGAATGCCCGTTTTTATACCGTTGATCGAATTAAAAATCTTCTTAAGGAGACTGGATTCAAAGATTTGGAATTCAACCAGACTCTGTTCGGAAAATTGGAGGATATTGAAGAGGTGCAAGTTCCAAAAACGGATTTTGGCAAAGGGTCTTTTGTTACGGTACGGGCGATAAAGAAGTGAGTGCGAGGTAAGGGCAAGTTGTTATTTCGAGGTGGTTGCAGAGCTTGCCGAAGTGTATGTGGAATCCCACAACCAGTTGCTCCCTTAAACAGATTACTACTTTCGTAGGAACGACAAAAAAGGAAATGTTTTCTGAATAAAAAATAGCGCGAAAGCATCAACCCCCAAATTCCTCCAAAATCGCGATTGCTTCTTGATCCGAAACCTGTTCGAATACCCGATAAAATTGTCCTACCGCCCGAAAATTTTGCGGAACGAGCAGACAAATTATTTCATTTACGTTGGTGTTGGTTTCAAATTTATGTATGCCCGAGTTCGGGGCAACGGGAATCGCTACGATTATCTTTTTCGGTTTTTGTTTACTGACCAGTTCTACGGTTGCCAACAGCGTATTGCCGGTCGCGATGCCGTCATCAACGATAATCACGGTTTTGTCCGTTAGTTTTTGAGGCGTATTGTTCCTGTAATATTGGTCGTGGCGCTGCCTTAGTTTTTTTCGTATCCGGGCTACTTCTTCCTCGATATATCCTTGGGTAATGCCCATAGCATCGGTCAATATAATATCTTCGAGGCTTGCGGCACCGATGGCAAACTCTTTATGGTAAGGGTGGCCTATCTTTTTGGTCAGGGCTACATCTAAAGGGGCTTTCAGAGCCTTTGCCACTAGGGCGCCAATGGGCAATCCGCCTCGGGGAACGGCTATTACCACTACGTTTTCGTTTTTGAACTTTAGCAGTTTTTTCGCGAGTTGCGTTCCCGCATCGATTCTATCTTCAAACATGGCTTTCCGATGTTTTGTTCAACAACTGTTTTACAAACCATTCCGCCGAAATTCGGGCGACTTCCTGCAATTTTCCGGGTTCCTCGAACAAGTGGGTGGCATGTGGAATGATCTCCAGTTTTTTGGTGCCTTGCAATTTTTCAAAGGCTTTTTCGTTAAGTTCGATGACCACATTGTCCCAGCCTCCAATTATCAAAAGTGTGGCAGCGGTTACTTTATGAAGATCCGGTAGGGCCATATCTGGTCTGCCTCCCCTTGAAACGACCGCCTTGATATCTTTACCGTAAAAAGCTGCTGCTCGCAATGCGGAAGCCGCGCCCGTGCTCGCCCCGAAATACCCGATAGGCAATTTTTTGAGTTCTTTTTGGTGTTGTACCCATTGGGTTACGTCGATCAGTCGCATCGTGAGCAAATCGATATTGAACCGGTTTTCATAAATGCGGTCTTCATCTTCCGTCAACAGGTCGAAGAGCAAAGTGGCGAGACCTTTTTTCTGTAATACCTCGGCGACATAATTGTTTCTGGGACTCAGGCGGCTACTTCCGCTACCATGGGAGAAGATGACCATACCGATGGCCTTTTCGGGTACGACCAGCGTTCCTTTTAAAACGGTGCCATCAAGTCTGATGGAAATGGTTTTGTGTATTTCTTCGGATGTTATCATTGTGCTTTAGATTTTTTGTTCTCCAAATTCTTGACCTCTTCTTTGTTCACGCCCAATATTCTTTTTGTTGAAGCTCAATAGCGGAAAATGTCCTTCGCTCTTCATGCGTTTGACCAGATCGCGATGTCGCAAGTCTTTGATCAGGCCATGACCCTCGCGTTCCAACATGACGATCATATCAGGTTCGATTTCGTTGACATAATTTTGTAAGGCGGCAAAAATATCCTCCCCGTAACGCAGGTCAAAACGTGTCTTTTTATAAACGACCTTATGGCGCAGCATGTTCTTGAACCAATGCAGTTGGTCTTCTGCGGTTTTTTTGTCCTTGTCCGTAATATGTACCAAACGAATCTCCGCATCAAAAGGTTCGGCAAGCCTGACGAGATCCTCGATGGTAAAAATGTCGGAACCTTCAAAATCGGAGGCATAAACGATAAGCTGCAACTCGTTATACTTGGTGCCGAGTGGTATGGCCAGTACCGGGCAATAGGCCTTTTCGATGAGGGCGGCGGCGGTGCTGCCGAGAAAAAACTTGCGTAACGGGCTATCGCCTTTGGTGCCCACTACAATCAAATCGGTTTCGGTTTCGTCGGCCTTTTCGAGAATGCCTTCCCATATCGTTTCGTCCTCCACAATTTTTATCGAAATGTTGAGTTTATCGGGGTCGTTGCCCAAATGGCGGGCGCAGTAAGCTTGTAGTTTTTCCTTGTCCTTTGCGAATGCCTTCACCTCCCTGCGCGAATAGGTCAGCGATACTGCACTTGCCCAGTTGATCTGCATATCGAACACATGAATAGCCACCAACTGCGCGTTCAGTTTTTTGCTCAGTCCGTAGGCATAATGCAGAGCGGCTACTGACTTTTCCGAATAATCGGTAGCGTATAAAATGGTATTCATCACATCACTTTTTAAATTTCTATATAAAAGTAACCGGATACCTGATTGGGTAAAATGACTCCCGTCAGTCCGTCGCGATTACGTCACATGATTATGGTCATTTTGGGAATAACGCTTCCATACTACATTTGATAGGCAATCGTAAAAACACTTACCATCATGAGCATAAAAAACAATGGTCCCGAGCCCTATTTTTTAAAAATGTTTCGGCAAAACCGAAAAGAAATCTTTGCCCAGACCGAGTACGCCATCGATGGTGAAAAATTGGCCCATAGTGTTAAATCTTTAAATTGCTTAACATGAAGAATTCAAAACAAATACTGGAAGAAATTACGACGTTGACCACCAAAATCGAAACCGATTACCCCGAGCTCTACCGCTATCTCGACGAGGAGCCTTTGACCTTACCCGAGAAACCCCATCCCAAAATGGACGAAGAGCAATTAAATGATTATCTCGAAAGCCTACAACAATTGTTAAAGCATCATTTGGAAACGCATGAACTTGGAAAGGAAGGATAAATTACTAAAAATTAAAGGGATGAAAAATTTTAGATTCGTGCTGTACGGTCTGTTGGCCGTTCTTGTTTTTTTATTTGGTTTTGCACTATGGTATCGGTACACCTATTCAATGGAAACCGTGCAGGCCTACGAGGTCAATTCCCCAACCTTGGCTCGTAGCCTTTTGATCGCTGCCCAAGGAAGCGAATTTAAAAACTCCGTAGTCGAAGGAATAGTAGACCACTACAAATCCAATGCTATTTTTATAAAGGTCGTAGATATTTCGGCTTTGGAAAATATGGATGTTTCCGGTTTCGACGCGATACTTTTGATCCATACTTGGGAGTATCGCAAACCACCGGAAGCAGTCCAGTTGTTTATGGACAAAAATCCGGGACTGAAAAGTAAAATGGTCGTGCTGTCCACTTCTGGCGAAGGGAGCGGAAAAATGGAAGGGGTAGATGCGATAACGGGCGAGTCCATAATTAGTGATGTGTCGCTATACGTGGAAAAGGTCATTATCAAGCTCCACCAACTTTTGGAAACGGGAAACTGATATGCTGACATTCAAAAGCTTCAATATCGCCGATTGGTTTTCGTCCTACCGCATCGCAGCTGTTCCGGTATTGTTGGCCTTGATCTTGTTGGATGAGCGAGCGCTTTTCACTTGGTTTTTGCTCGTCAGTTACAGTACCGATGCCATCGACGGCTATCTGGCCAGAAAACTGAAGATCAGTAGCAAAAGAGGTTCGCAACTCGATTCCATGGGCGATCAACTCACGTTTGCCATGGGACTCATCGGACTTTGGACTTTTGAGAATTCCTTTATCCGTGAAAATCTCTTGCTGATAGCCATCGCCTTTTCTCCTCATCTTTTACAGATGGCGATCGCCTTCCATAAATATGGTAAGATCACCGCTTTTCATACGTATTTGGCAAAAACTTCCGCCGTGCTACAAGGCGTTTTTATTCTCTTGGCCCTGTTCTTTGGCCCTGTTTATGGGTTGTTCTATGCGATGATGATCATAGGTATTTTGGAGACCGTTGAAGAAATTACTTTGATATTTATGTATGACGATTGGGCGGAGGATGTCAAGGGAATTTATTGGGCTTTGAGGGATAGGCGGATGATCAAAAATACTGGTTAAATCTATTATAAATGAAAAATTTAAAAGAACTCATCCGCTACGCAACCAAAGCCCCATCAGGCCATAACAGCCAACCTTGGAAATTTAAGATTGACGAAACTAGTATCGAGATCCATCCCGATTTTGATTTTGCTTTGCCTATTGTTGACCCAACACATCGTGAACTTTACGTGGGCTTGGGCTGTGCGACGGAGAACTTGTGCCAAGCAGCATCGTCATTTGGATACAGTACAAATTTAGAGATTCAAAAATCTCCGAAAGGAATATATTTTATCAATATAACTCTTAAGGAATCCAGTATTGATTCTGATAAGTCCGTGCTGCAAACCATTGAAAAAAGACAGTCCAACAAAGCAATTTACAATGGATGGATTGTTTCCGAAAACCTCTTGGACCAATTAAAATCTATATCTCAGGAAGAAAATATCAATGCCCATTATTTTATAAAGGGTAGTAATCATTTTTCCATTATTAAAAACTATATCAAAAAGGGCAATACCGTCCAAATGAACGATGATGGGTTTAAAAACGAACTGCTTTCTTGGATGCGCTTTAATAAAAGTCACGTAAAAAACACCAATAACGGATTGACCTATAAAGTGATGGGCTCACCATCCACTCCAAAATTTATGGGGCGGGCCATTGTAAAATCATTCTTGACGCCAGAAAAACAGAACAAATCCGATGTAAAAAAGATTGATTCATCCTCGCACTTTGTTATTTTAACTACAAAAACGGACAGCCACGAAGAATGGGTGAAGCTGGGCATGTACCTTGAATGAATTTTGCTCAAATTGACCGAATTGGGTATTGCCAACTCCTATTTGAACCCGCCTTGCGAAATCGAATCATTGGCGAGTGGATTACAAAAGGAACTCTCGATAAACGATGAATTTCCGACAATCATCATGCGAATAGGCTATGCTGAAGTTCAGCCTTTTGCGCCGAGGAAAGCAGTTGAAGAAGTGATTTTCTAAAAGATAAGAAATGGAAAAGCTTATAAAAGCATCCCGAAAAAGCAAAAATTAAACTAAACAAGCCTTATAAAGCTCCATTAAAAGCAAAGTGGCATGATCTATCTTAAAATTCATTACTTTTGGAAGGGTCACCTCAACATCTAAACAAACAACTTTACCCCAGTTACTGCATTGAAAATTCGGGTGCGTATCCTTGTGAACGCCCTGCGGGCATCCGTTACATTTTGCATACCATCTTAGCCCGTCCTTACCCAAAAAAGAATGGATAAGCCCTTCTCTTTCCAACCTATCAAGAATTCTCTAAACGGTGGTCTTGTTCATTTTTTATTAAGCCTTGCTACCAAATCTACTACTGCTGCTGTTGCCTTTCTTTTTTGCTCGAATAGGCATAACACAGCGTTTACCGATTTCGTTTTTCTTACTATTCCCATAGCATAAAAGTAATGCAACTTAAATGAAAACCTAACTTGAAAAATAACACCCTCCATAAAGTAAGTACCCTTACCGCGGTCGCTTTGGTCGTTGCCAATATGATCGGCACAGGGGTCTTTACGAGCCTGGGGTTTCAGCTGAAGGATATTAACGATCCTATGGCGGTGCTATTGTTATGGGTACTAGGCGGCCTTTTGGCTTTGTCTGGGGCATTTAGTTATGCAGAAATTGGTACGGTATTCAAAAAATCGGGCGGCGAGTACCACTACTTGTCCAAATTATATTCACCCTTTATCGGCTATCTGGCAGGGTGGGTATCGCTTACGGTGGGCTTTGCGGCACCGGTAGCCCTGTCGGCCATTGCGGTTATGGCGTATTTTCCCTATGCGGAACTAAATCCTGTATGGAGCAGTATTGCGCTTGTGGCCCTGATTACGGCATTGCACACTTTTGACCTCCGTACAAGCGCCAGATTTCAAAACGGAAGTACCCTTTTAAAGGTGTTGCTCATTGTGGTGTTGATCGCCATTGGACTATGGGTGCCCGGATTTGAAGGCAATACCTATTTGGAACCTCCCAAGGTTTCGTCACTTATTTCTTCCTCCTTTGCAATAGCACTGATCTATGTGAGCTATGCCTACTCTGGTTGGAACGCGGCCGTTTACATTACCGAAGAGCTAAAAAATCCTAAAAAGTCCTTGACCTATGCCCTTATCGGCGGTACATTATTTGTTACGGTCATTTACACGCTGCTGCAATTTGTTTTCTTAAAGCACGTACCCGTACCGGAATTGGTGGGGCAAGTGGATATAGGAACTATAGCCGCCACAAAAATAATGGGCAGGGATATGGGCGACCTCTTTGGTCTTGGCATCTCGCTGCTGTTGATATCCGGTATTAGTGCCATGATCTGGGTAGGGCCACGGGTCACCGCGGCAATGGCCCAAGACATACGTTTTTGGCGGGGTATTAAAAATAAGCCTAATGAAATTCCCAAAAAAGCACTATGGCTTCAATTTGCTATCACAAGCCTACTGCTGTTAACAGGCACTTTTGAACAAATTTTAATCTACTGTGGCTTTCTGATTACCCTTTCTTCCATGCTCACGGTATGGGGTGTTTTTCAACTGCGCCGTAAAAAGAAAGAAACTTATAACAATAGTGATACCTTTAAGAGTCCGCTTTTCCCCTTATTCCAAATCATTTATATCTTTTTTGCCCTGGGTATCCTTTTTTTCACCTTTATGGAAAGACCCATGGAAGCAATGCTGGGTACAGGAAACTTGGTACTTGGAGCACTTACATGGTACATCGGCAAAAAAATAAGCTTTAAATCTTAATAACATGAAGCCGACATGATTAGAATCATTTTTAAACATACGGTTAATGATTATTTTGGTCATCAAAAATTAGCTATGATTTTTAAAATTAATTAAAGAAAGACACATGAAAAAAACCATTTTTATGATTTCTCTCGGAACTATGTTAGCCTGCCAAGGGCAGGAACATAAAAAGGAGCAATCCCAAACAAAAGCTGCGGGCCCTAGCAGCACCGAACGTACTGGACACGACAATAAAGAAGACCATGCACCGGGATCGGCAAATGAGTACATGCACCAATCTAAGGTGGAAGATCTTGTAGAGCGTTTTGAATCGCCCGAACGGGATGCCTACCAAAAACCAGAAAAAGTATTGGAATTTCTTGGCGATATCTCGGACAAAACAATTATGGATATTGGTGCAGGCTCCGGATATTTTTCGGTGAAGTTGGCAAAAAATGGTGCAAATGTCATCGCTGCGGACGTAAATGAAGAGTTTCAGGCCTTATTGAACGAACGGATCAAAAAAGAGAACATACAACAACTGACCACAAGAAAGATTCCGTACGATTCGCCCGGTCTGGAAGAAAAGGAAGTAGATATGGTGCTTATCGTAAACACCTATCACCACATAGAAAACCGCCCAGATTATTTTGCCAAGGTCAAAAAAGGACTAAAAGCTAATGGCGAACTGGTCATCATCGATTTTTTTGATGCGGATATTCCAGTTGGCCCCAAGCACCATAAAATTTCCATAGATACCGTAATCAGCGAATTAAAGCAGGCCGGGTACACCCATTTTGAGGTGGAAGCAGATTTATTACCTTATCAATATATCATAACATCTAAATAATACTAATTATGAAACGTACAAAACAATTCCTATCCATCTTTATGCTAGTGGCATTTACATCCCTGTATTTGTCCTGTAAAAACACCGACAAAAAAGACGCCGTAAGTGAAGAACCTTCAGAAGAGATTGCCACGAAAACGGTGAGTCCGGTCGTACTATTTGAAAATGACTATGCCAAAGTAGTCAAAGTAACCCTAAACGAAGGCGAAGCATTGGCAGCGCATCCGGGCGAGGAACGCGTAATTTATTCCCTTACGGATTACACCATAGCCTGGCAAGAGCAAGATGAGGAGATGGGTTCCAAATCTTGGAAAAAAGGCGATGCACATGCGCATACCGCCGGGCAACATGCCGCAAAAAACAACAGTACTGATACCGCCGAATGGTTAACATTTTCTAAAAAAGATACAAAATTGCCGGCTTGCGCAGAAAACACCTTGGAAAAAGATGTGAACTCCGTCGCCCCTGATGTTTCCAAACTACTTTTGGACAATGATGATTTTAGGATCACCATGGTAACCTTGCCCGAAGGAGAAAAAATACCGATACATTCGGGAAGCAACCGAATTATTTACGCCCTTTCCGATTATGAACTGGAGTACACATCCGATACCCAAGATGACCTTGACAAACAATTTAAGTCAGGTGACATACATTGGCATGAGACCTGTGAGCATTCTATTGAGAATATCGGTAAAACTGAGGCCAGTTTTCTTGTCGTAAGCTATAAGCAAAAAGACGAATAGCCAGATTGGCCAAGGCAAGCCTTCCGTAGGGCGGGCAGGAGTAACATAGCAAAACAAGAAAACATAGGAGTTTTAAGTTGACGGTTTAGTGGTCAGAAAAAAGCTTCGCGAACGATTGCGGAGCTTTGTTATTGTGGCAAACCCAATGTTGCAAAGTGAAAATTGAGCCGGTCACTCCTCTAAAATCAAGCCTTCCTATTATAACATAAGGATGTTTTGCACAGCCCCTTTTCACTACTCTCGGAGTCCTATAAAAACTCACCCATCTTGAATTTCACAAAAAAAACAGCACCCTGATGTAGGTAAGTATAATCATCTTCAAACCAAAATATCTTTGGGTTATTATTAACTAAACTACCATCTGCTAAAGACCGATGGGTTTGAGTTCCGCCTAAAGGCGGCTAAAGCTAATCGACTATGGTAATTTCTCCATCCTCCTTTTCATTGTTGTCTTGATTTTTGATATATTCCATTATCATTTCGTCCGTGATGTTTCCGGAGGTAGCGACAAAATATCCCAAAATGGATGATTGGTTGTTGATAAAGGATATGGAAACCATACGGACTGAATCCAGAATACCTGAAAGTAATTTATTAAAGCCCTAACAGATTTGCCTCCAATGATTCCTGTTCGAGAGCTGTTAAAATGTATTGAGTTTTGTAGAATAAAAGAAAAACCTGTTAGGTCTGAATTAAAAACCGATGAAAATAGCTTTTACGATACTTGTCTTAATCCATAGCCTCATCCATATTATGGGCTTTGCCAAAGCTTATGATTTGGGAGAAATGGCACAGTTTACCAAATAAATTTCAAAACCCTTGGGCAGTTCTTGGTTGCTAACCGGATTACTTTTTATGGTGGCAACCATTTTGTTGCTTTTGAAAAAAGAAGATTGGTCAATCGTTGCTTTGATAGGGGTGACCTTATCACAGTTTTTGATTTTAAGCGCATGGAGCAATGCTAAATATAACACTATCACCAATATCATTATTCTTATAACAACCATTATTAATTTTACATCCCACAATTTTAAAAACAACTATAAAAAAAACATTACCTCAACAATACAAAAAACCAGAACACAAACCGAGATCCTGACCGAAAAGGACCTCGATCAATCTACCTACTATAGTCCAGAATTTTTTTAGATATGCTGGTGTAGTTGGAAAGCCCAAGGTGTATAATGTAAAAATCGTTTTTGATGGCGAAATGCGTGACAGGGACAAGGATTGGTTCAAATTCACTTCCGAACAGTACAGTTTTTTCCATGACCCAGCCCGACTTTTTTTTATGAAGGCCAAGATAAAGGGTCTGTCGACCCACGGGTATCATTGCTATAAAAATCAAGCAGCCAGCATGCGCATCAAGGTGCTTTCCCTAATTCCCGTTGTAGAATTGGATGAACCTGAACTGTTCCCTACCGAAACGGTTACTTTTTTTAACGACCTCTGCATGTTTGCACCGGCAGCTCTAATCGATGAACGGATTATCTGGAAAACCATCGATGATTACTCTGTAAAGGCGGTTTTCACTAACAAGGGCACTAGAATTTCAGCCGTTCTATATTTTAATGAAAAAGGACAGTTGGTCAATTTTATTTCCGAGGACCGGATTGCCCTGGATGAAAGGAAGACCTATCCATTCTCTACTCCGGAGAGCAAATATCAAAAATGTAAATGGCTACAACCTACCAACATATGGCAAGGCCGTTTGGCACTATCCCGATGGGGAGTTTGTGTACTGGAAGTTTAATTTAAAAAGTGTTTATTATAATATATCATTTTAGTTTGTCATTTTCTAAATTTATGTCATTCCGACGAGGGAGGAATCCGTTTGACGGAGCGAATTTACGTGGGATTCCTCCTGCGTCAGAATGACAAAACGCCCAATATGAAGTAGCACTATGAAAACAAACAAAGCATGGGATCAAGCCCATAAAATGCCAAAAAATGCCACTACCGACCAACGTATCGCATGGCATTTGGAACATAAAAAGAACTGCGATTGTAGGGATATCACCGACAAGTTAAAAGTCGAAATAAAGAAAAGAGGACTGATCTGATGTTACGATGAAAAGGGAACTGCTCATCATCAAGAGTGTCCACACCGTAATCTGGTTGTTCTTCAATGGGGTCTCTTTTACTTGCTTTATGCGGTAATCATCAACAAAATAGACCAATGGGTCTGGCAATGTGTTGGCCTCGTCATAGCAGAAGGCTCGGTGTTGCTTGCGTTCAAATGGTTCTGTCCGCTTACGGTAGTTGCCCGAAAATATTCGGATAGCACGAAAGAGAACTTTGATGTTTTTTTGCCGAACTGGTTGGCCAAACATAACGAATTGATTTACACGAGCATATTCGGGGCCGCTATCATGATTTTGATATATCGGATACTCTTTTAGTAAAAAAGATCAAACCTTAAAAGTTGGAATCCTAGAAAATCTTTGAGGTTCCAAATTCTTTTCCGAACTGATAACGGTCATTTCCAAAACCTTCCGGATAAAGTAATTTTCCGTCTAATCCAATAAAGAAATCCCTAAGATGCTAGGAGAAAGAAACACCCCTGAAGAATTGCTGACTGCGTTCCATCATGATGCCGAATGGTGGAAATCGACTGTTGGCTATATCGAAAATGAGATTGAATTCGTCAATAGGCTGTTGAATGCCCATGTGTTCAAAGAGAACACGCCCAATCTTTTTGAGCATTTGCAACAGTTCAAACATGTTATGGGGACGAAAACCAGGGAGACATCTAACCTAAAGAAAGAAATCCTCGAATACGAAGATAAACTACGGGGCATTTTAGAATGTCAAGATGTAGCTTGCGACACCTATTATCTGGAAAATCACAAAGCATTAAAGGAACGTTTTGAGGATTTCTATATCGGATTTAACGATTATAAAACAAAAGTTTTCGATTATCTTGGAGCTATCCTGCTTACGAAATAAGAAAGTATCGAATGCACAGTAATTTAAACCATAAATAGAAAATGTCAATCTTAGAAGCATACGAATCAGGTGCCCATGAAAGCAATGTAGCACACTTTGCCGCAATCGTTAAATTGGCGACTGTAGATGGGACTATAAATCTGGAGGAGAAGATTGTTTTAGCCCGATTGGCCTTTAAGCTCGATGTTTCCGACGAAGAGGTCAAGCCGATATTGAAACATCCGGAGAAGTATCCGTTGCTACCACCCTATACTTTGGAAGAACGTATTGAGCGGCTTCATGACTTGTTTAGTGTCATTTACGCCGATAGTGAAATCGATGCCGAAGAACAAAAACTGATTTACAAATATGCCATTGGTCTGGGTTTTTCAAGTGAAAGGGCAACCCAGGAAATCGAGAAATGTATCCGAGTCTTCGGTGGAGAGGCCGAGTTTGAGGATTGACGGTCTACTCTAAGTCCCTGTTTTTTTTGTTCTAGAGTTAAAAATCTATTCCCTATTTTGGTATGAATGCCACAATGAGTGCCCAACGCCCCTTTTCGCTTAAACTTTTTCTGTTCATCGTTATTCTGCTTTCTTGGCCCTTTCAAATCGCTTATTTTTTTCTAGGGGAGGAATACAAGCCACTGCTTTTGCTATCTATGGTTATGGTCGGGGTCGCCACCTTCGTTTCAGGAAAATGGGTATTCAAAAATGAGTTTAATGGAGCGGGATAGCATTGGGGCAGGCCTCGACATTACCTGTATGTGTTTGTTTTGGTATTGTGGTTATGGCTTTTTCCGAGTATGATGGAAATGGTATTGGGTTTTTATGAGCCAAGCGGCAACTATAATGTTAGTGGTATTTTGTTTGCATTTGGGTCAAGTACATTGCTTACTATCGTTCCAGCATTTGGCGAAGAATTTGGCTGGCGTGGCTATTTGTTGCCCCAGTTGCTCAAAAAGTATTCGTATCGAAAAGCATTGCTCTTACACGGATTGGTTACGTGGATTTGGTATCTTCCTGTGCTAATTTTCATGGGAACGCAGACAGGAAACAACCTATTGTTCTTTATTCCCGTTGTTTTAGTGGCCAGTTTTATCCCCACGATCATGCACGCCGTTGTGTTTGCCTATATTTGGAACCGCACTGCCAGCTTGGCGGTTGTATCCGCCTATCACGTCTTTTTTGACGAAATACGGGATACTTTGGAAAACTCTGTGGGACTAGGGTTTTTAGGGCAGAACTGGCAAATGCTCGTACTGACCGTTTTGGGGATGTTGGTTTTGTGGAAGACCAAATGGAAATTGGTCCAAGAAACCAAGGTACGGCCAACTGACCAAGGTCATGGTTAAACTATCGGTTGCCCCTTATATTTGTTTCAAATCAAAACGGATAACCTTTAGGTTGCTGAACATATGCAAAAATACACCCTTAATCTGGCCAATATTTTTTATCTGCTTTTTATCGTCATCGCGATGATATGGATTCTTATTGTCGGAAAGGTGGTTATCGTTCCCTTGGTATTCAGTTTTTTTTTGCTCTGATGTTGAAGCCCATCGTAGGTTTTTTTGAGAGGAAGTTGCGCAATCGCATTTTGGCCATATTCCTCTCCTACGTTTTGGCTTTGATTCCCCTCTTCGCCCTACTGTTGTTCTTTATCAACCAATCGCGCATTCTGTTCAGCGACCTACCGTCGGTGCGAGGCCGGTTGAACGAGGTCATGACTTCGGCCTTCGAATGGTTGGACGATAAATTCCGTTTGGATGCTGATTCGACTTCACAATGGATTTCCGATAACATTCTGGTCGCCTCAGATATTCCCATCAACTTGATCCAAGAAAGTGTTCAATCTACAGGTTATGTCATAGCAAATATGGTTTTTATCGTGGTCATCACATATTTTATGCTGTTGTACAGAACGGCTTTCAAAAACTTCTTTCTGGCCCAAATAAAACCTGAAAGTAGGGAAAGGGTAGTAGAAGTATTGCATAAAATACAGACCTTGACGAAACGCTATATGATGGGCCAGGGGGCGGTTATCGTGATACTTGGCCTGTTGATAGGATCGGGACTTTGGTTGATAGGGGTGCCTTACCCATTTTTTTGGGGGTTTTTGGCGGGCTTTTTGGAAATCATTCCCTACGTCGGTACCTCCATCGGTGGTATTTTGCCCGTCTTTTACATGTTGATGGTGTCCGATACCCTGTGGCAACCGGTGGCGGTGGTCGTTCTCTATATCATCGTACAACAAATCGAGGGAAATATTATTTCGCCCAACATTATGGGGCCGAGCATCAAGATCAATCCCATGTTCATTATCCTTGGACTTTTTATCGGTGGAATTCTGTGGGGAATCTCGGGAATGATCCTCGCCCTACCCATCTTGGCGGTATCGAAGGAAATATTTAGAAGTTTCGATGCCACAGAACCCTTGAGCTATCTCATGGAAAACGGACTTTCGAGAAAGAGCGCTATTTTCTTGGAACGGTTCGACCATGATAAGAATCGTTTGTTCCGCTTGTTTTTTGAAGAGCTCGCAACGAAACCGTAAAGCTCGGTACTAACTTCTATCGGGAAGCACCAAAAACGGAACATCGGAATACATACTGACATCCTTGATGACAGGTTCATGGGTCAACCGTTCAAAAAGATTATGCCTACGTTGTACCATGGCGAACAGATCTACCTTTAATTTATCCAAAAAAGCATCGATGACCTTGGCCTTATCGCTAAAATCGTACATCTGGTGGAACGAATGTTCGGTATCCCTTAGACATTCCTCCAAACCTCTCCGGTTGGTTTCTTGAGCGGGACTCAACAATTGTTCTTCGTTGATGTGCATGACCCGTATGGCTGCGTTTGAAAGTTTGGCCAAGAACAAAAGGGGCGCAATGGTTTCCGGATGGCAGCCCGTTTTATAGTCGGTCACAAAGGCGATTTCTTTAGGCGGTGTAAAATCCATTTCTCCCGGGATGGCCAGCACGGGACATTCTTTAAGATGGTTCACCACTTTTATGGTATTGTTTCCGAAGAACATATCCGCAGTATCCGTAAGACCTTTGTTGCCCATTACTACAAGGTCTATATTTTCCTTTGCTATAATTTTGACAACGGTTTTTACCAAATCGCCATTTTGGGAAATGGTCTTGAATGTGTGCTTATCGTTACCATTGTCCAAAACAATTTTATGAAACGTCTCGGTCAATTTTTCCTCGGATTCCGTTTTTAACTCCCGCATCAATTTTTTACTTCCAAAGAGAGGGGCAACTTTGCCATGTAAGGGAGTAAGTTCATTGTAGGTGTTCAACAGGATAAAGTTACACGGCTTCGATTTTAAAAGCTGTGTTGCATAGAACAAGGCACAATAGGCGTTGTTCGAAAAATCGGTGGCTACTAGGATGTTTTTCATGATAATCGATTCATAATTGTGGCAGCACCATAAATGGGATCTGTATATGAAAACCTATTTTCTTGATGACAGGTTCGATAAAAAGCCGTTCAAAAAAAGTATGCTTGTTCTGAACCATGACCAAAAGATGTATTTTTTCTTTCGTTTGACAGTTATTGACCGCAGCAATTATGGCATTATCGGGTACATCGTGCAAAAGGCAATTTTTGCCGAATATTTTTTTAACCTGCTTCTTGTTCTTTTCCTGTTCTTCGGTAAGGTCAAACCCTGTGGATACATGCATAATGTGTACCCTTGAACCTTGCACTTTGGTTATATCGAGCAACTGCTTGAATTTTTCTTCTTCATATTCGATTTCGAAGTCCGTAGGGAAAAGAATCTCTTTGGGTGCGATATATTCGAAATTTGGCGGTACGACGATTACAGGACATTTTGATTTTTTTATCACATGCACCGCATTGGTACCGAACAAAATTTCTTTGGCACCGGTCGCACCTTTGGTCCCCATAACGACCAAATCGATTTTTTCTGCCTCAATGGTTTCCAAAACTTCGTTTAGAATGGAATTCATGGCGGTATGGACCATGAATTTGTGATTTGGGTTATGGTATTGGTTTTCCAAACGTTTTTGTAATTTTTCCAATTGTCTCAATGAGCTTTCTTGGAATATATCGCCCAAACCTATCTGTCCGGGGCTACCCAGCACATATTCCGGCTCATACACCGGCGGGTTGTAGGTATGCAATAAATAGAATGTACATGTAACATCTTTTAGAACGAGCAAGGCGTACCTGATGGCTTCAAATGAGTTATCGGAAAAGTCCGTTGGTAATAAAATTCGTTTCATCCTTCATTTATTTAAGTTCAAAGAACAAAATTATAGGGCACGGATGACAAGCACCATGATTTTGGTCAGGCTGGGCCATTGATTTTATGGTTTCGATTTTTTAGGAACAGGGCTGTGTAGAAGGGTATTGTTTTTTGCCAAAAGCATTGCCGAAAGAGAAGAAACTTCCCAAGTTTTTGAGTTGAATGATTTACATCATTTTAAAATGTGTTGAAGCTGCCTAATTTCGCAAGGCAAACGAAAAAGTTATGAAAACCACATTTGAACTTGGAACCAAAATTTCGGGCAAAGGCAAAAAATCGATTTTCGAAAACCTGAACATGCTTGAGAACATTTGGAATGTTGAGGTAGATAATGATCTGGCAAGGGTTTCTTTCGACTACATGGCCTCGGCCGATCTGCATCTGGTAAGACGTGAACTTCACGAGTTGGGCTATCATATCATCAACGATACCCATCGGTTCGATGCTCCCGAAAAACCTTTATAAACAATGAACAGCAGATTGAAAATCATACTTATTGTAGTCCTGTTGCTCTTGGCCTTACTGTTGATAGGCTATATGAGGGAATCGCCCCAAAAGGAAGCAACACGGTTTTCGGAGGCGGTTCAAAATACCACAAGTGAACCTGATTTTCCCAAATGGATTTCCATTCACGATACCGTTCGGGTACGCGATTATTTCAATACTATCGATTCGCTCGTGGTCGCCTATGATTCATTGACGGATTATCCCCTTTCGGAGCATCTTTTGGTCCACGCCAACCCGTGGGTCATCGATACCTTGGCCAATACGGATTATTATCGGATGATGGAAAAGGATTCGTTTGTTTACGACCAGAAGCAACTCATTGTTCTAAGGCCTACGGATTCACTTTTGATTCCCGATTCGCTGGCCGCCGTTCATCTTTTGGATAAGATAGAACGTACCCTGATCGATATAAACATTCCCGAATTCAAATTGCGTATTTATGAGGATTCGACGCTAGTGTATACTTTTCCCGTGCGGGTAGGGCAAAATCGAAAGCGTTATTTAAAAATGGGCGACCGGATCACGGATTTAAGAACAAAAACGGGAAAGGGCGAAGTCGTGGATTATCGTCGGGATCTTGTTTTCTACAATCCCGTGGACGGAGAACGGTTTTATGTGACCAAAAGGGATGATGAAAGAACCACCTTGATGCCACAGATTCCTTGGATAGAAACGGAAATCAACGGAATAAGAAACGGTCAATTGATACACCCGACTACCAATCCCAAATCATTGCAAAAACCTTATTCCAACGGATGTATCGGCACTTCGGAAGCAGCTGCATGGGTCATTTATTACCATGCGCCCATTGGTACGAAAGTGAACATTCGGTATGATTTGAAGGTTCAGGATTCATTGGAGAACGAAATGATTTTGGAAGATATATATAAAAATACCCGCCTGAAAATCGATAAAATAAATGAACAAAAAATAAATAGATGATGAACAAACGTAAATTTTTAAAACAGTCCGTATTGGTATCGGCAGGGGCCTCGATTGCCCCTTCGATATTGTTATCGGCTTGTAAAACGGAACCTAAAAAAGAAGAAATAATGAAAACAGACACCATTGCTACCAGTACGTTTAAATTGCCGGAGATTCCCTATGGCTATAACGCCTTTCCCGATGTCATTGATGCCATGACCATGGAAATACATCATACCAAGCACCATCAAGGTTACACCGATAAATTGAACGCGGCCTTGAAGGAGGCGAATATTTCAGGGAAAACCATTGAAGAGATTTTAAGTATGGATAATCTACCCACGGCAATACGCAATAATGGGGGCGGGTATTATAACCATAGTCTCTATTGGGATATTTTGACACCGGGCGGCGCGATGAGCGATAGTTTCAAGAACAAGATTACAGAAGACTTTGGTTCAGAGGAAACTTTTATGAACGAATTGTCGGATGCTGCGGCAAACCGTTTTGGTTCGGGCTGGGCATGGGTAGTTCAGGACGGCAACAAAAAACTGCAAATTTTTTCGACCCCGAACCAAGACAACCCTTTGATGAATGTAGCGGAGATGCAGGGTACCCCTGTTTTGGGCATTGATGTTTGGGAGCATGCCTATTACCTTAAATATCAGAACAAAAGAGGCGATTACCTGAAAAATATAATGGACATTATTAATTGGGGAAAGGTGGAGGATAGGATGGTGTAGTTTTTTAAGGAGTAAAAATGAGTATGTAATAAAGCCTAGGGAATTTGGGCTATAAAACATTTATTTATAGCCCAAAATATGATTATATTTGAGCTATAAAAGAAACGGTTATCGCTCATGGCATATCGAAAATGGAACTGGCAAAAAGAAGAATGGCCTAATTTTTCCTATAATCCAGAAGCTTTAAAAAGCCTTGAATATCAATTTATGAAGGCCAACGGTATCGCTTTGGGTGCTTTCAAGCATGTTCAAAATGATGAAAAGGATGAACTGCTTATTGAAATTCTTGTCAATGAAGCCTTGAAAACCTCGGAAATCGAAGGCGAGTATCTTGACCGAGATAGTGTTCAAGAATCCATCAAGAAAAATCTTGGACTGGAATCCACAAAAAGAAAGCTGCCCGCTGCGGAATTCGGAATCTCTGAAATGATGGTCGATCTCTATCAGAGCTTTAACAAACCATTGACCAATAATCGGTTATTCCAATGGCATACGATGTTGACCAATGGTCGGCGAGATCTAATGGATATTGGTAGATATCGTACCCATAAAGATCCTATGCAAGTCGTTTCAGGAAGATTGGACAAGCAAACCGTCCATTATGAAGCTCCGCCGTCTGAAACGATGAAAAAAGAAATGGAGGCCTTTGTTTTATGGTACAACCGAGTGCATGAGCAAAATGACGAAACTATGCTTCCCTTAGCGAGAGCTGGGATAACACATTTTTACTTTTTGGCCATACACCCTTTTGAAGATGGCAACGGACGTATAGCAAGGGGTCTTTCGGAAAAATCAATTTCTTTGAGTATCCAACGTCCGGCCTTGATTTCCCTATCGCAAATGATCGAAGCAAAAAAGAAGGATTATTATGCCTTTTTGGAAGCGCACAACACGACATTGGATCTAACAAAATGGTTACTATACTATGGACAAACCATTTTAGATGCCCAAGACAATACATTGAAGATTATTGAATTCTTGATCGAAAAAGCCAAATTTTTTGACCGTTTTTCTAATCAACTCAATGAGCGCCAGACCAAGGCGATAAAACGCATCTTCAATGCCGGTCACGAAGGATTCAAGGGCGGATTGAGCGCAGAAAATTATATGCGTATCGTCAAAACATCGGCATCGACCGCAACAAGGGATTTAAAAGATCTGGTCGATAAGGGAATATTGCTCAAAACAGGAGAGCTAAAGAGTTCGCGATATTGGCTTGCATTGGATAAAAAATATAAAACCTAGGGTCGCTTCCGTAAGACCAGTAGAGATCCATTTTGTATTTCCGTGTTCCTGCGGAAGTTGAAAAACCTTCGCCTCCAATCCTCCCGAGCGGCCGACCTTCGCCCTGCCGCTTTCGGTCGTCTTTCCGGCTCCGGTTTTTCAACCCCCTCGGAACCGCGTATAAACCCAAACGGACGAAGAAAAATCGTCCGCTTGTATTTATCTTCCTGCCGCTTTTTTTGGATTTATTTATCTTTAGAGGACAAAACCTTATCTACCGCTATGAAAAAAATACTATTTGGTCTGCTATTGGCAATTGCGATGGTTATTATTTCGTGCAATAAAAATGATGACGATATTTCCGTTGATGACAGAAACGAAGCTTTATTCGGTCAATGGGAATACGAGGCAATTATGTCCAACACTGCCGTGGATATCAACGGCGACGGAACGGTCAATATCGATTTATACAATACCAATGAAATCCGTCAGTGCCTAAAAGATAACCTTACCTTTTTCGCTTCTAGAGGCGGCGAGGAGAAAAATGCTTTCAGTATAAATGAGAACGGATTGAGTTGTGGTGAGGTCAATGCCTTCGAAACCGTGGAATCAGACAACTACGAACTAGTAAACGATGAAATTCTGCGTTTTGATAGTCGTAACGACATGCGCATCATCGAGTTCGAAAATAATAAATTAGTTCTGGAGCAAGATGATTTTTTGGACGACCAAGAGGTAATAATAACCTATACCTACAAGCGAAGTTAGCATGTTAGGAGTCAGGTATATGATTGTCCATGCTCCTTTTTACACCCTCACGATGGTTCCTGACGTCCATTCGCTCCATTGCCCATTACTATCGCGTACCCTCATCTCGTAATCTTGATCCAAATATTTCAACTTTCCTTCGCTAGGCTCCTTTTCTAAAAGAAAATAGCGATCTACACCCGTACCAGCTGCATTGTTGTAGTTTAGTAGCTTAGTATCCCATCTCCTAGCTTGTCTATTGTAAATTCTAACTTCAACTTGCTGAATATTCGCCCCGTTATAAGCTTCTGAACAGTTGGCCTCAAAACAGGTGTATATGCCCACTTCGTAATCACATCCATTCAGCCCCCCGCAACTCACATTTCGCTTTTCACCTTTTGAAACTGCTAGCGGTCTTTTGAACATTTCAACACTTTCGCTCGCCGTCTGAGATTGTCCTGTCGAGTTCTCTACTAAAAAGTTAATAGTAAAGTTCTCGTCGGTCACCGGCATGAACTGTATAGGCGCGCTACCATAATCCAAAGGAATGATTTCGCCCTCTCCATAAATGATGTTTTTATAGCGCAACGAACCTGCATTTGCACCGTTAAACGTAAATGTCATGGAATACATCACATTCGGGGCGTGCCCAGAAGTGGCATTCGTTATTGCAGTTATATCGAACGGAATGTCGATATATTTGTCTTGCGAGGATTGACTCAAATTCAACGTAAATGGTTCTTCATAGACCGAATAGTTTATATTGACACTTGTCTTTTTTTCTACATCGGAAGAAGAACGCACCGTGAACGTTATGTTATGGCTTCCTTCGGAGAAACCTAAGTACTTTCCTGAAAACGCTCCAACTGGTACTGTAAAACTTTCCCCTGCGGAATATTCGGTTCCACCGTATTCAAAAGTACCGTTGTTACCACCTGCCGAAAAATACATTTCGTATGTATCCCCGCCGATGCCGATTTCAGAGATATTAAAGTTCATATCGACCAGCTCTTCGGTATAAGCCTGTTGCAGGGTGCCGGACGCGTTGAATGTATAATCTTTGGCTGTAATGTTTACCGTAATATCCACAGTTTTTTCTAGCCCCGTATCATTTTGGACAACAAACACAATTTTTACGGTACTTTCATCGGTGCCTTCCAGCGTCCAGTTGAAGTTGCCCGTATTCACATCATAGCTGTTTCCAGGACTTATCTCGATACCATTGCTGTCGGTAAGCTTTGCGTTACCGTTCATCGTAAAGAGCATGGTATATTCGGAGGACCCCACACTTTCCGAAATATTGAAATTAAGGCTTGTAGTCTCGCCGACCGATATATCCGATTTTTGGGTGCCCCCCGTAAAGATAAAATCAACTTGATCAAAAGTAATGGTAGTATTCGCCGTCCGGGTCACATCGGAACCCGATTCGGCGCTAAGAACGATGTTATGCTGACCTGGTTCCAAGCCCGTATAGGATATGTTGTTGACCCCGGCACCTAGCGGAAACTGTTCGCCCGGACCATAGAAAATACCATTGACCGACATCGTACCGTTTTGGCTCGAAGAGTAAAAAACGGTATAACTGTCGTTCGCTCCTTCGGGAACTTCATCAATATCTACAATCATACTTACTGGGAAATTAGAGAACTCCGTCGCCTTTGATGGAGTCATATTGACCGTAAAATCGTTGTTCCCAACTACCAAAATCACTTTTTCTTCCAAAATCTGGCCGTTGCTATCACGAAGAAGAAAAGTAATTTCATAGGTTCCGGCTTGCTCTGCGATAAAATCGTAGGCGAAACTTCCCGGATTTACGGTAAAGTACTGACTTTGCGTAATCTCGGAGTTGCTATTGTATAATGCCGCACTGCCACCTGAAATAAAATAGTTGAGTTCATACGATACCCCATCGTACTCCCCTTTTTCGATAAGGCTCAATGCCACGATACCCCGTTGGCCGACCAATATCTCATTGCTGTTGGCAGAGGCATTGAACTCCAGTTCCAGTTCTTCGGTGTCCAAATCGATTTCAACAGGACCGACCTCTTGCCCGTAATTATCCGTTACCAAAAAGCTTATTCGATGCGTACCCAATGTTTCGGGCGTGTAGAAAAGAGAGAAATTACCCAAGTTTACTTGATAATCGGTATTATTCGTAATCGCATTTCCATTGACACCAGTTACCCGGCCATTTCCCTCTTCCAAGTTGAAAGTCAGAGAGTAATCGATGTTATCAGTGTTGCCGCTTGACTTGATATTAAAATTAAGTTGGGTACGTTGGTTCATAAAAACTTGGTTGCTTTCCGCGTTTCCGCTAAACGTGAACGGAATGTTAGCCACTTCGATTTCGACGCTGTCCCTTTTCATTTGGCCATTGCTATCCCGGATATCAAAATAAATTTTTCGTTGCCCTAGTTCATCGTCCTCGAATGTAAAATTGTAGTTTCCAGGTCCAATAGTTCGAAAAGTTCCGGCATCCATGACCCCACCATTTTGGTCGCGCACGATTCCAGCCCCTTGGCTTTCGGCAGAAAAAGAGTGGCTTATATCGTAAGTAACTTCAGTTTCCTCGTCCTGCGTGCGCAAATCGATATTCACGGCCAAATTGGAGTCGAGTTCAACTTGTGAGGAAGCTGCTGTGGCCCTAAACGTGAAATTGACATTACTGACATTAAAAATAAGTTCGTTTGAAATGGTCGCCCCATCGGGAGCCTTAGCCGTCATGGTTAGTTTATACTCCCCAAGCGTTTCGGGAAGATATCCAAATTCCGTAACCCCCTTGGGCAATTTGAAAGATTCTCCCGCATCATAGGCAACATCGTCCAAATAAAGTTTTCCCGAGCCGTTCTCCAATTGGTAGGTTATCTCGAAATCTTGATTTCTGGTGCCATTGATCGGTCCCGTGTCTTTATCCCTAAGCAAGGTAACCGTGACGGGGTTTTGGCTATTTATAATGAAATTATCGGTACCCTTGCCCAAAAGAAAACTAAAACTAGCATACTTTACGTTATAAATCAATTCCAGCTCTTTCTCCATTTTGTTAGAGTCCCAAGCTAAGACCTTTACTCTATGCAGTCCCGTATCGATGGGCATATAACGATACGACAGATTAAAGTTCTTAACCGATATGGTATCGTTCGCACGAACCGTATCGTTTTCAATACCAATGTAGTAACCCTTTCCATCAAGATTATGGTATTTCATAAAATAGGAAACATTGGAAACCATTCGTTCGGGTTCCAAAATGAAATCCGTTTTCGTCGCTTCGAATACGAATCCGTTCTCCTCGTTGGAGCCTTCAAAAGTAAAGTCGAAGGAATCTTGAACGATATCCTCGAAATCCTTACTACAGGCCAGTATTAAAACTAAGCATGATATAATCAGCGAGAATATTCGTTGTGGAGCATTTAGTTTCATAAGGTCTTTTTAGAACAAAAAATAGCGCAGGCCGACTCCGGCATACGGATAAAAATTTCCCACATCGGAATTGATGTGGTAGTACTCGTTCACTTTTATGAGCAGGGAAAAATCATTACTGATACCTACTTCGGCTTCCGCCCCTATATAGAGACCATAGACAAACTGGCTTTTCGCATTGATCAAGGCTCCGCTCGGAAGCTCATTGCTACCGTTGTTGATGACCTCATATCCGAAGAGTCCGCCCCCACCCAAGAAAAGACTGAAATTTCTTTTTCGTGGTGCTACAAAGACCCGGTAGTAAAGCCCGGGCTGAATAGTGAAAATATTATAAGGAATATTCTGTGTGCCCTTGTCCTCAGCAATGGCAGCCAATACGCTAATTTGAAAATAGCGGTACCGGTCTGGATGAAAGTTGAACGTACCCATTATGCCATAACCATCTTCAACGTACCCGCCGCTCAAACCGACCGAAGAGGCCAAGTTGCCCCGTAGTTGGCCAAAACTTGAGTAAACAGCTAATAGCATTGCTGCCAATATGCAAAAACTAATTTTCCTCATAATTTAAAAGCTGAAGGGTTATTGATCACAATGTGGTCTATTTCCAAGGATAGGTTTCGATTGCCTTTGTCCTCATCTAGGTTAATCTTAAGTACTTTTTTTCGGTCTAAAGTGAACTTATCGAAGACCACCATAAAGTAGTTCTCGGAATTCCCTTCGACCCTTTTAGGAAATTTATACCGGAATAAAGGCTCGTGTTTTTTATTGATGTTGTTGGGACTGTTCTTGTAATTGGACGCGATACTGAACTTTAGAAAATTCACATCGTAGGCCATATGCGCTTTGTTTTCCAAACGAAACTGTAGGTATATCTCGTTATTTTCATAAAAGATATTTTCAAGCCATAAAAAAACGTCGTCATATTTGGCGAAATAACGAATGATCTTGCCCTTGTTGAACTGGTTATAATAACATCGTCTACGAACGTATTCAATACGATCAAGCACATAAAGTTCTCGAGTAAGCGACAAAGGTTCGCCCGTCGCTTCTTCATTTGGCAAGACCACTAATCTTTCTTCAGTTGTGGCGTTAGCACTATCCGAATATTCAATTTGAGGTTTTGGTGTAGCATCGGAAGTTGAAACATCGGGTCTAACATCCAGCACGGATAACGCTTGTGGGTTTTCAGCCATCGATTTGGAAATTGACCACCTTTTCCTCTCGGGTACATTTACCAGTCTTAAGATAAAATCATAGGTAAGCCCGTCTCCAGTATACACGGTATAGTTGGTATGGTCTTCGCTATCAGGTGCCACATCATTGTAACTGAGCAGGACAATACGCTTTGAATTTTTAGACGCATTTTTGGCTGGAAAGGATTCGATAAAATTCAGTTCCTTACCGTTAATGGAGAAATCGAAGATTTCAGGCAGAACAAGTATGGTCTTATAATCCCTGGAAACCGGAATGGTGTCCGTTTGCGCATTTCCGGAAAGCGAGCCGAATAATAAGATCAACAGTATGAAGGTCTTTATTCTCATTGCGTTACCAATAAAAGTTCGTAATCATCTATCAAAAGAATCTTTTCTTTCTCCCGTAATTTTTTCTTTCTAAAAAAGGACCCCAACCCTCGTGCTATATCCGTAACCAAATCGGGAGAACCGCTGGTCAGTTCCTCGGTCGCACCCGTCAGTAAATTGCTGCTTGCATTCGCTTTATATTCCCGCCATAGTTCTCCGGCCCTCGTGCTATATATGCCTTCCCGACCATCGTTGAAATCTTTGACCGATAGATTCACGGGGTGGTGTTCGACATTGTCGATGTCCAAATAGACCCGGTTCTCTTTTATTGTTGCCATAGCGTAGATAAAGGTGTTTTTTGCAAAGCTTTTGTTAGCGTAGACCATATCTTCCATGAGCAGCAAGCGTACATTCTCATTGGGAAGGATAAATTGGTCTCCATATACCGTAGCTCGATATGAGATTGATTTTTTAATATCCATTACCGCCTCAGGGGGCGAATACCTTTGGTTGTTTTGGGAATCGCCTATCATTTTCTCTTTCCCCTCTAAAAGCTTCTCGCGGTAGGCCAACCGATTCTCCACGAATTGTTGTTTTTTCTCATCTGCCGTCATTTCAGGCCGCTTTTCCCTATCCATGCTCATGCTTCTTTTGTTTTCCGGGATTTCGGCCTTGACAACTTTTTTAGTATCAGGCTTCATGGACAGACCTTCCAGCTGCTTCAAAATCCGCTGAAGTGAATCGTTTTCGGAATTTTTCAAATCCCCAAGATCAATTCCCACCTTTGTATTTTCGGCTTCCTCCTTTTCCAAAGAATCCTTGATTTTCCATGTTCCTTTTACTATATCGGAATTCAAGGTCGGTGTTTCGCCCGGTAGTTCGGAATTAAACCCATTTTGGTTTGCCGCTTTATCACCACCTATCCGAAAGTCTTTTAGATTTTCAATGACGAAAAAACTGGTCAATATCAGAATTGGTGGTAAGGCCATCGCTACTTTTCGGTTTCTGACCACCCATCTCTTTATGACTTGTATGTGTTCCTTTATCTTCATATTACATGCGTTCCAAGTCGGAATTGTCGACCACCTGAAAGTCAATAATCTTAATGCCGTTCAAATTACTCGGGGTAACCCCCGCTTTTTTTAATTGTCCCTTTGTAATCAGGTTTCTGTACGTTGTTGATTTGCCTTTTTCTATGGCCTGTTTGCCATAAAATGTGAACGGAAATGGGTAGGTGGCATAGTCGATGTGCATCGAATCTAGTTCCACAAAGTAGCGATAGTCACGCATTGCTACATCATGGAAGTACTTTTTTTCGACCAAACGAGCGTATAAGCGGTTGCCTGACCAGTCGACCATATGTAATGCCTTTCCTTCAATGTTTCTTTTAATTAGCTTCAAATTAGGTTCTAAGGAAAAAAAGAGCTCATGAAAATTGTAAAGATGGCCCTCACAAAGAATTTCCAAATTTTCCTTGACATCCCGTATGGGAGCCATGGGCAATCTTTGTCCTCCATGAAGCACATATGCGTTGTTCTTGGCGCGTTCATCCGCCTTCATCACATAGTATGTGGCCATTGCGAAAACTAGCGCAACCAACAGTAAGCAACTATATACCAGCCTATTGTTATGTCTTCTATTTTGGGCAATGTCATTGAAAACTTGATATTTTCCTTTCATAAGCTGATTATTGGGTTAATGTTCGGACCGCTTTGGTGGCCCCACCGCTTTTCACGTCCATGGCCGTTTGGATTGCTTTTTTACCATAGTGTTTTGGTTTAGCGACGATTCCACCGCCCGAAATATTAAGGCCTTGGACTACAAAATTTGCTAAGGTCGGTGCTTTGATATAAAAAAATGAGGTCATCAGTATCAGCATAGAGGAACTTAGAATAAGTCCCAGATCGTAGGAACTGTTTCGAAGCAAATGATCGACCAACTGGTCTACGAGGTTGACCATAAACATATCCACCACATAGAGCATAGGCAGCCAAAGACAGATACTCATGAATTTTTGTAACCATGCTTTCCAAAGACCTGAAATAGCAGGGATGAAGGAAAGGCCGATATTGATGGGGCCAAAAATGATAAGAATAAAAAGATATATGGTGGCCAGAGCTTTTATGCCTATAAATATCAAGGTGGAAATGATATGGGCGAATGCTGTTATCGAACCAGCCAGTCCGGTAAGTGCAAATGACTGTAGCCCATCGATGTCCATGCTTAACAGATTCCATTCCACAAGATTGTTCGCTGCTACATCGATTTGCGCCAAGGCTATTTTCTGCCCAATGGTATCCCAGCTTTTTTGTGTACTGACAAAAGATGAACCGAGATTATTGTAAAATTCAAATATGGCGTGTGCAAACTCTGAATAATTGAATAGAATAAACATTAAGGGAAACCATTTTAGCGCCTTGAAAACATCCGCGCGGTCATTGCCCATAAAATGCGTGATGGCGAAAATACCCAAGCCTATTTTGGCCATTGCGAATCCGATGCTCAACGTAGGCCCCAAACTGGCAAAAGCATCGGCGATGTATTGGTCAAAAATAGTATTGACCGTTACCCTAAAGCCCGAACTGGATTGTAAGGCATACATTAATTCGTTTTTATGAGTGAATAGACCGCCTTGCGGTGTTCGTTTTTCTGTAGAAGTGATGTATTTATTTGATTCACCTTGTCCAAAAGTCCGTTCATCTTCTCCAAAATTGACTTTAGCGATGATAACCTATCCGCCGATTCGATGATTTCACCGGTAGAAGCAATATGTGAACCCTGAGAAACAAGGGAGGAAACCTGTAGGATGGCGTCGGCCAAAACTTCTGTGGCCCTGTTCTTCTCCACTTTTTCCAGATTGCTAAACGTTCGCAGGTTCTTTTTTGTGCCTTTATAAGCCGCTATGATTTTATCCTTTAATTCAAATAGCTCCGTCATCTCAGGGCTTCCCAATACGAAACTGGCCGGAGTTCTTTTTGAGGTCAGATCTTGGCTTATCATTTTGCTGGTACCGGTAGTAGCGGTAACATTCCGCTCCATCTGGGTCAATAATTTACCCATGGTCGAGTTCAAAGTGGCCAATTGCGAGTTGAGCGTGGCCACATTTTGATTCAATAAGATCATTTGCGCATTCGCTGCCACATCGGTCACCGGAATCTGGGCGGTTGTCAAGTAGGGCAGCAGTCCTAAGGACAGCATTGACATTACTTTTTTTAGTCTTCGATTTTTCATTGTTTCTAGTTTAAAGTGTTCATACTATTTCCATCCAGGTTTTTCAAATCCGTATTGGTTCGTTTCATCTCCAATTGTTTGTATGCAATAGCGGTTCGTTCCCAATCATGACCGTAATTTTCGTGTAGACGGTTGATTTTCGCTTTTTCGTTGGGGTTTGTTTCGAACAGACATTTGGTAGGCAACGAAGTTTCCAATCCAAAAACTTTGACCTTGTCCTTCCAACAAATAGCCATTTCCCTGAGTTTGCGACCCTTTGGCAAATCTTTGTTAACCGATAGGTTGAGTTGCTTTTGTTTTGCGTTCAGACCTAATATGTTTTGGATTTCATCAAAGGAGTTGGCGAATTCACCAAGGTCGAGCAACACCTTGATATGACTGTTCACCACTATGGTTTTGCCGATAAATTTTGATTTCACGAAATCATCGACCTTTTGAGATATGAAAATGGGTTGCCCTCCATATTTCCGTGCCATTCTTGATTTGGCATCAAAATGATTGGCCATAATGGGATTATCAAATAAATTCCACGCCTCATCTACCGCCAATATTTTATTCAGGGAAAGTTTCTTTGGGTCTTTTAATTTTTTATCGAATACATCGATCATTAAAAATGCGACGATGGGAAAGAGTTCTTCGTTATTCACCAAATTTTCCAGTTTGAAATAGACCAGTCTTTCCTGACTCAATTGGGCTATTCTCTTATCCTTGCTATTTAAGAGATATCCCCTCGGTCCATCATGTGCATATTTGCTGAGCAACAATAAGAACAAATTGGGATCGAAGACTTCATTTCGAATGCCCTTTGATTGCATTAAGGGTTTTAGGTTTTGTTGCGTGTAGTCATAAAATGTATTAAAAGAATTATCGGTGCTCTCCTTTGAAAATTGATCCTCATAATACCCCTGAACAAGAAACTCGATAATTGTCCGGACCACCACGCTGCCATGGGTGTCTCCCACTTCATTGTCTTTTCGTCCGTAGAGCAGGTACACCAAAGCGATAAGCTGGGTCAGTTTATGTTCGGTTAGCGTTTTTTCGCCATCTTTCAGGACAACATCGATAGTATCGAGTATAAAAGGGTTGAACGTAAATGGGTTTTGGTCGTCATTGGCTATAATGACCCCGTTCAGATGGTCCAACAGCTTATCGTATGAATTTCCGTTCTCAAGAATCAAAATTTCTGCGCCTTCGCGATATTCGGAAAAAAGGTAGGCATTGGTGTAAAATGTCTTTCCACCGCCGGAGCCCGATGCGATAAGCATCCCTCTATTAAATATCCAATCTTTTTCCTCTGGCTCGCGATAGAGGCTTACCAATAGGGGTTGCCCCGTGGCCCTATCTACCATGCGCAGACCGTGCAGGCCATGAAGCCTATTTTTATAACCTCCTTCGAAATACCATAGACTGGAAGCCATTTCGGAGGAGAATGGACTGTAAAGCTCCATACTCGTACCGATGCCGTTTCCGAGAATGCCCCCGAAAAATAGATTCTTGCGATCCACGGAATTTTCCTTGGCATGGATGCCCAGTTTTCCAAAAGCGGATTTTACCGTGTTGCACATCGACCGAAAAGATTTTTTGGAATCGGCCAGCCCCAATACGTTCAAATGATAATACACCAGTTCTTTATGGTCGTTCAGAATCGCTTGTTGGAACTCATAGATCTGGTCACGGTAGGTGCTGTTTTTATCCCCTTTTCGATTGGTAGCGTATTTGTTCAATCGTTTGGCTTTCGATTTCAGCTTGCCCATCGCCTTTTCCTTCTCAGGAATATAGATGTACTGGTTGATGATATGTTCCTGTGGAATCTTAAAACCCAAGGAGAACAAGTTCCCGATTGGAAAAAGGTTTTCACCGGTAGTGTATTTTCCGAAATATTCGTGAAAGGCCATATCCTCTTTTGTGAACTGATCTAAATTCTCCAAAGTAAAATATTGTCCCTGTTTGTCGCCGATGCGTAAGGTGTTGTCCGAGAAATCAACATCTTTGCCAACACCTTCTTGGTAGCTTGCTTCCAAGTAATTGTCGTAATAGCCGGCCGGCGCAAATAAGTCTTCATAGCCCAGGATTTTGGAACTCATTAAACCCGAATCGTTGATCAAGTCGTTTACGGCTCCAACTCTCGCTTCAAAATCGGCCATGACCTCAGTATCAAGATATTCTTCGGGGAGGGCGTTTTGACCATAGAAATGGCGTTCTTTTTTCAAAAAGGAGTTTACACCTAAAGGTGTTCTGCCAATATAGCTTTTGGGTACCTTATGTATCGCCAAAAAAGAGCGATGCTTTAAAAAAGGCCTGTTTTTAAAAAAGAGTTCATCCTGCGTTTCAAAAAAATCACGTTTCATACGCAAAGGATCTACTACATAGTTTTCCCCGAAGAACAGATCTTGTTTGTGCAACAGGCAATTTTCACCCATAATCTCTAGAATAGCGGCCACCATTCGATTCAAGTTCAGATAGTCCTTCCCATCCATCGTATAGATTTCTGGAAGCTCCAATTCCAATGGAATACTTATACAACCCTTTTCTTTTGATATCAAAATAGGGGTCTCATATCCGTAGATTGGGAAAGCATCCAGTAGATTTACCGTTTTTTCCATAGCACCAAAAGTTTTTTGTTCACGTGGCCTTTAAGCGCATCCGGGCCTTTCCTGTCCGCTCGGGACTTTATAAAACCGTTTTCACCATAAGCTTTGGAATAAAAGAGCATTAGCCCGATATAGAGTGCCGCGGTACAAAAGGAAAGTATAAGGCTGAGGAAGGTGGGTATGACCGTACTCAAAAACAGCCCTAACATCAAGGATAGGAAGGAGCCCTTGAAAGCTTGATCTACGTATTTAGCGCGTAGCCCGAAGAAGAAGACATCCTTCTGAAGGGCCTTTGGGATTCTCACCAGCTTGTTTTCCATCTTTAACTGGCCAAGTTTTCCCCTATCTCGATAAGGCCGTAGAAAATGACCAAGCCCAAAATGGCGTTCCCTACTTTTCGGGCCATGTCCTGATTCTGTTCCCTTACAATAAGAAAGGCTATGGCTGCAATGGCCAATAAGACTCCGGCAGCAACTTTGATGATCCGGAAAATACTATTGCCGATCTGGACCGTACCCTGTTCCGCCTCGTTGACCTGATCGACAAGTTCGTCGATTTGGGCAAAGCCAAAATGGTGGGAACCAAGAATAAAAATAAATGTCAAGAAATAACTACATGGAGTCGTCCACCTCCGGATTCGGCGGCGGCTCTGAATTTTTGATAATCTTAAATTTTTCATGTTCTGGAATTAAGGATTCATTCTGAACATCTTTATCGGAAGCATTGAAAATATCTAACAACTCGGAGCTGGTTTCGTTCTCATCGACACGGTTGAGTAATTGGTCCATATCTTTTTCCTTTAATGATGTATTTTTTACAAATATAGAAGATTTTTGCACAAATGAATCATTTCCCTGAACTTTCTTTTCTTTTTTATTTCGTTTGAGTATGACAAAGACCACCATGTACCATAGCAAGCCTAAGGTACAGATGACCACATAGACGATATGTTCCCATTGCCAATTCAAATCTTATCGATAATATCCTTTAATTCCATAACGCTTTTTTCGTGAAACAGCTCCAAGGCCTTTCGCATAATGTCGTTGCGGGACACTTTTTTGTTCAACTTATAGTTATAGGCACTTGCCAATTTTTCGTAATCCTCGAAACAGGTCTTGCTCAATCTAAAAATAAATTGTTCTTTCTTATCGGTATACCGATCTTGCTCAAGGAACATTTCAAAATCCGTTACTTTTTTTCGTTCATTCATATTCAAGTTTGAGGTTGGAAAACTATCTACGGTCGACTCCTTTGATTCAATATTTCCCAAACTTTTACCCTTCAAATCATTCTGCTTGATGTTCAGCTCTCGCTCATCCCTGAGACCTTTAACTTCTTTTTGTGTGTCCATATTGTCCAAAATCGCTGAATCGAGCAAATCTTTGACGTTTAATTTCTTTCCCATAATCAGTTTTTTGATATTTCAAGTACTTCTTCCATGAATCGCTTAAGCCCCCGTTCTCCGTTTTCTTTGGATGACGGAATGGGAACAAGCGTATTTCGATATTTCTCCCTATAAATGGTTCGCTCCATGACCACCTGTCGCATCATGGGCATTCCCGCGCTAGCTAGGGTTCTACGAACGGCATTGAACTTGTTGACCTTGACGAGCTCGTAACGGTTAAAAAAAAGATTGACCGAACGTAGCACCCTATCATCATTGCCCAGAAAATTCTTCCGCAAGGTCTTATAGAATACGGCGGTACTGTCGATTTCCAATTCGTCAAGAAAAAAGGGAATGAAGATGTGTTCGACATACAAAAGACCCCGCACCATCTCCTCATTCAAGTTTCCAGGAAAATCGATGATGATGAAATCCATGGTGCCATAATACTTTTTGATCAACGGTTCCAAGGTATGGATGGTGGCTCGTTCTACGGGAAAGAATTTTGTCTCGGTCGCACCGATTTGTGTCAAATCCCGTTTCCGTTTTTTGTAGACCGAATACTGCGGATTGTCCATATCGATCAATACCACCTTTTTACCGTACAAATGAAAAAGGTTGGTGGCCAGGATAATGTTCAGGGTCGTTTTGCCACAACCACCCTTTTCGCCCGTACAGGAGATAATTTTAGTTTCCATAGGTATACTTTTAAATTTATATGGTCATATGATTATAGCGTCATATGGCCATTTGGTACTATGAGCATTCCATGCAATAGCGCTATGATGCTATACAGCTATATAGCATTGTTGCAATACAGCTATAGTGCATTGAACCTATATCGCTATATAACAATGACCATTGCTTTAGTAGGTATTCGAAAGAGGGGATTATGCTGTTACAAGTAATTAAAAGCGAGTCGACTTGGGGGCTGCGAAGAGATGCTACAATTCGGACTTAAAATCCTTTATGGCATCCGATATGCGTTCTTCAAGTTCAAGGAATTTTTCTTGAAGCCCTTCCTGATAGACCATATTCTCCCCAAGCTTTCTCTTTTGTATAAATTCGTTGTCAGGCAAAAGAACCCATATAGGATTGTATCCTAGGCTATAGAAATAGAGAATGATCTTTATCGAATTGACCATGGAAGAGCCGCGCTCGACATTGGCCAAAGTCGCACGGTCGATGTTCAGTCGTTCGCTCAGTTTCGTTAATGAAAACTCACTAAATCGTTTGTCCTCGATATCGTCGAGTTCGACGAGTTCAAGTCGTATTTCCTTTAAGCGTTCCCCGATATATCCGAGGTCTTTGGAGTCTAGTGCAATAATTGATTCAATATCCATTATTCAAAATTTTCTATGGGATAAGAGGAAAACTTCTCCTCAAAAATATGTTCCGATTCTTCTTGAAGGTCGGCCAAACTATTCATTTCCGAATCTTCAAGTTCTTTTTCAAAGTTATCCATGAATTCCGTTACCGCCGCTCCAGAATTGTCGATTGACTTTGCAATTTCACCATTTATTTTCTTTTCGTCAAATATGGCACTCTTTAGTTCCTTTCCGGTACTGCGCTTATACTCTTCCTTGACCAATTCGTCGACTTCGCTGATGATCTGATCGAATTTCGCCTGAGTTACCCTGTCTATTTCCGTCTGCACCAAAAACTCTTCCACGATGTGTCCGAACAGATTTTCCCATTCAGCGGAACCTGCACCTTCTTTTAAAAGTTCTAAAATAGAACTTTTGTATTCGAAAAGGCGAAGTTCTTTGACCACGCTTTTAAAGATTCTGCATTTGGTGCCGTTGGAAAAGCTACTCTTCGCTACTTTATCGAGATGCGGGCCGTAGAACTCGATATAACCCATGTCATTTTCCAATAACGACCTTGATTTTTTTGCAAGTTCAAGTTCCCGGACAAGTTTTATTTGCGTTTGAAATTGTTTTTCGTAATCTGCCGGTCTGAAATCATTGACGATGGGCAGCTCATGTCTCATGGCCCGCTCTTTACCTGCAATATCCGGCAGTAGTTGACCATAACACTTTTTCTCCGGTATTTGGTGCTCGAAAGTATCCGCCAAAAGGCCGGCAAAATGACCCGTCGACATCGAAGCGATCTTACTTTTGGGCAATAGTTCCATCATCTGGGTACTCCAATTGGTGCTCACATCGGAACTGCTCGTGTTTTTTGAAATTCGTTCTTGATGTATTTTTCCAAAAAGCTCGCTCAATCGCCTAGCGGTCTCCCCCTTGGCCGCACCGCAAATAACATTGGCGCAGTTGGCATAAATTACATCGGCCAATTCCCTGCCATAGTCCAAGATGAGTTGCCCTACGCTTTGTAGGCCCAAGATGGTGGCGATTTTGTTTTCCCTGCCGGTATCGATAATAGTCCGTAACAACATGATGAACAGCGTTGGCACCTCGTCGATGATAAGGGCCATCGGGCGCTTCCCAGGTTTATTGACCTGTTTTAGAATGGTGTTCATATACAGGCCCAAGGGAGCGGAGTACACTTCCTTACGCTCGGGATTGTTCTGAAGGGATACGATTTTAGGATATCTTGGGTCATTGACATCAAGACTAAAGTCATTGCCCGACATCACATAAAAAATTTCCTTGGTCGCCATGCTGGAAAGGCTTATCTGAACAGTACTGGTCTGACCTGATAATTGTTCCATGGCTTCTTTTTCAAGTGCATCACGAAAGGGCACCAGTATTTGGCGTACCTCGACATCCTTGGTCATGATTTCCATTAAAATGTCGATTTTGACCGTGGTCAATATAGCCAAATGCCCTGGGGTACAGATATAGTTTCCAGTCTCCTCGGATTTCTTTTTAAGGTACCAGATGCAGCCTCCCGTATAACTGATGGCACTTCGCGAAAAGTAGTCCTGCCTCTTGATCCATTCTGGGTTCAGGTTCTTCATAAGCGTCGCGGCAGTATCGATGGCATCGGATTGATTAGTAAGTCTATAGGGATCCATGGGATTGTTCTTGTGGGTCATTCTCAGGTCATCGAAACAGATCCGATATAATTTTGGAAAAGGCGTTTCGGAATTATCGCCATGCTTTTTCTTGGCTTCTTGCAGGTAGCCATAGGCCTTTCGGGTCAAGGTATCGAACTTGAAATCGTAGATGACCATAGCGAATTTCTTGTTGATAAACTGCGCCATGATTTCCTCGATAACAGAGAACGATTTACCGCTGCCCGGCGTACCTATAACGAGCAACGAGCGAAACAGGTTCACAAAATTAATCCACCCTTTCCGTTCTTTTCCCTTATGGGTATAGGCATATGGAATGTTTACGGAGTGCGGCGTATCGATGCGCTCTTCAGTCTGTTCAAAAGTTTCGTTCGCATCATTGAACGGGTCTTTGTCGGCAAGGTTCATGAAATTGAGAAATTGAAACAAGCGCATGCCAAAGGTCATCAAGCCTAGATAAGCACAAGACAATAATGTCAAAGAAACCCACATGCCGCTTAAGGAAGCTCCATAAATAAGGGCGGAAACAAAAAGGATGCCTATAGAAATCACAAAACCTAGAATACTTTTTTTGCGATTGATGTCTTCCTTTTTGGTTGGTCGGTACATCATGATACCACCCATCAAAAGACCGAATAATAGAATGCGGGCAGTTGTCCCCTCAGAAGGTAATCCCGATTGTACCAAATACGTGTAAGCTTTGTTTAAAAATGCATTTTGACCATAATGATAAACATACAGCGCATAATATTCCCGAAAGGCAATAATAGTGAAGTAGAAGGCGGACAGGTACATGCCCATATACCCTTTGTTCTTATCTTGCATAACCTCTTCGTTTGCGTTTCTTTCCTTTCTCTGCCATCTTATGTTTCACCAAGGTTGGACTAGCCGACAATCGGACTTTTTTTTTACAGAAATCAGTTCGTCGTTCCAATCTTTATGGGTGGGGGATTTGTCTATTTTTAACACGTCCTTCAAAAAACATTGCGATAGTATGTCCATCCCCCTTTGCCAGAATGTTCTTGATGCTTCTTGCAACTGGTGGATTTGTTCTAGGTTGAGCTCCCAAATCACCTTATCCTTAAAGCAAATCACCTTGTCAAAGACCTGTGTCATCCCCTCGGGGCCGCTACCGATTTGCCTATTGATAAAGTCTGCATCCCGCTCCATTGCAATAAGGGATTTGGACTGATAGTTCAGCTTGAGCTGCATAATAGGGCGCTTCCAATCAAGTTCCATAAAAACGCTATCTGACCGTCGATTAACATAGCTGCTCAGTACCATAAGGTCGTAGCGCATCCCTTCGATATCATGGTCAAGGGCCAAATGAATCGGCAAAGGAGTAGGCCCACTAACCACTTTGTTCCATTGGAAAAACTGCTCCAATTTTCGTGAATCGATATGGCCCGACATGGAAATATAAAATGCATTCGGATGTCCATGTAGCTCATGATAGGCCATAGCGTCAAATCCGCTTTCCACGCACACCACTTTTTCAGCCTCGACCTCTGGATTTGAAACGAAAAGATATTCGTAGCGTTCATTTAGAAACAATCTAAATTTCTTCATTTTGCCATCTTTTCGGTCCCGATACGGTCTATTGTACAAGGTGTAATTTTTGATACCGCCATCAGTTGCGTATTTCGGAAGCGCGATATTGGCAATACGACCTTGGTTATCGTTAACATGGAAGGCATTAAAAATTCTATCCTTAAAGGCTTCGGATTGAAGCGTTAGCTGACTAACATGGCGTTCCTCTGTTAGATAAACGGATTTGGTCAGAGGTTGAATGTTATAGCGTTCTTCTAAGCTGATGAAATTCTTAGTGCTCTTTTGTGGTGTAGGAGTATTTACGGTGGGATAAGTTCGTTCGATTGCATCTAATCCTGATTTTATGGCTTCATAGAAATTCAAGGAGCGAGTATGTATGAATTTGAAAAAACGCCCCTTATCCGAGCTGTTATTGCGATTGAAATAGGTAACGGGTTGTCTCTTGACCTGCAGCACGATTCGTTTATCGTCCTTTCT
The DNA here is from genome assembly GCF_005771495.1 of Maribacter sp. ACAM166. Classification (GTDB taxonomy): domain Bacteria; phylum Bacteroidota; class Bacteroidia; order Flavobacteriales; family Flavobacteriaceae; genus Maribacter. The sequence continues at coordinate 234,490 of NZ_VAUW01000003.1, forward strand.
AAATTCTTGGGAACCGGTACTTTTCTTTGATAGCTGATAACCTTGGGATATCAGATACCCTGAAAAGTTGACCTCCTCATTGATTTGGGCTATCAATTGTTTGTAGTGTAAAGGGTCTTCGGAATAATTTTTCATAATGAATGTATAAAAGATTTCACTTTGTTGGAACTTCAACAAAATGAATCTTTTAGTATATAAAAAGTGATGTTAAAAAAGGCCGTCCAGAATGGACGGCCTATAGTTGGTATAAAGTCAATCCATCAGACTTTCATGCCTCGGCTGCGAGGCTTTTTTTTTTCGTCCTGATGCACCTCGATGTTCTTGGCTTTCGCCAAGTCGACATTTTTGGTAATATAGGATTCCCTTCGTGGAGAATAGGATACCAAGTAGGGCTTGACGCCATGTTTCTTACTCTTGATGACCATTTCTATTTCCTGGCCCTTGTTAAGCGAATCGGCTTGTTTTGTCGTCAATTTCTCTCCATAGAAATAAGTGTTGGTAGAGAGTGCGGATTTGGTCCTAATGTCCTGTATCCTCGGTTCGAAATAGGCCAGTTTTTGAAAGACCTCGCCGTCGTTCGTACTTCCTTGAAATACAACGAAGTCTTTTTTGTCCACCATACGTTCGAATTCGTCAGCACTAAAAGTATGGTTGTAGGCCCGAGCTTTATCTAAGGTAACCGGCTCGTTTCTTCTGTACTGAACGTCCAAACGGGAGCCCAGGTTACGGTCGTATACCATCTGTACCATCTTCGCGCCCTCTTTTAGCTCGCCCTCTGAAATATAGGTCGACTCATGAAAATACTCTTTCCCCTCGACCAAATTATCGCGCACACTTTCAGGAAGCTTTGCATAACTAATGTATTGGCCTTCTAGTTGTTCCTTTACATCGCCGTAAGCGAATTTTTGCTCTTTGGATGCGATAGGTTCCAAGAATTTGCTGTTTTTAGGCAGGTTGAACGCCTGCCCGTCATTGGTCATAACCGACACCTTGTCGTCCTGTTCTCCGGTTTTCGTGGCACGTTGCCACTTTTGGTTTACTTTGACGTAAACCTTTTCTGCTTGATTTTCCATTTTTCAAGTTTTAAATTAAGGATTAATAAACATTTGTTAACTTCGTAATTCTTAACATGAGATTTCCATTTTTCATGTTTGGAATTAAGGATAAAAGGGGACGGGAGCGTCCCCTTTTTTTATACGGCCATTTTAAAGGCCTTTAATTTCTCGGTTCCTTTGTAGGCACCATTTTCTTCATACTCCAAGGTCCAATTGGCATTTTTCGGTTTTACTATTTCTATGATTTTGTGCATATAGTTGCGATAATAGCTCCAGAGAAAGTACCGTAGCGCATTTACCTCGTATGGAATACGGCACGCGACCCACTCCTTTTCTTGGTTCAATACAATACTTTTTCTATCGAGCAGGGACTGGTCGGTAATTTTATTGAACTTTAAATATTCCTTCATTAAACCGCCATTGTATTTCAAGATCTCATTATGCAATTTCACCAATGGTTTCTGTCCCTCGGGGTTGAATTTGACGGATAGATGGTCCTTGTCTACCCTGACCAAAAAGCGAGAGTCGTTGATAAAGGATATCAACATTAAATCCTGAATGTAGCCTTCGATTTTTGAAGAACCCGTAAAACTGAGCACCATTTTTTTCAGTTTGGTGCGCTTTAAAATTTGTATCAGGATTTTTGAGCTACTATAATTGATATCTGACAAGGCTAGAAAAATGACATCCTCCAATTGAAATCTCTTTTGAAATGCCAAGGCCTCCATTGGGGTTCGTAGTACGACCAGATTTTTAATGGTCTTTGGTACCTCGCTGAACCAGACGGACTCGGATATTGCGCTTTCGGCGAGCAGGGATAGTTTCCCTTCATTTTCCGTGACATAGCCTGTAAGGTTGTTGGCAAGGTTTCGGTATGGAAAATATAACTGGCCTTTGGAGTTTTCGAAAACCCTGTTCTCGAACATCTGCAAACCTACCGACTGAATAGGATGTTTGGTCAATGAAAACTCCGTTTCGAAATCATTGAAATGATTATAATCAAGCGCAACAGTCTCCAATGTATTTTTGGATGTATCGCTCAAAAAAAAGTCTGGCTTTTTTTCTATATAGGTATAGAAGTCATCTAGCCTTGACCAAAGCCCTGATGTATTATTTGTCTCGTTTCGTGAAATACGTTCCAATATAAAATCAAAAGGAGTGAGTTTTTTTTCGGGTGCACTTGTTCTATAATATCGATGCCCTAAATCGGTACCGATTACTATATAACCGTTACTATAAGTTCTATAGGTATTGGTCTTACGCTGTTCCTCCATTCCGAAATGTTCCATAAGGAATATCAAGTTCAGGGTTTCATCAAATTTTCGCCACTTATTTTTCATGTGTGTAAAAATTACATATATTTGCAAATATTACAGCAAATATACTAAATTTGTTGAATTACCAAAACATTTGGTTTAAAATTTAAAAATGGAACACAATGGCCTTATGGAATAATCTTAAGAAAACTACGCTGGGATGGATCAAAGGATATGCTTCAAAGATAGGCGGTGTAACCAATTCCAAGGATGAGAATCATTTTACACCTCAAAATGCGGCCTATTGGATATTCGTTGGATTGTTCTTTCTATGTTTTGCGGTCAACCGCTTTTTTTATGGGAATGTTCAAAGAACGGAGCATTCAGACAGCCTAACACAACACTTCCAAATTTCTGAAAGTACATCAATCCGGAATAACGTGGTGTATTTGAAACTCGGCCAATTGTTCGGGCAATTGGAAAATTTCCAACAAATGGAACGTCTAGAATCTTTCCTTGCTTTACATCCCGAGATTTTGGATAGTGTTCCTTCTGCTGTTCCCTTGTTTCGAGAACATTATGTTCTTTCGAGTCCCTATGGCAAACGCTACCATCCCATACATAAGATTTCCAAAAAACATTTTGGTGTCGATTTAGCCGCCGCAAAGGACACCCCCATATATGCCACCGCTGCCGGAAGGGTCACTAGTATTGAAAACAACCCTAAAGGTCATGGCCTACATGTCATTATTTCCCATGCCCATGGTTTTCAAACGCTTTATGGCCATATGGAATCGGTTGCAGTTTCTGAAGGAGAGAACATTGGTGCCCATGATTTTATTGGAGCCGTAGGCAGTACCGGTATTTCAACGGGTCCTCATCTTCACTACGAAATCATTAAAAACGGTAAGCGGATCGACCCAACAGGCTCGTTCAATCTGAAATATGAAGTGTACCTGAAATTGAAGAACCTATAATTCATCGAAAGCCATGAAAATAAAACTGGACCGACGCAATGCAATCAAACTTTTTTACAAAGTAAGGAATCTGTTGTCTCGCATTCTCGACCCTAATTTCAATACATTCCAAAAATTTGAGTACAAGGTTAACGCGACCGATGAGTTGAACGATTTAAAAAAGTTACGTTACGTTAAAAATCTTGAGCTTGCGGAATCTGGTTTTATCAATACGGTATTGAAAGACCAATTAACCCGTCTAAAGAACAAAGACCTTTTATTTCAAAAAGACCTGACTATTACCCCGATCGGGCGTATCACCGTATCGGAAAGTGGTACTACTGTGATGTCCTTATTATTGGGATATTGCGAATCGGAAAACAGAAATTACTTATCCGATAACAAAGTGAACAATTGCCCGGTTTGGCGCACCTTCGATGATTCACAATACGAGAAACTCGTAAAACATATCTATCCTTCGCTTTCCGATAATCTCTTTATGAAACATCGTTATTTTGATAAGGACGTATCATATTTGGATATAGCCAACCAGAATAAATCGCTTCAATTTTTTAATGCCGCTTTAAAAGCTATGTATTCGCACAATAAGTTCCTTCAAAATGGCATTCAAAATATAGAACCGCCCACCGATATCGCCGAGCAACTATCCCATGGGTTGCCTATTCGCATTAAAAATGGCGAAAACGGACTTTTTGTGCCCACCACTCTCCGAAAGGATTATGTGATATTGGTACCCTACCTTGCCGTGAGCAATGACCAGAACCGTGTTCATTTCTCAGCAGAAGAGTTCCGTTCCCTACTTGGGGGAAAATCGATTTCCCCTTTTGCCGAAACTAAATTAGGTTTTTCCCTCGGCACCTTTAAAGACATACTTTATCTAAAAGCGAATACGAAAGGTGGTTATGATGGCACCCTCAAACAATGGATTTCGTTAGATGATTTTTTGGAATCAAAAAGCGTTTCCAAACTTTTGAAGTATACGATTGTAAACGATATTATCAAGAAGAAGGACTTTTTTGTCGAGACAGACGAAATTCAAATTTCTGGCACCCAAACTAGAATAGCGCTTAAAAAGCACTACGGTTCCGGAAAGACCTTTTTCGCTTTGACCCAAAACGGACAAGTACCGGAACTTAAAGAATACAGGCCAATTGAATCTTTAAAAACCCATTACCCCGAATATTACGCACGTTACAGGGCATCTTGCGAATGTATAACTGCATCGGAAACTATCCAGCCCAACGAACAAAAAACTTTTAAAACCTCAATTTGAACCTATGCTATTTGAAATCAAAATTACCGACCCGATGGGACACATTATTCTGAACGATATCTTTTTCATGGATAGTATTACGGATTTAATGGACATATCTACCGATATGGTAATCCATGACCCCGAAAACACGGATGAAAAGACGTTTAGGCTCATCATCTTAACCGAAAAAGAGTGTCACATCGATTACTGCTTCGCTGAGTTGCGCACGGTAATGGTTTTCAAGAATATGCTTTACGACCGTCTTATCGAACTGAACAGTCCGCTAGCTAGTCGAGAAACTGATTTGAAATTAGCTTATAAATTAAAGGAATCTTTATAAAATTAATACGATGAAACAAGAAGAACTTTTACTTACCGATAGCACTATCGCTTTCAGAACCGAGCATCCCGAAACCATCAAGAACTGGGAACGTCAGCTCATCGGGGACGAGTGTACCGCAGACCTTCATTTTTGCTATCACGCCTTGGAGGAATACCCCAACCTCATTGCGAATCTTGATGCTGTCGAATACCGGATGGATTTCGCCATCAACGCCCACATCCTTCATGCCAAATTACAGGAACAATTTCTTGATGATGGACTTACCGGACCGATTGCCCTTGAACATGCCAATAGCGAGCTGTTGAATATTTATGGGGCCTTAAATGAAAAAGAGCCCGTAGGACGGGCGGCCATTTTAAAATCCCTTCAATAGTCCGCGATGAAACACGAGATATTGGCGCAGATTTTTGAAGTGATTAAAGCTGCCAACCCTAAAAACTTTTATATCAATAATGGTGGTTTGGCAAAATTGGGGCAGTCATTGTTTTATCCTCCAAAAGGAAAAGAAAGCGAATCCATACAATTATTGCAAACTATCGAGCGAGCCTTTCCAGAAACTTCCAAAGAAATTCTCGCTTCACTAAAACGGTACCATCTTACAAGCTACTATACCCCAAAAGCGTTAATCGAGTATAAAATCAATCTGCTAAAAAAAAATGGTTTCGAACCAAAGACCATATTGGAACCTTCGGCAGGAAACGGGGCTTATGTTCAAGAATTAAAAAAAGCCTTTCCTAATGCCCGGATAACTGCTTTGGAGCCGGATATCCTGTCCTTTGAAATATTGAAGGCCAATAATGTCAAAAGCGATAATGTAACGGTACTCAATATCCCTTTCGAAGACTATTACTTAAATCATGCAAAACAAGGGATATTTGATTTGGTCATGACCAATATTCCCTTTGGGGACATTCCGATTACCAAAGCGTACCAACACGAATATCTGACCGAACGTACGCTTAAGAACGTTGGCAATTATTTCAATGTATACGCGCCTAAAATGGTTCGACAAGGTGGTATTACGGCCTTGATTACCTCCTCGGCCTTTGCCGAACGTAGTGGTTATAATGATTTCAGGAAACGAATTTTAATGGAAAACGACTTGCTTTTGGCCAATCGATTCAATACAGACCTGTTCTTCGAAGAAGGGACAAAGGTAATATCCGATTTATTGGTCTATCGTAAGACGTCGAACAAAAGCGTTCTTTCTGAAACCGAAATGCAATTTGTCCAAACCGATAGCATTGAAATAGATGGCCATAGTTTTGTTACCAACCAGTTCTTCAAAAAGAATAATGAACAGGTCAACGGCAGTCCAAAACTGGGCTTTTTCCATAACCGACCAAGTGTGGTCATTGAACCCGACGACATATCCCTTTCCGATTTTTTGGAACGGCAGTCCAATAGCTTTGACTTTGAACAAATTGCTGCACCCCGAATTATCGAAAAAGTTCAGGAAACCGTGCTCAAAACAACAACACCCGAAACGGAAGAAGCTACAGCAGCCCCATCCTCTGAATTAGAGGTTGCTTCCATACCTGTACAATTACACGACGAAGATGCCAAACGATACACACGTTTATTTTTTGGCACCTACAATTTTGACAAAAAAGGAGCCGTGTTCTTTTTTATGGATCCTCATAGCACTAGAAAAGTGCCAACTAAAATTGCCGAATTGGTAACGGACTACGCCCATATGCGGAACGACCTTGTGCTTTTGAACCTGAATATCGAAAAAAGCGCACTCTTGGAAGAAGACATCGAACAACGTTTTCGAGATATCGATTACCAGTTGGATACTTTCCACTTTAAATGGGGCTCTTTAAAGCAACACCTTATTTTTCTCAAAGAGGACCATTATTTTGAACAAGTACGTCAACAGTTCGAGAAAAAGTTAGAAGGTAAAGGCTACGGTAAAAACCCAGAATTTAGGCTACAGCGATTTCAGAAATCGAAAGCTGTTCCGAATATCTCAAAGCGATTGCCAGTAACCGAGAAGCTACAACCTACGACGGTTACTGAAAATCGATTTGAAAATCCCGAACAAATGGCGCAATACCAATTTGACCAAAATGGAAAAATCGATATCGGTACCATAGCACAAACATTTAAAATTCTCGAAAAAGAACTGTTGCTTGAAGGACTGGAAAAGAAATCCTTCTTCCTTGAACCCGATTCGAATTCTGAATCGGGCTACGTTGTTGTTCCCTATTTTGTCTTTTCTAGTGGATACATCGAAGACAAATTAGCTTATGTAAAAAACAATCCTTTGCCTTTCGGAATCGAGACGGATATAATGCAACGTGCTTTGGAAGGACATCTTCCAGCCAAATTGAATTTAAACGATATCGAGTTCAATTTTGAAAGTCACTTTATTCCCATTGCTGCGAAAGAGTCGTTTTTGAATGAACTTATCAATGAAAAAGTAAAAATCAACGTGGCCCAGTTCAGCGCCACCCTGACCCTTTTGTTTCCGAGGGAATATAACCAAGAAGCGCATGAACGTTTTAGTGTTGTGCTTCGCCATGAGGTCAAAGCAGGCTATAAACGGATATTACAACACTTTGCGGAAAATAGATATCCCGTTATTTTTACTTCTTACAAGGACAGCTCGGGAACAACAATTCGAAAGTTGGACAAGGACGCCACTTTAATGGCGCAGAATTTATATGAAGAACTACAACTACATTTCAAATCGTTTATTGATAGTAGAAGGGAGTTGAAAACGATTATCGAAGATAATTATTATCAAGCGTTTTTAGCGGATGTCAACATTTCGGTGCCTAAAGGGTGGCTTACCTTTCCGGAAACCTTGGTGTATCCGCCATATCAACACCAAATCGATTCCACGCTTTTCGGCCTTGCCAATGGGAGTGCTTTGAACGACCACCAGGTGGGCAAGGGCAAGACCCTTTCCATGGCAATGTTATCCTATAAATTGAAGCAGCATAAAAAAAGCACACGGACAATCCTGCTGACCTTAAAAAGCGTTGCCCCTCAAATCGAAGCTGAAATCAGGAATAACTTTCCCGAATTGAACGTACTTCGATTAAGTTCCAAGAATATGGCGAAAAGCAAACGCCCTAACACCCTACGCACAATAAAGAACAACAAGGCTATTGACTTGATTATAGCGGAGCATGGCCATTTAAAACAAATACCCAAAGAACGAAATTTTGTATTGTCGACCCTTGAGGAAAAAATCGAAATGATCGAACAGGATCTGGAAACTGCAAAAGAATATGGAAATGACAAGGAATCCAAAAAGCTGATCAAGGGCATGATAAAGCGTAAGGAACATTTGGAGGACAAGTTGCAGGACATCTTGAAAAAAATGGACGAGCATAAAGAAGAAACAAGCACAACCTTTACGGAAATGGGTATCGAAGCTATACTAATAGACGAGGCCCACTATTTTAAGAACATCGGTTTTACGACCCGCCACCAAAATGTATCGGGACTTAATAATCATTCGGATAGCCAAAGGAATCTTGACCTGGAAATCAGTATCAAATCCATACACGCTCGGATGGGCAACGATCAAAATATCTTTTTTTACAGCGGTACTCCCTTGAAAAATTCGGTCACGGAACTCTATGCCTACCAACGCTATCTGACCCCAGCCGCATTGAAGCGGAAGAACATTTTTAATTTTGATGCATGGGCCTCCATCTTTCTAAAACAAAGTGTCAGTATCGAGCCCAATATTTTTGGCGACCCCAGAATGCACGCCCGGTTCAGGTACTACACCAATCTTCCTGAATTGAGCAAAATGTACAACTCTTTCACACATATCTGTAGGGATAAACATTTCAAGACCCATAATTTGACTGCGGATAGGGAGTTTGTCATTCTAGAATCAACAGCTGCATACGAGAAACTGAAGCAGGCCTCTCTTGAATTTACCAAGAACCAAAACCAAAATGCACTTTTCAAAGTACCTGTTTATGATCAGCAGCAAATGAAGTCCGCCCATATAACGGCCCTGAACATCAATAGGTCGCTCTTGATCGATCCTCTTGCCAAAGATAATATGGCCATAGAATTTACAGAACTCGACCAGTTCAAATTACAACGCCTTTGTCGCGATGTAGGGAATTTACATAAAAAAACATCGGAACATAAAGGCGTTTGTTTAGTATTCTCCGACTTGAACGTTTGGAAACCTGGCCAATACAATTCCTATAACACGGTTCGTGAAATCCTTTTAGAAGATTATGGTATCCCTGCCCACGAAATTGCCTTGGCTCAAGAAGAAAAAGCAAAGAACAAAACGGACCAAATGCAAGAAAAAATCCGAAACGGTTCCATACGTGTGGCATTGGGAAGCACTCAGGTTTTAGGTACGGGTACCAATATTCAAAAACGAATCGTGGGAATTTTTCATATGGATATTCCGTATTCTCCCGACGCTTTTGACCAACGTGCCGGAAGAGGTCTGCGTAAAGGAAACGAAGTGGCGCAGCTTTATGATAATACCGTTGTAGAACGATTTTACGGTATTAAGGACTCCACGGATATTTTTTCATATTCCCTTAACACACATAAAGAAAAATTTAGAGAGCAGATCAGGGAAGCCGACCCGAACAAACGAGTTTACGACGATCTGGTACCCGATGATAAAAGCCTCTCCTACGAACAGATGCAAGCGGCCCTGATAGGGGATATGGACCAGTTTCAATTGGTTAAACTCTCCGACGACCTTAAATTTCTTCAGTCCCAAAAAAGACTGCATGAACTCAACAAGGCCAATTCTTTCAAAGCATTGGAACGAATTGAAAAAGAGAATAAACATATCATTTCACAAGTTGTGGAACTGGAAAAAGCAGAAACTTTCATCAAAAAATTGAACCTGACTTTAGAGGAAATTGAGGCCGAAACTATGCCAATATTAAAAACCGGTTTGAGCCGTCTAATCGCAAACTCCCGTCTTGAGACGAACGAACTTGAGTCAATGGAGGCAAAAGAGTTTTTAAAATATCTCGGTCTTAGTATCGTTGAACGATCGAAACTGAACCTAAATTATCAAAAGCATAAAAACATCGCCCACTTACCGACGCTTAATGCGAATCTGGTCTTTCAAGCGGAATTCGTGCCAGCAAATGAAAATTACCTCTACTCTTTTGAATTGGAGTTTAAGAAAATTCAAATTGTTGGTAGAAAACAGCAACGTTTCGACCCCGAAAAGGTAATCTTTCAACTCTTAAAATTATGTCAAAAGATACCCCGGGAAATAAAGTCGAAAAAATTTGACTTGAACTATAACTTGCGTTCATTGGAAACCCACCGTAAGAAAACGGCCATTGGTTTTCCGAAAGAAAAAATTGCCAAGATGCAGGTTTTGAAACAAGATATTAAAACGCTTAAAAGAAAAAGAGCGATTTGATAAACATTGTATTATCGCATCAAAATTTCTAAAAAAATAAAAGAATTTGTCGTAATATTGAAATAACGTCAAGTTATGTAATAGAAATAGTGTTAAATTTTTAACAAAATAGTTCTCTATTACTACAATTTTGAGGGCTTTTCATAGTTGTACCTAAGTATTAATCTTAAAAACAGTACATTATGAAAGCACAAAGAATTATTTTGGCAGTTGTATTTTTATTTGCATTAGCAATGACATCTTGCACTAAAAGTAGTGTAGATGAAGATGGTTTGTATGAAACAGAAGCAGTTGACCTTACAAAAGTTCATAGACCAGGTTCAGGCGGGCAGTAATAACTCGCTTAATGAACGGGTGTCAACAATGGCATCCTTAATCATAGCCTTATCAGGATTAATTTTGTATTCTGATAAGGCTTTAGCATTTTTTGATATTGCCATTATAATGCCAGATAAGTTTGCTGAAAAAGGAGTGAGTACTGAGATTTTTGTTTGGCTTGTAGCACAAACCTTATCACCATTACTTATAATAATAGGCTCAATACTTCGCCCTTACTTTTATGCCTACACTATTCCGATTTATTGTTATGTCTTACAGTTTTACTTCGTGTTAATTGATTACAGTCTGGTTGATGACGGGTATAGCTACGCCTATTCATTGGGAATAACCGCATTATTGGTATTGATAATGTATTTCGCGCGAACTGCTTCACAACGCAGCACTAAAATGATGATCGAACAGTCGAAGGAAAAAATCAGAAAATCCAAAGTTGAACATGCGGCAGACTAAGTTTACTAAAATAAGGCTGCTTTTGCAGGGCGCAAATGAACTTTTCGACGAAGGTAAAATCACTTCGGATGAATTTGCGGAATTGGTGTCTGGCGTAGAAAACGATTATAACAAAATTGTTAGAGAAATGGACATCGTGGACACTTCGGAAATTCTCTTAAACTACATCAACCAATCTAAATAGGATGATGCTACTTCTTTGTAACTTTCGCAACCTTCTTTTTTGCAATTTCGATTGCTTCTTTTGTTTTTAGCTTATCAAGATTGTTTACCAAATCCGCTTGATAACCTTTAATGTCCGATATCTCTTTTTCAAACTGTCCTTTTACTTTACCGATAAGCAATTGAGCTAAATCCTCAATATGTGAATTTATAGGCTCCACCCCAAAAAAAACAAAATTCAAATCAAACCCTTTTGCATTACAAAAATCTATTATCAACCTATAGTCGATAGAATCGCGTTTTTTCCATGTTGAAAGCGTAGTTGGCCGAACTTCAAGCAATTGTGCTAACTGTAAATCTCGCTTGATATTCGCTAAATCTTTCAAACGGCTTATAATTAAAGTTGCATTTTGAGTATTTTTATTAGGAAAATTCACAATTTGAGTATAAATTTATATTCTAAAGATACTAATAATTGCTTAAAATGACGGAATTTATTGATAACAGCAAAAAAGTCTTGAAAGAGTTGAATACGTTTTCCTTTCAAGAAATACCAACCTTCGTTTTATATGGTTCCTATGCTGCAATGGAACTATTTGCTGAATCACCTGAAATTTTAATGAAGTCAGATAACTTTGATTATCATATCATGAAACTGGCACTTCATGAGTTTGGAAAAGATTTCTTGGAAGAAATCGTTCCTATTCAAACTTACGTCGTTATTGATGAGAATATGTTTCGAAAATTACATTTGAATCTTTGTTCTAAAGCAGGGAAAATTATTCGTATCCCAGTAAAATAATCTAAAAGTTATATTCAATTAAGAAAAACTTGATTCGCGTAAATTACTTGAATTTTATCTACTTTTAAAAATTCAAACTATATTCTCTTTCCAAATTTAACTGCAGAAGTGTTGAAATAAATCTATTTTTAAATTTAATGCCAACTCAAGTTAAATATCGATAACGTCGATGAAAAAAAGATTTTAGTTGCAATCTATAATTCTAGTAATTAATTAGGCTATTTGCCTGCTTCTCTAAATCTGTGCCGATATTCATTGAAGAAAAGTTTTATTTTATTTTGTGTTTCTTCTAATCTCCTTGGATTAAAATATCCACATGTATAGGGAGAATTTAATGACATGTCAAAAGCTAGACTAAATGAATTCTTTTCAGTAACGTTCACGCCTACAGTACATATTCCAACATATTTGGGTAAATCCGTTGCGAGTAATCTCTTCATTTGCTTAATTGAAGACCACCTGGAAAAATCATCCATTAGATGTTCTGGAGCCTCATGTATTAGTATATCATTTTCAGCTTCTTCCCCTCCGATTCCTCCAATATACTTGATTCTCTTTTTTTCATTTTCTTTTAATGGTTCCGTCATACAAACATGCAAGAGTCCAACGAACGGAAACCCATCGTGAATTAAACCTAAAGTTTGTGATACTCCCAGCGAATTTGCATTTTTTGAGGGTTTCATTCTAGTAGGTCTAACAATTTTTACCTCAATTGCACAAGTTTTATTAAAGTGAATGACCTTTTTTGAGAAAGGAATTATTACAATGTCAAAATCCCCAGGTTTGCTACGGTTATCGAACCCTAATTCAGTTCTAAGAATATTTTCGGCCACAAAAAAGCCCTCATATTCCATATACGATTTCTTCAAATAAGGAGTGTCTAATAAGTTTTTAAACAAATTGTAATTTAATTTCCCCTCATTGTCAATTGATATCAATTTTGTCAGTTCTTTTTCGTCCAAATATTCATTAATAAAAGTGGGTACAATATTTTTCATTTAGAGCAATTTAAATGATGAATTGGCAACTCAAATTTACACTTCCATATTTAATGACTTCTCTCTAATAAAATATTTTAAATAATTTCATTTACAAAAGCCGTGTTTGTCATACTTACTAGTGTTTTCAACTGAATTATATGGCCTTTTAATGTCAACATATGGATAGCTGTTCCAACGCCCCTTCGGGGCGTATTTTGTGGTTAGGGAAGAAGAAGTCGATTCCTTTTTAAAACATTGATATACTGTTTCTTAGTATATGATATGGGTATCTTGTAGTGGTAATACAAAAGCTATCACTATGACAACATTCTTCAAATCTCTAGGCGATATGGGTGTCGCTCAATTTTCAATATCGGTATCCTTTTATGGCTCCGACTGCGCTGTGTCTCTGCTACCGAAAGTGGTAGAAGGTGACAATGCCCTAAACACGATACGTCCATTCACTTTAAAGGGCAGTATCGATGAAATCGATGCCGTTTTCTTCGAACGATTAGGGCGACCTATGGAAGAAACAAAAGTGCTTTTCAATAATGCTAGCCAGTATTTGGACAATCTTAAAAAAGTTGAGGAAAAAACCAAAATGGCGAGCGACCAAAAAGAGAAAAAGAAGAAAGCCCTGTCAGACCTAAAAGAAGTGGTTAAGGGTAAAACTTTCAATCCGCTGACAGAGCATGAAAAAGCCGTCGAGCTTGCTAATAAAGTACTGGAACTCGATGAAAGCGACCCCTTGGCTAAAAAGACCATCGAAGACATGAAAGCATATCAGCAACCCACCTTTTTTTAAGCAACAAGCACTATGGAGATATTAGGACTAAAACGAAAATTTAAGTTGAAAAACGTGTCGGGAGATTTCCTCTTGGACGACATCGACCCGAACTGGCAACCGAATCAAATCAAGGATCATTACGCATCTGTCTATCCTGAACTCACCAACGCAAAAACGGTGGATAATGGAATTGTCAACGGTTTCCATGAAATCATATTTAAGACGATAGCAGGAACTAAAGGATAAGCATGAATGAAAGAGGAACACATACCATCGAAAAAAGACCTATCCACATTTCACAAGGGGTTGTTCTGTATCTTGAATACGGAAAACAAGCCTTTTTCAGGAACCCAAAGACCCAAACACATTCAACAAGGGGAACGTTTTTATCTGACCTGACCATTCCCGTTCTACCACGACTGGAAGTTTTCGAAGCCGAAGAAAAAGCGCATTGGAGATTATTGAGCGATACGACCAAAAAGGCATTGGATAAACTTTGCAACACAACTACAGAACAACCGAAAGCAAAACCTGAACTGCAATTTTTTGGGCAATTGCAACGGTTGCACAAAGAAATTCCCCATGCGCTTGTCAAGGAAATTCATACCCATGATGAAAGGGACGGCATTTGTATTATGAAACCCCTTTGCGTAGCACATCATATATGGGCAATACCTATGAAACCTATTTTTTTGCTTCGGGAAAGAAATCCAAAACTATATCGCTCGCTATTGTCCTTTGTCCATTCCCTACCCTTTGATAATGTTTTCAAACGCATGGGCTACTTATTGGAATGCTTGCTCGAATGGACGTTCGATATAGCGAAATCTGAATCTGAACCCGAAGTCGATTGTTGTGCCAACGGTGAATGCATACGATGTTTTATCACAACCTACACTCTTGAGTATGTCAAGTTTGAGGATTTCGATTGGTTGCGATGTATGACGAGTTATCGACCCAAAAATCCGTTGTTCAAACAAATACGGAATTTATTGTTGGAAGCGTCTGCCCTTAATTTTGAAGCCTATGGAAACCTCCGTTTTTTGGAAGATGATTTGGATCTGCAAGTGGACGACCTTATCGTATTCATCGATAGGCAGGACTCCGAATTGGAAAACGGGTATATCAATTTTGTAAACGAAATAGCCCAAAACGGGTATTCGCACACCATCTATGATTCTTCTATAACCATTGGAGAAAGCACCACGGACTTTTATATGCATGATGCGCAAGAGGTCAAAGCTATTTTCGATTTTATGAACCGTTTAAATGAACTTTTAAGAAAACTCTGATGCGAAAAGAAACCCTACACGACCCAAGACAACATTATGAACCAAAAGTTGCCTTAATAGGCTATGAAGCGGTCAATGGATATAACGGACAGGACAAATGCTACTTTTCAAAGCATCCCATTCGTAAGGGTAAATTAGGTGCGGGAGCACCGCTTACCAAAGATGCGGTGCGTGACATGCTCAAATTAGTCGATGTGGACAAGAACCAGTTTTCATTCAAAGGACTGTTGCCTAGGAAACTGCTCTATTTCAAAGAAAAGGGCACGCTACAACTGGTATGGTGCTGTAATAGAAAAACGGAAAGGCTATTGTTTAAGGATGGATTGGAGATTTCGACAGGAGATTATCCCATACCGAAGTTATTATTTTCCCTTTTTGGGGAATCCCTATCGGTCTATGGGCTTTTACGAAAGAAACCGATACATGAGCGTTCCGAACTATATCATGCCCCTTTTATGAACACATATATAACGGGAAATGTTTGTATGGGCAACGCTACCTTGGACTATGGTCATTTAGGCTTTTATGAGGACATCATGGCATTTGCCGAACAACAATTTTTTCAATCTGTGTTCACCCATACCAACCATAATCATCTGTTAAACGGAAACTATGTGGAATTGATGCCGCAGATGTTAGAAAAACAGAATTTTGATGAAACCCTTTTGATTCCGAATCATAAGACTATAAACGATATCTATGAAAACTGATTATCACTACGCACCGAACTATTTTTTTGCACCTACCCATCCCATAACCATTGCCCTGATAGGTGCAGGGGGTAATGGTTCATTGATGCTGGCACGTTTGGCAAGGCTTGACCATGCTTTGGTGCAATTGGAGCATCCTGGCATCTATGTAACTGTTTTTGATGGAGATGTCGTGCAGCCGTCAAATGTAGGTCGCCAATTATATGCTCCACAGGATGTAGGGGGCAATAAGGCGATCTGTGCGGTTACCAAGGTCAATCATACGTTTGGATTACAATGGGATGCCGTTCCCGAACGGATTGAAGCTACCGATGAAAGATTGTTTTGCAATCTGATTATCAGTTGTGTGGACGGTGCCGATTTTCGGTTGCAATTGGCAAAGGTATTGGAGAACTCAAATTCAAGCCACTTTCCCTACAAACACCAATATTATTGGATGGATTTGGGCAATGGAAAATATTTTGGACAATACATTCTCGGAAATCTTTCGAACGACGACGGAACTACTGAAGTCCAAGCACAGTACCATAAATTAGATCATATCGTAGACATGTTTCCCAACCTCTTAGCGATGGAAGATGATGTAGAACAAGGCAGGGGTTGCAGTTATGCTGAGAAATTACAGGAGCAATCGCTATTTGTCAACGATGTACTAACCTCAATGGCGGTTCATTGTCTTTATGAATTACTTATAAACAAAAAAATCCAATATCACGGAGCATTTGTAAACCTTGAAACAGGTAAAACGAATCCAATCCCAATCCCAATAAAACCCGATGTATATGCTATCGCTTGAAATTCTTTATGAAAAATTACCATTTATGGTGTTCGTCCTGTTCTTATGGACTGTGTTTCAAGGAATAATGAGGCTCAAACGGTTTTTGAGACTGCCGCTATTGCTCTTCGCTTTTATCTTGGTGGGCATCCCCTTCATCAAGGATTTGGTATGGCTGTTCGGAGTCATGGAGATGTCTGTGCTTGGCTATTACCTCGCCAAACGCTTACCGAGAACCTATCCCAAATAATCCTGATAAAGTGTATAGAAGATAAATTATGAACGATTTGAAACAAGATATAAGTTTTATATACGATACTGTTGAAAAGCTACCACAGTCAAAAAGACGAGAGATTATTTTATTGATGTTGGCCGTACTGTATGGTAAGTTAAAATGAGTTTATTTTTTAGGGTTTTTGGTCAATTAAGATTTTGATTTTTAGCATAAAAAAAGAAAAATTTGAAGCATAAAATAACATATTTTCCTTACTTTTTTTGGAGCTTGCTCCAATATGTATCCACCGCTTATTTTCCTCCCTCCCCATGGTTTCTGCGGAAGTTATGCAAAAGCTGCGCCTTAGCGGCTTGCTTTCGCACAACCTCCTCGAAACGTAAAGCAAAACTATAAAAGCCCGAAAAGGGCTTTCATACATTTGCCTTATATGTTTAGAAGCCCCTATCAGCATTTTATAAGTTTCTTACACCAGACCATTCCATGTGTGATTAATCAATAGTATCAGCTATCGATTCTTATGAAATTTTTTGTAATTTGCTATCTACGGCAAGGGGAATATTTTATGGTTTAGAAAGTTAAAAATCTTAAGTATCTTACTTTTTTTCCTTCTATCGCTTGATGATTCCTTTTTAACTATGTTATATTGATTCATGGCCAAGTGAACAGGAAACATTTTGCTACATATAACACAGTTTTTCTAATTGATTTAAAAAATGTCGGAACTGGAATATTACCAATTGAAATTTGACGCACGGGTAGATGAAAAACCATTTTCTGAATTAATCAATGAAATTAATGTTAAGAACAGTTCCTATGAAAATTTTCGTCTCCCGCCGAAGCATTTAAGAGCTTTTATTGCTGTAATCTTTACCTATGGACTTCACTATGATGAAGTACCGCAAGGTAAACGAGAGCTGTTTATGAGTGCAGTTTTAGACAATAAACAGCACTTTTTAAATCTTTCCCAAACATTCGTACAACATCTAATTCATAATTTTGACGAAACTACAAAGGCTCAATTATTAGCATTAGAAAAGCTGGAGTTCAATATATTGGAGCCCTTGAAAAATCCAAGCTTATTGGATTTTGTCGAAATGAACTTGATGGATCAAACAACTTCATATAGAAAATGGGAGTATGGGCGTTTTTCAATTGCTTATTTCCTAGGGGAATTTTCAGAACGTATTCCGTTAGCCGATTCGATAAAATCCCTAATAGAAAAAAACCATAGCCCAAAAAGTATCGTTGATTTCTTTGATGAGGAGTTCCAAAATGCCCATTATGATATCGATGACCACGAAAGCAAATTATTAGCTCTTATTATAAAAGCAAAGTGCCAGCCGAAAGCGACTACTATGGCGGACTATATATTGGCAGGGTCAATCGTTCAACAAAATCTATTGGGACTTTCATTGCGATTGGAAAAGCTAACCGAGACTATCGAAAATGCAATGAAAAAATCTGTGTCAATAGGCAAGCGAAAAGGTGGTCCCAAATTATGATTTCCTCTGAAAAACTTCTTAAGTACCTTATAGAACTTTCAGCAGAAGAAAACCCAGAAATCGGTGGACAGAAATATTCGCAATCGGATGTTTTGTCGGCCGAACAGCTTGTTCGAGACGCTCATGAGGCACTTCAGTTGACGCTGAGAAAACCGAAACTATCAAGACGAAGAGCTTTCATCGTAATTTTAGAGGAATTGTATTTTGATGTCTTAAAGTATCCGGACGACCTTAAAATTGAAAGCATTCATAGAAGGGCATCGCAACGGTTTGAATATATGAACAGGGATACGAAATCGTTCAATACACCAAGCGATATACACCCAAAAGATCCTTGCACATTTTATGAGGATAATGGCTATGCCAAATCTCGTTACAAATCGGCATTGCAACATCTCGTCTTGGAATCCCACCGCTATTTTGAAGTTCCCGAAGCTGAGGTTTCTCTTAAAGTTATATTCGAGGATGTAAAACTCTGCTAAAAATTTTACCGTACAATACTTCGTGTACGGCAAAGCCCTTTCCGATATTCGAAAAATTCTAGGTTTGACCCATATTAATTGGAGGTCATGTAGCAAGCCATGTTTTTGCAAGCAAAAACCGCTCACTTCGTTTGCGAGGCGTGTTCAAAATCCTTCCTAAATCCAATAATTATGGCAAGGCCGAAAAAGAATATCGAATCATTGAAGGCGATAAGGGTCAATCTTCGGATGACGGTTAACGAATACTTGATAGTCTCCGGAAGCGCGGCTACATTAGGTTTGTCCATTCCTGATTATATAAGAAAAAAGGTTTCGGGCAGGTCGCTTCCTAGGAAGAAGATAAGCCCAGAAAACAGACAGTTGTTTGTTGAGCTAAGCCGTATTGGAAACAACATAAATCAATTGACAAGAAACTCCCATTTGCGAATGCACGCGCCCAAAAGCTTGTTTTACCAGTTGGAGGAATTGAGAACAATTTTACATGAATTAAAGTCCGAAATCAAGAAGCGATGATAGCCAAACAAATAATCGGAAAAGATTTTTATGGACTATTGGCCTATAATCAAAAGAAGGTTGAATCGGGTGAAGCGGTTGTTCTGAATGCAAATATCGATTTGGGGAACACGGTCGAAATGACCGAAGACTTCAATATTGTTCGCGCGCTGCTTCCACGCCTTGGTCGAGCTGTTTACCACGTTTCGTTGAACCTACCACCCGGGGAGGAGTTAAATGATAGCCAATTCGTTTCTTTAGGAGAGGAGTATTTAAAGGGAATGGGATTCGATGACAATCAATATATCATCTACAGACATAATGATGAGAGCCACCAGCATATCCATATTGTAGCCAATCGGGTAAAGTTTTCCGGTGCATTAGTTAGCGATAGTAAAGATTATCAACGAAGTGAACGACTGGTCAGGAAGCTCGAAAAAAAGTACGGTATTTCACAACTGCCTGACCTGACAATAAAACGAAAGTCGGCATTAACTCAAATGGAAATCGAGAAGTCTATCCGGACAGGAAGCGCGCCTGTCAAAAGTGTGCTCCAACATCATTTAGGCGAAACGCTGAAAAATTCAATAAATACAGAGGATTTTTTAAAAGAACTCAAGTCAAAGGAAATCAGACCCAAATTCAACATTAGCAAGACCACAGGAAGGATATCCGGTATTTCCTTTAAATACGAGGGCATCATTTACAAAGGAAGCACCTTGGGAAGACGTTTTTCTTGGAACAACATTATAAAACAAATCAATTATGAACAAAGCAGAGACTGTACAATTATTCTCGAAAATAATCATCCAGAACAAGGAGCTAAAGGAACTGTTATTTCAGATACAAGCACATCAAGATACCTTATCGGAAAAACAGAAAATGCTGAGAGAGGGACAATCCAAGTTGATAAAAAACCAAAATACGATTTGGGAAGCACTCAAGAGGATGGTCTAGAAGATGAACCGTTTACTCCGTTCAAGATAGAGTTGGAAGATTTTGACCGTAGGAAGCGCAAAAAGAAGAGGAAAAAAAGATAGACGAAATTCTAGTATTATTTGAATTCATGGTTAACCAAGTAGACATACAACCGCTTAATCTCACGGGAAAAGCTTTTTGCGAAAAACTTGGTGTGTCTTATAATGGTCAAATCATGTTGGCCCTGCGTGAGCTAGGGTTAGTTAATTTTTTCAAAATTGGAAAAAAATATTTATATGCTCACGAGGATGTTGAGGCGGTCAATCAAAAACTGAGAAAAGGAGAAATAAGCATCAGGGTTGATAAAGGGTATTATATCTCATTGAACGATTAGGGATAAATAAATTTATGAGATTAATGGAGCCTGCCTGTTTAATAACAAAATGGATTAATGATTTTTCAGATTACTTCGAGACCTAGATTAGTTCTATTGTACTCTTTACAAAAAGCGGATTTTGTAAAGAGTGATACTATTTTGATTATATTCTAGGGTGTTCAACTACAATACTGAAACAATGGTCAAAAGGCATAATGTAAAGAGTACATCTTAACGACTGTCTGAGGTAAACTATTTCCGCTTTTTCTAAATATGCAAAACTTTGATTTTAATACATAAAGTTCAACTAAATCGAAAATAGAATTTATGTGAAATTCAAAAATAAAAATTATGATAAGGATACCAGTTGAAAAAATAAACCTACCTCAATATGATGATAATCATGTGATTCAGTCATGGGAATGGTTTATGTCATTTATGTCAGAAAAGGATTGGCAAAAGAGAAAAGCTGATATTGAGAATAAGATTGCAGTCCAATTTAAAGCCACTCAACCTTTTTCAGAACCCCTATCCGAAGGAACCTTAGTTGTAGTAAAAAACGATGTAATTGGTTGGTATTTATATCTTTTGGATATGCTAATCAATGAACCGCATAAGTACGAATTCTTCCAAGGGTCTAGGATTGTCCCAATTTTTAAGCGTTTTGGACTAGACTTAGACTTATTGAGAAATATTGGAGGAGTTGAAAAAAAAATAAAAGAATTGATACGTAAAAGAAAATCAGAAGCTGATGCTTTTCTTTTTGAAATTATGACAGCTCTTCTTTGGGCCAGAAATGGATATCAAGTAGCATTTCTCGATGAAAAAAAAGCTGGCAAAACTTCGGACATAATAGCTAAAAAAGATGGAGAAACTTGGAGTATTGAATGCAAAAGGCAATCAAAGACTTCGGACTACACCTACAGAGAAAATACGAAAAGACAAAAGATGGTTTCTTATATCAGCAAAACACTCTTAGAAAGAAATATCTTACTGGATATCGAATTTCATGTAGAGCTTGAGAGCTTACCTGATACTTTTTTAAAAAACCTATTAGAAGAACAGCTTAAGGGGGCAGTTGCTGGAAAAATTGTTTCCAACGCCAATGTAGATATAGAATTATCATTTGTTGATATGTCTACAATAAAAGAGCATCTAGAAAATAATTTTGTTAAAGATTATTCCCCAATGTTGCATAGTTTAATAGGAAAAAAGCCAATAGATAACAAAGGGTTTACATGTGGCATATCCGCTAATTTTTTTAGAATTGGAGACGGTAACGTCAACAACGTGTACATATCAGATATTAATAATGCTTTTGGTGTTTATTGTAGCTGTGATGCTAAAGAAGCCTTATGGGCTAAGGCCAGAGACATTAAAAATCAGGTGCACAAAGCAATGCTACAATTCAATTCTGAAAATAAAGCAGTAATTCATGTGGGCATGGAGACATTTGACGGTCCACAAGTTGAAAAGAAAAGATTTGATAAAATCAAGAATACAATAGGAAAAATAAGCACTCAAAATACTAATTTAAGGTGGATTTTTTGTAGCTTCTTTCAAGCATATTCAAGACCTGACGAATATTGGGTTTTTGATGAGACCGTTTCTACGATATCACCATATTTCTCGCTTAGACCACCCCTAAATACACGTTTAATGATTGTGCCAGAAGATGAAATTACTGAAGACGATGCAAATCATTGGGATAGGCCGCTACCATGATTGGAATTTGCTGCCAAGAATGGGTCTATTGTAGACTCACTTACTCATCCATAAATATGGAAATATTCCAAATATTAATAAAATTTCAATTACCAAAATCTCGAAATCATTTGTATCTTTGGAATTAATTTAGTATGTAACTAACTATCAGGTATTTTGGACAACTTTCGATATGATTGATTTTGATATAATAGAAAATTTAGGCTTGGATAAAGCCGTCTCTGTTACTTCGGAATCTAATCAAATATCTGAAAGTCAGTTAGTTGTAATAAATCAAGTTAAGGACTTCGGTATTGATGAGATTTATTTCAGTACAGACGAAAATCACAATAGCTATCCTGCGGTCTTTCTAAAAAAAGTTGAAAAATTTGATGACTTAGCACTTCGACAAGTTGCAATTGCTCAAAAAAAAATCTGGAATTTTAAAAAGGTAATTTTTCTATACGTTTATTCGGAAACTGAAATTCGTATTTACAATTGTGCGGAAAAACCTCTTTTGATTAAATCAAATGATTTTGATTATAAGAAGGAGCTTAAAACACTCGAGATTGAGTCCTACAAGTTCAAAGATAAAACCAAACTTAAACAGCTTCAAAATCTCTTTTCCACTATCGCTATTGATACTGGTATTATATGGACATTGGAAGAAGCTTTTGAGATTAGAAAGAAAATTAGCCTTCAACGAAGGGTTGATAAATACCTTGTAGAAAGCCTTACCTATACTGCCAAGCAACTACAAGCTGAAGGGTTAGAAATTAACCTTATCCACAAAATAATAATGCGTTCTCTATTTCTTTTGTATTTAGAAGACAGAGGCGCAACGGATGAAAAATTCTATTCAGAAATAAAAAATGGTGCAAAGTCTTATTTTGACATTCTGGATGATTCTGATAAGACGTATTCTCTTTTTCAAAAATTGGAAGAATATTTCAACGGTAATGTATTTACTTTAGATAGCAATGAGGCAATTTCTAGAGAACATCTACAAATCATTAGAAAGTGTTTTATTAATGGCAACGATAATTCTTCTCAGCAGAATCTTTTTGAAGATTTACGCCTTTTCGATTTTAGCATTATTCAAATAGAATTATTGAGTGAAATCTATGAGAATTTCCTATCTGAAATAAATCCAACTTTAAAACAAGATACAGGTACATATTACACACCACCTTCCCTAGTTGAACTTATATTAAATGAGAAATTACCAATCTCTAGGACGGAAAAGAATTTTAATGTTAAGATATTAGATCCAACTTGCGGTTCAGGTATTTTTTTGGTCGAAAGTTTTAAACGTTTGGTTAAGCGTCACGAAAATGCAAATGCAAAAAAGCTTACGGACTTTAATGAGCTGAAGAAACTACTAACGGATAATATTTTTGGTGTAGAGATACATCCCCAGTCCATCAAGGTAGCAGCATTTAGTCTTTACTTAGCTTTGGTAGATAATTTGAACCCTAAGACGATCTGGCAAAATAAAGATTATCGCTTGCCATATCTGATAAATGACCCTTCAGACGATACCTTGGTAGAACAGGGTAATAACTTATTCCGTAGTGATACTATTCAGGAGAATCCAGAAGTAGAAAAAATTAATTTCGATTTAGTGGTGGGAAACCCACCTTTTGGTACTAAGAATCTATCCCAAACTATTCGTGATTATAGCGATAGATACGGTTTTGCTAAAGAAATGGTTCTTCCATTTCTTCACAAAGCAACTACACTTTCTAAAAATGGCGAAATTGCCTTGATTTTCAATACTAAAGTACTCACAAATACCAATGGTAAATATCAAGCTTTTAGAGAATGGCTTTTTAATGAATGCTATGTAGAAAAGATATATAATTTTTCAATTTTAAGAAAAGTTCCTGAAGATTTTGGCGGTCAGTTATTTGGTTCTGCAACTGGACCCATTAGCGTTATTTTTTATAGGAAAAATACCCCAAAAAAGAAATCAGATACAATTATCTATTATGCCCCAAAAACTTATATAAAGTCAAATGTCATAGAAGGTGTAAGTATCGATAGTACAGATTTAAAATATCTTCCTAGAGAGGAATGTCAAAAACCATCCACTAAAATTTGGAAAGTTGCTATGTGGGGTGGAATGAGCGATTTTGATATTATCAATAGAATATCAAAAAAGACGGTCTCAATGGAAGCGTTTTTAAAAAATACTAAAAATGGTTGGAATTTACCTAGAGCTGGGCTTAACGGAGATAGAGAGCATCAAGATTTTATTCCGGAGGAAGTAATCAATTCAAGATACATCCAAAGGTTTTATACCCCTAGCGATGCCTTACAAAAGAATGACAAGTATTTTAGAAATATAGATAAGAATCTATTTGAACCACCATTCGTTTTATTTAAAAAAGGACAAAAGAATAGAAAGCTAACTGCATCGTTTATTGATTACTTCGCATTTTGTACTACAGCCTGTTATGTATTTAATGGCAATGTTGAAAGTGATTACAAGAAGGCTTTGACTGCTATTTTCAACTCAAAAATAACTACCTATATTTTATTTATGGTTAGTTCTTCTTGGGGAATAGAAAGAGAGCAAATTTTTATGGATGAAGTGATGGACACTCCAGCAATTATTGATTTGCTTAATCAAAAAAACTTGTCAAAAATCGTAGGTCATTTTGACGAAATTATGAGTGGAATTAAATCGGATTTTTTCAAAAAAGATTATTCCCAATTAGAAGAAAAGATTGATAAGGTAATTTTGAAGGATGTTTTGGGGATGACAGATAGAGAGATGGTCATAATAAATGACAGTCTTGAATACAGTCTTGACCTATTCGAAAACAAGCAAAAATCAAAAGCACTATTACCAGTAGTAAGTGTATCGGACTATTCTGAACGAATTTCTTCAGAAATAAACAAATTTCTTAATAACCAGGATATTGTTTGTAATGCTACAGTTTTTAAAATGCCTCATTTTTCACCATTGATGATGGTTAAATTATCTTTTGGAACTAAAAAAAGTGGTTTGATAAAATCTAAAGAAAACGTGGCTGAAGAACTGAGGCAACTAGATAAGCATTTATGGACTAAACAAAGCACAAACATCTATTTCAGAAAAAAATTAAATTATAAAACAGGCAACGAGATTTTTATTGTTCGTCCCAATCAGAGGAGATTCTGGACTCAATCGATGGCGATTGAAGATGCTTCAGAATTAATACTGGAAATCCTTAATGAAGTGTAATAAATGGGATTAAACAAGGTAATAGTTGCTTGCTTCAAAAGAGGCTTTGAAGAAAAATGCTTTCAGCTGATAACAGAGTCTTATGTTTCAGCTATGGAAGCTAAGGTCATTAAACTAAATTGGGATGAAAATGACATTACTTCTGAGTTACACGAACACATCAAGGAGAATCCATTAAGATTAGAGTGGAGCATTGTTACGAATGTTGAGCAGCACTTGCCAAAAGATGATATAAAAAAAGAAAAAGGGTTTGCAGCGAAACTGCCTAGAATAGACCTTAGATTGGTAACTATAAATTCATCTTTAGAGTATGAATACCATATGGAAGCCAAAAACCTCAAAGAAAAAGATTCTGGTTTGAAGCGACGTTATATTGATACAGGAATTGACAATTTTGTATCAAATAAATATGATAATGGATGTCTACTTGGTTATGTTTTGGATGGAGAGCTAGATAAAACTGTGGACGGAGTAAATAAACTTTTGAAGAAAGACGAAAGGGGGCTTGAATATTTAAAATTCCGCACCTACGATTTACACGATAAATATTACGAATCTGTACACCCAAATAATTTGCAAATAAAACATTTTATGTTTGATTTTACCTCTTTACATAGTGCTTAAAAATAATCATGACTAATTGAGATGAACACCCAGAAAGACATATTCAGGATTTTAAACTATTTACAAATTGCACCTTTTGTTAAGAGTTTAGAAATATTTTAGGGAAACTGATTTTTATTACCCAAACAATCGGTTCATTTCTTCTGACTCTTCTTTATGGTAAAAATCTTTTAGATAATGTTGGGTGGTGGATAATTTGGTATGACCTAAAAGCTTAGAAATCATCAATAGGCCAGTATTATTTTTAACGGCGAAATCTGCAAAAGAATGTTTGGCCATATGCATATTTACCCATTTTTTTATTCCAGCTTTTTCGCAGACAATTCTCAAGGATCTGTTTGCAGCATTGTTTGCGATATATAATTTATGTTCTATTTCTTCCAAACCTTTTTTATTCATACCATAGAGTGGGGGAAAGATAAAAATGTCATCATTTCCTCTATACTTATCTAAAATGGCAATCGACTTGGGAGTTAGGGGAAGTGTTCTTTTTGCCCCAGCTCTCGCCCTAGACTTATGCATGGTGTAAACAATTTCATTTCCAACAATATTCTGCCATTTAAGCCTACAGACATCTGAGAATCTCATACCAGCGGTGTAAAAAGAGAATAAGAACAAATCACGAGCCTTTGCCATTCCTTTGAACCTCGAAGGTATCTCCAATTCTGAAAGTTTTGTTATCTCTTCAAATGTCAATGAATCTTTAGGGGTATTTTCTGTTGTAATTTCAAACCCTTTTATAGGATTATGATTTATAACGCCAATTTTTACCGCTTTGTTTAATACAGAATAAATTGCTTTGAAGTTAGAGGCTACTGTGTTTACCTTATTTCCTTTTTCAAGCATCCATTTTTCGTAATCTTTAGCAAATTGAACAGATAGGTCCGAAAATGAGATGTGACTTGCAAATTTCTTCAGTTTTTTAATGTATTTATCCTGAGTATTGGCAGTGCGTATTTTACCCTTCAATCTTGCCTCATCAACGATTTGTTGGTAGAAATCTAAGAAGGAACTTGAATCATACTTTTTGTTGTTTTTGTACAAAAAAAGCAATCGTTTTGCCGAAACACCTGTATTGTCGTAATATAGTTTTTGAACGGAAACTAAGAGGGATGTCAAATTTGAATTTAGTTTGTCTTCGAGAGGATGTCTTTTTATTTTTTTCCTCTTACCATCCCATTGATTCTTTTGAACTGAAATTCCAGAATCTAAATACTGTACATCTGATTGGGAAGTTTCTAATTTTAGTCTTAACAATTGCGTACCGTTCTTTTTTTTGTAAGAGGAAAGAAAATAATTAAAGTTCATTGTTAGTTCGATATTAGTTCGAAATCATAACAAATATAAGTAAAAATAAATGATTATAAACTTTATTGAAATTGCATAAAACGCCGATATGGTTATAGTGTGCGGGTCCTGGCGCATTTACTCCCTCATCGTATGATACACATTCTGTACGTCATCATCCTCTTCCAACTTTTCTAAAAGTTTTTCTACCTCAGCAGCATCTTCTTCCGATAAAGCTTTTGTTACTTGAGGGATTCTTTCAAAACCAGAGGAAAGGATTTCCAGTTCCCTATTTTCTAATTCTTTCTGTATAGCTCCAAAACTTTCAAACGGAGCGTATATTAAAATACCGTCATGATCTACAAAAACTTCCTCTGCGCCAAAATCAATCAATTCCAATTCCAGTTCTTCTGGGTCAGTACCCTCTGTAGGGATTCTGAAATTACACGTATGGTCAAACATAAATTCTACGGAGCCTGAGGTACCCATATTTCCGTTACATTTATTGAAATAACTTCTTACGTTTGCAACGGTTCTAGTATTATTGTCCGTAGCAGTTTCAACCAAAATTGCTATCCCATGCGGAGCATACCCTTCAAATAGCACTTCCTTATAATCACCAAGACTTTTATCGCTAGCCCTTTTTATGGCACGCTCTACATTGTCTTTCGGCATGTTGATTGACTTCGCATTTTGGATAACCGCTCTAAGTCGAGAATTAGTATTTGGATCAGGACCACCTTCTTTTACGGCCATAACAATGTCTTTGCCTATACGCGTAAAGGCTTTGGACATTGCTGACCATCTTTTCATTTTACGTGCTTTTCTAAATTCAAAAGCTCTTCCCATGGTTAATTATTTTATAAACAAATGTACAAAAACAGGCGATGTTCAGAAATCATAAAACTTACTTTACTGAACAAGGGTTTTTTGTTTTATGAATTATTATTCGCTCTCAATTATGGCCTCTATACTGCGTGCAAGTTCAAAATCTTTTTCTGTTACGCCATTTGCGTCATGAGTACTTAATCGAATATTTAGCGTTTTGTAAACATTACTCCAATCTGGGTGATGGCCTTGAGCTTCACACTCAAAGGCAATTCGGGTCATTACAGAAAACGCTTCTTTAAAATCTTTGAATTCAAAAGTGGTTTCTATTGCACCATCGACATACTCCCACCCGTCTAGTTGACTTAGGTAATCTGCTATTTGTTGATCAGTAAATTTTTCTATTTCTTTCATGATTGTTGCTAATTAAGGACATGATGATCAATAATATCCTGATATGTAAATTGTAAATTTTTTGGTAATTTATTGGTTTTGGGCAGTACTGCCAAATATCGATCCTCATTAGTGGTATATACCCTTTTTAATATCGGATTGAATTTACCTACGCGTTCTAAAACTTCCTTTATGAAATCTTCATGATGTGTTAAATCATTACTTCCCAAATGATAAATTCCTGTTTTATTTCTATTTATAAGATAATGAATTTGCTGCGTTACCTTATCATCATTTGTTACGTTTAAAATCAAGTTTGGAAATACGTCCACCGGTTTATTTTCGATTATTGCCTTTTTCATATCCCGTATTCTAGGGGAGCTATTTCCAAATACCATGGGCATTCTTAAGATAGCCATTTTTTCTTTGGGTAATCGAAGAAGCATATTTTCAATTCTAATCTTTAATCTACCATAAATACTTTCACTAAGTGTTTTGTCCATTTCGTATGATGGATATTTACTATAGGCATCAAAAACGTTTGCCGATGAAATAAAATAAATTAGACAGTTCTCCTTTATTATATATTCTAAGATATGTTCGTGAGCTATTACTTGTGCAGCAAAATTACCACGTAATGCAGAAATTATAATTTGGGGTTTTATCAATTCTAAAACTTCAACAATATCATCTTCCTCTAAATTATAATGCACAAATTGCTTATTAGAAGAATAGGAATTTGCGGCGTGACAATAGGTACCGTAGGTATCGAAATATTTACAAAGCTCTTTATATATAGCATTGCCAATAAACCCACTACCACCAAGGATTAATATTTTTTTGTTTTCCAATGTCAAAAGATAGAGAGTTCTGTTTGTGTCGTCAATCTTTCCAAGGCTAGCATTCCTAATTTTGAATTACCTTTTTCGTTTAACCCCGGAGACCACGTTGCCACACAAAATTCATTAGGCAATAATGCAACGATACCCCCGCCAACACCACTTTTACCAGGTAGCCCAACTTCAAAGGCAAATTCACCAGCTTCATCGTAAAAACCACAGGTAAGCATTAAGGCATTTATACGCTTCACTTGCCCTTTAGATAATTGAGTATTGTTTCTTCTGCAATTACCATTGTTAATAAACATATAAAAGGCATTTGCTAATTGTGCGCAACTCATTGAAATTGAACATTGATGAAAATAAAAATCTAAGACGCTATCCACATCATTGGTCAAATTCTTGTAGGATTTTAAAAGATTCGCCGCAGCGTAATTTCGATATCCTGTCATTTTTTCAGATTGAGCTACTTCTTCATCATAATTTATAGAATCATCATCTGCTAAATTTCTGATAAATGCTAAAAAATCGTCTTTTGGATTGTCTAATATCGATACCAAGATATCTGCCACAACTATGGCTCCCGGATTAATTAAGGGATTTCTAGGGATACCATTTTCCATTTCTAATAAAGATAGGTGGTTGAAAGGATCTCCCGAAGGTTCTACGTCTACACGTTCCCAAAGTTTTTCTCCAATTAAACCTAGTGCCATAGAAAGTGTAAAAACTTTTGATATACTTTGAATGGAAAATCGTTCATCTGAATCCCCAGATGAAAAGCTATGTTGCTTTATGTTGATTAAATGGATACCAAATTTTTGTAAATCAATCTTTTCCAACTCAGGGATATAGGAAGCAATACGTCCTCTATCCGTAGCTTTTGTTGCCGTAATTCCAATACCATTTAAAACACTTTGAAAGTCTACCATTAAGCTTTATAAAATGGTAATTTAACTACGGTTGCAGCAATAGCATTCTTTCGAATTTGAATATGGATTTTACTTCCTAGTTCTGAAAAAATAATAGGGACATAACCCAAACCTATGCCTGTGCCCATTGATGGGGACATAGTACCCGAAGTTACTACTCCAATAGTTTTTCCATTTCCATCAACGATATCATAACCATGTCTTGGAATGCCACGATCATCTAATTCAAAGGCAACCAATTTTCGTTCTAGTCCATGTTGTTTTTCCTTCTTAAGTGCTTCCGAA
This sequence comes from Maribacter sp. ACAM166, assembly GCF_005771495.1. Lineage (GTDB taxonomy): Bacteria > Bacteroidota > Bacteroidia > Flavobacteriales > Flavobacteriaceae > Maribacter. The sequence goes on from NZ_VAUW01000003.1 coordinate 265,185, forward strand.
TTGACGAAATCTTTTGTAAATTTTGTTATCCATCCTAATCCTGCCGCTAAAGGGGAGGTTGTGTCGTCAATATCATTTCCATACAGACAGAAACCCATTTCTAAACGTAATGTATCTCGTGCAGCTAATCCAATCGGTTTTATTCCGAATTCGGCACCAGCTTCGAATACCTTATCCCAAATTTGTTTTACATCTTGATTTTTGCAATAAATTTCAAAACCCCCAGATCCAGTATAACCCGTAGCGGAAATGATTACATGCTCAATACCTGCAAAATCAGCTATTTCAAAATGATAGAATTTCATAGCAGCCAAATCTATGGAGGTCAAGCTTTGCATAGCTTCAACAGCTTTAGGACCCTGAATCGCTAATAGGGAATAGCTGTCGGATATATTTTTCATATCCGCTTTAAACTCATTGTTATAGTTTAAAATATGAGCCCAATCTTTATCAATATTAGAGGCGTTTACAACCAATAAATATTGCTCTTCTTTAATACGATAAACAATAAGGTCATCGACGACTCCACCAGTCTCATTTGGCAAATAACTATACTGTGCTCTACCTAAGGTCAATTTAGACGCATCGTTAGAAGTTACTTTTTGAATCAAGTCTAAAGCATTTGGGCCTGAAATTAGAAATTCTCCCATGTGAGACACATCAAAGACACCAACACCTTTACGTATCGTTTCATGTTCAGCATTTACACCTTCGTACGAAACAGGCATACTATATCCAGCAAATGGAACCATTTTGGCACCAAGCGATTCATGTGTTTTGGTAAGCGCAGTATTTTTCATCTTCTTTTATTTATCGGCGATACAAATTTATCGAAAATAAATAGAAGCAATTATGGGAACATCGCTATTTAGGAAAATATTGTAATCTATATCTTATAATCAAGAAGTCATAAGAAAGTCCTTTAGGTTTTGATAGGTAGAAATTTTAGTTGATTTTTTAGTTTTGCCCATCACTTTTTGTATTTGTACAGGAATTTCTAATTTTTCAGCTAATGTTTCTTCTACAATGTCCAAGAATTTTACTGGGTGGGCAGTTTCTAAGAATATGCCATATGTATTTGGATGTCGTTCTTGATATTTCTTCAATCCTAAGTAACCTACAGCACCATGTGGATCAGCAATATATCCGTCAATAGTATAAATTTCTTTTAACGCTTCTTTTGTTTGTTCATCATTAAAAGAGTAGGAGGAAAGGTTCTTTTTTAACGCCTCGAAATCATCTTGAAATAAGTGTCTAATACGGATAAAGTTACTGGGGTCACCAACATCCATAGCATTAGAAATAGTAGCTGTAGATGGTTTTGGGCTATATTCTTTTGTCAGCATAAACTGTGGTACCGTATCGTTAACATTAGTTGCCGCGATAAAATGGTTCACCGGCATTCCTAATCGCTGCGCTACCAAACCTGCACAGATATTCCCAAAATTACCAGAAGGAACGGAAAAAATTAGTTCTTTTCCTTTTGATTTCGCTTGTTTATAAGCAAATAGAAAATAAAAAAGTTGTGGCAACCATCTCGCTACATTAATCGAGTTAGCCGATGTTAATTTCATGTGAGTTAACAAATCGTTGTCCAAGAAGGCATTTTTGACCATGGCCTGACAATCATCAAACGTACCATCAACCTTTAACGCTGTAATGTTTTGACCTAATGTGGTTAATTGTCGTTCTTGTATATCACTAACTTTACCACTTGGGTATAAAATCACAACCTTAACGCCCTCAACACCGAGAAAACCATTTGCTACTGCCCCACCTGTATCGCCAGATGTGGCAACCAAAACGGTAATTTCCTTTGTATTGGCTCTTGAAAAATAACCCAGGCATTGTGCCATAAATCGGGCACCAACATCTTTAAACGCCATTGTAGGACCATGGAAAAGTTCTAATGTGCCAATGGAAGGAGTTATTTCTACAACCGGAAATTCAAAATCAAGCACTTCTTTCAAAATAGCTTTTAAGACATCATCGGGTAGAGTTCCTACTACGAATTGACGTATGGCCGTAAACGCGATTTCTTCATTGGATAAATGTTCTATTTCCTCGAAAAAAGAGCGGGATAAAGGATTTATTTTTTCAGGAAAGTATAATCCTTTATCAGGAGCTATTCCATTTACTACAGCAGTTTCAAAAGATACTTCAGGTGCTTTACTGTTTAAACTATAGAATTTCAAGATGTGTATTTTTTATCGGTTAAAATTGAATTGTTTCGAAAATTATACGGGCCGTACGCCATCCATATTAATCTTTGAAACATGTATTTCGTAGGCAATGCCAATTTTATCATAGACCAACTTCATTGAATCTGCCACGTTTAAGGCGGTATTATGACCTTGGCTAAAAGCAAAAATGGAAGGACCTGACCCTGAAATGCCAGAGCCTAATGCTCCAGCTTGAAGGGCCACTTTTTTTACTTCATCAAACCCAGGGATCAAAATGGAACGGATGGGCTCAACAATATGATCTTCTAAAGACCTACCTATAAGTTCATAATCTTCCTTGAACAAACCAGCTACAAGTCCGCCAACATTTCCCCATTGTTTAATACCCGTTTCCAAAGAAATCGTTGTCTTCAATATTTTTCTAGAATCGGACGTTTTTATCTCTATCTGTGGGTGAATTATAGTTACATATAATTCAGGTGGTGCAGGAATTGTAATTACGTCTAATGGGCTGTAACTGCGCACCAAAGTAAATCCACCAAATAGGGCTGGAGCGACGTTGTCTGCATGGGCAACATCACTTGCCAAACGCTCCCCTTCCATAGCAAATTTAACCAATTCAGTTTTACTGAATGGATTGCCTAAAAGATAGTTCATTGCCCAAACGGCACCGGCCGAACTAGCGGCACTACTACCTATACCGCTACCAGGTTTTATTTTTTTATTGATTTCAATCTCAAAACCTCCATCATAATTAGCTGCTAATAGAAACGCATTTCCTGCTACACCGGCCACATTGTTCAAGGTTTCCTTAGGTAGGTCTTGTCCAGTAAGTTTTGTAATCTGTATTCCTTTTTCTGGAATCTTTCTTATAATCATTTCATCACCAACTGAATCCAAGGCAACGCCAAGAACATCAAATCCGCATGAAATGTTTGCTACCGTAGCCGGACAAAAAACTTTTATTTCGTTCTGGTTCATGATATTAAACGATTGTGTTGAGTTTTAAAAATTACCTATTCTAATGATATCTGCAAATATGCCAGATGCTGTTACATCTGCACCAGCCCCTGCTCCTTTAATAATTAAGGGTTGGTTTGGGTATCGTTCCGTATAAAAAAGCACGATGTTATCACTACCTTCTAGCGTATAGAAATCATGACCTTTTGGTATTTCTTGCAAACCAACACTTGCTTTTCCTTCATCGAATTGTGCTACGTACTTCAACCTGCTATTGGCATTTTTCGCACTTGAAAATAAGGATTGAAAATGTGGTTCATGTTGTATCAAAGAGGCAAAGAAATCATCATTATTGTTGGTGTTCAAACTCACTTCTGGTAAGAATGATTTGTTTTCAATATCACTAATATCTAGTATGTTACCGCTTTCCCTAGCTAAAATCAAGATTTTTCGCATCACATCGACACCACTTAAATCTATTTTTGGATTGGGTTCAGTATAGCCTTCTTCTTGCGCCTGTTTTACAACATCATGAAAGGTGGTTTCTTCATTGAAGTTATTAAATACAAAATTTAAGCTTCCAGATAGAACGGCTTTAATCCTTATAATTTTATCACCAGATGCAATTAGATGTTTTAGGGTGTCAATAATGGGTAGTCCGGCTCCAACATTGGTTTCAAATAAGAAAGGAGCGTTATAGGTCCTAGCAAGAGATTTCAAATGTGAATAGTTCTCATAGGAAGAGGAACAGGCTATTTTATTACAGGTAACAACAGATATACTATTACCTAAATATTCACTGTACGAAGTGGAAACATCTTCACTGGCAGTATTATCGACAAAAATACTATTTCTAAGATTGACGGTATTGACTAATTCTAGAAATTTCTCTTTATCCGCTTTTTGTCCTTGGGCTAATTTTTCTTGCCAATCATTTAAGTTGATTCCTTTTTCATCAAAATACATGGTTCTTGAATTAGATATCCCGATTACACGGATGTTCAATTTCAAGTTCTCCTTTAAGAATTTACGTTGTGATCTAATTTGTTCCAAAAATTTAGCACCCACATTACCAACTCCCATTACAAATAGGTTCAGTTGCTTTATGTTTTCTTCAAAAAATTCTTCATGTAATGCGTTCAGCGCCTTTTTCACATCCTTTTCATCGATGATGCATGATATATTTCTTTCTGAAGCTCCTTGCGCAATAACGCGAATATTTACGTTGTTTTTACCAAGTGTGCTGAACATTTTTCCACTAAGTCCTTGGTGACTTTTCATATTATCGCCTACCAATGCGACAATGGCCAAGTCCTTTTCAGGAATCACTTGTTTAATGCGTCCTCTTTCAATTTCAATTTCAAATGCATCATTAACTATATGGACGGCATGTTCAACATCATCAGCAGAAATACCAACACAAATTGAATGCTCAGACGAGGCTTGAGTGATTAGCACGACACTTATATCGGCTAGAGAAAGTACTTCGAAAAATCGTTTAGAAATACCAGGAATACCTACCATGCCAGGACCTTCTAATGAAAGCAAAGCTATATGACCAATGTGGCTTATGCCTCTAACTGTTTTTCCTTTTTCGTTTTTTGATTTTGTAATTAGCGTTCCTTCTTCATTGGGACTAAACGTATTTTTAATAACGATGGAAATTCCTTTGGATAATACAGGCTGTATAGTAGGAGGGTAGAGCACCTTAGCACCAAAATGTGAAAGTTCCATAGCTTCCTCGTAAGATATATGTGGCATAGCCTTGGCTTGTTTTACCATTTTCGGATTGGCAGTGTACATTCCGCTAACATCTGTCCAGATTTCCAAGATATCAGCATTTATGGCAGCTGCATAGATGGCAGCGGTGTAATCAGAACCACCTCTACCTAGCGTTGTAGTTACTCCTTCTTCTGAAGTAGCTATAAATCCTGGACAAACGGTAATTTTTTTATTTGAGGATTTAAAATAGTCAACGCAGTTGGCATTAGTACTGGTGAAATTCACCATATTCTTACCATTTAATTTATGAGTGACAATGATATCCCTACTGTCTTTAAATTCGGCATCTAGATGTTCAGTAATGAGGTATTCACTAATAATGTAGGATGAAAGTAATTCACCATAACTAACAATTTTATCAGATAATTTAGGGGTAATTTCACCTATAAAATAGGCACCTTCCAATAAAGTTTCTAAAATATTAAACTCGCTTTTAACTTTACTTAGCACTCTACTTTGAGCCGTTACGGGAAGTAATTCTTTAATTGTGGTAAGATGTCTTTCCTCTAGAGATATAAGTACCTCTTTGTATGATTGGTCTTGTGAAGAAGCCAGGGCACCGGCCTTTAGCAGTAAATCTGTCACACCTCCCAAAGCAGAGACCACTAATATGATGTGGTCTTCGTAAGTGGAAATAATATTTTTAATTTTAATTATATTTTCAGGATTGGCTACAGATGAACCACCAAATTTTAGAACTTTCATGCTATTGACTTTTTAAAAAGATATGGTGTTATTATACACAAAAACGGAGAACTATAGTTTTTAACCCCAAGGGGTAAACCATGTGGTAGTAGAACCATAGCAATTGGTAACTGAAGTGAAATTGAAATTTATGTCTGTCTTATCGCAGTCCATAATACTAATGGTTGAGCACCAAAAGTAGTACATTTGATACCCTAATCAAATGATTCTACAATTTTTTACGGAATCGTTATTTTTTAGTTTAAAAATAAATATAAGAATGAAATTATTTAGTACAAAGCAAGTATATAAAGCAGATCAAATTACCACGAAGAAACAAGGTATAGCCGGTGAAGAATTAATGGAACGTGCGTCTTTACAGTTATTTAATTGGATGCATTTACGCATGCAGGGCGCCCCTGTAAAAATTCATTTGTTCTGTGGTATAGGAAATAATGGTGGAGATGGTATAGCATTGGCTAGACATTTATTGGAACACGGTTATACTATAGCTGTTTACGTTGTTAACTATAGTGAAAAACGCTCCAAAGATTTTCTAATTAATCTAGATCGTTTAAAAGAGCGAAAATGTTGGCCGAATTTTATGAATTTAGGTGACGAACTACCCGAGATTGATAAGGATGATATTATAGTGGACGGTATTTTTGGAATAGGACTTAATAGAACTCCTGATGTTTGGGTTGCTAAAATAATTCAGCATTTAAATACATCGGAGGCATTTATATTATCGATTGATATTCCATCAGGTTTATTTGCTGATCAAGGGCCTAAGGATTTCGAAACCATTATAAAATCAAATTTTGTGCTAAGTTTTCAAACGCCTAAACTGGTGTTTTTTTTACCAGAAACTGGTCCGTTTATAAATCAGTGGGAGGTGTTGGATATTGGCTTAGACGCTGAGTATTTAATGACAACGGAAACTGATTTTGAATTAATAGGTAAGAACGAAGTATTGGCACTGTATAAGCCTCGTGAAAAATATGGACATAAAGGCACATACGGACATACCATGATAGTAGGTGGTAGTTATGGTAAAATAGGTGCTGTTTGTTTGGCGTCTAAGGCAGCGCTCCACGCTGGTAGTGGGTTAGTAACCTCATTTGTTCCAAAAATAGGGTATTCGATACTACAAACTGCTTTGCCAGAAATAATGGTGCTTACGGATACCGAGGAGGATTCTCTTACCAATATAAAGTTTGACATAAAGCCTACGGTTATAGGAATTGGGGTGGGTATGGGAGCAGACGCTAAAACTGTTGCTGCTTTTACCGATTTCTTGAATAGGAATAAACAGCCATTGGTAATTGATGCAGACGCACTTAATATTCTTTCAAAATGCCCAGAGTTATTATTCAAAATACCAGAAGACACTATTTTAACTCCTCATCCAAAAGAGTTAGAAAGACTAATAGGTGCGTGGAAAGATGATTTTGATAAACTGATTAAGGTGAAGGATTTTTCAAAAAAGTACAACTGTATCGTTGTCATTAAAGGGGCAAACACAATTATTGTACACCATGATAAAGGTTTTGTGAATACCACAGGTAATCCTGGTATGGCTACAGCAGGTAGTGGAGATGTTTTAACGGGAATTATAGCCGGTCTAAGAGCTCAAGGGTATTCAGCTTTGAATGCTGCAATCTTTGGAGTGTATCTTCACGGAAAAGCAGGTGATATTGCTATAGAAAAAACAGGTTATCAGTCTTTAACAGCATCCTGTATCATTGATAACTTAGGGAGCGCTTATCTTGATATGTTTTACGTTCCAGAGCAATCACAACCCGAAGTAGAAAATGCAAACTAATAAATAAGGTAGCAAGTATAGCTTATCAGAAATGAGATTAAGAATTAATCCTTCTTTTCACCCACTTAAGAGCATTGTTATATTCAATGAAAAACTTCATTGGTTTTTTATAGAATAATTTTTCAATCTTAAAGTTGTGCATATCTATCTCCTTAACAGATACAATTGCAAATGCTTTAAGGTTGTCTAATTGTTTTAGGTAGTTATAAATGGTCGGATCAATTGCAAATGAATTTTTACGTAAACTTATAAATCCAAAATTTTTATCCCTAAAATGTATTTCTGAAATACCAATAATTTGGTATGCTCGCTCAAGGGTTAAAGTAGCACCTTCATCGAAAATGGATACCATATAATTTTCAAATACTTGAATTTTTCCTGTTTCCAATTCGTATTCCCGTACAATTACCTTCTTTTTGGTAGATTCAATTTTCATTATGCTCGTATTATTATAGTGTGTCTGGAGTAAAAGTAAATTGAACTTTAATCTTGGAATAAATTAATGGTTTAAATGCGTAAATATCGTTTGTACTGTTTAGTGCTAGTACTATAATGAAAATTAACAATCCGATACTGACAATTTTAGTAGCTTAATTAATTCTAGAATAGAAAGAACTATTGGAATACTAATTCCGTTAACTTTTTTTTTAAAGCCAAATGCTTTGCTCCACGTACAGATTTTGAGCTTGCTGAAACTATTTCAATCCAATCTGTAACCTTATTGTTTTCGTTCGTTTTTTTGTTCCAACGTCCAGCTAATTCAATAGCTGACGTATTTGCTAAAATTTCAATTATAGAATTGATGTTCTCAAATAAGTTTATAAATATTCTTGGAACTTGCTTATATTCTTTATTGTTCAATATAATACAGCTCTCCCTTTTGCAGTAAATGCATCTCTAACATTTGGGCAAACAAGACCTTCGTTTTTAACTAACCAAATTGCAAAACGACTATACTTATCTTGACGATGTCCAAAAATTTCTAGAAACACGACCATTGCTGTATTAACAAAATCGTCTTGTTCGGCAGAAGATAAGTTGTTCTAAATATTGATAATAAGGTTACTTGCTTTTTCGGTGTCTTGAATCCACCATAAATCTTGTCCAGGTTTTAATTTACTTTTGTAGTAATCTGTAATTGATTTTATAGGATTTTTATTTTAACGTAAAATGTCGTGAGATGTATTTATTTCATCAAAAATTGTCTTGCCTTTTTCCAAGTTCATATCAATTAAATACCTTGGCGATTGCGTAACAACGACTTCCGATAGACATTCTTCGTAAGCCCGACATCTAAATTCAATTGGCTTTCCAAGTTTTCCGAAACGCATAAAAATTCGCTAAACATCATCAACCCTTGTAGATTCTAAAACACTATTTCCGGTAGTTTTCCAATGGTTTTGTGTTGTAGTTTTAACTTCAATCCCATAAAATTTTTTAGCAACAATATCAGGAAATTTTTGTCCGCCAATCAGTTCTATTGAGTTTTCAAATTCGGAGCCGACTGCTAAATCGGTCATAACATCTCGCACGTAAGGTTCAAGTTTGTTTCCTCTTAACTGTTCAATCTTTATAGGAGATTTCTTTGCGTGAGCGTTTAATTCTTCAATTGTTGAATTTAATAAAGCGTTGAACTCGCTTTTATGTGGTTCTGAATTTATTTATACTACCATTTAATTCAAGATATATCTGTTCCAATACCAAACTTTTCTCTTAATGGTTTATTGATTTCTAAACCAAATAGGTATATATCCAAATTTTTACTTTCGCATAGATTCCAACACGATTCTAAAGTTAAATTTAATTATGCCTTTTCGCTTTCTTCTAAACCATAGGTCTTGAAATCTTCATCAGGTGACCAATTAAGACCAAAATAGGTGTTCATTTATATGAAGAAATTTTCTATATTTTTCAAAGTTTCTATCTTTTCTGTTTTTATAGTTTTTCTCATAATTATGATTTTTTAAAATATAAATCCCAAACATCTTCTATTCTCATTGCTAAATTGTAGGCGAGTAGCGGAGGAACAGCATTACCAATTACTTTATATGCTTTTGAAGGGCTTACCAAATATGAACCTTTACGACCATGTTTGTTTTCAATTACAAACTCGTAATCAGGTGGAAAAGTTTGAATTAAAGCACATTCCCTTGGTGTTAAACGCCTCTCTTTTAGGCCTTTTGAGAGTTCGTCTGTTAGTATTCCTCCGTTCTTTTTTGATAATCTTCTAAACTCAATATTTCCGTGATGTTCAGCTCTAATCGTTGGGCTAATTCCATCTGGTTTTATTTCTACTTGACCTTGGCAATGTTTACCCATAAATTTTGCTTTTGAATAAAATTTTTGAGATAAATCTTTTGATTTTTCAGGCTCATTTATATTAGCAAAAAGTCCTTTTAAATCTACATGTCGTTTTAAACCTTCTCCATCTGTCGTGTAAGCGTGTGTTGGTTTTGGATAAGGAGTATATTTATCTGAAATATTGTCTTTTTTTAATTGTTCAAGTGCAGATTTTTTTAATGCAGATTTTTTGATTCCTACAAAGAAAACTCGTTCTCTCGATTGCGGAACACCATAATCTGCTGCGTGTAAAACACGAGGTTTTAAAACTAAATATCCATTATCTCCTGCAGAAGAAAAATCACTTTGAATAATATCTTTTACATTTGAAAGGTTAACCAAACCTTTTACATTTTCTGCAATAAAAATTTTAGGCTGGGTTATTTCAATAACCTGTTTCATCCACATATAAAGCTGCCCACGAGTTTCTTCGGTTGCGGTGTTTTCTGTATTGAATTCGCCTTTATGATTTTTGTGTGAACCAAAACCGTTTCTCTTTCCTGCAATACTAAAATCTTGACAAGGAAAACCACCAGTTACAATGTCAATATATTTAGGAAAAACCGTTGTTCCGCTTTGATGCAGTTTTACCAAATCGACAATGCTGTCTGTTTGGTAATCTTCTGCGTTGTGTCCTCTTTTTGAAAAGTAGTTTACCCAAGCATTTCTTGCATCTTTTAAAATATCATTGGCAAAAACTGTTTTAAAGCGTGTTTTTTTGAGTTGAATAAAATTATTGTCCAGATCTTTGTTTATAAAATTAGGATTTAGAACCTCGTTCACGGATGCTTTTGAAACTGAGAAATCTCCTTCAAATCCTAAATCCATACCACCACAACCAGAAAAAAGGGAAAGCATATTTAAGGTAGATTTCCCTTCTTTGATTTTCTTTGTGACTTTTTCTTTTGTATAAAATTTTACTGCCAATTGAGGTTCCTTAACTACGCTCGTACTCTCGGTATCGCCTGTTATTGTTCGCATAGTTAGTTTTGTATCGGATGTGATTTTAAATATTTTATTTTTTTTTCAGCTACTTTTAGCACTTTTTCGGCACAATCTTCGCCCGCAATTTCATAAGCAATTTTGTCGCTAATAAATTGTACTAATAATTCGTCTTTATTAAGTTTAAGAATTTCAGAAAGTTTTCCCAACATTTCTTTTGTTGGTTTTCGCTCGTTTCTTTCTATTTTACTCAGTATAGCTTGGTCAATATCAACATAAGCTGAAACTTGCCTTAAAAAAAGGCCGAGAGTTTGTCTTTTATTCCGTAAAATTTGTCCGATTGTTTCCATTTGAAAATTATTACTTGACAGTAAGTGTCAAATTTAATTCATCAAAACGTATAAATTGATTAAATATTTAAGAATTTAAATCAATTGTACGAAAAAGGAGTCCGATGAGGGACTCCTTTTTTTAATAAAATATGCTGTAAAAATTGTTATGTCTTAGGAGTCTCTTCCTCAGCTTTCTCAATTTTAATAGTTAATTCTTCACTTTTCTTATCAAGATCGATATAAATACTATCTCCCTCTTTAAGCTTAGAATTCACTATTTCTTCTGCTAGGGCATCTTCAATATACTTTTGAATAGCTCTTTTAAGCGGTCTTGCACCATATTGCTTATCGAATCCTTTTTCAGCAATATAATCTTTTGCACTGTCGGTAAGAATTAAATGATAACCGATATCCTCAATTCTTCTATACAGTTTAGCAAGTTCAATATCAATAATTTGATGAATATGCTCTCTTTCAAGTGCATTGAATACGATTACGTCATCAATTCTATTTAAAAACTCAGGAGCGAATGCTTTTTTAAGGGCATTTTCTATTACTCCTTTTTGATGTGAAAATTCTTGCGATTTTTTAGCTGATGTTCCAAAACCTACACCTTGACCAAAATCTTTCAATTGTCTAGCGCCAATATTGGAGGTCATGATTATAATTGTATTTCTAAAGTCGATTTTACGACCAAGACTATCCGTTAAATACCCGTCATCAAGTACTTGTAAAAGCATATTGAACACATCTGGATGCGCTTTTTCAACTTCATCAAGTAATATTACAGAATAGGGCTTTCTTCTAACTTTTTCTGTTAGTTGACCACCTTCTTCATAGCCTACATATCCTGGAGGTGCACCAACTAATCTTGAGATGGCAAACTTTTCCATGTATTCACTCATATCGATACGTATAAGCGCATCTTCTGAGTCAAAAAGTTCTTTTGCAAGTACTTTAGCTAACTGAGTTTTACCAACACCTGTCTGTCCTAGAAAGATAAAGGAGCCAATTGGTTTATTTGGATCTTTTAAACCTGCTCTATTTCGTTGAATAGCTTTAGAAACTTTAGCAACCGCTTCATCTTGACCAATTACATTCGCCTTAATCAGTTGAGGTAATTCTGCTAATTTATTACTTTCTGTCTGTGCAATTCTATTGACAGGAATACCGCTCATCATAGAAACTACGTCTGCAACATTGTCTTCACTTACGATTTCTTTGTTAAGTTTGCTATCATCTTCCCAACGCTCTTGTGCAATGGCAAGTTCTTTTTCTAAACTTTTTTCATCATCACGCAGTTTTGCAGCCTCTTCATACTTCTGTTTTTTGACTACACTATTTTTAAGCTCACGAACGTCTTCCAATTTCTTTTCCAATTCAATGATTTGTTTTGGAACGTCCATATTAACGATATGTACACGTGAACCTGCCTCATCCAAGGCATCAATCGCCTTGTCCGGTAGAAAGCGATCTGTCATATACCTGCTAGTCAATTTCACACAAGCTATTATTGCTTCGTCGGTATAGGTTACATTGTGATGGTCTTCGTATTTGCTTTTTATATTATGTAAAATTTCAATGGTCTCATCAACTGTGGTAGGTTCAACGATGACTTTTTGAAATCTTCTTTCTAAAGCACCATCTTTCTCTATATACTGCCTATACTCATCTAATGTTGTGGCGCCAATACATTGAATTTCACCTCTTGCCAAGGCAGGCTTGAACATATTTGAAGCATCTAAACTTCCTGTTGCGCCTCCTGCACCAACAATGGTATGGATTTCATCAATGAATAAAATAACATCGTCATTTTTTTCAAGCTCGTTCATTACCGCTTTCATTCGCTCTTCAAACTGACCACGATATTTGGTGCCAGCAACCAATGAAGCTAAATCAAGTGTAACCACTCTTTTGTTAAAAAGAATTCTAGAAACCTTTTTATCAATTATGCGTAAAGCCAAACCTTCGGCAATAGCACTTTTACCAACTCCTGGCTCACCGATAAGCAAGGGGTTGTTCTTTTTTCTTCTACTAAGAATTTGTGAAACACGTTCAATTTCCTTTTCACGACCAACGACGGGATCTAACTTGTTTTCTTCTGCCATTTGGGTAAGGTCCCTTCCGAAATTATCCAACACGGGTGTTTTGGATTTTTTGGTTCCCTTTTGTCCTGAGGTAGCACCAAACGTACTTTCCTTTCCTTCGTTAGTGTCCTCAGGGTCACTAGGAAAAGATTCGGCCGTTGGGCCATCTACGATATCGTCGTCACTTGTAATCATAAATTTGAACTGCTCTTTAACCCCGTCATAATCAACTTTTAATTTGTGTAAAAGTTTTGTTGTAGGGTCATTTTCATTTCTAAGAATACAAAGTAAAAGGTGAGCGGTATTTATCGAAGAACTCTGAAAAAGTTTGGCTTCTAAAAAAGTTGTTTTTAGCGCACGTTCAGCTTGTCTCGTTAAATGCAAGTTCTTCTTATCTTTTTGGACACCGCTAGCATTAGGGTTGGAAGGGCTTAGAATTTCTACTTTTCTACGCAAATGTTCCAAATCAACTTCCAGGGCATCTAAAATACTAATAGCCTTCCCGTTTCCATCTCTAAGAAGCCCTAACATAAGGTGCTCGGTACCGATAAAATCGTGACCAAGTCGTAATGCTTCTTCCTTACTATAAGCAATTACATCCTTTACTCTTGGGGAAAAATTATCATCCATATACTATAATTATCAACTATAAAATTACTAAATCTCCTTCAATCAAAGGCAAATACCATACCTATAATCGTTAAAGTTATTGTAAAACCCATAAAATGTGAGTCTAAAAGGATGAAAATCATCGTATAAATGAATAATTAACATTACTTGGGTAGGTGTTAATAAAATTTGATATTATTAAATCAAGTTGTTCTTGAAACGCCTAGGATTTAAGTATATTGGCTTGCTTTTTTACTAACAAAAAACAGAAGATTTTAAAATGACTGACGGTGAAAAATTGATACCCATTAATATTGAAGATGAAATGAAATCTGCTTACATTGATTACTCAATGTCGGTCATTGTGTCACGAGCCCTGCCAGATGTCAGGGACGGGTTAAAACCAGTACACAGAAGAGTTCTTTTCGGAATGCATGAATTAGGGGTTAGAAGTAATAGCTCACATAAAAAATCTGCTCGTATTGTCGGGGAGGTTCTTGGTAAGTATCACCCCCACGGTGATACTTCAGTATATGATGCGATGGTTCGTATGGCTCAAGAATGGAGTCTGCGTTATATGCTTGTGGATGGTCAAGGTAACTTTGGGTCTATAGATGGTGATAGCCCTGCAGCAATGCGATATACGGAAGCCCGTATGCGTAAGATTGCGGATGATATGCTAGCAGATATAGATAAAGAAACTGTAGACTATCAATTAAATTTTGATGATTCTTTGAAAGAGCCTACCGTACTTCCTACTAGGGTTCCTACCCTGTTGATTAATGGAGCATCTGGTATTGCTGTGGGTATGGCTACAAATATGCCTCCCCATAATCTAGCAGAAGTTATTGACGGTACGGTTGCATATATTGATAACAATGACATTGAAATCGATGAGCTAATAACTCATATAAAAGCTCCCGATTTTCCAACGGGTGGTATTATTTATGGGTATGATGGTGTAAAGGAAGCTTTTCATACAGGAAAAGGACGTGTTATGATGCGTGCTAAAGCGACCTTTGAAGAGGTGCAAGGAAGAGAATGTATCATCGTTCATGAGATTCCTTATCAGGTGAACAAGGCGGATATGATTAAGAAAACCGCTGACCTTGTCAATGATAAGAAAATTGAAGGTATTTCAAATATTAGAGACGAGTCTGACCGTAATGGTATGCGTATCGTGTACATCTTAAAAAGAGATGCAATACCTAATATAGTTTTGAATATGTTGTATAAGTATACAGCATTACAAACCTCTTTTAGTGTCAATAATATTGCCCTTGTGAATGGAAGGCCACAATTATTGAACGTAAAGGAAATGATTCATTACTTTGTAGAGCATCGCCATGAGGTTGTGGTTAGACGCACCCAGTTTGAGTTGAAAAAGGCTGAGGACCGCGCGCATATATTAGAAGGATTGATTATTGCCTCAGACAATATTGATGAGGTAATTGCAATCATAAGAGCTTCTAATAATGCAGACCAAGCTCGCGAAAACTTAATAGAGCGCTTTAAGTTGAGTGAAGTTCAGGCTAAGGCAATTGTAGAAATGCGATTACGTCAACTTACTGGTCTGGAGCAGGACAAGCTTAGAACGGAATTTGATGAAATTATACTTTTGATTGCTGATTTAAAGGATATACTTGACAAAAAGGAGCGCAGAATGCAAATCATAAAAGATGAGCTGCAGGAGATAAGGGATAAGTATGGCGATGAAAGAAGATCTGAAATTAATATTGCAGGTGGAGACCTAAGTATGGAGGATATGATACCAGATGAACAAGTGGTCATTACTATCTCTCATGCAGGTTATATCAAAAGAACAGCATTATCAGAATATAAGACACAACATAGGGGTGGAGTAGGTCAAAAAGCATCTTCAACTAGAAATGAAGATTTCTTGGAGCATCTATTTGTAGGTACCAACCACCAATACATGTTGTTCTTTACTCAAAAAGGGAAGTGTTTCTGGATGAGGGTTTTTGAAATACCTGAGGGTAGTAGAACTTCAAAAGGGAGAGCGATACAAAATCTGATTAATATTGAGCAAGATGATAGTGTAAAAGCATTTATATGTACGCAAGATTTAAAGGATGAGGAGTATATAAATGCCCATTGTGTTATTATGGCAACTAAGAAAGGTGTCGTGAAAAAAACATCTTTGGAGCAATATTCTAGACCACGACAAAATGGTATTAATGCTATTACCATTCGTGATGGGGATGAATTGTTAGAGGCGAGATTAACAACAGGTACAAGCCAAATATTCTTAGGGCTAAAATCTGGTAAGGCAATTCGTTTCGAAGAAAGCAAGACTAGACCTATGGGAAGGAATGCTTCTGGAGTACGTGGAATTACATTGGCTAATGAAGAAGATGAAGTAATTGGAATGGTTTCGGTTCATAATTTCGAAGATGAAATACTAGTAGTTTCCGAAAAAGGATATGGTAAGCGATCAAGTATAGAAGATTACAGAATCACAAACAGAGGCGGTAAGGGTGTTAAGACAATTAGTGTAACCGAAAAGACCGGTGGACTAGTTGCTATTAAAAACGTTACCGATTCTGATGATTTAATGATTATAAACAAATCTGGTATTGCTATTCGTATGAGCGTTGAAGATTTACGTGTAATGGGAAGAGCTACTCAGGGTGTTAAATTGATAAACATTAAGGGTAATGATTCAATAGCAGCAGTTGCCAAGGTCATGAAAGATGAAGACGATTTGGAAGAATCTGAAATACTTGATATTGAGGTTGATACAGAAAATGGCACGGAGATTGATTCAGATGATATCGATGAAAAAACATCATAATTTTAAACACTAATTATTAATAGAATAAAAATGAAGAATAAGATTTTACTTGTCACGGCGTTGACTTTTACGATGGTCGGGTTTGCGCAAAAAAATGAAATTAAAGATGCTGAAAAGGCTTTGAAAGATGGCGATGCAGCAGCAGCGCAGACAGCTATTGAAGCTGCATCTGCTACTATAGCATCTGCAGATGAGAAATTGCAAGCACAGTATTATTATACCAAAGGTAGAATTTACAGTGATTTGGCTAAAAAAGGTAATAATGATGCATTTGAGAAATCTGCAACGTCCTTTAAAAAAGTTATTGAGATTGAGGAAATATCAGGTAAGAAAAAATATTCTGACGAAACCAATCAATATATGGCGGCATTAACAGCTGACTTAGTGAATTCAGCGGTAAGCGATAATGGAAATAAGAAATTTAAAGAAGCTGCTGAAAAGTTATATATGAGCTATACGCTTAGCCCAAGAGACACTTCTTATTTATATTATGCGGCCGGTAGTGCTGTAAATGGAGGTCACTACGAGATGGCATTAGACTACTATGATAAACTACAAGAAATTGGGTATGATGGTAGTGGTGCAGTGTATAAAGCTACTAATGCAGCTTCAGGTGAAGTTGAGGAAATGGATAAGGTTCAACGTGATCTTATGGTAAAGTCAGGTACTTACACAAACCCTTTAGATGAAAAAACTCCATCTAAATCTGCGGAAATTGTGAAGAACACAGCTTTAATTTACTCCCAATTAGGACAAGATGAAAAAGCATTGGAAGCTTACCAGGCTGCTAGAATAAATGATCCTGAAGATGTGAACTTGATTTTGAATGAAGCTAACCTTTACTTTAATCAGGGAAATAAGGTCAAGTTTAAAGAACTAATGGCTGAAGCGATTACCTTAGCTCCTGATAATCCAGACCTTCATTATAACGTTGGTGTAATTAGCATGGAACAAGACAATTTTGAAGACGCTAGAGTATCTTATAAGAAGGCAATTGAAATAGATGCGAATTATACAAATGCTTACCTTAACCTTTCTACTACCTATGTAAACGAAGGTAATGCCATGATTGACGAAATGAACTCTTTAGGTAACTCTAGAGCTGATATCGCTAAGTATGAAGAGCTAAAGGAGGAAAAGGATAGCTTGTTCAGGGAAGGTGCAGATGTTTTAGAAGAAGCTTTGAGGGCCAATCCAGAAAATGAAAATATTATGACCCAGCTTAAGAATATTTATGGTGCAATGGGAGATAATGAAAACTTCATGAAAATGAAAAAGATGTTAGGAGAATAATTTTATTTTTACCTATAAAAAAAGGCCCTAATTAGGGCCTTTTTTTATATAATCTTTTTAATTACCCTTAACTGATGCGTATAGGTTCTAAGGTCATTGTTAAATATGCCTGTATGGTCTAAACGGTCAATCCTCACCTTGCCATTTACGTGAATAACATAGTTATTGTCCATTATTATTCCAACATGGTCTATTGCTCCGCTAGCGTTGTCAAAAAATGCTAAATCACCAGCTTCACTTTCTTCTACAAAACTGAGAGCACTACCTTGAGTGGATTGACGTTCCGCAGTTCGTAAAAGAGTATGGCCATTTATTTTGTAAACCATTTGAGAAAATCCTGCGGCATCTATCCCAAATGGTGTTCTACCACCTTTAATTTCTGGAGAATTTAGATAAAGTAAAGACGTTTTAACAAGCCGCTCTTTAGGTTGTAGTTTACTGATAATAGATCCATCAAATTTCATTGATAATGAAGGGGTGTCTGGAATACTAGATCCCAAAAGTATGGGTGTTAATATTTGATTGTCATCTTCAACAAAGGTAATAAGGTCAGCAACTAGATTACGTTCATTGCTTTGTTCAAGGGTTGCAAATTCATCCTCTGGAATAAAAACTAGTTGGTTATTCATTATCCAACCTTCGCATTTATCAAATAATGTTTTAATTCTAGACCAGTTTTTTCTAGACTCCAAAATTTTAAAATGTTCACCAAACAATAGCTGGGTTACCATTTCAGTTACTTCATCGGGAGCACTTCTAACTGGGATAATGCTTAAGTGGCAGATACCGTATTGCATGAAACTTTTTTAGGCTCTTTCGATTATAATAGCCGAAGCGCCACCACCACCATTGCAAATTGCCGCTGCACCAAGTTTGGCATTGTTTTGTTCCAATACATTTATTAGCGTAATTAATATACGTGCACCAGAGCATCCTAGTGGATGACCTAATGAAACAGCACCACCGTTAACATTAACGTTTGTATCATCTAATCCTAATAATTTCATGTTGGCTAGCCCAACTATTGAAAATGCTTCATTAAATTCAAAGAAGTCTATTTCTTCAATCGATAAATTAGCTTTTGCCAATGCCTTTGGCAGCGCTTTCGCTGGGGCAGTTGCAAACCATTCAGGCTCGTGGGCTGCATCTGCATACCCTTTTATAACGGCCACGGGTTTTAAATTTAGCTCATTAGCCTTTTCTCTACTCATTAATACTAATGCAGCAGCTCCATCGTTTATTGTTGATGCATTCGCAGCGGTAACTGTACCATCTTTTGAGAATGCTGGTCTTAAATTCGGAATCTTATCAATTAAAACATTGGTAAACTCTTCATCTTTTTCTACCATTTTCGGTTCACCACGTCTTTGAGGTACGGCAACCGGAACAACTTCATTATTAAATTTCCCATCTTCCCAAGCTTTTGATGATCGCGTATAGGATTGAATGGCATAGTTGTCTTGGTCTTCTCTTGAAAAATCATATTTAACAGCACAAGCATCTGCGCAAACACCCATAGCATTTTCATCATAAGCATCTACCAAACCATCTTTTTGCAAACCATCGATTAAAGTAGATGGGCCAAATTTAGTGCCTGTTCGCATATGAACGTAATGAGGTGTCAGGCTCATGTTTTCCATTCCACCTGCAACTACAATATCTGCATCTCCTAATGCGATTGCTTGGGCACCTTGCATTACAGCCTTCATTCCAGATGCGCAAACTTTATTTATCGTGGTACAGGGTACAGTATTTGGAATACCAGCAAAAATGGCAGCCTGTCTTGCGGGTGCTTGTCCTGTTCCTGCCTGTAAAACATTACCCATAATCACTTCATTTACTAGGGTAGCATCTAAATTTATTCTTTTTAATGCCCCTTCAATAGCTATTGCACCTAATTTTGGAGCAGGTATTGTGGATAATCCACCCATAAAACTTCCAATAGGTGTTCTTACTGCTGAAACTATAACAACCTCTTTCATGATTCGAATAATTTGATTTGACGAAATTACTAAATTCTATAGCAACCCAAGGGATATCGTTTCAATTACTAGTTATCAGTTTATTATTTTCTATTTTTGATGAACTTATTAAATTTTTCTTTTGGATAATCTTTACAAACAGCAATCGCTCATTTTTAAATATATTCTATATATAGCGGCTATTGCATTTATTGTTTTTTTCTTACCGAAGGGAGGTAAATTTAAATATGAATTTCAAAAAGGGAAGCCTTGGCAGTTTGAAAACCTGTACGCGCCTTTTGATTTTTCAATTAAAAAAACCGATTCCGAGATAGCAAAAGAAAAACAGACCATAGCGAGTAATCAACTTCCCTATTTTAAGTATGACCAAAAGGTCGTGGAAGGTTTACATAAAAAATTTGAAGAGGAATTTAAAGAAATATGGCATAATGCCGATTTAAGTAATAGTCAAAGGAATCGTTTAAGGAGCTTTTCTGAAGCTATTTTAGACTCCATCTACACTAAGGGTGTTTTACAGAATAATGGTAAACAGGTTCAGCGCAACTTTATCTTTTTGGTTAAAGAGAACGAAGCTAAGAAAGTAAGGGTTTCAGAATTTTATAGAATCAATGAAATCAATGATTTGGTAAGTCAAGTTTTGATGCAGAATAATCTTTCAAAATTTGAAAATAAAACCCAATCGCTCTTTTTTGACCTTATTGTCCCAAATGTGAATTTTGATAATAATCTAACAAAAAAAGCAAGGGATGAGGCCTTGTCAAAATTGTCTTACACAAGAGGAACGGTTGATCAGGGCCGATTGATTATTGCGAAAGGGGAAGTAGTTGAGGCAGATAATTTAAAGGTCCTTGAGTCTTTAAAAGGAGAATATGAGTCAGAATTATGGACGGCCAATAACTACTACTATATTTTAATAGGATATACGGTTCTTGTCGCACTCGTATTAATGATGCTTTTTCTATTTCTTAAAAAGTATAGAAAAGAAGTTTACGACAATAACACGAAGGTCACCTTTATATTTTTCAATATACTTTTGATGGTTTTTATCACCACTATGGTCATAAAGTATAATGACCAATTGGTTTTTGTGGTACCATTGTGCATACTTCCATTGATTTTAAAAACGTTCTTTGATGCCAGGCTAGGTCTTTTCGTTCATGTACTAACAGTATTAATTTTAGGCTTTGTAGTACCTAATAGTTTCGAATATATATTTCTTCAGATTATCACAGGTATTGTGACTATTCTCACGGTT
The DNA here is from genome assembly GCF_005771495.1 of Maribacter sp. ACAM166. Lineage (GTDB taxonomy): Bacteria > Bacteroidota > Bacteroidia > Flavobacteriales > Flavobacteriaceae > Maribacter. The sequence continues at coordinate 286,274 of NZ_VAUW01000003.1, forward strand.
TCTGAGCTATACAAGAGAGCTAATTTATTTGTAAGTGTAGGTCAGATTACATTTATTTATATCATAGGATATTTAGCGTTTCATACGATTCATGAAGGTGATTTGAGTGATATAGAATGGTATATCCTTGGACTTTTTCTATTGAACGGAATGATTACCCTATTTGTACAGCCCTTGATATATATCTATGAAAAGCTATTTGGACTTGTATCGGATGTTTCACTTTTAGAACTCTCCAATACCAATTCTAAGTTATTAAAAGAATTATCGAATAAGGCTCCAGGTACATTTCACCATTCTTTACAGGTTGCGAATTTAGCCGAGGCTGCTGCGAATGAAATAGGAGCTAATGCAATGTTGGTTAGGGTAGGGGCTTTATATCATGATATTGGCAAAATGAATGAGCCTACATTTTTTACCGAGAATCAGATAACTAATGTGAATCCTCATGATGAACTAAGTCCGAAGGATAGTGGTCAGATAATAATTAATCATGTTATTAAGGGGATTGAACTCGCTAGAAAAAATAATATTCCCGATCGTATTATAGATTTTATTCGATCACATCATGGTACAACTTTAGTGTATTACTTCTATAAAAAACAAAAAGACTTAGAGGGTGAAGCGAATGAGGAGGATTTTAGATATCCTGGTCCATTACCCTTTTCTAGGGAAACAGCAATTTTGATGATGGCAGATTCGGTAGAGGCAGCATCTAAAAGTTTAAAGAACCCTACTTTTTTAGTCATAGATGAATTTGTTGACAAGATAATTTCAGGACAAATGAAGGCAAATCAATTCTTGAATGCCGATATTACATTCAAGGAAATAGAAACGATCAAGAAAATATTCAAACAAAAGCTAATTAATATTTATCATTTACGTGTGGAATACCCTGAGTAACAGGAGGCTAAATTTTTATGAAAAAAAACATAAAAAATAGTTGTTTAAGACGGTTGATAAATCTACATTTGCATCCGCTATTTGAAGCAAAAGTTCTTTGAAGAATTACTGGAGAGGTGCCTGAGTGGCCGAAAGGAACGGTTTGCTAAATCGTCGTACCCTAACAAGGGTACCCAGGGTTCGAATCCCTGTCTCTCCGCAAATTTCTGTGGGAGACAGAAAAATAAGATAACCAATTCGGGGTGTAGCGTAGCCCGGTTATCGCGCCGCGTTTGGGACGCGGAGGTCGCAGGTTCGAATCCTGCCACCCCGACGAACCACTTTTCAAGTGGTACTAGAGAGCTGTTAATCTATTGATTAGCAGCTCTTTTCATTTTATATGGTATCAGTTGATATCGTTTGATATCATATAACTGGTGTATGGTTCGGTGAATGGATTAATACACAAGTTGTTGTAAATTTAAGTAGCATTTAGGGCTATTTAAGGTCGTCTTTGCAAACAAGGTTTGTAGAACTTAAAAGACGTATATCATGCGCAACAACAGCACTTTAGCAGTACTTATTTTCACTCGGGACATTACTTACAACCCCGAAAGACTTACTATTTATGCTCGTATCACGGTTGATAGAAGACGGGCAGAAATCAGTTTAAAACGTTACACCTCGGTGAATGTTTGGGATGCCTCTAAGGGAAGAATCACGGGCACTACCCAAAGAGCACGACTACTCAATAGTTATTTAGACGAGGTATACGTGCAAATTATGGAGGCGCATAAGAATTACTTTCCGAAGGAAAGATGATTACTGCACAGGCCATAAAAGCCCGTTATTGAGGGCAAGACGAACAGTATAAGAGCTTGAAGGAGCTGGTTACTTATCACAACACAAACATGGATTCCGTATTGAAATACGGTACCATGAAAAACTACTATTCTACAGAGCGATATCTACACAAGTTTTTAAACGACAAATTCAAGACCCCCGACATCTATTTAAAACAATTGAACTATCGATTTATAGTTGATTTCGAACAATACCTTTTAAGATACCGTCCAGAGAAAGCTAGAAAGACTTGTTCCAATAACGGAGCGATGAAGCATTTGGAACGTTTGATGAAAATGACCAATCTTGCCCTGAAATTGGAATGGTTAGAAAAAGACCCGTTCAAACATTTTAAACTCAGCTATAAAAAGCATGATAGAAGCTATTTGAGCGAACGCGAATTAAAACTAATCGAAGAAACAATTTTCAAAGGTGAAGGTTACGAGAAAGTAAAGAACGTTTTTCTGTTCTCATGCTATACAGGGCTATCCTATATTGATGTTAAAGAACTACTTGCTCAACAGTTGGTGCTTGGGATAAACGGAAACTATTGGTTACATACTAAAAGAGCAAAAACGGATGAAATGGTAAAAATTCCGCTACTACCTAAAGCAAAAGCTATTATTGAAAAGTATAAAGAGATTATGCTCATAGAAGGTAACGGTAAATTACTGCCTGTTTTCAGTAACCAAAAGGTAAACAGTTATTTAAAAGTGATTATCCATTCTTGTGGCATTCATAAGAATATTACATTTCATTCTGCTAGACATACGTTTGCTACAACAGTTACACTTTCTAATGGCGTTCCTATTGAAACCGTTTCGAAAATGCTCGGTCATGCAAAGCTTTCCACAACTCAGATCTATGCAAGGGTCATTAAACAAAAGGTTTTATCGGATATGCGTTCGTTGTGCAGTAAATTAAACAAGAAGAACCAGGCCGAAACAAGGGTGCCTTATCAATAATTCTGTTTAGAAAATACCTTTTGGGTTCCAATCCAGTTCACATCACAATTTTCATCACTCAATATCATTGAAGGTTTATCCAGTAGCATAAACTGGATTTTCTATTAGGACATTAGGAAATAAAACCCATTCAGCCCATTCCCCTTCATTTCGGGAAAAGCGACATTTCGGGAAAAGAGCTTCCCTACATAGGTCTTGGACACAATCCCCAATTTTGACTTTCCATTCTGCTAACCCGGTCCGCTGCGCTGGAACGGGACGCTGCATTCCTGAGCCAAAATCGTGAATAGCGTCCGCTTGATAGGAATTCCATTTAATCATTTTGTACCACTTCCTATGGTTTAATATTTCACACACCCCTTTAGAAGAACTTCCGCACCCTCGCTGCCCAATTTTTTTTATAGATGTACAACATAGGTGCGAAATTTTACTTTTTGTTTTTGACCCATACCAAAACAAATTCGTATGATGAACTTAAAAAAGAAAAACCAAAATAATCATAAGATTAGCATAGTTTTGGTCTCGGACGGTATCCGATTTAGTAACTGGCCGGGGTTTGAACCTTCCGGCTTAGGTCAATCAGAGTCGAGTACTTGCTAGAAATCACTAATCGTGTTGACGATTTGTGAGCTCTTATGAAAAGTATATGTCAAAGTAACTTTTGTAACATACAATATAACTGTTTTGAAACCTTTATCATAGAATATGAATGATTTTCGACTGCATATACCCTTTTTTCTAAATAATTAAAAAGAAATGGACCAAGGGCTTAGAAGTGTACTAGTCGAAAAAAGAATGGAATAGAGGTGTTGGGAAACTGGTAGGCACTTCAGGATTGGGATTTCTTGTCTATCCATTTGTACAAAAGGTGAAGAGAAATCTCTAGTTTATTTTGTTTGAGTTAAGCCCGAATATGGTCGCGTACGCCATAAGTATAAGATTTCGCCTTTTTTCTTTGACACCATACCACATTCCATACTTCGAAATCCATTACTGATGTATTAAATTATTCTGGTCAGTAGCGGTAGATTAAATATTTTGAATTTATATTTTGGTGTATGGTTTCTTGCTTCCAAAAGCAATCTACCTATTTTTTGAAGAATAAATTCTAAGAAACAAAGTCAACATTTTATTCTTAATGTTTTAATAATTTCTTTGTGAAGCATTGAACAAAATAGGAATTTTGTCAAAACTAAATATATTGAAAGCAGACTTAATGGAGATTGAAAAATTTATTTTTTGCCTTGAAGCCATTCCAGATGTGGATAGAACCGAAACTACTGAAGTTATGAAAATCTTAGAGGACATTGCCCTAAAACAAAGTATTACCAGTATTTATAAAGCTTGTGATACCATTGAAGGATTTGAGGAGAGCTTGAGCAATTTGCTATACTGTGATGATAATTTTAAAGATTACGAAATTATTTACCTCGTTATGCCCGGAGAGCCTAATAATATTTTGGTGAATGACTATTATTATAGCATTGAGGAAATAGCAGAACTTTTTGAAGATAAAATGAATGGAAAAGTGATACATTTTGCTAATAAAAAAATCTTGGATTTAACTGATGAGGAATCACAGTATTTTTTAGATGTTACCGGCGCACGAGCTATTTCAGGTTACGGTTCAAACCTTAGTGAAATTTCTAGCACAAGCACCATTGATAGAGTTTTTTTTGATATGTACCAAGAAAATAATGATTTTAAGGAGGTTGTAGAGTTGATGTTTCAAAAGCATTATAATCTCTGTAAATTGCTTGACTTTAGATTGTATTATTAGAACGCTGAATTACATCAAAACTGGATAAAAGGAAAAGCTAATTTTTTCAAATCAAATCAAATCATACCTGAAATGTTCATAAATCATGGCCATCGCTAAGGTATCAAGCTCGTAATATTTTAAAAGTTCCATACCTCCGTACTTCTTCCGCCAGTAATAAAATGTGCTTTTGTCAATACCTAATTCTCTCGATACATCTCCTACCGACCTTCCTTGTTCATTTTCCTTTAGAGCTTTAATAATTTGGCTCTCGCTAAACTTGCTGCTTTTCATGATGACAGTTTGAATTTAAAGTTAGTAAATTCGAAATATTAACTGTCCTACTTAAGGGGAAGCCTACATATCTATTTTTGGGAAAAACCACACATCTTTCTCAATGAATTATATCGAGTATTAAAACCTAAGGGCTTTTGTGCCATTGCATTTGTCGATGGCAAGTTCATGGAAAATCTACCTTTTGTAAGTGATATTTTTTCAATTGTATGGCATTGATAAAATGAAAAAGTTGGTTGCTCAAACTAAATTTGAACTGGTGAATTTTCAGAAGAAAAAAGAACGAGTGAGGAGTAAAAGTGGTGAGATGGTTACTCGAGATTATAGCATGACAATTTTAAAAAAAAATCAAGATTGTTATACTAAATAACTGAATACACTCAATGCTTCGTCTAATTTAGGTGAAAAGAAACTAGTTAACAATACAATTATTGCTAAAGGGCTCAGTATAATAGTAAGTTAGCACCTTAACGCATTATTTAGGAGCGGGTTAATGAACAGATGCGGAAGGCTATGACCGAATCGGAAAATTTTTCTAAGTGAAATCAGAGCTTTTAAAAATATTATTAAACTTGTAAAATTTGCTCACTGAAAAGAGCAAGTGTAAACTTTATCTTGAGCTTTAAACCGTTGTATCACTCTCTACATGCATACCTTTCTCTTCAACAGTCGATTTTTGGTTTCGTGTACCATAAAAGTATAAGGAGTGTTCGTCTATCTTGACATTAAAGGTCTCTTCGATTGTCTCCTTAATTTTTTGAATTCTTGGGTCGTTAAATTCTAAAACCTCACCCGTATCGGTTAGAATAATATGGTCGTGTTTGCCATCAAAAAACGATTTTTCAAACTGTGCGACTTTAGTACCAAATTGATGTTTACGTACCAAATGGCATTCCAATAGGAGTTCCATTGTGTTATAAAGGGTGGCACGACTTACTCTATAGTTCTTATTTTTCATTTGAACGTATAGAGAATCTATATCCAGATGTTCTTCACAGTCATAAATCTCTTTTAAAATAGTATATCGCTCGGGAGTTTTCCGGTGTCCGTTTTCTTCAAGAAAAGCTGTAAATACTCCCCTGATAATACTAAAACTACTTTCGCAAGCCATAAAAAGTTCTTTTTACAAAATTACATATTTGGTTTTAGTTACGAGTTATTTTAACTGTAGCCTATTTAAATTCATCCCAAGTCTGTTCCGTTTTACTTTTAAGTAGAATACTAAGTTAAAAAGGCTGTGTCGATACGATTTGGAAATAGTTGTTTAAACTGTGAAAATTTAATGGAAGTAAACACGTGTAAAGTTCATAGTGTTCAAGTAGGAAATAGTTACACTTGCGATACTTTTGAAATGAAAGCAGCTTTAAAAGCAGAACAAAACTGTATCAGTTGCGTTCGTTTTGAAGCAAGTGACTGTGCTAATCCGAAGAAGGCTGCGCCAAGTATGTCTTGCAATCATTGGGCTCCGAAAAATGCTAGCGCTTAAGAAATAATTTAAAGTTCTATTTATTAAAAAACGGCTTCCTGTATAAGGAAGCCGTTTTTAGTTAGTAGAATTCTCAAAAAATAATGCTTGATATATAAAATACTAAATCTTTAAGTTTATTTAGATTTAATATAAATAGACTTGTGTAATTCTATTTTGTGTTTTAGATTTGCGCCTCTATTGAGAATAAGTCTAAATAAATATAACATAAAATGAAAAAAATTGCTCTTACCCTTACCGCGTGTTCAGTACTGTTTTTTACGAGCTGTTCTGACGATGAAAAAGTTGAACCAATTATTGACCCTATAGACAACAGTATCGATAAAGCTACTGTTAAAGCCAATTATGCTGATTTGGTATTGGCAAACTATCAAGCAGCCATGGCAGATGCTGAAGCCCTTGAAACAGCTATTCAAACTTTTGTTGGTGACCCGACTGAAGTAAATTTCAACGCTACTAAAGAGGTTTGGTTGACTTCTAGAGAAAGTTATGGACCGAGTGAAGCTTTTCGTTTTGCTAACGGACCTATTGATTCAGGCGATACAGAAGATATTGAAGGGTTTTTAAATTCGTGGCCTTTAGATGAAGCCTATATCGACTATGTTGATGGTGCTGCTGCTTCAGGAATTATAAATGACCCAACAGCTTTCCCAACACTTAGTAAAGTAGTGTTGACCGGTGAAAATGGAAATGGGGGCGAAGAAAATGTCGCTATTGGATATCATGCTATCGAGTTCTTACTTTGGGGGCAAGATCTTACGGCACCAGCAGAAAATATGCCTGGCCAACGCTCATATACTGATTTTGTTGATGGTGGTACAGCAATGAATCAAGACCGCAGAAGAGAATATCTTGCTATTGTTGCAGATTTGCTAACCGATCATTTGCAAATTATAATTGATGAATGGTCTGGTGCTTACAAAGCAACGTTTTTAGCGCTTGACGATAACGCTGCTCTAGACAATATGATCAGTAGTATCGCCGAATTATCGCGTAGCGAATTAGCAATTGAACGTATGGCTGTTGCTTTGCAAAATCAAAACCAAGAAGATGAACACTCTTGCTTTAGTGATAACACACACCGTGATGTGCGATTGAACTTAGATGGTATAGTCAACGTTTACAAAGGGACTTATGGGAGTGTTAGCGGTAGTTCATTAGAAGATTTAATTGAAGAAGCAGATGCTGATTTGGCAACAGAATTGAACACTTTGCTCACCACTGCTCAAACAGAATTAGATGTAACCTTAGATCCTTTCGATTTTGCCATTGTTGATGGAGAGTCAAGCATAGAAGGAGCAAAGGTGCAGACTGCGGTTCAAGCACTAGTAGCTTTTGGAGATAAACTATTAGAAGCTAGACCAGCTTTAGGTATTAACTAGAAAGTACAATTTGTTTATGGCAAAGTTTGAAGAGAATTCATATTCTTTTAGGTTTGGCTTTAGATCAAAAAAACTGAATTATTACGAATCCAGTTTTACCATTTTATAAAATGAGGATATCAAGATATTTTTTAGTTACTTTTTTTGTTGGGTTCTTACTGTTTTCTTCATGTAGTAAAGATGAGATTATAATTCCTTTGATGGCGGAAGACGGTGAGGAGTTATCTGGTGGAGATAATACCTCTAACAATTTTTCTGCGGAGGCTTTTGGTTTTGCTTCTCCCGATTTGACTTTTCATGAACGTGTGACTTTTGGTGTTGGTAATTCTCTTTTTAATCAAAGTTGGGTAACCGCTCCCGCCTCTACAACTGCGCGTGATGGGCTAGGTCCGCTTTTTAATGCTCGAAACTGTTCGGGTTGTCATTTCAAAGATGGCCGTGGTAGACCTCCTGAGTTTGATGGAGAGTTTTCGCACGGACTATTACTACGATTCGGTCTATTAGAAAAAGACGAAAATGGTGAGAATATTGGTGACCCCATATATGGTAAACAATTTCAAGACAATTCAATTTTAAGTATTGAGAAAGAAGGTACACTAATTGTAAGTTATGAACCGCTGGTGGTTACTTATGACGACGGAACTCAGGTAACACTTCGTAAACCAGAATATGGATTTTCTGGATTGAATTATGGTGAGATAAACGCAATGACACGAATTTCTCCTCGTGTTGCCAACCAAATGATTGGCCTTGGGTTGCTTGACGCCATTCCGGAAACAACATTGAATAGTTTTGCTGATCCCAATGATGCGGACGGAGATGGTATTTCTGGCAGAACCAATAAGGTTTTTGATAGAGCCACAAACACGGTGAAAGTAGGTCGGTTTGGTTGGAAAGCAAATCAACCCAATATAAAACAACAAGTTGCTGCTGCTTTTGCTGGAGATTTGGGTATAACATCTTCTCTTTTTCCAGAAGAAAATTGTGTGTCCACTTTAGATTGTGATTCTTTACCGAATGGTGGTTCACCTGAAATTCCTGATACTAATCTGAATAAAGTCACTTTCTATGCAGCCACCCTAGCGGTACCTGCAAGAAGAGATGTTGATGATGAGAATGTTTTGGAAGGAAAAGAAATTTTCAATAGCATTAATTGTATCGCCTGTCACATTCCTAAAATAGAAACAGGTTCATATGATATTACAAGCCTTGCCAATCAAACTATTCGGCCCTACACAGACCTTTTATTGCATGATATGGGAGAAGGTTTAGCTGATAATTTACCAGATTTTGATGCAGCAGGAAATGAATGGCGTACACCACCTTTATGGGGGATTGGTCTAATTGAAACTGTAAATAGTCATACAAATTTATTACATGATGGTCGCGCTCGAAATATAGAAGAAGCAATTTTATGGCATGGTGGAGAAGCGCTAAATGCGCAAACGAAGTTTAAGGCATTGCCCCAAGATGAACGGAGCAAACTAATTCAATTTTTAAACACACTATAATTCTGGAATGAATAAAAAAAAATATTTGCTTTTTAGTTTTTTGATGCTAATAACCTTTTCATGTGGGAATGATGATATGGGAGGAGAAACTGATGAAGATATTATTAGCGTGGAGGAGGGAAGACGAATGCAAGTAGCTGAGCTCTACGATAGCCAAATAACAATACTTCAGCAAAAACATATTGATTTATTGGAAATATTTGTTGACGAAAGTGAAAATTTTGCTTCCGCTCCATCAGCGGCTTCGCTTGCTCTTGTACAACAAACTTGGAAGAACGCTTTTCTTCATTGGAAATCAGCAGAAATTTATAATCTGGGAGCAATTCAAAGTTCATTTATTCATACGCGAATTCACCAATGGCCAGTAAATACGAGAATCATTGAAGCAAATATTAGCGGCGCTCAAAGTATTGATAATAAATACATTTCAAGCACTGGAGCAAATGTAAAAGGGTATGGCGCTATCGAGTATTTGTTATTTCATGATACTGATGCTGCTGTACTTTTGGAGTTTACAACTTCCGAGAATAAAGAAAGACGATTGCAATATGTAGTGTCTTTAGTCGAAAACTTAAAAGAGCAATCCGATGTACTTCGTGTTTTTTGGACTGATACTGAAACTACCTTTAAAGAGAATCTAGAAACGGGAGTTAATGGGAGTCAAAATCGAGTTGTCAATGCCTTGATTGCTGCTTTAGAATCTATAAAGAGAAGAAAAATAGAGGAAGCTTTGAATACAGAGTCTCTAGCCGTTGAGCAGTTGGAAGCATTCCGAAGTGCACAAAGTAAAGAAGCCATTGCGGCAAACTTGAGCGCAATTTACAATACTTATTTGGGCGACTTTGAAAACAATAACAACTTTGGATTGTCGGAGTATGCGATTGAAGTCTTAAATAGACAAGACTTAGATAAAGCCATTCGAGAAGCATTCAGACGGGCATTTGATGATTTGGAGGCAATTGATGGCTCGTTGGAAAGTGCGCTGATTTCAAATGTTGATTTGATAGAAAGCCTCAGGGTAAGTATTCAAGAAATCATAGCCATCTTTAAAACAGATTTTTCAAGTGCAGCGAATATTGTGGTCACGTTTAATGATAATGATGGAGACTAGTTCATCAGAAAGATTCACAAGGTTACCTAATGGTTAAAATCCTTAAGTTTATTTAGATTTAATATAAATAAAATTTGTCAGATTCAATTTTGATGTTATTTTTGTGGCTCGAAAAACAGTATTCATACTAAGTCTAAATTAATATAAAATGAAAAAAGTACTTTTTACACTAGCACTTACTGCTGGATTATTTTTTATCTCATGTACATCTGATGATACCGACCCACCTGTTGTAGAGCCAACATGTACTGATGGTATTCAAAATGGAGATGAAACCGGAGTAGATTGCGGTGGTAGTTGTACTCCTTGTATTATTGCAATAGAAAACCCTGCTGGTTTTACTTTTGAGCGTGATGGTGAAAGTACTGTTAGTTTTGGTGGTCAGACTACTAGACTTCAAATGGGAGCTAAAATTTTAAGCACCTTTAAAGACGAGACAACTACTGCAGCTAAAATTAAAGCCATGTATGCACATGAAGAAGGTGTGATGGATTTTGGAGATGTTGATTTAAATGCTTCTAATAAAAGTGTTCGAAGTAAAACAGCTGCATCTGTAGATTTATTTTCAACAAATGCTACTGACCAAGCCTTGATTCGTGCCGATTTTGACGGGTGGATTACCGCTCAAGTTGAAGAGGTATTCCCTAATTGGGGAGTTGCTGCAGTTGCTGGTACTGCTGGTCAAATTGCTGATGGTTCATCAACAAGATATATTAGTGCTAAAGGTTTAGAGTACAACCAACTATTCAATAAAGGTTTGATTGGTGGTTTGACTGCTGACCAAATTCTGAACAACTATTTGAGTCCTGCCGTATTAGATGAGGCTGATAATAGAGCGAACAATGATGAAAATGTCGTTGCTGAAGGAAAAGCATACACGACTATGGAGCATAAATGGGATGAAGCCTACGGATATGCTTACGGTCTAAATGCAGATGCTGCAAATCCTAATTCAGATTTAGGAGCAGACAGTTTTTTAAATAAGTATATCGGTAGAGTAGAAGGTGATGATGATTTTGCTGGTATTGCAGATGAAATTTTCCAAGCCTTTAAATTAGGTAGAGCTGCCATAGTTGCCAAGCAATATGATGTTAGAGATGAGCAAGCTGAAATTCTTAGACAGAAAATTTCTGAGATTATAGGCATCCGCGCAGTTTATTATTTACAACAAGCAAAAGTACCTTTGGCACGAGAAACACCTGCCTATGGAAGTGCTTTTCATGATTTATCAGAAGGATACGGATTTATCTATAGCCTTCAATTCACAAGAAAACCAAATTCAACAGAGTCATATTTTACTAAAGCTGAAGTAGATGCTTTCTTGGTTGATTTATTGGATGACGGTGACAACGGACTATGGGATGTAACTCCTGAAACACTAGACACCATTGCGGAGGCAATTACAGATAGGTTTGATTTTACCTTGGCACAAGCATCTGAATAAAAAAGTTAGAATGTTAATAAAAAAGGGAGTCACTTCTTAGGTTAGAAGTGACTACTTTTTTATTTTTGTCTTTAATTAGAATAAATAAAAATAAGCTATGAAGCGGATTTTAGGAATGGCACTTTTTATAAGCCTTGTTTGGGCCTGTTCTTCTGATAATGAGGAGGTAGTTGTACCACCAACAGACGGAACTCCAGAAGAGCCAACAGCGGTCAATTTTGAAAGAGGACCAATGCTCACCAATTGGGCAGATAATATTATTATTCCTTCTTATGAAGCTTTTTCTGTTCAGATGTCTGCATTAACGACTTCTTTTGAAACCTTTAAAGTCGATGCAACTACAACAAATTTAGTTGCTTTCCGAGAGGCTTGGTTATCAGCATATATAGGCTGGCAACACGTTTCTATGTTTGAAATTGGTCCAGCTGAAAGTGTTGATTTTCGGTTTAGCATGAATACGTATCCCACCAATACAGATAATATCGATAATCATGTTGCATCTGGCATGTATGACTTGTCACTTTCTTCGAATAGGTCATCGAAGGGTTTTCCAGCTTTAGATTATTTGATAAATGGTTTAGGTGAAAATGATGATGCTATCATTTCTAAATATACTTCCGAAGAAAAAGATGCATTATTAGCATATACCGAAGCAGTATTGGCTGATATGAGTTCATTAACTGTAGAAGTGGTAGCCGATTGGAAGGGTAGTTATCGAGACACTTTTGTTTCTAATGATGGATCTTCTGCAACTGCGTCTGTTGACCGTTTTGTAAACGACTATATTTTCTATTTTGAAAAATTCTTAAGAGCAGGAAAAATGGGAATTCCCTTAGGTGTTTTTTCAGGAAGTCCGCTTCCAGAAAATGTAGAGGCTTTTCATAAAGGAGATGTTTCAAAAATTTTATTCCTTGAAGGTCTTCAGGCTATGCAAGATTTTTTCAATGGCAGGCATTTCGCTTCCAGTACTATTGGTGAAAGTTTGGCCTCTTATTTAGATAATTTAAATACGATCAAAGATGGTGAAGACTTGAAAGCACTTATTAACCTGAGTTCGATTAAAACATAACTAGTTGATTTGTTTTAACGGTTTGATATTTGATGCTAGGTTTCTTGGGCAAGAAGCTATATGCAATAAGGCCTGAGATAATATTCACCAAGAAATTACCAAAG
>NZ_VAUW01000040.1 GCF_005771495.1 Maribacter sp. ACAM166
ACCTAACTCTCTCGATACATCTCCTACCGACCTTCCTTGTTCATTTTCCTTTAGAGCTTTAATAATCTGGCTCTCGCTAAACTTGCTGCTTTTCATGATGACAGTTTGAATTTAAAGTTAGTAAATTCGAATTATTAACTGTCCTACTTATGGGGAAGCCTACAACAGGTCCTACCAATATGGATATTTCTTATTCTGAGGGAGAAATTGGAATTACCGTATTCAATCAAACAGGGAATCCTTATAAGGGATACGAATCTTGGGATGATGTATATACTTTAGAATTTGATGATACCTGGGGAATTAATAATGATGAAGGTGTTGGAATTGGAGGTAAGATTTTGAAATCCAATAAAGGAACACACAATATTAATTACAATATCAAATACCTTCATAAGCAATCTCAATTATATATAACCTTTTGGAATGAGTATTGGAAACAATGGGGTTACTTTGAATTTAAAGATAACAATTCTGTAAAAGAATCCTGTCAAAAACTTTACAATTTAATAGGTGAACCTAAAATCCAAATATCAACCAAGAACGAAAAGTCAAAATTAGATATGGACAGTGGGTCGAACGACAAACCTAAGGACGAAGACAGTAATGTTGAAACTATAAATAACGAGGTTTCAGTTAAGTACCCTGAATCATCAACTCGACAACTAACTAAGTCGGAATTAACTAAATTATCTCTAGAAGAATTACAAATCATGAGAAACGAGATATATGGTAGACATGGATATATATTTAAAGAAGGTGGAAAAATGATGAAATATTTTTCAGAACAAAGTTGGTACAAACCACAATTCACCAATGTTGATTCCAAGTTAACTACAATTGAAAAGAGTAATGTTGAATTGATAGTAAATGAGGAAAAGAATAAAGAACACTGATTAAATGATAATCTGTTTATAATATTAAAGTTCAAATCCTATCATCAAGACGAAGTAGTGAATATTTTTTTTAAATAAATCATACAACTTTAGTTATTTCGTAATCAAAGATTGTATCTTAAATATAATTGTTCAAATACTATATTTCCAAATTCACAACTTTGTTTTTTTTAATGGAATTTTCTATTTCTAAATTTGATATGAAGTTAACATTTTATGAAAAGCCCGATACTTAGATTATTTGTTTTGTTATTATTAATTGTTGGTTGTTCAAAAGATTCTGATACTACAAATACGGAACAACCTATTTCCCAAACTAAAGAATATACTCTAACTGTATCTAATTCTCCATCTGAAGGAGGAACTGTTTCCCCTTTAAATGGAACTTATGATGAAGGAACTGTTGTTTCTATTGAAGGGACTCCATTAGATGGGTATCTATTCAAAGAATGGAGTGGAGATGTTCAGGGAACGGATAACCCTGTAAGTTTTACCATGGATTCTAATAAAAATGTTACTGGGGTTTTTGAAGTTGATTGTGAATTATTGAAATATCCATTAATTGATTCTAAACAACCTTCATATTTTACAGATATTCTTAACCATCCTGATAATATCAATGATATCCTTAGGGTTTATGATGATCAAGAAGGTGGGTATGGTTACGGATCAGAAAAGATAAATTTAGATTATAATCTTGATGGATATCTAGATTTTGTTTCTTTCAGAAATGATTATGATAGTCAAGATAACAGACAACCTATTCGATTTTTCAAAGGAACTTGTTCAGGAGAAATGATTTACGATGAGTTGAATTCAGAGAAATTTATTGGTTTGGTTCATGGAAGAAAAATACTTGTTGGGGATTATAATAATGATGAATTTCCTGATATTTTCTTCATCGGACATGGATACGATAAACCTCCATTTCCCGGTGAATATCCAGTTGTTCTATTTAGTGATGGTGAAGGTGGTTTTGACGAAACTAGATTAACACAATTTGTTTCTTTCTATCACGGGGGATCGAGTGGTGATTATGATTTCGATGGGGATTTAGATGTGGTTCTCGTTACGGGTTCATCCAACACCTATTTGTTCTTAGAGAATGACGGGTTTGGGAATTTTAATGATAACACCTCTATTTTACCAATTCAAGATGAATTAGTTCAATCTAAATACAGTTCTGAGTTTTATGATATAGATAATGATGGAGATTTAGAATTGTTTTTATTCGGTTTTGAGGGAAATTCTGTTGATTCGTATATACCAACCGTATCTATTGACGGGAACGGTATTGACTTTTCAGGTGAAATAAAAACACTCCCAAAAGTATCTATGTGGGGAATGGTTTTGGATTTTAGTTTTTATGATATTGATTCAAATGGTACTATCGAAATTCTGATTAACAGAACAAAACCTAATTACGAAGGTTGGTACATACAAGTTGTAGAATCAGTAAATGGAGTTTTTGTTGATTCAACGGAGAAATTTATATCTGATAATTTTAATGAATCCGAGAATTGGAATATATGGATATATACTGGAGATTTTGAAAGAAACGGGACTATTGAGTTACGTAACTCCTCAAACCCTGATGTAAACCATCAGAATCTCCTTAGTTGGGAACTGATTGGGGGAAAATTTGTTAGGAAAAATTAAACCTCAATATAACGTTGTGAACAATGAAAAATCAGTTCAAAAAATACATACTATTATCACTACTGATTTTACCTTCAATTATTTTCTCCCAAAATATATTTTCAGTTGATTATGAATCTCAATCTGATATAAAAGTATTCGTCGTTAAATACGAATCACAATGTGATTTAAAGGTGTTTAAGGTTAAGTATGAATCACAAGTTAAGGGGAATCAAGGGTTATGGTACTTTGTAAAGTACCCTTCTCAATCAGATAGGAAAATATTCTTTGTTGATTATGTATCCCAGTCCGATTTAAAAGTATTCTTTGTTGAATATAGATCCCAGTCTGGTTGGAGAGATAAATCAAACAAACACTTACTCTATTAAATCACATTTAGTTTCGTGTAAACATGAATAAATTTTTCGTTTAATACCTGAAAATAGGGGTTTTCATATCGAGGTCGTTTTTTCACCTTAAAGTAAAAAGACATTCCATATCTTCGTGGGTAAGAAAAATGACCTTACACAATTTCTAAAAATGAAAAACGAAAAGATTGGACTTTTGTTCAGAGTTTCTTCCAAACCCCAAGAATCAGATGGAGGTGGTTTAGAATTACAAAAAAGACTAGGTGAAAAGATATCAGATAAATTGGGTTTGATAAGAGTTGAATTCAATGAGGGAGTTCAAAGTTCGTTTAAGGTTGAAATTAATCAAAGACCCAAGTTGGTAGAGTTATTGGATGAAATCCAAAAAACCAATGGTATAAGAAAGGTTTGGGTGTTTAACACGGATCGACTTGGAAGGTATTCAAATTCGTGGTACTCTATTTTAAAAGTATTTATTGATTACGGAGTTGAGATTTATATAGGAGAGGATACGAAACCTTACGATCTTTCAAGTTCAGTTGACAAACTAACTATTAGTGTTCTATCCCTTATATCTCAATATGATAATGAGTTGAGAAGAATGAGGTCAATTTTAGGAAAAAGGAATTCTTTAAAAAACGGTAATACTTGGGTTGGAGGTACAGTTCCTTTTGGTTTTAAAGTAGAAGGAAAGATGTTGGTTATCCATCTAGTAGAATCTCAATATGTTAAGAGGATGTTTGAGATGTACTTTAAAGGAAAATCAACCATGGATATTAAGGTATATCTCGACGAACAAACCGATATAAAACCAAGAAGGAGTTTAAAAGGATGGAATGTTGGAACTGTTCTGTCTATGTTAAGAAAAGAGATATATAAAGGAATACAAGTTTGGGAGTGGAAAGAAAAATTACCTAATGGAGAAGTTGAAATTGTTGATTCTTATGAAGTTAAACATCCTAAAATAATCACAGAAAAATTATGGAATTCTGTTCAAGATAAGATAGATGATGAATACCCCATTCATTTTGATGGTAAAAGTAGAAAATCATTATTGAAGGGGTTATTAGTTTGTCCAAAGTGTAACCTTAAATTAGGTCATCGTTTTAAGAAAAACAATCATTATTATGGTAGATGTTCCGAAACGAATTGGAGAAGGGTAGGAACAAAGATTAATGTTAAATCTTGTCCAATAAAGAAGAGTCCTAGGATGGAAGAACTTGACCAAAAGGTTTTTGATGTTGTTTTAAACGTCATTAGAGATTCATCAAGAATTAGAGAGGAACATAAACTAAAGAACCTTGACCCTAAATTTGAAAATGAGAAGAAGATAAAAACCCAAAAGGAAACGTTGGAAAGAAAGATTCGGTCTAAGAAATCAGAGATTAAAAAGGTTGAAGAAAAGGAAATTGAAGTTGATTTTGATATTCGGGTAGGTAAGATTTCTGAGAATAAAGGAGAACTTTTAACTCAAAAATTCAAAGAACATATTGAAATTCTCAATCAAGAATTGGAGGATTTACAGAATAAACTTCTACCATTATCAAATTCGGAAGGTTGGATAAACTGGATTGAAAGAATGAATAATGAACTTGATAAAGTTGAGAACTACTCTTTGGAAAAGAAGAGAGAGTTTTTAAAGGATATTTTAAGTGAAATAGGAGTACAGTATGTGGATTCCACCCAATCTCATAAAATTAAAATTCAATTTTTATTACCCCTTGTGGGTGACTCTTTATTATATGGTATAGAAAAAGACGATTGGGGATTCAAAACCTATGAGTTGAAAGGTGGTTCTGAGGTATACGAAACAGAATTAGATTCATTTGTTCCGAACACTTCAAAAAACCAATCTTACAAGGAAAAATTATTGGAAAGGATAGTTGACTTAAAGGAGAAACAAGGTTTATCATTAGAACAAATATCTAATACACTTAACAAAGAAGGTCTTAAACCACTTAGTAAAGGGAAATGGTATAAAAGTAGATTGTCTTCTTTTTATAACTACAATCGAAAATACCTCCCAAAGTAGAATGGGGTAAGAAAAACGAACCAAACGGATTCAATGTTTACGGTGGAATAGATTTAAATCTTGTTATAAAAAATGGGCATGAACTTAGTTCATGCCCATTTTTTATTTTGCATATAAATCAAATTATAGGCATCAAAATTATCATAATGATACTATGCATGCATAATTTTTATAGATTACTATGCATGCATATGAAATAATCTGTATCTTCAACCCAAATTAATTTTAAACATACTTAAGAATGAGAGCAATACTACTTTTAGCATTTATGGCTATTGGGAATATTGGGTTTTCCCAGACCAATATCAATGGTAATGTTGTTGATCAAAACAACGAACCTATCCCCGGGGCCAATATCGTTATTGTTGGCAAAACCATTGGAACCGTAGCTGATTTTGACGGTAATTTTAATTTGACAACTAGTGAAATACCACCTTTTAAAATAGAGATTTCCAGTATTGGCTATACAAATTCTACACAAACCATTACGAGTAATAGCCAAACGATAAGCGTTGTTTTAAATGAATCACAAACCTTTTTAGATGAAGTTGTAATATCAGCATCCAGAACACCTGAGCGAATATTTGAATCGCCGGTTACTGTTGAACGGTTTGGTTTACAAGAGATTAAAAATACAGCTGCTGCAGATTTTTATGGCGGTCTTGAAAATTTAAAAGGTGTTGATGTCAACACCAATAGTTTAACGTTTAAATCCGTGAATACCAGGGGTTTTGCGTCTTTCGCAAATACACGTTTTATGCAATTGGTCGATGGTATGGATAATTCTACACCTGCCTTGAATTTCCCAATTGGTAATTTAGTTGGTATGGTCGAGACTGATGTTTTAAGTGTGGAATTATTACCAGGTGCTTCATCTGCGCTATATGGCGCAAACGCCTTTAATGGGATTTTATTTATGCGTAGTAAAAGTCCATTTGACTACGAAGGAATTAGTGTATCCATAAAACGTGGAATTACTTCACAAGAAGCTTCTGGAGACAATGCCTATACGGATTTTGGTATTAGGGCAGCCCATAAATTCAGTGATAAATTTGCAGCCAAAGTGAATTTCGGGTACTTAAAAGGAACAGATTGGGCGGCAAACAATATAGCAGGAAAAGATGATAATAACTTTATCACTACCGATAGAACCCGAGCTAATGATTTAAACTATAATGGGGTCAATGTTTATGGTGATGATTATGCGGGTAATATTAAAAATGTAGCACTCTTACTAGAAGGCCGCGGTCTTATACCTTCAGGGGCAAATGCTTTAATTCCTTCGGTAGAGGTCAGTAGAACAGGGTATAATGAAAGTGATCTTACCAACTATAATGCTGAAAGTATTAAAGCAGATTGGGGCTTATACTATAGGCCTATTGAAGATAATAGTTTGGAAATTTCATATGTAGGTAAGGTGGGTACCGGTAATACCATTTATCAGGGGACCAACAGATACAATATAAAAGGTTTCTTTCAAGAGCAACACAAACTAGAAATTAGGAATGATAATTTCTTTGTTCGTGGTTATTTAGTTGGAGATAAATCGGGTGACTCGTATGATATGGGTTTTACAGGTATCCAAATCAATAGAGCTTGGAAAGATGATAGTACTTGGTTTGGTGAATATACAGGTGCTTACCTTGCAGCGACTCTAGGGGGCGCTACAGATGAAGCTGCTCATGCGGCGGGTCGTGCAACAGCAGAAACTGGTCGTTTTCTTCCAGGAACTCCTGAATTTCAAGCAGCCTTTAATCGAAGTATAAACGATCCTGAATTGCTTACAGGTTCAAAATTTCAAGATGCATCAAAATACTATCATGCAGATGCTAATTACAACTTTAGTCACCTGATTGATTTTGCCGATATTCAACTTGGAGGTTCCTTTAGGGAGTACAGTTTAAATTCTTCAGGAACTATTTATACAGATGCAGACGGACCTATTAATTATTCAGAATTCGGAATTTATTCACAGATTCAAAAGAATTTGCCTTTGGCTGGGGAAAAAAGCTTAAAATTAACTGGATCTGTCCGTTATGACAAATCTGAATTTTTTAATGGTTTCTTTTCTCCTAGAGTATCTGCCGGGTTAACCTTAAATAGAAATCATAATATCAGGGCATCGGCCCAAACGGGCTTTAGAAACCCCACAACGCAAGATCTTTTTATTGGTTTAGCTACTGGAGGACCAATCTTGGTAGGTTCAGCTCCAGACAATTTAGACAGGTATACTGCGCGGCCAGCTAATATAAGTGCTGCAGGTCAACTTTTAGGAGAGCCGGCAACAATTTCGCAATCAGGAAGAGTAGCTTACGAAAACTCGTATACGAGAAGCTCAGTGACTAGATTTGGTGAAACTGGAAACGCTGCTGATTTAGAAATAGCAAATCCAGATATTATAACACCAGAACAAGTAGCCTCATTTGAAATAGGATATAGAGGAAAGATAAATAGATTAGTCGTTGATTTTAGCACCTATTATAACAGTTATAAAGATTTCATTTCTCAAGAAGTCGTAATTGCGCCTTTTTACGGTACAGTTGGTGATGGCTCTGAATCCGTAGATGCTATTATTAATGGGGATGAACAGGAATTTAGCGCCTATACGAATAGCGATGCTGACGTAAATTCTTATGGCGCCTCATTAGGTTTGAGTATGAAAGTATTGGGTAATTATGATTTAGAGGGGAGCTACACCTTTACTAAATTGGATTTTGATCGCGAAGCGAATCCAGATTTACAGTTAAATTTCAACACCCCAGAACATAAATTCAAGGCTTCTTTCGGGAATGCAGAATTGTTTAAGAATTTTGGTTTTAATGTTTCTTACAGGTTTAGTGATGACTATTTTTGGGAGGCAACATTTGCTCAAGGTGTAGTGCCTGAATTCCATAATGTTGATGCACAAATAAATTATTCCGTTCCAAGTATAAAATCTACATTTAAGGCAGGAGGCACAAACATTTTAGGCGATGAGTACTTTACAGCTGTAGGTACTGGGTTTATAGGTTCTATGTACTACCTATCTTGGACTATTAACAACTAATCAAAAATCAAATCAATATTTGACATGAAAAATTTTAAATATATATATATTGCTTTTGGAATTATCGTTTTTACAGCTTGTAGTGATCCTGAAGAGGTAGACCTCGCCCCAGAAGTTATGGCTGTGGCGAGCGCTGAATTAACCGCTGGTTCCGCAGATTTCTCAAATTACGTTGCTGTTGGTAATTCCTTAACCGCTGGTCTAACTGATGGAGCGCTATTTAAGGCAGGTCAAGAAAATTCATTTCCCAATATTTTGTCATCTAAGTTTGCTTTGGTTGGCGGTGGAAGCTTTACGCAACCTTTAACCAATGATAATTTTGGAGGTCTTGCTGTTGGAGGGGCTAGAATAGCACCTCCAAGGTTCGTTTTTGGAGGTGCAGGCCCAGTAGGTTTAGAAACTTTAATTGGCCCTATAACCGTTACCACAGACATAGCTTTAAATAACCCTGCAGGCCCATTTAACAATCTTGGTGTGCCACTTGCTAAAAGCTTTCACGTACTAGCGCCTGGTTATGGTAATTTAAATAATGTAGCTTTAGGTTTAGCAAATCCGTTTTTTGTAAGAATGACGGGTGCTACTCCAGATGCAAGTATACTGGAAATGGCAGTTGGGCAAGCACCAACGTTTTTTTCCTTATGGATAGGTAGCAATGACGTTTTAGGTTATGCGACAAGTGGTGGTGACGGTACTAATCCTATTACGCCAGTTTCAGGCCCTCCAGGTGTTGGTTTTGACGGTAGTTACGGTGCCGTGGTAGCTACGCTTACGGCCAGTGGTGCTAGTGGAGTTGTTGCCAATATTCCAAATATCATCGATATTCCTCATTTTACTACAGTACCTTACAATCCTGTGCCTTTAGATGCTGCAACAGCAGCAGCGGTAAATGGTGCTTATGTGCCATATAATGGTGGTTTGCAAGCTGCATTTGGAGCTTTGGCAGGAACTGGTCTATTTACACAAGAAGAGTTAGATGCGAGAACAATTAGTTTTGTTGCAGGAGCTAATAATGCTGTAGTAATAGAAGATGAAAGTTTAACGGATCTCGGGGCAATAAATCCTGCCTTTGCGGCATTGCCAAAAATCAGACAGGCGACAGCTGCTGATTTGTTAGTTTTACCTGCGGCGAGTTTTATTGGTACACTTGCGGTTGAGGGGAATCCATTAACCGTAAACGGAGTTGCTATTCCGCTTGCAGATAAATGGGTGCTTATTCCTAGTGAGCAAGAAGAAATTGCAATTGCGACTGAAGCTTTTAATCAAATTATTTCATCTGTGTCAAGTCAAGCAGGCTTAGCCTTTGTTGATGCAAATTCTATATTAAATCAGGTGGCAAACGGAGGTGTTACAAGTGGGCAATTTACGTTAACTTCTAGTTTAGTTACTGGTAGTGCCTTTTCTTTAGATGGCATACACCCTACTGCTAGAGGATATGCATTATTGGCGAATGAATTTATGAAAGCTATCGATGCTACGTATGGCTCTAGTTTCGAGGCATCAGGAAATTTTGTGAATGTAGGTGATTATCCAACAAATTATGCTCCAACACTTCAATAGTATGGCATACAAAGTAAAATACAAAAAGGCACCTAAGAGGTGCCTTTTTGTATTAACAAAAAACCCAAAAAAACTGTTTTTCTTTAAGATGTAATAACATATCTTTGCAGCCTGAAAATGAGAGCATTTTAAGGTTATATTAAACGTAATACAAAACATAAAAGTAATGTCAAAAGTTACAGGTAAAGTTTCGCAAATCATTGGACCCGTGGTTGATGTAGAATTTCAATCAGGTGCTAATCTGCCTAGAATCTATGATTCCTTGGAAATAATAAAGAAGGATAAGTCTATTTTAGTATTAGAGGTGCAATCTCATGTTGGGGAAAATACGGTTAGAACTATTTCTATGGATTCTACCGATGGTCTAAGTAGAGGTGTTGAAGTTGTTGCTACAGGTAGCGCGATTCAAATGCCTGTTGGAGATGATGTATATGGTCGTTTGTTCAATGTAATCGGTGATGCAATCGATGGTTTAGGGAATTTACCTAAAACAGGGAAAGATGGTTTGCCAATTCACAGGGATGCTCCAAGATTTGAAGACCTTACAACTGCTACCGAAGTTCTATTTACCGGTATTAAAGTAATTGATTTAATTGAGCCTTATGCAAAAGGAGGTAAAATTGGTTTATTTGGTGGAGCAGGTGTTGGTAAAACAGTACTGATTCAAGAATTGATTAACAATATTGCTAAAGGACATGGTGGCCTTTCTGTTTTTGCAGGAGTAGGCGAAAGAACTCGTGAAGGAAATGATTTGCTTCGTGAGATGTTAGAATCTGGTATTATAAAATATGGTGATGATTTCATGCATTCTATGGAAGAAGGCGGTTGGGATCTATCCAAAGTGGATAAAAAGGTGATGAAAGAATCAAAAGCGACGTTCGTTTTTGGACAAATGAACGAACCGCCGGGAGCACGTGCACGAGTTGCTCTTTCAGGATTAACAATTGCGGAATATTTTCGTGATGGTGAAAGTGAAGGTCAAGGGAAAGATGTACTTTTCTTCGTAGATAACATTTTCCGTTTTACACAAGCAGGTTCAGAGGTTTCGGCTTTATTGGGTCGTATGCCTTCTGCAGTTGGGTATCAACCAACTTTGGCAACAGAGATGGGTGCTATGCAAGAGCGTATTACATCAACGAAAAGAGGTTCAATTACATCTGTACAGGCAGTATATGTACCTGCAGATGATTTAACAGATCCAGCACCAGCAACTACATTTGCCCACTTGGATGCTACTACGGTATTATCTCGTAAAATTGCAGAACTTGGAATATATCCTGCGGTAGATCCTTTAGATTCTACGTCAAGAATATTAACGGCTGATATTTTAGGAAAAGAGCATTATGATTGTGCTCAAAGAGTAAAAGAGCTTTTACAACGTTATAAAGAGTTACAAGATATTATTGCCATCTTAGGTATGGAAGAGTTATCTGAAGAAGATAAATCAGCTGTAGGTAGAGCAAGACGAGTACAACGTTTCTTGTCACAACCTTTCCATGTTGCAGAACAGTTTACAGGTCTAAAAGGGGTGTTAGTAGATATTAAGGAGACTATTAAAGGATTTAATATGATAATGGATGGTGAATTAGATCACTTACCAGAATCTGCTTTTAATCTTAAAGGTACCATCGAAGAGGCTATCGAAGCAGGAGAGAAAATGTTAGCTGAAGCTTAAAACTAGTAAGCAGTTGCAGTTCCAGTTTGCACTTTTGCTACTGAGTACTGAATACTGAATACTGAATACTGAAAAATTATGTATTTAGAAATTGTATCACCGGAAGCAACCTTATTTGCGGGCGAAGTAACTTCAGTTACAGTCCCAGGTATAAATGGAGAGTTTCAAATGTTGAAAGATCACGCGCCTATTGTATCCTTACTGCAAGAGGGTAAGGTTAAGTTTACTGGTACTATTACGTTGGAAAAAGAATATGCAGCAAAGTTCGGTAAAGATGAAAACGGAGATACTGTTTTATCTATTTCTAGTGGTACTATTGAATTAAAGAATAATAAGGTTATTGTACTGGCAGATTAGTATTAAGTTATTATAAAATTGAAAAGGTCATACTGTTAAGTATGGCCTTTTTTTATTTTGCTTGATATGCTAAAATAGCTGCTGGTTGACAGTCTAATGCCTTACAAATTGCCTCTAAGGTAGAAAATCGAATAGCCTTTGCTTTACCAGATTTTAAGATGGACAGATTGGCTTCGGTAATACCAATCATTTCTGCAAGCTCCTTACTTTTTAGGTTACGCTCCGATAATACGATATCTAGGTTTACAACAATACTCATAGTTATATGGTTAGGTCGTTTTCTAGTTGTACTTTATATCCATTCTGGAATATATGTGTTAGAAATAAGGCAATCATTCCAAATATTAAATGTAAAATTAGGTTATGCAGGTCACGAAAATCAGTTTTGTTCATTATTGGAAAATGGATAAGCGTGTATAAAACAGGGCCAACAATTAAATTTAAGATAGTAAAGAGCTTTAGGTTGTAGATAATATTCTTATTAAAAATAATTTTCCCTTTTAAAGCTTTAAAAACATTAGAAAGTACGTAGAAAAAAAATACTCCAAAAAATAGACCTAGCGAGATTGTAAGTATGGTGTTGAATTGATAATCACCATTAATAAAAGTACCTGTTAGTGGTATGTCCATTCTATATCGACCATTACTATGCGCAAAATTATTAGTTATAAATGCAAAGTCAATGTATATAACAAGTAGTAGTATTAGTATCGAAATCATTCTAAATAAATAAAAGGCTATAGCAGAAAGCGATTTTGGGTCGAACATTTTCATAGTCTAGTGTATTATTGTTTAACAATAACAAATATACTATAATTATCGATAAACAATAATAAAATTAAAAATAAATAGATTTAGCTGGTTCTTAAGGAAATCAATTTCCAGTCTTGGTTGAGTGAATCATACGTACATATATTTTCAAAACCTACGGAATAATGCGCTCCTAAAGAGCGTGTATTTGTAGCATCAACCTCGGTAATTATAGATTCATAAGTTGGGTAGGATGCTTTTTTCATCACTTCATATAGACCTCTAAATATGCCTTGTTTTCTATGGTTTTTAGAAATACAGATTTGCCCCATCACTAGGTAATTCTGAATATGTAATCGGTCTAATTCTTGAAACATGGGTTGTAAGACGGTAATTTCATTTTTAAAGCTTGGCACCATACTTAATGCATAACCAACCACTTTATCATCATCTTTTGCAATGATGTGTGGACAAGCTTCGTTCATATTCTTTAGCAAATCAAGATTGTGGCTCACGGTAACAAAACCTTCTTGTTCAATTTCTGAAGACGTTACAGCAGATTTTAAATTAATCTGTTGTAACGATAGAATTTGCAACAACTCTTCTGTTGTTTTGGCTGTGGTGTAATTGATGTTCATTTATTCTATTTTCAACCAATCTTTTCGTGCCTCCAGTATTTTTTTTGAAGGCACCAAGCCATTTGTTTCTTCAAGGTTAATTGAATAGTTTGGGTCAGACTCGAGAATCACTTCTGTTGTTTTTTTGTTCCCATCTCGCTCAAAGGCTACTTTAAGTGTATCCCCGGGTTTAAATTCTTTAATGAACGCATCAAATTGAATCCCATTTGGAAATGGTTTTCCATTAATTAAAGAAATCACATCATCTTTATCTAAACCTGCTTTATAGGCAGGGCTACCAATTGTAGTGTTGCTCTGAACTTTGCCGTTCAAATCATCTGTAATAGATACGGCTGCTCCAAAAAAGGCTATATCTCTGTTTTTAGTTAATGATATACCAACGGTTTCAAATAGTTCGCTATAGCTTGGCATTTGGCTTTTATAAATATAATTATCAAAGAAATTATTCCCAAATGCTTCGCCTGCATATAAATTCAACGATTCATGCAAGTTTTCTATAGTATAGGTTATTTCAGTTTTCCCATAACTGTTCCAAACCTGTTTCATAAAATCATCTAAATTCAATCCTTTCTCTCTTAAAGATAAATCTAATGCCAAGCCAAGAACACTACCATAAGAATAATAAGAGATAAAGGTATTTTCTCTATTTACAGGTTCGACTGAAGTTGCAGCATCCACGAACGGCGCTTGATAGCTCATTTCGATAGGATTAAAAAACTGTCTAGCGGGTGAATTCCAAACAGAGTTAAAGGTGCCGGTCAAACCTTCTACATACGTATCTGGAGACATCAATCCTGCCCTGCAAAGGATAAGATTTGTGTAATAACTAGTAAAGCCTTCGGCAAACCAAAGTGCGCCACTCATATTGGCATTTTCAAAATCAAAAGGTTCTAGGGTTTTTGGTCGAATACGTTCCACATTCCAACTATGAAAAAATTCATGAGAAACCGTTCCAATATTACCATTCATACCTCCGTTTGCCAGTGTTCTAGTATTGGTTAAAATGGTTGAATTACGATGTTCCATACCGTCACCTGATGCGTTGGGTATGTAACATGCTAGAAAAGTATAGTTGCCAAAATCAAATTTAGGCAATGTTCCAAATACATCTTTTTCGGCGAGCACTACTTTTTTTACTTTTTCAAAATAGGCATCTGCCTCATCTTCAGTACCCGGATCATGCAAGGCAAGCTTTACTGTTTGTTCGTCTATGCTAAATTCTCTTACTTTATGATTGCTCAATTCTGTGGGGCTATCCATAAAATAGTAAAGATTAGGTGCGCTATACATGTTGTCTTTTACATGGGGTAGTTGTGTGGCAACCTTCCATTCTAAATCTTCTCTAGTTTTAAAATCAATTTCAATTGGTCGTTCTCGAAGGGCATGGGCATACATAAAGGTTGCTGGTATATTAAGATGTGCATGGGTCTCGTCTACTTGTGAATATGTGCCGTCTCCTCTATTTGCGAATATGGTGTATGTGATTTTTACAGTACCATCATGACCTGAAACGTTCCACTCATATGGATTAGGCCTAATGATTTTTAAATTATTTCCTTTACCGTCACTAGCCGTAAAATTATAAACATTTTTAGCGAATTCATGTAAGGCATATCGCCCAGGTGAAGTTCTACTCATTCTAAGCGATAAGGTGTCTGTAGTGATATTCGGAAAACTAGCCGTTACTTCCGCCTCATGATGAACGACATTTTCAAAAGAAATGGTATAAGAATTAGTCTGGGCATTAATTGAATTAGCCTGAAATACAAGAAAAAAGAAAAGGAGTAAATAGCGCATACAAAGATTTACAGCGAAGATAATAAAGCTTACTCGTGTTTGAAAAACTTTGATTTTTATATATGAGATGTTAGCAATGGGTAGGAGTTCTTGATAATCATTCACCAAATTTGGACACGATTGTTTTTGTTATTCTTTTGAAAATAGTTTCATTGATTGGCTTTAAAATGAAATCGGCCACTAAAGGGCTTTCTATCAGATTTTCAATATCTAATTTGTTGCCAGAAGATGATAATATAAAAACAATGCAATTGCTTGAATTAGCTAGTGTTTCAAAATGCTCCATGAATTTCCAACCATTCATAACGGGCATATTAAGATCAAGGAAAATAACATAGTTATTTTCCTTGATATACTCTTTTTTCAGATAAGTAATAGCCGGTAGGCCATTGGTGAAAGTTGTAATATTACCTTTTATATCTGATGCTTTAATTCCCTTTTCCAATAAAAATGTGAATATTGGGTCATCTTCAATCACTAGTATTTGGTACTTCATTCAATTTCCTCGATATCTAATGTATGTGCAGTGTTATCAACTATCTTTTTAATAATAGAATCAATTTCCTCTGCTGATTTTATGATGTACTGCAACATACGCTCCTTTTCTTCAAATTCCAAATTTTCCTTCTTGTCCCGAATTAAATTAATTAACCCCATTAATCTTGCTACGGGAGCTCTTACTATATGAGATTGAGTCCATGCAATTTCTTTGAGTTTCGTATTTTGTTTCTCTATCGCTCTAAGGTGCAGAATTCGATCTGTTACATCTCGAGTATTTACAACGATACCATTTATGGAGGGTTCATTTAATTGGTTGGTCGCTATGGTTTCCAACCATCGCCAATCACCCTCTCCATTCTTAAATCTGAAGGGTTTCATATAAACCTGTCTATTTTTTGTTACCTCCATGAATTGAGCGTATACGGCTTCGTGATCATCAAGATGAATATGGTCGAAAGCCGTCGATCCTAATAATTCTTCCGGTGACATTTTTAATGTGTTTTTCGAAGATGGACTTACATAGATGAATTTAGCCTCTTGATCAAAAATAGCGATTAGTTCAGTTCCTTCCTGAACCAATGTTTTAAAGCGACGTTCACTTTGTTCAAGTTGTAATTCTGATTTTTTCTGCTCAGTAATATCCTTAGCACTACAATACGCAATTTCATCATCGCTGTTCCAATTAGAAGACCAGAGCATGTGTACTAAATTACCATTCTTGTGAATATATCTATTTTCAAAATAAGTTTCAATGCTTCCAGAAATAACAGATACTACTGATTTTTGAGAAGCGGGCCTATCTTCATTAAATATAAAATCGATGTATTTTCTGCCAATTAATTCTTTAGGCGCATAACCCAAAATTCTTTTACAGGCTTCGCTAACGGTTAAAAAATAGCCTTCTTTGTTAAAAGTACAGATAATATCCAATGACGCGTCCATTATCCTTTCCAATTCTTCCTTGGCATTCGTAGTAACTTGTTGCGCTAATACCTCTGCAGTGATGTCTTTTGAAAAACAGGTTACGCCAATTAAGTTTCTTTCTTTATCATATAATGGGTCAAAGGAGGTTAAACCATAAGTTGTCTTCTTTTTCGATGGGTCATGAAATTTTTCTTTAATTGAAAAACGTTCTCCTTTAAGTGCTCTTTCATAATAAGCTTTCCATTTGTTACTAATTTCTTTATTGAAGTCGTACTCAAATACAAAATCTCCCTCCTTAAATTGATATCCTATATTTCTTTCAATAAGTTTATGGTAAGAATTATTAGCAATAATCAATCTGAATTCTGTATCCACTGACCACAACAAGTCTTCGGTGCTGTTGATTATGGCTTCTTGGTTGTTTTTAAGCCTAACTATCTCAGAATTACGGTTTACCTTTTCAGTAATATTTTGAATTGTACCATACATTAATACAGGTTCTTTGCCATTCCATGTTAATATTTTACCCTTATCATGAACCCAAAGTATATGTCCTTTTTTATTTTGTATTCTGTACTGAATATCATAAACTTCAGATTTATCGTTAAAACAACTACTCAACGCATCCTTAACCATAGATAAATCTGACGGATGAATAAGACTTTCCCATGCGTTTTGACTTAAGGAGTTCATATCATCCTCGTTATGACCAATCATTTTAAGGCCTTCATCGTTCAGTTTAAAAGAATCATACTTAATATCCCGCTCCCAGATACCAATTTGAGTAGCTTCAACAATGTTATTTAAAAGGTCTCCCTTTCTTTCTAATTCATTTTTTTGATTTTCTTCGTTTTTTTTTGATTTTCGTAGTTCAAATAATTGAATTACTTGTTGGGCAAGAGTTTTAAGGCCGTTTAGTTGTACACTATCGAGTTTTTTAGATTGGTAGTCCAGAACGCATAATGTGCCAAGCCGATACCCGTTTGTTGTAGTCAGTGAAACACCCGCATAGAAGCCAATAGCAGGATTTTCCTTTACAGAGGGGTGATTAGCAAACCGTTTATCAATATGAGTATTTTCGACGACTAGTAAATCCTCGTCCTCTTGGATAAGATATTTACAGAAGGATTCTTCTATAGGTGTATAATTAAAATCTAAACCATAATGTGATTTGAAAAATTGTCTTTTTTCATCAACCAGTGATATTAGACTTATTGGTGTATTGCAGATGGCAGCAGCAAGAGCAGTAATATCGTTATATAAGTTCTCTTCCTCAGAATCCATAATCTCAAAGGATTCCAATGCTTCAATTCTTTTTTTATCTAAAATGTTATTCCCTCTCATACATTCATCTAATAAATTGTATTTTCCTATTTTAAAAAATCTTTACAAGTAGGAAAATTCCTTAAAAAAGTGTGCAAACATATACTTTCTTAAGTATCTAATAGTCAGTTTGATTATTTATTATAATAGCTGGGTGTAATACATAAAACCCATGTACCTTAATATAGGGTGCAGTAATATTTTTGTCAATTCCATAATTACATGCATTTCATTTAATAGAAAAGCTATTTTTGTTGCATGAGCCAAATACCCGACAAATTGCTTAAAATGCTAGCAAAACGTAAAAAAGAGAAAATTTTTCGGCAATTAAATTCCTTGAATGGTTTGATAGACTTTCTCTCAAACGACTATTTAGGTCTTGCGACAAATGAAACCTTATTTTCTAAAACTTTTCAACTATTATTGAATGAAGGCATTGCTTCTAGTGGATCTGGGGGTTCGCGACTATTGTCGGGTAATCATAAATTATATGAGCAGTTAGAGCCCTTGTTGGCCTTGTTTTACAAGGCTAATTCAGCTCTGGTTTTTAATTCTGGCTACGATGCTAACATGGGTTTCTTCAGTTCTGTTCCCCAACGTGGTGATTTAATTTTTTATGATGAATTTGTTCATGCCAGTATACGTGAAGGAATTCGTATGAGTAATGCCAAATCTTATAGCTTTTCGCATAATGATTTAAATAGTTTAAAGGATAAAGTTGATATAAACCTAGATAGAAACGAGAATAGCGAACGAGCTATTTATGTAGTGACTGAAAGTGTTTTTTCGATGGATGGTGATATTCCAGATTTAAAAGCCTTTGTGAACTATACCAAAGAAAATGGGTATCATCTAATTGTTGACGAGGCACATGCTGTAGGAGTATTGGGTGCAAATGGCGAAGGGCTAATTTCAGAGTTAGGCCTAGAACTAGATGTATTTGCAAGAACGGTAACTTTTGGGAAAGGTTTTGGTTGCCACGGGGCTGCAATATTAGGTTCTCAGGATTTAAGAGATTATTTAATCAATTTTGCTAAATCATTTATTTACACCACTGCTTTAACACCACATACGTTGGCGACCATAATTACGTCTCACTCGTTTTTACAAGAATTAAGCGAAGAACCAAAAATCAAATTAAAAGAGAATATTGAGTTTTTTAAAAATCAGATACGTGCACAAAAAGTAGATCAACATTTTATTTCGAGTCATACTGCTATACAATGTTGTGTTATTCCAGGAACAAAAAAGGTGAAATTGGTTTCTAAAAAACTAATGGATAAAGGGTTTAGTATTAAGGCGATTCTGGCTCCAACAGTGCCAGAAGGACAGGAAAGACTTCGAATTTGTTTGCATAGTTTTAATTCAAAAGAAGAAATAGGATTATTAATAAAGCTGCTTTCTAGTTATATTTAGGGATATATGGAAACCAAATTTTATCAGTTAGCCTCTTTTGAATATGTAGCAGATGTACAGATTGTAAAAGGTAAACTTGAATCTGAAGGGATTCCGGTATTTCTTAGGGATGAAAATACTTTGAATTCAGACCCGCTTATCAGTAATGCCATTGGTGGGGTGAAGTTACAAGTCTATTCTAGAGATAAGGATAAGGCAATTGCTATTTATGATGAAATTAGGGCTTATGCTGTAGATGAAGATGGTAAGCCGAAGGTTTGCCCTAATTGTAAAGCCGAAAAATCTGAACCTTATTATAACAGGACAGGACTTTTTTATAAACTTTTTCCATTTTTCGAGAAAAGAAAATATAAGTGCCTAAATTGTGGTATAATCACAAATACAACGTAAAACGAAATGCAAAAGATTTTTGTAACAGGTATTTCTACAGGGGTTGGGAAAACTATCGCTTCAGCCATTTTCACAGAGGCACTAAAGGCAGATTATTGGAAGCCGGTTCAGGCAGGCGACTTGGATAATTCAGATACAGATAGGGTGAGAAACCTTATTTCGAATGATAAAACTAAATTTCACCCTTGCAGTTACGAATTAAAATCTCCAATGAGTCCGCATGCTGCAGCAGAAATTGATGGTATTCGTATAGATAGGTTTCATATTAATGAGCCCAAAACAGATAATAATCTAGTAATTGAAGGCTCTGGTGGTATTTTGGTTCCTTTGAATGAAGAGGATACCATGTTTGATATAATTATGCCAGATTATAAAGTAGTGGTGGTGTCAAGAAATTATTTAGGTAGTATCAATCATTCCTTATTAACTATAAATTGGTTGCAGAAAAAAGGATATGAAGTTTCGGTATTGTTTAGCGGTGATGTTAACCCACATTCAGAAAATATTATTCTTCATAAAACAGGAGTATCACTTTTGGGTAGAATTGAAGAAGAAGAAAAATTTGATAAAGCAGTGATTAAAAAATATGCCGATAAGTTTGAAGGGATATTGAAATCACTCTAAACGTTGTAATATGTCTGCATTTTCAACAGTTGCGAAGTTGCTATAATGTTTGGATAAATAGGCATCTATATATTCGTTTTCCTCAAGTTCCTTTTTATCTAAAATTCGTCTGCCTTTTCTTACCACGACAGTTTTTGGTTGTAACTCTTCCATAATAAATTTCAATTCTTCCAACGAGTTTTTTCTGGGATTATCATAGAAAGGAAAAAGCTCATCCCTACATATGTTGCTAGGGTGTGTAGCTGCAATAGTTGGTGGTAAGGTGTCTAGATTCCAATAGCTAATATGGTATTCAAAAAACAATATGTTTTCGGTTTCTAGATGGTTGTCCTTTATGTATTTGGGAACCGAAAATCCTTCTCCGTTAAAAAAAGTATGGTGTTGATATTTGTTCTTAAGAATATTCGCATATTCCAAATAACTTTCCGCAGGTAGTAATAATATAAGGAAAGCTAAATAGTTAGGAACTTTTGGCTTGTATCTTATCGTTAGTTTATAGACAACCAGTCCGAACAAAATCAGTAACATGGGGTGCAATTGTATTAAGTAATGCCCATTAATCCTTCCGCCTTTAATAAAAGAAACTAACACCCCAAAAATGGCGACTAATAGTATTTGTACGGATCTATTCTTAAAATCAAGATACCTGCTTTTGTACCCGTATAGTAGAAAAAGTCCAGTAATTATAAATATAGGAGCTAATTTAAATATGGAATACCGTCTTGCTTCGGTATATTCTAAAGGCGCAAGAACCACAGATTCCCACCAAATAAGTGTTTGGTTGTTCAAGTAATAAGGCGCAATTGTAGTAATAATAACCGTCAAAACCCCTACCGAAAATAGCACTACCTGTAATAGATTGATTTCTCTTTTAGTAAAGCATAGCTCGTATAAAAAAAAGAGGCCTATGAAAAATATAGGAAAGGCCATGTTCAGTTTTACCATTACCGTAATACCCATTAATAAGCCCGACAGAAAAATCCAACCGAGGGACTTTTTGGTGATTAAAAGGTACAATGCGGCAACGAAAAAGGCGATGCAAATATGTTCTGACATCACACCTTGTAGACTACCAAACAGGCTTAATAGAAAAACACAAAAGACCCCAACAAGTAAAGAAGCCTTTCTTGGCATCTTAGTGAATGCTATTTTATACGTAAAATAAGCTGTGAATGCTACTAAAACTACGCCCCCAACTCTAATGGCGATAAAGCTCTTTCCGAATACAGTTATAATGGCAGCGAAAAAGGCAAAAGTTAAAGGTGGTTTTAGATCCCACAATTGGGTATAAGGTAAAAAACCATCTGCCCATGATTGTCCCAAAAGGATAAAGGTGCTTTCGTCACGATCAATATAATCTCGAAAGAAGAAAGGGAATCGTATGAAAAAAGTAATAAGACTAAGGATAAGGAATACCGACCCATCTTTAATTTCAGAAAAATTAAAAATTGCTTTTTTCTTTCTTTCTAAGGGCATCTCTTTTCTGCAGTTTATTTTCCGATCTTTGCAAGATAGATAAAATGATGAATTTTAAATTCTATGACCGTGGAAAATCTATCTACTCGAGATAAAAAACACTTATGGCATCCGCTAACCCAGCATAAGTTAAACAAAAGGCAATTGGCTATCATTAAAGCAAAGGACGCCTTGTTATATGATGAGGACGAAAAAGAATATATAGATGGAATAGCTTCATGGTATACCGTTATGTATGGTCATTGTAATGAATATATTGTTGCGGCAATGACTAAGCAAATGAACAAGTTAGATTTTGTGATGTTCAGCGGTTTAACACATGAGCCAGCTATTGAATTATCTGAAAAATTAATGGAGCTTTTACCTAATAATCAGGCAAAGATTTTTTTTAATGATAATGGTTCGACTGCCATTGAAGCAGCGATTAAAATGGCATTGCAATATTATCATAACCATGGAGAAAAAAGGGATACCCTCATTGCTTTTGATGATGGTTTTCATGGAGATACCTTTGGTGCAATGAGCGCATCTGGTCTTTCTTCCTATAACGGTCCCTTTGAGGATTTCTTATTGAAGGTTGAGCGTATTCCCACCCCACAGAAAGATAATATTGATGAGGTTAAGAACAGACTAGCTCTTGTTCTTCAGGAAAATAAATGTGCGGGGTTCATTTTTGAACCATTGGTGCAAGGTGCAGCAGGCATGAAATTTCATTCTGCCAAAGGTCTTGATGCGTTAGTAGACCTTTGCCACGATAATGATGTTTTGTGTATTGCAGATGAAGTAATGACTGGTTTCGGCAAAACAGGAAAGAATTTTGCTTCAGACTATCTTAAAAACAAACCTGATATTATCTGCCTAAGTAAAGCGCTTACGGCCGGTATGTTCCCACTGAGTATAACAAGTTGTTCTCAAGCTGTATATGATCGGTTTTTAAGTGATGAGGTACATAAAGGTTTTTTCCATGCACATACGTTTAGTGCACATCCGCTTGGTTGTGCCGCAGCAATAGCGGGAATCGAATTGTTAAATTCTCCAGAGATTCTAGAAAGAAGAACGTATATTGAAAGTGCACATGTATCTTATGCAACAATAATAAAAACGCATAAAAATGTAAGTCAGACTAGGGTTTTGGGGGTTATACTTGCCATAGATTTAAATGTAAAAATGGAACGCTATGGAAATTTGCGGGACAAATTATATGACTTTTTCATAGAAAGTGGTGTGTTGTTAAGGCCACTTGGAAATACAATTTATGTGCTTCCGCCATACGTGATTACTACTGCGCAACTTCAAAAAATTTATGATACTATCACTGCCGCATTGGAAACTATTTAGACTAGAATTTGAAAGAGAAAATATCCATAACTGCCATTGCTTCCCTTTCACCATTGGGTAGTACTTTAGAAGAGACTTGGGAGGCTTATCATAATAATGAACATTACTTTTCTTTGGAGGAAAGAAACGGTTCTATATCTTGGGTTGCACCATTGGCTCAATCAGGAAGGTCTCTTGTAGATGAGCTGCGTTTATCTGATAGTAAATACAAGAAATTAGATGATAGTGTTCTTTATGCTATGGTGGCTTCAAGAATGGCAGTTGCAAATTCTGGTTGGCAAATTGATTCTGAATTTGGAATCAATTTAGGTTCTTCTAGAGGCGCTACAAAGTTATTCGAACAATACCATAGAGCGTATTTGGAAACAGGTTTAGCATCCACCCTAAGCTCGCCAACCACTACGTTGGGTAACATTTCTTCATGGGTGTCTCACGATTTAGGAGCGAATGGTCCAGAGATATCCCATTCCATTACCTGTTCGACAGGCTTACATGCTGTATTGAATGGCGTTGCGTGGATTAATAGTGGCATGGCCAATAAATTTTTGGTGGGTGCAAGTGAAGCTCCTTTGACTGATTTCACCATCGCTCAAATGAAGGCATTGAAGATTTATGCAAAAGCTGAAGAAGTTGATTCAGCATCGGTAGCTGAGCCTTTCGATAACCCTCAAGACAGGTTCCGCCGAAGCTACCCTTGCCAAGCATTGTTTTTGAAAAAAGAGCAGAATAGTATGATTTTAGGCGAAGCTGCATCGGTTGCGTGCTTAGAAAGAGGGATTTCAAAAAATGCCTTGGCTATTATAGAAGGAGTTGGATATGCAACTGAAATTTTAAGACATAACACATCTATTTCTGCGAATGCAGTTTGTTTTCAAAAATCGATGAAAATGGCATTGGGGAATTTAGACGGTGAAGAGGTTGATGTGATAGTGATGCATGCTCCAGGAACTATAAAAGGTGATTTGTCAGAATATAATGCGATTCAAAAAGTTTTCGGTAGTAAAGTTCCTTTTTTGACAACAAATAAATGGAAACTAGGACATACATTCGCTACCTCTGGTATGCTCAATCTAGAGATGGCCATATTAATGCTACAATATAATGAGTTAATTTCGGTGCCTTATTTAATGAATAATTCAGATATAAAAGAGGTGAGAAAAGTGATGGTAAATGCTGTTGGTTTTGGTGGCAATGCAGTAAGTCTATTAATTAGTATGAATTAATAGACTTACTTTATTTTGTACTGGATTTAATCTAGCTCATGGTTTTAATATATCTTATTTCAGATTTTAAAACGAAGCAATTATATTTTCTATTCTAATTCAGTTATTTTTGAACCTTGGTAACAACCTAAGATTATATGAGCGAAGCAAGACACAACTGGTCCAAAGAGGAAATCCTAGAAATTTACAATAAACCTTTGATGGAGCTGCTATATGAAGCAGCAACCATACATAGGAAGAATCATGACCCTAATACGGTTCAAGTTTCTACGTTACTTTCAATAAAAACAGGTGGTTGTCCAGAAGATTGTGGTTATTGCCC
This sequence comes from Maribacter sp. ACAM166, assembly GCF_005771495.1. Lineage (GTDB taxonomy): Bacteria > Bacteroidota > Bacteroidia > Flavobacteriales > Flavobacteriaceae > Maribacter. Next base: position 24,292 of record NZ_VAUW01000040.1, read on the forward strand.
ACAAGCAGCGCGTTATCATACAGATATAGAAGGCAATGATCTTATGGCTGTTTCTCATGTTAAGGCTCAAGCACTTCGAGCAAAGGCATCAGGAAGCTCTAGGGTTTGTATGGGTGCCGCATGGAGGAATGTTAAGGATGGTCCTGAATTTGACCAAGTCTTAGAAATGGTTCGTACCATTAATAAGCTCGAGATGGAGGTGTGTTGTACCTTGGGCATGATTACCGAGAATCAAGCAAAGCGTTTGGCTGAAGCCGGACTTTACGCATATAACCATAACTTAGATACTTCTGAGGATTATTATAAAGACGTTATTTCTACACGTGCATTTAAAGACCGCTTAAATACTATAGAAAATGTTCGTAAAAGTAATGTGACCGTTTGTAGCGGTGGTATTATTGGTATGGGAGAAGAATTAGAAGATAGAGCAGGTATGTTGGTGGCGTTAACTTCTTTAAACCCACAACCAGAGTCTGTTCCCATTAATGCCCTTGTTGCTGTTGAAGGAACACCAATGGAAGATATAGAACCTATTTCTATCTGGGAAATGATACGGATGGTGGCCACTACAAGAATAGTGATGCCCGAGACCCAAGTACGTTTATCTGCAGGGCGTACCGAAATGAGTAGAGAAGGACAGGCGATGTGTTTCTTTGCTGGTGCAAATTCAATTTTTGCTGGTGATAAATTATTGACCACTCCAAATCCAGATGTGAATGATGATATGGAAATGTTCAAGATGTTAGGGTTGAATCCTCAAAAACCATTTACAAAGGTAACTCAGCCAAAAACGGTAGAGGCTTCAGATTCATTAGTACAACCATTGGGTGAAAAACCTAAATGGTCTCGACCAGGGCATTCTATAGAGCGAAATGAATCGGCGAAGCAAAAGGCTAAAATCATAGACTAATACTACATTAATACATTTTTAAGAAATTATTTTCTAATCGTTAAGTACCTTTGGTTTTCCTAAAAACCATGCGTAATTGAAGTTAGCAGATATCCCACGTGTAAGTCATATTACCAAGGAAGACTTTCTTAAGTACTACTTTAAGCCACAAAAGCCTGTTGTGTTAGAAAGGGCTATTGAAGATTGGCCTGCTTTTGAAAAGTGGAATCTTGCTTATATAAAAAGTGTAGCGGGAGAAAAAACGGTTCCTTTGTATGATAACCGGCCTGTGCAGCATAAAGATGGTTTTAATGAGCCACATGCCAAAATGAAGATGGCAAATTATGTTGATTTATTGAAAAGAGAACCAACTAAATATCGAATATTTCTTTGGAATATACTGAAAGAAGTTCCAGAACTACAAAAAGACTATTCTTTTCCCGATTTTGGATTGAGATTATTGAAGGGGCTGCCCATGTTGTTTTTCGGTGGTCAAGATTCACACACTTTTATGCATTACGATATTGATTTTGCCAACATATTTCACTTTCATTTTGATGGAGAAAAGGAAGTTGTTCTCTTTCCTCAATCGGAAACAAAAAATCTCTATAAAGTTCCACATTCATTAATCACGCATGAAAGTATAGATTTTTCTAACCCCGATTATGCTAAATGGCCAGCATTGAAAAGAGCTGAGGGTTTTAAAACCACACTTTGTCATGGAGAAGTTTTATATATGCCAGAAGGTTATTGGCATTACATGAAATATAATTCCCCCGGTTTTTCAATGAGTCTGCGTGCTATTGCTCGAAACCCTGTTAATATATCGAAAGCACTTTATAATGTTTTGATAATGCGTTATTACGATGTGTTGATGCGAAAATTAAAGGGTCAAAAATGGATAGATACAAAGAATAAAAAGGCAATTTCTAGAACCAATCAGAAATTAGGTCTATTCATTAAAACCTAGGTACAAATCATTTTATAAGTTCTTTTAGTTTTTCGTAAACCAAGTGACTTTCCCATCCTCTATAGAGTAAATAATCGGCCAGTTTTTTCTTTCGCTTTTGAATATTAGGTTCAGACAATTGTTGGAGCCTTTTATTTGCTAAGATGTCTAAGGTGTTTAGGTACTCATTAGGGTCGATTTCTTTTAGAGCACTTGTGATGTTGTATCTTGAAATGTTACGGTACTTGAGTTCATTGACAATTCTATTTTTCCCCCACTTTTTGATATTGAATTTCCCTCTAGCAAAACTTTTTGAGAAGCGTTCTTCGTTCAAAAACCTATCTTGAATGAGTTGGCCAATAATCGTGTCAATGGCTAATGGGATCATACCCATACCCCTCAGTTTACTAATCACCTCTTTATGACAACGATCTTGATAGACACAGTAGTTTTCTATTTTTTTTGTGGCTTCTTGAACGGTGTAGCCTTTGGTTTTTTCAGTCATACTTCCCAAAAATACTAAACAAAAAAAGCGACTCCGTTAGGAAGTCGCTTTTTTTACTTAATATATTGTTTTACCTTCTTTATTTTTAAAACGGTATTCAAGATACGTATACGCATCACGTGGTTGTATTTTTATCCATCTTTTGTGTTCTAAGAACCATTTTGTTCTCAAAGATGGAAACCCTTTTGTGATATATGCCGCTATAAAGGGATGTATATTTAGAGTTATACTATTATCCTTTGCAGGTCCTTTAAGGAGTCTTTCAAGATCCACTGTAATTTTGTCTATTAAAACTATAGGTGCTTCGACCTCTTTTCCCGTATTATTTGGGTCCTCTTCGGTTGTTTTAATATTCATTTCAGGGCGTACCCTTTGTCGGGTAATTTGAATCAAACCAAATTTACTTGGGGGTAGTATTTTGTGTTTGGCGCGATCATCTTTCATCTCATCTCTAAGATGCTCAAAAAGCTTTTTTCTATGCTGTGATTTTATCATATCGATAAAATCTACGACAATAATGCCTCCCATATCACGCAGGCGCAATTGTCTTGCAATTTCTGATGCCGCCAATAAATTTACCTCTAGGGCAGTATCTTCTTGGTTTTTGGCTTTATTGGACCTATTACCACTGTTAACGTCTACCACGTGAAGTGCTTCAGTATGCTCTATAATTAAATAGGCTCCTTTGCTCATGGTAGCAGTACGGCCAAAAGACGTTTTAATTTGTCTTTCTATTCCAAATTTTTCAAAAATAGGTACGTTGGTGTCATAGTGCTTCACAATACTCTCCTTGTCAGGAGCGATTTCGGCCACATAGTCCTTAACTTCATTATATAAGGTGACATCATCTACATGAATACCTGTATAGCTATCATTGAATACATCTCTCAAGATTGAGGATGCTCTGTTGAGTTCTACAAATACTTTTGAAGGTGTTTGAGCACGATATAATTTTTTACACATTGCTGTCCATTTGTTCAGCAAGTTTTCTAGATCTTTGTCCAGCTCCGCTACTTTTTGCCCTTCTGCAACTGTTCTAATAATTACACCAAATCCTTTTGGTTTAATACTCTTCACTAGTCGTTTTAACCTGTCTTTCTCTTCCTTGCTCGCTATCTTTTGAGATACGGATACACGCTCTGAGAAAGGAACCATTACCAAATAACGTCCTGCAATTGATAGCTCAGAACTAATTCTTGGTCCTTTAGTAGAGATAGGTTCTTTTACAATTTGAACCAATAGGGATTGGTTGGCTTTTATGACATCGGTAATAACACCGTTTTTATCAATATCGGTTTCGAACGGAAAGTTTTTTAAGGAATAATCCTTTAGTTTTCCGGCACTCACTTGCTTAATGAACTTAAGCATTGAAGATAATTGGGGCCCAAGGTCATGATAATGCAAAAACGCATCTTTTTCATACCCTACATTAACGAATGCAGCGTTCAGACCAGTAACGGGTTTTCTGATTTTGGCGAGAAAAATATCACCTACGGAAAAATCGTTACTACTTTCTTCTTTATGCAGTTCAGTGAGTTTTCCGTCCTTTAGTAAGGCAAAGTCAACGGCTTGGGAACTAGATCTTACGATTAATTCTCTATTCACCTGAATATATTTTTAGTTGTCCCAGCTAAACAAAGGGGGACGAACTGATTAAACAATACCAAAAACAAATACTATTGTACCTGCCGAAATCCAATGTATGGATTTCTATGTCAAAGAACGTAAAAAAGAAAAAGTAGTTAAAAAACTACTTTTTCTTGTGTCGGTTAGCTCTTCTACGCTTCTTGCGCTTATGTGTAGCTACCTTATGTCTCTTTCTTTTTTTACCACTGGGCATAAAGTTCTTTTTTTAAGTTAATTATTTTACGTGTACATTGCTCTTAACTCCTTCTACAAAAACCTTTGCAGGTTTAAATGCTGGAATGTTGTGAGCGGGTATTTTAATTGTTGTGTTCTTGGAAATATTTCTACCGGTCTTTTCAGCTCGAGTTTTGACAATAAAACTTCCAAAGCCTCTAAGGTAAACATTATCACCGCTTTCTAGTGATGTTTTTACCTCTTCCATAAAGGATTCAACTGTAGCTTGTACATCTCCTTTTTCAATTCCCAGTTTATCTGAGATTTTCGATACAATTTCCGCTTTCGTCATCTTTGAATATTAAATTTTCTGTATGTTTTTTCGGGTTGCAAATATATAAATTAAATTCAATCTTTCTTTCTAATAGGTTAATTTTAAGTATATAAACTGTTACTTTTATGACTTAGTATTCAAGAGTATGTCGTTTTCGGGTAAAATTTTGAAATGGTACAGGCAAAATAAGCGTTCGTTGCCTTGGCGTGAGACTATAGATCCATATAAAATTTGGCTTTCTGAAATCATTTTGCAACAGACGCGAGTTGCACAGGGTACACCATATTACTTAAGGTTTGTTGAGACTTTTCCGTCGGTGAGGGATATGGCGAATGCCAAGGAAGAAGAGGTTTTAAAATTATGGCAAGGTTTAGGGTATTATTCTAGGGCTAGGAATCTGCACGCTACGGCAAAAATTGTGGTCAACGAGTACGATGCGGTATTTCCAAATAATTATAAGGAATTATTAAAGTTGAAAGGCGTTGGTGATTACACTGCTAGTGCTATATCTTCTATTTGTTATAATGAAGCTCAAGCAGTTGTTGATGGTAATGTTTATAGAGTTTTGGCCAGATATTTCGGTGTACACACACCTATTAATAGCACCGAGGGTATTAAGTATTTTAAAACGTTAGCCCAAAGGGTTATGGATGCTAATGAAATTAGGGATTATAACCAAGGAATAATGGAATTTGGCGCAATACATTGCACACCTAAAAAGCCTTTTTGCTTAGACTGTCCCTTAAATGAAAGCTGTGTGTCATTACAGGCGGGTACCGTTAATCAATTACCCATAAAACTAAAGAAGACCAAAGTCAGAGATCGGTATTTTAATTATTTAGTGCCAATATATAAGGATACATCTGGCAATCTGTTTACAAGTCTTCAAAAACGCGAAGGCAAAGGGATTTGGCAAAACTTATGGGAATTCCCTTTACTGGAGGCAACTTCTAACTTGGAAATAGATGCTATTAATTCTAGGTATAAAGAAATACTAGGAGAAATAGGGAAGGTTGAAATATTAGATTATAATGACACCCCTATTTTACATAAGCTGTCACACCAAAATTTACATACTAAATTTTGGATTTTGAATACCAATAACGAAATTCCTAACAAAGTTTTACATCACTCTTTAAATGAATATCCGGTACCGGTTTTAATAGCAGATTTTATTAAAGCATTTAAATTTTAGTACTTTTGATTTTTATACATTTATACTATGAGTGGGACATTAAATAAGGTGATGCTGATTGGGCATCTAGGGGATGAAGTAAAAATGCATTATTTTGAAGGTGGAGGCAGTATTGGTAGATTTCCTATTGCCACAAATGAATCGTATACAAACAAATCTACTGGAGAGCGTGTTACCAATACCGATTGGCATAATATTGTTGTTCGAAACAAGGCTGCAGAAATTTGTGAAAAATACCTTAGTAAAGGTGATAAAGTATATGTTGAAGGTAGGCTGAAGAACCGTCAATGGCAAGGTGAGGACGGTAATACAAGATATACCACAGAGGTACATGTTCAAGAATTTACTTTTTTGACTACCAAAAAAGAAAGTACTACAAACGAAGGTGGTTCAGCTTCAAACACTCAAACTACAGGGAACGGTAATAAGACGCCACTTAAAGACTCAACTCCATTAGGCCAAACGGCCGAGGATGACCTCCCATTCTAATAATAAATAAACAGAAACTATTGGACCCAGACCCCTTACCGTTTTTAGTGACTTCTTTAGTTGTGAGCGGTGTATTTGCAATAAATATAATCGTATTATGTGTATTGCTTCTTTGCTCGGCCCTTGTATCTGGTGCTGAGGTAGCTTTATTCGGTCTTTCTCCAACAGAAATTAAGGAGCTGCAAGATGAGAAATCAGCAAAAAGTAATATACTTATTATGTTACTTGAACGTCCTAAAAAACTATTGGCAACAATTTTGATAGCCAACAATGCTATAAATATTGGCATAGTTCTTTTGTTTAGTATGATTGGCGATACCCTTTTTTCGGATGTGAACCACGTATTGTTTGGTGTTGTGTCTGTCCGTTTTTTATTAGAAGTAGTGGTGGCGACATTTCTTATTCTAATGTTCGGTGAGATTTTACCTAAAGTGTATGCAAATAGAAATAGAATGAGTTTTTCACACCTCATGGCATTTCCCTTACGTATTTTAGATTTTCTCTTTTCACCATTGAGCCTACCAATGCGCTCAGGAACATTGTTTTTATATAACAAATTAGGAAAGCAGAAATCAAACTTAAGTATTGATCATTTATCTCAAGCGCTAGGTTTGACCTCTCATGGTGATACCACGAAAGAAGAAAAGAAAATTTTAGAAGGTATTGTAACGTTTGGTACTACAGATACCAAACAGGTGATGAGGCCTCGTATCGATATTTTTGCCCTAAATGAACAATTGAAATTTCTAGAAGTTCTTGGTGAAATTAAAAAGAATGGTTATTCTCGTATTCCGGTATTTGCAGAGAATATCGACACGGTAAAAGGAGTGTTATATGTGAAAGACCTTTTACCATATTTAGATAGAAAGACCTTTAATTGGATGACTTTAATACGTGAGCCTTACTTTGTGCCTGAGAACAAGAAATTGGATGATTTATTGGCCGATTTCCAGGAAAAAAAGAATCATTTAGCTATTGTCGTCGATGAATATGGTGGTACTTCTGGGTTGGTGACGTTAGAAGATATTATTGAAGAGATTGTTGGCGATATAAGTGATGAATTTGATGATGAGGATTTGATTTTCTCAAAACTGGACGATTTCAACTACGTTTTTGAAGGCAAAACACAGCTAAAAGATTTTTACAGGGTGATACGGTTAGAGAATAGCGAAATCTTTGAGGAAAATAAGGGCGAGTCAGAAACCTTGGCCGGATTTGTTTTAGAAAAAGCAGGGAGCTTTCCTAAACGAGGTGAAAAGATACAGTTTGAATCTTACACCTTTATAGTGGAGGCTTTGGATAAAAAGAGATTAAAACAAATAAAAGTAACTTTGCCCCATGAAGAGTAAATCATTGATAGCACTTGTAATACTAATATTTTTAGTAGTTAGTTGTCAAGATGAGCCACTTCCAAAACCAAAGGCTAAAATGCGCTTAGAGTATCCACAGGGTGAGTTGGCAGATTTGGAAACCGAAAATTTTAGTTTTAAGTATAATCAATTAGCTAACCCCGAGTTGAATGGTGAAAAAGCTTTTACCATTGCATATCCAGATATGAATGGTGCTATTTTTCTTAGCTATAAGAAAGTTGAAAATAATTTAGACAAGCTAATCAATGATTCAAAACGACTAAGCTATGAGCATGCCTCTAAAGCAGATAATATAGTAGAGCAACCATATATGAACCCTACTGATAATGTATATGGGGCGTTGTTTGAGGTGCAGGGTAATGCCGCTTCACAGGCACAGTTTTTTGTAACCGATAGTACGAGCCATTTTTTGACAGGTTCTGTATACTTTTACACCAAGCCTAATTATGATTCTATTTTACCCGCAGCTTCTTACCTTCAAAATGATATCAGGGGAATTATTGAGACCCTGAGATGGAAAAATTAATGAAAGAATTATGACAGCAAAGCATATTTCAGAATGTCATGAACGAATAAAACCTTATGTACACAATACAGCTGTACTGACTTCGAGATTAATTGATAAGGAAGTAGAGGCCAATCTCTTCTTTAAATGTGAAAATTTTCAGCGAGCTGGCGCCTACAAAATGAGAGGCGCTACCAATGCTATTTTGCAATTAACAGACCAGCAGAAGAAAAATGGCGTGGTGACACATTCATCAGGAAATTTTGCCCAAGCACTATCTCTGGCTGCTCAAAGTGTTGGGGTAATTGCACATATCGTAATGCCCAACACCGCTCCAGAGGTAAAGAAAGTGGGGGTAAGGGAATATGGTGGTAAGATTTATGAGTGTGAACCTACAGTTGAAGCTAGACAAGCTTTGGCCGATGCAATTGCAGTAAGTACAGGTGCAACGTTCATCCATCCATCCAATGACGAAAATGTAATACTAGGGCAAGGAACTGCGGCAATTGAACTTTTACAGGAACAACCTGATTTAGATTTTATTTTTTGCCCCATAGGTGGTGGTGGATTAATAGCCGGTTCTGCGTTGGCAGTAAAATATTTTGGCAACAGTTGTGAAGTTTTGGGAGGAGAGCCGTTTGAGGCCGATGATGCCTATCGTTCGTTGATTAGTGGTAAGATTGAGGGAAATAAAACTGTAAATACGATAGCTGACGGGCTCAAAACTACTTTGGGTGACAAAAATTTTCCTATTATAAAAGAGCTTGTCAGCGATATTATACGGGTAAAGGAAGAAGAAATAATAGCAGCAATGCGGTTGGTATGGGAACGTATGAAAATTATCATAGAGCCATCAAGCGCTGTTACTGTTGCTGCGGTAATTAGACAATCAAAAGAAAATTCTAAGATTCTGCAAAACAAAAATGTCGGCATAATAATTTCTGGCGGAAACGTCGATTTAGCGAAACTACCTTTTTAAGGATATTCTGTTGACAAAATATGTCTAAGCAGAAAAATCTATTTAAGAAGAAGATGTTTACAATTGCATCGGTTGTAGAGATTCTTGTTCTTAGTGTATTTCTATTTACGTCTTTAAGTCCGCAGTTTGGAGGCAAGTCTACAAAAGCGCAAAAGGAGCGTCATCTAATTATGTCAGTGGAAAGTTTATAAAAGTTGGAGGTGTAGATTCTAATTTAAGTTTGAAGGATGTACTTACAATCTTAAAGGGCTATTTCTCAACACACCCAAAAACAATTCCTAATCATAATATAACAGCAGAAAAAATTGATTCGTCTGTAATTGCATATTACGCAGGTAATACGCGTTTAATTTGGTTTGGGTAATAAACATTTCTATTGCAGACTTCGGGCAAGAATATTCTAATTGATTCAATGTTTGGGGATGTTCCTGCACCGAATCCTATTTTGGGAACATCGCATTTTAGTAAAAAACTTCCAATAGGTATTGAAAAACTCCCGAAGATAGATGGGGTGATATTCTCGCATAATCATTATTACCATCTAGATTATGACTCGATAATGCTTTTAAAAGCTAAAGTTAATCGGTTTTTTACTCTGCTAGGGTTAGGAGTTCATTTAACCGCTTAGGGAGTACCTGAAAATAATATAGAAGAATTGGATTGGTGGGATAAAACTAATTTTTTCGACATAGAACTTGTGTGTACGCCAGCCCAACATTTTTCAGGAAGAGGTCTAAATGATAAGGCAATACATTATGGAGTTCTTGTATAATTGATAACGGTGATGACAATTTATTCTTTAGTTGTGATAGTGTATATGGTCCCCATTTTATTGAAATAAGGGAAAAACACAGGCCATTTGATTTTGCAATGATGGAATGTGGGCAGTATAATAAACTATGGAAATAAATTTACATGATACCAGAGGAAACCGTTCAAGCTAGTGTAGACGTAAAAGCAAAACGTATAATACCGATACATTGGGGTGCTTTTAAATTCGCAATGCATCCTTGGGCGGAGCAAAGTGTGCATGTATCTATAAAAGCAAAAGAACTTGGTGTTGACATGATTATAACAAAAATTAGTCAGCCATTTTATTTAGATGAAAATTCAACCACTATGGAAGAATGGTGGTTGAATTTTAAACTTTTTTCTATTGGGTATTTAAAATTTCTTGCGCTTTTTCGATGCTAGAATTAATATCGGCTTTTACCTTATTAACTTTATCCTCTTCTTCTTTCAGCCATTTCTTTTTTTCTTCAGAAAGTTCTTTGCCCTTCATGATTTCTTCTACATCAAAACGATTGCCAAAACCCTGCATCCAATCCATCATCGCCTTATTAGCATCTTGTAAATCTTTCATTGCTTTTGCTTCAATAGATTCTGCACCAAGAGAATCTGCTATCGGCTTTAATTGACCAACTAATTTACCTAGGGTTCCCATTTTGGGCATAACCTCATCATGGATATTCATTACCTCTTCCATTTGTGAAGGTTCTTCGACTTTTTTTTCTTCCTTGCAGGATGAACCACTAAGTAAGCAGGCTGTAAATAGTACTAGTAAAATATATTTCATTTGATTTTTATTTCTTTATGATTACTGAATTTATGAGATATGCGTATTCTTTTACCTTGGTATTGGTAATAATAGATTTTAAATCTGATATAGAAGTAAGTGAAGGGTCGTAACGTATAACAGCTTCTTTCTTTTTAAAACTAACCTTAGCAGAGGTTACGCCTTCCGTGCTTTTTAGATTTTCGGAAATTTTATCGGCACAACCTTCTTGGCAGACCATTCCATCAATACCAACTACTGCAGTGGTTATTTTTATAGGCGCTGTAGTTGAAGTTGTATTGCTGTTATCTTGAGCAAATGAAACATTGGTAGTCAATAAGGTTATTACAATGATTGAAAAGAACGATTTTATTTTCATATGTATTTGAGTTAGTTGCATGCTACACTAGCAATCATGGAATACCATTGAATTGTAAAGATACCAAAATTCGAAAATGCACGTGCAACTTACTATTAAATCACCCTGGTATTATTACTTTATGTTGTGTAGCGTCTAAAGTACATTTAGATTCAAAAATAAGAACTGAAGGCAATGTCGTTATCAGAAAAAGGGTCACTTTTGTTATCAAATTAGATGAAGTGAAGAAAATGGAACAAAAGTGGGTTTACCTTGTAATTCTTGCGCTAATATGGGGTTCTTCATTTATTCTAATTAAGAAATCGTTATTAGGTTTTACATCATTGCAAGTTGGTGGATTACGTATTGTATTTGCTTCTATATTGTTATTCATTCTTGGCTTTAAATCACTTAAAACATTGTCTAAAACCGATTGGAAATGGATTGTAGTAGCTGGTCTTTGTAGTTCTTTTTTTCCGCCCTTTTTCTTTGCTATCGCTCAAACACAAATTAATAGTGGAATTACATCCATTCTTAATTCTGTTGCGCCTTTGTTTACTACTATGGTTGGTCTTGCACTATTTGGCTTCGCTATAAAAGGAAGACAGGTACTCGGTGTTTTTGTGGGCTTATTGGGTACGGTAGTGCTTATTGCTGCAGGCATGGAATATAATCCTAACCAAAACTATTGGTATTCATTTTTTATTATATTCTCTGCTTTGGGTTATGCATTTAATATCAATATCATAAAAAAACATTTAGCTCATTTAAGTCCTTTGGCGGTTACCACGGCAAGTTTTGGTGTCGCTTTTTTTCCAGCATTTATTTTGCTTTTATATTCAGGAGTTTTTTACCAGTTTTTAGATACTATTGCTATGCAGCAATCTATATGGTATTTGTTGATATTGTCTTTGGTGGGTACGGCACTTGCTAACATACTATTCAATAAATTAATAAAATTATCGAGTCCGGTTTTTGCTGCATCCGTCACGTATCTCATACCTCTTGTGGCAGTTTTATGGGGCTTCTTAGACGGTGAACATATGAGCTTGCTACAGCTTCTAGGAGGACTAATTATATTGTTCGGTGTTTGGCTGGTTAACCGAAAAAAGAAACTACTATAGCATTTCTTATTTTAAATACTGTAACATATTGAAATTAGCGTTGTCTTTTTAGGGAAGAAATCAAATTGAAAAACAGAACTCATGAAGAAATTAATTTTAACCATTTTAACCGTTGTGTTTGTTCTAAACGGAATTCAGGCTCAACAGAGAATATTTATAGTCACATCTTTCGATAAAATAATTATTAGTCCGCATATAGAAATAAATCTAGTTGAAGGAACTCAAGAAAGTGTAGTAGTTGAAAATGCAAAGGTATCCTTAAGCAATATAAATATAGAAGTAGAAGGGAGTACACTACTAATATATTTGGACGGAGCTAAGGTGGTTACCAAGTCTGAACGTGTTTCAAATGATAATTGGAGGGGGAAAAAGCCGTTGTATAATGGTACTATGGCTACGGTTAACATTACATATTTAAAGCTTAAAAATTTATCAATACGAGGAGAAGAAATAGTAAGATGTAAAGGTTCTTTGGTGGCTGACGATTTTAAGATATCCTTATAACCTGAGTTCGATTAAAACATAACTAGTTGATTTGTTTTAACGGTTTGATATTTGATGCTAGGTTTCTTGGGCAAGAAGCTATATGCAATAAGGCCTGAGATAATATTCACCAAGAAATTACCAAAG
>NZ_VAUW01000041.1 GCF_005771495.1 Maribacter sp. ACAM166
TCGAGATGATTTGGGAAAACAAGGTTATATTTAACATAAGAGAAAGGTGTGGTTTTGAGTGCACCACAAAGGTAACTTTGAGGAACAGAATTCCCTTTCTCTTTTTTAATCGTTTAGGACGCTATTGGAACATTATGTTTATAGGATATTATGTACAAGTAAAATTTTAAAAAGTGCAATTTTTCACAACTCTTTACATTACACCTTTTGGATAAGGGTCCAAGATTGCAATTAAACTTCCTAGAACATACTTCGAAAAACCAAAACTCTTTACATTACACCTTTTGGATAAGGGTCCAAGATTGCAATTAAACTTCCTAGAACATACTTCGAAAAACCAAAACTCTTTACAAAATCCGCTTTTTGTAAAGAGTCTTCCACATTTCGATTATAATGCTTTTTATAATCTTCATTACTTCAATCTCCAGCTCTTTCATAACCATTTCTATTTTGTATTAAACATTCCAACATAACCAAAGCCAAGACCTCAAAATTCGACGAACTTTGATAATATTCATTTTCATCCCGATTACTCAAAAACCCCAATTCCAAGAGAACAGAAGGACAAAAACCATCAGTTTCTCGAAGCACCTGAAAATTCGCAAACTTCACTCCCCTACTTTCAAAGCCCAATTTCTTTCCGAATTCAGCCTGTAACTGAAAAGCAAACCAAATAGATTTGTTTGAATATTTAGATTCAGTATTGCCAACATACACTTCAATACCTCTTGCGTTTGGATTGTCCGAATGATTACAATGCAACGAAACAAACAAATCTACATTTAAAGCCTTGGCCAACTTCGTTCTGTCCGATAAAGAAATAAGCGTATCGCTATATCTCGTCAAATAGATATCTAGTGGCAATTTTGACTGTTCGTTAAGGCTTAAAATTTCCAAAGCGATAGCCAGTACAATATCTTTTTCCTTGATGCCATTCATACCGATGGCACCCGAATCATTTCCGCCGTGCCCGACGTCAATAATTATTCTTTTTTGCGTTGCAGTTTCCTGTCCAAAAATGATGCATAGTTGCAGCAGTAAAAAGACAAAAATGACGTTTTTGAGCACTTTTTTTCATTTTCAATTTTGAGGTTATTAACAGCTTGGTTTCAATAATCCATAAAATTTGATGTCAATTAATAGCAACGGAAACCAAACGAAACCAAATAATATTTTATTCACAATTACTTGATTTTCAATTATTTACAAACAAATATATGTAAATTTCCCCTAACGAAAATGAATCAAAAATCTAAACTTTTACGTTATGAAAAAATCACTCTATTTGGCAACATTTCTCTCGCTGCTATCCACTTCACTTTTTGCTCAAATTGGTGGCATTGAAGATTCGGTCCTTGATGTTTCAAATACTGTCCGAACCATTTTCCCTATCATTCTTGGGGTCATCTTCCTTATTGGTTTCCTATTCAATGCTGGACACTTCTTCGGCGAAAACTCAGACCTCAAAAAAGGGATTACAAGGGTTCTTGTATTTGTTTTGATTGCTGGTGCAGTGGTAGGCATATTCACGTACCTAATCGGAATCGTAGTCTAAGCGGCCATTTTAAAAAAGTGTTCTATGAAAAAGTTCGAGGTCTATAAAAATATCAGAAAAAGGGCGGTCATTTTTGGACTGCCTATTTCCCTATTTGCCTTGATGATGGTTTCCATAATTGCTTCGCTCTTGGTCATCATATTTTCTTTGAGCTTCGGAGTCATAGTAGGCATATTCATTTTCAATGCAGCTTTATATGTCGCCTTGACGCACGTAACCAACAATCCACAACTTTTTCAGATGGCCAACGCCTTCCCGAAAATTATTAGTAACAAAAGAAATTCGGGCCTCGATTATGGACAAGATTAACCTTTCGGCATATCAACCTATTGCGGATATTCAGGATAATATGGTGTTTGCCAATAATGGCAATGTGGTCTTGTGCTATGAAGGGATCCTACCGGAAATCTACTCCCTATCCGAAAAGGACTTTGAGGAACTACACGATGCCTGGTTTCAGTCTCTAAAATCCTTGCCTGTCGGAACTGTAGTCCACAAACAGGATATCTACCTTAAAAAATTCTATTCTTCAGAACATCTTCCGAATACAACTTTTTTGGAAAAAGCAACACATGAACATTTTAAAGGGCGTGAACATATTGAGCACACGTGTTATCTGTTCTTCATCCTGACCAAGAACAAAGCTCTCAACAATCCGAAATATAGTAATCCCTTCCGAAAGGTCTTAAAAGGAATTGTACAAGAACTGGATGATACTATTAAAAGCTTCGCCAACTTGGTAAGCGATTCTGTTTCCTTTATCAACAATAGCCGGAGAGTATCTCTCAGACCATTAAATGAAAAAGAAATTATCGGTCTTACAGAGACCTATTTCAATGGTTTCAATGAGGGTTTCGATACCGATATTTTACTGGATAAAAAAAGCGTCACTATTGGCGAAAACCATTTTGATGCCCTTGCCATCAATAGCGAACAGTGCTTTGGCGAAAGTGTACAGAGTAGCAAGACCAATGAGAAATTCACTTCTGACGATTTTGTATTTCATCAAGGGTTTATTGATGGCCTAGGGCTTACGCTTAACGAAAACCATATCGTCAATCAGATTTTGTATTTGGATGACAAACAAAAGTGGCGCAAGCTGCTCGATAAGAAGATAGAAGAACTGAACAAAAGCTCCAATTTTGGTTCACAGAACAAAGTGGTGCTCGGGAAAATTCAACACATCCTTGACCAGATTAATGCCGATGACAATTCACGGGTCATTCGGGGTCATCTCAACATTATCTATTGGGCGAAGGAAGCGAAGGAATTAGATAAAATTACTTCAAAGATAAAAACCGAATTCAAGGAACTGGATAACCTTCCCTACTATCCAAGAGGCGAAGAACGCAAAAATTACATACTGAATAGTTACTCGAAATTTAAAAGATTACTCTTGTTTTATAGGGGTCAAAACAGTGGAAAGGAGAAATTGCGCTTTGAAAAACCGAATTAAATTCTTTCAACAGTAGGTTGAGTAAACTTGTAACACGCTAGACAAATAAAGAAGAGCTTGCTCAAATAAGGCATTTTCAAAAGCAATTTATATTTCATGGCGGTGTTATGGAAAATTTGCTAGAAACTATTCAAAAATATGATTCTCAGATATCGGTACACATTGAGGCAGACAACCCTATATTGAATGCAGACTTATCCAGAAGACATTATCAGTTGAGAAATCGATTAGAAGCAAAAAGAGAAATATATGCTGACCTTAAAAATAATATTTTTAGATTTTTAGAAAAAAACTTTATACTTTTAAAGCAAGCATCTTAATTCCATTTCACATTATACATCTATACTTTATCATATTTTAATAGGGTTACACTTATAGATTCCCAAAACTTTTATACTAAAAGAACCCATTGATTAATGTGTTAATGACCTACGTCATTTACTATACATCTAAGCATCAATATATTTACATTCTGTAATATTTAATTTGAAGTATTAGAGAGCATTATGAATAAGCTGGCAATGCTACTACATATATCAAATTTTAGCATTCTTGTAGGGCTATTAAATTTCAACAACTAGTACCCAATGGAAAACAAAATGATATCTCAACCAAAAAGTATAGGCTATGTGGTGGCTGTACGTGGTAGCGTAGTTGATCTGAATTTTGAGAAAAACCTTCCTACTATTAATATGGTTGTAAAAACAGGGAAGGCTATGGACATCATTTTGGAAGTCCATATGCAACTCGACAAGAAACACGTTAGATGTGTTGCATTAACGCCAACCCAAGGTTTATCAAGAGGGATGAAAGCTGAGTCGAATTATGAGCATTTAAAAGTACCTGTTGGCCCAGAAACGCTGGGACATATGTTTGATGTTTTTGGGAATACATTAGATGATTTTGTATTACCTAAAAAAATGGAATGGCGTAGCATTCATAATCAACCGCCACCATTAACCCAACGTGCAACAACGTCTCAAGTATTTGAAACAGGTATTAAAGCCATTGATGTTTTGCTTCCTCTAGAACGTGGTGGTAAGGCAGGTTTATTTGGAGGTGCGGGAGTTGGTAAAACGGTTTTATTGACAGAGCTAATCCACAATATGGTTAAAAATCATCAAGGCGTCAGTATGTTTTGTGGCATTGGCGAACGAAGCCGAGAAGGCCTCGAACTTTATCAGGAGATGAAAGAGGCGGGTGTGCTAAAGGATATGGTTATGATTTTCGGTCAAATGAATGAACTTCCTGGTACTCGTTTTGGCGTGGGACATGCAGCATTGACCATGGCAGAGTATTTTCGCGATGATGAGCATAAAGATGTGTTGTTATTGATAGACAATGTTTTCCGCTTTATTCAAGCAGGAATGGAAGTCTCTGGTTTACTGGGTCAAATGCCATCCAGACTAGGGTATCAGCCAACAATGAGTACAGAGCTATCACAATTGGAGGAACGGATTTCGAACACAAAAACAGGAGCGATAACCTCTATTCAGGCAGTATATGTGCCTGCGGATGACTTAACAGATCCTGCGGCAGTGCATACTTTTTCTCATTTGTCGGCAACGATAACCTTGTCAAGAAAAAGAGCGAGTGAAGGTATGTATCCAGCAATCGATCTATTGCAATCTGGTTCTAAAATGGCTACACCTATTGTCATTGGGGAAAGGCACTATAATATTGCACAGAAAATTCGACAGACATTGGCGCAATATGAAGAATTAAAAGATATTATCGCAATGCTTGGCTTGGAGCAGCTATCACTTGAGGATCAAAAAACAGTGAAACGGTCACGCAGACTCGAGCGATTTCTTACGCAACCTTTTTATACAACAGAACAGTTTACCCAATACAAGGGGAAAAATGTGAGTCTTAAAGACGCATTGAATGGTTGCGAAAGAATATTGAATGATGAATTTAATGATCATCCAGAAAGTGATTTCTATATGATTGGGACCATTGATGAAGTCAAGAAGAAAGAAGAAGTTATCGTATAGAAAATGAAATTTCAAGGATGCATTTTACCACAAGTTTAAAAAGCAAATTGAAAGCTTCAGGTTAGTATTAGACGCAGTTGACATATAAATTTAAAAAAAAGCAAATAGTGATGAGCACAACTTTAATGCATCTTAAGATTCTACTTCCCTATGGCGTTTTTGCCGATATAAAAAACGTGAAAAGAATTGTTGCGGAAACAACAGCTGGCTCTTATGGGATTTTACCACGACGACTAGATTGTACAGCGGCTTTGGTTACAGGAATTTTGTTATATGAAACGGAAAGTGAAGGTGAAAAATATATTGCTGTGAACGAAGGTATTTTGATAAAAGCTGGAGAGCAAGTTTCAATATCAGTTCGTAATGCTATCGGTAACGCACCTCTCGGAAAACTAAAGGCAAAGGTGGAAAAAGAAATGGTAGAATTGGATGAACAAGAAGTAAGTGCTCGTATTGTTATGGCAAAGCTAGAAACTGGCTTTCTGCGTAGTTTTCAAAAATTGAGAAAATAAATGTGAAAAAGGATAAAATACATACAAATAAGTCTTTTGAGAAGATAGTCGGCGATAAGGAAGAAAGAAAATTGCAGGCACAGCGTGAAACAAAAAGCGTATGGTCTGGATTGGGATTATTTGGTATAATAGGGTGGTCCATCGCATTACCCACCATTTTGGGTGCAGCTTTAGGAATCTGGCTTGATAAAAATTATAAAGAAAATTTCTCATGGACGCTTAGCCTCTTGGTCGCAGGATTGATGATTGGTTGTGTGATAGCATGGAAATGGATTCAAAAAGAAAATATGGAGATTCATAAAAAAAACGAAGATGAAAACGAATGAAATTATAAATCTACTACCAGCTATGTTCGCCGGGATTGCGCTAGGCATCATATTTTTTGGAGGACTTTGGTTTACAGTCCGTAAAGGTTTAGACTCAAAGAGACCTGCTCTTATATTTATGGGTAGTTTAATTTTAAGAATGGGAATTGTTTTGATGGGATTTTATTATGTGGGGTCGGACAGCTGGCAAAAAATGCTTGCTTGCCTCGTAGGTTTTTTAATAGCGAGAATTGTAATTGTTCACATCACTAAAAAAGATGGGCAGACAAAAACAAGATTCATAAAAGGTGTGAGCGATGAGAGTTAGTCCAGATCAAATGGTTTTTTGGGAGTATGGGTTTATTACTATAAATCTTACCATTGTCACTACATGGGCTTTAATGTTTCTACTTGTATTTGGTGCGTGGCTTATTACTCGAAAATTAAAATCAGATATTGAGACATCCCGTTGGCAAAATGTTTTAGAGATGTTGGTATTGATGATTCGTAATCAAATAAAAGAAGTGGGATTAAGCAAACCTGATAAATATATGGGCTTTATCGGAACCTTGTTTCTTTTCATTGCAGTTTCAAATTTATTGATAATACTGCCTTGGTATGAGGCGCCAACCGGGTCGCTTTCCACCACAGCGGCACTTGCTATATCTGTGTTTATCGCAGTTCCTTTTTTTGGAATTGCTGAGGGAGGACTTAAAAGGTACCTACATTCTTATTTACAGCCTAATATCATTATGCTTCCATTCAATATTATTAGCGAGATATCCAGAACTCTTGCCTTAGCTGTTAGACTATTTGGGAACATAATGAGTGGTGGTTTGATTGCTACCGTCTTAATTTCTATTGTTCCTTTTTTCTTTCCAATGGTTATGAGTGCATTGGGCATGCTAACTGGGATGATACAGGCTTATATTTTTGCAATCTTAGCGACGGTTTATATAGCAGCTGCCACAGAAGACACTCAAAGGAAAAAACATAAAGAGATTCCGCTTGAAGTAAATGAAAAACAAATTTAAAATACAGGTAATAAGAAAAGAATAATAGAATTGATTTTAAAGTATAATTATTAAATATAAAAATATGGATAACGTAACTATTATCGCAATGGTCTCAATCATTACCGCAGGTTTTACAACAGGTATTGGTACTATGATGCCAGCAATAGGCGAGGGAAGATCAGTTTCAAAAGCATTGGAATCTATTGCTCAACAACCCGATGCCTCCCCAACTATTACAAGAACATTATTTGTGGGTTTGGCAATGATTGAATCGACGGCTATTTACTGTTTTGTGCTTTCAATGATCCTAATTTTTGCAAATCCGTTCTGGAATCATTTCATAGCGTAATAATAATTTATAATGGAAATCAACTGGTTTACAGTAATAGCACAAATAGTCAATTTTCTCATTCTGGTCTGGCTCTTGAAACGGTTTTTATACAAGCCGGTATTGAAGGCTGTTGATGAAAGGAAAAAGAAGATTGAAGCGCGACTTGAGGATGCTGCGATGAGAAAGGCTGAGGCGAAAAAAGATAAAGATTTGTTCCGTCAAAAAAATGAAGATTTTGATAAAGAACGTACAGCCAAAATGAATTTAGCCCAAGAAGATGTAAATTCTGAGAAAGAACGTCTATTTAAAAAAGTACGAAACGAATCGAACGCACTGCGTTCAAAATTCGAAAATTCATTTAAGCAAAGAAAACAAGAATTAACAGATAGTCTTAAACGTAAAACAAAAGATGAAGTTTTTGCCATTGTCGGAAAAACACTTTCTGATCTTGCCAATGCCAATCTTGAAGATCAGGTTATACATGTTTTTATAAAAAAAATTGACAATTTGACCGAAGTGGAAAAATCAAAATTTATACACGCTCTCAATGACAAACACAATCCAGTTGCCATTAAAAGTGTATTTGACTTATCGGCAAGTTCTAAACAGAAACTCGAAAAAGCGATTGGACAATTCGCTGAAAAACAATTGGATTTTAACTACAAGCTTGAAGCAGAATTATTGAGTGGTATTGAGATTGAAACAGCAAGTCACCAAATGTCATGGAATATTGAATCCTATCTGGATTCATTAAGTAGGGATAGTATTACAATGTAGATATATAATGGAATCAATCGATATAGATCAAATAGTAGGTGATACGTTTTTGGAGATAAGCCAAAGCCGGCAAAGTTATGATCCCGTAATTAAATTTCGCGAGGTCGGCGTTGTAAAAAATGTATCTGCTGGAATTGCCACTGTAACGGGTTTACCGGGAACAGGTTTTGAAGAGCTTTTAGAGTTTCCAAACCATTTATACGGTATGGCTTTTAACCTAGATGAAGACGAAATCGGTGTAGTTCTTTTGGGCAGGAACGATCAAATTAAAGCTGGAGATATCGTTTTAAGAACCCATAGAGTTGCAGATATTCCTGTAGGCGAGGGACTTATTGGTCGTGTTATCGATTCACTTGGAAATCCTATGGATGACAAAGGTCCAGTAACATTTAAAAAACGATTTCCTCTAGAACGACCTGCACCACCTATAATGGATCGCGAAGCAGTCAACGCACCTTTACAAACTGGAATTAAAGTGATCGATGCAATAATTCCTATTGGTCGTGGACAACGAGAATTGATTATGGGTGACCGACAAACGGGAAAAACTTCCATTGCTATTGACACTATTCTCAATCAACACGATAAAAATGTGTTGTGTGTTTACTGTGCAATCGGGCAGCGCACAGCAGCAGTTGCCAAAGTGATTTCAGAGCTTAGAGAAAAGGGTGCCATGGGTTATACTGTTGTTGTGTTTTCGGAGGGTAATAGTTCGCCAGGTCTTCAATATTTAACGCCTTATGCTGCCACAAGTGTTGCAGAGTATTTTATGGAGGAAGGACGCGATGTGTTAATTGTCTATGACGATTTAACCAAACACGCAAGAGCCTACCGTGAACTTTCACTTTTATTGCGTAGGCCACCAGGCAGGGAAGCATTTCCTGGCGATATTTTCTATATTCATTCTAGGCTGCTGGAAAGAGCTACCCATTTAAATAAAAAATTAGGTGGTGGTTCCTTGACTGCCTTACCTATTATAGAAACGCAAGCGCAGGATATCTCCGCTTATATACCCACAAATGTAATTTCGATTACCGATGGGCAGATATATTTATCACCAAAATTGTTTGAATTAGGTTTGCTTCCAGCAGTAGATATCGGAAAATCTGTTTCTCGGGTTGGAGGAAAAGCACAGCTGAAGGCATATCAAAAAATTTCTGGGAATTTAAAACTGGCTTATGCCCAATCTGATGAATTAGAAACATTTGCACGCTTCGGCACCCGTTTAGATGAGGATACGCAGAAAACAATCGAGCGTGGCAAAAGAATACGAATGGTTTTAAAACAAGCTGAGAGAGAGCCGGTTTCCGTGCCAGAACAACTATTGGTATTACTTGCGCTAATGTATGGTGTTCTAGACACTGTAGCTCTAGATGATATAACAAAAGCAGAAACCCTTATTCGAAAGAAATCGTCCCAATTCCCTGAAGATGTTTTTCGACGGATTTCTGCATCAGAACCATTGACAGATAGTGATGAAACCATCCTTGTAAACTTGGCAAAGGAAGCACTTCAATCAATTACGGATAGTACCAAACCAGCTAAAGATGAGTGATACTTTAATCAATTTACAAAGAAGAAAACAAAGTGCGGGCGATTTGGCATCGGTGGTTCGTACCATGAAGGCCATGGCAACTTCTAATATTACCCAATACGAAATGGCGGTTCATTCTTTACAGGATTATTATCGCACTATTTCCCTTGGAATACATGCCTGTTTTAAAAAGGAAGGAATTTCACTTGTATCAAAAAAGCATAATGAAAGAAAATCACTATCCGTCATTGTCATCTTTGGGTCAGATCAGGGTTTGGCTGGAAGGTTTAATGAAGCAATAAGCTTATATGCACAAAACATACTAAAAGAAATTCATGGGGAACAAGAAATCTGGGCAGTTGGAGAAAGAGTTTATTTATTGCTTCTAGATGCAGGTTTGTCTCCTACTAGGTGCTTTAGTGTTCCCAGTTCGGTTTCTGCAATCACCCCTTTAGTGAACGAGCTATTAATTAAAAGTGAAGAATATCGAGAAAAAAACCATTTTTACAGTTTTCATATTTTTCACAATGCACCCTCACAAGTGCCAAATTATCTCCAAGAAGGGCAGCAGCTATTTCCTCCCAATAAGAAATGGGAAAACGAGATAACAAATATGGAATGGCCTTCGCAAAATGTTCCTCAGGTTATTGGAGGCACTGAAAGTACTTTGAGGATTCTAATTAGAGAATATCTTTTCGTTTCCTTATACAAGGCTATTGCGGAGTCTTTGGCTTCAGAAAATGCAAGCAGACTGGAAGCAATGGGGCGTGCAGAAAAAAATATAGATGAGATGTTAGATGAATTAAAAAGAGGTTACAACCGCCTTAGACAAAGCACTATAGATGAAGAGCTTTTTGATGTTATTGCTGGATTTGAGGCTTTAAAAAAGGATGATCGTTATACTTCGTAGGTATATATAAGAAACACAGCGTGAATTTATGATTATATGAATCAAATTTTTTATTAGAAACTTAAACAACGATAGACTTCAGCTAATCAAAAAAATTATCTTTCAATAAATTACCAACGACCTGCCTTAATGGATTTTTACTTTCACTTCTTCTTAATTATTTTTTTGAATCGATTGTTTCTTTCGCTTCCAAATACGCTTCTTTGGTAATATCGCCTAGGGCATATCTTTTTTTTAGAATGTCCAATGGGGTTTGACCGTCAAACGGAATATATTTGTCAGCCGCCTTTTTCCCGCCATAAGGTGAAACAAAAATCCAGATTACAACGAGAATCCAAATTATCCACCAAACAAAGTGCATTCCCCAATAATTGTCGTTATAAAAGTCCATAATATCGTTTTTTAAATGTCTTGTTAATATGCTACTCGACAATTTCCCTTCCAAGAATCCACTTCATAAATAACTTTTAAAACAGTACTAATCCATAATACCAAAACATACTTTGGTGGTTACTCTATATTCAACAAGCTCATTTTTTTCAACTGTTGCCTGCATATCTTTTACATAAACAGATTTAATATTTTTTACAGTTTTAGAGGCTTCTGTAACCACATTTTTAACTGCGTCATCAAAACTTACTGTTGAGTTTCCTAGCACTTCTATCACTTTTAATACAGACATAGTTTAATTTATTTAATTATTAATAAGATTCAAAAATAGAGGTACTACAAACCATATTAAATGACCTAGGTCAGTAATCAAAATAATAACACAATACTGACCTGCGTCATTTTACAAAACTTGTGATAGAATTACTTTTGAAATAGTATAAACTAAAAGATTGGTACAA
Source organism: Maribacter sp. ACAM166 (assembly GCF_005771495.1). Classification (GTDB taxonomy): domain Bacteria; phylum Bacteroidota; class Bacteroidia; order Flavobacteriales; family Flavobacteriaceae; genus Maribacter. The sequence goes on from NZ_VAUW01000041.1 coordinate 11,245, forward strand.
CATCCATTATGCATCATTGGTGAATTGCCACGCTAAAGCTTTTAGAAAGAATAATATCAATACCTACTAAGGAAATGTTTAGCAGTATAACACCTGCACCTTCCAAACCCATTTAAAGGTTGCTAGGAAATATTATTATCATTTATTTTTATTCAGCAAATCATTACAATTTGAATATGAAGGTAAAAAACACTACAGTTTTCGAAATGCTATCTCGAATGCGTGACTATTTTCAAAAGGGCAATTCCTTTTCTAATACGACCGTAGCAGATCCTATACGCTCAGAATTGTACACTTTAAATCAAATGAAAACCCATGCGGTTATAGTCGCGCGATCTCATATAGTACTTGAAGGCAAACGTAAGGATAAGCTTTTAAAAAGATTAGATGACAATCATAAAATTTTGGTGGAAGTACGAAACCTACTAGTGGAAAGTATCCAATCTGGTCAGGCTATAACACCTGCAGCAGAATGGTTGTTGGACAATTTTTATTTAATTGAAGAACAAATTGTAACGGCTAAAAAACACTTACCAAAAAAATATAGTGAAGGCTTGCCTTATCTGTCAAATGGTAACTCTAACGGTATGCCTCGCGTTTATGACATCGCTCTTGAGATAATAGCACATAGTGATGGTCGCGTTGACTTATATGGCTTAACTGCTTGTATGTTAGCCTATCAATCAGAAAAAATTCTAACACTTGGAGAATTATGGGCTATTCCCATCATGATGAAACTCGCTGTCATTGAAAACCTTAGAAGGATCGCTGAAAAAACAGCACTTGATATGATTGACAATAACATAGCAGATTATTGGAGCGATCAAATGATAGAAACAATAAAAAAAGAACCTGCTGATCTGGTGTTGACTATCGCAAATATGGCCGGATCCAAGCCTATTTTAAATAGTCCGTTTGTAGCAAGATTCACTCGTAAATTACAGGGAAAAGGCCCTGTCTTTAATTTACCGTTAGACTGGTTGGAGCAACAATTATCTAAGGAGGGTATAGCTGGCACTGACCTAGTGAGGGAAGAAAACCAAAAACAGGCTGCAGATCAAGTGTCGGTTAAAAACAGCATTGGCACACTACGATTTATAGGTTCTACTGACTGGCGCAAATTCGTAGAAGCCTCAAGTATAGTTGAGCGCGTATTACGAAGAGATATAACAGGTACGTATCCTAAATTAGATTTTGCAACACGGGACAGATACAGGCATGTAATTGAGACCATTGCAGCTTACAGCCCACATTCTGAGACTGAGATTGCAGAGAAAACTATTGAATTAACAAAAAAATATGATCTAGAGGATGAAGCTCATTACAGAAAACAACATGTAGGATATTACCTTATAGGTAAAGGCTTTAACCAATTAAAGGAAGCTTCACAGATGCGTTTTAATATAAGACAGAGTCTGACCAGTTTCATAAAAAAAGAACCGGTTTTTATTTACATTTCTTTCATCACCATTCTTACCTTGACCATTGCTTTCGGGATGTTTTCCGTAGCTTTTAAGTATGGAGATTTTAACTGGCAATTTCTTATACTGGTAGTTCTGTTATGTATAGCAGGTGCAGCTCATTTGTCTATTTCTTTCTCTAACTGGCTAGTAACTATTTGGATAAAACCCAAAATTTTACCTAGACTGGATTTTTCAAAAGGCATCCCAATTAAATACCGAACGCTTGTTACCATACCAACAATGCTTTCGAGCGAAAATGACATTGAAGAGAATGTGGAAACCCTTGAAATTCACTTTTTAGCAAATCGGGGAAAAAATTTACATTTTAGTTTATTAACCGATTTTACGGATGCAGATTCAGAAACAAAACCGAATGACCTTTCCTTGCTTGATTTAATGAGTGAAAGAATTCAACAATTAAACAAGAAACACAATCAATCTGGACAGCCTGATATCTTTTACCTTTTTCATCGACCAAGAAAATGGAATCCAGAAGAAGGTAAATGGATGGGATATGAACGAAAAAGAGGGAAACTATCTGCCTTAAATACACTGCTAAGAGATGATGATAAAAAGAATTTTAGCCGAATTGTTGGAGACTTCGGAGTTCTAAAAAATATAAAATATATAATCACTCTAGATTCAGATACTCAACTGCCAAGGGAAGCAGCTTGGAAATTAATAGCTACCATGGCACATCCCTTAAACTGGGCAGTATATGATGAAATAAAAAATAGGGTGGTGCAAGGTTATGGAATTTTACAACCAAGAGTAGCCTCAGATTTTCCTAAAAACAAAACTTCACTTTATTTGCGTTTGCAAGGGGATATGAAAGGCATAGACCCTTACACCCGAGCATCTTCTGATGTCTATCAAGATATTTTTGAAGAAGGCTCGTTTATAGGGAAAGGTATCTATGATGTGGATATATTTGAAAAAGTTTTGGGCAATCGTTTCCCTGAAAACCGTATCCTAAGCCATGATCTCTTAGAGGGGTGTTATATTCGCTCTGGTTTACTAAGCGATGTTGTATTATATGAAAACAATCCTTCGAATTATGAATCGGATATAAAACGCCAGCATCGCTGGATAAGGGGAGATTGGCAAATAGCTGCGTGGCTATTGCCATTTGCAAGAAATAAATATGGGAATAGAGTCCGCAACAAACTTTCTCTCTTATCCCGATGGAAAATTATTGACAATCTGCGCAGAAGCTTGTTGCCCATTTCTCTTTTATCAATATTTATCTTTGGCTGGTCCGTTTTACCCAAACCTTGGTTTTGGACCCTTGCCGTTACCATTATTATTTTACTACCAGTAATGGCGGCGGCATTTTTAAAACTGATTCGCCCTCCAGATGATTTAGATTTTAATGCCCATATTTCTGAAGTAGGTAGTTCTGTCAAGGAAGTGTTATTGCGTTTTGTCTTTGGAATAGCTGTATTACCATATGAAACTTACCGTTTTACAGATGCTATCATTAGAACCACCTGGAGAATGCTGGTAAGTAATAAAAAACTTTTGGAATGGACGCCGTCTACCGATGCTTTCCGTCAATCAAAAAACAGTATTTGGAGCATTTACCTAAGGATGTGGATAGGTCCTGTATTGGCTTTTCTTTGTCTTTTATTATTTGTATTCTCGAATTCACCCGCATTTTTTACCTCTATTCCTATTCTTATTTTATGGTTTGTTTCACCCTATATTACCTGGAGGTTAAGTAGAACAGAAAAAGAAGAATCGCTCGACCTTACCCTGACACAAAAGGATTTTCTTCATAAATCGGCCAGAAAAACATGGAGCTTCTTTGTACAGTTTGTGAATGAAGGAGAAAACTGGCTTCCACCTGATAATTTCCAACAGCACCCAAATCCGGTAATCGCCCACCGTACATCGCCTACTAATATCGGCCTCTCTTTATTGGCGAACCTTACAGCGTATGATTTTGGCTATATTACCATGAAAGAAATGCTTTTGAGAACTAGTAATACGCTCAAAACATTACATAAAATGGAACGCTATAAGGGGCATTTTTACAATTGGTATGATACCCGAGACCTATCAATCTTAACACCAGCCTATGTATCTACAGTAGATAGCGGAAACTTGGTGGGGCATCTCCTTATTTTGCGACAAGGCATATTAGCGTTCAAATCTAATCCCATTTTCAATGCTGAAAGCTATAATGGTCTTCACTCCACCATAGGGATCATACAAGATTTGCTGAAAGACGAAAAAGATGAGCGCATAGAAAGCATAGAGCGTGTGCTGATTATGGCCAATAGTGACCGACACAATTCCTTGTCAGTAATTAAAAGAAATATGGACAATATTTTGGCTTTCAGCGACCTAATAAAAGGATTTGATGAACATACAGAAACCGGAAAATGGATGCTTAAATTAAAGCATCAAGTTCAAAACATTAGTGAAGATTTATACAGACAAATTCCCTGGCTGAATCTATTACCCATTCCCGAATCATTTACCAATCTATCAACATTAGATTTTAATCATTCTCTTCTCTCCCTACGGGAAACAAATATTGAGTTGAGACAGCAGATTGATTTAAACAAAAAAGAAGTAATTGATAAAAATGAGCTTAAATGGCTTGTAAAAGTTGAAACTGCCATAAAAAGCAGAACCGATCTTATTTCAGAAGAACTCAACTATTTAGAGGAATTAGGGGAACAATTAGAGCAATTGACTATTGTGGATTATGATTTTTTACTGGACAAATACACTAATCATCTTTCGATAGGTTATAACGTGGATGAGTTGAGAAGGGATGATAGCTTTTATGATATGCTTGCTTCTGAAGCTAGGATGGTTGTTTTTGTAGGTATTGCACAAGGAAGGTTACCTCAAGAAAGCTGGTTCTCTTTAGGTCGTTTACTTACCGATTCGAAAGATGGACCTGTTCTACTATCATGGAGTGGTTCGATGTTTGAGTATCTGATGCCACAATTGGTAATGCCAACTTATGAAAATACGTTATTGCATGCTACTAACATTGCGATGGTAAAACGGCAAATAGCATATGCAGAAAAACGCGATGTACTTTGGGGCATTTCAGAATCTGGTTACAATAGTGTGGATGCCAGTCTCAATTATCAATATCAAGCTTTCGGGGTACCAGGATTAGGATTAAAACGTGGATTAGAGGCTGACTTAGTTATAGCACCTTACGCTAGTATGCTGGCTTTAATGGTAGCACCAAAAAAAGCAACATCTAATTTAATACGTTTATCAGAAGAAGGGTTTGAGGGAGAATTTGGCTTTTTCGAAGCCATTGATTATACCAAAACGCGAGTACCTCGTGGTAAAAACCATGTACTCATCAACTCCTTTATGGCGCATCACCAAGGGATGGGTTTTTTATCCTTTGCTTATGTTTTATTAAACAAGCCCATGCAAAATCGATTTGCCGCTGAATTGCGGTTTCAAGCGACCCTTTTACTATTGCAGGAGCGTATTCCAAAGAAATTCATTTTTTATGCACACACCGCTGATGTTACTGATATACATACTACTGAAACAGATGAACAACTAAGAATTATAAATACTCCAAATACGCACATACCTGAATTACAACTCCTTAGTAATGGAAATTATCATGTAATGGTAACCAATTCGGGAGGAGGATATAGTCGCTGGAAAAATTTAGCTGTAACCAGATGGCGGGAAGACGTAGTAAAGGATAATTATGGAATCTTTTGTTATATAAAAGATGTCAATAGTGGTAATTTTTGGTCTAATACCTACCATCCCACCCTGAAGCCTTCCAAAAATTATGAGGCTATATTTTCGCTGGGAACAATCGAGTTTTGCAGACGAGATTTTGGTTTTGAAACCACTACCCAAATTGTGGTTTCACCTGAAGACGATGTAGAAATTAGAAAAATCAAAATTACCAACCGGTCAGAAGTTTCAAAAGTTATAGAAGTTACCAGTTATACAGAGCTTGTTCTGGCAACCCAAGCTTCTGACGAAGCACATCCCGCATTTAGTAACCTTTTTGTTCAAACAGAGATACAGCCAGAATACAACGCTATATTTGGTACAAGAAGACCCAGATCAAAAGATGAATTGCCTCCCCATTTTTTCCATTTAATGAATTCCTATGGAGCGCAAGTGGAAGAGGTTTCATTTGAAACAGATCGGATGCAATTTATTGGCAGGGGAAGAACCTTAGAAAACCCCAAGGCATTAGATGCTGGGAGGTTAGCTGGTAATCAGGGGGCAGTTTTAGATCCCGTAATGTCTACCAAATACTGTATCATCATTAAGCCAAATAGCACTGCAACTATTGATTTAATATATGGTATTTCTGATAGTCGGGCAGCGAGTGAAGCACTGATGCATAAATACAGAGATGAGAATCTTAAAAAGCGCGCTCTAGATCTTTCTTGGACGCATAGTCAGGTATTGTTAAAACAACTCAACGCAACGGAAGCAGACGCACAATTATTTGGAAAGTTAGCTGCATCAGTTATTTATTCAAATCCTGCATTGCGCGCTAATGAAGCAGTGATTAAAAGCAATTTCAGAGGCCAGTCCGAACTTTGGAGTCATTCCGTTTCGGGCGACCTTCCTATTGTATTGTTACAAATTTTCAAGTTAGATAATCTAGATTTAGTTGCGCAAATGATTAAGGCGCATGGATATTGGCAATTAAAAGGATTAACAGTAGATCTAGTAATTTGGAATGAAGGTCACGGCTCATACCGGCATGAATTACAGGATCAGATATTAGGAATGATTTCTGTCGTTAATACATTAACTAGTCACGTGCTTGGGAAAATATACGTAAAATCAACCGATCAAATTTCCTCGGAGGATCGCATCTTGTTTGAAAGTGTTGCCAAAATAATAATCACCGACACAAAAGGCTCCTTATCGGAGCAAATATCAGGGCGTTATAGAACAAAAGTTTCATCCCAAGTATTAGAAGTTACATCCATATCTTCTTCAGATATAGCTATAGAGAATGTGATGATGCCATCAAACCTTAAATACTATAATGGTACAGGAGGTTTTACGGCAGATGGAAAAGAATATAAGATACTAACTAATAATGAAGCAACTACTCCAGCACCTTGGGTGAACATCATTGCAAATCCTATAATCGGAACAGTCGTTTCAGAAACTGGCTCATCCTATACCTGGGCAGTAAATGCGCATGAATATCGCATTACGCCATGGCATAATGATCCAGTGATGGACAGGAGTGGTGAAGCTTTTTATCTGCGTGATGAAGAAAATGGGTTGTTTTGGTCACCCGCACCTTTTCCCGTAAAAGGTGAAACGAATTATGTCACTACGCATGGCTTTGGTTATACAGGTTATGAACATATAGAGAACGGCATATCTTCTGAAATGACAGTTTTTGTAGACCAAGAAGCACCAATAAAATTTGTAGTACTTAAAATAAAAAATAAAACAGAACGGTTACGAAAATTGTCCTGTACTGGATATCTGGAAATTATTTTAGGCAATGTCCGATATAAAACCAATATGCATGTACTTTCAGAAAATGATACCCAAAATGGAGTCTTGCTCTTTCGTAACAGATACAATGATGCCTTCGCCAGTCGGGTGGCATTTTTTAAAATGATTGGGACGAGCGAGTATAGCTATACCACTGACCGGTCTAAGTTTATTGGCAGAAATAGAAGTCTTTCAAATCCCCAAGTTATGTACCGCCTAGATTTGAAAGGAAGAATTGGTGCTGGGCATGACACTTGCGCTGGTTTGCAAGGGAAATTTTCTTTGTTGGCAGGAGAAGAACGGGAGATTGCTTTTCTGATTGGTAGTGGTGAAGATACCGCCTCAGCTGTTAAACTCACTCAGACCTTTTCAGAGCTGAATACAATTATTCAATCTTTTAATCAAGTAAGGAAATATTGGAATGAGATAGTAAGTACAGTGCAGGTTAAGACGCCAGATGAGTCATTAAATCTTTTGGCCAATGGATGGCTTACCTATCAAACTATAGCTTCCAGATTGTTCGCCCGAAGTGGATTCTATCAATCTGGTGGCGCCTTTGGTTTTAGAGACCAAATTCAGGATGTTCTGTCATTATTGCACAATAAACCTGAATTTGCCCGAGAACAAATACTTATAAATGCTTCCCGCCAGTTTAAAGAAGGTGATGTTCAGCATTGGTGGCATCCACCAGAAGGAAGGGGTGTACGTACTAAGTGTTCTGATGATCTTTTATGGCTCCCATTTGTGGTATATAGATATTTGAATGCTACTGGTGACTTGGAGATACTGAAAGAGCAAACTAGATTTTTAGAATCAAGACTTTTAAATGAAGGAGAAGAGTCCCTGTATGATTTACCAATGATTGGAAGTTCAAGTGCTAATCTTTACCACCATTGTCGTCTAGCCCTCAAGCATAGTCTTCGTTTTGGAGAACACGGTTTACCGTTAATGGGTTCAGGAGACTGGAATGACGGAATGGATCAGGTAGGAAATGAAGGCAAAGGAGAAAGCGTTTGGCTGGCATTTTTCCTTTTTGATATTCTTTCCAATTTTGAGAAAGTAGCTATCAATTATGGTGATACCGAATTTGCAACCACCTGTAAAGAAGAGGCGCTTCAATTACAGTCCAATATTGAGAATTCTGCTTGGGATGGTGAATGGTATAAGCGTGCCTGGTTCGATGACGGAACACCTCTGGGTTCTAAAGTAAATGAAGAATGCCGTATTGATGCCATTTCCCAAAGTTGGTCTGTCTTGACAAATGCTGCGCCAGAAGAAAGAAGAAATAGCGCCATGGATTCCTTAAATAAACACTTGGTTAAGAGAGACATAAAGATTATTCAACTTCTTAATCCACCGTTTGATAAATCTGATATGAATCCAGGATATATTAAAGGTTATGTACCTGGTGTAAGGGAAAATGGTGGGCAATATTCCCATGCAGCCATCTGGACTCTCATGGCTTTTGCAGCCCTTGGCGACCGCAAGACAGCCTACGAACTCTTTAGTATGATACAACCCATTAATCATGCCTTAAATCCAGAGGATGTAGAAATTTATAAAGTAGAGCCTTATGTTATGGCTGCAGATGTTTACGCCAATGAAACGCATCGTGGTCGTGGCGGATGGACTTGGTATACAGGTTCCTCAGGTTGGATGAATCAATTCATCATTGGTTCACTTCTTGGCATGGAAATCCTTGTGGACAAACTTAAATTTACACCCTGCTATCCTGAAGAATGGCCTTCAGTTACCATCACGTATCGTTACGGAACATCCACTTATAATATTATTATATATCAGGAAAGGGATATTGAGAATTCGTGGTGGAAAATGCAAAATGAACAGGGGAAAGGAACTATTTTTCCTTTAAAAGATGATGGTATGCTTCATAAGGTTGAGGTTCATGTTCTTATCTAAGATATACTTATGCTTGCTAAATTTTAAAACCGCTCTATCTAAGTAACAATCTAGAATGTGTTGATATGATTAAAAATAGTCAGTTTCAAGTCAGTTTTAAACATCATATGTTGTTCGACCACAAAATCCTATACTAATGTTCTAATGGAATAACCTAAATCCATTTAAAATAGTAGTAGATAGGAATGTTCTTTTTTAGGGTTACTTAATTGGTACTATTAATAATAATTCCTGTTTTGGCGTATCGACCAACCACAAGTAATTAAATTTTGTAGTTATTTTCTAAAAATCACTTAAACTGACCTAGGTCAGTTGACAGCTTTAAAAGTGAGTGTATATTGCAGTATAATTAAGAAAACAAGTTCTTTTTCTTTGACAAAATTAAAATATAGATTCTTGGGTAATGATACCTATTGAATTTTGGAGTTGTCTAAACGTATTTTAAGTCTTGTGTTTTATGTTTCTAGGAATAGAGATAAAAAATTACAAGTAGTCTTAACATACATTTGATATCTTCAAAGGAAATCGAAACATTTCGATGTTTCGATTTCCTTAAAAAATAACCTCTGTTCACTGCAAAGTAGAAGAGGTATTATGAAGTAATTGACATTTTTCCTTTAAAAATTATTTATAAAGAGATACTAGAGATAGAATTTTGGACTAAATATAATTGACTGAGAAATAATACTATCTTCATAAAAAACGGGAAGTCTTATAGGCTTCCCGTTTTTGTTTTTAGACCAATTTTTATTGTTGTAATATGTTAAATTTAAATAGCAAGAAGAAGAGCTTTGTTTTACTTCATTTCGCTAGGACGATTCTTTTTTAAAATTAAACACTCGGACTGTGACCTAGGTCAGTTCACAGCTTTATAAGTGAGCGTATATTTCAGTATAATTAAGAAAGCAAGTTCTTTGATAAAATTAAAATATAGATTCTTCGTTTTAATCTTACCAAAAAGGAAGAAGCTAAAGCACGTAAACCAAAGAAAATTGAAATTGCATAACGCGTGATTTTTATTTTATTCGTCTTTAAATTACCCTCTTACCAAAAATTAATTAAAGGATTTGGCAAGAGGGTTTTTAATCTTTCATCAATTAGTAGTTATAATTAAAATTCTAAGGATTATGTTAGAACCTTTTGCGCTTTCCATAGCAACTATTGTAGAAAAATTAAACAGTAATATCAATTATGGTTTAACTGAAAACGAGGTAAAACAACGCATAAAAAAGCACGGGAAAAACGAAATAACTGTCAATGCAGTTAAAACAAAATGGAAAATCCTTGTTGACCAATGTAACGACCCTATTATTTTTATTCTCTTTATCGCAGCAGTCCTCACCTTCTTTTTTAATGATGATTTACCTGAAACATTAGCTATAATTACAGTTATTTTAATTACCGTAATTATAGGTTTTATAATGGAATTACAGGGTATTCGTTCTTTAGAAGCACTTCGTAAAATGGGCACCACAGAAAGTACCGTTTTGCGCGACGGAAAAATTAAAACCATAAAATCATCATTATTAGTTCCTGGAGATATCGTTTTGATAGAAGCTGGAGATGTGGTTTCTGCAGATGCTCGCCTTATTACTATTGAGAATTTAGCCATTAAAGAAGCTTCACTAACTGGCGAAAGTAGAGCCATACATAAGGACTTAAATACGCTTCCTAAAAACACCATATTATCCGATAGAAAAAACATGGTATTTAAAGGAACAACCGTAGAGCAAGGTTCTGCAAAAGTAATTGTGGTAACCACAGCACTACATACGGAGCTGGGTAAAATTCAACAAATGGGAAGCGATGTTGTAGAACAACGCACACCATTAGAAAAAAAGCTAAACGAATTAAGCAAATGGCTTATTTGGCTGACCTTGATTTTTGCCACCCTCATTATTTTTACCGGATATTTAAGAGGTCAGGATATGCTTTTAATTATAGAAACAGCAGTAGCATTAGCTGTTGCAGCAATACCAGAAGGACTTCCCGTTGTAGCAACCATCGCTTTGACTAGAGGAATGCTGAAACTATCCAAGCGACAGGTCATCATTAAACAAATGGAAGCTGTTGAAACTTTGGGGGCTACAAATATAATTTGTACAGATAAAACAGGAACGCTTACCGAAGATAAAATGCAAGTGCATACCTTAGTTTTTGAAGATGATGCAATAAGCGAAATACAAAACAAAGACACTATTTATTTTGAAGATTTAAAACAAGCAGAAGCTTTTAATGCTATGTTGAAGACTAGTATTTTGTGTAACAATGTTATTTTAAATGCTGAAGAACTGCGAGGCGACAGCATTGAATTGGCACTTATTCAATTTGCTGAAAAACTCAAATTTGATTCAAAAAAAATTAAAGAAAATAATCCAGAAAAATTAGAAATTCCGTTTAATACCTCTAGTAAGTTAATGGCAACATTAAATAAAAATGAAGCTAAAGGTTATACGGTTTATGTAAAAGGTGCTTTTGAAAGTGTCATAACCCATTGTAAGACTATTTTAAAGGATAACAAATCAAAAGAATTCAAGAATAAAAAAGAATGGATTAAACGTGAAAATGAGTTAGCATCTCAAGGATTAAGAATATTAGCCTTTGCGTTAAGCAACCACGAAACAAAACCAAATAAAGACGAATTATTATCCGAATTAACTTTTATAGGTATTATTGGATTTTTAGATCCAGCAAGAGAAGATGTAAAAGCAACCATTAATGTTTACAAAGAAGCAGGTATAAAAGTGGTAATGATGACAGGCGATCACCCTGGAACTGCCAAAAAAATAGCAGAAGAAATAGGCTTGTTATCCAAAAACGCAGCTTCAAATAGTATTATACATGGAAAGAATTTACAATTTGGAGTCGAACACCATACCAATGAAACGAAAATACTTGATGCTTCAGTCTTTGCAAGAGTAACACCAGAACAAAAGTTAAAACTGATAGCACTCTACCAAGAAAACGATAATGTTGTTGGTATGTTTGGCGATGGCATAAATGATATCCCTGCATTACGAAAAGCAGATATTGGTATCGCAATGGGAATTAGAGGCACACAAGCAGCAAGAGAAGCAGCAGATATTATTCTTAAAAATGACAAATTCACAGCTATGGAATTGGCAATAAGTCAAGGTCGTGCCATTTTTGACCATATAAGACAGTTTGTAGTGTATCTGCTATCCTGTAATTTGGCAGAAGTGGTTTCTGTAGGTTTAGCAGCTTTATTAGGTTTACCAGCACCTTTGCTACCACTACAAATATTATTTTTAAATCTTGTAACAGATATATTTCCTGCATTAGCCTTGGGAATGGGAAAAGGCGAAGTGGATATTATGAAACGACCACCCAGAAAAGCAAACGAACCTATAATGAGCCGAAAATTATGGTTTTCTACTATTATTTACGGACTTTGCATAACTGCCGCTGTTGTAGGCATTACGGCATACTCTTATTTTGTATTAGAGTTTTCAGCCCAAGTAATAAACAATATGGCATTTTATACATTGGTATTAGCGCAGTTGTTAAACGTATTTAATATGGCTGAAAAGAAGATATCATTTTTTAAAAATGAAGTCGTAAAAAATCCTTGGGTTTGGTCTGCAATTGCAATATCGTTACTAATTACTATAAGTGCATATTACATTCCACCTGTTGCAAAAGCACTATTTTTAGCGAGCTTATGTTTAGAACAAATTGGTTGGGTCATTGTTTTTGCATTAGGTTCATTGGCTCTATCTCAAATTATAAAACGCGCAGGTGGTACGTTTTAATTTATTAGTGTCAATACATTTTAGAAATTTGCTTAAAGCTCATTAAATTCTTTAGGCTAAGTTCTAATATAGATATGTGTTATTTTTGTTTAAAATGATATTTTATGATTCCATCAGACTTTAGAAATTTTTTCATTAGTAGTTCAACGATTGTGCAGCAAGAGATCGTGTCTTCATTACTACCGTTGTCTTTGCAGGATGCTCAAGTAAAAGACAGTAATTAGATTAAAGCAGTTACTTGTCCACATTGTTCAGCAACTCATATCCATACTAACGGTAAACTTAAAGGCATTCAGCGTAATGTTTGTAAGAAGAATTTTAGTGAGACTACTGGAAAGTTTTGGAATCTCGCTTTTATTATACCCTTCTTCTTCATGAATTTTAGAAAGTAATTCAAAACTATACACCAGTATGTAGTTTTCAATATAACCCACATAAATACAGTATCCTTTGTTGAGATTTCAATTGACGTTACTTTAATAGATATGCTCTTGCAAAGGAATAATCCGTTCGAATTCGGAACAGGTGGAATCAAATAGCAGACCCCCATTCAGAATACGGCCAAATTGCTCCGCCGTTGGGGTAATGTAGATTTGTGTTCCTTCTTCATCACGTTCTGTTAGCATTTTTACGGGAGTGATAACATCTAATTGTGAGAGGTTTTCAGGGATTTCGGCCCGTGATAGGGAAAGCTTTCCGGCACCTTTATGGGAAGCCACCAAAACTGCCCATGCATTTTCGTCCAATTTGGTATTCAAGATAAGATGTCCTCTATAGGGCTTTAGAATCTGTCCGTCCCGCATCGCAAAAATGGTATCGCGTATAATGATCTTCGAAATGATGGTATCATCTTTTTGATCGGCGGGAAAATCGGTTTCCAAATCTTTTATGAACAACCTGCCGTTGCGGAGTTCAAAATCGTTACTAGAATCTATTTCAGAACGGGTCATTTTTATAAGGAATTCCTTTCGCTTGATAAAAGCTTGGTCATCAATGAACATCGAAGCGCTATCGACCTTGCACCAATAGATGCCTTGATAATCACGGGGTATCTCTGATAACGGTTTTGTGTTTGCAGGCTGTGACTCACCAAAGACTACGGGAGGTTGGCATGAGGTTAAGATGCCCAAAAATAATAAGATAAGGATAAGGCTATAGGTATTCATTTTATCTTCGGTTTCATATTAGGTTTCAATGGGTGCTCATCTGAGCCTTTCTCTTTTCAAGTTGGACTTCCAAATCACGAATTGTCTCGGCGACCGAGTTTTCAAAGCTGTCTTCGTCAGAGGATGCGAATATTCTAGGACCAGGCAAACTCAAGCGTATTTCACATATTTTACCCTTTCCATCAGTATCTTTTTCTTCTTTAAAAAAAACATCGGCCCCAATAAGCCAGTCGTATTTTTGACCTAGATTATCTACTTTTTGCTTAACTAATTCTTCTACCCCTTTTCTCTGGGCAGTCTGTACAAATTGAATAATCACTTTCATCGATTGTTATTTTTTTACTTCTTTACAGGCACTAAGCCAGTTCTAGTTAATATCATTTGAACAATGAAAACCGGTAATATGCTATGCCTATTATTCAAATAGTCGTTTAATACCGATATAATGCGTTCACCTTTGAATACGGGTTTGGCATTTCATCTTTTTCCAATAGATACACCTTCCCACCATTCAAAAAGGTTTTGATGGCCACTTTGTTCAATAGCGATACACTTGATGGTAATAGGTCTTCATCTACCCGAACAAATCTTTTTTCGGGATCGTAAATACCATAGATATCGGCGCTATTCTGAATGAAAAGCGTGTCTATTTTTCCGTCCAAGGCTGCAAGCACTACGTGCTCGATTTCAGAGGAAGTTCTGCCAGTACTATCATATTGCCTAAAAGTTTCAACTTTTTCTTTACGTTCCTCATCAAAAATAGGAGCGACTTTTTCCCAGGCCATTTCGTGCAAGAGTAACTTATCGGTCTCCGATAGATTGCAGTTTATAGGATTGTCCAACAAATGTTGGTAACTGTTTTCATCTTTATATATCGAAAATAAATAGTCTTGCGATGCAACGATCATCGGCTTGTTGTCATCTTTCAAAAGGGTCATTAATCCTTTATCGATCGCTCTGAAATATCGCGCTATTTCGTTCTTGCGATTCCGGTCTCCCTCTGCATGACCGTGATACATCGCACGGCCCTGAGCATCTGCCCCGCTTTTATACTGTAGGCTTTTCGGCTCATAATCATAGCCTACGCGATCTTCCATACGTGACGGAATCAAATCATCGACGACTACCTCGACAATACTGTGTCTGGTCTGCTCGTAGAGTCTTACATTCTCCAGTTCCAAGGCCAAAACGTAAAAATTTCCATCGCCCGTAAACATCGGAAGCACGGGTTTTAGGTAAAACCCGTTCGCCAGATAATTGAACGCCTTGAAATGAACGGGAAGCGTATATTTTTTTAAAAAACTATCGGAACGGAAAATCGCAAGTCCGTCAGATTGGTGCCTCCAGAATTCGCTGTCATCCAAAAGTTCTTGAATGGGTGCAATTAAGGTGTCAATTTCCCTAGGGCCCATTTCCTCTTGTTCCAACTTGCTTTTGACTTCCTTCAATTGGTTCTTTAGTAATAGGATGTCCTTTCCCTTCAATACTTCTTCACCTGCACGATGCGTGGGTATGAAAATAGAAATGCAGCTTTCGCTATGGATACCTTCCAACTCCTCGATTTCCTTTTTTGTTATCAATGCCATTTTTCAACTAAGTTTTAGGTGTACTTCTTTATTGTGGTTTTTGTAAACGGAAAGATAGAAAAAGAGTATTTTACATGAAATGACCTAGGTCAATATAGGCCGCTTTTCGGAAATAAAGAAAAATAAGAGTGAGAAGGTAAAATCATGGTATAAATAAACCTACCCATAATTGAACTTTCAATGTTTGTGACAGATTGGTTGCTTCCTAAGGAATTATTATTCAATTCATAATAACACTTAGGTTTTTCAAAATTTGGTTTATCAAATTCCTGAATCAGGTCTTCCTTTCAATCGAATGTCAATTCTTTTTTTCTTAACGGTTAACCGCTTCATTGCATCCATTAAGGTTGTATCTTTTGTCTTCTTATAAATCTCGTTGATTGCTAATACAAGTCGTTTTGCTTCTCTTGAAGCTGTCACTCTATCACTAGTGGTCATATGACTCATTTTGGCTTTTTCAAATACTGCTGCTTCTTGTAAAATGGTCATAATTATTGTTTTGTTTAAAGTGTTATCTATTGTTTTTTGGTTTTGCATTCGCATAAAATGAAGAAATCTTCTACTGACTCCTAAACACAGAGTTAGTTGATAAAAAAATCAAATAATTCTGTATAGTTGTTCTTTATGTCTATTTTTTATAAAATTAATATATCCCTCTATGGAAACATCCGAAATGACCTAGGTCATGGAAAAAAACATTCAAGTGAAAATCAATACTATACACCACCTGTTGTTACTGGCTATTATATATTTTCTACTTCCTTTTCAGAATTTACGCCAATGGTTTACTGTAATTCAGAAATAATTTTTTTGTCTTTTTTTAATGTAGATTTAAGAGCAATAATTATTGGTGTTAGAATAAAAATTGCAATTATCATACCTAAAGAGAATAAGGAAAAAATCAATAAAGCTAATGATGTTTTAGTGTTCCAAAATAATATAGCAATACTTACTTCACTGGTATTTTGAAGCGTGAATACAACAATAAATATTAGTGTGATAATTGTTAATATTATATAAGTTGTTTGTTTCATTTTAAGTGGATTTTAGCTATTTTTAATTCGTCCTAGAATGGTTTCTATCGCAGTTTCTATTTTAGTAAGAGCACCTGTTAACGCAAGCT
The DNA here is from genome assembly GCF_005771495.1 of Maribacter sp. ACAM166. GTDB lineage: Bacteria > Bacteroidota > Bacteroidia > Flavobacteriales > Flavobacteriaceae > Maribacter. The sequence continues at coordinate 27,763 of NZ_VAUW01000041.1, forward strand.
CAATGTTATCAGCTTGATTTGTGGCAACTATCGGTTGTCTGCCTTCAAGTCTAGCTTCTAGCAGACACGAAATATCATTCAATCCGTCCTTTTTCCCATTTTCGTCTTTTAGATGAACTTCTATTCTAGTGATATGTGATTGGTACCTTTCCAAAGATTCCTTAACTTGAGAATTAAAGTATTCTTGCATATTTTTATCCCCACTTATTGTCTTATCAGTATTTATTTGAATAATCATATTTTAATTTTAGGTTTCTATTTACTTTTATTTTCATCCAGATTATTGTTATGACGACTTTTTAATTGAGGTCATTTTCAGATTCTATTCTCTAAGAAGATAATGTCATTAATGTATGTTCTCAAAATGATTTTTAACAAATGCATCTTTTTCATTATCCGTCATCTTATCTGCTGATTCAATATCAATTTTTACATCCTTAAAATGTAAATTGGCATTCAGGTAATTATGCAGTTCTGTTTTTGCATTTGTTGGGCCAAATAAGAGCACATGATTGTATTTCAAAATGGCATCAGCAACTTCTTTATAATAGCCTTCATGGATTTGTTGCCGTTTATTATACATAAGGTTTTCACTTCTATTCAATGCTTCTTCTTTTGTATTAAAAGTGAATTTTGATATTATAGAACGACTATTTTTCGTAGTACTTAAATCAATCAAATTTGGGGTTGAATGATCCATCCAGCTACCTAAATATTTTTTGTGTTTTCATTTTTTTGATTTTATAAGTAATTATTAATTTGTGGCTTTTTCATTCGTGGTCGATTAAGATGGGTTTTACCTCAATAATCATTTCCATAGTGATTTTTGACTTAATGGAATTGGAAATTAAACAAGCATTTTCAGCTTTTTGTAAAATGCGCATCGCCTTATTTGTATAAATCTCATTTTGAATTACAACTGTAGGTTTAAGCAGGATTTCACTCAACATTAATTTACCTTCAACCATTTCCAATTTACCTGACAGCTGAAACTTGTGAAATTAAGTGTGGAATTATCGGCTATGGCTAAAAAAGTAGTCATTAAACAACTACTAACAGCAGCCACTAACAAATGTTCAGGCGACCAAATTCCTTACATTCCTTTGGGAAATTCCGGTGGTGTGGCAACTTCAATACAAACACCATTTTTCTTGTTCAATTCAGGAGAACACATTATGCCTTTGCGAGTGTTTTCCTAATTTATATCTACATTATAATAGTGTGGTTCCATGATTAAAAGTTTAAATCTTATTTAAAACGTTTATTAATTTTTCTTGAACTTCTTTTGCAGGGATTTCTAAATCGACGTTTCCAACAGTACCCATCGCAACAGATGGGTCAATAATAGCAATTTCAACATCACCATTTGCTAATTCACGTAGCGTTACATTACAAGGCAACATGGTGCTTATGGTTGGTTCTATACTAATTACTGTATCAGCATAACTGGGATTACATGCACCTAAAATCAGGTGGGGCAAATAATCTTTATCCAATTTATTTTTTATGGTTGCTTGTATGTCAATTTCAGTAAGCACGCCAAAACCTTCCTTTATTAGTTCTTCTTCTACCTTTGGGCGAATAGCTGCTACGGTAGTTCCGCTAATTACTTTTGAGTTGTAATATTTCATCATCTGTTTATTTAATTAATAATAAATAGCTATCGATAGCACTATTAATCCAATGTTCAACGTCTGGTTCTATATTTAAGTAATCGCCTGGTTTTAATGTCTCTTTAACACCATTTTCATTTTGGAATACAATTTCTCCAATTATGCAAATCAATAAAGCAGGTGTTTTACTTTGGTGTTTCGATAATTCAGCACCTTTTGATAAGTGTATGTTTTTGGTTACTCCTTCTTCGCCTTTAAATAAAGCTACAGCCGAAACCTCATTGGCTACGGGATGTAATTTTTGAATGTTCATTGACTTACATGTTATTTTCTCAATTTTCTGAAGGACCGAATTATTTAAATGTTCATATTCATCGACCTGCATATCAAATAGTTGTTCTACTAATTTTACGCATCCGGTATTTTTATCATATTCTCTTCTGTCCACAACTGGTTCGGAATATAAATGCAAACACACTGAGCGATTTTCATATGAATTGATATATCTGTAAATAGTTTTTGATTTTTGCATATAAGAATAACTCTGAGAATTTAACAGGATTGAACTAACTTGTTCAAGTTCCTTTTTTGCCGTTGATAATCGATACCGCTCTTCTATAAACTGCCCGGATATTGGGTGTATCCATACTTCTTCAGGATCAATATCATGTATTGGACCTTGCTGGCCTTTTTCCCAGCATGACAAAATCAATTGATACTGCTTAGTTGAAAAAAGGCTTACTATTCCCGGCCGATTTTCTCTGAACATAAAATGTCTCTCCCATTCTTTAAGCGGTATCTGTATGTTTTTCATCACATTTAGGTGGCAGCTTTCGGTCTTATCTATTTCACATCTATTGAGTGCAAGAATGAGTTTTTCTATCGTTTTTATTTTCATTTTAAATGTGTTTAATTGTTTTATTTTCCTGCATAGTCATCTAGAAAGTTAATATCTCCTAGCGTTGTTACTGCCTTAAATTTAGGAGCTTCGTCTCCTATTCTAGGCATTGCGGTAATATATTCTTTTCCATTATTGTTTCCATTTCTATAGCTATTAATACTAAAATTACGAACACGAGCTATATTTCGAAATGACCTAGGTCAGTATTTACAAATAATTGAAATTCAAATAAGTAAAAGATGAGTTATACCATTTTAAATAGTGTACATTGTAATACATATAAGCACATCACTTACTTCTTCCTTCAAGTCTTCACCCGTTGTTTTATTTTCTTTATCAAACGACCCACAAGAGGCGAAGAAAAATACAATTGAAAACAAGGAAATTATTTTATTCCATCCTTCTTTAAAAGATTCAGAAGCTAGTGAAAACGCATTTTTCACTTCATCCCATTTCTCTTCTGATGTATTTTCCAGTTCCGTATATTTTCCCTCAAGGGCAGTCTTTTTTGACTCTAATTCTTTTAGAGATTCCTCATATTTTGATATAGCATCGCCCTGTACAGAATCTTTTTTTGCTTTCAACTTGTTGATTTTAGCAGATACTTCATCTAAGGCCGTTTCTAAAATAGTTTTTTCTTTTTTTTAAATACATAATAGTAAGGTTTTTGTGAAACCATCAAGTTAATGTATTTTTATCAGGAACGGAAAAGGCTTCCGAGGTACGAGGATTAGTTCAACGTATATAAAACATATTAGCCTGAAAAAGGACACTGATCATAGCCCTGTCGATGTGGGTAATGCAAAAACCGACTCAAATTAATATTGAAAACAATAAATATGTATCTATTTTTTGACACAGAAACAACAGGACTACCTAAAAATTGGAAAGCACCTGTGACGGATTTAAATAATTGGCCAAGAATGATTCAAGTTGCGTGGATTTTATGTGATAATGAAGGGAATCGAATTGAATCATACGATTGCATTATTAAGCCCGAAAATTTTAGTATTCCTATCGAATCTTCAAGAATTCACGGAATCTCTACAGAAAAGGCTATGAACGAAGGTCAAAATCTTGAAGAAGTGCTTTCCAAATTTAATGAATTGGCAGAAAAATCAAATTTTATTGTAGCACACAATATTAGTTTTGATGAAAAAATTATTGGAGCGGAATTATTAAGAAAAAGAATTCATAGCAACTTTGAAGGAAAAAGAAAATTATGCACTATGAAATCTGCAACTAATTATTGCAAAATTTCTGGAAATTACGGATATAAATGGCCTAAATTGTCAGAATTACATATAAAACTATTTGGAGTTGATTTTGACGAAGCACACGATGCTTCGGTTGATATAAATGCAACAGAAAAGTGTTTTTGGGAAATGATGTATATTTCACTTTAAAAGTATACCAGTCCTTCAGTTTAAAAGTATACCAATTTTATTAAATAAAAAAGGTCTTTCTAAGAAAGGGGATATCCCCTTTCTTAGAAAGACCTGGTTCTCGTATTCTGGGGCGATATTTTTTGTTTAGTGGTTTCATTTACTATTCATTTGTTTGGTTTCTCTTAATCGAAAGGAATCTCCATTCATGTTGATTAAGTGTGCTTTATGTGTAAGTCTATCTACTAGAGCAGCTGTTAAAATGGGGTCTCCAAATATTTCTTCCCATCTATCAAAGCCTAAATTTGTAGTTATTATGGTTGCTTTTCTCCCGGTTCGCAGTGATAGATGATTAAACAGAAGTTCTGCTCCCGACTTATCAAAGGAGACATACCCAAATTCATCACAGATTACTAAATCGTATTTTTCAAAGCGAAGTTCTGTTTGCCGTAATATGCGTTGTGAGTGTGATTCCCTAATTTGTGTGAGCAGTTTATGGGTAGAGGTAAAAAGCACTTTGTACCCCTGCATACAAGCTTTTAAACCTAAGGCTATGGCGAGATGTGTTTTTCCTGTGCCGGGGTTACCTGCAAGTACAATGTTTTGTCCCTTTTCTATAAAATCCAAACGTTCTAATTCTGGGAGTTTATCCTTAGCATCAACAGGTAAAAGATCTCTTTGTAAATCGCTTAAATACAGTTTTGATGGAAAGCATGCTTGGCGTATCTGTGCTTTTTTTCTGTTTTCTAAGCGCTCTTCATATTGTTTTTCCATTAAACTTTTCAGGTAGGTTTCATAAGTATCGTGGGTTTTGGCGGATTCTTGTGCCAATTCCTTAAAATCTTGTCTAAACACAGGGAGTTTAAGTTCTTTACTATAGGTTATTATTTGGTTGTCTATATCTTGTGTGGTATTCATTTTTTTTGTTTTTAATTTAATAGCTTACTAATTTGTGCTAATTGTTCTTTGGCCAATTGGGTGGTTTTATCCAGTACTATGGCATTGTCGGTAAATGGATTTTGAGTGTTACCTAGCAGTGCCTTAAGAGCTTCCACAGTTACTTTTTTACCTATTCTTGTAATCCTCTTTAAGGTGTCTTTTAAAGCTTCATTCTTTATCTGATGCGTTTTCAAATACGTTAGCAAGGCTATAAAATCACGGGGCGATGCTGCAAAATGAGTGGTGTATATTTCTTTTAAATACACATCACTAATAAGGGCTACACTATTGGGTAGTGCGCCTGGTTTTCTTTTAAAGGTTTCTAAGTAATGGACAATATTTATTACCCAACCATGTGAGCCGTTGTGAAGCTCATGGGTAGCCACTAACAGATAGGTATCTTTGTGGTATACTTCTAAACGGTTGCTAAAACGTTTTACCCATACAAACTTACCTACCAAGGTTTCGGGTACCGAGTATCTATTACCTTTATAAGATATAGTGGCGTATTTATCGGTGCGAAGCTCCATACCTTCTGCACATTCTAGTGCCCCTAAACAGGGGAATAACTGTGTTTTTTCTTTTTCAAACAACTCCATGGCTGTTTTTGAGGTACCTTGTTGCTTGGTGTTGTTCAAGGTCTCTAGAGTAGTCAGTAAATGGCTTTGAGCCGATGCTAAATCGGTGAAACCATCTTGTATTGCAAAGGCCTTACGCCGTATATATTCTACACTACGCTCTACATGGCCTTTTTCATTGCCTTTTCTTGCATTGCAAAAACGATGGCTAAATAAGTAGTGCCCTCGTAAATCTAATAAGGCTTGGGTGGGTTCTTTATGATACTTACCAACAAACTTAGATACTGCTACACGCATATTATCATAAACCATTTCTTTGAACGATCCTTGGGTGTGATTGAAAAAGGCAACATGAGATTCCATAAAAGCCATGGTGTCTTGCTTGTTGTAAAGCTGTGCATAGCGATAATTACTATAGCTTGATGTGAATACCGCTAATTGAAAACGGGTTAACTTATCGTTAATAGTTAGTTTTACCTCGCCCCAGTCAAACTCGCAACTACTACCAGGCTCATAGTGCTGGCGTATAAATGGACTTGCAACAAAAAAGTGGACAATTAGATAAGAGTCATGCTGCTATTTGTTGATTGTACATTTCGTTTTCAAATTCTTCTATGGTTTTATACCCCAATGTAGAGTGCATTCTTCTTCTGTTGTACCAAGTTTCTATCCATTGAAAGACTGATAGCTCGGCTTCTGATCTAAGTCCATAACTAT
>NZ_VAUW01000042.1 GCF_005771495.1 Maribacter sp. ACAM166
ACTGAAAGCTATGGCAAAATACAAATGGTACTTATCAAATCTGGTCGCTTTTATAAGACTCAACCTTTTTGTTAAGGTAGACCTCCAAAAATGGCTCGACCACCCTTTTCAAGACCATCCGCCGCCTAAACAAAATATCGTACAGGGGGTTCTATTCTGAAAAAAACCAAAACGGTAGCTTTAGGTCAATGAAAACAGTAAAGTTATTCATTCTTGAAAACGTTTAGGACAGGATTGATTGATAACCTTGATTTTACACAAAGGATTAGTGTGCTATTTTACAGCTTTTATTTTGATCAGTCCTTTTCCAGGTATATAATAAGCTGTATTCGCTAATTTTTTCTAAAGTAAGTTGCTCATGAACAAGAGGGAAAGTGTCATGGAGGAATTGATAAATCCAGTAAAGGCAGTGGAATCTGGAATAGCATCCTCAATAAAGGAAATCGTTGGATACTGAATTGCTTTAGATAGATTTTCGTAAACAGCGTCAGAAATCATTAATTTTTAAAGCGTGTCAGGTGCGACCTATTTTGAACTTAACGATAGCGTGTTAAAAAGGAGGATGCTCATGATAATGACAGTAATTACTAAAAGGCCGAGTAGTATTTTTTCATAATAGGGTTGGTTTATAAGAGTAGGTTGAACTTTTTTTCTTTATATAATGTAGATAAAATAGATAAGAAAATACGTAACTCAGGAATTATTGTGAATTTGAATTTTTTAGAGGTAATGGTCAATGAGTATTAGCTGATTTCTTTTTTTGAATAAAATTCACATAGTGATCATACCGTTCAAAGATTTGGTCAACGTAATTATAAGGTTCAATTCCGTTTACGTATCCATAGTTAATAGATGGATGATTATAATTTTGGGGATAACTCAATGCCAATAGCATTTCATTTACATTGCGATCCCAGACATTAGGGTTTAATTTGTTCATTTTTGCAAGCAATCGCGCATCCTTAATATGATAATACCCACTATTATAGGCAGCCATGGTAAACTTAATTCGCTGAACGGAATCTGTAATTTCTTCAAAGTTATCATAGATACTTCTGAGATACTTTGATCCAGCGTTAATATTATCTATAGGTTCCATACTATTTTCTAGTCCCATCTCCTTTGCTGTGTTTGGCATAAGTTGCATTAGTCCTTCTGCTCCTGTCCAAGAGTTGGCGTCAATGTCAAACCGTGATTCTTGATATACCAAGGAAGCCAATAGTCTCCAATCCCATCCAAGTTTTTTCGCATTTTCCTTAATGATATCATCGTATTTGCTTATTTGATTATTGCTTAGGCTGTAAAAATCACTTTGCACCCTACGGTTAAAAGTTCTTTTATTTCTAAAGTACTTATTGTAAATAACGTAATAGTCTGATTTCTTTTTTTCATCTTCAATCCAATCATTGGTCTTTGTCAATAATTCCTTGGAGTTTTTATGAACGGCCCAAGCTATCCGCTGAGAAAAACTAACCGGTACAGAAACATCCAAAATTGGATAATAAGAGGCGTTAATATGAGCTAGATTTTTATCAGCTAGGGTATATTTTATTTCTCCATCGGCAACCATTTTTATAATTTCGGCGGTGGCCAATTTACCCTTTAGGGTATCTACAAATATAGTTCCGCCAATTTCCCTTGAGAGATTTTGCAGTCGCTCAAAATAAGAGGAACTATAACGTACAGAAACAGTATCATCAATAAGCTGTATAGGATCCATCACCAACTGTTCTTTAATATTATCCAAAGTTAATTTTCGCCAGTTTTTTGGTTTTCGTTGCACGAGTACTTGTTTGGTTAAATAAAGATAATCGGTAAATGCGGCAATTTTTTTACGGTCTGTAGTCACTGCTAAACCGTAAGCAACAATATCAACAGTCCCTTTATTCAATTCGGTTAAAAGTGAATTTAGGTCTTCTGAAACTATGACCTCCAACTCTAGGTCAAAATGAGCCGCCAGTCTTTCCAAGAGTTCATATTCATACCCCATTGGTCTTCCTTTATAAAGAAAATAGCTAGTACTACTGTAAGCAATTAGTGCTCTTAATTTTCCATCTTTTTTTATTTCATCGAAACTTCTACAGTTTGAACTAGTTTCGTTTTGATTTAAATCAACTTTTTCGGTTTTGGTCGTACAGGATATGAAAATAGCACTACTAAAAAATAAAATAATAATCTTTTTAAACATATAATTTAGTGCTTGGAATTTGTTTTGAATAATTTTAAGACATAACCTTTTTAAGTCCTTTATCGAAGAGTTTCATATCGTCTAAGGTTCCTGTGCTAATTCTAGCCCAATCATAGAATGGAGGGAACGGCCTACCTATAAGAACATTCTGTTTTTTCATAGCAGTTATTATTTCAGATATCGGTCTTCCTGTTTTGAAAAACACAAAGTTGGTATGTGATTTTTGGTGCTCAAGGTTTAAATCATCTAATGTTTTGTAAATCTGATTTTTAGCTTCTGTATTTTTAATAACACTAAATTTATAAAATTCATCGTCGGTAAGTGCCGCTTTAGCAGCTTCAATGGCAATAACATTGGTCATTGCCATAATATTCTTTTTAAGTCTTGTGGCAATATCAGGTCGAGCAACCAAATATCCTATTCGCAAACCGGCAAGCCCATGAACTTTTGAAAAGGTCTTTGAAACGATGACATTCATATTTTCTTTTACTAACTCAACCATGGATGGATAATCTGGTTCGGTAATAAAATCGTAGTAGGCCTCATCACTGAATACCATAGTTTTATTACTTACTGATGAACAGAAATCTCTTAGTTTATCTTTATCAATCAATGTACCTGTGGGGTTGTTCGGGTTGCAAATAAAAACCAAACTTGTTTTAGCAGTTATGCGCTTCTCCATTTCGTCTAGATTATGTCCCATATTTTTATCTACAGGTACTCGATGAACAAATCCACCACTATTTTCAGCATAGGTTAAAAGCGATTGAAAAGTAGGGTCGGCTGCAATTATTTCACCTCCATTCAACCCGTAGGTTAATCCCGCTGCCTTTAAGCCTTCTGTAGAACCACCAGTTACGACAATATGGTCTTTGGTAACTCCTTCTTTACGTGCTATCTGTTCAACCAATGGATGAAAAATCATGGATGGATACCTACAGGCCAAGTCTAAAGAATTTGTAATTACTTTTCTTACTGCCTTTGAGGGGCCATAAGGATTTTCGTTAGAGTTTAATTTTGCGACACCGTTCAGTTTACTGTCGATAGGCGTATAGAGATTCATAGCCATCGAACTAAATCCCCCTAATAAAGTAAAACCACTGGATAGTCCAGCAGTTTTAAGCCATTTTCTTCGGTCAATGCTATTCATATGTAAACCCTTTGGGCATAAGATACAAAAAACCAGATTATATTTTTTAGAGGTAGATTATGGGTGTTTAGCCGTTTTAAGAAAAAAGTTCTTCATTATTGCTGTCCTCTTTTTGTGATTTAGGGGGTGCAAAAATATCTTTGAGAATATAACTTGTAACAATAGTGAGGCCAACGGTTAAAGTCGGTATTGAATATTCCCAATTAAGAAGATGCATAAGGCTGCCTAATATGATGGTTAAAACACCAATGACCATCACAATATTCCAAATAATATCGGTTAAACTATTTTTCATATTTCTGTCTTTGTCCATAAAGTAAGCGGTACCTTCCATAGCAAACCATGCTATAAATGTGAGCGCGGTGCCGATTTGAAATAGTAATGTATACGGGAAATTCAAAATCGTTAAAAGACCGTTTGTTGTCCAAAATGACACCAATGCCATTTTTATGAAATCGACTGGGTTCTTTACTTCTTTCTTTAAAAACCGCACTGCATATAAAATCAGGATAGCCGCAAATGATGTAAATATGATACCAGCAGCGTAGGGCCAATGTAGCACACGCATAAGCATTCCTATTAAAAGGGTTGATAATGCCGCTCTTATTTCATTTTTAAGTGCTTTTTTGGAATTTTCCATCCTTGTTTTTTATTTGATCACTTTGATGTGCTCTTTAAGACCTTCCATGATTCCAATAATATTATTAACGGTCTCATTTAAATAGTACCGCACAACAATATGGGGAATTCGAATGGTCGTAAAACCATTTTTGATGGAGTGCATCGCTTCTTCTAAATTATTGATAGCTTCATGTTCAGTAAGCTTATCATATTCAGAATCGATTTCGATATTAAGTTTTACACGAGAAACGGCGATGTCTATAGATTTTTTACCATCCCACCATTCTAGCATTGAATTGACACCAGCTTCTTTTAGGGCATAATATAATTGTATGGCCTCTAAGGGGGTGTCATGTTTCTTGATTAAAAGTTCAATACGTTCATAATGTTTGGAGCAGAGTTCTACACCTGCGCTGTCCATTGCGTTCTTATGATCTATATAACCGAGTTCTTTCTTACATTCTAAACAAATCATTAATAGGTTAAGTTTAAGTTTAAGGTTTGGGAATATTATAACTTGTATATTTTCACAATAGTATATAACCTCGATGAAAGACCTATAACCTTTAGACGAATGGTGTTTATTTAGATGAACGGCATTTTTAAATGTTAAAACTGTGGTGAAATAGATTTAGATGACCGTGAACGAATTCATATTTTTGAGATTATATTTACAAGAATGATAATTATGATGAATGTTTAAGAAATTAGGGCCAGGTGTTCTCGTAGCTGCAGCGTTTATTGGGCCTGGTACCGTTACTGCATGTACCTTGGCAGGTGTAAATTTTGGCTTTAGTTTGCTATGGGCCATGCTGTTATCGATTATTGCAACCTATGTTCTTCAAGAAATGTCGGCAAGATTGGGGATAATTACCCAGAAAGGATTGGCAGATGTAATAAAACAAGAGCTTAATAATGGCTGGATACGTAATAGTGTGATAGGTCTTATTTTTTCTGCTATTATTATAGGTAACGCTTCTTATGAAGCAGGTAATATTGGTGGCGCCACCTTAGGTATGGAAGCACTATTTGGTTTAGCTTATAGTAAGTTATACCCATCTATTATTGGTGTTATAGCTTTTGTGCTATTATATTTTGGGAATTATAAAGCGCTCGAAAAAGTGTTTATCTTCCTCGTGCTTATAATGAGTCTTTCCTTTATAGCTACCGCTGTTTTAACCAAACCGAATGTTTGGGAATTGATAAAAGGATTATTCGTGCCAAGTATACCTGAAGGAGGTATTTTGACAATTATAGCTTTGGTCGGTACAACAGTTGTTCCTTATAATCTTTTTTTGCACGCCGCTTTGGTAAGTGAAAAGTGGAAATCGAAAAGTGACTTGAAATTGGCAAAACGAGATACGTTGGTATCTATAATACTAGGCGGACTTGTGTCTATCAGTATTTTAATATCTGCGGCAGCAATTAAAACTTCAGAAGTAAACAATGTAATGGATATGGCAAAGGCCTTAGAACCTCTATATGGTTCAGCTGCTCTATATTTCATGGGTATAGGTTTATTTGCTGCAGGCATTACCTCTGCGATAACAGCTCCTTTGGCCGCAGCGTATGTTGCCAATAGTTGTTTTGGATGGAAAGCTGAATTCAAAGATGCAAAATTTAGATTTATTTGGATTTTGATTTTGGTTTTGGGAGTGGTCTTTTTATCATTCGGAATTAAACCGATAGAAATTATAAAATTTGCTCAGATTACCAATGGTCTGCTTTTACCCGTAATAGCAATCTTTTTGCTGTGGGTCGTAAATAGGGTTGGAGTTATGGGTAAATATAAAAACACCATGATGCAGAATTGTATCGGTTTAGTTATTATTCTCCTTTCTGTTCTATTGGGCGCTAAAAGTATTCTAACAGTAATAGGATTATTGTAAATGACGAAAAGAACTATGGATATCAATTGTGATGTAGGCGAAGGTATTGGAAACGAAGCTGAATTATTCTCGATGATCAGTTCATGCAATATTGCTTGTGGAGTTCACGCTGGGTCTAAAGAAACAATACGTTTATGTTTAAAATTGGCACAGAAATATAGTGTTAGTATTGGTGCGCATCCCTCTTATCCGGATAAGGAAAATTTCGGGCGTATTTCTTTGGATATAAACGATGAGGATTTGATAAAAAGCATAGACGATCAAATGCAGCTGTTCACGACCGAATGTATAAAACTAGGTGTATCGCTTCATCATATTAAACCGCATGGGGCACTTTACAATGATGTAGCCAAAGATGAACATAAAGCCCAAGTCTTCCTCAAAGCTATTGCACCCTACAAAGAGAAGGTGTTTCTATATGTACCTTGTGGTAGTGTGATTCAAGAAATGGCCTTGGCAACTAATTTCAAAATTAAACGGGAAGCCTTTGCGGATAGAAACTATAACAATGATTTAAGTTTAGTGTCTAGAAACCAAGAGAATGCATTAATTTCAAATGGTCAAGCTGTGTTAGAGCACCTGTTACTGATGTACAATGAGAATGTGGTTGAAACATTAAGCGGAGAAAAAATTCCAATATATGCTGATACCTATTGTATTCATGGAGATACGCCTGACGCGTCTCAAATTTTAACGTATATTACAAAGCATTTGCCAAAATATAAATTACAATCTAAACCGTGAATTCCCCTGAAATAAATATAAAGTCTTTTGGTGTGCATTCAATCTTAATTGAATGGCCGAATGAGGTGAAAGAGCACATTCTTGAAACTATTTTACGGTTTGAATCTTTTTTAAGGTCAGATCCGTTAACCGATAAAGACTGGGAAATGGTGCCTTCCTATAATTCTCTTTTACTTATCAATAGAAAAAAATCGATTGATTTTAATAGTATATCGAAAGACATTAATACATGGTATAATCAATTAGAAGATACTGCAAAACCAGCTAGATACCTTTGGCGTTTGCCAGTTTCTTATGATTTAGAATTCGGATTAGATCTTCAAGAAGTTTCTGAGAAACTGAATAAATCAATCCCAGAAATTATAGCAATGCACACAGCCACTCATTACACAGTATATGGAATTGGTTTTTTACCAGGCTTCATGTATCTAGGTGGATTGATAAAGGAGCTAGAGGTTCCAAGAAAAGTAACACCGAGGTCAAAAGTTGTTAAAGGAGCTGTTGGCATAGCAGGAAAACAAGCCGGTATTTACCCACAAGAGTCCCCTGGCGGTTGGAATATTATTGGTAATTGTTCGGTGCCTATTTTTGACGCCACAAAAGAGAATCCTTGCTTCGTAAATGTTGGTGATAAAATTGAATTCTATGCAATTTCTAGGGCGGAGCATAACCTACATAAAATAGAAGCAGAAGTTGGTATTTATAAACCTGAAAAAATTAAGATAGATGCTTAAAGTACTTAAAGCAGGTTTTTATACTTCCGTTCAAGATTCAGGTAGATTTAATTACAGAAATAAAGGGGTTCCCGTTTCTGGTGTTATGGATGAAATGTCTGTGTTTAAGGTCAATTCCTTGTTAGAAAATGATAGTTCATCAGCAGTTTTAGAAATTACCATGACTGGGCCAACGTTAGTTTTTGAAGAGGAAACTTATATGGCATTGGGCGGAGCAAAAATGTTAGCCACTTTAAATAATCTGCCAATTCAAAACTATAAGGTCTATCAAATCGAAGTTGGTGACATTCTCTCTTTCGGTCGACTTGTGAAAGGCTTTAGGTCCTATTTAGGTGTTAAAGGAGGTTTTACGCCGAAGGTGATTTTAGGAAGTAGATCCTATTACAAACCAATCACAAAAGAAAGTAGGTTGCGAGAGGGTGATTTTGTTCCTTATACGTACCATAAACTATTCCAACCTAAAATTTCAGAAATCAAAGTTGCTTCTTTTTTAGATGACACTATATTAGAAGTAAGTAAAGGTCCTGAGTTTGAATTGTTAAACGATAAGCAGTTAGAAGAAATATTTTCTAGATCTTTTACGGTAGCCCACGAAAATAATAGGATGGCGTATCAAATTAAAGAAACAATTTCTCCACATGAAATATCAATGTTAACCTCGGCAACTTTACCCGGTACGGTGCAATTAACGCCATCTGGTAAATTAATTGTTTTAATGAAAGACGGTCAAACAACTGGTGGTTATCCGCGGATTATTCAACTGACGGATAGGGCTATATATATATTGGCGCAAAAAAGAGAAGGAAATCAAATAAGTTTTAAATTGTGCATTAGACTGGTATAAGTTTAGGTAACAGTGAATTAAAGCCGTAGACTGTGAATACTATTTTTACAGCTAGTTCTTAATATTATTTATATACTAGAATGAGGAATCTCTTTTAAAGTTGGTTTATTTAACGACAACAGGTCTAGCTGTTATAATAGTTAGTTGTTGATGTTTTTATTGTTTATGAATTTTATGTACTATTGTAATATGAAATTGAAAAATATAATAATCAATGTAGTCATTGTCATTCCGTTAAAGGAATGATAGAGCTTTTCATTGTTTAGAAAAACCTGTATCAGATATATTTGATGCAGGTTTTTTTATAACTAATTTCAGGTTGTTTTGAAGTATTGAATATGGTATAAATTGGTAGTATAAATAATTGAAAATCAATAAATTAGTTAGTTTTTAGGCAGAATGAATTTGTAATGTCAAATTTTGTCAAAAAAAGAAGCTTTTATAAACTTTTATCTTTGATACAATAGCTCAAAGTAATCAAGATAAGCATACGAGAATTACATTATGGAATTGAACAAGCACAGTAAGAATGTAACCCAAGATCCGACGCAACCGGCAGCTCAGGCAATGCTATATGCTATAGGTTTAACTGAAGAAGATTTAAAGAAACCCTTAATTGGTATCGGTAGCACTGGGTATGAGGGAAACCCTTGTAATATGCACTTAAATGATTTAGCACAAGAGGTGAAAACTGGTGTTAATGATAGCGGATTGGTAGGATTGGTATTTAACACTATTGGTGTGAGTGACGGTATATCGATGGGTACCTACGGTATGCGTTATTCCTTACCATCAAGGGATATCATTGCAGATTCTATGGAAACAGTTGTTCAGGCCATGAATTATGATGGTTTGGTGACCGTAGTTGGTTGTGATAAGAATATGCCAGGTGCATTAATGGCAATGATTCGTTTAGATAGACCTTCTATATTGGTGTACGGTGGAACGATAGCTTCCGGATGCTATAAAGATAAAAAATTGGATGTGGTCTCTGCTTTTGAGGCCTGGGGAGAGAAGGTAGCCGGCACCATGAATGATGAGGATTACAAAGGCGTAATCCAAAATGCATGTCCAGGCGCTGGTGCTTGTGGAGGAATGTATACCGCTAATACGATGGCTTCTGCTATTGAAGCGTTAGGGATGGCGATGCCATATAACTCTTCAAACCCTGCAATAGGAAAACAAAAGCAGAAGGATGCTATTGAGTCTGGTAAGGCATTAAAAAACTTATTAGAAAAAGATATTAAACCAAGTGATATTATTACCCGTAAATCATTTGAAAATGCAGTTCGTTTATTGACATTATTAGGAGGGTCTACGAATGCAGTACTACACTTTTTAGCAATAGCGAAAGCGGCAGATGTTGATTTTACTTTAGATGATTTTCAGAAAATTAGTGATTCAACTCCGTTTTTGGCAGATTTGAAGCCTAGTGGTAAATTTCTTATGGAAGATGTGCATCGCGTAGGTGGTGTGCCAGCGGTAATGAAATTCATGTTAGAAAATGGAATGTTACATGGCGATTGTCTAACGGTTACCGGGAAGACGATTGCTGAAAATTTAGCAGAGGTGCCTGGCTTGTTGGAACATCAGCAAGTAATAAGACCTTTGAGCAACCCTATTAAAGCAACGGGTCACTTACGTATTCTTTATGGAAACTTGGCAACCGAAGGTTCGGTTGCAAAAATTACAGGAAAGGAAGGACTATATTTCTCCGGACCAGCCAAGGTTTACAATGATGAATTTTTCGCGAATGCCGGTATAGGAAAAGGCGAGGTAAAAAAAGGAGATGTTGTGGTCATTCGTTATGAAGGACCAAAAGGCGGACCTGGAATGCCAGAAATGCTAAAACCTACGGCAGCTATAATGGGAGCTGGACTTGGAAAGGATGTGGCCTTGATTACAGATGGTCGATTCTCAGGAGGTACGCATGGTTTTGTGGTGGGGCATGTGTCTCCAGAAGCACAAGATGGTGGTACTATCGGATTATTGAAAGATGGTGATGTTATTACAATTGACGCTGAGAAGAATGAGATTTCGGTCAATCTATCAGATGAAGAAATAACAGCAAGAAGAAAAGAGTGGATACAACCAGAGCTGAAGGTGAAAAGAGGAAGTCTATATAAATATGCTCGTACCGTATCATCTGCTTCTAAAGGGTGTGTGACCGATGAATTTTAACTAATACATGTTTAGATTTCTAATTGAGCACTATGTGTAATAAGAGGTAGGGAGTTTAAAGGCTTTGAATACCATACTTGAATTTGATTATTAATTATGGAAACAATAAAAGAGAAGAAAAAAAGTACAGAATCCAAGAAAACTATTACGATTTCTGGAGCAGAGGCATTAATACATTGTTTGTTGGCGGAAGGTGTAGAAACAATGTACGGTTACCCAGGTGGGGCAATTATGCCTGTTTATGATGAATTATATAAGTTTCAGGATAAATTAACGCATATACTAACTAGGCATGAACAGGGTGCAACCCATGCTGCTCAAGGGTATGCACGTGTTTCAGGTAAAGTAGGTGTTGCAATCGCAACGTCTGGGCCTGGAGCTACAAATTTAGTAACAGGTCTTGCCGATGCGCAAATAGATTCTACCCCAATGGTTTGTATAACGGGTCAAGTGACTAGAGAGTTATTGGGTACTGATGCGTTTCAAGAAACGGATATTATTGGCATTTCAACACCAGTGACCAAATGGAACTATCAAGTTACCGAAGCTTCTGAGATACCAGAAGTTATGGCAAAGGCTTTTTATATAGCTAAATCAGGTAGACCAGGTCCGGTTTTGATAGATATTACAAAAAATGCCCAAATTGATAAATTCGAGTTCGCCTATACGAAGTGTACGGGAGTACGTAGTTATAAGCCGCTACCTAAACCGGATATAAGTGCAATACAGGCCGCAGCAGATTTAATTAATAGTGCAAAAAAACCATTTATAGTATGGGGTCAAGGTGTAATACTTGGTCAAGCTGAGAATGAGTTTAAACAATTGGTAGAGAAAGCGGGTATACCGGCTGCATGGACTATTATGGGTGTTTCTGCCTTAAATACTGACCATCCTTTAAATGTAGGTATGGTAGGAATGCATGGTAATTATGGCCCAAATTTATTAACGAATGAATGTGATGTTTTGGTTGCTATAGGAATGCGGTTTGATGATCGCGTAACAGGTAGGTTGAAAGACTATGCAAAACAGGCAAAAGTAATACATTTTGAGATTGACCCTTCTGAAATCAATAAAAACGTATATGCTGATGTGGCGGTATTGGGTAATTCTAAAGAAACTTTAGGTCTTATGCTACCGTTGATTAAAAACAACAAGCACGAGGCATGGCACAATGTGTTCAAAGAGAAGTATCAGATTGAATTTGATACAATTATAAAAAATGATATTCACCCTGCCAAGCCTGGTTTAACCATGGGTGAGGTTATTGAAGAGATTAATTTAGCTTCTAATAATAAGGCGGTTATTGTTACCGATGTAGGTCAACATCAAATGATTACCTGTAGATACGCAAAATTTTCACAGTCTAAAAGTAACATAACTTCTGGCGGATTGGGAACAATGGGTTTTGCATTGCCTGCAGCTATTGGCGCTAAAATGGGCGCAATGGATAGGGAAGTTGTTGCCATTATCGGTGATGGTGGCTTTCAAATGACCATACAAGAATTGGGGGTAATTTTTCAGCATAAAGTTCCTGTTAAGATTGTTGTTTTGAATAACGATCATTTAGGTATGGTGCGTCAATGGCAAGAATTGTTTTTTGAGAAAAGATACGCATCTACGGTTATGGTAAATCCAGATTTCGTTAAAATAGCGGAAGGATACAGTATTGAAGCCAAAAGAGTTTCTGAACGTAAAGATTTAAAATCTACTATTCAAAAGATGATGGCTTCTAAAAACCCTTATTTCTTGGAAGTGAAGGTTGAACAAGAGGGCAACGTATTTCCTATGATTCCTTCTGGTGCATCGGTTTCTGAAATTAGATTACAGTAATACAGTATGCGGCAGTGATGAGTCAATAAGTAATGTGAATAACGTATAATTTTATAGAATCCATCCAAATTAAAAATACCATTCATTATGAATGATTCAATTATACCAGACATTCCGAAAATTCATACTGAAATAGAACGAAAATCTGAGGAAATCGGATTTACAATGCCTTCAGATTTGTATGTAGGGAGCTTTCTGAAAACACTTATTGCCTCAAAACCAAAGGGCAGATTTTTAGAAATAGGAACAGGTATAGGTTTAAGTCTTTCTTGGATGGTAGAAGGGCTTGATAAGGATTCAAAATTGATATCAGTTGACAATGACCAAGAATTAATAGATATAGCGGTTAGTTTTTTTGGAGACAATGCGAAAGTTGAGTTAATATGTCAAGATGGAGCGCAATGGTTAAAGGAGTACAAAGGTGCTAAGTTCGATTTGATTTTTGCAGATGCATGGCCAGGAAAATATAGTGAGATAGAACGAGTATTGAACTTGGTAATAGTTGGCGGATTTTATATCATCGATGATATGAATAAACAACCAAATTGGCCTGACGGTCATGAAAATCATGTTCATGAATTAATGGAGTATTTGGAAAATCGTGATGATTTTCAAATCACAAAAATGAATTGGTCGACAGGACTGATTGTAGCAGTAAAGAAATAGTAAAGCAAACTTAACACAGTGCCATAAAATTCTTTTGTAGTTAAAGAATTGGAAAAATAGCTTATGGAAAATAAATTTTTCACCATATCGGTATATTCAGAAAATAATGTTGGATTACTAAACAGAATTTCAGGAATCTTTTTAAAGAGACATATTAATATCGAAAGTCTGAATGTGTCAAAATCAGAGATTGATGATGTTTCAAAATTTACAATTGTGGTACACACTACCGAAAAATGGGTGGATAATATCGTTGGGCAAATAGAAAAACAAATAGAAGTTATAAAGGCGTTTTATCATACCGATGATGAAACAATTTATCAAGAATCTGCCTTGTTTAAAATTGCATCGGGCCTTTTGTTCGACGAACGTAATATTCAAAATATTATCAAAGATTGCAATGCACAGATTGTAACGGTATCCCGTGACTTTTTTGTGCTGGCAAAAAGTGGTAGAAGAAATGAAATTGATGAAATGCATGATCAATTGAAACCCTACGGTATAATGCAATTTGTTCGTTCAGGGAGAATTTCGGTTACTAAAGATGTAATGCAGATTTCTGCAATTCTTGAAGAATTTTAAGACAACTAATCATATCAATAATCAAATAAAGTAAATATAAAATGGCCAATTATTTTAATACACTATCATTAAGAAATAAATTAATACAACTTGGAAAATGCCGATTTATGGATTCGTCTGAGTTTGCAGATGGTGTAAATGCTTTAAAAGGCAAGAAAATTGTCATCGTTGGGTGTGGAGCTCAAGGGTTGAACCAGGGGTTGAATATGAGGGATTCTGGTTTAGATATCTCATACACATTGCGTGATGCCGCAATCAAGGAAAAAAGACAATCTTTTGTAAATGCTAGTGAAAACGGATTTACCGTTGGTACGTACCAAGAACTGATACCTAGTGCAGATGTAGTTATCAACTTAACACCAGACAAGCAACATACAGCCGTTGTTGGTGCTGTAATGCCGTTAATGAAAAAGGGAGCTACCCTTTCTTATTCTCATGGTTTTAATATCGTTGAGGAAGGTACTCAAGTTCGTAAAGATTTGACCGTTATTATGGTCGCACCAAAAAGCCCAGGGTCAGAAGTTAGGGAAGAATATAAAAGAGGATTCGGTGTACCAACATTAATTGCTGTACATCCAGAGAATGATCCAGAAGGAAAGGGATTGGAGCAGGCAAAAGCATATGCTGCTGGTACAGGCGGGCATAAGGCAGGTGTATTAGAGTCTTCATTTGTAGCTGAAGTAAAATCAGATTTAATGGGAGAGCAGACCATACTTTGTGGTTTGTTACAGACGGGTTCTATACTTTGCTTTGACAAAATGGTAGCGAAGGGAATTGATGCAGGGTATGCATCTAGGTTAATTCAATATGGTTGGGAAACAATCACAGAAGGTATGAAGTATGGTGGTATCACGCATATGATGGACCGTCTTTCAAATCCTTCGAAAATTAAGGCATTTGAATTAGCAGAAGAATTAAAGGAGATTATGCGTCCATTGTTCCAAAAGCATATGGATGATATCATGACCGGACATTTTTCTAAAACGATGATGGAAGATTGGGACAATGATGATAAAAATCTATTGACCTGGAGAGCGGCAACAGGAGAAACTGCTTTTGAAAAAACACCCGCTGCTAATCAAGAAATTACAGAACAAGAATTTTATGATAATGGGGTCTTAATGATAGCAATGGTAAGGGCTGGTGTTGAATTGGCTTTTGAGGCAATGACTGAATCAGGAATTATTGCAGAATCTGCTTATTATGAATCTTTACATGAAACACCATTAATTGCAAATACAGTCGCACGTAAGAAATTGTTCGAAATGAACCGTGTTATATCTGATACTGCTGAATACGGTTGTTATCTTTTTGATCATGCATGCAAACCACTTTTAACTGACTTCATGAAAAATATTGATACAGATGTAATCGGTAAAAACTTTTCGGAAGGAATTGATAATGATGTGGACAATGCAACATTAATAGCGGTTAATAAGGCTTTACGTGAGCATCCCGTGGAAATCGTTGGTGCACGTTTGCGTGAGTCAATGACAGCAATGAAGCCTATAGTTTAAATTTTTTAGGTCTTATATTGACATACTAATTGTCCGATTAAGTGCAGACGAAAAGTTACAATCCGTTTTGGCGTTGTAGTGTTTTCTGAAACTGTTCTTAAACGGACAATTTAGGTTTTAGAAATAAATGTTGTAACAGTACATACAATTAGTAAAATGATGAAGTCCGAGAGAAAAAGAGGAATTGATTTGAATAGGAAAAAACCAGTATATTTTCCAAAATTGGATGACATTCGCATGGCAGCAAAAACTATTGCTGAGATTTCAGAAATAACACCGCTAACAGAAAGTATTAGACTTTCAAAACAATTTCAATGTCAGGTACGTTTAAAGCGTGAAGATCTTCAAAGGGTTCGTTCTTATAAAATTAGGGGAGCATTCAATAAAATAAGTTCACTCACAACTGAAGAAAGGTCTCTAGGGGTTGTTTGTGCTAGTGCTGGTAATCACGCCCAAGGTGTTGCATTTGCGTGCTTTCATTTAAAAATAAAAGCGACCATTTATATGCCTTCAGTAACACCAAAGCAAAAGGTTGAACAAACTCGATTATTTGGTGGTGAGTGGGTAGAAATAGTCTTAGAAGGGGATTCATTCGATGATGCATCACTAGCGGCAAGAGCAAATGGCCGTGAGACTGGTAAAATATTTGTGCATCCTTTTGATGACCCTAAAATAATAGAAGGGCAAGCTACAGTTGGACTTGAGCTTATGGAACAAACGAAGTCACCAATCGATTATCTTTTTGTTTGTATTGGTGGAGGAGGCTTAGCCTCTGGACTTATTAGTGTTTTAAGTGAATTATCGCCATTGACAAAAATTATTGGTGTTGAACCAAAAGGCGCACCATCTATGAAAACAGCTATGGAACAAGGTAAGGTTGTGGCCTTGGAACATATTGATAAATTTATTGATGGAGCAGCAGTTAAAAGAGTAGGGGAGTTGACCTTTCCTATTTGTAGTCAATACTTAGATGCGATGATCACTGTTGATGAAGGTAAGGTCTGTCAAACTATTCTTGATCTTTACAATAGGGATGCTATAGTAGTAGAACCTGCGGGTGCATTGACGATTGCTGCTTTAGATGATTATGAGGAAGAAATAATTGGTAAAAACGTTGTTTGTATAATTGGCGGAAGCAATAATGATATTACTAGAACGGCAGAAATTAAGGAAAGAGCCTTATTGTATGGTAAGTTAAAACACTATTTCATTATTCGATTTCCGCAAAGACCTGGCGCTTTAAAAGATTTTGTTGTTGATATCTTGGGGCCAACCGATGATATTATACATTTCGAATATTCTAAAAAATCTAGTAAAGAAAATGCTCCTGCTGTAGTGGGTATTGAACTTCAGAATCCAGAAGATTTACAACCACTCATAAAACGTATAAAAAATAACAATTTTTATGGAGATTATATAAACGATAAACCTGATTTGTTTGAATATTTGGTTTAAACTATATTTAATAAAATACGAATCGAGTATTAAGTATATCAGAAATTAATCGACAAAACATTAATCAACCTGAAATTATAATAGCAGCAACATAATGAGCGATACAACTATCCCAGAAGAATTTCAAATTAAATCAACCATTAATCAACGGCATTATTTGGTAAATGGCGAGTTAAAGGAATGGAAAGGGGAAATGACAGACGTATATTCAACCATCTCTTCGACCAAAGAATATAAACCAACATTGTTGGGTAGTATTCCAGATTTACAGGAAGCAGAAGCATTAGATGCTTTGAACGCTGCTTTAAAGGCATACAATCGTGGTCAAGGTGTTTGGCCAACCATGCATGTTAAAGACCGTATTGAATGTATGGAGGTTTTCGTAAAAAAGATGAAGACCAAACGAGATGAAGTTGTGAACTTATTGATGTGGGAAATTGGCAAATCATTACCTGATTCCCAAAAAGAATTTGACCGTACCGTTGAATATATTGATGATACAATTGAAGATTATAAACAACTGGATCGCGATGCTGCAAAATTTAAAAAACATGATGGTGTCTATGCCCATATTAAAAGAGGACCGTTAGGTGTAGTCTTATGTCTTGGACCTTATAATTATCCATTGAATGAAACTTTTGCCCTTTTGATTCCGGCAATTATAATGGGTAATACGACCATATTTAAACCTGCAAAACATGGTGTGCTTTTGATTACACCATTATTGGAAGCTTTTCAAACTAGTTTCCCAAAAGGGGTAGTCAATGTAATCTTTGGAAGAGGAAGAACGGTTGCTGCGCCAATTATGCAAACAGGAAAGGTAGATGTTTTAGCTCTAATTGGTAACAGTAAATCTGCTAATGCCTTACAAGAACAGCATCCAAAAAGCAATAGATTACGTTTAGTATTAGGCCTAGAAGCTAAAAACCCAGCGATAATTTTACCAGATGCCGATTTAGACTTGACCATACAAGAATGTTTAGCAGGTACCTTGTCTTTTAATGGACAACGTTGTACTGCATTGAAAGTGGTTTATGTTCATGAAGAAATCAGCGTTAAATTTAATGAACGTTTCGCAAAAGGAGTAGATGAGTTAAAATTTGGAAACCCTTGGGAGAATGGCGTTAAACTAACTCCTCTACCAGAGCCGGGAAAGGCAGAGTACATTCAAGAATTAATTGATGATGCGGTTGTAAAAGGAGCTAAAATTTTAAATAAAAAAGGAGGTAAGCGCTTTGATAATTTTATTTGGCCAGCTGTTTTGTTTCCTGTGACAAAGGATATGAGGGTGTATCAAGAAGAACAATTCGGACCAATAATACCCATTGTACAATTTTCAGATATAGAGGAGCCTTTGGATGATATGGCAGAAAGTAATTATGGACAACAAGTAAGTCTTTTCGGTAAGGATGTATATGCTCTTTCTCCGTTGATAGATACATTGGTCAACTTGGTATGTCGTGTAAATTTAAACAGTTCATGTCAAAGAGGTCCAGATGTATATCCTTTTACTGGTAGAAAAGATTCTGCACAAGCAACGTTAAGCGTTCATGATGCCTTACGATCTTTCTCCATCAGAACTTTTGTAGCTTTTAAGGACAACGAGTTAAATACCGAAATCATACAACACTTGTTAGAAGCTAAACTTTCAAATTTTGTTAGCACAGATTATATTTTATAACGAAATTTGATTTTCACAAAAAGCATCGAAATGAAATTTCGATGCTTTTTGTATTATAAATACTCTTTTTTAACCTAAAATTTTCAACAGTTAAGTAATCAGGATAATATTACATATATATTGGATAATCCTGTTGAAATTAAGTATGGATATGCAATCTAACTTTGTACACTGAAAATACGTTCCGCAAACATTTTAGGAACATAGTAAATGATTTTATTATGAATATAAATCCATCTAACAAGAAAGCATTATTTTCTTTGGCTATCGGAGGTTTTGGAATAGGACTTACCGAGTTTGTAATTATGGGGATTTTAACAGAGGTTTCTGGTTCATTAGGCATTACGATTCCCCAGGCTGGTCACTTTATAGCAGCTTATGCTTTGGGTGTTGTCTTGGG
This sequence comes from Maribacter sp. ACAM166, assembly GCF_005771495.1. Taxonomy (GTDB): domain Bacteria; phylum Bacteroidota; class Bacteroidia; order Flavobacteriales; family Flavobacteriaceae; genus Maribacter. The sequence continues at coordinate 18,483 of NZ_VAUW01000042.1, forward strand.
TGCTCCTTTACTTACTGGTTTATGCTCTAAGCTTTCTCCTAAGAAAATGTTATTCTTATTAATGATATGGTTCACTATTTTTAATTCACTTTCTGGTTTGGCAACAGGGTATAGTAGCTTACTTTTCTTAAGATTTTTATCAGGAATTCCACATGGGGCATTTTTTGGAATTGGAGCAGTAGTTGCCACAAAACTTGCGAAGAAAGGAAAATCGGCACAGGGTATAGCTATTATGTTTTCAGGATTAACGGTTGCTAATGTTATAGGTGTACCCATAGGCACTTATTTAGGACAACAGTTTAGCTGGAGTGTTTCCTTTTACCTCGTTGGGTTTGTAGGATTATTAGCTTTGGGTAGTATTTATATGTGGATGCCTAAAATTGAAATTGAAGCTTCAGAGAAAAATGTTAGTGTGTCAAATGGATTAAAGAATAGGGAGCTTTGGGCATTGATTGCACTAACTACGATTGGAACTGGCGGATTCTTTGCGTGGTACAGTTATGTAGCTCCTTTAATTACTGATGTAGCCGGTTTACCCAATCACTTTGTTGGTTACGCTATGATGCTAGCCGGTTTAGGTATGGTTGCAGGAAATTTTTTAGGGGCAAAAATGGCAGAATTGTTTTCTCCATTAAAAGCGGTAATTATAAGTTTGTCAATCATGTCAGTCATATTAATATTCAATTTCCTGATTGCCACTAACCCGTATTTATTAATGGTTATGACTTTTCTAATAGGTGTTATTTCCTTTACTGTTTCTACACCTATACAAATGGCAATTATAAATACCTCTAAAGGTTCTGAAATGTTAGGCTCATCAATGAATCAAAGTGCATTTAATATGGGTAATGCATCTGGGGCATATTTAGCAGGTTTACCAATAGCATTTGGATATGGAATCATTTATTCTAGTTTAGTCGGTGCTATGTTAGCCTTTTCTGGCGTTGCCATTGCAGTCGGAATTTTAATAGTGAGAAAACGAAAAGAAACTAAGTATAGAAAAATGACACTTAGCTGTTAAATTGAAGAATTTTTTAAATAGAACCTTAAAGTTTAGTTTTAACCTTGTTATTCAGAATTTTCAATATTGTTGCAAACAAGTCGTTTGCATTAAAAGGTTTACATATTAAACCATCTATACCATAATCCGATAAATTTTTTTTAATTGATTCTCCCATAGATGCAGATAAGGCGTATATGGGAATAGTTTTATTATGAAAATTTCCTGAAGTTCTTATGGCCATACAGGCATCTAAACCATTCATAACAGGCATTTGTATATCCATTAAAATAAGGTCATATTTCTTTATAAAAGCACTCTGTACAGCTAATTTACCATTCATTGCGATATCATAATCAACCCCCCATTTCTTAAGAAATTTTTCAATTAAAAGTATGTTTATCTTATTATCTTCTACCACAAGAATCTTATTGCCATATAGACTGTTTTTGACACAATCACTTTCAGTTCCTATTTTAAATTGACTCCCCTCCTCAAAAATAGATGCAATCGGATTTCCTTTCTTGAGGTTCAACTCAAAGCTAAAGGACGAACCTACATTATAGGTGCTTTCCATCGTAATGGTTGTACCCATCAATTCCAATAATCTTTGGCAAATTGTAATATCAAAGCCAGTTCGGCCATAAAACTGGGCTGTACTTACAGGGGCCTGAGCAAAATATTTAAATATTTTAGCTGTTTTATTATTTCTAATTCCAATACCGGTATCCGTTACAGCAAATAATAGTTTAGAAGTGTTTTTTGTTTCATTAATTACTTTAACCTCTAGTTCAACAATTCCTTCTCCGGTAAAGGTAATAGCGTTACTTATTAAATTGGTCAGAACGTGATACAATCTTCTACTATCACCTATCACTGAATCTTGCAAAAGGGTGTCTTTTTTTATTTTAAACTGAATTCCCTTTTTTGAGGCTTTATGGGTGAAAACACTTTGTACCGTATTTAACACTTGCTTTAAACTAAAATTAGCTTCTTCTAATTCTAGAGCGCCAGAAGCGATTTTATCATAATTCAAAATATTGTTTACTACCCCTAAAAGTTGTTCAGAAGAATATTTTAGTGTACTCAGGTTTTCTATTTGCTCCTTTTTAGAATTTTCGATTAGATGTATGTGGGTAATTTCTATAACTGCATTCAAAGGTGTTCTTATTTCATGTGACAAGGTAGATAAGAATTCACTTTTTGCTTTATGTGCTTTAACTTCTTTCCCTCTCTCTTTTATCAATTCAAATTCGGTACATTTTAAGTTAGTAAAGTTTACGATTGTTCCAATATACTCTTCAACTATTCCTTTTGATGATTTTATACCTTTAACGGTAATCTCCAACCATTGTCTTTTTCCATGTTTGTCAATAGATTCAAGGGTCTTACTAAAGGTGTTTACCTCTGGTTTACTGGTATCTAACAAATTCGTGATTGGCTTTAGCAGAATGTTTTTAATACATTTTACTAAAGGCTTACCTAGCGCATCTTTAATATAAATGGTTTCTGCATGTGGCTTATCAGAATCCATTTCCCTATAGCTACTATCCACCACCTTAAGCAATGGTACCATCTTTTCTAAATCTGTTTGATTTAGATTGAATTCACCTAATTGCTTTATTAGTCTTCGATGGTTCTTCAAAATTCAGGAAAAATAGTGACACAAATAGTCAAGTTATGTAAGCAGGTTTTAGGTAATTCAAAAATTGGTGCTATTTCACACCCAATAGATTTAGTGTTTTCTGTAAATTGGTTTATTACAGCTTCAACTTCTTCATATACCAAATCACCTAGCATCCTTATTCTACCCGAGTTGCTAATTAAAATAGCCAGCTCATGTTGATGATTATTTTGTTTTGCGATGATTTGGGCCGCATTTTCTGCGGCTAGTATTAACCGATCACTAGTTGCTTTCATGATGCGAACATGTGACTCCACTGAAATTTCTTTAGATATTAATAAACTTCGTTTCTTCTTATCAATATCCAATAGAGGCCTGATCACTTGGTTGTAATGTTCTTTATTAGGGAGCTTGAATCTTAACTTATCTACATGTGCTAAAACTTTTGAATCAACATCTGATGGTAAATCTGTTGAGTATAGTCTGATATTGTTTTTTATAAAATTTAGAACAACCATTACGATAACACCATACACTGTACTTTGACGGATTATTTCACCAGCAGTAATAGCCCCTAGTATAATAGAATTTTTAAATATATTTTTAATAATATAGATTATGCTTTCTACCTCATCATACGTGATGGAAATGAATAGAAATAGGATATCTAGATTAAAACAAATGTCCAATCTTTCTATTTTTTTTCGAGATATGATGTTGTGTTGAAATACTTTCATATTAATGTAGGAAAATGACTACACATTTTATAACGTTGAATTTTGTAATATAATGTCTATGACAACGCTTATTCGACAAAATGGCCATATCATTAGGTTTTGGATCTGAAGAGAAGTTATTTAATGGTTCTATAATGTAAAGTGTCTCAATTAATTAAAATGTTTATAATACAGGTAATGCATCTGGAACAAATTTGGTCAGTTTCCCTATAGCATTTAGATAGGGAATTACTAATAACAGTTTTGTTGGATGCATCTTTAGCATTCCAATAACGGTTCTTAATTTTAGTATTTAACTGTGAAGAGAATCGAAACCTAGAAAAACTACAATCAGCTGATAAGCTAAATAAATCTTGAAATTTAAAAGGTTATATTTGGAATCAATTCTTGTTTAACAATAGTCAATCGCCTTGTTAAAGTTTTTAATTTGTGTATTTTATTGGTACTTAAATTCAAATTACTGCGTTGTTAAAGAACCTAAATACTACAATCTCGTGCAGCGTACTAAACTATTACTAGGAACTTTACTATTGGGACTTTTCCTTTTTGTTCTAACTGATTCAACAGTTAAGGCTGATGATTCAAAGGAAATTATCTCAAACTCTAACCTTGTTAAAACACTTGCTGAAAAAAGAGAAATCAAACTTTATGGTATAAGGCAGCAAGCGTTAAATGAAGCATTGGCTACATATTTTGTGAAGGCGATAAATTCGGGCGATATCGTAGGTGCGGGTGTAAGTATTGTTCGCGGAGACTCGGTTATATTGTCGAATGGATTTGGGAAAAGAAGTGTAGATGGAATTGAGAATGTGGATGGCGAAACATTATTTAGATTAGGGTCAATTTCGAAAGGGTTTACGGGTGTTTTAGCTGCCAATCTTGAGAGTGAGGGCAAAATAAACTGGAACGATAAGATAGTAGAATTTATACCTAATTTTAAGTTTGGAGACAAAATTAATACTGAAAAAGTTGAAATCGCCCATCTTTTATCCCATACTTCTGGTACGCCTTATCACAGTTTTACGAATTTAGTGGAAGCTGGTTTATCAATGTCTACGATTGCTGGTCGTTTTGATGAAGTTCAGCCTATTAGTGAACCTGGTCTTCAATATAGCTACCAAAATGCAATGTTCTCATTGAGTCAAGAAATAATGTTGAAGGCTACAGGCAAAAATATTCAAACCTTGCTGACGGATAAATTTTTTAAGCCTTTAGGTATGGAATCAATTTCAATGGACCATCAGACCTTATTGAATAGTCAAAATGTTGCCGTACCACATACGAAGCGAGGCTCGAAATGGAAATCGATACCACTAAAGAACAAATATTACAATGCAATTGCTGCTGGCGGTATTAATGCTAGCCCTCTTGATATGGCCAAATGGATGCGGTTTTTATTGGGTCATAATCCTGAAGTTATGTCCAAAGCTTCAGTAGAACAAGTATTTAAACCATTTATTGAACTTAGTGGACACAGCAAGTATTACCAACGCTGGCCAGGTCATTTAAAATCAGCATATGGTTTTGGGTGGAGAGTTCATACCATAAAGGAGAAGGAAAAATCTTCAGAAGAAACAATTTGGCATCATGGTGGAAGTGTAAATAGTTATAGAAATGAAATTGCGCTATTTCCTGGTTCAGATTTAGGTATTTGTGTATTGCTAAATAGTAATTCAAAATTAGCTAAGATCGTTATTCCCGATATACATGCAATTGTAAAAAACATCTATGAGCAAGATATCGCTTTGCCTGTAAGTTTGTAAGTCAATTATTCAAACTCAAATCTTAGTTTCTCTTATAGAATTTTTTCAAAAAGTATACGAAATAAAAAATCCCCTTTAATCAATGATTAAAGGGGATTTCGTTTAAAATAATTCTATTAAATGTTGCTGGCCAACCAATCACCAACTTCGCTAGTTTTATAACTCTTACCACCATCGGCAAGGTCTTCTGTTACATAACCTTCAGCCAATGATCTATTTACTACTCGTCTAATTTCTTCCGCTTCTTCTGTCATGTTCATATCTTCAAATAGCATAGCTGCTGAAAGTACAGTTGCCAATGGGTTAGCAATATCCTTTCCAGCTGCTTGAGGATAAGAACCATGTATAGGCTCATATAAAGAAACTTTACTTCCTACTGATGAAGACGGCATTAATCCCATAGAACCAGCAATAACCGAAGCTTCGTCCGTTAAAATATCACCAAATAGATTCGCTGTAATAATAACATCATATCCTTTTGGCCATTGAATCAAACGCATGGCTACTGCATCAATAAATTCATAGGTAACTTCAACCTCAGGATAATCTTTTTCCATAGCCTGAACAGTTTCTCTCCATAGTCTAGATGATTCTAGTACATTGGCTTTATCTACACAACATAATTTTTTTGAACGTCTCATAGCCATATCAAAGCCTTTTTTGGCTAGACGCTCAATTTCAAAACGTTGGTACGTCATAGTATCAAATGCAGTATTACCGTCATCTTTTCTACCCCGTTCACCAAAATAGATACCGCCTGTTAACTCTCTCAATATAATTAAGTCGGTACCCTCAATTCTCTCTCTCTTTAAAGGAGATTTATCTATTAAAGAAGGAAAAGTAAAGGTTGGGCGTACATTGGCAAACAAGCCTAATTTTTGTCTCATTTTCAACAATCCCTGTTCTGGTCGAACCTTAGCCGATGGATCATTGTCAAATCGAGGGTGGCCTATGGCGCCAAAAAGTACTGCATCTGCGTTCGCACAAATCTCATGTGTTTCATCAGGGTAAGGCTCACCAACAGCATCAATGGCAGCTGCACCTGTAAGAGCTGGTTTCCATGTTATTTGATGGTCATATTTTTTTGCAATGGCATCACACACCTTTACTGCTTGATCAATAACTTCTGGACCGATACCATCACCGGCTAATAGGGCAATATTTAATTTCATTTTGTCTAGTTGTATGTTGCTCGTATTTCGTCATAGTGCGGCACGAAGCAATCTGTTTAAATTATATTCAACATTTTTTCGGTGGCCTTTATAGCACTAACCGTTTGGTCAGAATCCAATCCTCTTGAGGTGAATTCTTTTCCATCCATTTCCCAAGTAATTACCGTTTCACAGAGTGCATCTGAGTTACTTCCTGGGGGTATTCTCACCGAATAATCCGTTAATTTAGGCAGGGTTCTATTCTTGGCTATATATACTTTCTTTAAAGCGTTCATAAAAGCATCATACTGACCATCACCTTGCGCATTTTCCTCGTATGTTTTACCATCTATCTCAACAGATAGGGTAGTAGAGGGCATTAAACCTTTGGCATGAGTCAAAACATATGATTTAACAAATACTTTTTGTTTATGCGTAACAGTATCTAGAACATCAGAAATTATAAAGGGAAGGTCATCTTGAGTAACACGTTCTTTTTTATCACCTAATTCTATAATTCTGGCCGTTACTTTTTTTAATTCATCATCATTCAGTGTCAAGCCAAGTTCTTGTAAATTTTTCTGGATATTTGCCTTTCCAGACATTTTACCTAATGCATATTTACGCTTTCTTCCAAAACGTTCGGGCATGAGGTCACTGAAGTATAAATTCTTTTTGGTATCTCCATCTGCATGTATACCAGCAGTTTGGGTGAATACATTATCACCAACAATAGGTTTGTTAGCAGGTATCGTAAACCCTGTAAATGCAGAAACGAATTTGCTTACCTTAAACAAGGAAGATTCATTTACATTTATTTTGATTTCTGGTAAAAAGTCATTGATTACAGCTACGGCACTTGCCATAGGAGCATTACCTGCTCGCTCTCCCATACCATTTACCGTTAAATGTAAACCATGACAGCCAGCCTTTACGGCTTCCATAATATTGGCTACTCCTAAATCATAATCGTTATGACCATGAAAATCGAAGTGTAAATCGGGATATCTCTGAACTACCTCCGAAATATATTCGAATGTTTCAGTATAGGTTAAAATACCCAAGGTGTCCGGTAACAATATTCTTTTAACGGGTTGGGTTGAAATAAAGTCTAAAAATTCAAAAACATACGTTTTGGAATTTCGCATGCCATTACTCCAATCCTCTAAATAGATGTTATTAATAATACTATTTTCCGATGCTTTTTTGAAAATTTCGCTTATTTCTGAAAAGTGTTGCTTCGGAGTTTTCTTAAGCTGATGTTCCAAATGATTCAAAGAACCTTTTGTTAATAGATTTTGTGAAATTGCTCCCGCTTTTTTCATCCAATCTAATGAAACACCACCATCTACAAAGGTTAGAACCTCCACACGTTCTAAATATCCTTTGGTTGATGCCCATTCGGTGATTTGTTGCACCGCTTCAAGTTCACCATCAGAAACACGAGCCGATGCAACTTCTATACGATCAACCCTAAGCTCTTCTAAAAGTAGTTTGGCCAAGGTTAACTTTTCCGATGCGGAAAAGGATACTCCAGAAGTTTGTTCACCATCCCTAAGGGTGGTATCCATAATTTCCAATTTTCTTTTCATTAGAGTTCTTCCTTTAAATGAAAATTGGATTACAAAGGTGTGTTTTCAGCGAAAGTCTCTATATCCTTCTTAATATTCAATAAGTAATCAATATCGTCAAAGCCGTTTAACATATTGTTCTTCTTGTACCCATTGATATCAAAAGATTCGCTTTCACCTGTTGTTAATAATGTAATCTTTTGTTCTGGTAGATTTATTTCTAATTCTGTAGTTTCATCCGCCGCTGTCGCATCAAATATTTTCTGAAGAAATTCAGCACTTACCTGAACCGGTAATACACCAACATTTAAACAGTTACCTCTAAATATATCAGCAAAGAAACTAGAAACTACACATCTAAATCCGTAGTCATAAACAGCCCATGCAGCGTGCTCCCTAGATGATCCAGAACCAAAGTTTTTACCTCCTAACAATATTTTACCACTAAATCTATCTTGATTAAGAACAAAGTCCTCTTTAGGGGTATTGTCTTGATTATAGCGCCAGTCTCTAAAAAGGCTATCGCCAAAACCTACACGTTCGGTAGCCTTTAAAAATCGCGCTGGGATTATTTGATCTGTATCTACATTTTCTAATGGTAAAGGAACCGCTGTAGATGTTAGTATATTGAATTTATCGTATGCCATTTTTTGTTTTGTTGTTTGTGGATAGTTGTTCGTTGTTGGTTCTCAAGTTTGTTGCCGTGTAAAATTCACAGTCAACAATCAACCAGCAACCATTTCTTCCATTAATTCCCTAGGATCCGTTACTTTTCCGGTAACCGCTGCTGCTGCTGCAACTAAGGGGCTAGCAAGTAAAGTTCTTGAACCTGGACCTTGTCTTCCCTCAAAATTTCTGTTAGAGGTGCTTACTGCTAATTTACCAGAAGGTACCTTATCATCGTTCATTGCTAAACATGCAGAGCAACCTGGTTCACGAAGTTCAAACCCGGCTTCAATCAAAATATCAAGTATACCTTCTTCTTTTATAGCAGCTTCTACCTTATGCGAGCCAGGTACTAACCATGCGGTTACATTAGTTGCTTTTTTCCTTCCTTTTACGATGGATGCAAATGCCCTAAAATCCTCTATACGTCCGTTCGTACAACTTCCTAGAAATACAAAGTCAATTGGTTTACCCATCATACTATCACCTTCATTGAAAGCCATATACTTTAAGGATTTCTGATAGGTAGTTGCGCCACCTTGTACGGCACTTGCCATTGGGATATCGTTTGAAATACCCATCCCCATACCTGGGTTGGTACCATATGTAATCATTGGTTCTATTAAAGAACCATCAAAAGTCATTTCCTTATCAAAAATGGCATCTTCATCTGTGTAAAGTGTTTCCCAATATGCCATTGCTTTATCCCAACCTGCACCTTTTGGAGTGAACTCACGACCTTTTACATATTCGAATGTTTTTTCATCTGGAGCAATCATACCTCCACGGGCACCCATTTCAATACTCAGATTACAAACGGTCATACGACCTTCCATACTCATATCTGTAAATATTTCACCAGCATATTCTACAAAATATCCTGTAGCGCCAGAAGTGGTCAATTGAGAAATGATGAACAAGGCTACATCTTTCGGAGTAACCCCTCTACTCATTTTTCCATTTATATTGATACGCATTCTTTTAGGCTTTGGTTGCATAATACATTGCGTCGCCAATACCATTTCTACTTCAGAGGTACCAATACCAAAAGCGATAGCACCAAAAGCACCATGGGTAGATGTATGTGAATCTCCACAAACTATAGTAGCACCTGGTTGGGTGATACCGTATTCAGGGCCTACAACATGTACTATTCCGTTTTTTTCATGTCCCAATCCCCAATAAGAAATACCATGCTTATTGACATTTTCTTCGAGCATTCTCAACTGATTTGCGGATAGCGGATCAGCTACCGGCAAATGTTGATTTATGGTTGGTGTATTATGGTCAGCCGTTGCAAATGTTTTTTCAGGATGAATAACAGGAATATTTCTGTTTTTCAATCCTAAGAAAGCTACCGGACTGGTTACTTCATGAACCATATGCCTGTCAATAAACAAAACATCTGGACCATCTTGTATTTTATGTACTACGTGGGAATCCCACACTTTATCAAATAATGTTTTAGTTGCGCTCATATTCTTTCTAGTCTAAGTAAACAAATCTATTAAAAACAAGGGTTTCTCGGAAATGAACAGCCATCTAAATTACGATGTTCAACATCAAATGTGTTAAAAATAAAACTAACTAATATACGTCCAGATATTTTTGTGTTTGACCAATTGTGCATACATATGTCTGATAATCAAATGCTCTGGTTTTTCTAATGAAGGGTCTTCTTTGAGGATTTGTAAGGCGTAATACCGAGCTGTTTTAAGAATGTCATTATCCTTAACGATGTCTGCAATTTTTAGATTTAACAACCCGCTCTGTTGCGTGCCCATTAAATCACCTGGTCCACGTAGTTTTAAGTCCACCTCGGCAATTTCAAATCCATCATTGGTGGCTACCATGGTTTCTAATCGTGTTTTAGCTTCGGCAGATAATTTGTGACTTGTCATAAGTATACAGAAACTTTGGTCTGCTCCTCGGCCTACACGACCACGTAATTGATGTAATTGTGATAACCCAAAACGTTCTGCACTTTCTATAATCATGACAGATGCATTTGGTACGTTGACACCAACTTCAATAACCGTGGTTGCCACCATGATCTGTGTTTCACCTTTAACGAAACGTTTCATTTCAAATTCCTTATCGGCAGGTTTCATTTGTCCGTGAACGATAGAAATTTGGAATTCAGGTTGAGGGAAATCACGAACAATGCTTTCATACCCATCCATTAAATCTTTATAATCCATGACTTCTGACTCCTGTATCAATGGGTATACGACATAAATTTGTCTCCCCTTTTCTATTTCATCGCGAATAAACCGAAAGACCTTAAGTCTATTGGCATCATATCGATGTACTGTTTTAATAGGTTTACGCCCAGGTGGTAATTCATCGATTACAGATATATCTAAATCCCCATATAAACTCATGGCTAATGTTCTTGGAATAGGGGTAGCTGTCATGACTAAAATATGCGGTGGAAATTCATTTTTATGCCAAAGCTTAGAACGTTGTGCGACACCGAATCGATGTTGCTCATCAATAATAGCTAACCCGAGATTTTTATACTTTACCTTATCTTCTAAAAGTGCATGGGTTCCAATTAAAATGTGTAGCTCACCATTTTCTAATTGCTCGTGAATAGGCTTACGTGCTGATTTCTTCACTGATCCCGTCAATAATGCACACGTTATTTGGGTGCCTTCTAGTAATTCTGAAATGCCATGAAAATGTTGATTTGCCAAAATTTCGGTGGGTGCCATTAAACATGCCTGAAAACCATTGTCAATTGCCAGTAGCATGGTCATAACTGCTACAATAGTTTTACCCGAGCCTACATCGCCCTGTAATAAACGGTTCATTTGGGCATTACTCCCTAAATCAGACCTTATTTCTTTTATTACTCTTTTTTGAGCACCTGTTAGTTCAAAAGGTAATTTATTAGCGTAGAAATCATTAAAAAATTCCCCCACTTCATTAAATGGAAATCCTTTTATTTTTTGTTTTCTTGACAGATTTTTGCCAATTAGTTGTAGCTGGATGTAAAATAATTCTTCAAACTTTAGTCTAAATTGTGCTTTCGCTAATAACTCTTGACTTTTAGGAAAATGAATATTGAATAGCGCTTCATTTTTGGCAATGAGCTTTAATTCATAACGTAACTTGTCAGATAAACTTTCGGCAAATTTACCATTGACTTCTATAAAAAGCTGTTGCATCAACTTATTGATGACCTTATTGCTAATACCTTTATTACTCAACTTTTCGGTAGAAGGGTATACCGGTTGCATATATACTTTGGCCCCTTGTTCATGTTCGGTCAGTAATTCCATTTCTGGGTGTGGCATTGAAAAAGTACCATTGAACCAATTACATTTTCCAAAAATCACATAAGGAATGTTCAGCTTTAGGTTTTCCCGTATCCATTTTTGCCCCCTGAACCAAACCAACTCCATTTCTCCGGTATCGTCAATAAAACGGGCAACTAACCGAGTTCCTTTTTTTTGTTCGACCGATTTAATATGAACTAATTTTCCAATTATTTGTACATCGGCACTACTACGTTGTAATTGTGCGATTTTATAGTATTGGGTCTTATCAATATATCGATTGGGAAATAGATTGAGTAAATCTTGGTAGGTTTCCACTCCCAATTCTGATTTCAAGGTTTCAGCCCTGTTGGGTCCGACTCCTTTAAGATAGACTATAGGTGTTTGTAGAAAACCGCTGTTCATATTACGAATTTAGAGCTAAAGATATTTAACCACAAGAGAAGTAATACCTTTTCATACGTTTATAATAGCTTGGCTTTAGGGATAATTATAGTTCAACATTTATTAACTTAAATGTGAATGAAAATAGTTGGTATGTTTTCTCTGGATCTTGGATTAGTTATTGACAAGTTGAAGCGAATACCTAATATATTTGTAGAATGAGATTTTTTGGTGTGCTATTCTTTTTGGTTTTCAGCTACTGGGCAAATGCCCAAGAGTTGTCTGTAGATTTTACCCATATAGCAATCACTGTTCAGCCTATACCAGCTGAGGCTAAAATAGAGGGTAGTGGTATGTACACATTTGATTTGAGAGCAAAAGTGGATTCCATCCATATTGATGCACAAAAAATAACAATCACAGCGTTCAAGATTGATGATAATGAGTATGCCTATGTTAATACCGGAAAGAAAATAAGCTTTAAGGCACCGATTATACTTGGGGAGCATAAGCTTTACCTTACATATTATACTACTCCTACTAAGGCACTTTATTTTATTGGGTATGATGATGAAATGGTAGGTAATGAGCAAATTTGGACGCAAGGTCAAGGTAAATATACAAGCAATTGGGTACCGTCATTTGATGATATGACAGAAAAGGTTGAATTTGACCTTAGTATATTATATGATGAAAACTTCACCGTAATTGCCAATGGAAAACTCGTTGATTCAGTAACTAAGAATGGGATAACACAATGGAATTTTAATATGGATGACCCCATGAGTAGTTATCTTTTAGCTTTTGCCATTGGAAAATATGATAAACAGCAATTGTTTAGTAAGACAGGAATACGTATTGAAAATTATTATTACCCAGCGGATAGTTTAAAGGTGGAACCTACCTTTCGGTATACAAAAGAAATTTTTGATTTTTTAGAAACGGAGATAGGTGTGGCCTACCCATGGCAAAATTATAAGCAAGTACCAGTTCATGATTTTTTGTATGCAGGTATGGAAAATACTAGTGCTACATTTTTTTCTGATGCTTATGTGATTGATTCAACTTCCTTTATCGATAGAAATTATGTAAATATCAACGCACATGAATTGGCACATCAGTGGTTTGGTAATTTGATTACGGAGGAAACAGGAGACCACCATTGGTTACAAGAAGGTTTTGCTACCTACTATGCTTATTTGGCTGAAAAGGAAGTGTTTGGGGACGACTATTTTTATTGGAAGTTATTCGATTCAGCTAAGGTTTTGAATGACGCTTCAAAAAAAGGAAAGGGAGAGAGTTTACGTGATCCGAAAGCCAGTAGTCTAACCTTTTACGAAAAAGGAGCTTGGGCATTGGTGATGCTTCAGGAGCAAATAGGAGAAACAAATTTCAAAACCGGAATTAAAAATTACCTGAATACATACCAATTTAAAAATGTAACCCTATCAGATTTTATAACTGAGATGGAGGAGGTGAGCGGTAAAGACCTAAATCATTTTGAAGAACTTTGGCTAAGAAGTACTTCATTTCCGAAAAAGGAAATAAAAGATTTTTTAATAAAGCATAACCATTCGATTAGAATGTATTATGTGTTAATACATGATGAACGGAATAGTTTATTTACAAAACAATTTTTAGAAGATTCAGAATTATCAACAGCTCTAAAATTAGAGCTTCTAAAACAAGAAAGGAATATTTCTGATATGGAGTTCTTACCATTAATTTCAGTTGATAATTTAAATATTAACCTGAGTTCGATTAAAACATAACTAGTTGATTTGTTTTAACGGTTTGATATTTGATGCTAGGTTTCTTGGGCAAGAAGCTATATGCAATAAGGCCTGAGATAATATTCACCAAGAAATTACCAAAG
>NZ_VAUW01000043.1 GCF_005771495.1 Maribacter sp. ACAM166
ACAACAGAAGAAGAATGCACTCTACATTGGGGTATAAAACCATAGAAGAATTTGAAAACGAAATGTATAATCAACAAATAGCAGCATGACTCTTATCTAATTGTCCACTTTTTTGTTGCAAGTCCAGGTCAGCCATTTTTAATCCCTCCACAACTTTTTGTGTTGAGCCCTAATAACGAAAATGGTCAAAAAGGATAAAGTATACCGCAAGCAAATTATATGCAAATAAATACTGACCTCTATAAAATTAATTTAAATACTCTTGGGTCTACGAACCATTAAAAAATAACATCACTCCAGCTACAATAATGATAATTAATATAGATATAGCGATATCCAACCAATTATAACTGTTCTTGTTATTCTGTTTTTCTTCCTCCGTAATGGTACCGAAGGTAAGGTTAATTATTTTTTCTTTATCGGGAGCTTTAGTCAACAAACTCACAACGGTCAGGAATATTAAACAGAATAGGAAAAACCACGCACCGAAACTTAAAAAATTCATATCTCCCATTTTAAATAAAAATCCATCAGGATTCAAATTATCCTTGATTAGTTCTAGAACAATTCTTGTAAAGGCGACCACAATACCCATGACCAATGTTGATAATGCGCCTATTGCATTAATTCTTTTATAAAAAATACCAAGTATAAAAACTGCGGTTATAGGAGGTGCTATATACGATTGAACACTTTGTAGGTACTCATAGAGAACACCTGAAATGTTGGCCATAATCGGAATCCATATAATACCGATAATTACTACACCAACAGTTGCTATTTGACCTGTGCGTACTAATTTTTTCTCTGGGGCATTAGGCCTTAATTTCTTATAAATATCAACTGTAAACAAGGTCGAACATGAGTTGAATACTGAAGCCAAAGAACTCATTAACGCCGCCAACAATCCCGCTGCGACCAAACCACGTAATCCAGAGGGTAAAAGGTTACTCATCAACACCGGAAAAGCTTCATCTGGATTATCCCAATGTAATTCACCTCTCATTTTAAGAGTTAAGGCGATAACACCTGGTATAAGAAACAAAAACACAGGCAACAATTTCAACAACGCTCCGAATATAGTACCTCTACGCCCTTCTTTTATATTACGTGCAGTAAGGGCTCGTTGTACTATATATTGATCTGTACACCAATACCAAATACCAACAATAGTACTCGTTATTAAAAGCGATGGCCATGGAAAGTCTGGGTCTGAAGCAGGTCGCCACATATTAAAATACTCAGGTCCCAAGGTATCAACCATACTTCCCCAACCCCCTACTCTATCCAGTCCGATATAGGTAAGTACACCTGCACCTATAATTAAAAGTACCGCTTGTAAAGTTTCTGTATACACTACAGCTCTCATTCCACCTAAAACGGTATAAATACCCGTAAGTATTACCGTTGCAATTGCCCCGGTCCAAAAATCGATTCCTAAAAGTGCGGAAACCACTATACCACCGGCATATATAGTCACAGATACCTTCGTTAGAACATAGGCTACGATTGAAAAAACTGATAATAACCATCTCGATCTTGCATCAAAACGTTTTTCTAAAAATTCTGGCATCGTAAAAACACCGCTTCGAGCATAAAAAGGTAAAAACACCCAGCCCAATATTAAAACTACCCAAGCCTGAACTTCGTAGATCAATAAGGGCAATTTATTACTTGCACCCGTACCTGCAAGCCCTACAACATGTTCTGAGCCTATATTTGATGCAAATATCGAAGCACCAACCACAAACCAACCGATATTTCTACCGGCTAAAAAATAATCTTCCGTATTGTCCTCTTTTTTTCTAATAACCCATACGGCTATTCCGACAAGTATTAAAAAATAAAGGGAAATACTGATCCAGTCTAATGTGTCTAATGGTTGCATTGAGTTGGTTTATTATTTGGTGGAAAATTTAAAGGTTGTTTTAGTTGAATATTTATCTCCTGCCTCTAGTGCTACAGATGGAAATTCTGGTTTATTAGGAGAATCTGGATAGTGTTGTGTCTCTAAACAGAATCCGCTTCTCTTTGCATAAGTTCCGCCGTTTGGCGCTGGTAGTGTGCCATCCAAAAAGTTCCCCGAGTAAAATTGCATACCAGGTTCATCGGTAAAAACTTCTAATGTACGACCTGACTCTGGGTGATACGCTTTGGCTACTGAACGGTAACCAGATTCATAGTCGTTCAATACCCAACAATGGTCGAAACCACCACCTAGTTCTATTTGTTTATTTTTTGCATTAATATCTTTACTGACTAGTTTTGCCCTTCTAAAATCGAAGGGGGTACCTTCTACTGGAGCTAATTCTCCTGTGGGTATCAATCCACTATCTACAGGAATGTATTTATCTGCAGCAATTTCCACTTCGTGATCCAAAATCGTTTGTGAAAAATCACCGGAAAGATTAAAGTAAGAATGTTGGGTAAGGTTAACAACTGTAGTTTTATCTGTGGTTGCTTCATATAAAACATCCAAGCTATTATCGGTATTCAATGTATAGGTTACTGTAGTTTTTAAATTCCCAGGAAAGCCCTCTTCCTTATCCTTGCTTAGATAACTAAGCTTTAACGAACCTTTCTCACCTTCACTTACCTCTTCTACTTTCCAGATAACTTTATCAAAACCTTTTACACCTCCATGTAAACTATTTTCGCCATTATTTTTAGCCAAGGTATATTGAGTGTTGTCTAAACTAAATTCCCCCTGTGCAATTCGGTTACCATAACGACCGACCAAGGCACCAAAAAATGGATTATCTTTTTCGTATTGTTCCAATTTTTCAAAACCTAAAACAACATTTTTTAAATTTCCATTTTTATCAGGAGTTTTTAATGATGTAATACGTCCACCGTAGGTAATAATATCGAGTTCTATTCCATCTTTATTTTTAAGCGCAAACAATTCAACCTTTTCACCGTTAATCGCTATTCCATAATCGCTTCTTTCAACAGTTACGCTGTTTGTTGTTGTATTTGATTTTTCCACATTATCCTTTTTTATTGATTTTTCTTTACAATTAACATTAAACAATACTGAGCCTAACAACAGAAATAAATAGCTAATTTTAATGAATAGTTTCATAGTTAAAAAATTATTACAAATTATTTTTGAATAAATGATAATATGCCTCATTGGCATTCAACTGATTCTTAAAACTTCTAATCGTTGTATTTTTATCTATCACCACCAACTCAATACCTGCCATTTCTGCAAAATCTTCCATAAATTCCGTGGTCAGCGCTTGAGTATATACAGTATGATGGGCACCACCTGCCAGAATCCATGTGGTTGCCGCCATCTCCAAATCCGGTTGTGGATCCCAAAGTACCCTTGCCACAGGCAATTTTGGTAATTCTCCCATAGGAGCTACAGCTTCTACTTCGTTAACAATTAACCTGAAACGATTTCCTAAATCTACTAGGGACACATTAATAGCAGGGCCTGCGGGTGAATTAAAAACCAAACGCACAGGGTCTTCCTTGCCGCCTATCCCCAATGGATGTACTTCACAAGACGGTTTTTTATCAGCAATTGAAGGACAAATTTCCAACATATGAGACCCCAACACGTATGCCTTTTCAGGAGTGAAATGATACGTGTAATCTTCCATAAAAGAGGTGCCTCCCTTTAGGCCAGTAGCCATCACTTTTAATGCTCTTAACAAGGCTGATGTTTTCCAATCTCCTTCGGCACCAAAACCATAGCCATCTGCCATTAATCTTTGTGTAGCGATACCTGGTAATTGTCTTAATTCACCTAGGTTTTCAAATGTATCGGTAAAGGCCTTAAATCCGCCTTCATCTAAAAAAGCCCTAAGGCCTAATTCTATTTTTGCTGCATCGACCAGTGATTCTCTTTTCTCTCCTCCATTTTTCAGCTTTTCATCTACTTCATAAGCGGTCTCATATTCTTTCACTAAAACATCGACATCTTCTTGCTTCAAGTTTTTTATATGTTCAACCACATCTGAAGAGTCATAGCCATTTACTGAAAATCCAAAACGTAACTGCGCCTCTATTTTGTCTCCATCAGTTACAGAAACCTCTCTCATATTATCACCTAAACGTGCAACTTTAAGATTCTGAAATTCATCCCAGCCCATTGTAACACGCACCCAGTTTCCTAACTTTTGCTGAACTCGTTTTGTTTGCCAATGCCCAACAATAATCTTTCTGTCTTTGCGCATTCTAGTCATCATATGACCAAATTCTCTATCACCATGTGCTGATTGGTTCAAGTTCATAAAATCCATATCTATGGTCTCCCATGGCACCTCTGCATTGAATTGTGTGTGTAAATGACACAAAGGTTTATTTAAAACACTCAAACCCTTAATCCACATCTTTGCTGGGGAGAAAGTATGCATCCATGTAACTATACCTATACACTTTTGACTTGAACTTGCTTCAAGACAGATATCCGTAATTTCAGTGGGAGTTTTAACCGTAGGTTTATAAACTATATTTACTGGTATATCATTTGAGAAATTAAAACCTCTTACTATTTCTTGAGAATTTTCTACTACCTGTTTAAGAGTTTCAGGTCCATATAAATTCTGGCTGCCCGTTACAAACCATATTTCCTTATCCGCCATATGTGTAATCCTTAATTTATTCTAATTATTATTGTCCGTAATAGGCATTTTTACCATGCTTACGTTGATAATGTTTTGTTATTAACGCATCTTTTAATCGAGGTGCATTCGGGTTTATTTGAAGTGTTAAGTACGCCATTTTCGCAATTGTTTCTAACACTCTACTATTGTAAACCGCTTTCGCCGCTGTCTTTCCCCATGCAAAAGGTCCATGATTTCCTATTAAAACCATTTCAACTTCTTGAGATGAAAATCCGCGTTCTTTAAAACATTCAAGAATTTGAATACCCGTATTATACACGTAATTTCCTTCTATGAGGCTATCTTTCATTGGTTTAGCACATGGTATATCTACCGTCAAGTGATCTGCATGCGTAGTACCGAATATGGGAATATCTTTTTGTGCCTGTGCCCAAGCAACCGAATAGGTAGCATGAGTATGCGCGATACCACCAATATGATTCCAGTTCTTATAAAGAAAAGCGTGGGTCTTCGTATCTGATGATGGTCGCAGGGAACCTTCTACAATGTTAGTATCATAATCTAGTACGACTATATCCTCTGGCTTCATTTTATTATAAGGGACTCCACTTGGCTTAATTGCAAAAACCCCATTAGCTCTATCAACGGCACTAACATTACCGAAGGTGTAAATAACGAGACCTAAATCATTAAGTTCAATGTTCGCTTCAAAACATTCTTCTTTAATCGCTTTATATTTTGAACTCATCTTAGTCTTTTTGTTTTAATTGAAGTTTCAATGAAGTTTCCTAACGCCGTATACGATTCCATTAGTTGCTCATACGTTTCTACGAACTCTTTTTGTGGATAATATTCGGCTTCAAACTCACTACCCATTTGAGTACTTGCCTCCACAACATTCGAATAAATACCAGAAGCTACTGCAGCATAAATTGCAGCCCCAAGCGCAGGTGCCTGATCTGAAGCCGCTACTTTTATAGGTGTGTTCATTACATTAGCCAAGGTTTGCATAATATATGGTGATTTTCTAGCCACACCACCGATACCGATAACGGTATCAATTTTCACACCTTCCTCCTTAAAACGGTCTGCTATTTTTTTAGAACCAAAACAAATGGCATTCACCAAAGCTTTAAAAACGTGAGGTGCTTTACTACCTAATGAAAGATTTGAAATTGCACATTTTAGATTCTGATCTGCATCAGGAGTTCTTCTACCATTTATCCAATCCAATGCTGTCGGTATACTTTCTGATAAAGGAATAGCCTCTGCTGCATCAGATAATTTTCTAATGAAATCATTTTCGATTTCATTTTTTAATTCCACCTTTTGTTGCGCTGACAAAATTTTAGATGTCATCACTAAATTATCGATAGGCCAATCGAGTACTTCTTTGAACCAAGCCAGTAAGTCTCCAAAAGCAGACTGACCTGCTTCCAACCCTATTAGGCCCGGTATAACAGAACCATTGACCTGACCACAAATACCCTTAATGGTTTTACCATCAATATCTTTACTTGCTGCCACCATTATATCACAGGTAGAAGTACCCATTACCCGCACAAGGGCATGTTCATCTATTTTGGCACCAACCGCTCCAGCGTGTGCATCAAACGTACCAACTGCGATAACGGTATCTGTAGTTAGTCCCAGTTTCTTTGCCCAGTCTTGACTCAAATTACCGGCAACCTCATTTGATGTATATGTTTCATCGTATAAGTTATCTCGCAAATCTGCTAAATATGGGTCTACCTTCTCTAAAAATTCTTTCGGTGGTAGCCCTCCCCAGCTTTCATGCCACATCGCCTTATGACCTGCAGCACATCTGCTTCTTTTAAAAGATTTCAAGTCTTTATCTTCTATCAGCAGATAGGTCATTAAATCGCAATGCTCCATCCAAGTAAAAGCATTATTTTTCACCTGTTCATCCTCGTTGACTACATGGGCGATTTTTGCCCAAAACCATTCTGAAGAATAAATACCCCCAACGTATTTAGTAAAATTTTCTCCGCCCCAATTTAATCCCAAATCATTAATTCGTTCCGCTTCTATAATTGCAGTGTGGTCCTTCCAAAGTACCATCATCGCATTCGGGTTCTCGGTAAAACCGTCAACCATCGCCAATGGAATTCCATTCTCTGTTACTGGTACTGGTGAAGAGCCAGTAGTGTCAATACAAATACCTTTCATCTCTTTAGCTCCTACTTTACTCTGATCTATTACGGATTTAATAGTAAACTCTAGCCCTTCTATATGGTCAAGCGGGTGTTGTCTAAATTGATTTATTGATGGATTACAATATTTTTTATCTTTCCACCTTTTATACCAATGTACTTCTGAAGCGATCTCTTTGCCGTTTTCTGAATTAATAAGTACAGCCCTAACGGAATCTGAACCATAATCTACGCCAATTATATACCCTTTCATTTTATTAATTCAATTTTATCAAAAAAAATATAACTATTTAACACCATAAGTGTGTTTAATAAACTTTAATTAATATTTATGTTTTATGAAAACGTACAAATTGAACCATTTAATTAATGAATCTAATCATCAATCTATTTTGAACGTACCCACTACTTTACTCATTTTCTTTTGGTATCCATACCTTCATTTTACCAACTCCCCTGTTGGACCAAGCATAGTAAGGAATTGCCTTAAAGTTTCCATCTTTAATAGTATTGACACCTCCTAAAAGGCCTTGTTCCATTTGAACTTGAAAATCATTGACCGAAGGCATTATTATCCCATCGAAATTATTTTGATTGTCAATTTCTTCAACTGCATATACGATAGGACCATATTCCAATGCGATTTTCCCTCTATTCTCCAACACTTTATCTGATGTCTCAACCATACGAACCTCCATTGGAAACTTAAGTTCAATATTCTTTCCATTTACCTTTTTACCAGAAAGTGTTACGTATCCGTCCAAAGAATTGATCACTTCTTTTTTACCATCTATATAAACCTCAACCTTATTAGATATATTATTTATATACTGATACAGACCACCGGGAAGCACCTCATTATTAGCCCAGCCAGGTATGCGCATTTTAAGGTTGAAACCTTCACCTTTGGTTGATTTTACTTTAATTTCTACATTTCCGTTCCATGGATAGCTAGTTTTTTGGATAATATCAATACTATTATCAGGAAGGTCAATAGTAGCTTCATTTGAAGCATATAAATTAACATAAACATCATTTTTGGACTTGGAATAGATAAGACCAGGCATAGCAGGTATAAAACGTACTACATTTGTGGGACAACAAGAACAATCAAACCAAGACTTTCTGGTAGCCGCCCCTTGATTAAATTCATATTTACCATCAGATTCCAATGCATTTGGATAGAAAAATTCAGTACCACTTAATGACAGTCCAGAAATCAATCCATTATATAAGGTACGTTCAATTACATCAAAATATTTTACATCACCCGTTAGATTAAACATTCTATGGTTCCAATACACATCACCAATAGAGGCACATGTTTCATTGTAAGCCGTTAAATTTGGGAGTTCATAGTTCTCTCCGAATGCTTCTCCTTCATGTTTAGCCCCAATACCTCCCGTGAGGTACATTTTCTTTTCCACCATATTGTTCCATAAATTGTCTATTGCTTTATGATAGGCCGTATCGTTTTTTAAGGCCGCGATATCCGTCATGGCAGCATACATGTAAACCGCCCTTACCGCATGGCCCACCACTTCCTCTTGGTCCACTACAGGAATATGATCCTGTGAATAGGCCCCGAACAATTCATGATTATCAGGATTGCCCCTATTGTCCAAAAAGTATTTTGCTAAATCTAGATAGGCTTCCTTCCCAGTAACTTCATAAAGCTTTATTAAGCCTGTTTCAATAATCTGATGTCCGGGTACCGCAGGAATTTTTCCTTCACCATCCCCAAAAGTGGCAACCATTAGGTCTGCATTTTTTAAAGCGATATCCAGAAAGTTTCTTTTACCGGTAGCTTTAAAATGAACTACTGCAGCTTCATACATATGCCCCGCGTTATACAATTCGTGACTCATGAAAAGTGATTCCCAACGTTTCCCTTCCTTAACCTCAACCCATTCCGCGGGTGGTTTTGCAGGGTTTATAGTACGCCATGTAGTTAAATAACCATCTGCTTCTTGCCCTGTTTTTACAATTCCAATCAATGAATCTAATAGTTTTTCTAAAGGTTCGTTAGGTGCGCTGATAAGGGAATTGGATGCACCCTCTATTACCTTATAAACATCTGAATCGTCGAAAGGCATTACCCCTTTTACAGGTCCATTCATTTTTCCGCCCGCAATTAAAAAATTATCAAAACGACCTTCCTCCTCACATTTTTGAATGGCATAGGCTACTGTTTTTTCTTGTACGCGTTTAATAATCGGCAACCAAAACTCATCCGTCAATTTTACATTTTGAATGTTAACGGGGGTTAGTTTATAACCTGGTCCCTCAATACTTTCGCTAACTACCGCAACCTCCTCCTTTTTCTCTTTACAGTTTGCAAGTGCTATTAGAATAGTTATTGTTAATAAAGTGAATAGTTTCTTTTTCATATCATTTAATTTAAAACATTAGATTTAAGATGTGGCCAATTGTCCATCCATGCCAATTCCGCTATTTTTAATTTAGGGATTGCCTTATCTTTAGCATCATACGCATGAAAGAAAATATAATCCTTGCCATTAAAAGTATAAGTACTGTTATGGCCTGCACCGTACCAATTTTCATTTCCTTGAATTAATAAAGTTCCTCCCTCTCTTATTTAAAGATTTTCCATCTTGGTCTAAATAAGGGCCATTTATATTTTTGAAGAGACCAACCACCACTTTATAAGTGCTTTTTTCAGCTCTACAACAATAATCCCATGATAGTAATTGATAGTAATAACCATTTAAAAAAAAATAAAACATAGCTTTATATACGTCGTTAGAATTAACAGTGACTATAATTTTATATCAATACTGTTAGCGGATACCTTAAACTCTAATTAATACATTATACAATAATCATAAAAGTGTAATTTTAACACTTGTAAATTAAGTGAAGTTTCACCTATTCTGCAAGTTATTTTAATTAAAAATGTGTTTTAATTGATTCTTAGCTAATTATTATCAATTAGAAACTGAATTCATATAAAACATTTCAATTGGACCATCATTGTTCCCAATAATAATCAACTTCATGTTTCCTAAATTGATACGCTTGAAATCTCTTGACATTCCTTGAAGCGAAAAACCACTTTTTAACGGTTCAATATACTTCCAACTACCTTGTTTGTTTCCCAACAGAAGATTACCATAAGAAACATCCTGTTTGCCTATGGAAGGGGTAAAGCCAGTAAAATTACCCGCAGCCAAAATATCAATTATTCCATCTGAATTAATATCTTCCGTCAAGAAAGTGTAAATAGGAGCCATTTGTACTTCATTTGGTAATGGTTTTGGTTCATAAACCCCATCTTTATTTAAATAAACAGTGGACATCAATGTCTGTGCTTTTTTTATTTGAGCAGACTTTAAATCTTTCTTAGAAAAGACTTTGTCCAAACCATCTTTGGCAAAAGTTTCATAATCCATATAACGCTTTCTAATTAAAGGTATCTGTTTTTTCAATTCATCCAAAGAATTATAAATCCATTCCTTATCATCATTATAATAAGCAACAATAGGATCAATTGACCCGTTTTGATCCCAATCCTTGACTATCAAACTTAGTGGCTTATCTTTTGAAGCGTTCCAAGAACTATTTATTCCCAAATTACCTGCCAAAATATCTATTCTACCATCTCCGTTTAAATCTTCCCTGTGAACCGTATTCCATAAACCTACTGAATTGAATAATTTCTTTTTAATGAAAGCAGTATCTTCCTTAAAACCAATAAGTGTTATAGGCATCCATTCCCCAACTACAATCAAATCATCTTCTTTCGAATTCCAATTGGCATCTGATACCATGCCCAGTTTTTCTAGAACTTCAATTTTGAAAATATGAGCGCTATCAACGCTGTTGCCGTTGTTCCAAAGGATATAACTATCAGGGGACACCCCATAACTTCCAAACTCTGATCTTGTGCCTACAAATAAATCCACTAAACCATCCTTATTAAAATCACCCTTTTCAACAACAGATCCATTTGATTTAGGCAATTCTCCTAAATATTTTTTAAATGCTCCGCTACCCTCATTCAAATACAGTCGATCCAAATACCTCAAAGAATCTTTAGTATATGCTCCTCCACTAACCACATATAAGTCTTGATCGCCATCAGCATCAACATCTAAAAAAATAGCATCTACATCTTCTTTATCACTATCATCTTCTATATTTTGAATAACTACCTTTTCAAAATAATTTGATTTCTCACCCCTTACCTGTTTAAATAAAGCCCCGGCCTGCCCCTTTGCACCAGTAACGAAAAAATCTTCCAAACTGTCATTGTTGATATAGCCAATAACAATCTTTGGCCCTTCTGTAGATAGCTTATGGGGAATCAAATATTCATTTGCAAAATCATCAAAATAATCTTCCACGTGAACGAAATCGATAACAGAATCCTGTATTCTCTCAAATAACTTGAAACTACTTCCCTTTCTACCTTTTAAAGATGTGCTATTTTTATAATCAATAGCTAAAATTTGGTTTACAGGTACCTCCTTAAGTTCTTGTGCATTGCCGTCAAACCAAATAATTTTCACTTTATCAATTATTTTTTCTTTGCCTAAACCAAATAGCAAGTCGTCATTGGAAGAAGACAACCATCCTCTTACCGGATTCATTTCCTGGACCATTGTTCTACCTGATACCTCTAATATTACTTTAGTTCCAATACCGTTTCTATTTTTTGTATTCCCGGTAAGTTTTATTTTCAAGAAATTATTGCCCATTATTCTTTCCGCATTATTCTTGTAGATAGAGCATACTTGATTAAGATTATTGACCACCAAGTCCAAATCGCCATCATTATCCAAATCCCCATAAGCAGAACCCATGGAACATCCAAATAAATCTAAACCCCATTCTTTAGAAACATTTTCAAACGTAAGGTTACCTTCATTTTTATACGCATAATTCGTAACCTTACCATCCGGCATCATTTGCGCTAATTCCAAGGAAGACTTTTGTTCAGTGGAGGCAGTATTATAAATATAATTGATGTAATTGAGGTCATTTGGCCTTCTCAATATACCGTTGGTTATAAAGATATCCTTAGCTCCATCATTATCATAATCTGCCAAAAGCACTGACCAACTCCAATCCGTAGCATCAATTCCTGCCATTTGTGAGATTTCACTAAACTGTGAATGGTTTTTAAAAAGATTACCCCTATTAAGATGTAACATGTTGTGTGGAAACTGGTCATAATATCCAAAACTTTTTTTAAACTGATAGATATCATAGGAATCAGCACCAACAGATTTTTTGCGTATTACTTCCATTCCTGGTTTCATGTCCAATGTCATAATATCCAATAGACCATCATTATTAAGATCTGCAATATCGCTACCCATAGAGAAAGTACTTGTTCTTGAAGTGCTCTCTTTTACAGCTTCCTTAAAAGTGCCATTGCACTGATTGTAATATAAATAATCATTATCATGAAAATCGTTGGACACATAAATATCTGGACAGCCATTGTTATCCAAATCACCTATTGCTACTGACAATCCGTAACCGGTCGCACCTCCAAAAATACCAGCTTTATCACTTACATCAACGAACATACCCTCTTGGTTTTCGAATAAACGGTCTCCCGCCAAACTATCCCTTACCGCCCTTTTCTTAACGTTCACATACACATCCAAATCATGTATGGAGTGATTTAGTTGATACATATCCAAATCTCCATCATAATCATAATCAAAAAAAGTAGATTGTTGCGAATAACCCTTTAAATCCAAACCAAAATCAGATGCGCTTTCAACAAATGTTCCATTACCATTATTTAAGAACAATTGATTTTTACCTGTAAACATATTACCATCCCATAAATAATTGATATAGATATCTAACCACCCATCTTGATTTATATCTACTACTGTTACTCCAGTACACCAAATTCCATTGCCAGATGGCCCGGATACACCAGCTTCTTCTGTACGGTCATCAAATTGTAAATCACCTTTATTAAAGAAAAGTCTATTGGATTCTTGATTGGAAGTAAAGTAAATATCCGGAAGACCATCATTATCAAAATCCGCCAAAGCAACTCCACCTCCATTATGGGCATATAAATAAGTGTTGATATTAAAACTATCGCTTTCTATTACCGTATTTTTAAAATCAATATGGGTTTCATTTACCGATAGTTCTGTGAACAATTTAGTTTGGTCTTTACAACTTAAAAGACAAAAACCAAATACCAACAAACAAATACGTATATCCAAAAATGATTTCACCCGATCCATAGCTATTATGGTTTCTCAATTCTTATAAACTGAACATCTTCATTATTCTTTGCTACTAAAAAATAGTCTTCTCCTTTAATATGCATTTCCTTTATATCACGAACTTGCCCATTGATTCTTAACCCAATTTCATTATTGGGAATTTCCTTGAAGGAGCCCTTTCCATCATTCAAGAGACACAGACCATAACTGGCGTCATATTTACCAATTTCAGGTTTTACTTCCCAAAGATTTCCTCCCAAAAGAATATCCTTAAAACCATCGCCATTCATATCCTTTGATTTAATTGCGTAGATAGGTGAATATTGTGCCTTTAAAGGTAACGCCTCCAGTTCTAAACCATCATCGCGGTTCCAGATGACCGCAGATTGTAAATAGTTAACTTCATTTACTTGGGATCCGGAAAGCTGTTCTTTCGTGAAAATCTCATTAATATGCTTTAGTTTATAATCCTCATACTTTAGAAATCTTTTCTTTAAATACGGAAGTTGAGAAGTTAGGTCATGACGCAGTATCATAGGATAAGACTCATCACCATTGTACGTACATATGATTTGTTCAATAGTACCATTTTGGTCAAAGTCTTTAATGTAACATGATATCGGCTTTTCGTCCGTAGCTTTAAATCTGCTGTTTAGCCCATGATTACCCACTATATAATCATCATCGCCATCGTTATCCAAATCCACTACTTCTATGGTATTCCACCAACCGGAAAATGAATTAACATTACCACTCTTAATTTTTGCAAACCCCTTTTCAGTCTGTTGAAAAAGTTGAATGGCCATCCATTCCCCTATAACTATCAGATCTTGCTTCCCATCCCTATTAAAATCTGTCCAAACAGCATCCTTTATCATTCCTAATTCCTTTAGGCCAGGAGCCAAATCTGTTGAAACATCTTTAAAAACTCCCTTACCAAGGTTCTCCAATATATACCCATTTTGAGGAATACCATAATTCCTGTTCCTAAGTCTTGTTCCTACGAAAAGGTCAATATCACCATCATTATCAAAATCTTTTGCCGTGACGCATGAGGTGCTTTCGAAAGAAGAGGTAGGTAATATTTGTTTGGTACGTGTAAAAATTCCATTTCCGTCATTTATGTATAGCCGGTCACTTAATGCAGATGAAGTATTTGGATATTCATTTCCTCCACTTACCACATAAATATCTTGATCACCATCTTGGTCTGCATCAAAAAACAACGCATCCACATCTTCTGAACGTTTATCTTCTTCAAAACCAGAGTTAATCTTTAAAATAAGCCTACCTTCCTTCGTCTGTAAAAAAAGTTGACTTTCAAAACCAACAGCTCCACAAAGAAATACATCTTCCAAACCATCACCATTAACATCAGCAATTGCCATTTTTGGGCCTTCCGTAGAGCTCATTTGAAAAATTAAACCATCCCTATCGAAATCGCTAAACATATTTTCGTTATGTTTCATCAGTCCGATTTCCTTAATAGAAACTGTTTTTAAATCAAAACCATAATGCGACGTACTGGTTTCCTTTTTATTGATACTGTTCAATTGTGATTTTACTTCCTCTATTTCAATCTTTTGATTTATAGCAACGTTGAAAATCTTTGATACTTTGCCAGTAGGCCATTCAACAATAACCGAATCAATTTTTGATTGATCCCTTAAACCAAAAATCAATATTGGATCAACAGAGGATTGAAAACCTCTACTAGGCATTTCCCTTAGAATCTGAACTTCCCCATTTTGATAAAGAGATACTTTTGACCCCAAAGCATACGTATTTTTATCTGCCCCGATTAATCTAACCTTTACATAGAGGTGATTTGGCGAAACCATATCCGCATTATTCTTATATACAAAAGCTTCTGAATTAACATTGTTGATAACAAGATCTAAATCACCGTCATTGTCCAAATCACCATAGGCCATACCATTAGAAAATCCAGGCTTTTGAAGGCCCCAATCATCCGTACTATCCTTGAAGTCAAATTCAGGTCCGCCAGAAAAGGCTACATTGGAAATAGGTTTGGAGGGAATGATATCTATTAATTTTTTATAATTAACACCTTTTTCTGTAATCATACTCCTTGCCACCACTTCGCTTGATATATAATTTAGATAATCTTGATTGAGTATGTCTTGGTAGACCCCATTAGTCACATAAACATCTTTATACCCGTCAAGGTCAAAATCTGCCATAAGTACACTCCAACTCCAATCTGTGGCTTCCATTCCCTCCAACCTTGAAATTTCACTGAAATAAATATCGTTATTGGCATCCAAACCGTTGTTAACGTGGAACATATTTCTTGTAAACTGGCTATGATATCCACTCCTTATCTTGCTTTTATAGTTATTCCAACTTTCAAAGGACATAGATGTTTTAATCCGTGACTCCTCTTTTGGAAGCATTTCAGTTACAAAAATTTCGGGAAAACCATCATTGTTGATATCAGCTTCATCTATGCCCATGGAAGCCATACTAATAGAGGGCATTTGTTGTTCCAATTTTTCTGAGAAAGTTCTATCCTGATTATTCATATAGACGTAGTCACGCTCAAAAAAATCATTACAAACATAGATATCTTGCCAACCATCGTCGTTTAAATCTGTCACGATAACCCCTAAACCAAAGCCAATTGTACTCCCATATATGCCAGCCTCTATGCTTACATCTTTAAAATAACCATTCTCATTTTCATACAATCTATCCCCATTTATAGAATCCCTAACGTTACGTTCATTTTTATTCATATTGAACGAACCTATTGCCCTAAAAGAATTATTAATTATGTAGGCATCTAGGTCACCATCATTGTCATAATCAAAAAATACGGAATGGGTGGAAAGACCGTTATCGTCCAAACCATAATTTTCAGCACTTTCGGTAAAGGTCAAATCTCCATTATTTATAAAAAGTTCATTTTGTTTGTCATCTCCATCGATATCTCCAGAATTACATACGTAGATATCCAAAAGGCCATCGGCATTCACATCTACCATATTCACACCTGTGGACCAGAAACGATTTCCCTCAATACCGGCCTTTTTTGAAATATCCTCAAACTGAAACCCCCCCTTATTTAAATAGAGCTTATTAGTTTGCAAATTGGATGTGAAATAAATATCTGATAATCCATCGTTATTAATATCTCCTATTGCTACTCCCCCGCCATTATAGTAGTTCCGATAGGTAAAAACATTAAAATCTTGATCATATTTTAGCTGGTTGACAAATGAAATTCCCGTCTGTCCTTTATCCATCAACTTAAACAGATTTTTTGATTCCTTATTTTTAAGATAATTATCACAGCTAACGAACAGCAGAAGCCCAATGGTAAGTCTCAAAATCAGGTTCTTCATTGTCTATCTTCTTTTAAATTGGTCAAGTCTACATACCATAGATTAATTATTTGTCCACCTGCATCTGGATAAACGGTAATCCTCCGATTCCCTTTCAATTTTACATAAACATCCTCTTTGTAAAAATTTGGGCTTTTTATCTTAAAGAATTCACCTCCATACCATTTATCCATTAAGTTAAGTACGTCCAATAAAAGACTATCCTTTTCAAAAACACCATCATTGAACTTAGCGTTCTCATAATATATGGCTGCATTAAGTTCATTAATAGAATCGTTCTTAAATTGGGGGTAAAAGGTCAATGTAGCCGGATAAGTCATTTCATCTAATTTACATTGAACCCAATTTGGACTTTTTTGCCCTCCTTGTTTGAAATGCCCTTGAATGTTCATGTCAAAACTATAGGTCCTGAAATCCTTAAATGGCATTTTTAGATATAGCCCCTTAAACAGGCTATCTTCACGTATTTCCTTAGCTAACTCATTTTTTTCGAAAAGTTTATATTTTGCCTCGTTAGACCTATTACAGCCTAATACAACAATGAATACCATGTGGTAAATAATTTTAAGTAGTCGAAATCTCACTTTCACAGATTTATTTTTGATACCCTAAAATTGAAAGGCTATCGTTCATTTTTAAAAACAAGGTTACTCTTCCTTGACCTACAGTAATACTTTTAATATCACGAACCTCCCCTTCTATGAACAATCCAGAGTCGTTAGATTTAAGAATTGAAAAATCTCCTTTTCCATCGCCTTTTAAAAAAAGTGCCCTATTCCCATCTTGGATACCTACCTCCGGTTTTGACCAATAAAAATTACCTCCAAGAAGTATATCCAAATTACCATCTTTATCATAGTCCAAGACTTCTAAGGCATAAACTGGTGAAAATTGGGCTTCCGAAGGAAGCTTATGTTCCTCATATCTTCCTCCTTTATACAAATAACAAGTCGAAGCCATAGTACGTACTTTCAATACTCTTGATTTTTTTATCGGTTCTATCCCAAAAATATCTTCGACCGTTTGTTCCTGATAGCTCTTGAATTTTAAATATTTTTTTTTTAAATAAGGAAGTTGTGAAACTAAATCTGTCTTTCCAATTAAAGGATATTCCTTTTCTCCTTTATAGGAAGTAATAATATGCTCTGTTTTCCCATTGGCATCAAAGTCCTCTACATACATTCGAACAGGCTTATTGGAGGTAGCCTTAAATCTCGAATTTAAACCATGGTTACCAACAACCATATCTAAATGTCCATCTGAATCTATATCAGCAATTTCTATTGTATTCCAAAAACCATTGCTCCTCTCCAAACCAACTTCCTTAGTGCTTTGCACAAATGAACCTCCATTATTTTGAAAGATAGAAACTGGCATCCAATCCCCTATCACAACCAAATCTTCATCATTATCATTATCATAATCAAACCATTTGGCATCTGTTATCATCCCAATTCCAATTAGTTCTGGTGCCAATAAATCTGTCTTATTGGTAAATTGTCCCATTCCATCATTTATAAGTATATAACCGTTTACTGGAATACCATAATCAAAAGACTTTGAGCGCGTCCCCACAAACAAGTCCTGATCACCATCATTGTCAATGTCAGCAGCCGTAACACAAGAGGAATTCTCATAAGCATTGGTTGGTAGATTTTGACTAGATAATACGTAATTGCCGTTTCCCTCGTTAATATAAAGCCTATCTTTTAAGGAGGAAGAAGTAGAAGGGAATTCATTGCCACCACTACACACATACAAATCCAAATCACCATCGTTGTCAGCATCAAAAAAACAGGAACCAGTATCCAAACTGGATTTATCATTTTCAAAGCTAGGTTGCGGCTTTATAGTAAAATTATCATTGTTATTTTGAACGAATAGAACACCAGATTCCCCTTTTCCACCACCAATATATATATCATCTCTTGCATCGTTATTAACATCTGCCGCTGACATTCTTGTACCTTCTGCAGATTGCATGTGGAACAATAGTGGATTACGATTGAAATCATCAAAGCTTGATTTCTTGTAATGATATTCCAACCCTTTATTGCCATTTTCCAAATTGAATATTCTCTTTACTATTGTTATATGTTCTTGTTCCGTTGGGCTAGCGTTTTTATTTATTTTTTGGGAAAATGAAATTATTTGGTCAATTGGAATATTTTTTTCTATCTGTACAGACAAATCTGGCCATTGAATACGAATAGAATCAAGCTTTGAGTTTATCCCAAGTCCAAAGTGAAGTCTATAGTCCACTGAGGATTGGTAGCCTCTCATTGGCGCAAGTTCTTGATATTGCTCAACACCATCCTGATAAACTGTCACCTGGCTACCCAAGGCGAAAGTGTTATTTCTAGTACCTTCTAAAGCTATGGTCAAAAAATGATTTTCCGGTCGTAACGATTCCGTATTATTCCGATAAACCGATGCTAACATATTAACATTGTTCAAAACCAAATCAAGGTCCCCATCATTATCCAAATCTGCATAAGCGGATCCATTTGAGAAAGTAGGCTTCTCAAAACCCCAATCTATAGTCTCATCTGTAAAGGTAAGATCACCATTATTTTTATAGGCAAAATTAGGCAAAGGGGTGGAGGGTATACTATCTATTAGCTGTTTAAGAAAACTACCCCTTTCCTCAAAAAGACGATGCGCTGTAATGGGATTTGCATAAAAGTTTAAATAGTCTAAATCGATAAGGTCTTTATAGATTCCGTTAGCCACAAATAAATCTTTTAGCCCATCATTATTAAGGTCCGCTATTAGTGCTCCCCAGCTCCAATCTGTAGCATCCACTCCAGAGAATCTTGAGATTTCACTCATGAATATGTTGTCATCATCATCTTTATATCCTCTATTCAATTGTAGGACATTCCTTGAAAACTGCTTATAATATCCGGCTTTGATATTGGCCTGGTATTTATTCCAATCCTCAAAAATTGCTTTTGTCTTTAAGCGGGATTCTTCTTTAGGAAGCATTTCGGTCACAAAGATCTCTGGAAATCCATCATTATTGATATCTGCCATATCAGCCCCCATAGACCCAAGACTAATTTCACCAATAATATTTTCTAAATTTTCGGTGAATGTTCCATTTTTGTTATTGATATACAGATAATCCTTTTCAAAATAATCGTTGGAAACAAATATATCTTGCCAACCATCCTTATTCAAGTCCCCTATGGTTACTCCTAAACCAAAACCTATAGTACTACCGTAAATACCAGCATGTTCACTAACATCTGTAAAAACAGCACCATCATTCCTATAAAGCTTATTCCCTCCGTAGGGATCTCTAATCAAACGCTGATCCTTTTTTAAATTATAATTACCTATAGATTTGATTGAATTGTTTAGTAGATACATGTCAAGGTCCCCATCCTTGTCAAAGTCAAAAAAAACGGCATGGGTAGAAAACCCATAATCTGCTATTCCATACTCTTTAGCCATTTCCTGAAAAATAGGGTATGCACCAGTTTCATCCAATCCTTTATTAATGAAGAGTTCGTTGTTTCTTCTTTCACCTTCCGGCTTTCCAGACTTACATATGTAAATATCCACCAATCCATCTCCATTTACATCTGCAAAACTAACACCAGTTGACCAAACCCCTAAAGAGTTAAGTCCACTTTCATTGGTTACATCCTTAAACTTAAAATCTCCCTGATTTAAATACAGTTTATTAGATACCATACTACCGGTAAAAAATAAATCTTGAAGCCCATCATCGTTTATATCCCCAATGGCAACCCCACCGCCATTGTAAAAATTACGATATGTGTAAGTATTAAAATCCTCTGTATAAGTTAATCTATTTTCAAAATCGATATTAGTAAGAGATGAAGGTAAGGATGTAAAAAGAGTCGTTTCATTCGTAGTGGTTTGTGCATCTCGAACATCCTTTCTACAAGAAATGTAGAGTAATGGCAAAAGTAAAATAAAACTACACAAAACCTTTCTTTTCATAAAAGAGTGTCTAAAAATAGGAAAGACACTTAAATATAGTGTCTTTCCTGATTAACTAACTAAACAACATTTTTTAATACGCCTAATAACCAGGGTTTTGAACTAGATTAGGATTCCCGTTAAGTTGATCTGTGGGGATAGGAAAAACATTTTTATTAGAATCTGTTATGGTTTTTTCCCACCATTGTTTATCAAATCTATTAAACCTAATCATAACCGTTCTTGCTTGGCATTCAAATGCCAATTCTCGTTGAATCTCATCATAGAGGGCATCTTCCGTTATAGGATTAATCGCATCCAAACCTACTCTTTCGCGTACCTGCCTAATAAGTTCAACAGCTTCGCCACTTGCATTATCTTCTCTCCAAAGCGCTTCAGCCCTCATCAATACCACATCAGCATATCTAACTGCTGGAAAATCATTTTCCATTGCCGTACCAATACCATTTTCAAACGTATACTTTCCTATCCGTGCACCAGATTGACTGAAGGCCTTGGGCGTTAATTCATTAATAAAGGGAGTGAAAATCAATGGTGGGCCATCAGGTTCAGGATTGCCTTTTGAATCTACCTCAATGGCCCCATTAGGATCATTAATAGGCTCCCCAGAACTAGTATATTGTTGACCTACAATAAACATTTGCTTACGTCCATCTGTTTCTTCGAAAGAATTATAAAATTCCTCCAATGCCGTATAACCATTCCATGGCCCATTTTGCAAATCATAGGTTTCCTTATTCAAAGGGTGTAAAGTTTCCATATGTAAAGCAAATCCAGGTCCACTGGATTTGGAATAAGGAACTACAAAAATATTTTCGTTAGACCCTTCGTTTCTAATTTCAAAATTATCTAAATAATTAGGCTCTAATGAATATTGCCCACCATCTATTATTTGCTGTGTAAGGGTCGCTACCTTTTCCCATTGAGGTGTGCCTGTATAAGTTTCAGCATTTAAATATACCCTTGCCAAAATACCCATGGCTGACCAACTATTTATTCTTCCATACAATTCACCTTTTGTTCCCGATGGTAAAAGTGGAATCAGTTCTTCCAACTCAGCAACTATATAATTGAACACCTCCTGTTTTGGTGTTCTTGATGGACTTGCCTCTGCAGTAGCAAACGTGGTCACCAATGGAACATCGCCAAACATATCCATGGCAATATAGAAATAGAGTGCCCTAATTGCCCTTAGCTCAATAACTGCCGCCTCCGAATCTGCAGCGGATACTTGAAACTCTTCAATGAGTCTGTTACAAGTGGATACACCGCTAAAACAAAAGTTCCAAGCCCCATTGATATCGCCTGAATTGTTTTCCCATTCATGCCTATGAAGCCTTGCCCAGAGACCACCATCATCCCATGGTCCAAATTTTGCAGGGGCAGCACTAGTTTCAGTAGAAAGTTCCTGAAGATTAAAGTAACTACCCGCATATCCCTGTTTTAAAGGTTCATATGCTGTTAATATTGCAGCTAGCTGTGTATCTGTAGTCGTATACTCGGTTAATGGAGTCAAATCACTATAAATTTCTGTCTCAAGATCGGTACAGGATGTGATAAGCATCAAACCAAGGATACTATAACTGGTTAATTTTATTTTTACTGTTTTCATTTTGCAAGTTTTTATATTAAAGTCCTATGTTTAATCCTAAACTAATGGATTTTGTACGGAAATAAGAATTTCGGTCTTCAACACCAGGTGCCAAGGGCGAACCACCATATGTATACCGAACCTCCGGATCAACACCTGAATAGCCACTGATTACAAATAAATTCTGTCCTGAGGCATACAGTCTAAAACTCTTTATAGCAGAAGATTTACTGATTTCAAAGTTATAGCCCAAAGTGATGTTGTCTAGCTTCAGAAAATCTGCCTTTTCTACATAATAGCTGTTCCAACTTTCTGGCTGTGTCAATTCTGGTAAATAATATTTGGTTCTAACCGGGTTATAGTTATTCGAGGCAGCAGGAGATTCATAATAGGCCCTATTGATATTTACCAAACTATGGCCAAAAGCACCTCTAATCGTGAAATTAAGATCTAAATTCTTATAATTAAATGAGTTGCTCCACCCCAATTCAAAATCTGGCAGACCATTTCCTGCCACTACAGCATCATCTTCTTGGTTAATAGTACCATCCCCATTAATATCTGTGATTATTCTTCTACCCTGATCATCCAATCCTTCAAAGGTTGGCGCCATGATATCACCTATCTTTTCCCCTTCCTTTACACGAATCACCAAAATATTATTCAATCCGGGAGCACCAAGATTTCCAAGGAATATTTGCTCCCTATCACCATCTAAACTAACAAGTTCAGTATTGAATGTTGAAAAGGTTATTCCTGTATCATAAGAAAAATCTGTTTTTTGAACCACTGCTCCATTCAAAGCTATTTCCAGACCATTGGATTTTAATTCGCCAATATTCAATAAGGTATTTGGGAAAAAATTGGGTGGAACTGGAACGCTAACGGACTGTAAAACATCTGTTGTATTTCTGCTGTAAACGTCAACTGAGCCATATATTCTGGAATTCAAGAAACCAAAGTCCAAACCTATGTTGGTTTCGGCCTTTTCCTCCCATTTAAGATTTGGGTTAGGGTTGGATGTAAAATTAACACCTTGCAAATAACGTGTATTATTAAAAAAACTTCTAGAGCCTCTTGATAGCCTTGTTCGGCTTTCATAGTTTTCATTTGGTAAATTACCTGTAACACCATAACCTGCACGAAGCTTTAAAGCGCTAAATGGAATCTCAAACATCTCCGCAAAATCAATTCCTCCACTAATAGAATAAAAATCACCCCACTGTTCGTTTATACCAAATTTTGAAGATCCTTCTCTTCTAAAAGAACCACTTATGAAAAGCTTGTTCTCGTAATTAAACATAGCCCTACCAAAAAAAGAAATTAATCTAGATTCTTCCTTTTGACTATTCATTCCAGCAAACGCATCACTACCGGTAGCTGTACCCAAACCTAGCTCCAAAGAATTATATAGCAAATCATCTGTAATAAAATTAGTATTAAAGGCATTGAAATTCTCAAATGACAATTGCTGCCAAGAATAACCTCCTAATAAGGAAACCTTTAAACCATTGAAGGTTTTCTGATAATTGGCCGTTAATTCGAAAAGTTCATTCTGTCTATCCTCACTTTCTTTGCGTGCACGCCCATTTTGACCTGATGCAGTCGAAAAGCGTGTTTTTGAGGAAAAGTATTGGGAACGCAGGTCACTCTCATATTGTAACGAGTAGAATGCCGAAAAGTCAAAATTTTCTGTGAAATTATATTTAGCCCTAATATTCCCCAACATAGTTTTAAACTCACCTTCATCTGTGACTTCATTCGCAATTCCTAATGGGTTGTGATACTCTGGCGTAGTAGGCTCCCAATAACCGTTAGCTGGGTCGCCTCCATTATAAACCGGAGCTGTTGGATCCGCAATTATCGCAAACCGAAGTGCTTCATATGGCTTAAATTGGGCACTTCTTTTTGTAATACCACCATTTAGTGTCAAAATAAATTTATCGTTCAAGGCACGCTGTTCAAAGTTGAATCTTGCGTTTAATTGCTCAAAGCCAGTACCTAAGCCAACACCTTCGACGTCCCTGTAGTTAATTGAAGCTCTATAATTACCATTTTTAGTGCCATTAGAAATTGCTAAATTATGAACGTTTGATATTCCTGTTCGTGTTAATAAACCCAACCAATCAGTTTTATAACCGTTGTCAATACCACCGGCCTCAACAAATTGTTCTGGGGTAGAATTAGGCACAAACCTAGCAACACTTTCAACTGCTAAATATGTATTATAATCGATTCTAGCTGCATCTACGCCAACAGCTTTTTTAGTAGTTACCAAAATAACCCCAGAAGCACCCCTAGTTCCGTAAATAGCTGCCGCAGATGCATCTTTAAGAACCTCTATAGATTTTATATCATTTGGATCAATTAAAGCTAAAGAACCTCC
Source organism: Maribacter sp. ACAM166 (assembly GCF_005771495.1). Lineage (GTDB taxonomy): Bacteria > Bacteroidota > Bacteroidia > Flavobacteriales > Flavobacteriaceae > Maribacter. The sequence continues at coordinate 24,299 of NZ_VAUW01000043.1, forward strand.
AACTACTCCATCGATAACAGTTAAGGGTTGAGAATTAGCCCCAAAAGTTGACAACCCCCTTAAACGAATATTGAAACCGGCATTTGGATCACCACCAGGTTTTGCAATTGATAACCCCGCTACTTTACCCTGTAATAATTGTGAAGGGTCATTGATATTACCCCTGTTAAATTCTTCAGCATCAACACTAGCAACAGCACTGGTTATTTCCCTTCTTTCAACTGTACCATAACCAATACTGGTAATGGTAACTTCGTTGAGTTGGGTTGCATCTTCTCCTAAGGAAACATCGATTATAGACTCTTCTAAAACAGGAGTTTCAAACGCTTTAAAACCAACAGAACTAAACTGTAAGACATCAGAAGATGAAGCTTGAATGGAATATTTTCCATCGAAATCAGTTACGGTCCCTATATTGGTACCCTTTACAATAACATTGACTCCTAATAATGGAATATCATCAGTAGCGCTAACGACAGTACCTTGAATTGTTTTTTGGGTTTGTCCAAAGCCGCACACAGTAACCAATAATAGGAGAAAAGTCAATTTCCCAACGTATTTGGGAAGTCGAAATTCAAATCTGAAACGAATTAGTTTTTTTTTCATAAGTGAGTCTGGTTGTTTATTAAGTGTCATAAATACACAAGTAAATATATAAATAAAAAACACATATGCAAGAGCTATATTTAAATATGTGTAATTTTAACACTAATATTTTAGCACATTAAGAATTAACCAGTCCAATTAGTAATAATTTAGCTTTTTAGGAATAGCCGGGTTATTTAATTAAAAATTATCTAAATGTTGTTAAATTTGCTAAGCAAAAATTCAACAATGATTTTAAATAACTATAATAAGGAAGACAAGATTCTATTGGCAGTTGATTGTATAATTTTTGGATTTGATAAAGAACAATTAAAAATTTTATTAGTTAAAAGAGACTTTGAACCAGAAAAGGGAAATTGGTCCTTAATGGGAGGTTTTCTTAAAAAAGAAGAGGATTTAGACAAAGCGGCCATCAGGATACTTAATCATTTGACAGGTCTAAACAATATATATATGGAACAGGTATATTCGTTCTCCAAAGTAGATCGTGATCCTGCCGAGAGAACAATTTCTGTTATTTATTATGCCTTAATTGATATCGCATCTCATAACAAGGAACTTTTAAAACAAAACCCAATACATTGGTTTAATCTTAAGGATGCACCTAAATTGATTTTTGACCATAACCGTATGGTGGAACGCGCAATGTCTAGATTACGCAAAAGAGCATTAAACAAACCCATTGGCTTTGAACTGTTACCTGAAAAATTTACAATGCGCCAATTACAAAAACTGTATGAAGCCATATTGGATAGGAAATTGGACAAACGAAACTTCATTAACAAGTTCAATTCTTTAGATATTCTAATTAAGTTGGATGAAAAAGATATGAGTTCCTCCAAAAAAGGCGCATTTCTATTTCAATTCAATGAGAAAAAATACAATCTTAAAGTACAAGAAGGTTTTAATTTTAAGCTATAATATTATATACTTCGCTGAGTTCAACCCATAAGTGCAATACACTTATCTTTTAGGCCTTCAATTGGGTTCTTACAACTGAATTTTCTAATGGGTCTTTAATTTAGTAATCTTTCTACTTCTTTTATCCTTTTAGCCGAAACATGTCGAAGGTCTGTTTTCATACGGAAAAATCTTCTGATGACTCCTATTCCTTTCACTACCGCCCTTTTGCCCTACGACGTCTAAGGTCTTGTAAAATATATTTTCACGTTTAAGTCTTTTACTATTTTGTAGTGATAGGCAAATTCTTTTCTATTATCAAGGGTGAGTGTTTCGACCCAAGATGAATTAAAGTTAGTAAGCCGTTCGTTCATTTTATGATAGACTTCTTCTGCATTTTTACTATTTAGTTTTTCAATCATAGTTACTAAAGTCGTCCTATCAGTCATCACCAATAAAGCCGACTTATGATTTTCCCCTATCATAAGATTAACTTCTATATCGCCGATACGTGAGCGATGTTCTACAACCTTTGGTCGTTTGTCAATGCCTATTCGGCCAGTAATGACGCCACGTTTATCTTTGGTTTAATTCCGTTTTTGTATTCGTCCCGTATGAAACAAAAGCCTGTATAATTTTTTATAGTTCACATGACCCTTATGGTCACTGTATTTTTCGGCCCATATCCACTTGTATATAGTCTCGTGGTTTACGCAGAACCCGGCCTCTTTGTTAGATCGATTCGCTATGAAATCCGGACTCCATTTTTGATGGCTTATAGGTCCTTCAATGCACTTTTTCGGACCTTCGCCCAAAAAGAATTTGTTTAGGCTTGGTACTGTGGCTCAAATTAGTCTTGCCCTGGGCGTGTTCTACAATATAAAGCCCAGCTGTTTGCCCTCGCTTAGGTACGTTACTCAACTCGCGGCTTATAGTGTTTTATGGACCACCTACTTGAGCGCTTATTTCTGTTTGGGATAATCCTACTTTGAGTAGCGAATAAATTTGATACCTTTGAAAAAGGCAAAATTGTTTATGATTTTATTTCATGCAAGGCTCAATATTCGTGTTGCACTTATGATTTGAACTTATATTCTTTTACTAAGGTAATAATCTAACTAATTTATATTCTCCAGAATTAAATAAAAAATATTGCTGGTTATGTATGTACTACAATATTCTTGAAAACTTATTTAAATCTTCGGTAAATTCTAGTTTGCACAAAAAAATTGGATATTTATCGAGAGAGAATTACAATAGTTTTAGACTCCACAGCTACTAGGCGACGTGTCCCCTTATGAGTTCATAGAAATGTATTAAAATAAACCTTTAATAAAAAAGCATAAACCATTGCTTCCGGTTATAATCGTCAAAAAAAACTAATAGGCATCATAAGTAGGGAACTGAGAAATACGCAAAGTGTTACAGCCATAGGGAACCAAAATAATATCTTCTATTATTCCTTTATCCGCTGAATATGGTCTCCAAAAAGCAGGCAAATTTGGAACTCGTTCAACAGCTTTCCACTCCGGTATCCTAATTCCCATCATTTTTAAGGATATTGGTGTATTTTGAAGGTTCCAAGGGTAGGCCCCGTTCCATGAATTCTCTATAATTTCAATAGAATTTGGAATATTATCCAGTTACTTTTGTAGTAATCTAAAGTTCCAGGGTTCTTTTGAAAAAACTTCTGTGAATTGTTTGTAAATATCATTGGTTATCTTGACTTTTTCCTCGCTTTCAATTTTTAAAGCATAGACTAATGGCCCTCTTTCCACTGCATTGGTAAATTCATACCATAAAGATGTTTCTAGTTGCATAGGTAATCTTATGATATCGCCATTCTTCCATTACCTATCTGAAATTTTGGTGTCTATTTTTTTACCATTTACACTAATAGATGCCCCGTTGCTCCATGCTGGAATTCGTAAGTGAAAAGGGAATTTGGCATCTTTATCAAGTTGAAATTCAAAATTAATATTTTCCCTAAAAGGGTATCCTGTTGTTTCTACAATTTGTAAACGAACATTATCTGCAACCTTCATATTTACTGTGCTAGAAGCATACTGCAATGCCGCAACCCCTCCATCAGGTGTAGCATAAAACAAATTTTGTGTGAATTTTGGCCATGATTGATGCATATTGGTTGTACAATAGGGATAGCCCGTAAGGATTCCGTAAACAAAATTGATTCCCTTGTGTCCGTTGCTTTGAAAAGACATATCCATTCTGTCGCTGATTTCAATCTGGTTTGCAGCCTGGAAATACTGTCTTGAACTATAATCATCCGATGCCTGTACTGGGAATGCATTATAGGTGATTTTTTCAAGTTGATCGGCAAATTCCATAACTCCGGTAATTTTCACCATAGTTTCTAAGGAAAACATTTCTTCGGAAATAGCGCAAAATTCTATCCCCTAAATTGGGTTTGAGCCGTGCAACGGTTCATCAACACCATACATTCCTTGAACCTGACCATGATATTTCTTAATATCTTTAAGCGCTTTTTTTACCGCAATTAAATGGTTATTGTCTCCATCCTTTTGATAGGCTACAATAAGTTCTTTCAACCCTTGCGCTAAATTGACCGTATGAAGGCCTCAAATTTTTGAAACCGTTAAGGAATTGATTTCGGTAGAATCAAATGGGTAGCCTTTCAACTTGTCATAATACCATACTTCTTCAGAATTATTATAGTTTTCTTTGTTCAAAAATACAGTAGTCCATGGAAAAGTCTGCTCCTGGAGGATATCACCAAGCTCCAAAAGGAAATTTTCTCCAGTTAATTTATACAACCAATACACTACTTGTAAATTATCACCCCTCTTCTATTCGCCCAAAGTGTTAATTTATCAAGAGGGGTGTTTGGAAGTTCCTTTAATTGATATTTAAAGTATTTTGTTAAGGTTTCAATCGCACGCTGATCTCCCGTAGCGTTATAATATTGTTGTAGCACTTTCAACATTACCATTTTTGGCCACCAATCCTTACGTTTCCCCCTTTGCAATCCAACTTCATATTCTGGCTCCTTATCAAAAGGTACAGGACCAATATATCCTTCTTCCGTTTGATTGTTAATTGTCCAATCTACCCATTTTTGTACCTTATCCTTCAAATTTTCATCCTCCAGTATATAAGCCAAAGGCAAGAGACCATCTACCCAATAAGGGCCTCTTTCCCTACCATCTCCATCTCCACCCAACCATCACCATCCATTACGTGGCCCCACGACTTCCGGGTAAATATTATCTAAATTCCCTGTCATTCCTGAAGCCATTACCTGTAATTGCTCTCTTAACCAGCCATTGGGTTTAATGGCTCCCAGAGGGAGTTCCAAATAAGGTGACTCCTTTAAAGGCAACCTATGTTCGACATAGTTAGAAGTAGTTTTAGTTGCAATCAAGGAGGAAATTTCATCAATTGATTTATGTCCCTTACAGGAAAATAATACCGTAAAAATCATTATTATCAATATCTTATTTTCATCCCTTGTGCTTATTAGTTCTGATTCTCACTTTAAAAGTGTTTCCTATTTGGCATCAATCCAAACTGCCATTTCACCCATTTTTCTATGCGCCCATGCAAAATAAGGTATGGCGGTAATCTTCTTTTTTTCGTTGCCCATCATGGCTGCTCCTGTAATTTTCCCCACTCCGTTCAGAAGGTTTTTTTCAAAGGTGTAATTAAGATTTCCCTGTTCTTGAATTTCAAGAGAAAGGACCCCATCAGGGTTATCCGCTTCCTCCACACAATATACTAATGGTCCCCTTTCCAATGCTATTTTTCCTCGGTCTGCAACAACTTTTTCATTGGCCACGACTTTACGCACTTCCATTTCAAAATTCAGATTAACCTTATCACCTTCCTTCCAACTTTTCTTATCAAGCTCAAGGTATCCATCAGAAATAAAGGCCTTTTGTTTTTTACCATTTACACTAAGTTCAACCTTTAAATCCTTTTCGTCCTGATACTGGTATAAATTACCGGGCATTACTTCTCCCCGCAACCAACCTGGTACTCGAATCTTAATATCAGCAATAACATCCTCCTTATTATCAAATGAAATTTCGACTGCCCCATCCCACGGATAATTAGTTGTTTGGTTTATAATCAAATCCTTACCACCCACATTTAATTCTGCCGTACTTCCTATAAATAAATTTACAAATACTTCATCATCCTTTGTAGCATATATATAACCTGGTAATGAAGGTAAAACCCTTACAACATTAACTGGGCAGCAAGAACAATCAAACCACGGTGAGCGTCCACAGACACCTTGATTAAAAGTTGAGAAACCATCCGTTTCCAAAGGATTTGGATAAAAGAAAGTATTCCCTTCAAAAGATACCCCAGATAAAAACCCATTGTAAAGCGTTCTTTCAAAAACGTCCATGTATTTTACATCACCCTCCAATAAAAAGAGTCTATGGTTCCAAAACATTAACGAAATCGCAGCACAAGTCTCTGTATAGGCAGTAGCGTTCGGAAGTTCATAATCTGGTCCAAAACCCTCATGCTTAGGCTCCGCTCCAATACCGCCTGTCAAGTAAATTTTAGCATCAATTATATTGTCCCAAATCTTATGTAATGAGGCATCATATTCATGAGTACCTGTTATTGCCGCAATATCGGTGACTCCTGCATAAAAATAACCCGCTCTTACAGAATGCCCCACGGCCTTTTCTTGTTTTCTAAAAGGTTCTGCATCTTGTGCGTATTCCCCATATAGGGTATGACCATCCTCATTACCTCTTTGGTCTATAAAAAACTTGGCGAGATTTAAATATTTTTTATTTCCGGTAACCCGATAGAGTTTTACCAATCCTAGTTCTATTTCTTGATGTCCCGGTACTCCCATATTTTTGGCAGGACCAAAGACGTTTTCTATTAAATTTGCATTTTTAATGGCAACATCCAAAAGGTTACGCTGGCCAGTAGCTTCAAAATGCGCAACTGCTGCCTCATACAAATGTCCTACATTGTATAGTTCATGATACACTCCTAAATCTGTCCATCTCTTCTCCCCTCCTTTGTCAGCCGCTTTTGATGGGTCTATAGTCCTATTTGTATACAAATATCCATCCTCTTCTTGTGCGGCCGCAATTTTAAAAATAACATCATCTAGATATTTTTTCAACCTTTCATCTGGATGTACCTGAAGTGAATAGCTTGCTCCTTCAATGATTTTAAAAACATCTGAGTCATTAAAAAAGATTCCTTCAAACGGTCCCTCTTCCAAACCCCCAGCTCTTTCAAAATTATTTATCCTTCCAGTTTCCTCACTTTTTTGAAAAGTATATGGGATTGTTACTTCTCTATTGGTTTCAAGTCTTTTTTGCCAAAAATTATCCTTAATCTGGACCTTTGTAAATGGAACAGGTTTTATTGGATAATCTTGTTTTACCTGTTGGGCAATTGCAAGATTCACAGCTATCATCATAACAATCGTTACTATACCCGGTAACCGATTTTTAAATGCGTTTAAAACAATGGTACAAATCGATTCTATTTTAGTTATTTTCATTATTGCTATCAAAATTTAATTATTAATAATCTGCCTTCTATACCAGTCTGGTTATTTTTATTTTGATTTGACCAAAAATAGCTTCCTTTTATTTTATAAAACCATTAATTACAGGGCTATAATCAAAAATAGTATCTAAAAATCCTTTTTGTATTCCTTACTACTATTATCCGTTTTACTAGAGCTGAATTTATTTTAAAAGATTGAGTTATACGCCTAGTATCTGTTTTATGTTTTTATGATAAATAGGTTTGGCTAAGACCATTCTTTCTATAGTTTTATGAAAAATACTTTGCTTGAATTGAGAGCGGTTGATTCTAAAACAAAATTCATCAAAGTAAGCTTGTACGTGCCATTTGCTTACGTGAGTTGGTATTGCTC
>NZ_VAUW01000044.1 GCF_005771495.1 Maribacter sp. ACAM166
GTAACTTTAGAGTAGATTACCATAGATAGATTTTTAGATTAATGAATTGAATTTCAACACTTTAATTTACTGAAAATCTATCTTTTTTGTTGCATAATAATCAAATATTATTAATCGAACTCAGGTTAGTAGAAAAAAGCTTAGAATATTATGAAACAACTATTCTTTTAAGCCTTAAAACGAGCATAGAAATTTCATTTTTTCTTCTTTGCGTTGTATCAGATTTTTTTTTACGATTCATGGTCTGCCCTATACTTAGAAGGCACCTTATTAAATTGCTGCTTAAAGGACTTCCTAAAATTTTTTTGATCATTGAACCCCAGATCGAAAGCAATTTCAGAAATAGTCATCTCTGTCTTAACCATAAGTTGAGCAGCTCTTTTTAATTTTATTACTCGTATGAATTCCGTAAGTGATTGATCGGTCAAAGATTTTAGCTTTCTGTATAAAGCAGATCTACTCATATTCATTTCGTCGATAAGTACCTGTACCGTAAACTTTGAATTGGTCATATTCTCTTCTACAATTTTAATAGCCTTCTTTAAAAAATCTTCATCGGCTGAAGTAGCTGTGACCTCTTTCGGTCGAAGAATGACATCTTTTTTGAACCTCTCAATAAGGTCTCTTCTCGATTTTAAGAGGTTATTGACCCTTAACTCAAGAATTTCTGCATCAAAAGGCTTTGTGATATAAGCGTCTGCGCCAGTTCTATAACCTGATTTTTGATAATCCTCTGCAGTGCGGGCGGTCAACATAATTACCGGAATATGACTAGTTCTAACATTCGTTTTTATGTTATGGCACAGTTCCATTCCGTCCATAACCGGCATCAACACATCGGTTATGATTAAATCAATTGGGTAAATTTTGGCAATCTCCATACCGATTGCACCATTTGCTGCATCAAATACGTTATGGGTATTTTTAAATAAACCTCTTATGAAGGTTCGTACTTCGGTGTTATCCTCCACCACCAAAATTGAAGTTAGTGTTTCATTATAATATATTTCCTTCTGCACGTCTAACCTTTGCTCCAGGTATCCTTGCTCCAAGTAAGCTGATCTTTCCAAATCATAAAGGTCACTTTCATTCGCTAACAAATCGCTTTGAACACATTGATCATTACTTAAATGCGCTTTACCTAGAGGTAATAAAACCGTAAAACAAGTTCCTTTTTTCTCGGTACTTTTTACTTTGATCAAACCTTGATGTAATTCGACCAAACTTTTAGCAAGTGGAAGGCCTATACCTGTTCCAAAACGTTCTCCATACTGATAAAACCGATCAAATATAACATTGATGTTTTCTTTAGGAATTCCTTTTCCATTATCCCTTACCCTAATTTTAACCTTATTCGTTTTTGAATTTTTATTACCCTCAATCTCAATACTGATCTGACCATAATCACTAGTAAATTTGAAGGCGTTGGAAAGAAGGTTGAAAAGTACTTTTTCAAGCATAATCTTATCGAACCATACTTGAATATTCTCTGACGATATCGAGAGCTTATATTCAATATTCCTACTACTGGCCAAATCTTCAAAGGCTAATTTCACATCTGCTATAAATGAAACAATATTACCTTCGGACGCCTGAAGCTGCATTTTTCCGGCATCAGTCTTCCTAAAATCCAATAATTGATTAATCAGTTGCATCAGCACACTTGCATTCCGGTGCATTATTTCAAGCTGATTTTGAATTAAGGTAGTGCCTTTTTTTAATTTCAACATGCGTTCAAGAGGTCCTATTATAAGGGTAAGCGGTGTGCGAAAGTCATGCGAGATATTGGTGAATAACTCGAGTTTCAATCTATTAGCCTCTTCAATTCTTTCTTTTTCAAGACGTTCCTGTTGTAATTCGTTCTTGGCATATATCCTTTGAATACCGTTTCTTCTTATCACTAGTAGTGCCCCAATAATTAATAGTGAATACATTGCATAAGCCCACCATGTTTGCCACGGTGCCGAAAGAATGGTAAAAGACAGTGACTTGCCTTTTTCATTCCATAATCCATCATTATTAGAAGCCTTCACCTTAAAAGTATAATCTCCTGCATCAAGGTTGGTATAGGTTGCCGTCCTTTTATTACCCACTTCATTCCACTCACTATCAAAACCTTCTAATTTGTAGGCATATTGATTCTTGTTCGGCTGAGAATAACTTAAAGCAACAAAATCAAAATCTAAAACATTTTGATCATGGTTTAGAGCAATGATTTCAATTGAGTCCTTATTTTGTAAAAATGGTTCACTATTGACCCTAAACGACGTTATTGAGACCGGTGGAATAAAGGCATTCTCACTAATTCTATCAGGGTCAAAAACATTAAAGCCGTTAACGCCTCCAAATAATAGCTCTCCCTTATTATTTTTTAAGTAGGCCCCGTAATTAAATTCGTTACTTTGAAGCCCATCAGATTTATCAAAATTCTTAAACTCCCGTGTTTGTAGGTTTAATCTACTCAATCCGCGAATAGTACTTAACCATATATTATTCTTGTCATCGGGGAGTATACCATACACAACATCGTTGGGTAGACCTTCTTCAACACCATATCTAATCACTGAGTTTGTGGTTTCGTTGTAACAGTAAAGACCCGATCCTTCGGTACCAACCCATAGATTATTGCATGGGTCTTTATAGGTGCATAAAACCGAACTTAAGCCTGAAACGACATCTCCAGTTCCAGTATAAGGAATCGAAGTAATTGCCTTAGTTTGGATATGTACTTTTGCTAGGTGCTTATCCCCTCCTACCAAAATAATATTTGGATCTGATGTGCCAGAAATTGTAAAAATAATATCGCCTATTTGACTATTGCTTGCACTTATCCTTTCAATAGATTTTGTTCTTTTATTAAGAACATTAAGCCCCCCTCCCGACGTCCCTATCCAAATATTATTAGCATTATCCTCATATAAAGCAATCACCCTATCATTACTTAAGCTCGTAGAATCACTGTCCCTATTTTTATATTTTTCAAACTTCATTGGACGTTCTTTTGTGTTCAAAAAATTCAAACCTTCACCGTGGGTTCCGATCCAGAAATTCCCTGTATGATCACGAATCATCGCTTTTACGTTATTTGAACTGAGGCTATTCTTATTTTCGTCATCATGTGTAAAATAAGTGAATGCACCAGCTTTTTTATCATAAAAGTTAACACCCCCACCTTCAGTACCAATCCATAGATTATCGTATGAATCTTGAACGATAGAACTTACCACCTTATAGTTAATTTTTGAAGAATTAGTGCCCGATGAAAAATGTTTGAACAGGTCATAACTACGGTTATAATAATTTATACCCCCGGCGTATGTGCCGATCCAAATATCACCCTTGCTATCGCCATATATCTTATAAATAGAATTTTGACTTAAACTATTAGGGTTATTTTCATCATGTACTATATGCACAATGAAATTCTTATCTACATTAATAATATACAATCCAACATAAGTTCCCACCCATAAATTTCCAAAATCGTCTTCGTAGATACTTCTGACATGATTAGTAATAGCGTATTCATTTTTTAATGATAATTTAAAGAGCTCAAATTTATCTAAATCGCTATTGAATAATGCAAGGCCATTTCTAAACCCTAGCCATAATCTTTGTTGACTATCTTCATAAAGTGCGGGCAATGAATTACCGTTAATTCCCTTGTGCAAATCTTTGGGATATTCATACCGATTAAATGATTGGGTTTTGACATTGAAACTATTTACATTCTGTACTGTTTTTATCCACAACTTCCCATCTGAGGTTTTTTCGAGAGCCCGAATACGGTTATCGGACAAACTGGTAGTATCCTCCTTCTTGTGCGTATAATATTTAATTTTATTACTATTTAAATCCATCCTTCCCAAACCGAAATTTGAGCCTATCCATAAATGGTCATTATCATCAGCTATTATACTCCATATTTCATCTTTGAGGTGACTATTGGTACTATTAGGATGAATGTATCTCATGAAGTTATCACGCTCTGCATCATATTTGTTCAAGCCGTTTGTGGTACCCACCCATAAATTACCGCGTTTGTCTTGAAACAAAGATTTTATGTACCCACTGCTCAAACTTGTAGAATCTTGCGTATTGTAACGGTAGGTAACAAAGGTATTACCATCATATTTATTTAGACCATTTCTGGTACCAAACCAAATAAACCCCTTGTCATCTTGCACAATAGTCAGTACCGAATTTTGAGATAGCCCTTCCTGTAATGAAATATTCTTAAATTTCAAGGTAGTTGTCTTATTATCAACATTCTGGCTCGAAACTATTATAAGAGACAAACTACTAACAAAAAGCAACATGTGTTTTTTAAACTTCATTTTCTAGAAGATTCACGTTCAATTAAAGAAGATTTTAGTATTATTTTTTTTCCATTAGACAAAGACTTCCCATTCATGATTTGTTCGAGTAAAATTTCAGTAGCTTGTTTTCCCATTTGATAACCAGGTTGATCTATCGTGGTTAGCGAGGGTTCTATAATAGATGAAATAGGTTCGTTGCTAAAACCTACTATGGCGACATCTTTGGGAATTTGAACTCCGTTTTTCTTAAGATGTTTCATAGCACCAATGGCCGACACATCATTGGCAGCGAATACTCCATCAATTTTAATAGGTAAAGAACGTAATTTTTCTATACTTTCTTTACCATCTTTTTCCATTAGTCTTGAATACAGTACTAATTCAGGTCGATACTTAATGTGATGTTTTTCTAAGGCAGATTTATAACCATTCAAACGATTCTCATATATTTTTAGTTCTTGTGGGCCTGAAAGATGGGCAATATTTTGACAACCTTTGGATATTAGATGTTCAGTAGCGTCAAAACCGCCTTGAAAATCGTCAATTAGCACACTATTAATTCCACTAATTTGACGATGCCGGTCAAAGAATAAAAATTGGGTGCCATTCTTCTTCAATTGTAACAAGTGGTCATTACTATTAGTTTCCATTGATACTGAAATCAAAACTCCATCTACTCTATTCGCTAACAATGTCTCCGTTATGTTACGCTCCCTATCCAGGCTTTCCAATGATTGGCAGATAATAACATTATATCCTGACTCAAAGGCTACTTCTTCAACCCCAGCAATGACCGACGAAAAAAAATGACGCGATATTCTCGGAACGACAACTCCAATAAGATTGCTCTTTTGTTTTCTGAAATTAGATGCCATAAGGTTACGCTGATACCCTAATTCAGTGGCTTTATTTAAAACCTTAAACTTGGTTACCTGGGTAACCCTGGGACTGTTGTTCAATGCTCTTGAAACAGTAGAACTATCAATATTCAAGGCTCTTGCAATATCGTGTATGGTTACCTTATTATTTTCCATTGAATTGTATACTGCTCTAATATACAAACAAACATATAAAAATGACCAAATACAATCGATTGTATTCTATAGCATTTACTTATATTTACATTGACTTAACAGTCAAAAAAACATCAATTAAGTACAGATACTATTAAATAATCAGTAAAACATACCTATGGCAATTCATTATCAAGTAAGGTACGCAGCTTCACCTAAAGGAGTCAAAACATACGACACAGAACAATTAAGAGATGAGTTTTTAATAAAAGATTTAATGCAGCCAGATACCATCAATTTGGTTTACACACACTATGATCGATATATTGTCGGTGGAGTCGTTCCAACAAACAAAGAGCTTAAATTGGAAACCATTGATCCATTAAAAGCCGACTACTTTTTGGAGCGTCGTGAATTAGGCATTATAAACGTAGGCGGTAAAGGTTCGATAACAGTCGATGGCAAAAAGTTCGATCTTGATTACAAAGAGGCTTTATATATAGGTAAAGGTAATAAAGACATAGTATTCAATAGTGCTGACACTTCAAATGTGGCTAAATTTTATTTAAACTCCACCCCTGCCCACAAAGCATTTCCTACTAAAAAGGTAAGTGCCGCTGATGCGGAAATAGTAGAAATGGGGTCTTTGGAAACAGCCAATGCACGTACGATAAGAAAGTTGATTGTAAACAGCACAGTAGAAACCTGTCAAGTACAAATGGGAATGACCGAGCTAAAAACCGGAAGTGTTTGGAACACTATGCCCGCCCACGTTCACGATCGACGTATGGAAGTATATTTTTACTTTGAGGTCCCAAAAGACCAAGCGGTTTGCCACTTTATGGGTCAACCTCAAGAAACCAGACATATATGGATGGGCAATAATGAAGCGGTAATCTCGCCCCCATGGTCTATTCATTGCGGATCAGGAACAAGTAACTATACTTTTATTTGGGGTATGGCTGGAGAGAATTTGGACTACGGAGATATGGATCACTGCAAAATAGATGAACTAAGATAAACCAAAAACTATGTCAATAAACTTATTTGACCTGTCAGGAAAAATAGCTTTGATCACAGGAAGCACCCACGGTCTAGGGATGGCCATGGCTGAAGGTTTAGGAAAAGCAGGAGCCACGATACTAGTAAACGGGAATTCATCACAACAAAAAATCGATGATGCTGTAGCCCATTACGAATCTTTAGGCATTAAAGCAAAGGGATATAAATTTGACGTAACCGATGAAGCCGAGGTCATAAATGCCGTTCAAAAAATTCAAAAGGAGGTAGGACCAATAGATATTTTGGTAAACAACGCCGGTATTATCAAACGAACACCTTTAGAAGATATGGCAGTTGCCGATTTCAAACAGGTCATCGATGTTGATTTAGTTAGCCCTTTTATTGTTTCTAAACATGTTGTACGAGGCATGATTGAAAGGAAACAAGGAAAGATAATTAATATGTGTTCCATGATGTCAGAACTCGGCAGAAATACGGTAGGTGCTTATGCAGCTGCCAAGGGCGGTCTTAAAATGCTTACACGAAACATGGCTACGGAATGGGCGAAACATAACATTCAAATAAACGGTATTGGTCCGGGCTATTTTGCTACCGCACAAACTGCTCCTATTCGGGTAGATGGCCATCCTTTTAATGAATTTATCATTAACAGAACTCCATCAGCTAAATGGGGAGACCCTAACGACTTGGCTGGTGCAGCTATCTTTTTATCCTCTAGGGCAAGTAATTTTGTAAACGGCCATATTCTATATGTTGACGGAGGAATACTTGCAACAATAGGCAAACCAAATAATGAAGATTAGCGGTTAAAAAGCATCAATTATGAAAATAAATACTGTTATCTCTGCCTTTTTTGCATCAATATTGTTTTTCTCGTGTTCCCAAAAAGAAAAACCATTGACGATATTAGTGAAAAACACTTTAGACCAAGAGCGCTCTTTTGAGACCATTTCATTAACAAAAGAGTTATTAATAGTTGATAGCCTTACAAATCTTGGAGTAAAAGATGTGGCCACAGATAAGTTATTGGTTACACAATTAATCGATAATGATGGGGACGGAATAATGGATGAACTTATTTTTCAACCTTTACTAAGTCCAAAATCAGAAAAAAAATTTGAGATTATTTCGATTTCTGAAGCAAATAGACCTGAATCAAAAGATTACTGTTATTCACGTTTTGTTCCAGAACGTACCGATGACTATGCTTGGGAAAATGACCGAGTAGCTTTTCGTATGTTTGGCCCTACGGCTCAAAAAATGGTTGAAGACGGTGTTGCTGGCGGCACATTATCAAGTGGGGTAGATGCTTGGTTAAAAAAAGTCGATTATCCGATTATTAACAATTGGTATAAAAAAGAAACTGAAACCGATGGCACCTATCATGAAGATACTGGTGAAGGTCTCGATGACTTTCATGTAGGTAACAGCAGAGGAGTCGGAGGGTTGGCAATTAAAAAAGACAGCACCTATTACTTTTCAAAAAATTATACTAGATGGCGAACAATTACCACAGGTCCTATTCGAACTAGTTTTTATCTTGAAATCGCCGACTGGGATGCTTCGGGAAATACAATTAAGGAGTCAAAAATAGTTAGTCTCGACCGCGGAAACAATTTCTCGAAATTTAAAGTTGAATTAGAGGGTTCTGAAGAAGTGTACGCAGGATTGACTCTTCATGAAAAAGACGGAAAAGTATCAGGAAGTAAAAATAAAGGATGGGTAAGTTATTGGCAGCCTCATGGTGATTCAGAACTGGGCACCGGCATTATAGCTAATTCAAATTATTTTAAAGGATTTGAAATATATAATGTGGAAGAAAATGACCTCAATAACGCTTACGCACAATTAAAGGTAAAAAATCATAAAGTTATTTATTATGCCGGTTTTGGTTGGAAAAAAAGAGGTAGGTTCAATAATCAGAAAGAATGGGAAAATCATCTATCACAATTTGCTGATAAATTAAGAAGTCCTATGATGGTTTCTGTCATTAATACCGTTAGATAAATTTGCTTTCTAAATACCATTAAGTGTAACTTTTTTAACGATGATATAAACACAACCTTACATTTATATTATCTTAAGCTAACTAGATATTACATAAGCTCAAGTTTTAAGCATCATCTAATACCAATACTATTTTCTAACTGTATTTAGTTTGAATAACTAAAAATGAAAATTAAATTTTAGTTGTATTTACACCCTAAAAGTTACTTTGACATAATTTATATCATCAGAATTTCGCTAATCGTCAGCACAAGAAATGAATTATAGCACGTATACAACAATGACTGGAATCAACTAGTAAGGTTCGAGCTCCGAACAGTTTACCAAATCTGATAATACCTGAGACCAAAACTTTCCAAATCTAATAATTTGTATGGTTTTTTTTGAGCGATTCTATAAAACAATATTGTTTGATATACTCTATTTAGATATCGTCTACATAGTTATTACTTGACTTAGATTAGAGCCTATTCTTTGCTTAGTTAATTTGACTTTTCTTAACAATTGTTTAATAATTAAGACGACATTTATGTGGATTACCTCAACATTTTCATTCCTATTTTGAATTCATAGCCAATAGTGCTAACAAAAACAATTTTCCAATTATGTAGGCTAGTATGGCCATTCATAAAAAAAGGGTATTTTAAGCATCAAAAAATAGGTCGATGTAGCTCTGTTGGATTCCAAAGCGATTGATAGCATAAGGTTATGGAAAAACTTTAATAGCTGTACATTATACGCTATCTCACAGCTCTTCTAAATCAAATAAAATAGGTTTGTCAATACTCACGAACCAATATCAGATAATACGTCACTTCGTGTCACTTTGCCTCCCCTTAAGTCACTAGTTTCTTCGTCTTCGATATTGAAAGTCTTTCCATAGTCATTATCGAAAATAAGTTGTTTGTCTCTGTGTTCTGAAAGTCTTTTAAAGGATTATGATGAATAGGTGTGCGTCTTTCTTCTTCTTTTTTGGAAGTGGCGATAACCCCTATTTTTAAAATTGAAACGTACTAAATTCAGTAAAGTATGAGAGAAATATAACCATAAGACAGTTACTTACTAGTAAGTAGGCATTAAGTTAGTCGCAAGGGTTTTATTAATCGAAATAAGGGCATAAAGCTATCTCAATTATTCGCAGCGACTGCCATTAAAATGGCTACGTAATGACAAACCGCAGCTGCGAGCACAAAAAAATGCCAGACTGCGTGGTTGTATGGATATTTCTCCCACAAGTAAAAGATAACTCCCAAAAGGTAAAGGGCACCTCCAATTAGAATCATAGTAAGAATATCGGCAGGAATACTTTCAAAGAAAGTACGCCCGCCAACTATCATAAGGCATCCCATTACTATATAAATCAGTGTTGAAAAAACTTTCCATTTGCCTGTGAAAAAAATCTTGAAAATGATTCCCAATGCCGTTAGGCCCCACAAAACCGAAAGCAACGTAATACCAAAAGCATTATGCATATACATCAATAAAAACGGAGTGTAGGTGCCCGCTATCAAGAAATAAATACTAATATGGTCAAGAATTTCTAATATTCGTTTTGCCTGAGCATGTTGAAATCCGTGGTAGAGTGTAGAAAAAGTAAATAGCTGTAAAAAACAAAAACCATATATAGCCGCACCGATAATACCACGGGTGTTATCACTCTTAATAGCAAAGGATATTAGTATTGGAATGCTTACGATACCAAAAATAATTCCAAAGCCATGTACGATACTGTTTACGAGTTCTTGCTTAATTTTTGTATTTGTTTCTTGGGCTTCCATGAAAATAAGTTGAGTTGGCTAACTAAACTAAGAGGTTTTTTAAAAATCACCTAAACACTTACCGTCGTTAACCTTATTGGCGCTATAATATACAATTTACTCCATGGAAATGCACAAAGCGAACCGATAGAATCATTCAGATAGAAGTTAGGTAGGGTATTGCTTAATTCTCAACGTATGTATTTTCACCAAATAATCTAAGACTCACCTGAATTGATATCCGAGTGATTTCCTTAGAAAATCTAGAACGATAACTTCTTAAAGTGCCTCCGCATTAAGACTCAACATTGGAATAGTGATTTTGGACTCCATTTTCTTAATCAAATCTTTATGGAATAGTTTTTTTAGAAAACTATTGTCTTTGCGTTCCAATAAAACAATCATATCGGCATTGGTGGCATCAATATAATTGCGCAACCCTTCATATATATTATCATTAATATTAATGTCAAAAGTTATGTTCCTATAACTTGTTTTTTCAAATAGCATTTCTTTGAACCACTCCATCTTATCCTTTACCTTATATTCGTCTTTATTGGTAATATGTACAATTTTGATCGTGGTATCAAAAGGTTTGGCGATTTTAACTAATTTTTTAATCGCTAATACATCAGCCTCCTCAAAGTCTGTGGCATAAATCAGCGTCTTTATTTTTTGGAACGGCTTTGTGCTTGGTACTATAAGAAGGGGTGTAGCTACTTTTTCAATAAGTGCTTTGGCTATACTCCCCGTAAACGATCCACGTGCAGTATGTTCGTCCTTCATTCCAACAATTAACAAATCTGGAGACAAGTTTGCTATTTCCGAAAGAATTCCATTGGTGACCGAATCATCTTCTTTTACTTCATATGTAATGGCTGTTTCTGCCTTTATATCTTTCAAGTGGTTGGAACAATAACGCTTTAAAACAAGTAATTGTTCATCGTACGCATGTTCACTTAGATATTTCTTGGGCCGCATGGTCTTAACCACAATTGGAGGAAGGCTAAATATGTGTAGAACAGTAAGATTCGCTTTTAGTATATCACTTAACATTAATGCATATTGAAGTGTATGGGTGTCATGCTTTGAACAATCGGTGGCATAGAGAATATTTTTCATTTTAAGTATTTATTTGATACAATGAAATTAGGGCTATAAATTTTAGTTAAATATGACATATGTCATACCTTGGTGTACACCAGTTTTGATTTTAGCCATTTTTGATTATGTTTCTCTTAGCTACATTTATCAAGTTTGGGTAAACGCTTTTATAGTAAGGTGTTTTTAGGTAAGATGTGATGCTAAATGGATTATGGATTTCAGATTCAAATAATCTACCCTCAACCAATCTGGATATATATGATTCCAATCAAGATGATACTCCCAAAAGTATAACCCACGAACTTCGCAGTAGTACTAGTTCCTTTAAATACGGCAATAGCCAACTTCACTAACATATTGCTCATGATTGCTGCAATAATGAGCAAGGAGGCAAGTTTCAATTTTTCCCCATCCAAAGAAAATTTAGCCATACTTATGGTAATGGCATCGGTGTCTGCCAGACCTGCAATAAGAGCAGAATAATACAATCCACTATCTCCGAAAAATTCGTTGCTATAAAAAACGGTGAAAAGAATCACCACATAAATAACTCCTAACCCAATAGCGTTAATAAGGTTCAAGGGGTTACCCAATTTAATATTGATGTCGGGTTTATTGGTATCCCTTATTATTAATACTAAAGAGACCACTAAGCAGACTATGGTCAGCACACCGAAGGGTTTTTCCAAATAGGTCAAAAGGGCATTGTTAAAGATATAGGATAAGAGGGCAAGTTGCGTAAACATAATGGCCGAGGCGATTATAATATCCGCAGCATATTTTCTAGAGAGTTCTTGAGGTTCTACACTTCTAGAGGTATAACCCCAAGTTACCGTTGTGCTTGCTATTAAGCCACCTAAGATTAGCGTTAACAAAATCCCCTTTTTGGAACCTACTTATTTGAGCAAAAAATAGCCCATAAGGTTTAAAAACAATACAATTACGACAACGGAACCGATTTCAAACGGATTCAATAAATCATAGGGACCATACGTTTTGTTCGGTAGAAAAGGTAATATCAAAAGTGCAATTATCAAGAATTTTAAAAAGGCAAATAATTCTTCTGAAGTAATATTACTGATGACTGAACAAAATCGGGTTTTTAGGGAAAGTACCGTAACGATGATAACCGCTGTTGCAACTACATCCTTATAATATTGCGCAGAAACCACTACCCTCAAAACAAACGTGGCAATTAGCGCTAAATTTGTGGTTAGTCCATTAGCATATTCTTCCTTTTTCTAAAAAAAATGAATAAAGGCTAAAAACAAAATGAAAGTACCTAATCTTACCATCAACAGCCAAGGCGTGTAATTTTCGGTAAGATTTGCCAAAGAAAATCCTAAAATAGCCACCATTGGAAAAGTACGGATACTAGCAAACCCCTAATCCTTTAATTTATCATATTCTCGCCAACCCCAATATAAGACCTATACCCATACTTATGAGAACTCCTAAATATAGGAGCCCATTAATTCGTTCATTCCTTGATATGTGTTCATATAATTCTATTAATTAAATATGAAGAAATTTTTAATATTTATCCTTCCTGAAGGTAGATATGACAATATAAAATCTCAGCATGGCCAGTAGTGCAAACCCGATAGCACCCAAAAGAGGCACCCCTTTGACCAAAGGAGGCATTATAGCAATAACCAAAAGGGATGATTCGATGGACAAAGCCCCTATGATGACCGCAAAAACCATGCGATTGACGGCTTTGCTAGTTGCTATTTGAAATTCTTTAAGCCTCTTATGTTTGTGTACCATACCAGTTTACCTTCTTTTATTTTTTAAGAATGGTATTGATATCATCTGGTAGCGTATCAACTAGGTCATTAATTTATTGAAAGCGGTGTAGGTTCTTTTTAAACAGACGTTTTAAGTTAAATCGTCTTCGTATAATCTTCGATGAATAGGGTTGCTGGTTATCCATAATATTAAATTTGGGGTCAAGTTTAAGTGCTACTCCCTCTATAATAACAATACCACGAATCAACATATATAGATAGTATGGTAAGATGATTTTGTTCTCGGACAACACCGTTTTAAACTGATTTAATGTTGTACCCAATTTTATGTTTTGAAGTGTCGTATTACTGACTCCTTCAACCAATTCATTTAAATCTTGTTCAAGTTTTTTATAGTCGGGGATATCTGTTTTTGTGGCAATTTTTTCTAGTAGAGGCATAATTTTCTTAATATCCTTTCGCAAAAAATACAGCAAAAGGTCACCTAAGGCTTCTTTATCGTTTGGCATAATCGCACCCATCATACCAAAATCTATAAAACAAATCTGTCCGATTTCTGGTAGCACTAAAATATTTCTGGGATGGGAATCGGCATGGAAGAATCCATGTTTCAAAATCTGTTCAACATATAAATCTACTCCAACTTTCGCTAAGGCCGGTGGGTCAATATTCGCAGCTTTTAAGGTGTCAATTTCTGATACTTTTATTCCGTCCAAAAATTCCATACAAATAAGTCAATCGGTAGATAGTTCTCTATATACCACAGGAACTTGAATGACTTCATTGCCTTTAAAGTTTTTGGCAAATCGCTCGGTATTGTCCATCTCCCTTAAAAAGTGAAGCTCTTCTCCTATACTTTGTTCAAACGACGCCACAATACGCATCGGTTAATGAACTTAGTTTGACTATTATACTCTTCAAGACTTCGGACGACTTGTTTCATCTTATGATGTGATTTTTCTTCTTTCGTAAAGAGGAACCAAAGTTATTTGGAATCATAGAAGTTTCCCTTGACCTATATCATCAGAATTAAAAAAGTAACTAATTTGCTGAAATAGTGGAGAGATACTACCATCTAAATAGGCTAAACTCTATATAAGCTATGCTAGTACGCCCTCAAATTTTAATTATATCTGTAGGAGTTTCAACCAAAATAGTGATATTACCACGTAAGGCAATCGGTTGTTTCATGATTTCAGGATTGTGCTGAATCATCTTTATCCAATCGTCTGTAGAAAAATTGTGATACTCAAAATGCTTTTTATAAGATGGGTGTTCTTGATTCACCAAATCGGCCACTTCAAGATGCAAGCGATCTGCAAGTTCCACAAGTTGAGTTCCAGTTAGTTTTGTTTTTAGTATATCGATTTCTTGAATGGCTAATCCTTCTGCTTTAGCATATGCCAGAGTCTGTTTTGCTCTTGTGGATTTTGAGCTATAGAACAAGGTTATTTGTCTATCTGATGTAGCGATTTCTCCCATAATGTTTTTAGGTATTATTTATTTATTCTTATGCGTCTCCAGATGATGCTTCAATAATTCCTTTAAACTCTCTAAATATTCTTGCATAACCATTTTGTCTATGTGCGGATGCTTTTTGACGGGCAAGGTCATGGGATTTTCACCCAATGAACGATAGAGCTCAGGGTAATTGGTTTCTATGTTGGTAGTAACTTGTGTAATTTCGTTTAATATTTTATGAAGTTCTTTCATTTTTTTATGCTTTAAGAATTGAATATTGTAACCTAGAATTAGTTTAAACACTATCGAAATAAGATAAAAACTTTATACGCCAAAGAGAGAATTCTAGTGAACGAATCGTTGTTTATTTAATTTAAAACCCATCGTTTAACTATTATCTTATTTATTCAATTTGAGGCAACACCATTAACGGTATTTCAGTCTTAAAGGTTATATTTTTTATAATGTTCTCATGTGTTAATTTCTGAAAAAATCCGTGATTTGTTTTTAGAATAGCCATCATGCCGATATTTTTATTTGCTTTTTCTATTTGATAAAGGGTATTAGCCACAGTATCTTTCAGTTCAATTTCAAAAAATTGATGCTTAGTGTTCTCCAAAGCTTTTCTTAGTAGCTCTTTGTTTGATTTTTGTGTATCGCTCAAAGTTTCTTCTGTTTTAAGGTGTACAACGTTTAAAGTGGCTTCCCAAAAAAAAGTTATTTGAATCAACGGAACAAGTTCCATCGTCATAAAGGTATGTTTAAAGTCGGTTGCTAAAACAATTTCCTTAAGGCCAGTATATTTATATGCTGCGGGTATGACAACTATAGGGCAATTATGAATATACTTAATGAGGTCTAAAGTATTACTACCAACAAAAATTTCACGGAGTGCTGATGAACCTTTTGTTCCGATAAAAACATAATTGACGCCCTCGTTTATTTGAGTCCGGTTGGTCAAATTAAGTACAGAATCGGTTTCTAAAACTCCCTTAAAATGATGTTTTTTATTATTGTTTTGAACTTCCAAAGTATGTACAAGTTGGTTTAGGTCTTCTTTGGTGCTTTTTTTGTCTTTCGAAGAAGAAGGTGCGTCGTGATATGCATGCAGTAGATAAAACGTGCATCTCTCATTTTTAAAAAGAAGAAGTGCAAAATCGATAGCCTTTTGTGCATTTTTAGAAAAATCGGTAGGTAATATAATTTTTTTCATGTGTTGCTGCTTATTAATATTTTTAATATTCCAGGTATTAAAATATCATATGATTAACATTCTATTTTTGAAGCAAAGGCTAGTTTTTGTATCATTTCATCCCCCATCAATTCCATTTTCGATAATTATAAAAACTTCTTTTCCTTGTTTTTTAAAAACTTTAACGAAGTAAAAAAGGTCACATTTAAACTATCAGTGCTCTGTTCTGAACGTATGCAAATCGTATACTTAGAAATTATCCATCAACTCAACCAAACAGTGTTAGTATGAAATTACTTACTGTAATAATATAGTAAATCAGTTACCCATTTCAAGTAACCCGATTTCAATTTCCCTTAGTAAATCTATACTCTCTTTTTCTATGAAATCTACCTAAGTTACTTGAGTATCCACTGGTGTAAAACCTTTAGACCATCATCACAAAACTCGAGGTCTGACTACCAATATTATGTAAGAACATAATGTTATGGTCAATCGCCTTTATGCATAAAACTATGCTTAAATCTGTTTATACAATCGCTTATAATATACTGATTTAATCTGCTTTATGTTTGAATCCAAATGTACTAAGCGGGTCATGTAAAATATATGACCAAAATCAGGATTGAAGAAATTCTTTTAGAACCTAATTTATTACGCATAATATGCTATAATAAAATGAATAGGAAAATTTTGACGCTTTTATAACTTACAGTAAGTTACTTTTTAACGTACCCAAATCATTACTTATTTTTTGATTTAACCGTTCTTTGGGAATGAAATTTTTCAAACAATTTGCTTACAGCTTTTTGAATAGTGACATCTGCATTTTCGATTAGGCCAATATCTAATATTCTTGTTGTAACACCCTGCCAAACAACCTGTTTCTGCTCAAGGTCTAACAAATGAATGGTCATTGTTCCTTCGTCATACTGATAAAGTGCATTAGGCTCTATTTGTGCATAATGATTTATTTCATCATTATGATAGCTGCGATCTACAACCGCATTGCGTTCTAATTGTATATGAAAATCCATTTCGAGATCGACATTACCTTCTCTCAAAACAAATCCTTCCTTCTGCATGGCCGCATCGATTGCGTTTTTCCATCTTTTTCTATTAAGCGAATTATCATATTGGGGAAAATCTTTATTGATAGGGTCTACTGTAGCAGACCATGCATAGGTTTTATAATTGTCAAAATTCACCTCCTTATCAATATCACTTAAAACCTTGGTAGAGGAACAAGCACTTAAAAGTATACTAATGGCAAAAACTGTAATTAAATTTTTCATTTGTAGTTGTTTTTTAAAATGAAATTTGCCTGTACAATAGACGAGTCTCATTTAACAAAAATAAATCCTTTAAAAAGTATTTTACATGACATTAGTCAGGTTTAAATTATATAGTAAAGTATGACCTAGGTCATACTTTCCGACCTCCTTGTATGATATCTTTAAAACTCAATCTAAAAAAATAGATTTAAGTGAAAACAATTCTATACGCCACCGATTACTCAGAGAACTCTGTTGCCGCATTAAAATACGCTATAGAAATGTCTGAACAGATGAGTACACGGTTAGTGGTTACCCATGTATTTGACTACCCAACCGTGTTGGGAACTGAGAATCTTGATGAACCTTTTCCGCATTTAGAGGAAAGTGCGTTTAAGTCGCACCGTTCAAAATTAGAGAAGTTTTGCGAAGCGCATTTAGGGAGTGCTTGGAAAACTCAAAACTTACAGTTAGAAGCTATCGAAAATAAGTCCGTCGTAAAAGGGGTTATCTCAGTAGCTGAGGAATGGCACGCCTATTTAATTGTCATAGGTATGAAAGGTGGAAGTGTGCTTCGGGAAATGATTATGGGAAGTACAACAAAGCAACTCATCGAAAAGGCACCTTGTCCAATATTATCCATTCCTATGGATGCTGGTTATATGAACCCCAAAACAATTGTTTATGCTACAGATTTTGAGGTAGAAGATGTCTACGCTATTCGAAAATTAGCGGAAATGGCAGAGATGCTCGATGCTGAAATAAAAGTTGTTCACATCTCTACTAAGGATGAATATAAAGGAGAGATGCAGATGGAATGGTTTAAAGAAATGCTAGACGAAAAAGTAACGTACAAACGTATCGCTTTTGAATTATTGCTTACTGACAACGTTTTTGAAACCCTCAGAATCTATCTTGGGGATACGAACGCAGACCTAATAGTTATGTTAGAAAGAGAACATAAAAGTATCTTTAAAAAATGGTTCCATCGGGATCTTGTTAAAAAGATGGAATCCTATGGTAGGATGCCGCTCTTAAGCTTTAGAGGAGCCAACCATCAATTATTCTATTTTAAGGCAGCACTTTAAAATCTGTTGTAATGGCCAGAAGAATTTATAGTATATTGATTGCAATTGCGCTAGGATTAGGATTTTATCTATATTCCATTAAAGAAACACATTCAAAAATATTCTTGATAGTAACGGCAGGGGTTATTTTCACCTTTTTCAGTATGGGTATCCATGGATTAATTGCCCATTCCCTAAATCCTAAAGCAAAGGGAGGTATTCTTTTGTATCCACTACTAATGGGTGCGCTTTGGGCTTTTATGTTATTTTTGTTTGTATTTTTTATACTTCCTATTTTCTGCCCTGATTTTTTGATACCTATTTAACTCAACATTCACTTTCTAAATAGGTGCGATTTTTAAAAGGTAAAATAATGTCAATAGTTTTTCATACAGACACCTTTACCTTTTTCTTTAAAAACTCTTGCTTCGTCGGGAGTGGAACATAAAAAAAATCATACACGTCGGAAATTTAAAATAATATCAGTTGAACTTAAATTTCATACATGAACACCATTTTCATCCCAAATATGGAAAGTTTCTTTTAGAACTTAGTACACTGGATAAGCAGTAAAAAGTGAACTATACTCGTAGTCTTTATGGTTACCACCCCGTAAACAAAACAATCCCTCATTAAGACGTCTCCTCCTTATTAGTATTTTCTTTTTTTGCCAATAATCTATTAAATCCCACAACTACCTCCATCTTTTTTTGCCCCTAGTTTCACAAGGATAGTTTCTAATAAACACCACTTCGAAAATGCCGATTGTATTAAATTAACCCCTATGAAGACGGTAAACCACAGCCAGTTGATATTAACATACACGGCCAAAACAACACTTAATAATACCAATGTTCCTACGATAACTCTAAAATATGTATTTAGCATTTTAATTATTCTTTAAGATTAAATTGATCTTTCAATAGGAACCACAACTGCTTTTATTGGGTTGTTAGTTTCCAAATTTTGATTGAATTCTTTGATAAGCTTAAAAAGCATATCAATATTTTTATCTTCCGTAAAAGAAAAGAATAAACTCGATTCTAACCTTCCCTTTTCACTTGGAAACCAACTTGCAGTTCGCACCATAGAGGTATGATTTTTATATCCATCGATATCTGAACCACTAAAGTTCTCGATATCCGCTTTTTTAAAGAGCCGCAGAATTTCCTTTTCGAATTCCTCAACGACCGTTACAATTAGTAATTTCATTTTTATCTTTTTTTAGTCCTCAATCTTATCTGTAATTTCTTGAACTTCAGTTTCAGGATAATTCTTCCGCTCTATCATATAATAGACCAAAGGCACCACCAACAAGGTCAACACAGTAGAAACAATAGTCCCGCCCATTAAAGAAATAGCCAACCCTTGAAAAATTGGGTCAAATAAGATGACAAATGCTCCAATAACAACTGTTCCAGCAGTTAACAAAATAGGGGTTGTTCGTACTGCACCCGCTTCAATAGCAGCTCGTTTTAAGGGTACGCCTTCGGCAAGTCGTAAGTTTATAAAATCAATGAGCAATACAGAATTTCGTACCATAATTCCTGCCAAAGCGATCATTCCGATAAAAGAGGTCGCTGTAAAAAATGCACCCATAATCCAATGCCCTAAAATAATCCCTATCAATGATAAGGGTATGGCAACCATCATTACAATGGGTGCCTTAAAGTTTTGAAACCATCCTACTATCAATATGTAAATCAACATAATGGCTCCTAAAAAGGCAATTCCTAAATCTCTAAATACCTCTAGGGTAATTTGCCATTCTCCATCCCATTTAACCGTATAGTCATCTTCAAACTCGGGCTGACCTAAATACATTTCGTTGATGCTATACCCTAGTGGTAGGGCAATCTCTTTTAGCTTTTCTTCCATTCCTAAAATTGCATATGCCGGACTCTCTAATTCTCCAGCCATATCTGCCAGCACATACACCACACGTTTTTGGTTTTTACGGTAAATACTTTTTGCACTTGTAGTTTCTTTGATATCTACCAAATCTGCTATGGGCACCATATTACCTTGTTTAGAGGTGACTTTCAACTGTGAAATATCAGTAATTGTTGATTTCTCCTTTTCATCTAAAGCCAACACCAAGCCAACTTGGTTGGTGGCATTTTCATCGTACAAATTGGTTATAGCCCTGTTTGATAACGCCATGTTCATAGTGTATGCTATTTGCTGTGGCGTGACGCCGTATAGCATCGCTTTTTCTTTATCAATTTCCAATTGAAATTCGGTTTGGTCAGCTTCTACCATCCAATCGATATCCACCACATCGTCAGTATTTTTCAAAATGTGTTTAACACTGTTGGCAATCTTAATTTGCTCGCCATAATCTGGTCCGTAGACTTCTGCTACAATTGTAGATAAAACAGGAGGTCCTGGCGGAACTTCCACCAATTTTACGTTAGCATTGAATTTAGCCGCAATTATTTGAATATCTGGGCGGAGTAATTTTACAATATCATGGCTCTGGGAAGAACGGTCACCTTTATCAATGAGATTCACCTGAATATCTGCCATATTACTACCACCACGTAAATCGTAATGACGAACTAAACCGTTAAAGGTGATAGGGGCAGAAGTACCAATATAATTTTGGTAATTCACCACTTCTGGGCGTGTAGAAAGGTACTGCGCAATTTCTCGAGCTACCACTCCCGTGCGCTCAAGGGTTGTGCCTTCTGGCATATCAATGACCACTTGAAATTCGTTCTTATTATCAAAAGGCAACATTTTTACGGCTACCGATTTGGTGAAAAACAACACCATGGAGCCCATGAGTAATAAAAAAGTCAATCCTAAAAACAACCAACGTTTTCTTTTATTTTCAATAAGTGGTCGTTCAAATTTGTTATAAATTTTGTAGATAAAAGTCTCCTCCAAAGGTTTTTGTGGTTTCTCTGCAGTTCCCTTTTTATCTTTTTCTTTTAAGAAAATAAAACCTAAATAAGGTGTTATCGTCAAAGCTACAAACAAGGATAAAATCATCGCAATAGATGCGCCAATAGGCATCGGCGCCATATATGGACCCATTAGTCCAGATACAAATGCCATGGGCAATACCGAGGCTATTACCGTAAGTGTGGCTAAAATGGTTGGATTTCCAACCTCGTTAATGGCGTACAACGCTGCTTGCTTAAAAGGCAAGCGTTTCATCTTGAAATGCCGGTGCATATTTTCGGCGATTATAATCGAATCATCTACTACGATACCGGTAACGAAAACCAAAGCAAAAAGGGTAATTCTATTGAGCGTATAATCTAACATATAGTAGCTCAAAAGCGTTAATGCAAATGTAATAGGCACCGATAAAAACACCACTAAGCCACCACGCCATCCCATAGCCAACATGACTACAAACGTTACGGCAAAAATAGAGCCGATAAGGTGTAACAGTAACTCTGAAACTTTATGAGATGCAGTTTCGCCATAGTTTCGGGTAATTTCTACGTGTACATCATCCGGAATTAAAGTGGTTCGTAAATGCTCAACCTTATTGATAACAATATCAGCGATTTTCATCGCATCCGCACCTTTTCTTTTGGCCACGGAAATAGTAACCGCAGGATATTCAGATTTATAATCAATCACCTTATCACTGGCCTGTCCAAAACCTAAAGAAACATAACTTTGTGGAATTTCAGGACCATCGATTATGCTTGCAATTTGCTTTAAATAAATCGGCCGATTCTGTTGCACGCCGACCACCAGATTTTCAACATCGGTTACCGATGCCAAAAACTTGCCTGTGTTCACCAAAAACTCAGTATCGTTTTTATCGAAACTACCGGAGCTTAATTGTACATTGTTCGCCTTAATCATTTCAGAAACTGACAAGAAATCTAGCCCACTAGCAGCTAATTTATCTTTATCCAAAACCACGCGTAACTGGCGGTCTTGATTGCCAATCTTATGCGTAACTGCCACATCGTTCACCTTTTTAATTTCATTTTCCAATTCTTGAGCCATTTGGCTTAATTGGTACCCATCGTAATTTTCACTCCATAAGGTCAGACCCAGCATAGGTACATCGTCAATAGCCCGCGTTTTAATCAATGGAAACGTTACACCTTGCGGCATTTCGTCCATGTGCTTATTGATTTCGTTATACAGTTTCACGAATGAGCGCTCAATATCCTCGCCCACATAAAACTGAACAATGACCATACCCTGCTCCTTCATCGACGTCGAATACACATACTCCACACCTTTAATATTCGAAATCAATTTCTCTAAAGGCTTTACCACGCGCGACTCCACTTCGGTCGGACTCGCCCCGGGATAGCCTACAAAGATGTCGGCCATCGGAACATTGATTTGTGGTTCCTCCTCGCGCGGAATCAAAAATGAACTGTACACCCCAATGACCATGAACACGATCATTAGAAGCACCGTTAACTTGCTACCTATGAACATTTTGGCAATCTTGCCAGCTAAACCTTCCTTCATTCTTTCTAGTTATTTTGTTTGGGCGTTCGGGCGGGCTTTCCGCTCTTACTCCTCTATCTCTTTTATGCCTGTATGGTAACCGCTGTAATCCCTACCTGTCGGTAGAACTAACACCCTATTGTTTATTGATTTGATATTTTGGCGCCGTTGAACAATTTTCCTTCCGCCGAAACTATATATTGCTCATCTGCTGATAGACCTGAAAGCACTTCTACCTTATCCCCAAAAGTTCTGCCCAAACGCAACCAACGCAATAGGGCGGTGTTGCTTTGGCTTACCGTATAGATTCCGGATAACTGTCCATTGTTTATAATAGCTTCCACAGGAATCATAATAGCTGAAGTAGAGGTTTTTCGTTCTATCGGAAATTGCACCGTTGCGTACATACCTGACAATATTTGAGTATCTATCTCATCTAGCATTACTTTTACTAGGTACTGCCCTCCTGTGTTTTTAGACGAAGTGCTTACCTCAACTACCTTACCCTTTACTGTCTGGTTCAATGCTTTTATTTGCACGGCTACTTCCGTATTATTGTTAATTTCTAAAATTTCTGATTCAGGTACCATCGCCAATACTTGATATTTTTCTGGGGATTCCACTTCCAACAATGACATTCCTGGGTTTGCCATATCACCTACTTTGATGAATTTGTTGGTTACCATACCACTAAACGGAGCGCGAATATTAGCGTACCCCATTTGGGCGTTCACTTCGTTCTTCATTTGCTTGGCAGACTCCAACCGTGCATTTGCCATGTTGTAGTTTGCGGTTATATCGTCCAATTCTTTTTGGGAAGCACTATTTTCTTGAAATAAAACCGTGAACCGATTATAGTCTTTTTCAGCATTTGTAAAGGCTGCTGTTGCTTCGGTAATACCAGCATTAACCTGGGCTAATTTAGCAGAAACGTCGGTATTATTGACACTTAACAATAGCTCACCATTGCTGACTTTATCGCCTATACTAACATAAATTTTATCTACGTAACCCATCATTCGCGTACTGATATTGGCACTTTTGACTGCTTCTACCTTACCACTTACAGTCAAAAAAGGACTGCTATTGTCTTCATAAACGGTCTTTACCTTAACGATCACTGCGTGACTAGTATCTACTACTGCTTTTTTGTCTTCATCGCCGCAGCTCGTTAGCAAGAAGGTTAGTGTAAAAAGTCCGATTATATAGTTTGTATGTTTCATATCTTTTAGTGTTAAGTACTCCTTATTCTGGATAATTATAGTTCGTGTTTATTCTTTTAATAAAAACTCAACATACGCTAAGGCGTAATTATGTTGAAAAATAGTGGCGTAATACTCCAGTTGTTTTTGAGAAAATTGTGTTTCGGCCAATAATAAATCTGTTGTTTTTTCTAACCCTTGCGCAAACCGATTAGTTCTAATTCGCAATGCTTCTTCTGATTGTTGCAAGGCTAATTCTGTAAGATTTAGTTTATTCTGTGCGTCGTTTAAAGACCTTTTTGCCTTGTTCAGTTCTAATTTACTTTCAGATGTATACTGTTCTATATGTAATTTCGATTTATCATATTCCGCTTTGCTTTTTTGGGCTTTCCCAAAACGTTTGCTGCCTTCGAAAAGATTCCATTTGAGTTCTGCTCCAAATAAATAGCCTTTGGCGTCTCCTTGAAATACTTCATCATCATGCAGTTCATAGGTACCGAAGGCATTCAAACTTGGCAGAAAGGCCATTTGGTCTGCTTTGTGCATTTGTTTATAGGCCTGTGAGGCAGAGTGCATAGCTAGAATATCTTTTCGGTTTTCTGATAATTGCCCCACAGGCATCGTGGAGTGAACAATGGTCAGCGAATCTGCCGGCTTTAAAATTTGATTTTCGTCATCATTCATCAGAACTGATAAATAGTTACTGGCATTAAGAATATTACTTCTAGCATAGTGCAATTGGTTGTCAATTTCGGTTACCCGCACTTCTACAGCCAAAATATCTGACTTCTGTAGGTAGCCTTGTTTAAAATTATTGCCGGCTATTCGTTTATTTTCCATGGCGGTTTCCTGAACTTTCTGTAGAACTTCAACCGTTTTATAAGCGAGTTGCAATTGCATATAGGCTTTTTCCACTTCTAGGGCTAGATAGTCCTGAGTGCGTTCAGATTGTAGTTCGGTTGCATTCCATTTGGCCTTAGCCGCCTTACGCTGATAAATTCCATCGAAATTCAAAAGCGGTTGCTGTACTACTACACGAGTTGCGTAATCTTCAATTTGACTAGGGTCGTTCAACAAACCAGGATTGAAATCGGCCGCTGTCAAAATCTCTTGATTTAATTTTGAACCAAAAGCCATTAAGGGATTCGTTGTAGCAATACCCGTATGAGAAACGCTAATATTCGGCAACAAAATAGCATTTGTCTGATTGTAATCTCCCTTTGCGGCCAACACATCTTGTTGTGCCATTTTAAGCGTATTATTGCTTTCTCTTACTTTAGCTAAGACTTCTTCCTTAGTAATCGGTTTAGCCTCTTGAGCCTGTCCTGAATAAAAGGCAAATAATAATAACCCTATGAATCCGTACTTCATCGTATCAATTTATTTATAACAAAATTAGCGTGGCAAAATAGACTACACAGTAACAAATGTTACCGATGCATTTAAAAGAACCTTGAAAACCATTTTGTGTTCATCTATGCCCTAATTACTAGTAAAACAAATATAGCTGGGCATTATTTAGCTGAAGATGACTACGATCAGGAAACCCTAGTTTTTATTGATACTTTCATTGAAATTCACTGATAATCATTATAAAAAAAAGGCATTCCCATTACAGAAATACCTTTTACAACCAACCATAAAACTTAAAAAAATAGCTTTATTTTTTAGAAGACTTCACGAACATATTAAATAACAATCCACCCATTACCCCTCCGTATAAAGTGCTATTCAGAGGCTTGGATGTTATGGCGCAAGTACCTTCCAAACATCCTATTTCGACATAATACATATAACCTGCTATCGCACCGATTCCTACTCCGGCTACTGTTAATAGTATTGCTTTTTTTGTCATTAATTATTAACTTTTCGAGTTCCTCCATGTCCACCTGCTACGATAACCAATATCTTCAAGCTCAACCAAATGAACTTAAAAAATTGAATAATAGGATTCATCATAAAAAAGCGTTTAGATTTTGATATTCTTCGTGTCATTTTGTTTTATTTTACTATTAAGGTAGCTACTATAAACTTTTGGCTATTCGGGAATCAACCACCAAAATGGCTTCATTTTCGCCTTATAAATAAACGCATAGTGCAAGGCTAATTTCAGCCAATGTCCAGCCAGTCCGATTTCTCCAAAGGTCTTGCTTAGTTTTCGCCCTTGGGTGTCGGGGTATTTGTTGTAGTCTGGCACAATAGGAAAAGTCGTGATGCTGATACCGCTACCTTTGGTTATTCCGAAACCCGCCGAGGCGATACATGCCGCCCCCATGTTACCCATAGAACCTTTGTGATGTAGTTCTTTTTTACCGTTTATAACATCAATAATGTTGTCTGCAACCAGTTTAGCGGTAATACCAGATGGCATTCCTGTTCTTGGGGGAGCAGGTGAAATGGACGTTCCGTTTTTGCTTACTCTTGGTTTAGAAATTGCATGTGGTGGTGCAAACGCAATACCAGGAGCGAATATATTTTTATAGGACGGATTTTGATAAGTCTCCGGCCAATCCTGCACACTCCATTCTTCATATGGTTTTGGGGTATAATCGGCATCGACAATCATAAAGCCTTTAAAAAGTTTTTCAGTGATGTCTTGATTATTTTTATCAAACGCTTTAAAACCATGCCCCGAAAATGAGGGAATCAACATAGCAAAATCATAGGTTTCCGAATGATATTCGCCATCTAGATTTTCGTAGTGCGCTACTCCATCTTCTATTTTATTAACGCCCGCACCTATAATCCATTTAATACCTCGGTCTTCGAACACCATCTCTACCATTTCGCTCGATTTCATGATATTGTTACCGTAACTGAGCAGCATTCCATCCATGCCAAAATCACCCAATTTTGGCTCGTTAGCAATCCAAACTATTTCTGCCCTATCACGTACATTATGCCGTCGTAATTCTTGTTCTACATTCAGAATATATTCAAATGCCGCTCCTTGGCAGGTAGATTTCGCATGGCCTGTACCAATTAAAATTTTAACCTTTTTACCTTGTTTCATTTGTTGAATCAAATCATTCAGAGCACTCCAAGCGTGTTCGGCATGTGTGTAGGTACAGACAGAATACGCTTTGTTTGTACCAGGGTTCAGACCCTCGGTCATGTCAAAAGCCAATTTTGGGCCTGTAGCATTTATTAAATAATCGTATGTAACTTTTTCGGTTTGTCCTTTTTTTTCACCAACCACGTATTCCACCTTTACGAAGGATTTTTCGGTTTCATTATCCCCTTCGGGATGAAAAGTAGAAACTTTCGCCTGCTTATAGTTGATACCCTTTTTCTTGTACAGCGGTTGTAACGGAAATAATATTTCTTCGGATTTCATTCTACCTATTCCCACCCAAATATTGGAAGGTATCCATTGATAATTACTGTTCGGTGAAACGACTAAAACCTCATGTTGTTTCGACAACTTTCTACGAAGATGAGCTGCGGCTACATGTCCTGAAATTCCAGCACCTAATATCACGATTTTTGACATTTTATTGGATTTTATGATAAAACCGGACAAACAACTACAAGATGAAAACTATACCTGTTGCGTAGTCCATGATTCATCTATTACTGTAAAATTCATTCTTATAATGTTGCTGTACAGCAACATTGGTTACATAGAAACTATATATGTGGATAATGTGTTATAAAGATGCTTGTATAATTACACCAAAAAGGTCGGCTAAATTAGCCGACCTTTTTGGTGTAAAATAATGTTATATACTGCCTTAACTATTTGACGAAATCAAAATATTAATGACTTTGGTGTACAGGGAATTTTTCAACGGTACTAGTTATATAAGCTCACTATGCCTCACAACTTGCACAATCCTTTTTCTGTTTAAATTTTTGAGCTGCATTCATACTATGTTGGTAGTAGAGCGATTTTAGTCCAAGCTTCCAAGCGGTCACATGAATCTTATTAATTTCTTTCACGGGCATATCTGGATGCACAATTATATTTACCGATTGGCCTTGGTCAATATGGTTTTGACGATTTGCCGCTTGATAGATAATATCCATCTGGTCTATTTCAGAATAGGTTTTAAACACGTCTTTCTCAAGTTCAGTTAAGAAGTCTAAATGCTGTACCGATCCATCTCGTTCACGAATACTGTGCCATACCTCTGTTGTATTCTTTCCCTTATTTTCCAACAAATCCAATAAAAAAGGATTTTTGATGGTCGTTTTTACTTTTGCAATATCCTTCACATAAATATTCGACCAGATTGGCTCAATACCTTGAGATACCTGCCCTAATATAAAAGCAGAAGATGTTGTTGGTGCTATTGCATTTAAAGTAGCATTTCGCCTACCATATCCTTTAAGGACGGCTGGTTCGCCAAATTTAACTGCTAACGCTTCAGAAGCCTTATACGATCTCTCTTTAATACTCTTAAATATTTCGCTATTTAGGTTAAACGCTTCTTGACTATTGAAAGGCAAACGCTTAGATTGTAATAACGAATGCCATCCTAAAACACCAAGACCAAGGGCACGGTTGTCTTTGGCAAAATTATAAGCACGTTCCATAAAAAGAAAAGTTTGTCTGTCTTCTCGAGAATCGGAGTCGCGGTACCTTTCTAATTTTTCAAGAAACTCACTAATAACTGCATCTAAGAAAAACACCATTGTTTCAACTGCATCGGTATCTTTCCACTTATCATAATGCAAAACGTTTACTGACGACAAAACACATACAAAAGACCAATCATCGTTTGAAGGCAACATTATTTCTGTACAAAGGTTACTTGCATATATAGGTAAATCTTTGTCTTTATATACATCGGATGCGCCATTGTTTGCGTTATCACTAAAGAAGATATATGGATAACCCATCTCTCCTCTTCGTTGCAAAACTTTGGCCCAAATAGAGCGTTTTTCTGTATCGCCATCAATCATTTGCTGCATCCACTCATCGGTTACCGTCACCCCATGGGTAAGCTCTTGAATAGGATTTCCTTCCGTACCAATTTCTAAAAACTCCATAATATCCGGATGGTCTATAGGTAAGTAGGGAGAAAAACGGCCTCGACGCACAGAACCTTGGCTTACAACATCTACCATTGATTCGAAAAGCTGCATAATATGTACAGCCCCTGAAGCCTGACCGTTATTTTTTACCTCAGCACCACGATGTCTTATTTTTCCAAAATAGCCAGAAGTACCTCCACCCATTTTAGACATCATGCCAACTTCTGATTGGGTGTATAGAATATTACCCATATCATCGCCAATATGCGAACCGAAACAACTAATCGGCAATCCTCTTTCCTCTCCAAAATTCGACCATACTGGAGATGCCAAAGAGAAATATCCTTCTGACATATAACCGAAAAATTTATCAGAAAAACCAGGCATGTCCAATAGCTGTTCAGCCCTATCGGCTATTTCACGAATACGTTGTTCAGCGGTTACGCCTTTCGTTAAATATCCTGAATTCAAAAAGTTAAGACTGTGCTCGGTTAGCCATTCAAAACCCGTATTCGGTTCTTTTTTGTCATTCTTGAGAGCTTCTTTCCTTGCGTTTACAAGTTGATCACTTTCTGAGATTGTTTCTTTGATTTGCTGGGAAGTGTTTGATTCGTTCATTTAAAAAAGGTCGTCACTGGTTATACTTTGTGTTCTTTTACTATAATTGATAGAGCGTTTTACGAAGAAATCGCCGTGTTTGGTTCCTATGATTTCATCATCGAACCATTCTGTTTCGGTCAATAGTTTTTCGTCGATATCGAATATTTTATCGATTCCAATACTACTTAAAGAATTATTAAATCGATTTTTAATAAATTCGTTTATAACTGCTTTAGGCAAGAAGTCAAGTTCACCCTTCTCAAAAATCCAATCAACAATCTCACTTTCAGCAACAAACGCTTCACGACACATTTGCTGTATCATATTATGATATTCTGCATCAAACCATTTCGGGTTTTCATCCTTAATAATTTTGATAATATCAATACCAAAATCACCATGTATTTGTTCTTCTTTAGAGGTAGCTTCAACCACGTTTGAAATACCTTTAAACATATTTTTGTGCTTATTGAAAGCCATTATAATCAAAAACTGTGAGAAAAGGGAAACATGCTCAATGAACAGAGAAAACAATAATACAGATTCTGCATACTCTTTATTGTCAACGCTTTTCGCATTTTTAAGTGCAGTTTCCAGGTACTGCACGCGCTTCATCATCACTGGTTTCTTCTTCAAGTTTTTGAACTCTGAATTAAGTCCCAAAATTTCAAGCAAATGAGAATAAGCATCGGCGTGTCGAACTTCACTTTCTGCAAATGTAGCCCCAACTGATCCTATTTCTGGCTTAGGCATTTTATGGTAGATATCACCCCAAAAACTTTTCACAGCAACTTCAATCTGTGAAATAGCCAACATCGTATTTTTAATGGCGCTTCTTTCAGATTCTGTAAGTCCGGTTTTGAAATCTTGAATATCACTTGTGAAATTGAATTCGGTATGTATCCAATACGAATGTCGAATAGCCGGTACATATTCATATAATTCAGGATATTCGTAGGGTTTTAAATTAATTCGCTTCTCGAAGATGTTTGATTTTCGTTTTTGAGCCTGCTCATTACGATACAATATATATCCTTTAGCAACATCAAAAAAACCGCCCTCCATAAGCCTGTTCTCTACAAAATCTTGAACTTCTTCAATCGTAGGTACATAGTTTTCATCAAGCGCTCTTCGTTCTAAAAGCGATGCGTAAACACTATTAGCAATTCTCTCTGCATCCTCTGGCCCACCTTGCTCTACGGCGGTCATAGCCTTTAAAATCGCATCGATAATCTTGTGTAATTGAAAAGGTTTCTTGGTGAAATCTCTCTTAATAAGGTGTGTGATTTGCATGATATTATATCTTCGTTTTGTTCAAAGCAACTAGTGTAAAGGTCGCTACATTTTATCCATATTTTCTAGTAAATGGATTTAGGTTTTCCACACTTTATTAACAAATCATTTTTACATCATGAAAACCATGAACTTGAGAATGTTAGCGCTAAATAAAAAAATATTGGATTTGAATAGTCTTATCCAATTTCTACAGAAGCACATTTTTGAAATTATTATAACCCTAGCGCTTCATCAAAATTCCATTAATTAATAACCGATTTAGCAGCACATAAAAGCCCCAAACTTCTTTTAAGGATTAGGGCTTTACGAAATAAACTAGCGTATCATTTTATTTAGTTCGCCCCCCTTGCTGCAGTAGGGTTCGTAGTGCCAACTAACACATTTATACTCTTGATGGGATTTACTCAATCGAATTAAATTCTAGCTTTAAAAGCAACGCTTAATTTTTATAAGAGTGATTAGTAGTCTAGTGTTGAAAATATATGATAGTATAGTAGTGAATGATAGTGCCAATTTGATGGTAACTTATTCAAGGCCATGCTTTATTTGTAGAAATTCGTGAGGCGATTTCAGAAAATATCACGTACAGGGCAGATGCAGCAGCTGCATTACAACTACAGTTCTCTAAAATATTTAGCGCAAACCCCAACTATAAGTACCGTATTATTCCCTCCGCTACGACCGCTAATTTTGAACGTAGTGAAATTGGCTTCAAAGCAAAATGGTAGTTCCTAAAAAACAACTGTCAAACAAAAAATTAAACCTTAACATGAGTATTCTTTAAATTGAATATTTTAAAGTTTTTTTACTCAACCATTTTGTTTTCTAAGTTCAAGTCATAAGTGCAACACGAATATTTAAAACAGATGGGGCTAGCCCCATCTGTTTTAGGCTCAATATTTATATTCGTTTTGATGAAACATTACAAACAATTGACCTTAGAGCAAAGGT
>NZ_VAUW01000045.1 GCF_005771495.1 Maribacter sp. ACAM166
ATAACTTCAACCACCCACATAAATCTTTAGGTAATAAATCACCTAAAGAGTGTATGCCCAGGTTTGATGAAGAATTTAAATTCTTCATCAAACCTGACCTAAATAATAATTATTTATCGAATTTAGACGTGTCCTAAGACGGGGAAGCCTACACTTATGGGGAAGCCTACATTATGGGGAAGCCTACAATATTCTCTTTTTTCAGAATAAAAATTCTTATTAGTTCTGACTAATTTCAAACACGATTCGTCTAAATTTCCAAAACTATATTCGTGATTTGTCAGACCGTTAACAAGCTCATTGACTGTTTCTAAATTTTTAAGGTGGTCAGTATCTGAATCAAGTAATTGATTATGAATAAACAATCTGTAGCTCAGTAGAAACTCTTGTACTTCTATGTATTTATCAAAGTCAACTTTATTATTGTTTTCTCTGTCTAAAACATCTAGAATTTTAATAAGCAATACTTTTTTTTCCTTACTATTAAGTATCGAGTAATAAATAAATAAATCTAAAGATATGAAGATGAAAATAGGTTCTAATTCTAAATACTCATTACCATTGTCTAAAGTTTGTATAATTGTATGATACCTCTCTACTCTCTGATTATAAATTTCCTCATCGTCTAAATAATCCTGGATTAATTGTAAATGAATTTTATCCTCAATAAAAGCTGGATGCTTCAAAAATTCTTCTAATTTTTCAGGAATATTTAATGGATTCATGTTAGCAAAAACAGAAAGCAACTCATTATAAATATTTATGTTTAGCATATTTAAAAATCCATTATAGAGTTAGCAAATTCCTTTTTAGCTTCATCTTCAAAACCTGCAAAGTAATTTTTAGTAACACTAAGGTCACTATGGTTTAATGCTTCACTTATAAATTCCATACTAGCACCTTTGCGTAAAGAATTGGTAGCAAAACTATGTCTAGCATAATAGAAACTTATATCTTTTGGTAAATCGTTTGCTATTGCTATTCTTTTAATGTGGTCATTTACGTAGCGCGTAAAGTTTTTTATTTTCTTGTGCTGTTCTATTATATCATCATGTTTACTAATAATATCAAAGACAAAACCTTCTCTATCTTTATTCCCATACTTTTGAATAATATCTTTCGTAAAATCCGTTAAATAAATAATGATTTTGGTTTTTTCTGCTGTTTTATCAAAGGTCTTAGCTCTGTAATACGTGAATTTATCTTCTTTAATATCAGAGTATTTTAAAAGTGCAATATCTTTGGGGTTTATCCCATTACACGCAAAACTAAAAAACCAAAAATCTTTTGATTTTTCTTCATTAAAACTCATTGGTCTAGCTTCAAAAAGCATTTTTAGTTGAATTGAGGTTAGAGCCTTTTTGACTTTTTTAGTCCGTGGTATTTGGTATTTGTTTTTACCAAATGGATAATGTTCACTATTTAAATCATTGACTTCGATAGCGTTGTTAAAGATGACTCTTAAAGTTCTAGTGTAAATAGAAACTGTTGTATAGCTTTTTCCTTCATCAAGCATATATCGTTCGTAGTCCTTTAACCAGTCAATTGTTATTTCTTGAAACCTTAGTTTTTCTACTGGGCATTTCTTTATTTTCTCACTAAAATTTATAAGAGAATTTAAAGTGTATTTAAAACTTTCTGCTGTATTAATTTTTTTGTCTTTGATATTTTTTTCAATAGCGAGATTAAAATGATATTGAACATTATTTTTATCTGAAGTTTTTCTAAATAATCTAAATTCAAATTTCGTAAAGTCAAAAATCTCTATAGATTTAGCTACATCATTAGCTCTGTTTTCAATGGATTGAAGTTTTAAACGTAATTCATTATTAGAACCTCTAAGATTTTTATTCTTTGGATTAAGCCAAATTGATGTATAATCTTTCTCTAATAAGTCAATATCGAGACCGTACCATTTTTCTTTTCTACTTGCCTTACTATATACTCTAAGCTTTACTGGATACATTCCAGTTTCTTTTTTTCTTCGTTTATCTAATCGTATAGAAATATTATAGCTCATAACTAATTAGTTTCTGCAAATGTAGACCTCTTGCAGAATATTTGCAGAAATATACACAGAATAAACTAATAACACCCATTAGTCAAAGACATACAATAACAGATATAACGTTGATTAACACAGTAAACATATAATAATGAGGTAGTGAGAATACACATCGTTTATTGATTACGGCTCAAGAGGTTACTGGTTTGAATCCAGTCGAGGTCACAAGTTTAACTCACTTATAGAGTCAAAACCCTGCAAATTTTATGATTTGCAGGGTTTATTGGTTTTATAACATCATATGAAATAAATTGATTTAATATGAATTGGCAACAAATCGACAGCAAATGCTGTCGATTACGTAAAACTAACAATATTTTAAAAGTATAGTTGATTTGACTTTCGTCTCTAATAATTGTTTAATTAAAAGACGGCAACTATGCGTACTTCAAGTACATATTCAATCCTATTTCGGATTACTCCTTCACGTGAAAAAAATCATTTAGCAACCATTTTTTAAGAATTACTGTAGAAGGTAAAAGAGCAACAATAAGTCTTAAATTTAAAGCAGATGTTCGTTCTTGAGACAACGAAAGACAGCGAGCAAAAGGCAATAAGGAGAATTCGAGAAGACTAAGCCTCTATTTAGAACAAGTACATGCACAACGAGTCCTATGTAATCAAAAATTGGAATACAAAAAAGAGTTGATTACTTCACAATTAATTAAGGCTATTTATTTAGGCCACAATAACGACTCAAAAACACTTTTAGAGCTTATAAAGTATCACAACAATAAAATTTCAAATACGCTTACTGTAGGTTCTATTAAAAACTTCAGTATTACATAAAACTATATAATCAAGTGTATAACTAAAGAGAAAAAAACTACTATCATCTTTCTTAAAAAACTTAATCACAAATATATATACGATTTTAAAAGTTATCTAGCGAATTACTGGCTCAAAGATGATCCAAGAGGCATAAGTCAAAATACAATTATGAAGCATATAAAAAGGTTGAGTAAAATTGTAACCTTAGCATATCATATGGAATGAATAGATGAAAATATTTTTGTCAGATGGAAACCTACTTATGACGAGAGAAAGATATAATTTTTGTCTACATATGAATTACGTGATATGGAGCTTCAAAATTTGAAATAAAGCGACTAGAACGGTTAAGAAATCTTTTTATTTTCAGTTGTTATATAGTCTTATTATAAATTTAACATTGGATTAGATAACCAGAGTAATTATTCATAAAAAGCCAAAACTTGTTTGTTCTGCATACCTATTTAAAAATAAACCATGGCTTTAATAACTTTATTATCAGGATTCACCCAGCTATCAAAATGGATAGCTATGTCTTCAATAGCTACCTGATGAGTCACAAAAGAATCTGTTGGGAACTGATCTATAATACTCATCACTTTTTCAAAATCTTCAATCGTTGCATTCCTACTACATAAAATACTACTTTCTTTTGCGTGTATATCAGGGTGTTGAAAAACAAGGTCTCCTTTTGATAAGCCCACTAAAACATAACGACCACCATGAGCCATAAATTTAATTCCACTTTCCAGAGCTCCTTTACTGCCTGTAGCATCAAAAACAACTGTAGCTAAAGCTCCATTCGTTATCTCCTTAACTTTTTCTACTGGATTATTTTTAACGTTCACCACATAAGGCACTCCTAATTCTTTCTTTGCATATTCTAATCTATAATCGTTTATATCCAACATAATAACCTCAGCTCCGGCTATTTGCGCAAGTTTAGCAATCCCTATACCTATAGGTCCACTTCCAACTACAACTATTTTTTCGTTTTTTTCGAGTCCTGCTCTTCTAATCGCATGCGCCCCGATAGCCAAGGGTTCTACAATGGCCATTTGTTCGAAAGTCAAATGATTCGATTTTAAAAGCAAATCTTCCCTTACAAGAATTTCTTCTTGCATTCCGCCATCTTCATGTACCCCAATTACCTTAATATTAGCACAGCAATTCGTTTTTCCATTTTCACAAGCTACACATTCGCCACAACTCATATAAGGCATGATTACCACTTGATCCCCTTTCTTAATATTCATCTTGTTATCTTCAATTTCCAAAATTTGTGCTGCTAGTTCGTGGCCTAGAATTCTTGGATAATTAAAAAAAGCTTGATTCCCTGAATAGGCATGCAAATCGGTTCCGCAGATACCAACTCTAAGAATTTTAACCAGAGCAAAACCCTTTCTAAACTTTGGTCTATCCTTGTTTTTCAACCTTAACAAACCAGGTTTTTCACATACAATATATTTCATAGGTTATTTTTTTGTGTATCATTTTAATGTCCAGTACTTGTAATGTAAACTATTACTAGCTTTTCGAAAATATTTCCCCGTAACACCTTCTATCGGGATTGTACTCTAACTCGTTCAGGTATAGCTGCATATGCTCTTCCTTAATCTTACGATATGTTCCACGAGGTACCTTTTGGAATCAATTATTCTAATATGTACCCATTAGAGTGTTTCCTTAATCGATTGCCCTGTCGATTTTTCACTGATGTATATTCCCCAAATAAGGATAAGGGTGTGGTCATGTCACCATAGGAGGTATACTTGTCTGTGAATACTATGTCCTTTTGCTATTTAGTTGTACAATTTGATTACGTTTTTGGTCGCTCTTGTTGCATGGGTCTTGTTTGTAAATGTCTTGTCAAGATAAAATTCATCTTTTAAATGCTGTTTACCCATGGTGATTTTGCCAAAGGCGGTAATTGAGAAGTACTCAACCCCTTGCCGTTGGTTTGATGGCAGCTTACGCAGAAGACTTCA
Organism: Maribacter sp. ACAM166; assembly: GCF_005771495.1. GTDB lineage: Bacteria > Bacteroidota > Bacteroidia > Flavobacteriales > Flavobacteriaceae > Maribacter. The sequence continues at coordinate 4,825 of NZ_VAUW01000045.1, forward strand.
CAGTTATAGATTTTTTCTCCATTAACAAATAATTTTTTCGCAGCACCTTCCAAATCTATTTTTGTGCCGCCCTCAGTATTCTGCCCAACATTTACACCCTGAATATAGGCCAGTGCGGTTTCAAATGGTTTTTCCATCCAACTGTCTAATGGTATATCCCCTGCCACTTCTAAGATGCGCAAACCATTCTATTTGTAGAGCCACAAAGCCGTCACAAGCAAATATCAAAACAATGGCGCCAGCAAAAATTTAGTTTATCAACATCAATTATTATCCTCCTTTATTTTGAACATTTTATTATAGAGCTTACCAAGTTCCAACTTATCGTTCATTGTTTTTTGAAGTTCCAGTAAGTCCGCAAACAGCATTTTGACCTTTTTCGAGTATTCTGGATTATTAGCCAGATCGTTCATTTCGTTGGGATCTCTTTCCATATCGAACAAAAGCACCTTATCTATCTTTGGATAAATTAAAAGTTTAAACCCATCTTTACGCAACATGCGCTGTACATCCATATAGGCGCCGTAAACTCCGTTGTAATGACTTTCCTTTCTTGTTCCCTTAATGATATCCATAAAACTATTAAACTGCACATAATCAGGCTTCTCTACCGATGCCAACTCTAGTGTAGTAGCCATTATATCCTGCAAATAGACATCTTGATTCAAGAGTTTGCCTTTGGGAATACCTGGGCCAACGACCATCATTGGTACACGAACGCTATGGTCGAACATACTTTGTTTTCCAATCAGCCCGTGGTGGCCTACCGAAAGTCCATGATCCGCACCGAAAAAGATATATGTATTATCCATTTTTCCTGAAGCTTCCAAAGAGTCCAGAACAATACCAATCTGCTCGTCCATATGACTTAAGAGGGCATAATATTCCTGACGGTGTACCTTCACAGCATATTCCGTTCTTGGAAATGGGGCTAGTGCCTCGTCCCTAAGATCAGGAGGATTACCTATATCATCCTTCCATGGATATTCTGGCAAAAAATTATCAGGAACCTTTATTTTTTCTATTGGATACATATCCAGAAACCTTTGGGGTGCCTGTCTTGGGTCGTGGGTGGCGTTAAAGGCAAGGTACATGAAGAAGGGATCGTCCTTTTGCTTGGCCGTCTCCAAAAAAGACAAGGCATCATCACGCACCACTTCGCTCCAATGCTTTCCACCTTCCCAAAAGCCACCTTGTAGGGTGTCCGTAGGCGACCACTCTGTGTCATCCGGACCAGTGGGGCGACCATAGCCTAAAGGCATATAGTCGTTCCAATCTATCATATCGCCAGATTCATCTTTCCATTTTTTAATAGCATCACTAAGTTCATCTCTTCTATCCCCAGGCATGCCAGGACGCACATGTCGGGCATCATTAAATATGGTTTTCGCCGGCGCCTGCACATGCCATTTACCCGTCATATAGGTATCATAACCCTGCTTTTGGAGCAATTTACTCCATGTGTGGTTCAATGCAGTCGAATCCCCCTTGGACCATAATTCGCTTTGTTCTTGTGCATTCCAAATATAGGAACCCGAAATGATCATTGCCCGAGATGCAACACATATGGCCCCGTTCCAACCTCCCATATTGTAGGCATGGGTAAAAGAAGTGCCTGCATTGACCAAGCGATCTAAATTAGGAGTATAAACTTCATCAAACCCTAAAGCCCTCACACTTTCAAAGGTCTGATCGTCTGCGAACAAGAAAACAAAATTAGGCTTATCTAATGCCTGGTCGTCCTTTTCTGGCACCTTAGAAGTACATGACCCAAGCAACACGATTACAAGTAGTGGCATAAATTGACGTATTCTCATAAATATAATTTTGGTCTTGTTATAAAATTCAATTCTTCTTTTCAACAATGGTGTAACTACATTGGCCCATCACATCACATTAATCAATAATCCTTTCCTTGTGCACTGCTTTTCTAGGAGTCCTTCCTTTGGTTCCAACACGAGACCATAACGTTATACCTTTTAGCATGCTCCTCTGCTAGGGCAGTAATTAGCCAATATCGTTCCGAACATTATAAAGCAGAAAATCATCCTAATATTTTTTGAATTTTCAAGGGTAATCCATATTCTCTTATTTGTTATTTCTAAAAAACACCATTCTTAGTAAAGAGATATTCTAAAGTTTTTCGATATAGACATAGTAAGCAGGGTGCACCCTGTTATCCTTATCTATAAGCTGTGCCTCCATATCATATTTACCGGCAGCAATCTTGGCCGTAAAGGAAACCTCCTTTTGTCCCTTTTCAATTTTGGCGTTTTGATCCACGTCCGCAACATATAAATAGGCCTTTTCAAAATCATTTTTTACACTAGCAGGCATAGTCTTGTCCAACTTCACAATTTTTTCCTGAGCAGGAAAAATTTCATTTATGGCCAACCCACTTTCCCTTGGGAATCTACATAGGCTAATTTCATAATCCCCATCTTCCACAAATTCTATTTTCCACCTTCCGGAAGCTTGGGTAGCACGAACAGCTCCATATTGATGCCACATGCTGCCAAATTTACCAGTTAACATGTCATGAGCGGAAATGCGGCTCGGATTTTCATGTGCCGTCCCAACTTTAATATAGGCATATCGTTCGTTGACACCTTCATCCATAAATGACTGCCACCATTTTTCATAACCCAATGCCAGTTTTTCCACCACTTCCGGATGTTGACCGATAATATTTTTAGTCTGACTACGATCATCGTTCATATTATAGAGTTCTGTACCGTTTACAAACCTCCAATTGTCATCCATGACCGAGTATTTCCTGTATTTTACTAAGTTTTGGAGCCTTTGGGTATCTATATAGAGTATTCGATTAGGCCAATCAGCCCCTTGATTATAAAGCAATGGTTTCAAACTTTTTCCATCCAAGGGTTTCACCGGATTAAAATCGAGTGCTAAAAGATCTACAAATGTTGGTAAAAGGTCGTAAGCTGCAGCCAGTTTGTCTATGTCCTTGCCACCGGTAAGTTGTCCGTCTGGCCAGCGAATAAAGAGGGGCACTCTGTGGCCACCTTCATATTCACTTCCTTTTGCCCCCCTTAAACCAGCATCGTAAACTTTATTTCCACTAGCGGTACCGTTGTCCGTCATAAAAATCAAGATGGTGTTGTCCGCTATCTTTAAATCATCCAATTTGTTTTGTAACAACTTAAAATTATCATCGATATTGGTTATCATCCCATAAAAGCGTTGATACTGCTCTTCAAGGCCTTTAACGTTCTTATACATATCCAAATATTCCTTGGGAAGGTTTAAAGGACCATGGGGCGCATTGGTAGAGATATAACAGAAAAAAGGTTCGTTTTTGTTTTCTTCTATAAAACTAATTGCCTCTGAAAAGAAAACATCAGTGCAGTAACCCTTGTATTTTTGAATTTGACTATTGTGCCAATATGTATCATCAAAATAATCATTGCCCCAATAATCTGGCCCTTGAGTGATTCCACCACCACCATGACGAACAACTTCATGGAATCCCCTATCTTCGGGTCGGTATGGATAATTATCTCCCAAATGCCATTTTCCGAACATACCATTGGTGTAGCCGTTTTGAGCCAATATCTGGGGCAAAATAACCTCATCTTCAAAAAGTAAGGACCGACCCGCTATAGTATGAAAAACATTTATTCTGTTAGTGTGCCTACCCGTCATAATAGCTCCACGGGTAGGAGCACAAGTGGTGGACACATGAAAATTGGTTAAGCGGACGGATTCGTTATAAAATTCATCGAGGTTAGGCGTCTTGATATATGGATTCCCAGAAGAGCCCAAATCCCCCATACCTTGATCATCGGTAATTACTATGATAACGTTGGGTTTAGTTTTGTCAGTGCTTTGGGCAATTAAAACCAAATGAGATACAAAAAACAACCAAAATCCTAAACCAAATTTTAGAGAATTACGAGCATCTAATGGAAGATTATCCCCATTTTTTATATCTATTATTTTTGTATGCAACAATTTCAAAATCATTTCCTAAATAGTTTGATTTATTTATGGTTACTACTTTTTATCAAAATCCTGCTATGCAAAGAATTTCACTCCTATCCAAAAGAGAGATGAACCCAGAATTTTTCATTAGAATAACCGAAGAGAGTGGATTCAAATCGCTTATTTGACCATAGAAACCATCTATCTATTCTCTTTTTTTGTTTTCAAAGCAATCCCCAAAATCTTTTTATTAGCATGGTTTACCATCCACTCGGTCGACGCAAAACATTAAATTTTTAATGTTTTCAAAGTGGCCCAATTATGACAGTTCAAGTCAATATACCTAAATAAACTCATTCGATTACTAGGCTACCAAAATAGACCTAAAAGAAGATTCTGTGACCCAAAACTATTTCAAACAAAATTGCTCAGTCCAAAATCACCATTAAGCTATTTCATTCTATTCTTTCGATTGGCACTTGTATTATTGATGTTCAAAAAAAATCAAAACATGGCAGAAAGACAAAATCGATATTCACGTATGGCCTCCACAAGGTCATCAACTTCCTGCTAGATCTAATTAAATATAGGGAACTCGACATATATAAATTTTCATCGCATACTTCCAGCGTCTATTCAAGGTATGTTTCTATAAGAATAGAAAGCACCGTTTAAGAACCGTACTGAAATAGCATAATTTTATTATCTATTATATACTTTATCTCCTATTTAAACTAAGCGCCGAAATTAAAAATCTTATGCATGGGCAACCATTTTTCACCTGGTTTGGCGAATGGCAAAGCTTTTTGATAATGCCACATTAACACCTCCCAATCTTGAACCCGAGGGTTCTTTGCGTCCATTTCACTTTTCTTTTCAAAGGAGAAATCTTCATTTACTTCTATGATCATAAAAAGTCTATTTTCAATCCGGTATATTTCCATCTTCATAATTCCCGAATCCCTAAGACTATTTAAAACTTCGGGCCAGACACTTTTGTGGTACACCTCATATTTGGCAATTAAAGAGGGGTCATCTTTTAAATCGAGCGTTAAGCAATGCCTTCTCATTTATCTTTTTTATTAAATTATATTATACTTAGTTTAAATATTCTTTGCCATAGGGCCAAACATCCCTCAAAGACTCCATAGCACTTTCCTTCATTCTGCTTGTAAACGCAATACACTTCACTCTCTTATATCTTAATTGCCCTTTGAAATGTTCGGTTTTAAAACCTTCGGCCCTATTCCATAGGATGTTGGAGCAATAACTCGGCAGGCTTATAGAACCCTTCTTTATCTTTAGTACTTTCTCTAACTTCTTTGACCATTTCAGGAGTGATTGCAGTAGCTTTATTACCAAAAGTATTACGTACAAAAGTTAAAACGGATGCCACCTCGGTATCGTTGAGCATACCTCCAAATGGAGTCATGGGCACTTGACCAGGATAGGTCTTCCCCATCAATTCTAAAGGCCCCATAAGTCCGTGTAAGGTTAGTTTAATGAGTCTTTCTTCACTTCCTGTCACCCATAGTGATTTTGCCAAAGGCGGAAATTGAGAAGCACTCAATCCCTTGCCGTCGGGTTGATGGCAGGTTACGCAGAAGCCTTCACGGTTATAGATTTGTTCACCACTAACAAACAATTTTTTCGAGGCACCTTCCAAATCCGTTTTTGTACCCCCCTCAGGGTCCTGTCCCATATTTACACCTTGAATATGGGCCATTGCGGCTTCAAATGGTTTTTCCATCCAACTGTCTAGTGGCATATTCCCTGCCACTTCTAAGATGCGCAAGCCATTTTCTTTGTCGAGCCATGAAGCCGTCACAAACGCTTCTAAACGTACACGTGGATTTTCATCTCCAGCAGCAGCCATTAACAGATCTACTTGGTTATCGATTTGATGACCCGAATACCGCAATACTTTGACTGCAGCTGCACGTGCCCTAAAGTCCTTAGCTTTTAAAAGTTGATTCAACAAATCGTTATCTACTTGGTCTAACCCCCAAGTAACCCAAAGGGCTTCCAAAAGATGGTGCTCATATTGTAAATCATTTTTATCCAAAGTATTCACCCATTCTCCAAGCTTCGATAACACTGTTTCAAAATCTCTAGCTCGTAATTCTCTTTTGGTTCGATATCGTGTTCTAAATTCGTGAAGTTTTAAATTATCTAGCAATTCTTCAATACTTGCATCTACTACTTTTGCTGGTTCAACCAAAGGTCGTGATGGATATGTGATTCTATAAATCCGCCCGTGCACATGGTCACGTAAAGGGTCTCTGGCATTGTGCTGCATATGGCCGACCAAAACATTATGCCAATCAATTAAATACAACGAACCGTCAGGAGCAAACTCCATATCTACAGGTCTAAAATTGGTGTCAGTGGAGGTAACCAAATCTTGCCGATGCTTGCTCACATAACCCGAACTATTAGGGTCATCGACCATTGTATGTTGCTTGGTGCCTAAGAAACCAATAGTATTATTTATAATTAAATCTCCTTGAACTTCATCGGGAAAATGACGACTTGAAATAAATTCAAGTCCCGAAGTCGGTCTTACACGATGTTCTTCCTGTATCAAGTTTTCAGGTAATGGGTTGGCTTGCCCATAACGTGATTTAATCGTTCCCGGTGTCATCCAAGTCATATCAGGCCCAGAGGTATGAGCGAAAAAGGGTTGCCCCCAATCATCAAAGGCAATACCCCATGGATTGGGAATAGGAAGTTGCGCTGTTCGTTCTAAATGATGTCTTTGGGGACTGTAGCGATAAAAACCTCCATTAGTTGCACGAACAGGGCCATAAGCAGTTTCAACATTGGTGTGCAAAAACACACCTTCACCCATGTAAATTGCCCCTGAGGGATCGGCCGCAAAAGCCCCAGCAGTATGATGGGTATCGTGGTCATCGAATCCGCTTAAGATAATTTCTTTTTCATCGGCTTTATCATCGCCGTCGGTATCCTTTAGCAACACAAGATTCGTTCCTTGGGAAACATAGACCCCTTCAGGAGCGAATTCAAAGCCAATAGTTAAATTCAAATTATCAACAAAAGTCGTTTGCTTGTCTGCCTTGCCATCCTTGTCCGTATCCTCTAATATAATCAGTTTGTCTTGAGGTTTACTATCGCCAGGTTTGTAATGGGGATAGGATGGCATGACTCCCACCCAGAGCCTTCCTTTATTATCAAAAGAGAGTTGATTCGGATTCGCTAAATCTGGAAAATCTTCTTCCGAAGCGAAGAGTTCTATTTTGTATCCAGGAGCAACCTTAATTTTATCTAAAGCTTCTTGCCCATATTTATACCCGTCTTCAACATTTCCCATACCATCGTCATAATTTGATTTTACGGGAGGAAGCGTTCTTGTTTTTGCATCTGCTGCGGCCAAATCAAAGCTTTTACCTTGAGCCGTTTCCCAAATAGCCGTATCACGAATGGCGGTCATTTGGTTTATTTTCTCTTTCTCAAATGGATAGTTGTCAGAGCCAAAAGGATCATAACGACGGCCCCAAGCATGAACACCGTTCGGGAGTTTTATTTCATTGTGCCAAAACCAGTTCTTTTCCATAACCGCATCATGCACTACGTCACGGGTCACTTCGTTCGAAATAGCTACTTTTCCGAAAATCTCATCTGCCAGAAGGTTGGCAAATTTTCGATACCCTGAATCATTCAATTGAAATCCATCTGCGGTAATCGCGCTTTCAGAATTCATCCATTCTCCGCTTGGTGTAAAAGCATCCACGAACAGAACTTTATTTTCAGCAGCGACTTTGCGCATAGCTTCTGCGTATAATTTTAGGTTTTTGTTTTCTTCGATACCATTCGGTAAATCCATTTTCGAGGATAAATCTTCAAAAGCGATGGGCGACACTAAAACCAAATCAGCGGATTCATTTCCATTATACTTTTGTTTCTGAGTATGTACTATAAACGCCTCAAGTTCATCCTTAAAATTCTGCAACCCCTCCTCACCTTCAAAAGATTCATTATATCCGAAGAATGCGAGAATAACATCTGCACCCAAATTAGCCAACCATTCATCTTCTGATGGAAAGAAACCGATGCTTCCCGATTTATTTTCCAACTCATTTTGATGAAATTTTTCCGCCCCAGGAAAGGCCCAAGGCAACTCTCTGGAAGAATGTGGTCGAAACCCCGGAGTATTGCCTGGGTCGGCCATATTCCGGATAAACAACGAACTGTCAGGATAACGCAAGTGCATCTCTGTCTCAAAATGCCCGAAATTCAACATTCGAGACGCTAAATTATTTCCTATAAGTACGACATGATCATCTTTATGCACTTGAATCACATCTTTTTTATTTTCGCTACACCCTGTAAACAGTATGGTCATCAAAAGTAATGCTCCGATAATTCCTTTCATTATTTTTCCAATTTTATCCATGGTTGCTATTTGTTTAAAGTAACGTGAATCCCTTTTTCAACGGACAGTTCACAAGCTTCAATTATGTTTTGACAAGTAATTGCATCCTGCAAACTTGAAAGAGGTTCTTCGCCCAATCGCACGACGTGATTAATAAAGTGTGTAGCCGTATTTTTAATAGATTCGGGATAATTCTGATACGTTTGCGAATGCGCACCGTTTCTATCGTTAATCACAAAATCCCGATAACTATATCGGGTGCTACCTTTGGTGCCGATTACCTTAATGATACAGGTCCAAGGATCACCAGCATGATCATCGTTTGCAAAACTGGCACAAAGATGACTTAGCGTACCATTTTTCATTTGAATATTTGCCATGGCAACATTTTCCTGTGGAGCAATCGTCTTATCCACTGTGTTCACAAAGCAACTAACCGTTTTCGGTTCTCCGGCAAGATACAACATGGTATAACTGTGATGTGTCAAAATTTGACGAATAACTCCTGGATAACGCGCTCGTATTTCATCGGCATGATGAATGTTGTACATCATATAAAACTGTACAATATCTCCCAGCTTGCCAGCTTCTATCATAGACTTGGCACGCTCAATTCCTGGTTCGTAAACATAGTTGTGTACTGGCATACACTTCACACCCGCTTTTTGAATAGCCCTTTGCATTTGCTCCAATTCGGTACTATTCGAGGCAGCCGGCTTTTCTACTAACACATGTTTTCCCGCTTGCGCTGCTTGAATCGTATAATCACAATGCGTTTGCATATTAGTCAATACGAAAACAGCATCTATGCTAGCATCAGCGAGTAGTTCTTTGACCGATACATAGGTCTTACAACCGAATTGTTCGGCTTTAGCTTTTGCCTTTTCGGGCGTGCGATTCCATAGTCCGATCAACTTGGCTCCCGCCAAATCACTGATTGCCTCCGCATGCAGATTGGCGATTGTGCCTGCTCCTATGAATCCAATTCCGATGGTCTTCATGATGTTGATTTTGAATATTCAAGGGTTCCTTTTTCCGCCATCTTCTTAAACTCTAAAATCGATTTTCGAATTCCTTCGGAAATATTGGTAAGTGGAAGCGTTTTGAAAGTGCTCGCTATTTTCTTATGGTCCAAATCGCAGATAAAAAGATTGGGCGGCGCATTTTTTAAGATGGAAAGGTCAACAAAGTCACCCATATCCAAGGCCACTGCCTCCTGTTTTACCAAATCTAAAAATGATTTTATCGGAATGGTTTCTCCTTGAATATTAAATGACTCAAAACCATCGAAAGGTTGTATAGCCACTGCTGCAAATTGTGCCCCAACATCTTCTACAAAATGATAGTTCTCTCTGCCCTGATAAGGCATTTCAAAGGGCATTACTTCTCCAGAAATAGAACCCATCGCAATTGCTTTTAAAGCATTCGTCGGGGCTGAGGTTTTTCCTTTATCTCTTCCTTTTCCATACGTTGTGTTAAGTCGAAGACAAATCGTGGGTACTTTGGTATTGTCATAAAATAAACGGGCTACATGTTCTCCTGCTAATTTCCAAATTCCGTAATGGTTGGGCGGTGCTAGGGGAACATCTTCGGGAATGATTTCTTGCGAGTACATTGACCTCATGCCATAAACCGCAGCTGAACTTGCAAACACGAACCTTTTCAAGTTAGAAAGTTTTTCGGCAGCATCAAAAAGCGCCATAGTACCACCAGTGTTGATTTCCATACCTCCAATATGATCCCACGAACAATCAGGACTTTGGTATGCACCCAAGTGAATAATATGCGTTGGATTGACCTCAAGTAAAACCCGCTCAATCTCAGCATAGTTGGAAACATCTAAAGTCACAAATTCGAGTCTAGGATCTAAGTCTTCTCCTAACCATAATTTTAATGAGTCTACATTGTTAGAGCGTGTGGCAATAACTATTTCACCAACTTCCTCTGACTGTAATAGTTTATAAATTGTAACGGAACCGATACACCCTGTCCCTCCTGTTATAAAAATTTTATGCATTATTTCTTATTACCGGGAAACCTCCCATTTAATTCATTTTGACTACTGCCTTCATATTTTGTGCCTTGATAGAATCTTCAAAAGCTTGGGTCACATTTTCAAAATCATATAGGTCTGTGTAGTGTTCAGCAGGAAACACACCTGTGACCATCAATTTCATTGCTGACATATAATCCGCTCTGCACGACCCCATAGAACCTCTCAAGTTTAAAGAAGTCCTTGTCAAATGGGTAGCATTGATAGGTACATCCTTTCCGTATGTAGCAATCACACAAATATCACCTTCAGGACGGACCACGCCAATTGCTTCGGTCAGTACCGCAGGAACTCCCGAACATTCAATCAATAAATCTATTTTTCCATTAGTCCCAAAAGGAACACCTTTTTCATCGGTAATTCCATTTTGCAATTGGCAAGTCAAGGTGTTTTCCGGTGAAACTTCCAAAGTGATAAATCCTCTTTCTTTCGCTTTTTTCAAACGAATATCTCGGTCATGTGCTATACCTGTCACCATAACTCGTGCTCCAGCAGCTCGTGCTACTTCAGCTGACATCAACCCGATGATACCACAGCCTGTAACCACAACATCTTGACCTGGTTTAATATCACATTTATTATAAAGCGCATTTGTAATTATCGATAGAGGCTCTACCAAAGCACCCTGTAAGGGGGTTAACCCATTCATTAACGGAACTACACGGTCAGATTCTAAAATAACACGTTGACCAAACCCCCCGTTTCTATGAAAACCAATAATTTGTTTTTGGGGACATAGGTTCCATTTTGACATACTACAAGCGGGACAATCTTCATCTTGGCAGCCCAACATCGCAAGTGGCGTAAATATGTCTCCTACTTTAATATCTCCATGGTTGCCTGGCCCAAGTTCGAGAACCTCTGCGCTAAATTCATGCCCGATGATACGCGGACGTTGTACCCAGTCAAAATTCGCCTTTCCAAGGGAGGCACTATTATCAGAACCGCATATGCCCGTATACAAAGTCTTGGCTAAAATTTCACCTTCCTTCAATTTAGGAATATCAATATCTACTACAGCTGTATTGGCAGTAACATTATCATCATTAGGATAAATTTTTTCTCTTCCTTCTAAACAGAAGCCTCTTATTGTTTCGCTCATCATTTAATTATTTGTTGTTCGCTGAAGATTTTTAGATTCATCAGTCCAAGCACAAGTTCAAAACTATTCCTGGACCCTACTAACTCTTTACCCCCAGTGAACCCCTGTATCCTTCCAACTTTTTGATTTGGCTGATTCTAGTACTGCTTCGCAGACTTTTTGGGTTTCTTGTGCTTCACGGAAAGTTGGCGAACAAGGCTTCCCTTCCTCTAAACTCTTTAAGAAATCGGCTATTTGATGCACAAAGCTGTGCTCGTATCCTATAGATAATCCCGGCACCCACCACTTGTCCATATACGGCTGATCACCCTCTGTTACATGTATGGAGCGCCATCCACGTTCTATAGATTCGTCTCTATGGTCAAAATATTCCAAACGAGATAAATCATGTAAATTCCATTTTATCGAAGCATGCTCGCCATTAATTTCAAAGGTGAACAGAGCTTTATGACCTCTTGCATATCGAGTGGATTCGAAAATACCTAATGAACCATTATCAAAATGACAGTGGAAAAGGCAGGCATCATCGATATCCACTTTTTGTTTTTCTCCCGTGCCTGTATGAACTCTTTCCTTGATAAAAGTTTCTGTCATTGCGGAAACATCTTTAATGCCCCCATTCAACCACATAGCCGTATCAATACAATGTGCCAATAAATCGCCTGTTACTCCTGAACCCGCTGCTTCATTATCTAAACGCCAAAGTCCCTCCCCTCCTTGAGGAAGTTCAGGGCTAATAGTCCAATCTTGTAAAAAATTAGACCTAAAGTGAAAAATTCTACCCAATTTGCCCGAATCAATTAGTTGTTTTGCTAAAGTAACCGCCGGAATTCGCCTGTAATTAAAATAGACAGTATTTGGAACACCTGCCTTTTCTATGGCATCGACCATAGGTTGAGCTTCTGCTACAGTTCTCGCCAATGGCTTTTCACAAAGAACCATTTTCCCTGCTTCGGCGGCTGCAATGGCAATCTCGGCATGCATATTATTTGGCGTGCATATATCAATGGCATCGATATCATCACGTTCAATCAATTTTCGCCAATCGGTTTCTATAGATTCATAACCCCATTGTTCGGCAAAAGCTTTGACCCGTTCCTTATTACGTGCGCAGACCGCTTTTAAAACTGGTTTAAAGTTTAGTTCTGGAAAAAAATCTCCCACTCTTTTATAGGCATTAGAATGCGCGCGCGCCATAAGTCCATACCCTACCAATCCTACTCTAAATTCCTTTTTATTGCTCATTTTATTTTACAATCAAATTTCTGACCTAACTACTCATTTAATCCTTACAATTTCATTCCGCTTCGTACCATCCGTGCAGCTCACGTACTTTTATCATGGTGTCTAAAATATCATTCCATGTCTTCGGCCTCATCATCACTTCATTAGGGAACATACAACCATCCCAACAAATGTGCTTAAACTTCTTAGTTAATAGTCCGTTTTCATCCCTTAACCAATGACCGGCATCGACGGCAATATCTAATTTTCCATTTGGATCGGCAGCTTGGCAATGCCTTCCTGTTTTATCGTGGGAACCTGCGCCAAAGACTGTTCCGTCATTTTGTGCCACGTGAAAATCTATAGTCCATGGGCGAAGCGCAGCTGTCATGTCTTTAAGACCAGCAGTTAAAGTTTCCCTATCGTTCCAATCAAAATCTTTGGGTAGAATTCGTTCATCTACCTTATTGTAGCCTAGTAAATATAATAATGTGTGTGCCATATCCGCTTGAAATCCAATGTTCGGCCTATTTACAGCTTCTAGGGTGTTTAACATTGTTTTCCAACCTTGCATACCTCCCCAACAGATTTCGCCTTCGGCCGCTAACGATTCTCCATAATCGGCCGCAACATCACAAGCTTCACGAAAGGTTTGGGCTATTAATTTTGTATTTCCAACTTCGTCTTTTGCCCAACTTTTAGGGTCGGCGGAAGAGTCGATTCGTATAACCCCGTTGGGTCGAATTCCTAAATCACGTAACTTTTTCCCAATTTCAGAGGCCTTACGCACTTGTGAAACAAACTGCTTTCGCTCCTCAACAGAACCCATAGCGGAACCGCCACCAGTACCCGCCCAAATAGGTGCCACCAAGCTCCCTATTTCTAAATTTTTGGCGCGAGCCTTATCGGCAATAGCTTTGATTCCATCATCATTGGAATCAATATTTAAATGAGGATCGGCAACAAAAAGATCAAACCCGTCAAATTTAATGCCGTCAACCTCAGCATTAGCAGTAAGTTCAATCATTGTATCGATATCTATCGGTGGTTCAGAATCAGGTCCTTTTCCGACCACTCCAGGCCACGAGGCATTATGTAATTTTGGAAAGTTATTTTTTTGCATAACTAAAATTTTATCAATTTCTTTTATTATGGCTATTCCTATCTACATAAGAAAAACCGCATAGAACAAATTTGTACACTAACAAATGTAAGCCTAGGTAGAATTTTGATTTTCCTGTATTTTATTAAATAGTAGTACTTTTTTGCCTTAATTTAGTTAAAATTCAAAATATCGAGAAAAATTTAGTTAATATTCAAAATATTAGAGAAAAATAATGACAGTTCCGAATATAGAAAAAACACTAAACCCCAATGAAATTTTTTTGTTTAAAGATTTAATTAGCCCTTATTTTAATCCTAATTGGCATTTTCATCCCGAACTTCAAATCTCGTTTATTGTCAGCGGACAGGGAACACGTTTTGTTGCTGATCATGTAGAAACTTTTGAAGAAGAAGATTTAGTCCTAACCGGCTCGAACGTTCCTCATCTTTGGAGAAATGACGAAGCCTATTTTAAGCAGAACAGCGAACTTTCCACGAGGGGGTTGGTAATTTATTTTAATCAAGAGCTTCTAAATGAAGGTCTTTTACAAAAAAACGACTTCTATCACATTAATAAGCTTCTTAAAAATTCTGCTAGGGGCATAGAATTCTATGGGGAAACAAAAAGAGAAATAAAATGGTTGCTTTTTAAAATGGAGAAAGCAAAAGGATTTAAAAGAATTATTCTTTTATTGGAAATCATTAATGTGCTTGCCGATAGTAAAAACTATAATTTATTAGCCAGTCCGGCGTATACCAATGTATTAAAAGCTGATGATACAAAAAAAATGAGCCTAGTTTACGAATATGTGATGACCAATTTCAAAAGCAAGATTGCTCTTGAAGATATTTCAGATATGTTGAATATGACTACAACTTCTTTTTGTAAATACTTTAAGCCACGGGCAAACAAAACATTTACTCGGTTTGTAAATGAAATTCGTATCGGACATGCTCGAAAATTACTTCTAGAAGACAATTTAAATATTTCGGAGATAGCCTATGAATGTGGGTTTAGCACTATATCTAACTTTAATAGACAATTTAAATCGATAGCCAATATGCCACCGTGTGAATATCGTAAATTGTTTTTGAAAATTAAAACCTCGATATCATAGATTTGATTGAGTGTAGCACTGGGCAAATTTTGATTAGTAGCATTAACATATATGATATATGTTGAATTTTAAGATAAAAAAGTACTGCTATTTAATAAAAAAAAGGAATTATTATTTTTTAATTAGCGATAACTTTAAAAAAAATACATCTCCTTCAGTTACTTTTTTTGTCAGCTTGTTAACATGTTGTATTTGTATCTTGAAATAATGGAAGAAGGTGACTTTAGTAACCAATTAAAATTGCTTACACTAGTTCTATATGGCTTCTTTGTTTTTTAGTTTCCATTTGTATTGAAAAACATAATGAAAATATTAGACAATGGCATTAACAACAGGCTCATTATTTATTTCGGTGGTCACATTCGCTTGAGAGATTTATATTTATTAACTAGGCCGAGAGATGTTTACATATAAGCCCCATGTTATCCAAACATGTGAATTAATGATTATTTGGATACCAATAAGGCATAAAGTTAAGTTAACGACAAGATTCCTACTAAGAAGGAATGACTAAAAATAGTATAATTTATGAAAATAGGAATGAACATGCTCCTCTGGACAAACCATGTTACTGAGGAACATTATCCCATAATAGATACACTCAGAGAAACCGGATATGATGGTATTGAACTCTATATGGGAGAAGGTGATTTGACACATTACAAAAAACTTGGCAACCATATTTCTGAACTCGATATGGGTGTTACTGTGGTTACCGGTCTTGCCCCCAATGAAAATATATCAAGTGATGACCTTAACGTTCGCCGAGCAGGTCTTAATCGTTTAAAATGGGCTATTGACAATGCCCAAGCTTTAAAAGCCGATACTATTTGCGGACCAATACATTCACCTTTTGCTTTTTTCAGTAGACAACCACCAACTCAAGACGAAAGAAAGCGAAGTGCAGAAATGCTTCAAAAAGCAGCTGAGTATGCAGCTGAAGCAAATATTATGCTTTGTCCTGAGGCCTTAAATCGTTTCGAATGTTACCTATACAATACTATGGCTGATCTAAAAACTTTAATTGAAGAGGTCGACCATCCGAATTTAGGTGGTATGTATGATACCCACCACAGCAATATTGAAGAAAAAAGTCAATCTGGTGCACTTAAAACTATAGCCCCATATTTGAAACATGTACATATTAGCGAGAACGATCGCGGAACACCTGGAAGCGGACAGGTGTTATGGAGTCAAGTTTTTTCGACGCTTAAAGAAATTGATTATGATGGTTGGCTAACGATTGAAGCGTTCAGTACTATAATTCCTGAATTTTCGAATTCAATTAACGTGTGGCGCAATTATTCTTCTTCAAAAGAAATTTACACTAAGGGAATACAATTTATTAAAGACGGAATGGCGGTTTAACCTATTTGAAATATCAAAAAGACAATTTGTATGAAAAAAATAATTTATCTGTTTATACTTTTAACATTTGTTGCCTGTAAGGAAAATAAAACTGAGAAAGTAGCTACAATTTCTGTTGAGGAAACTCCGAAACAATGGCTTGTTTTTGAAGGTTCTGAAAATAGTGCCAAACATATTGTCCTAGTTTCTGGGGATGAAGAATATCGCTCTGAAGAGTCACTGCCACAGCTCGCCAAAATATTATCGAAGCAGCACGGGTTCAAGTGTACGGTCCTCTTTGCCCAAAATCCGGATAAACCAGGAACGGTAAATCCTAATTACGTAAAAAATATCCCAGGTCTTGAAGCACTTGATTCTGCAGACATGATGGTTATATTCACACGTTTTAGGGCCTTACCTGATGAGCAAATGCAACATTTCGAGAGTTACTTGATGGCAGGCAAACCTTTGATGGGTATTCGAACCGCTACCCATGCTTTTAATTTTGGCAAAGAAGACATCACAAATTTTGCTCATTATGGCAATGGTTATAAAGGCGACCAAACCGAATGGATTGACGGCTTTGGTCGTTTGGTTCTCGGAGAAAAATGGCACACACACCATGGGCACCACAAACATCAAAGTACTAGGGGAGTCATTGCTGAAAATGCAACATCACATTCAATTACCAATGGAGTTAGTAGTGGGGAGGTTTGGGGTCCGACAGATGTTTATGGGGTTCGGTTGCCGCTGCCCGGAGATAGCGAACCTATTATATTGGGTCAAGTTATCAATAGAAAGAGTGATTTTGATGAAAATGATTTGTTCTTCGGCATGAAACCTTCAGATGATGAATTAGCGACCAAAAACAATGAAGACTTGAAAGTAAATGATATACTGATGCCCATTGCTTGGACAAAAAGTTACCAAATTCCGGGAGGTAAAAAAGGAAAGGCCTTTACATCAACGATTGGTGCAGCCTCAGACATGTTAAATGAAGGGGTTCGAAGATTATTGGTTAACGGGGTTTTTTGGGCAATGGGCGCGACGGTTCCCGATAAGGCCAATGTTGATTTGGTAGGGGAGTTTGACCCCTCAACTTATGGCTTTAAGACCGATGAATATTGGCTGGATAAACAACTCTCCGTGCAAAGCCTACAGTAGATATTGACTTTGGATAAAAGCAAACAGTATTATTTTTGTAGAAAATAACTTATTTATAAATATCAATACAATTCAGGATATTACTATTTAGCCATGCTTGTACTTTAAAATTCAAGCATAACATCATAAATTACATTGAATATGATTTCGTGCTATTTGTCTTAGTCATTATAAAAAATATGTGATACCTGATATTTCATATTTCAATTCCAGCAACTCAAAACTATCCTTGCCGTTCTTAACAAAATTAATAATCATACTATCATTGAGCGATACTTTAACCGAACCCATAGCCCTTAATATTGAAGGCAATACTACTTGTACACTAAATTAAATCTCATTATAGACCTTAGCTCTTCCTATTAGAAACTGCCATCTGGTATAAAGAGAATTCCTCTAAAATTACGTTTTCATGATACTGCTTTACCCGTCAATGTTCAGTGGTATGTTGCTCCCACTTCTTATAATTATAGAAACATCAAAATGCTCATGCAACTAATCTGTAATACGATTTTCAATCAACCCACTTATCGAAATATAAGTGATTAACGCAGATGTTGTACTTTTGATAATAGATACAACTACAAAATTCTTCAGGAAGCATATCTGCTAATAATTTCATTAGGGTTTACCCTCTGCCGCTAAGTACATATTCAAAACGGAATTGACTATGGTTCCCATTACCAGTTGAATTACCCCTTATTCTAGTCCTAACCAGCGTAATTGACTATAGCCAGCAATCATCTTACAGAATACCCTATATCCAATGGTAATACCTTCCAAGGTCATTAAGAAAAGCAATCACTTAGGCCATGCCCAGTCGACCCGTAAATCATAGTACTTGGCTAGTTCTTTCTGACAATCTCTACCAATTCTTCAATATATTTTTTTCAATATCTCCAGGAGGGTCAAATCATATAATGGCAATTTCGCCATATTGTGTGGTAATCTCATTTACCTGAGGTAGGCAGTTATCTTTACAATAGTAGAACTCTACTTCCTCACCCTTTTGATTGGTCTTTTGTACTCCAATATCACACAGAAAAGACCAATCTTGATTATGGGAGTAGTAGAAACCAAGTTCTTCTTCTTTAAATGCTTGCGCCAATTATTTTTTCGTATTGCGGGTAATAGAAATAGCTTTAACAATAACAAAGTCATTACTTTTAAAGTCATACATGGCAAAATCATCATGATATTTGGTCGTTACCACGATGTACTTCATACCAGCGTTCTTAGCTCGTTTAGTCATTACGCCCTCATCAAAATTCACAGTATTGAAATTCTTAGCTTCCGCCTTATATTATTGTGCCGGAATACGTACCCTTCTAGGGTGAATAATTCATTCGCCTATACCGCAGTAGGCCGTATCTTTCCATTTGTTTTATTGGAGTACAAGCCCCAATCAATAAACATGGAATAATTGCTGCCATCAAAGAGTGCAACTCCTATACCTATATCAAATTTGTTAATTTTTTATAATCTCCCCATATTTCGTCCATCCCTTTTTTTTGGGATTTATTCCAAGAAAATTAGAATAGAAAATCTTATCTTTTTTTTCATAACGATAAGATTTTTTATTTCAGTTGATTCTTTTTAAGTGAGACCGCTAATTCTTTAAGTTTTATAGAATCATTCTTAATCATTACTTTTTTGAAAGAAATCAATTTAGGTGTATCATTATTAATGGCAACAATAAAGCCCGATTTGTGAAGCTCACCTAATTTGATAGCGGCCATTGCCTTTACTTCATTATCTAATAGAAGTCCGCTTTTATTCATTAATATGGCATCAAAACCCTTTTTACCGTCATTTTGAAGCACAAGGCCTATACCAGCGTCAACCCTTGGGGTTTCAACTTCGGTATCGTAGAGGTTACCAGCCACCAACAAATCAGGGAAATCATCATTATTATAATCAAAAATTACAATGTCATTAATTGATGAAAACTGTGATTCTATGGGCAGTTGATGCTTTTCATAAGTGCCATCCCCATTATTTTCAAACCAATGGTGGGCAAAGGTGTCTGCTTTTTTATGGATGGAACTCTCGAGCATTTTTTTTCCATAAATATCAATTAAATTTGCTGATGCAAAAGAAGCATAGGTTTCGAAGTTTCTTTTGATCATAGGAATTTGTTCTGAAGAACATTGCCTTCCCCTAACGGGAAGTTTGACTCCTTCTTTTGTAATGCTTAATACGATATCTTGCCTATTATTTTCATCAAAATCATTAACGTATATCTCAAAAGGTGATTCTTCAGTACTTTTATGCTTGCTATTTAGGCCAAGGTTGCCTGCAACTATATCTAAATCACCATCGTTGTCTAAATCTGCCGTTTCAAGGCTATACCACCAACCTACTGTATTCTGGAAATCCATTTTTTCGGTAACGTCATTGAAACGATTGCCATCATTTTCAAAAAAGGTAATGGGCATCCATTCACCAGTCAGAATCAAATCTTGTTTTCCATCGGCATTAAAATCGCACCATAAAGCATCAGTAACGAGACCAATATTTTGAAGCTCGGGAGCTACCCTTGACGTAACATCGACAAATCGCAAAGTACTATCAGAACCTCCTATATTTTCCAAAAGATAACTTCTAGGAGGTTGAAGATAGCGCCCAGGTTGAATTCTTCCACCAACA
Organism: Maribacter sp. ACAM166; assembly: GCF_005771495.1. Classification (GTDB taxonomy): domain Bacteria; phylum Bacteroidota; class Bacteroidia; order Flavobacteriales; family Flavobacteriaceae; genus Maribacter. The sequence goes on from NZ_VAUW01000045.1 coordinate 24,924, forward strand.
AAAATATCCATATCGCCATCGCCATCATAATCTACAGGGGCGACTTTAAGTCCACTTGTATTTATTTCAGGAAGTGATTCCTTGGATTTTATGAAACCGTATTGGGTATTAACATAAAGTCGGTCTTGATAAAAATCAATATTGGACGATACATGATTACCCCCACTTATCACGTATAAATCTTGGTCGCCATCAGCATCGGCGTCAAAGAATACAGCTCCGGTATCCTCAAAAGATTGATCTTCACTCCAAGGACCATCCATCTCGTTGAAACTTCCCGATGCATTTTGAAGGAACAACCCTCCTTTTTCATTTTTGGCGTTTCCAATAAAAAAATCGTCGAGGCCATCGTTATTGATATCCTTTACCGCCAGGGCCGGACCTAGTTCTGAATTTTTGTGTGGGAGAAGGGGCTCAATCAAAAAATCATTATAAAGGTCTTCGGTATGGGTAAAATGTAATCCTGATTCTTTTGTGACATCAGTAAATGCAAATGTTCCTTTTTCCTGTTCTACCTTTTTATCTTCGGAATTTAAATAATGTATGTCTAAAGTTTGATTTACTGTTACATTTTTCAGAGTCTCTACCTTACCGTCTGGCCAAAAAACATCAATACGGTTTACCATATTTTCTTTTCCCAATCCAAAGTGAACTATGGGCTCAATACTTGATAGAAAACCACGTGATAGCGTATGTTCTATCCATTGTACCGATGTACCTGAACTAAGTTTGATTTTACTCCCAAGGCCCATGGGATTTTGTTCATTTCCGTGTAATTTAAGCCTTAGAAAATTTGCCCCATGATTATTGTTATGGAGAAGACTTGCTTCTTGGTCAATATTATTGATAACCATATCTAAATCACCGTCATTATCCAAATCGCCATAGGCAATACCATTTGAAAAACCTTTAGAGTTGATATTCCATTTTTTCGAAACATCCTCAAATTCGTAATCCCCTTTATTCCTGAATACAAAATTTTGAATAGGCGTTGAAGGGGCTTGGTTCATATCTATTTTTTCAGGAACAATACTGGTACTATTTTCTCTTGTCAACAAATCATTATTATTTACGTCAAGCCGCATACCATTGGTAATGACAATATCTTTCAAACCATCATTATCAAAGTCCGCAAAAAGAGGGGCCCAACTCCAATCTGTAGTTGCGATTCCCGTTAGTCTAGCCACATTACTAAAAATAGGTCTACCGTCATTAGTAATACCGTTATTCACCTGAATGCTATTTTGCATGTACTGAAAATGAAAGCCCATGGAGACCATACCGTAAAACGATTGGGGGTCCATACTGGCCATATTTGTTTTCGAACGGTAGTGGTCATTTGGTGTCATATCAACTTGTACAAGATCCATTAACCCATCATTATTAAAATCAGCGGCATCAACCCCCATTCCGAACATCGAAGTCTGTCTACTTGTTTCCTTTATTCTTTCACTAAACGTACCGTCTCCGTTGTTCATATATAAGTAATCAGGCACATTGAAATCGTTAGAAACGTACAAGTCTTTCCATCCATCATTGTTAAAATCGCTAGCGACTACACCTAAAGAAAGTCCAAAATTCAATACGCCTGCTTGCTCAGTTATATCCGTAAACCTCCCGTTTCCATCATTTCTGAAGAGATGACCGGATTCAACAAGATTTCTTTGCTGCATTTTATCAAAATAATATGTGTTGGGCATGGTCAATGGTATGGTAGGATAATTACCAACATAAAGGTCTAAATCACCATCATTATCACTATCAAAAAAAGTAGATTGTATGGAATTACTTTTGTCAGCTATACCATATTCAGCAGCCATTTCAGTAAAAGTAACTTGCCCCGTATCTGTCGAAGGACCATTATTTATAAACAGTTGGTTATGGGTGTTACCCCCAAGACCGGAAACACTGACATAAATATCTAACCATCCATCAGTATTGATATCAACCATGGTTACCCCGGTATACCATCTTGAATCACCTGCAATATCGGCGTCAATGCTAATGTCTTCGAATGTCATGCCACCTCTGTTCAAATAAAGTGCATTAGGTACCATATTACCGGTCAGAAACACGTCAGTAAGGTTATCATTGTTGACATCACCAAGAGCAACTCCGCCGCCCATGTAGATATACGGAAACGTATTGTAGTTCAACGTATCTGATATGGTAATGTTATTACCAAAAAATATTGAAGACTTTTTTGCGTTTATTTCGCTAAACCCCTGAATTTTAAGCTCATCATCTTTGCCTTCCGTAATGCAGCCGGCAGCGATGATTAAAAGAAGCAATAATAAGGTTCTAAGTATAATTCTCATAACATGAACAATTGGCATTAATCTAAATAATCTCATTTATTTTATAAATATTCGTACAAACTGATCAGTTCAATCTATTATAAAATAAGATAATCCCCAGAAAAAATGGGGATTATCCTTAACTATAAGCTAACACAAATAAACTATTTTTCAATATCCCTGATTTTGATTCAAATTAGGGTTCGACTGCACATCTTGAGCAGGAATAGGAAGATATTCATCTCTGCCTTGAACAAATACTCCTTGGCTATTCGACCTAAATTCAGGGTTTTGTCCAAACCGTTCAGCAGCAATGCCCCATCTGTTCAAATCAAAGAAACGGTTGCCCTCAATGGCAAGCTCTTTAACACGTTCGTCTCGTATGTTCTGTCTTAATTGTGCTTGATTCAAACCTGAAGCGTTGGGCATATTAACACGATCTCGAACTTCGTTCAATGCATTAATTGCAGCTTGCGACCCTCCATTGACTTCATTTTCCGCTTCGGCGTACATCAACAATAAATCTGCATATCTGAATATTTTCCAATTATTCGTTGCACCTTGCCAAGAACCAGGTGTAAGTGAATTTTCTCTTCTAAAATTAAGGTATTTTCGTACCCAGACCCTATTCAAATCATCTCCGAGCATAGTTTCTGCAAAAGCATCTTGATAAATCATTGCTCCGGGGTAATTCCATAATAAGGTAGCCTTGGCCCTAGTATCAGTTGTTCCTTCGGTTGTCTGTTCGCTTAGAAACAAATCCAACACCCATTGATTGACGCTCATGCTCTGTTGGCTACTATAGTTACGTGGAGCAACGTCGGCCTCCCAAGCTTGAGCTCTATATACATTCCCTCCGGATCCACCCCAACCACCGGTCTCGTTACCATCATACTGGATTTCAAAAATCGACTCAGGCGTGTTGGAAATCTCTTCTATAAAATTGTCATTGTAGTTTGCGTTCAACTCATATATTTCTGAGTCCATAACTTTCTTAAGCTCTACAGTGGCTTTTGGAAAATCTTCCGTATACAGATATGACCGTCCAAGAAAGGCAGTGGCAGCACCCCAAGTGGCTCGCCCAACCTCTCCTTTGGGTGGTCTACCATCTTGTGGTAAGTTGGCCTGTGCAATTTTAAAATCACTGATGATAGCAGCATATGTTTGCTCAATAGTAGAATTTGGAAGAAAAAGATCTTCTAAACCCACTGCTTCTTCTAAGCTCAATGGAGAAGTACCCCATAGATTTACGATATAAAAGTATGCAAAGCCTCGTAAAAAATGGGCTTCTCCTAAAATTTCTTGCTTTCTTGTAGCATCCATTTCAATAGCGGGCACCCTACTAATGACTTGATTGGCACGCGCTACCATCTTATACCACTCTTGATAAATTTCACTAACTCTGGGGTTTTCAGGTCTTACTTGCAAAGCACCTGCATCGTTAACATTGGATTGTGGAAAAGGATTTGCAATATCAGATCTATGGATCAAATGTATACCTACCAATATCCTTCCAAACATAGGAATGGTTGGGAGTGGAGCATAAACTGCTGTCAACCCACCTTCAGCATGCTCTTCGGTTTGCCAAAAACTTTCGGGCGTAGGACTATTTGGATTCGTTAATTCCAATTCATCAGTACAATTAATAAACGTAAATAAGCTACTGATAGCTAAAACGATGAAAATATTTATTTTACTTTTCATTTTTATAATTTTTTAAATTTTCTTTTAAAAACCAACTTGGACTCCTAATAGTAAATTTTGGTTATTTGGGTATGCTCTTCGGTTAACCCCGCTGTCAAAAAGACTTCCACTACCATTTAAAGGCCTACCTAGTTCTGGATCATACCCTTGGTAATCTGTAAATGTTAGTAGGTTTTGACCTGCAATGTAAAATCTTAATTTAGATAAATACAACTTTTTGACAATATCGCTAGGGAGCGTATAACCAAGCTGAACTGCCTTCAATCTTAAATAAGAGCCATCTTCAACCAAATAGTCCGAAGGCCTTTTGTTTAAAGCCAAATCTCGAATCGTAGCTCTTGGCACAATGGTATTTGTATTTTGTGGTGTCCATGCATCTAGGGCTTCCCTTCTTTTCAATCCCCTAGTACCATCCAATACTTGATGGTATCTTTTACCGTTCCAAAGCTCGTTTCCTTCTACCCCCTGTATAAAAATAGAAAGGTCGAAATTCTTATAGTCCATATTAATCGCTAGACTATATTCAAAATCTGGAATAGCACTCCCCAGATAAGTTTGGTCGTCGTCATTGATTAGGCCGTCGCTGTTTAAATCCACAAAGTTCATATCGCCCAGTACCGCATTAGTTCTTCCATCAGCATCTATTTCTGTTTGAGTCTGGTAAACACCCTCTGTCAACAATCCATAAAAACTAGCCACTGGCTGGCCGACATCCGTTCTTGTGGCATTATAACCTCCTTGTGTATAACCACCGCCTGTTATGGCGTTTACACCTTCACCTAGGGCGATAACTTCGTTTTTAACTGTATTGAAGTTTGCTGTTATATCAAAATTTAGCCCCTCATTTAGAGAAAAATGTTTATAAGTTCCTCCAAACTCAAATCCTGAATTGTCAATGGTAGCAGCATTATTGGCCAATGAGCCTCCTAATCCGCCACTAAGCGGGATGGGAACATTGACCAATATATCTTCTGCTCTTTTTTTGTAGTATTCCGCCGAAAAATTCATTTTACCACCTAAAAACTCTGCGTCCAATCCATAATTCTGAATGGTAGTAGTTTCCCATTTTAAATTGGGGTTCGCCAATTGTGAAACAGTAGATCCCCCTTGAACCATACCTCCTAAATTATAGAAGTTACTTACATTTAAAACACTAGAAGTTACATAATTTCCTACGTTTTGCGAACCCAACAAACCATAACTACCACGTACCTTTAAATTACTAACAAAACCATCTTGAGGGAAAAAACCCTCTTTACTAATCCGCCATCCCAGTGATCCCGAAGGAAAAACTCCAAATCGATTTTCTTCCCTAAACCTAGAAGATCCATCGCGGCGAATAGTTCCACTTAAAATATATTTACCATCGTAATCATAGTCGATACGCCCTAAGTATGACGTCAGCGCATTTTCTTGAAGATTACCCGTCGTATTATCGGTATTGTCATCGGCCGCATCAAGCACCCTGAAGTCATTAAAAATAAAATTGGTGCCAATACCCCCAGCAGATCGTGCCTTAATCGACTGGGTCGTAAACCCTGTCAAAAGTGTCACCCCATGCTTTCCGAACGTATTCGAATATTGCAGTGTATTTTCCATCAATGAACTTAGTGACCTGACATAGTTCTCATTCAGTGAAGCGATTACCTCTGAGGCCTCTTGCGAAGTACTTTGAAAAAAGGTGGGTTGAAATGCATAATTATGTTGTATACCATAATCGATACCCAAATTTAATTTATAGGTGAGGTTTTTACTCAATTGAAGTTTAGGCTGTATAGAACCTATGACACGGTCTGTCGTAAATAAATTATCATGTAAAATTGCCCTACCATACCAATTTATTCCTCTGGCCATACCATATAAATTAGGATCTAAACCAGCAAAACCCCCTTCATTATTTTCATCATATATGGGTATGGTTGGCGGAACCTCACCTTCCCTTGAGAAAAAATTATTAGTATTATTTTCTTCACGAGATAACAAAAGACTCTGGTCCATCGAGAAAATACCTTTATTGAAACTTGTATTTACCGTAAAATTATACCGCCTAAAATCGGAATCTACAACAACACCTTCTTGATCGAGAAGTTGACCCGACACATAGAACCGCGCTTGATCAGAACCCCCAGAGACATTTACACTGTACTCTTTAAACAAAGCTGGGCTAATCTGTACATCCTGCCAGTCCGTATCTATATTAGGGTTAAAACCCGTGTCATTGGGTATTGCTCTAGCATCACCATCATTATCTCTAGCCATATTATGCCAGTCTGCAAACTCCCTAGCGTTGAGTAAATCCAATTCATTCGTAGGTGTTTGATACCCAATCTTTGATTCGAAATCAATAGCGTCCTAAACGATTAAAAAAGAGAAAGGGAATTCTGTTCCTCAAAGTTACCTTTGTGGTGCACTCAAAACCACACCTTTCTCTTATGTTAAATATAACCTTGTTTTCCCAAATCATCT
>NZ_VAUW01000046.1 GCF_005771495.1 Maribacter sp. ACAM166
CTTTGGTAATTTCTTGGTGAATATTATCTCAGGCCTTATTGCATATAGCTTCTTGCCCAAGAAACCTAGCATCAAATATCAAACCGTTAAAACAAATCAACTAGTTATGTTTTAATCGAACTCAGGTTATAACTAAGATTGTTTTCTTTTGAAATCAGTACCTTAGAAATAAAATAAGCGTTCATGATTGTCCATAACTTAGGTGAAGAAAACTCAGTTCTTAATCAATTTATTTACGAAATTCGAGATACGCATGTCCAAAAGGATTCCATGCGCTTTCGGCGTAACATAGAACGAATAGGCGAGGTGTTGGGGTATGAGCTCAGTAAAAAATTAAACTATAGCTCAAAAATTGTAGCAACACCGCTGGGTAATAAAAAAATGGGATTGGTCCAAGATAATTTGGTGGTTTGTTCCATATTAAGGGCTGGACTACCTTTGCATCAGGGACTTTTGAATTTCTTTGATAGTGCGGAAAATGGTTTTATTTCTGCCTATCGCAAACATGAAGCAGATAAAGACGAATTTGAGGTAATTGTCAACTATTTAGCTGCTCCTTCATTACAGGGGAATATATTGATACTTACCGACCCAATGTTAGCTACAGGCAAAACATTAGAAAACGTTTTAAAGGCATTACAGCCTTACGGAGTTCCGTTACAGATTCATATAGTCACCGTAATAGGTGCAGAACAAGGGATTAAACATATTGAATATATATTTCCAGATAATACGCATTTGTGGATCGCAGCTATAGATACGGAGTTGACTTCCCGTGGTTATATTATTCCAGGAATTGGCGATGCCGGTGATTTAGCATTTGGGAATAAATTATAATCAACCTTAGCTCTTACTTTTAGAGCGTTTCACCCATTTTACCAATTCATACCAGAGTACAGAGGCCCCTCCAACTAAAAAAGATATTCCTAACTGATGAATAGATAGACTTTCAAATTCAAAAAAGTGGGTAAAAGGGGGTACATAAAGTAACACTAGAGAAAGTAGTAGTGTAATGCCAATAATTAAGGGAACCAAGGGATTCTTGTATTTTAAGGTGGTAAAAATTGAATAATAAAAGGAACGGTTGGTTAATGTTAAAAAGATATTGGCGAAAATTAACACCATAAAAATCATGGTTCGGGTGATAGGTTCAGTATAACCTAGCGCAACTGTATATTGATAGAGCAATAGTGCGCCTAATGTTATAACGAATCCTTGTAAAACACTTGTTGATAGTTCTTTATAGTTGAAAAAAGAAGTTGAAAAAGGTCTAGGATTTTTAAGCATCATATTCTTTTCAATGGGTTCATTTTCAAAAATGATAGAACAGGTAGGCCCCATAATTAATTCTAATAAGATGACATGGGACGGTGAAAATATATTAGGATAGATCCAACGTAAAGCAAGCGGTATAAATACGGTAAGAATAATAGGAATATGAATTGATATAATGTACTGTATCGCTTTTTTTAAATTGGTGTAAATTTTCCTTCCCATTGCAATTGCATCGACCATTTTGGAAAGATCATCATCGACCAAAATTAATGATGCTGCCTGTTTTGCTATCTCCGTACCCTTTCTACCCATTGCAATCCCAATATGAGAAGCTTTAAGAGCTGGTCCATCATTAACACCATCACCTGTCATGGCAACCACTTCATTGTTTTTTTTTAGTGCATTGACAATCCGTAATTTGGCTTCAGGAAACATTCTCGAAAATACATTGATGCTTTTTACCTTTTGCTCCAATTCGGCATCTGTCAATTGCATTAATTCATCACCGGACATACACTTTTCATATCCCAAAAAATTAATTTGCTTTGCTATAGCCATTGCGGTAGCAGCATTGTCACCAGTCACCAATTTCACTTGAATGCCAGCTTTTTCAAAATCTCGGAGTACTTGAGGTATATTTTCTTTTGGAGGGTCATAGAATGCAACAATTCCTTTAAAATCAAATTTAAAATCTTGCTGCTGCACAGGGTAATCGTTTCCAGTAAATACTGCTTTACCAACTGCAAGTAAACGATAGCCGTCCTTACCCAAATTGGTAAGTGTCTCTTGTAGTATTTTAATTTCTGATTGTTCAAGATTTGATACGGCGATTATAGCCTCAGGAGCTCCTTTTGCGGCTATGATGAGGTCTCCTTTTGCATTTTTAAATAGATGGGTCATCATAGGCGGTTTACCACCCAACGGATATTCATGAACCATTTTATAGTGTGGTCGTTCATCCTCAAGGGTCATTTTGCCATAGGTGTTGTGTAAGGCGACTTCCATCGGGTCAAAGGGAATAGGTTCACTGGCCCACATAGCTAAGGTAATCAGCTCTTTTTCAATGGGATTTAAATTTTCGTTGGCAGACATTATCTGTCCCGTTTCTAAGGTAAATAGCTTTGCAAGTGCCATCTTGTTTTGTGTAATGGTACCGGTTTTGTCCGTACAGATGACCGTTGCACTACCCAAGGTTTCTACAGTCTTCATTTGCTTTACAACAATCCCCATTTTCATAAGCCGCCAAGCCCCTAACGCCATAAATGTGGTAAAGGCTACAGGGATTTCCTCGGGCAGAATACTCATAGCTAAGGTTAATGCCTTTAAAAGACTATCCAGTAAAAGTGCGGAACGTAGGTAGTTGATTCCCCATACCAATAAAAAAATGAAGCCTCCCCAGATGGACATTAATTTTACGAAATTTGAAATTTGTAACTCCAGAGGAGTTTTTTCTTCGCTAATGCTTTCTAGACTTTTTCCAATTTCCCCCAGCTTTGTAAGGTTGCCAATTTTGAAGATTATGGCAATGGCCAATCCACTGGCAACCGTAGTGCCTGCATAAATGGTGTTCTCGGTCTTTTTTGAGTCTTTATAAATGGAAAGCGATTCACCGGTTAAAATAGATTCATCTACAGAAAAATCATTGGAATGTACAATGGTACCATCGGCAGAGATAATGCTTCCCTCTTCCGCCATAAGATAATCGCCTACTACCAATTCTTCACTATCGATATTTATTACAGTACCATCACGTATTACTTTGCTTTTCGGGTGTGTAAGATTTTTTAGATTTTCAAGCGCTTTCCTACTCCTAGAATCTTGGTATAGCGAAATAGATCCAACAAGAATAATTGCAGAGGCTAAGAAAATACCATCCCCCCAATTACCGGTAATAAAATAAATAGCTGAGGCTATTAACAGTAATAATACCATGGGCTCTTTGGCGATACTCTTAAGGGCATCTAAAAAGCTATTTTCCTTTTTGTAGTTAAAGGTGTTTGCACCATGCTTTTCACGTGAGGTAATTGCTTCTTCTTCCGTAAGGCCAAAAATTCCGAAATCGGAAGGACTAATCATAAACTTTAATTAACATGCCTCTTATTGGCATTAGATTGCTAGTTGTATGTACTAAAGTATTCCAAAACCTTCTGATAAGAACTGATATTTATCATTTTATTTTCACCAATAAGGGTGCACTTTTATAAAATAAAAAATACGTAAAATTTAAAATTATGAAAGAAGCTATTAATGATAATAGAAAAATAAATGATGTTCAAATAATCATGAAAAAAACCTATTCTAGTTTAGTGTCTTTTAAGATGGAGGGTAACCAAAAATCATTTAATACCGAACTATTAAAAGTTTTGCCTACTATTTATAGGTATGTGGCTAAAAGATTAAATAGCGCAGTAGCGAATGGGAAATTGAATAAAGATATGTTTAATCCGAATGATTTTACGGATCAATTATTTATTGAAGTATATGATCATATTGATAAAATTGAAAACGAGAATGGACTGCATACTTTTCTCTTTAAAAAAGTAGATGAATTATTAGAGGATAGTTTGATAGAAGAGGAATTTGATCACGTTTTTTTTGATAATATAGATTTGTATTCCAAACCAGAATGGGATGCAATGGAAGAAAATTATAGTAGGGATGGTGACGGCGATTTCGTAATGATAGAAGAATTGGATGATAGTTCGTATGATAAGGGAAATTATACGCTTAATCATGTATTTATCACAGACGAAGAAAAGCAACTCGCAGAAAAACTAGATGCATCTTTGAATAAAGAACGTATTGATCGTCATATGCAGTTAGTGCTCAATAAGATGGCCATACCTATGAGAACAGTTTTTCACCTAGCAACAAATGAAGGGTTTACTGTGAAAGAAATAGCAAGCATTCGTGAGATTACACTTGCTGAGGTTGAAGATATGTTGGTAGCTGCAAGAAAAATGCTTCGAGATAGTTTTGAAAAACGATTTTTAGTCGAAAGTAACTAGGCTAAGTGCGGCTAATACTATTCAGAATTATTTTTTAATATAGTGTCATAAAAATCAATACGAATTAAAAATGCACATATAATATTTTCGGTCCTATTGAATTAGCACGATTGATTGTATTGCCAATTTTAATTCGTATTTATCTATTATAACGGTAGTGAAACTCTGTTTATTAATGAGTAGCGCTTCTCGATTTACCGGTTAGTTCAGAGATGTTAATACGAAATACAATAGGAGAATCTTTAGCATCGTTCTTAGCGGAAAATTCACTTATATGTTTTGGATTTCCACCTGTTTTAGTATGAATAATATTTTTAACACCTTCAGCAAATTTACGCAACATGTGTTTGGCATCTATTCTTGAAAGTTCTTCAAATGTACCATGTGCCAAAACCGATTTCCAATTTGAAACTGAAGTTATTTCATCGACCGCTAAACAAACAGCTATATTTTTTCGCATTTCCTTTATTTTATGACCTTCAGAAGAATAGCTTATAATAGTTTTAGTTTCAGGGTCATAGTAGTAAGTTAACGGTACAATGTGAGGAAACCCGCTTGAAATATAGGCTATACGCCCAATATAATTTTGTTCAAGTAATTCGATACACTCATTTTTATCTAAATTAATTCTCATGTCGATGCCCTATTTAATAATTCCTGAAATTTAGTTATCATGAAAATAATGGCAAATGATATTGGTCAGTTACCATATAATCAACAGGTTTAATATTTATAACTGTAGTAGAAAGGAGCGGACTTAAATTTTATAAAACTGAACTACGTAGGGCTTAGCAAAATCTATAAAGAAGTACCATATTTTTAAATTTTTCTCAAAAAGTACTGATTTAGTTATATTTTAAGTAAAGGTTAACATAATTGTTACAAATCACTGTCTATTTTTAGATATCCATAATTAAGATTGATAAATAAGTGAAATAGGATTAAAAAAGACTCTAATTAGTATTAGCTGTTTTTACAGGAACTAGAACTAAATTAAACAAGTTTTATGAATTGAAGTAGTATGATTTTGATGGTAATTTAAATTGATAATAATCGAAATTAAAGATTCATAATCACCTCATAAAAGGTATTGTTTAGGATGTAAGTAATTACATTATACCTTAAATAACCAATTTAAAACGAATAGATGAAAAGAAGAGATTTTGTACAGTACGCCGGTTTGGGTGCCGGAGCATTGATGATGCCATCATTATTGCTAGGTAAAGACATCCCAACAGAGGCTTTACTCGAACCGGGTATGGATGCATTGGTGAAAAAGAGAATGGCAGATGTAGCATTGAATACTGCTAAATCAATGGGAGCCACCTATGCCGATGCAAGAATTGGCAGGTATCTTAACCAGTATGTTTTTACCCGAGAAGATAAAGTTCAAAATGTGGTAAATACAGAATCTTTTGGAATCGGTATTCGAGTCATTGCAAATGGAACATGGGGTTTTGCTTCTACCAATAGTGTCACCGAAGATGGTATTCAAAAAGCTACGGAACAAGCAGTGGCTATTGCAAAAGCGAATTCAAAAATACAAACGGATCCAGTTCAACTTGCTCCTGTAAATGCATATGGTGAGGTCTCTTGGAAAACACCTATCAAAAAGGATTTTAAGGAAGTTCCTGTTTCAGAAAAAGTAGATTTATTATTGAGTGCAAATGCTGCAGCTTTAGATAATGGAGCCGATTATGTCAACTCGGCCTTATTTATGGTGAATGAGCAAAAATATTTTGCTTCGACCGACGGTTCTTATATTGATCAAGATATACACCGTTTATGGCCAACGTTCAGGGTAACTGCAATAGATAAGGCGGCAGGTAACTTTAAGACTAGAGAGAACATGAGTGCGCCTGTAGGAATGGGATATGAATATATGGACGGTCTAGAATCTGAAAAGTTAGATGGCCCTGCGGGTTTACGTCTGTATAGAAATAGCTATGATATGGTAGAAGATGCCACTATCGCAGCAAAACAGGCCAAAGAAAAATTGACTGCGAAGTCTGTTGATGCCGGTAAATATGATTTAGTTCTAGAACCTAACCATTTAGGACTGACAATTCACGAATCAGTAGGACATCCACTTGAATTGGATCGTGTTTTAGGGTATGAGGCCAATTATGCAGGTACAAGTTTTGCTACTTTGGATAAATTAAAATCAGGAACGTTTAAATACGGTAGTGATGTCGTCAACCTTGTGGCCGATAAGACACAAGTTGGTTCTTTAGGTGCAGTAGGGTATGATGATGAGGGAGTTAAAACTAAAAAGTGGGATTTGGTACGAAATGGCACTTTGACCAATTTCCAAGCCATACGAGATCAAGTTCATATGATTGATCAAAATGAATCACATGGTTGTTGTTATGCCCAAAGTTGGGATGATGTACAGTTTCAACGTATGCCTAATGTTTCTTTAGAACCAGGGAAAGATAAGTACTCTATTTCCGAGATGATTAAAGATGTGGAGAAGGGAATTTATATTGCAGGTCGAGGCTCTTATTCCATTGATCAGCAGCGCTATAATTTCCAATTTGGAGGAACAGTATTCTACGAAATAAAGAATGGGGAGATTGTGGGTATGTTAGAAGACGTAGCCTACCAATCCAATACACAAGAATTTTGGAATTCTTGTGTTAAGATATGTGACGAAAGTGATTATCGTTTGTTTGGAACTTTCTTTGATGGTAAAGGTCAACCTTCACAGTCTAGTGCGGTATCGCACGGTAGTTCTACAACTAGGTTTAATGATGTAAACGTAATTAACACAGGTAGAACCGTTTAATTAGGGTTTATTTAAAAAATAGAACAACAATGGCAATATATACAAAAGAAGAAGCAAGAAAAATTTTGGAAAAGGCCTTAAGCTTTTCCAAGGCCGATACCTGTGAGATAAACCTAAGTGGAACGAACAGCGGAAACATCAGGTATGCAAGAAACACGGTATCCACCTCTGGGTACAGTTCTAATCAAAGTTTGGCAGTTCAGGCCAGTTTTGGAAAAAAATCGGGTACGGCAACCATAGATGAATTTGATGACGCCTCGCTAGAAAAAGTAGTAAGAAGAGCCGAAGAATTAGCAAATCTATCTCCTGAGAATCCTGAATTTATGGAACCTTTAGGGCCGCAAATGTATGATGAATCAATTAGTTATAGTGAAGCAACGGCAAACATAACACCTGAATATAGGGCTGAGGTAGCTAAAAGTGGTATTGAGCCGGCAGCGGCACAAGATGTTACCGCAGCGGGGTTTTTTAACGACTCTGCCGGTTTTAGTGCAATGATTAATTCAAAAGGACTTTTTGCATATAATAAATCTACAGATACTGATTTCACGGTTACCATGAGAACCAATGATGGAACAGGGTCGGGTTGGGTTTCTAGAGATTTTAACGATGTAACTAAGTTTGATGCGAGTGCAGCATCGAAAACGGCTATTGAAAAGGCTGTTTTATCAAGAGAGGCCAAGGCTATTGAACCTGGTAAATACACGGTTATTTTAGAACCCGCAGCAGCATCCGATTTGTTGCGTAATATGTTTGGGTCTTTAGATGCACGATCTGCCGATGAAGGTAGAAGTTTTATGTCTGCTGCAGATGGGGCGAATAAATTAGGTCAGAAGATTGTAGATGAACGTGTGAATATTTGGTCTGACCCATTAAACCCTGAAGTACCAACATCAACATGGAACGGAGAGGGGCAACCCTTAAAGAAAACATCGTGGTTAGAAAATGGGGTGGTTAAAAATTTGGCTTATGATCGTTTTTGGGCAAAAGAAAAAGGTGTAGATCCTGTTCCTTTTCCATCAAATGTAATTATGGCCGGTGGAGATCAAAGTTTAGAGGAACTGATTAAAGGCACTAAAAAAGGTATTTTAGTGACACGTTTATGGTATATACGTAGCGTAGACCCACAGACTTTGTTGTATACAGGATTAACAAGAGATGGAACTTTTTATATAGAAAACGGACAGATTAAATATCCTGTGAAGAATTTCAGGTTTAATGAGAGTCCTATTATCATGCTTAATAATTTGGAAACCCTTGGAAAACAAGTACGTATCGATGGAAATCTAATTCCGTACATGAAGATTCGCGATTTCACGTTTACGAGTCTTTCCGATGCGGTATAAAGGATAAAATCGAAATTTAAACTGGTTGTTTGTGATGAATCACGACAGCCAGTTTTCTTTTATAATTAATTAAGTTACCACTCTATTGAGCAACGAATTTTTCTTTACCAGATTACAGTATGAGTCCGGCGATTGGGATGTAGATCAGCGTATGCCTTCAAATCTATTGAATTCTTTGGTTGAGTATACTACGTTAAAAGTAGATACCCAAGAGAAAATAATCAGCTTGGCAAGTGATGATATTTTTAAAAGCCCGTTCTGCTATATTTCCGGTCATAAACTGGTTGAGTTTACTAAAAAGGAAAAAGAGAATTTTGAGAAGTATGTCCGTAATGGCGGTTTTGTTTTTGCCGATGATTGCAACCACGATATTGATGGATTATTTGCAAAATCATTTGAACGCCAAATGGAAGAAATATTTGGGCCAGAACCTTTTATAAAACTACCTAACGACCATGAGTTATATTCAATTTTTTTCGATTTTGAAGATGGTCCACCTACCACTTCACAAGAATTAAATGGTTGGGGAGATGACCTGGTTCACGAATACCTTAAAGCAATTGAAGTAAACGGTAGGGTTGGGGTGCTTTATAGTAACAAGGATTATGGTTGCGAGTGGGATTACGATTTTAGAAACAAACGTTGGTACAAAATAGACAATACACGGTTTGGGGTTAACATTGTCTTGTATGCCCTCACATCATAAACACATTTGAATGGATAAAGAATTACAACGAATTGCGGATGAAGTAGCATTACTTTCCAATAAATTAAAAGCCTTAAAGCAAGAAATAGGTAAGGTGATTATTGGGCAAGATGAAACCGTTTCTCAATTACTGATTGCATTTTTAGCTGGTGGGCACGCATTATTGGAAGGAGTGCCTGGATTGGCAAAAACCTTAATGATTAGAACGCTGGCAAATGCAATCGATTTAAAATTCAAGCGTATACAATTTACGCCAGATTTAATGCCTTCGGATATTATAGGGACTGAAATTTTGGAGGAAGATCACACAACCGGTAAAAAGTACTTTAAGTTTAACAAGGGCCCTATTTTTTCTAATATCATCTTAGCGGATGAAATAAACCGTACACCACCTAAGACACAAGCTGCCCTATTGGAAGCAATGCAAGAATTTGAAGTTACTTATGGTGACAAAACCTATCCTTTAGACAAACCTTTCTTTATTCTGGCCACACAGAATCCAATAGAGCAATCAGGAACTTTTGTACTGCCCGAAGCACAACAAGATCGATTTTTACTGTACATCAGAATTGGCTATCCCACGAAATTAGAAGAAGAAACAATTTTAAAGGCTACCACAGGTACGATAAAGAAACAACTCAATAAGGTTATTTCTGGTGAGGATATTATCAGGTTGCAACAATTGGTTCGAGAGGTTTCGATTAGTGATGCCCTGATCAGTTTTGTAAGTGATGTGATACGTGCGACAAGGCCAGAAACGACTACTGATTCGTATGTTAAAGATTGGGTAGAATGGGGAGCAGGACCACGAGCAGGTCAAGCAATGATCTTAACGGCGAAGGCTAATGCATTGTTAGAAGGCAGATTAGCAGTCACTTTGCAAGATTTAAAAAGTGTTGCGCTACCAGTGCTTCGTCATAGGGTTCTAGTTAATTTCAGGGCAGAGGCAGAAGGGATAACCTCAGATAATGTTGCAATCCATTTGTTGAATGCCATTGAGATAAAAGGCAAATAAATGGCGAAACAGGAGTATCACGATTTATTAAAACCAGAGGTAATTAACACAGTTTCCGGATTATCATTGATATCACGGATTGTTGTTGAGGGATTTACATCTGGCCTAAATAGAAGTGTGAGTGTAGGTCCTGGTATGGAGTTTAGCCAATATAGGGGTTATGAACCTGGTGATGATTTACGGCTTTTAGATTGGAAAATGTTGGCGCGTTCCGGTAGGTACTACATCAAGCAATCAGAAATAGAAAGTCAGGTTACTATTAAATTCATAGTTGATGCAAGTGCATCAATGTTACATACAGAAGAAGCATTGTCTAAAATGGACTATGTTCGTGTTCTAGTCGCAATATTAGCTTATATGGCTCATAAGCAAGGAGATTCCGTTGGGTTGTTTGCGTTAAACGAGAGCAATTTAGTACGTATTTATCCTAAGGCCGATAAAAAACATTACAACAGATTATTATTAGAATTGATTAATCTTTCTAATAAAGGTAAATGGCCTGAATCTCATGTAGCTTCAAAAAGAATACCCACCCGAGGAACCAAGGAGTTGATTTTTTTCTTGACAGATATGTACGAAAGTAACACTGAAATTTCAAGTTTTATTAAGGGATTAAAATCCTCCAGAAATGAAGTTGTTGTTCTGCAGATTATGGGTTCTGCAGAAATGGATTTTAGTTATGGTCCGAACATGACTTTTGAAGATTGGGAAACGGGAGCAAGAGTAAAGGTAGATACCGAAAAAGCAAAAAACCAATACCTGTTGGCCATGGATAATAGGTTGAAAAAGGTCAAGGAAGAATTATTATCGAAAGGAATCGATCACCACGTCTTTCGTATGGATGCGCATTTGGGTGAAGCGCTACAGATATTTTTAAAACAACGCAAAAAGATAAACTAGTATGTCGTTTATACATCCTACTTATTTGTGGACGCTATTGGGACTTTTAGTTCCAATAGTTATCCATTTATGGAGTAAGAAGGAGGCGAAAACGATTAAAATTGGGAGTATTCAGCTATTATCTGAATCGAATTCGAAACAGTCGAGTAGTATTCAGTTAAATGAGTGGTTGTTATTACTATTGCGGTTGCTCATACTAATGCTTGTAACTCTTGTATTGGCGAAACCACAATGGCAATCGAAAGTTAAGAATACTGAACTAACCTATATCGTAGAACCATCTCTGGCACAGAATGAAGATTTTATGGCTCGTCTTGGCGGTATCGTTAATGAAAATGAAATACGACTATTGGAGAAAGGATTTCCTATTTGGGAAGTTAATTCAAACGATGTACTAATGGATAATATTCCGAATTACTGGGCATTGGCATCAGAAATGGATGCTTTACATACAGATAGTATTCTAGTTTTTACCAAGGGGTATTCAAAAGGGTTGAAGGGGGCGAGACCACAAACAAATCATCATATTAATTGGATTGTTTTAGATTCAGCTGGTGTTAGAGAAAAACCGCTAATAGCCTATCAAAAACAGGAGGGAATTCAATTATTTTCTGCGGTTAGTACTTCGAATCGTTCATCGATTTCTAGTGATAACATTACCCTTGATAATGAAAATATTTCTTTGAATTCACAAGGAGATAGTCTTTTAGTAACGAAATTAAAGAATAGTTTTAAAGTGCCTGTAGTTAACCAAAGTCAGATAGAAGTCTCCCTTTTTTATACCGATAACTTAAGTAATGATAAAATTTATATTGAAGCTGCTTTTTCGGCATTATCGAAGTATTTGGATAGGAAGATAAAGGTGTATAGCAAGTCGGATAGTTTGATGATTGAAACTAAGGAAACGGATTTGACCATTTGGTTAAGCGAAAAATCGATGCCGAATTCCTTTCAAAAATTACTATTATTCAAGGAAGATTCAATGGCACAATCACTAATTGAACCAGGCTTGAGTGATGAGGTATTTTATTTAACCAATCGAATTACTTCTGAAAATGCGGTTTCACAACGATTAACAGAAAATTTACTACATATTTTAGATGTACATAAAGAGGTGAATGCATTGTTGGAAAAACAAGATTTCCGTACAATAGCGGGAGCTGATTTACAGACTAATTATAAGATAGATTCCAAACAAAAGATACAATTAGCAAGTTGGAATCTTAGTCCCTACCTATGGGCTGTACTTTTTGCGTTGCTTTTAATTGAACGCTTTGTAGCCTATAAAAGAAAACAGTAATGGTATCAGGGAAACAATACTTGATGAAATTTAATAGGCGCTGGCAACTGATGGCATACTTAGAAGCTGCCTTAATTGCGCTTGGTTTTGGGGTTCTGGTATATTTTTTATTAAATAGTCTGTTGAGTGGTCTATTGGCTTTTGTAGTTGGTTTATTGGTTGTGGCTCTGATAAAGCAACCGTGGAAACTAAATTTAAATAGGACCAGTTTATATATTGATGCGCACGTAAAGGAAGCATCTTTTAGCACGGGACTTTTATTACTACCAGAGAATACGTTGTCGAATCTCGCTAAATTACAGCGGTGCAGGGTTTCTAACGAACTTAAAAAAAGGTTAGGAACAATAACACCGCCGAATAAGATAAGGCAGGCAGCTTTAGTCATGTTCGCGTTGATCGCTGTTGGTTTTGCAGTACATAAGCTAGAACTCTTCAGTAAAGTTGATTCTATTTTAGGAAATACGTCAACGCCAGAAGAAATTCAGTTCGTGGCTACCGATACGGTAACTAGACAAACTATAATTCCAAAAATAATTGAACAGGCTATAACCGTATATTACCCGACGTATACGCGGCAGGGAACTAAAACTAGTATAGATCCTAATGTTAAGGCTGTTACTAATTCTAGAATTCAATGGGTTTTGCAATTCGACCATCTTGTTTCTCAAGTTAGTATGGAGCGAATGGGAGAAACAATTCCGCTAACAAAAGTTGAAAATACATATCAGATAGAGGTATCATTGATTGAATCTGGCTTTTATAATTTCACCTTTACTAATGAAGATGGAACTGTCTTCACTTCCGATTTATTTGCCTTGGAAGCTATTCCTGATAATCACCCTGAAGTAGAGATTTTTGGTTTGCCACAATACAGTTATTTTGATGCATCAGATGCTAAAAAGGTAGAATTACAAAGTACCATTTCTGATGATTTCGGAATCAGTGATGCTTATATTATTGCAACGGTCAGTAAGGGCTCTGGGGAATCCGTGAAATTTAGGGAAGAGAAATTAAAATTTCACGAGCAGATTACAAAAGGTCAGAAGAAGATAAAGGTTACAAGAAGTTTAGATTTGAATATTTTAAAAATGGAAGTTGGGGACGAGCTTTATTTTTATATAGAAGCCTTTGATGAAAAGGAACCTAAACATAATGTGACACGCAGTGAAACTTATTTTGCGGTCATTAAGGATACCGTTACAGAACTGTTTGTAGTAGAAGGTACTCTCGGAGTTGACCAAATGCCAGATTACTTTAGAAGCCAGCGACAGCTAATTATCGATACAGAAAAATTAATTAAGGATAAACCCACTATACCAACGAAAGAGTTTAAATTTCGTAGTAATGAACTTGGGTTTGACCAAAAGGCCTTGAGATTAAAATATGGTCAATTTATGGGTGATGAATCTGAAATGGAAGAAGTGCCTAGCGAAATTATTACCGAGGCATCAGGAGAGGAGGAAAATCATGAAGATGGAGAAGAGGATTTGTTGAAGGGGTATTCCCATGACCATGATGGCGATAATGAACATAACCTTGTACCAGCACAAAAATCTGAAGAAGCTGAGGATCCGTTACACGACTACCTACACAATCATGATAACCCAGAAGAATCTACATTATTTGAAGAATCTCTTAAAACAAAATTACGTAAAGCATTGAGCATTATGTGGGATGCAGAATTGTATCTACGGCTTTATGAACCAGAAAAGTCTTTGCCTTTTCAGTACGATGCTTTAAAATTGATACAGGAAATAAAGAATAGTGCCCGGATATATGTGCATAGAATTGGCTTTGACCCACCACCAATAAAAGAGGAAAGTAGATTGACGGGTTCTATCAAAGATGTTGGTAATTTTCGGAAAAACAAAAGTATGGAGGTAGTACAACCTTTCAAGGCTATGGAAGACGCTGTGGCACGATTGGAAACTTTAATTTCCGGAAATAGTATTTTTAAAGAGAAAGACAAAGTACTTTTTACTGCTGCTGGTATTGAATTGGCACGATTGGCCATAGAAAATCCTGGGGAGTACTTACAGCTTTTACAAGGATTAAAAGGAATTGAG
Source organism: Maribacter sp. ACAM166 (assembly GCF_005771495.1). Classification (GTDB taxonomy): domain Bacteria; phylum Bacteroidota; class Bacteroidia; order Flavobacteriales; family Flavobacteriaceae; genus Maribacter. The sequence goes on from NZ_VAUW01000046.1 coordinate 14,405, forward strand.
AATAATACACAACGAACAATTTCCAATTATAAATTTGTTCAGAAAGGAGTATTGTCGGCCTTACCACAAACGAAACAATTACCTGGTTCTAAAATGGGTTATGCCGATGAAATCAATTCATTATTTCTAAAACAATTGGAAACCTATGATTGATGGATTTTCATTTGTAAATAAAGAGTCATTATTACCAATTCTAATTGGTGGATTGATTGTATTCGGTTGCTATTTCTGGAAAGAATCGACGAATCGTAAACACGGTAAATTCATTATAAATACGATCGTCGCATTTCTAACAATCACTGCTTTGGTTTTAATCGTGCTAAAGCCCACTAAGGAAGTTGAAATTAATGACAGACAAGGACTTTTACTAACAGAAGGGTTTGACGAACAGCAGAAAGACAGCCTTTTATTACGATATCAGGGTATAAAGGAGTTGAATTATAATCCAAATAAATCGATAGGTTACAAATTGGATTCACTTACAGGTCTTTTTGTACTAGGCAATGGAATCAAACCGTTTGATTTTGAGCTTTTTAAGAATATTCCGCTAACCTATATCACTGCTAAAGAACCATATGGAATAACTGATTTTAGGTATAAAAAATCTATAGTCTTAGGAGAGAAACTGAATGTAAAAGGGATTTATAACAAACCCTTAAAAGGTACTATGTTGATTTTGGAGGACGCAGGCGGAAATGGTTTGGATTCTGTTCAATTAGATAGAATTGGAGAGGTTGGCTTTTCGTTGGAAGCTGTTCCAAAAGTTTCTGGGGAATATGTATATCTGTTGACGGAAAAGGATAGTGTAGGAGTGAAGTTGAAATCTGAACCTATACCGGTCGTAATCAAGGAAAAGGAGCCGTTACGTGTATTGATTTTAAATAATTTCCCAACGTTCGAAACGAAGTACTTAAAGAACTTTTTGGCTGATAACGGTCATGAAGTTATTGTAAGAAGTCAATTAACAAAAGGGAAATATAAGTTCGAATATTTCAATACTGCTACAACACCCGTGTATCAATTTACCGATGAAATCTTAAATAAGTTTGATATCGTTATTGTAGATTCGGATATCTATTTTGGTTTTGGTAGTATGCTTAAAAAGCGTTTTGAAAAAAGTATTCGTGAAAGCGGAATGGGATTGTTTATTCAGCCTAGTGGTTTTCTATTTAACCTAGGCACGGATACATCATATTTTAAGTTTGAACGTGATAGTAATCATGAAGTTCACTTTGAAACCTTTAAAATCAAATTAGAAAAATACCCTTATGGGTTTAAGGGACCTTTTTCTTTTCAACCCATTGCATTTGGCACTACTACAACAGTAGCGGCCTACAAACAATTGGGGTTAGGGCGTATTGCAACAACTACCGTACAAAACAGTTACCAACTTTTATTAGATGGGGAGGGCGAAGGTTACAAATGGATGTGGACCAAACTTTTCGATAAAATTTCCAAAAAGAAAAATACTTCTGTTGAATGGGAAGCTGAGACTCAAGTACCCAGAATAGATGCCCCATTTGATTTTAAACTACGTACAAATTTAGAAGAATACACTGTGTTAAATGAAAATGACGATAGTGTTGCAATGCTTCAGAATAGTATGGTGCCAATGCGCTATTTAGGTACTGTTTATCCGAAGAAAATAGGGTGGAACCATTTGAAAATTGAAACTGATAGTAGCTCCCAATTTCCTTTTTATGTGTTCGACAGCTTAGTTTGGAAATCACTCACTAGTTCTAAAACTATAGCTGCTAATCAAAAGGAATTCAAATCTGGCTTAAAGCATAATAGAGCGGTTTTTGTTGACCGTTCTATTTCTCCGATACTATTTTACCTTCTATTTTTAGTGGGAATTGGTTGGTTATGGTTAGCCCCTAAATTGTCGACTGACAAATGATAAGATCTTTGTTTTTTAATGTGGTAGTTTGTCTTTCACCATTCCATAAACAAAAGTTCCAAGAAGGGCTCCTGCAATTACCACTAGAATAGAATAGTAACCTGCACCTGCAAGCACGTACATGGGGCCTGGGCAAGCACCTGCTAAAGCCCATCCCAAGCCAAATATGCTACCACCTATCAAATACCGGAAGACACCTTTTTCCTTAGGGTGTACGTTTATGTCGGCACCCCCAATAGCTTTTATTTTAAACCTCTTAATAACCTGAATACCAATAACACCTAATACTAATGCAGAACCGATAATACCATACATATGAAAAGAACCAAATTGGAACATTTCATAAATCCTGAACCAAGAAGCAGCTTCAGATTTGTACATAATGATTCCGAAAAAAATACCGATGGTTAAATAACTTAAATATTTCATTCTAACTAAAAATTAAAGGGAACAATACATGAATCATAACGAGACCTCCTATGAAGAAGCCGATAACGGCTATTAATGAAGGTAACTGCAAATTACTAAGACCTGAAATGGCATGTCCACTGGTACAACCACCGGCATAACGGGCACCAAAGCCAACCATAAAACCACCAATAATTAATATGGCAAGTACAAAAGGATTGGTTAGTTGTTGTGATGCGAATAGCTCAGGTGGGAGATATGCTTGTCCCGCGCTGGTAATTCCGTAATCTTCTGAAAGTTGTTGCGCGACTTCGGCGTTTATTTGTACCGTATTATCAGATAGATATTGTGAAGCTATAAATCCACCAATAACTGCACCTGCCACAACCAGTAGATTCCAGCGTTCTGCTTTCCAATCGTATTTGAAAAAATCAGAATATTTTCCCGCTCCACCTATCGAACACATTGTTTTTAAATTTGATGACATACCAAATTTCCTTCCAGCAAAAAGAAGTAAAAACATAGTAAGCGCTATTAAAGGGCCTGCCACATACCATTCCCAAGGTTCATAAATCCAGTTCATATAATCAATTTTTAAAAACTGCAAATATACTACTCTTGTAAGTTAGTCATCAACATTAATTATAGAAGGGATTAAAGAGCTCTTGTGAGCTAGTAAAAGGTTTCGTCTGATGGTACTTTACCGCAAAAAGTCTTATAAATGAATAGCGCATAGTACAAAACCGATGGAGTTCTAATAGCTATAAAAATAACCATAATCTTCAAAGTATATCGTCACTTTACATATAATTTTCATCTACATCGTATGGTACTTCCGTTTTTTAGACCTCATATAACTACTTTTAAAAAGGATCATTAAATAGTCCAAGACCACTAGTTAAAGAAGGATATAATAAAAGGCAATAATAGAGGTAAATTGCATTTTAACAAGAACTTCGGCAGCCATACAGTAAGTCTTATAGAAATGTAGAAATCTAGTTTGACTCAACGAGTACCAGTCGTGCAGAAACTAAAACAACTTTAAAATAAGTAAAAGGCGCTTATAGATTTTTTAAGTTAGGTGAAAAGTGACTAATGTCACATTATTATTTGAAATAGGATATTAGTTTTGTGAAATGAAGTTTGCAAACATTGTAATCTCTCTATTATATGTTAGTATAACACTTGCCAGTAGTTTTAAGATTGCTGGTACGTTGGGGTATTATGCATTGTTTACAGAAGACTTTGTAGAACGTTTTTGTGAGAATAAAACAATGCCAGAGCTACAATGCAATGGTAAGTGTACCTTATCTAAAATGTTATTACAAGAATCAAAAGAAGAAAAAAAACCAATTAATATAGACTGGGTAAAAAACGAGACGGTCTTTTTTATTGACCAAATTGTTGTTATCGCATTTGAAGAAATCACCCTAGATTATTCAGATAATTACAACTACAGTAACCTTTATAATTATAGTTTTTTATCTCCAACACTGCACCCTCCGCGCCTTTAGGAATAGTACGTTAAAAATGCTTTCGCCAATTATACATTAGTATATATTGGCCACATTCCTATATTTAAATTAATTCAAAAAAAATGAACTCAAACTATTTATGGGTACTAACAGCTCTGTTGTTAGTACACCAAATTAATGCACAAAATTTTAAAGGACAGATTGTTGATCAGAATAATAATGAACCATTGGAAGGCGCTCATATTTTGAGTCAAAACGGTGCGGCCACGTACTCTGATTATAATGGTGGTTTTGATATCAACATACCAGAAGGTGGTACAAACCTAATAATTTCTTTTGTAGGGTATAAAACCTGGGAAAAGTTCGTGAAACTGACAGATAACGGTCTTGTTGTTTTAATGGAAGAAGCACCTATTTTAATTGATGGTGTTTTAGTAACAGGCAACGAGAAAACTGATCCCGTTTTAACGATTGAAAGCAATGATTTTGCACGGAAAATAGTGCAGCCTAGAAATGTAGCTGATTTGTTTCAGGATATCAATGGATTTTCATTGATTAAAAGGGGGAACTATGCCATTGACCCTAGCTTTAGGGCCACACAATATGAACAACTGAATGTGCAATTTGATGGAGGTACTAAGGTTATGAATGCTTGTCCAAACCGTATGGATCCTATAACCACACATGTAATCCCAGAAGAAATAGAAAAAATTGAAATTATTAAAGGTCCTTATACGGTACGTTATGGAGCAACTTTTGGGGGTATTGTCAACATGGTGACCAAAAAGCCTACAAGCCAAGATTATGGTTTTCATGGTAATGTAGATTCCGGTTATGAAAGTAATGGTGGCTCTTTAGTATCTATGGCACGTTTACAACAAGCTAGTGAAAATTTCGATATTATGGGTAATTTTGGTTACCGAGATTTTGGTAATTATGAAGATGGCGACGGCGTTGAGATTCCTTCCTCTTTTAGAAGTTTGGATTATGGAATTAAAGCTGGTTATAATTTTTCAAGTCAACAACGTCTACAAGCACATTGGAGACGATCCTATGGACGGGATGTTTTACATGCCGGTTTACCGATGGATACCGAAGAGGACAACAGCAGTATTTTTTCGTTGGATTATAAGCAAAAAGGGTTAAGAGGTCTAGTTCAGCATATAGATGCTAAACTTTACTACAGTTATGTTGATCATATCATGAGCAATAAGAAAAGGCCTAGTTTTATGATGACGGATGCCTTATCGGAAATTGATGCAACAACAGCGGGTGGTAAGGTAGAATTGAAACTAAAGCCCAGTGATAAGGTGGCCTTGTATACCGGTGTTGATTTCTTGGGTATTGCTAGAGATGGAGAACGTACTAGGATAGTAAAAAGAAATGCTATGGGAGTTTTGCCTATGCCAATTCAGTTTATAGATAAAGTATGGCAAGATTCTTACATAAACGATTTAGGTGTATTTGTGGAAAGTAAATATCCTATATCTGCAAAAACAATCATGACCTTAGGCATTCGCTATGATAACGTTACCTCAGAGATAAAGGATCCTGCAGAAGATTTTCAAGTGTTATATCCAGATTTGGATAAGCGAAGAGAGCATAATCTTAGCGGTACCGCATCCATTAAATATGCACTATCCAATCAGTTTATATTGGAAGTAGCCTATGGTAGGGGAGTTCGTTCTGCCAATATGATTGAACGTGTTATTAATCATTTTACGGTTGGTCAGGATTCTTATGAATATATTGGTAATCCAAATTTAGATGCTGAGGTTAACAATCAATTCGAAATTGGATTTAAAGGGAGTTTACCATTGTCTGATACAAATTCTGATAGGTTCACTTATAATACCTCTTTTTACTATTCGTTATATGAGAATTATATTGTGGCGGTAATTGATGAAACTCAATCGAGAAAATATATGCCCGCACTTGAGCCAATTAATCCAAAAGTGTTTCGAAATTTAGATGATGCCTATAAAACAGGTTTTGAAATTACTGGAGGAATTGATTTTTCGGAGCATTTTAATTTTACCACAGCATTAGCATATGTATATGCGAAAAATAAGGATTTAAAAGAGTCGTTGCCATTAGTGCCACCATTAACAACTCGGTTTAAGCTTCAATTTGAAAAAGAAAAATTTTGGATTAATGCAAATTATACTATAACCACAAAACAAGATGATATTGCACTTTCATTTGGTGAACAGACAACCCCCGGCTATGAGGTATTGGATGTTCGTTTGGGATTTGTACCGATTAAGAATGTGACGTTGGGTTTAGCGGTATTGAATGTATTTGATAAAACGTATAACAACCATTTAAATTTTTCTTTTAATAATCAGGCACAATTTGGGACAGTACCTATCAATGATCCTGGCAGAAACTTAACAGCTTTTGCTCAGTTTAAATTTTAAAATAATGGGGGCTATATAAAGGCCCCCATTATAATTTAGTATAGGTAAAATAGGTCGTATGCACTTCGTCTTTAATATTTGGCTTTTTGAAAACATACATTCGAAATACCCCATAAACGAAGGCTTCTTATCATAACGATTGTTCTAAAAATCTTTTAGCTCAATAGCGTTTAAGGTAATAATGCATATCCTATTAATTGATAATTGGCAAGAACCATCATTGCAGAAAGGGCTAATTCTGTATTTGGGTCTAAGTCCGCTTCGGTAATTCCTCTTGCAGCAGTTGCCTGTGCACAAACAGATAGCTCAACGCCATATTCATGTAAGAGCTTTATTAACTCAGCGTTAGGGTTGACTTTATCGTATTTTTCTTGATATTCAGTGTCGTTCAATACAGCAAATGTAGCACCACCATGTATTGCTGCTACTATATGTACATTATCTTGGGAAACACCTCCAACACCTAGCATATTGATAACACGGGCTATTTTCCAAAGACCAATATTTACACCATCCATTTCACGATCATCCTTTACATCAAAAACGAGATTATATTCCAAATTGGCATCGGGTTGTGTGGCTACATCCTTAAATTCTTTGATTTTGCCATACCCTTCAATAATTGGGGTTGTCCACTCTTGGGCCGAAGTAATTTGTGCCGCCATAAGTACTAATGTAATTAATAGTATTTTTTTCATGTGTTCAAAGGTTTTAAAATTATGGTCTCATTTATATATAACCGATTGGAAATTAATACTAATGTCCGTTATTTTTGATCAGAATAAAAGTAAGTTTTGATATTTTATTCATCTGTAACTCTTGTTACTGGTATAATGAAGATAAAATTCTAGATTCGTTTGCTATTTTAGTGTAATCAAACCTTTTTAAGGTCGAATTCATACAATTATGGAAGAATTACGCATTTTGGCGAAACAGCTCTTTAAGCTATTTAGTGTGGTATTTGTCTTAGTCGGCATTGTGTTTATTGCATTGTATACGTATGAGCCAGAGGTAGACGATTATAGTACAGCACGTATTACCGAACTTGAGGTTGAAAATCAATGGCTACCAAAGGATGCGATTTCAGAACGTTCTACAATGTCTGATAAAGTAAGCAGTGGTTATTATCTAATTGCGGAAACCTCAAAATATATGGGTCCTATGGCAGAGAATCCTAAAGACCGCTTTAGTGGTAATAATCTTGCATGTGCCAATTGTCATTTAAAGGCAGGGGCACAGGCCGGATCCGGATCTTGGGTGGGTGTCTTGGAACGCTTTCCCCAGTTTGGAGGCCGAGGTAATCGAATAGGCACTATTGAAGATCGAATTAATGGCTGTATGGAACGAAGTATGAACGGTAAAAAACTAGCTTTAGATTCAGATAAGATGGATGCCATTGTTGCCTATATGGGTTGGCTTGGCGAAGGATTACCAGAGAATAAAAAGAAGGAGTACAAAGGTTATCCAAAAATTGAACTTCCTAATGTTGCGGTTAATTTCGAAAAGGGTAGGCAGATTTACACTAAGGAATGTGTGGTATGTCATGGTGAAAATGGTGAAGGTGTTTTTAACCCTGGCGATGGCAAAAGGTATACCTATCCACCTTTATGGGGTGAAGATAGTTTTAATGATGGAGCAGGAATGCATCGTGTGATTACAGCTGCTGAGTTTATTAAAAGTAATATGCCTTATTTACAGGCAACTTGGGATAATCCCAAGCTTACCGATGAGGAGGCTTATCATGTAGCAGGCTACATTAACAGTTTTTCGCGTCCACACAAATTAAATACAGCAAATGATTATCCAGATAAAAAATTGAAACCAGTATCAACCCCATATGGCCCATGGGAAGATAGTTTTTCTTCAGAACAACATAAGTACGGACCCTTTCCTCCAATAATAGCATTTTACAAAAAAGAATACGGTATTACCAAAACAAAATAAGCTGAATGCGGAACGTTTTATTGTTTTTATTATTAATTCCGATGATTTTAGAGGCACAAGATTCCACTAGCGTCAAACCCAAGAGTAAACTTTCTGGTCAATGGCGAACCTATTATATGACGACCTTCAACAAAGACGATTTAAAAGATTTTGAAGCGTTGGCAACAGGAGGGAAACTTAAATATCAGTACTACCCCATCAATACCCTTGAAATTGGAGTAGCTGTTTATAATGCTACCAACCTTGGACTACAAGATTTAAGCATTCCAGATGAAAGTACCGGAAGGTTAAGTAGGTATGAAGAAGGTTTGTTTGACCGTTTAGATATTGAAAATGATGCAATTTTTTTACTAGGCGAATTGTATGCGAAATATAAAATACCCAAACATACTTTTACAGTGGGCCGATTGAAAATCAATACCCCTTTGGTTAATCCAGAAGATGGGAGAATGATACCAACCTTGGCGCAAGGATTTTGGTATACGCACACAACTAAAAATCTAAATATTTTTCAATTTGGATTAATTAATAAAATAGCACCTCGATCTACCGCCAAGTTCTATGGTATAGGAGAAAGCATTGGAACATATCCTGTTGGTAGAAATCGAAGTGGTACTGCGAGTTTATATGCTGGTAATACAAAATCTGATTATATAATATTCACAAATGCCGAAGTACAGCTTACTCAAAAGCTACGTTTAGGAATATGGAATCAATTTACTCAGAATATTTCTAATTCATTGTATTTAAAACCAAAATTGAAACTAACCAGTACGTTAACTATTGAAGGGGAGTGGTTACACCAGAATAAAATTGGAACTGGTGGAAATAGGATAGATTCCCTTCGTTATTATAATCAAAACAGTGCCGATGTAGTAGGGTTGAAAATGGCGTATACATATCACTGTACAATCATTTCATTGGCATATAATAGAATAGTAGCTCATGGTCAATTTCTATCGCCAAGAGAATGGGGTAGAGAAGACTTATTCAGTTTTCAAAAACGAGAGCGCAGTGAAGGCACAGCTGATAATCACGCCTTAGTATTAAAGTATAGAAACGAGTTAGAAGTTACTAAAGAAAAATTGAGGGTCACTACTATTTTGAGTGTTGGCAGACATTGGAAACCTAAGGTGACAGATGCAATCTTGAATAAATATGCCGTTCCAGATTATACGCATATTAACTTAGATGTATTTTTTACTATTAAAAAATTAAAACGCTTAAAACCAGAGCTTTTGATTTCGTCTAAACTTGGGAATGGTGCTATTCCAAACAATCCCAATTTCTATTTTAATAAAGTAGATTTACTTCATGTAGACTTAATTTTTAATTATAATTTTTAGCGTTAGAACAAAAAAAGTTCCCAATGCATTGAGAACTTTTTTATCATTATCTTCTCCAATATAGATACCGTAATCCATATTTTTCGAACAAATTAGTTGCAGTATCAAATCCAATACTAAATATAGTAGCCTGAGGTTCTGTTTTTTAAGCCGTTTTATTAGGTTTAAAAAATATTACGACGCTTATTTTTTTATTTTACAGGTATTCATGCTAAATAGTGTGTATAACGGACAAAAACTACTAAAACTAGTAATAACAAATATGGCAGAGAAAGATAGTAGTACGTAGGCTATTGGTCCCGTTATTATATCTGAATAATACAAAGCACCGACAGCAATAGCAATAAAGATTCTAATAAAGCGGTCTGTACTTCCCATGTTTTTTTTCATAATGATTGGTTTTAAATAGGATATTATCTCGTGTTATGCGACCAAAATTGTAATGATGTGAAATTATTTCGAACAAAACAGCCAGCATTATAATCATATGTTAACCCATATTGAAATGTAAGGTTAACCTATTATATTGCATATGATATTTGTCATATGCATTAGTTGTGATAGGTACTTATAGGGTATGTATCAATAGTTACTGTTTTGCGGTTTATTAGAAAGTATATTTAAGAAATTATAATTAGGATGGAATCATATTTAGATGCATTTTTAAATGCTATAGCAGGAACATTGAACTGGACGTGGAAGTCTATATTATTTGATGTACCCTGGTACCTCAATTATTTTTGGGGTCTTATTCTTATATCTTTATTGGTCTGGCTTTTGGAAATACTTTTCCCATGGAGAAAGCAGCAAGGTGTTTTTAGAAAAGATTTTTGGTTAGATGGTTTTTACATGTTTTTCAACTTCTTTTTATTCGCCATAGCCATAAGTGGTATTTACAAGATGTTAAACGTATTGTTTACTGATTTGGGAATTACAGCGAACAGTTTGGCGGTAATAAATTTATCTCAATGGCCTATGTGGAGCCAATTATTAGTGTTCTTTGTTGTATTGGATTTTGTACAATGGTTCACCCATATTTTATTACACAAATTTGCGTTTCTTTGGAATTTTCATAAAGTGCACCATAGTGTAAAGGAAATGGGTTTTGCAGCACATTTACGATACCATTGGATGGAAAATATTTTTTATAAACCCCTAAAGACCTTTGGTGTTATGATTTTAGGTGGATTTGAACCTGAACAGGCTTACGTGGTTCATTTTATAGCGATTACGATAGGTCATCTTAATCATTCGAATATTAAGATTACATGGGGTCCGTTAAAGTATTTGTTCAATAATCCCGTAATGCATTTGTACCATCATGCCTATTCCCTACCAAAGGGTGTTTTTGGTGTTAATTTTGGCATTAGTCTAAGTCTATGGGACTATCTATTTAAGACAAATTATATTCCAGAAGAAAGCGGAAATGTTCGATTAGGTTATCCTGGAGATGAAAGCTTGCCTAAAAATTTCTTTGGACAAGTGATACACGGTTTTAGTCCTAAACGTAAAGAAAAATAGGAAGTGGACTTACTATATTTAACTGGACATAAAGTTAAGAGCGTGTTTGCTTTTAAAATTAACTTTAAAAAATGTCAAGAGAAAAAAGAAATTACACCGTAGCTTTTAAGGAAAAGGCTATTGAGTTGAGCTATGCTCGTGGTAGCGTTGTGGAAATATGCAGAGAACTGGACATACCTACCTCTGTATTGAGCCGCTGGCGGAAGGAATCTAATTCATATGGCAAGAATAGTTTACCAGGCAAGGGCAACCCTAAATTGACCGATGAACAAAAAGAAATAGCCGAGTTGAAGAAAAGGTTAAGGAATGCCGAACTAGAGTGCGACATCCTAAAAAAGGCAATAGCCATCTTCTCCTAGGGAGACTGGAGAAATATAGGTTTGTAAAACACCATAAATTTAAATTTCCAGCTTCAGAAGATGTACAGGAAAAGTTCGATATTTGGAGAGAGGATTACAACAGCTTTAGACCTCACAGCTCGTTGGGGGACATGTTCCCCAACGAGTACATCAAAATGAATAAAAATAGCCTGGATTCTCTAGTTATAACCGGTACCTAAATATGGGAGGAGGTCAGAGGTTCTCAATATGCTAGTTATAAATTTACCAATATTCTAAAAAGCTATAATGGATTGGTAAAACAAAGTATGAGCAGAAAAGGTAACTGTTGTTAATGAAGTTTTAGAAAACTAAACATTTCTAATTAGGGGAAGCTTACAATATGAGGCTTTAAAGAATCAATAGTTTTTTGTTTGATATTGGGTTTTTTATCAGCGTGTGGTATAAGGATATATTTTGATAAATCTGGGGATATTTCGTTGAATTGCTCTATTGATAAAGTATCTTCATTCGTTCTTATAATATTTGAAACTCTTTTACATCTTTGCTCAAAATCAGAAATCTCAAAATCATTAGCGTCCGTAATTACTAAAATATGACCACTTTCTAAGTCAATTTCAATCCATGGAAAAACTATAATTGATAAGCTATTCTGAATTTTAAAATATTGCTTTGAATCAAATGTATTGTGATTGGTTATTGCGATAGCATCAAGCTCTAACTTTTCCACATATTCTTTAACCTTTGGTAAGCTAAATTTAAAGTCGCTATCACTTACTGTAGGTATTGTATGTGCATGAAGGTCAATTTTTTTTATCGATGTTTCTCTTGCTTGTGGCTAAAAATAGAGGTTAGTGACCCGTAGGGTTGTTTTTAGGTGTTGTTGGAGGTAATATTTTAGTTTTTAACAACTCTAAATCCAAAATGATTATTTCCTCTATTTTCAAAATCAGAAGCTCTTGCGTAAGTTAATAAGGTTTCAGAATGATAATTCCAAGCACCACCGCGTCTTATTCTTTTCGAATCTGTTCCCGGGGTATTATTCAAAGGGTTCACAGCACCGTCTGTGTAAAATGAATCGCTGTAATAATCTTGACACCATTCCCAAACATTTCCTCCCATATCATATAACCCAAAAGGGTTTGCAGCATAAGAGCCAACAGATACGGAATGTCCATCTGGATTATAAACTCCAGGGGTATCTCCATTATAGTTTGCTTTTGTTATTGATAATGTTCCGTCATCTGTTGGATACTCAAATTGTTGTGCCCCTCTTGCCACATATTCCCATTGTGCTTCTGTTGGTAAACTAATACCATAATATTGTGTAAAGGCATATGCACCATACCATTTTACCCAATTTACTGGCCAATCAGATTTTAATGCATCTAACAATTCAAATGTATTGCTTGAGTTATTGAAAGAAATCCAACTTTTATTGTCAATATGTTCTGCTTCTCCACCACTTGTACATCCACCTGTTTCTCCTAATTGTAAGAAAACTTCTCCAGCATTTGGCGCATCACCTGCTCCAATTATCATGTTTTCAGTATACCTTCCGCAAGGGTCGGAAGCTGATTGAGAAGAAACAGTAATCCAACCATCCAGATAAGCATTGTTTAAAAAGTCAATGTATTGTTGGTTGGTAATTTCTTTTTCTGATATTTTAAAAGCCGTTAATGTTATGCCTACAGTTGCCGAATCTCCAGCTCTAGTAGTACCACCCATTGTAAAAGTTCCTGCTGGAATATCTTTTAAAATTATGCTTGTTGGTAGTTCACTATTTCCAGTATCAAAAGAAGTAAGAGCTGTGTCATCATCTTTACTACAAGATAATGTTAATAATAGTACACTTAATGCAATTACAAAATTTGATTTTTTTATCATAATTTTCTTTTTTTGGTACTTTTGTTTGACAAGTAAAAATGGAAAAGGGTTAATTCTTTGAAGCTGTTCTTAATATGTTCGTTAAGGCACATAGTTCACACCATATTTTGACTTAACCTTATTGATACTTGTTTATCTCTAATATTGCTTTTATTATAGAAACCTAAAAATACGTTTCTATAAAACACTTTCCAAATGCCCTTTCCCATATCCTGAGTAGCCACGTATTTACTTTTGAGTGCTGCAGTTAGATAAACCCAAATATTATGACTTCCACCTACGGTTCCATTTTGACAGACCTTCATTATTTTCATAATGACTTGATATTCGAATTTAAGTATTCTTTAAGGAAAAGGCATGTTGGATAAATTATGAATAGAAGCAGGAGTTTCCATACCCAAAGCTTTATGGGGCCTGATATAGGTTATATTCCTTTACAATGCGATTTAAATGTCTTTGTTGGGCTATGCTAAGTTGCGTGTTTAAGTACGTAATTTAGTAAATAAATACTGAATTTAAATTCTACTAGAATTTTCGTAAGTAAGCAAGACCAAGTAATTATTTATGCCATTATTCCGCATAGTTTCTATCAATTATTAAATAAGGTTTTAAGAAAATCAACCTGAGCTTTACTTGCTTCATTAAACAAATCACTAGGATATTCTAAAAGTCCAAAATGACCTCCATCTAAATAAACAAGTTTCTTTGGTTGGCTAATTTTTTCAAAAACGGACTTTGCTATACGAGCACTTGCTCCTTCCATTTCATCATTTTTGGCAACAACTAATAATATTGGAGCTTTTATTAAGGTTGCTGCAATCCCCCTATGATAATTTTTTGGTGCATTTTTAAAAGTAGAAAAGGAAACACTATTTTGCCATTTGGTATCAAAACGACCTCCATATTCAATAAACCAACGATAGGCAGTAAGTTCCTTGAGTGCAGAATTCATGTTGTCTTGATTTGGAGATACTACAGCCATAGTGGAGGTTTCCTCTCTTTCTAAATCTTCTAAGTGCTCATTTAAAAGTAAACCTTTGATACTTTTCATCATTTCATCTGATTTTTCAAATGGAACTTGCACATCGCCAAAAGCAGGAACTTGACCTATGATTGCTTTCGCGCGTTCATCAACAGCCGCTACAGTTAAAGCTTCGGCACTACTAATACTGTCTCCCCAAAGTGTTATTTTATTGTTATCGATAGTGCTCAAAGTGTAAGCGAAATTTATAGCATCAATATAACCTCTGCATTGCACCCAATAATTGAGTTCCTGTCTTGGAGTTCCTTCACTTATTCCAAAATTGCGATGGTCATACAATAAAACAGTAAATCCAGCCTTGCAAAATTCTTCTGCATACTTGTCAGCAACCATTCCATTAATAGTTGCAGAAAAACCGTGAGCCATAATTACTAATGGATGTTCTACGGTATTGTTTTCGGGAAGATAAAGCCTTCCTCTTAGCATTACACCTACAGATGGAAATTCAATTTTTTTAAAAGACATTTCTTTGTCTTTTGTACCCTGAATGTTACTATTATTAGCGTGGTTATTTGACGTTACCTGTGAGCTACATGATATAGTAATCAGGATAATTAATATTGTTTTAACTAATTTCATATTCGTTGTGCTTACTGTTTTCTTTTTGTAAACGGAATTATCATCGGAACTTCTTGTTGATAGGTTTCATATTTTTCTCCAATGAACTTTTTAAGGTCTTTTTCTTCTAAATATTTTACTGCAATTAAAATATATACAGTAGTTACTAGGGCAAAAAATAAATGTCCAGCTGTCATAGTTGGGGTTGCCCAAAAGGCGATTAGAAAACCTAGCATAATAGGGTGCCTAACAATCTTATATAAATAATTAGTTTGAAATTTTGGATTAGCAGTTTGTTTGTTCTTTAGGTTATCAAAAATTTGAGCTAAACCAAAAAGCTCGAAATGATTAATCATAAATGTAGACAGTAATACAATGATCCAGCCTAGAAAAAACAGTCCTGTTAAGACACTGGAAAGAATAGTATTTTCTGTTTCCCATACAATAGTTGTTATGGGTTGCCATTGCCAGTACATTAAAATTAGCGCCAAACTTGATAATAAAATATAGGTGCTTCGCTCCATAGCTTGACTAAAAATGGAGATAAACCATTTTTTAAATGCAGGCCTAGCCATTATACTATGTTGTAAGGCAAATACACTTAACAAAATAGTATTCGTTAAAATGGCATTAATAAGTGAGGGTTCTATTCCAGAATCTATTGTTTTTGGAACATAAATATTCCCTACAAATCCTATAGCGTAAAGAAAAGCAACAAGAAAAATAATGTATGCTATAATTCCGTATGTAGGCTTCCCCGTCTTAGGACACCTCTAAATTCGATAAATAATTATTATTTAGGTCAGGTTTGATGAAGAATTTAAATTCTTCATCAAACCTGGGCATACACTCTTTAGGTGATTTATTACCTAAAGATTTATGTGGGTGGTTGAAGTTAT
>NZ_VAUW01000047.1 GCF_005771495.1 Maribacter sp. ACAM166
ATATAAGTACAGATGCAAAAATAGTGACAGATAAATGGAGAGGATATTCACCACTAAAAAAGGACTATGATATCGAACAGAAATTCAGTAACAACGGTAAAAATTTCAAAGAACTGCACATAGTGATCATGCAATTAAAATCTTGGTTAAGAGCAATACCAACTCACGTAAGCAAATGGCACGTACAAGCTTACTTTGATGAATTTTGTTTTAGGATCAACCGCTCTCAATTCAAGCAAAGTATTTTTCATAAAACTATAGAAAGAATGGTCTTAGCGAAACCTATTTATCATAAAAACATAAAACAGATACTAGGCGTATAACTCAATATAATTAATCTCAGTCATTTAGCTCATATCTATGTTTAGAGTTAAATCTCTTTTTTTAGAAATATTTTTGGACATTGTTCTATCTGTAAATGCACAAGAAGTTTGGAATGGCAGGTATTGCCGAAGTCATGTTGTTTTAGTAAATCCATTAATCAGTATAGATTCTTTACACAGCTTATCCAATGGAAATGGGAACCCTGCTATAGCAATGTCATGAAAACTCAGTTTTGGGTACGTGAAATCTTGAAGTGAATGTACCTTCCTGCTCCTATTGGATATTGTGGAGATGAGGACAACGGGCAGACCTCCGCATGGTATGTTTTCTGTGAAGAGTTTTTTCCTGTTGCATCCGCAACAGATTAATATGTACTGGGTGCACTCTTGTTTAAAAAAGTTAAAATACAGTTAGAAAATGGAAACAGCATACAGGTCAGCGCTCTAAACAATGAAGGTGATGATTGCTACATAGGTTCATTGCAGTAAAATAATACTCCATACACAAAAAACTGGTTAAGTCATTCCGAATTAATGAAGGGTGAAATTTAAATTTTAAAATGGTCAAAATGATGATATGCCAATCATAGGAGTCCCACATCCTATATCCATGGGATTAGCAAAGCCTTCCGGTACTATTGTTAAAAACTAGCTTTGTTTATTTACATTTCATGAATGATTCTTTACTGTTAGAAAGATTTGCGATATTACAAATATGCACTACAAACAAATCAACTGGTTCTAGATTTTATCGGATAGAGTGCCATTAAGGTTGCATAATGCTGAAGCTACCTTAATTATAACTCTAAAATATTATAAAAACGGTAGTGGGTATTGTTCTCATAAATTTATGAAATCGTGTGCTACAATCTGTTTCAATATTTTGAATGAACTACCCCGAGGCAGAGCCATCGAGGTATCAAGCGGAAGAAAACTGGTTTTAGTTTTATGAAAACCTAAGGTTTTCAAACTTTCCACTCGACCCCGAGGTAGAACCTCGAGGAATTCTTTAGATAACCGTTGTTTTGTGTGAATTCGACAAGTGTATTTCTTTTTTCACCTTCTAATACTTCTCAAGAATTGATGTACGAAAGACTTTTTGATACCTAAAACATTTAAAATTTGTTCCAGTTCATCATATTTTGGGTCATAGTCATGATTTCTTAACGTTTTCTTAAAATTTGACCGATTTGGTTGAAAGATTGGAACTATATGGACGAACCTAAGCACCTTTTATTGCTTTATTTTGATATAGACAATTATATAAGTATAATTCTAACAAATAGTTATTATTAGCTATGAATTATTAAAATATGATGTGTAACTAATTAAAAAAGTAAACAATCCTTTAAACTGGTTTTCCATTCACTTAATAAATAAAATTATCAAAAAAATATCATGAAAAATTCAATGACAGTTATCTTTATGCTTTTTGCGCTTTATTTAGGTTCGGCACAAGAAGATATTTTACAAAAGAATAAATGGTCTATAGAAAAAGCGCAAAATTGGTATGCGCAACACGATTGGATGACAGGGGCAAACTTTAATCCAAGTACCGCTATTAATCAATTAGAGATGTGGCAAGAAGCTACTTTTGATGCAGAAACTATAGATAGAGAATTAGGATATGCGGAAGGTATTGGTTTTAACACCATGCGAGTATACTTGCACAGCCTTGCATATAAAGCAGACCCAAAGGGATTCAAAAAACGAATGGATACCTATTTAGGTTTCGCCGATAACCATGGTATAAAGACCATGTTCGTGATTTTTGATGACGTTTGGGGGAAATCACCTGAAATTGGTGCTCAGCCTGAACCTGTGACTGGCACTCATAATTCAGGATGGATGCAAGATCCCGGTGACCCTGCTTCCAAAGAGCAAACGAACTTTCCAGCGCTAGAAGTCTATGTAAAGGATATTTTGAAAACCTTTGGTGATGACAAACGCGTTCTTATGTGGGATCTTTATAATGAGCCTGGTAATACCGGTAAGCTTATTTCATCAATGCCACTTTTAAAAAGTGTTTTTATATGGGCTAGAGAAGTAAATCCAAGTCAACCATTAACCGCTGGTCTGTGGGCATGGGATTTTCAAGAACTAAATGCCTTTCAAGCTTTGAATTCGGATATTCTAACATATCATAATTACAATGATGAAAAGCATCATCAACATGTGATAAACCTTCTAAAATCTCATGGGAGGCCTATGATATGTACAGAGTATATGGCGCGTACGAACAATAGTAGATTTTCTAATATTCTTCCTATTTTAAAGAAAGAGAAAATTGGAGCTATTAATTGGGGGTTAGTTGATGGAAGGTCTAATACCAAATATGCTTGGGATACGCCAATTGAAGATGGCGGAGAACCAGATGAATGGTTTCATGAAGTTTTTAGAAAAGATGGTACGCCATATCGGCAGGATGAAGCCGATTTTATTAAAAAATTGAATGACGAGACAGACAAGAGGTAAAGTGACCTTATAAATCAATTAATCTAAATTTCTTAAGAATGATTAGAACAATGCTTAAATACACATTTTTAGTACTTTTTTTTGGTTTGTTTTGTATTGCTTGCAAACAAGAAAGTGTAACTTCTAATGTTAAAACAGAAAAAGGAGCTAAACCAAATATTATAGTTATTATGGCCGATGATCTAGGATTTTCTGATTTAGGTTGTTATGGTGGAGAAATTGAAACACCCAATTTAGACCGTTTAGCAATGAATGGGGTACGTTCTAATTCATTTTATAATACATCTCGTTGTTGCCCCACAAGAGCTTCATTTTTAACAGGGCTTTATCCTCACCAAGCAGGACTTGGAAGAATGACAATGGATGCAGGACTACCAGGTTATAGAGGAAGTTTACAAGAGAATACGGTAACTATTGCCGAAGTGCTTAAAGATGCAGGTTACCAAACAGGTATGACCGGAAAATGGCACGTTTCTGAAACAGTAGATTTAGGTGGGGAAAAACAGTTAAAATGGTTGGCACACCAAGAGAGTAATGGTGCATTTTCAGATGTTGCTTCGTATCCAACCTCTAGAGGTTTTGATAAATATTACGGAAATATATGGGGTGTAGTAGATTATTTTGATCCATTTAGCTTAGTCAACGGAACAAAGGAAGTAAAAGAGGTTCCTAAAGATTATTACCATACCAATGCAATTGGGGATACTGCTGTAGCATATGTAAATCAATTTTCTAAAAAGAAAGACCCTTTTTTTTTATATGTAGCTCATTGTGCTCCACATTGGCCATTACAAGCGCCAGAAGATGCCATTGAAAAATATTTGAAGGTATATGAAAAAGGATGGAAAAGTATTCGAAAAGAAAGATATGACCGCTTAATAGCTAAAGGCATTATCCCAGCAGAAACTAGCGAAATGCCAGAGTTTATGTTTCCAGAATTTGATTGGGAAAACAACCCTAATAAAGAATGGGATGCGCGTGCAATGGCAGTACATGCTGCTATGGTTGATTTATTAGATCAGTCTGTTGGTAAGTTATTAGATGCATTAGAAGAAACAGGTGAGATGGATAATACTATGATTTTGTTTCTTTCCGATAACGGAGCAAGCTCTGAAAGACCATCAAAATATGGGCCTGGCTTTGATAGAGCAGGAAATACAAGAGATGGTAAGGAAGTGAACTTCCCTGTTAATAAAGATAGCCTTCCAGGACCTCAAACAACATTATCAGGTATTGGTCCTCAATGGGCGCATACGGCTAATACACCTTTTAGATATTACAAAGCCAAAGTTTATGAAGGAGGTATAAATACACCATTTATAGCCTACTGGCCTAATGGTGGTTTAAAGAATGGTACTGTAATTTCGGCTCCGGCACATGTAAGTGACGTTATGGCGACTTGTATAGATGTGGCACAAGCGACATACCCTGAAGAATATAAGGGGAATAAAATAACACCAACACCTGGTAAAAGTATAATCCCAATATTAAGAGGAATAGAAACCAAAGGAACACAAGAAAATTTTTTCTGGGAGCATTTTGGATCTAATGCGATTAGAAATGGCGATTGGAAACTGGTGAAACTAGGTAATGATAGTCCTTGGGAACTGTATGACTTATCTAAAGACAGGACAGAAATACATAATGTAGCTAAAGAACACCCAGAAGTTGTAGAAAATCTAGAAAAGGAATGGTTGGTAGAGGCTAAAGCATATAATGCGATACCAGCTCCAAAATAATAAATAGATATATCAAGTAAATGTAAAATCATGAATACTAACCTAGAAATAAACCCTTTAGATAGGACTTTTATGATGCAAAAGAGTAGTGATAAAGAACTTTTAGTGCAAATGGCACTTGATAGTACATCTGCATTTGAAGCTATCTATAATCAGTACTCAGATGATATGCTTATTTATGCTATGAATATTTTCAGGAAAAAGGATGTCTGTGAAGATGTTGTTCAAAATGTGTTTATAGATTTTTGGTCTAGAAGAAAAGAATTAAAGATTAACAGTTTAAAGGCCTATTTATTTCAATCGGTCAAGTATCAAATTTTTAATCAAATTAGAAATCAAAAGTTATCTGATGAGGATTTTACGAGGTTAAAAATCATCGATCTTTCTATGAATGCTTGTCGAAAGTTAGAATTTGATGAGCTAGAACTACAGATTAATAATCAAGTACTAAAATTACCTGTTCGGTGTCAACAAATTTTTGTTTTAAGTAGGTACGAGCATAAATCTAATAAACAGATTGCAGAAGAATTAGGTATCTCTATCCAAGCGGTTAAAAATCAAATTTCTAAAGCCTTAAGGAGCATAAGGCAAAATGTAACCAAAGAAGAATGGGCCTTCTTTTTTATATGTTTATTCCATTTTCTATAGCTTAAAAGCTAACATTAATTCTGTATTATCTTTTCTCTTTTATATTTTTTGATATACTTGTTGTTTTGTAAAAACAACAAGTATATCTCCCTTATTATAGTGATTTAATAAAAATTATTCATAAAATTTATCTTCTTCATAAAAAAACAACGATTTAGACGTGTACCATTTGATTGTTTTGGGTACTTATAATAAAGGCCTTGTTATTTTAACCTAAAGAAATAAAAAAATAGATGAATAAGAAAAAGGCAAAAAAGCTTTTTGACAAATATGTGAATAAGCAATGTACGCCTGAAGAGGTGAAATTGTTAGATGCATATTTAGAATCCTATCAGAATAGAGAAAATATATGGTCAAAACAAGGTTATCTTAACGAAGATAAAGAACGAGTTTGGTCTCAGATTTTAGATAACATTGCACCAGCTAATACCAATAAAAGTTCACGCTTAGATATTAAAAGATGCTTAAAATATGCAGCTATTTTTATAATAGCACTGTTTGGATTAGCATTTTATTTCTCAAATCAACCGATTCAAGAAACACATAAAATAGCAGTAGATGATGCTAGTATTATTCTTAAAACAGCTAATAATATACTTACATCTATAAATGTTGAAGAAGAGAAAGAATTTCTGGATAAAACAGGAACTGTAGTTGGAAAGCAAAATAATGGACTTTTAAAATATACCACCAACTCAGCACTTAAGGAAGAAATATATAATGAAATCATTGTACCTAATGGTAAAACATTTAAGCTCGTTCTTTCAGATGGAAGTAAGGTTCACTTAAATGCTGGTTCTTCACTAAGGTTTCCTATAAATTTTATAGAGAATAATAATAGGCAAGTATTTCTTAAAGGAGAAGCTTTTTTTGATGTTACTAAAAATGAGGAGAGTCCTTTTCTTGTTAATGCAGAAGGTATTAATGTAGAAGTATTAGGAACCCAGTTTAGTGTCAATGCTTATATCGGAATTGAACCATATACAGTCTTGCAAAAAGGTAGTGTTGCGGTTTCTAATACATCTAATAGTGCCACAAATAAAATAGTAATAAAGCCAGGGCAAATGGCAGTTTCTAATGCTGATAATATAGCTATAACCGCAGTAGATATAGATGATTATCTAGGTTGGGTAAATGGAGTACTTATTTTTAATAATGAAACGTTTGTAAACATTATCAACAAAATTGAACGACAGTATGGGGTGCATATTACGAATAATTATTTGGCACTTAATCCGATAAAATTTAATGGGACTTTTAAAGATGAATCTATAGTAGACCTACTAGATACATTTAAAGAAAGTGTAGGGTTTGATTATAAAATCACAAATAATGAAATAATAATAATACAAAAGTAAATTAATAAATAAAAGTCGAGAAACGCTGCTACGTTTCTCGACGAAACTGATTTCAATCGCTTATAGAATAACTAATCAAAATCATTTAAAATTATGAAAAAAAAATACTGGTTTTCACTATTTAAAGGAACCATTTTAAAAAAGAACAGAGCAATGAAACTCACATTTATATTGTTTATAGTGGCATTATTGAATGTACAGGCAAACTCATATTCTCAGAATAAAAAGTTGTCCATAAATGTTAATAATGAAACTGTAAAAACAGTATTAGATAAAATAGAGGCACAAAGTAGGTTTAATTTTTTTTATAAGACAGATAAAGTTGATGTAAAACGAAAAGTATCACTTAATGTTGACAAGGTTAGTATTAGAGACATACTAAATAGCATATTTAAAAATCAAAATGTGTCTTTTAGCTTAGTAAAAAAGCAAATAGTACTAAGACATAATGTAAAATTGAATGAGGCTAATCTTTTAGAAGGCACTACTGAAGTTTTACAAAATGAAATTAAAGGTACTGTTGTTGATAGTAACGGAGAGCCATTACCAGGTGCCAATATTGTTGAGAAAGGCACTCTTAATGGGGTAACGGTAGATTTTGATGGTAATTTCTCTTTAAAAATAGCTGATGAGAATGCTGTGTTATTGATTACTTATATTGGGTATTCAACAGTAGAAATACCAGTAAATGGGCAAACGACCATAAATATTGTTTTAAAAGAAAGTGCTGCAGGGTTAGATGAGGTAGTCGTGATTGGGTATGGAAGTGTAAAGAAAAGTGATTTGACAGGTGCTGTGGCATCTGTTAAATTAGATGAACTAAGTAGAGGGGTTACTACATCTGTAGATCAAATGCTTAATGGAGTTACTGGTGCAAACGTTGTACAAAATAATGGAGCTCCAGGTGCTGGTTTCTCTATTAATGTACGAGGGGCTAGTTCTGTAAGTGCAGGAAATGAACCTCTTTATGTAATAGATGGTTTTCCAGTTAATAATAGTCCCGCAATTGGTAGTGGATCAATTACAGGATTTTCTGCAAGTAGAAGTCCCACCAACCCTATGTCATCCATTAATCCTCAAGATATAGAATCAATTGAAATATTAAAAGATGCATCCGCGGCTGCAATATATGGATCTAGAGGAGCTAATGGTGTGGTACTAATTACCACTAAAAAAGGCAAAAAAGGGAGTTTAAAAACAGATTATCAATATTCTGTAGGAATACAGAAGATATTTAATTCTTTGGATTTACTATCTGCTGTAGATTATAAAAGAGTTCTTAATGAAATTATTGAAGATGGTGGTGGTTCTAATGGAGATATTGTTGAAGATATTGCTAATAACGGGAATGGCATTAATTGGCAAGATCAAATAGGCAATAGTAGTGCTGTAACTCAAAATCACCAATTATCTTTCTCTGGAGGGTCAGATATAACCAATTATTTTGTTTCCTTAAACTCAGTAAATCAGGAAGGAATTGTTAAAGCTTCGGACTTTAAAAGATATTCGCTTCGTCTTAATTTAGAATCTCAACTTTCTGATAAATTTAAATTGGGTGTTAACGCAACAACAAGTTATAGCGAAAGCACATTTATACCCAATGGTTTTGGAACTAATGAATCTTCTGGAGTGGTTTATTCAGCAATTAACTTTGATCCTACATTGGGAATTAAAGGTGAGAATGGCGATTTTATAATTAGTCCATTACTTTCCATAGATAATCCATTGGCATTAATTAAAGGAACTTCTTCGGCATCTAGAACAAGTAGAATATTAACCTCTGTATATGGGGAGTATGAGTTTGTTCCAGATCTAAAAGGAAAAATATCCGTAGGAGGAGATATTGTGAATGAAAAGAGAGAAAATTATATAAGTAGGGTTACTAAGAACGGGTTTAATACAGGTGGCACGGCTTCCAATCAACAAGGTGAGCTAAGCAGTTATATTGTTGAAGGGACTCTTAATTACTCTAAAACTTTTGGGGCACATACTATTAATGCATTGGGAGGACTTTCTTTTCAAAAATTTTCGTCCAGTAGAATAAATATTGGTGCGAATAATTTTCCTAGCGATGCTCTTAATGCGAATAATCTTTCATTAGGAAGTCAAGAAACATTTAATATTTCTAACCCAACCACTGGAAACAGTTTGGCATCTGTTATTGGAAGATTGGATTATGCATTATTAAATAAATACTCTACAACTTTAACGGTGAGAAGAGATGGTTCATCTAGGTTTGGAGAAAATAGTAGGTACGGTGTTTTTCCATCAGCAGCATTGGCATGGAAAATATCCGAAGAAAATTTTCTTAAAGATTCTAAGGGGATTAATTTTTTGAAATTAAGGGCTAGTTGGGGCCTTACAGGAAATCAAGAAATAGGAAATTTCGCATACCAAACTACATATAGTGGAGCTAATCCCGCTATTTGGGATGGCAATCCTACTACCTCTACTGCGCCTACACGATTACCAAACCCAGATTTAAAATGGGAGCAGACCGAGCAATTGAATTTTGGACTTGATTTTGGTTTCTTAGGTAATAGAATAAATGGAAATCTGGATTATTTTACAAAAACAACTACAGATATGTTGTTACAACTCCCAGTTCCACAATCTTCGGGTTTTAATACGGTACTTACCAACATTGGAGAAATAGATAATTCTGGTTTTGAATTGTCCATTAACTCAAAGAATATAGTTACTTCAGATTTTAAATGGGATATGAGTATATCATTAACTACCTTAAAAAATGAAGTTATAGACTTAGGCGGCATACCTGAGATAAACTCTGGAGGTGGTTTCTTACATGTTGACCAAGTAGGGGTTATTAGACCAGGTGCCCCTTTAAATTCTTTCTATGGTTGGGAAGTTGATGGTATTTGGCAAGAAGGAGATGATCTTTCTGTAACCAATGAAAATGTTTCTCCGGGTAATATAAAATATGTAGATCAGGATGGTGATGGATTTGTAAATGGGGATGATAGGGTTATATTGGGTAATTCTTTTCCAGATTTTCAATGGTCTTTAGGCAATACGTTTACATATAAAAATTTTGATTTATTCATTTTTTTTGATGGGGTAGAAGGTGCGGAAATGCTAAATGGAAACTTAATTGAAAGTTACTTTCCAATCAATTTTAGAAGAAATAAGTTTGCAGAACCTTATTTGAATAGGTGGACTCCAGAAAATCCAAGTAATATATATCCTTCATTTGTAACTCCTTTATCACAGGGAAGAAAGACGGTAAATTCTATTACTGTTCAGGATGCTTCTTATTTAAGGTTAAAAAATGTAAGGTTAAGTTATAGTTTTTCTAAAATGATTCGGGGTATTCAATCTGCTAAGATTTTTATAGCTGCTGAAAATCTTTTCCTGAAAACAGAATACGATGGTTTTGATCCATCTATAAATCCCAATAATAACGCAAGTTTAAGGGTTGATTTAAATTCATATCCAACGGCAAGGACCTATATGTTAGGTTTTGTAGTATCACTTTAAATTTCAAAAAAATAAGATTATGAAATCAATAAAAAATATAATAGTTATAGCTTGTTCAATATTTGGAATATTGGCTATTGGAAGTTGTGAAGATATACTTGAAGAAGAAAACAAATCTCAACTAGCTGCTGAAAATTTACTGACTTCAAAAATTGGGATTGAAACAGTAATAGCTGGCTCATATTCTAAAATAAATCATGTTTTAGGCTCAAGAGATGTTGTTAAAAGAGAGGAAATGACATCAGATATTATGTGGCAAACTGGAGGAGGTGAAAATGGAACTGCTGTAAGTTTAATTGGCTTTTTTTGGGACTCTAATAATTGGTTGGAAGCTTTTGATTGGGGCCGATATTGGAATGCCATTAGAGACGCTAATACAGTTCTAGATAATATAGATGGTTTGGCAGATGTTTCTGAGCAAGAGAAAGTGGAGTTGATAGCAGAAGCCAGATTCTTACGCATATGGGCATACTATATATTATGGAACCAATATGGTGCGATGCCGATAAGAACCAGTTTAACTGATCCAGCTCAAAAAGCAAGAGCAACAGATGATGAGTTTTCTACATTTATGGAAACGGAGCTTTTATCTATTATTACAGATTTACCTAATCCAGGTGAAGAGCCTAATTATGGCCGAGTACACAGTGATGGGGCTAGAGCCTTGTTATGTAAATGGTATTTAAACAATAAGGATTGGAAAAAAAGTGCAGATATGGCTCAGGAAATAATTGACCGGAATTATTTTGAGTTGTTTCCTTCTGCTTTCGAATTATTCTCTTTAGAAAATGAAAGAAATAATGAGTTTATACTTGTCCATACTGGATTGGCAAATGAAAGTAACTCTGTGACATTTGTAGCCACAGCATTGCCACCAGGTTTTTCAATAGGTCTAGATGGCGGTCTTAATGGAGTAGTTAATGAAACATGGTCAAACTTTGCTTCTCAATATAGGTTTTATGATGAGTTTTATAACTCATTTGAAATAGGAGATACTCGTAGAAATAGAATTTTGACGAGATATATAAATTCAAATAGTGAAGAAATAAATCTATTAGATACCCCAGATAATACTAGAGGAATGAAATTTGAGCCTGATCCTGATACACAAGGAAGCAGTCATGGAAATGATTTTCCTTCAATAAGGTATGCCGACATACTTTTATCTAAGTCAGAATCTTTAAACGAATTAAATGGTCCTAACCAAGAGTCTGTTGACTTAGTAAATTTAATTAGAAATAGAGCAGAATTAGCAGATGTGTTACTTGGTGATTTTCCAGATAAAGAATCATTCAGAGTTCATATTTTAGATGAGAGACGTTGGGAGTTTTGGTATGAAGGAAAAAGAAGAAGGGATCTTTTAAGGATGGATAAATACTTGGAATCTGCGAGCAGTAGGGGGATTAATGTTGAGGAAAAACATAAATTATTTCCGATACCTCAAGTAGAGATTGATGCTAATCAATTAATGGTTCAAAATCCAGGATACTAAATACAGAATATATGAAAAAGCTTGTTGGGAATATATTGATAGTTGGTCTAATTTTTCTTGTTGCATGTGAAGAAAATGAGCAAGTAATTGATACCGATAAACCAAATATCATAATTATTTATACAGATGATATGGGAATTGGAGATTTATCTTGTTATAATGGGGGCTGGGTCACCACCCCTAATATCGATAGACTTGCATCCGAAGGACTGAAATTTAATAATTATTATACGGCATCTCCCGTTTGTTCACCTTCTAGAGCTGCATTAACAACAGGAATGTTTCCAACGGAATTGGGAATTAACACCTATTTGTCGCATAGAAAGATGAATGCTGAATGTGAGCAATTCGATTTTTTAGACACAAAATCACCTTCTATGGCTAGAGTTCTAAAAGGTGTTGGGTACAAAACCAGTCATATCGGCAAATGGCATATGGGCGGCGGTAGAGATGTAGATGATGCGCCTTCTATTACAGAATATGGTTTTGATGAATATGTAACCACATACGAAGGGCCAGACCCAGACCCTTTAATAACAGGTTCTGATTGGATATGGAGTGAAAAAGACAGTATTAAACGTTGGGAAAGAACAGGTTATTTTGTAGATAAAACCCTTGATTTTTTATCTAGAAATAAAAATGCACCATGTTTTGTTAACTTTTGGCCTGATGATATGCACGACCCCTGGATACCGAGTGAAGAATTTTATGGAAAAAATAAAACATGGACAAGCAAAGAGAATTTTATTCTAGTTTTAAAGGAGTATGACAGACAAATTGGTCGCCTCTTAGACGGTATAGAAGAACTGGGAATCACAGATAATACGCTTATCATTTTTACTAGTGATAATGGTCCTGCTCCATCATACGATCAAATTAGAACGAACAGCAAAAGAGGGGTCAAGAATAGCTTATACGAAGGTGGTATTAGAATGCCATTTATTGTTAAGTGGCCCAAAAGGATTATAGCAGGAGAAACTGATAATGAAAGTGTAATATGCGCAATAGATTTACTACCGTCTTTAGTGAAAATTACGGGAGCAGAACTACCTAAAGAAGTTCACTTTGCCGGCGAAGATATGAGCAGTTCTTTGTTGGGTGTTTCTACCCAAAAAAGAGAAAAAGACCTCATGTGGGACTTTGGTAGAAATCAATATTTCAATTCTCCTAAAAATAAACACAACCGTAGTCCCCATCTAGCAATACGAAGAGAAGGTTGGAAGTTGCTTGTGAATTCTGACAGTACCAAAGTAACCTTGTATGATATTAACAAAGATCCAAATGAGACTACTAATGTTGCTTCAAAAAATCCTGAGTTAGTAGTAGAGCTGAGTAATAAAGTAATTAAATGGTTTAATGAGAAGAAAAAAGTAAGAGTAAATAAGCCAATTAAAGGATAGCAATATTAAGGCATTTGTTAGTTTAGTTTTTAAAGGGAGCTAAGAACATTTTAGTTCCCTTTATTTTATGAAAATTCTAATTTAGCTAAATGCTTTATAGGTTTATTCTTTTTAAAAGTTCAGTTTTTAGTTTCCCAATTACAGTCTTTTTGAGTTTTCGTGATCTAAAGAGTATAAATCCCATATTCGAATCATTTGTGCTACAAAATGAGACATATTGAATAGCGGCTTTAGGGTAAAATTCTTTTATTTGGAGCTAGGTAACTACTTAATAAAACCGCAAGTATTTTTAATAACTCAAATATAGCAAAGATGAAAATAAACATACATACTCTTATAGGTGTTTCCGTGATTCTATTGTTAATATCTTGCAAACAGAGTAAAAAAAATAATGATTTAATAAACAAAGAAAAGAGTACAGAAGTACGTTTTGATAAAGCCTTAGGTGCAGCTAAATTTAATTCGGTAATCGATGGTGAAGAAGCCAAACTATATTGGATAAAAAACAAGGATATAGTGGTGGCCTTTACAAATTATGGAGCAAGAATTGTTGGTCTTTGGGTTCCTGATAAAAATGGAAATATGACCGATGTTGTTGTTGGGTTTGACACTGCAGAAGGCTTTAAAAATTCTACCGAACCCTATTTTGGAGCAGCTATTGGTAGAGTTGGAAATCGCATAGCAAAAGGAAAATTCAAATTAGAAGGTGAGACCTATACTATTTCTATTAATAACGGAGAAAACTCATTACATGGAGGATTTAAAGGCTTTCAAGATGTAATCTGGAATGTTGAACAACCCAATAGGAATACACTGGCATTTAGGTATATATCTCCTGATATGGAAGAAGGTTTTCCAGGTGCTTTAACAACTAAGGTTACTTATTCTGTAACGCCTAATCAAGAAATTGTAATGGAGTATGACGCTTCAACAGATAAAACTACTGTGGTGAATTTAACTAATCATGCTTTTTTTAATTTGAATGGTGAACTCGGTGGTACCATATTAAACCATGACGTTCAAATTTATGCCAATGAATATACGCCTGTTGATGCCGGACTTATTCCCACAGGAAAATTAGAAGCTGTAGAGGGTACTCCTTTTGATTTTACTACATCTCATAAAATTGGTGAACAAATTGGCGCAAAGAATATACAGCTTGAGTATGGTGGGGGTTATGATCATAATTTTGTATTGAATGGTACACAGAAGAGTGGTATGAACCACGTTGCAACAATTATTGGAGATAAATCTGGTATTGTAATGGATGTAGTTTCAGAAGAACCTGGAGTTCAGTTTTATAGTGGTAATTTTATGGAAGGTGAAAATACTTTTAAGTCTGGAGCAAAAGATGAATATAGAACAGCATTTGCTTTAGAGACACAACATTTTCCAGATGCGCCTAACCAATCAAATTTTCCTTCAATAGAATTAAAGCCAGGAGAGATGTATCATACCATATCCAAATATAAATTTTCAATTAGTCAATAACTTTCGACTGTTTTAGATAAATGAAAAAAATAGTAAGATTGATATTAGTATTGTTTTTTGTTGGAAAGTTAGGTTTTACCCAAGAATCAATTTGCGACGATACATCGAATCCATTTTTGGCTGACCCTACCATTTTTCTGTCTAATGGCACTTATTATCTTTATGGTACAACAGGTGATCCTACAAAAGGCAAAGATCAAGGGTTTTCGGTATATACCTCTAGAGACTTAAAAAAATGGAAAGGCCCAAAAGGAGCTAATAAAGGTCTTGCGCTTAAAAAAGGAGATGCTTTTGGTGATACTGGATTTTGGGCTCCACAAGTGTTTGAATATCAAGATAAATTCTATATGGCCTACACTGCCAATGAGCATATTGCCATAGCAACATCAGAGAGTCCGTTAGGGCCATTTAAAAATTCAGCTAAATCTTGCTTAGAGGAACTAGAGAGGCAAATTGATCCTTTTGTGTTTTTTGACACAGACGGAAAGAAATACCTGTACCATGTTCGCCTAACCGAGGGTAATCGAATTTTTATTGCCGAGCTAGAAGATGATTTATTCGCAATAAAACCAGAAACATTAACTGAATGTTTATTCGCTGAAGAAATTTGGGAAAATACTCAAAATGTTGAG
Organism: Maribacter sp. ACAM166; assembly: GCF_005771495.1. Lineage (GTDB taxonomy): Bacteria > Bacteroidota > Bacteroidia > Flavobacteriales > Flavobacteriaceae > Maribacter. Next base: position 15,057 of record NZ_VAUW01000047.1, read on the forward strand.
TGGCCCATAAGTGAAGGCCCAACGGTTTTAAAACATGGGGAAGTGTATTATATGATTTATTCAGCAAATGATTTCAGAAACCCCGATTATGCCGTTGGTTTTGCGACAAGCAAGAGTCCTTTAGGACCTTGGATAAAATCAAATGAAAGTCCGATAGTTCATAAGGATATGCTGGGAATTAATGGAACCGGTCATGGAGATTTGTTCATTGATAAAAAGGGAAAGATGCAGTATGTGATGCATACCCATTTTAATAACTCTCAAGTATTCCCTAGAAGAACGGCAATCGTAAAAATGGATTTTAGTAAAAGTAGAAATGAATCGAATCTCATAAAAATAGAAAAGGAATCATTTAGATTTTTAAAGAATTAAATAAAGTTAAATGAATATTGTAGTCGCACCAGATTCTTTTAAAGAATGTCTTTCGTCCAAAAAGGTAGCCAAAGCTATTTCGAAGGGAATACTAAATGTTATGCCCATTGCTAAGATATTCGAAATTCCAATCTCTGATGGAGGCGAGGGACTTTTAGAGGCTATATTGCCTAATGCTGAGGGAAGATTAGTGTCTATCGAAGTTTTGAATCCTCTATCTAAGCCAATAAAGGCTACATACGGTATTTTAAAAGACAACAAAACTGCAATTATAGAAATGGCGAAAGCCTCAGGTCTAGAATTAATTACAGAGCATGAAAAAAATCCATTAGTAACTTCTACGTATGGCACTGGACAGTTAATAAAAGATGCTTTAGAAAAAGGATGTACTACGCTAATTATTGGAATAGGCGGTAGCGCTACAAATGACGGTGGAGTAGGACTTGTTAAAGCCTTAGGTGGAAAATTTTTGAATGCAAATGGTATAGGAATAAACGAAGGTGGTGGTAACCTTAACCAATTATCAAGTATTGATATTTCAAACCTTGATAAAAGAATTACCAACTGTAAAATACTGGTTGCATGCGATGTTTCTAATCCTTTGATCGGCACAGATGGTGCTTCTTGGGTATACGGTAAACAAAAAGGTGGGTCAGATTCAGATTTAGAATTTTTGGACTATAACCTAAAACATTACGCTGCCATCATAGAACGTGATTTAGGAATAGATATATCAAAAGTTCCTGGTTCTGGTGCTGCTGGAGGAACGGGAGCCGCATTATTGGCTTTTTTAAAAGGAGATTTGGTAAATGGGATAGAGCTAATACTCGATACTATTGGCATGAAGGAATATATAAAAAAAGCAGATTTAGTATTTACTGGTGAGGGTAAGATAGATGAGCAAACTTTAAATGGAAAAACGATAGCCGGCATTGCTAAAATGGCCAAGCAATATAATGTACCAGTTATCGTACTTACTGGTAAAATTGGCGAAAGAATAGAAGGTCTGTATAAAGTTGGTGTTTGTGCTATTTACGCTATAGCAAATCAGCCTATGAGCTTGAGTAATGCCATAAAAAATGCACCAGTACTTCTTCAAGAATGTACATCAAATATTATGAGAACAATACAAACATTTAGAATTACTTAAGAAACAGTTAAACATATTTTCAGCTTTTGAAAAATAAAAATAAAATGAAAGTACTATCAGATAAACATAAAACAAAGAATCATACGGTAGTTATGGTGGGCTGTTTCGATACCAAAGGTGCAGACTTTGAGTATTTGTATACCTGTTTAGTTAGCAAGGGTGTTGAGGTAATAACTATAAATACTGGAGTATTGGGAACAACCAACCTTTTTCCTGTGAATTTTAGTGCCGAAAAGGTTGCAATAAATGCGGGTGCTGAACTTTCAAAGATACGTGAATGCAATGACCGTGGGTCGGCATTGGATTTAATGGGCAAAGGAGTAGAGAAAATTGTCACCGATTTAGTAGGTGAAGGAAAGGTAAGTGGCATTATAGGAATGGGTGGTGGTGGTGGAACTTTTGTGACGCTAAAAGCTATGAAAGCGGTTCCATTTGGCATTCCTAAAATTTGTATAAGCACATTGGCCACTAAAGATTTATCTAAAAAAGTTGGAGATAAAGACGTCGTTCTAATACCCTCTATTGTAGATGTAGCGGGGTTAAATAATATAAGCAGGGTTATAATTAGTCAGGCTGCAGGTGCCCTATGTGGTATGATGGAAACAACCATTCAAAAAGATGAAAATAATAAGGGAAGTATTGCTATTAGTGTTTTTGGAAATACTGCAATTGCAGCTGACACATGTACAGAAGTATTAAAATCAAAAGGATATGATGTGCTTGCTTTTCATGCTGTGGGTACTGGTGGGGCATCAATGGAAGCATTGACCTTAGATGGAGTTTTTGATGCTGTTCTTGATTTAACTACAACAGAATTAGCAGATGAACTTTGTGGTGGAATTTGTAGTTCTGGTCCTGACCGTTTAACTGCTGCCGGGCAATTGGGAATTCCTCAAGTGGTGGTGCCAGGTTGTATGGATATGGTCAATTTTGGGGCTTTATCAACGGTGCCAAAAAAATATAAGAATAGACAATTATTTAGCTGGGCTCCTGATGTAACGCTAATGCGTACCAATGTTGAAGAAAATGAAGTTTTAGGAAAGCAAATAGCAGATAAAATCAATACTTCTAAAGGAGCTGTAACTATTGTATTCCCTCTTGGCGGATTATCAAAAGTAGGGGGAGAAGGAGAAGTTTTTCATGACCCTAAAATAGATGAAGTTTTATTCGAATCGATACGGAAAAATTTAAACAAGTCTGTAAAAATAGTTGAGGTCAACGCAAATATCAACACCACTTTTTTTGCAGAATATGCGGTAAAGGAATTGTTAGAATTAGTTAATACGAGTAGAGAGAATAAATAACTAAGAACCAAATAAAAGTATTTTAAATAATCAATTAGATACACTCGAAATGGAAAAAAGTAGTATTAATAAAAGCCGATTACTGTTCGCAAGTTTTTTTACAATTGTAGCAGGGGGTGTAGGTTTTGCAGTCAGAGGTTCAATTTTGGTCGATTGGGGTAACCAGTTTGGGTTTACCATGACAGAATTGGGTTCCATCACTGGTGGAGGCTTTGCGGGTTTCGGAGTTATTATTATTCTTTTTAGCTTAATTGTGGATCGCGTAGGGTATAAACCACTTTTAGTTCTTGCCTTTTTTGTACACTTTCTCTCTTTACTAGTTACAGTAGCCACGGTTTATGTATTTGACTCAATGGGTCGTGAAGCCGCTTATTGGTGTTTGTTTTCTGGTACATTTTTGTTTGCAGTGGGTAATGGTATTTGTGAATCAGTAGTTAACCCACTAGTGGCAACACTTTATCCTAAGGCAAAAACACATTATTTAAATATTTTACATGCAGGTTGGCCTGGCGGAATGATTTTAGGAGGTGTTCTGTCTATAGCCTTTCACGATATTTTAAGCTGGGAGGTTTTAATGAGCTTCTTTCTGATTCCAGTACTCATCTACGGCGTGATTATATTAAAAGAAAAATTACCATTGTCAGAGGCAAAAGAAGCAGGAATACCGTATAAAGAAATGTTCCGTCAATTTGGCTCTCCATTATTAATGGTACTTATGCTATTAATGGTTTTAATAGGATATGTAGAATTAGGTACTGATAGTTGGATCCAAAACATTACCGGAAACATTCTTGAAAACCCAACTAAAGGGGTGCTACTATTTATTTATACATCGGCACTAATGTTTATTCTACGATTTTTTGCAGGGCCTATTGTTCAGAAAATTTCACCATTAGGATTACTATTTGTTTGTTCAATTTTAGGAGCTATAGGTCTGTACATTTTAGGTACTGCTACAACAGGCCTAATCATGGTATTTGCCGTAACCATTTACGGTATTGCAAAAACCTTCTTTTGGCCTACTATGTTAGGTGTTGTTGGTGAACGTTTTCCTAGAGGTGGTGCAGTTGTTATGGGCTTTGTAGGTGGTGTAGGTATGCTATCTGCAGGTTTATTAGGTGGACCAGGCATAGGGTATAAACAAGATTATTTTGCATCGAGCAAAATAAAAACTGAAGCACCACAGGCATATGACCGTTATAAGGCTGATGATGAAAATAGTTTTCTTTTTTTCTCACCTATAAAAGGATTAAATGGTAGTAAGGTTGCCATCGTAAAAGATAATGGAGAGCAGTTACAGGGTGACATCGAACGTTGGGAAAGTACAGGGAAAACGGTCGACGAAAATGATAATTTAAATGCATTGCAAACTTGGTGGAGTAATGCAGAGCAAAATGCTCCAGAAGACAAAGAACCAGTAGAACAAGCAGGTTTCTACGGGGCTGGTAAAGCTTTAGTGGTTACCGCATTAATCCCAGTAATAATGGCCATTGGCTATTTTGTGCTTATCCTATATTTTAAAAAGCGCGGAGGGTACAAACAAATCGAAATCTAAGCCTAATAAGAAAATAAAAGTCAGAATAACAACAATAAATATAAATATAAATATAAATCTAAAACAAAGTACTATGCCAAATCCATGGACGGGTAAAGGAAACCCTTACACAAAACAAGAAGTTAGAGATCGATTACAAAAAGTAGTAAATCAAAAGAAAGCAATAATCGCTGCTGGAGCAGGAACCGGTATTAGCGCAAAATTCATAGAAAGAGGTGGTGCCGACCTTATAATTATTTATAACTCTGGTAGATTTAGAATGTCTGGTCACGGTTCTACAGCCGGAATGATGGCTTACGGCGATGCTAATGCTGTAGCTATGGAAATAGGGGAGTTTGAAGTCTTACCTGTAGTAGAAGAAGTACCTGTGATCTGTGGTGTTCATGGTAGTGATCCCCGTAGGAGAATGTGGCATTTTTTAGGACAGGTAAAAGATATGGGCTTTTCTGGGGTGAATAACTTTCCTACCCATTCAATCATCGATGGTCATTTTAGAAATGTATTGGAAGAAACAGGTATGAGCTTTCAAAAGGAAGTTGAAATGGTCAGATTGGCTACAAAGATGGATTTGTTTTCTGTCGTTTATGTCGCAAAACCTGAAGAGGCAGTTCAAATGGCCGATGCGGGTGCAGATGCTATAATTGCACACGTAGGTACTACTGTTGGTGGTTCTATTGGTGTTACAGGAGCAACAGTTCATATGGATGCCGCTTTAGAGCGAACACAGGCAATTATAGATGCGGTCAAAAAGGCTAATCACGATACTTTTTTCCTTGCGCATGGTGGACCGATAAATACTCCAGAAGATGTGCGCTATACCCTTGATCATACAACAGGGCTTCATGGTTTTGTAGGCGCTTCCTCTATAGAAAGAATGGGTGTTGAAGCTTCTCTGACCAATCTAACCAAAGAGTTTAAAGCATTGACATTATAATTTATATCCTAATCAAATTTGAGTATGTCTAAGAACTGGAAATTTATCAAAGAAAAGGATATGATGTTCGAGAAGGCCTTTGGTCGAGAGCATTATTGGCATTACCACCCAGAGATTGTCAAAAATGCAGAATCTTATATGGTTAAGGTGGTGGTGCCTGAAGGTGATGGACATAATTTTCATCGACATCCTAAAATGCATGAGATTCTATATATACTCAAAGGAAAGGCAGAGCAATGGATTGAAGATGAAATGCAAATTCTTGAAGTTGGTGATTCCGTCTATATCGATGCCGATGTTGTACATGGAACTTTTAATGCCGGTAAAGGTGAACTAGAATTCCTTGCAGTGCTGTCCCCACCCGAAGGGTGGGAGGCTGGCACATTAGATGTGAGCAAAGAAGAACCCTATGTAAACTATCGGTCTGAGTAAGCCATAATTAAGTAACTGCAACAAATCAAATCGGCAGAATAACTGAAAATAAAAACCAAAAATGAAAAAATCGAAATCACCTCTTTTGTTAATATTTGGGGTACTACTTTTTGTCGCTTGTTCGGGCGAAAAAATGCCACCACCACCATTGACTTATACAGGAGAGGATCCTAAAGTTCAAGACCCTTTAAGTCCAGAAGATTCACAGAAACATATACAGTTGCCAGAAGGTTTTTCGGTAGAGCTTTTTGCAGCCGAACCAAATATTATTAATCCTATCGCATTTACATGGGATGAGAGAGGTAGGCTGTGGGTTGTGCAATCCAAAGATTATCCGCATGAACTAGCCAACGATGTGGGTGGTGATCGAATCACAATTTGCGAGGATACTAACGGAGACGGTGAGGCCGATAAATTTATCGATTTCGCCACCGAGCAAAGTTTATCTACAGGAATAGTTCTAGTGAAAGGTGGTGCTATTGTTTCACAGGCTCCTGATATGGTGTTTTTGGAAGATACCAATGGAGACGATAAAATGGATAAGCGTACCGTGTTGTTTAATGGGTTCGGTACATTTGATACCCACGCTGGGCCATCAAGCTTACGTTACGGTATCGATAATGCTATTTGGGGTGCTGTAGGTTATTCAGGTTTTGAAAATCAGTTTAAAGACAAGTCAGTTAAATTTGAACGAGGTGTTTATCGTTTTGAAAAAGATGGCTCTTACTTAGAGCCAATCGGTCAATTTGATAATAATACTTGGGGTATGGGGTATAACGAGAATTTCGAAATTTTCGGTTCAACGGCTAATAATAATCATGCATGTTATGTGGGTATTCCCCTAAAACACTATGAATATTTAGATAAAATGCCTTCATGGGCGCTAAATGCAGACTTTATTCAGGGGCATTATGAGATAAGTCCCGTAGATACTATTCCTTTACAACAGGTTGATGTAAGAGGAGGGTTTACGGCAGCATCAGGGGCTAATTTTTACACCGCAAGAAATTATCCAGAAACATATCAAAACCAAATGTATGTGAGTGAGCCTACGGGCCATTTGGTACATATTGCAAAGATTATAAAGGATGGTGCAGGGTATAAAGAAGTAGATGGTGGAAACATTTTCGCTAGTACCGATGCGTGGACAGCTCCAGTTTTTTCGGAAACAGGCCCTGATGGAAACCTTTGGGTAGCAGATTGGTATAACCCTGTTATACAGCATAATCCTGATAAAAGAGGAATGGACAACCAGATTTGGAACGCTGATAAAGGAGAGGGTAATGCACACTTGAACAAGTTTAGGGACTATGGACACGGTAGAATTTATATTATAAAGTATAATGATAGCGACAGTTCTGAAATTACCAAATTAGATGCTCATGATGATAAAGCTTTGTTGAGCGCATTGCAAAGTGATAATTTATTTTGGCGTACGACTGCACAACGTTTGATTGTGGAAGAGAATAAAACAGAACTAATTCCTGATTTAATTAAATTGGCAAATGATGAATCTAAAACCGATAAAAGTGGATTGAATGCAGCAGTATTGCATGCACTTTGGACATTGGACGGCCTTGGTGCAATTAACAAAAACAACTCCGAAGCAGATAAGGCAGTCGTTAATGCTTTGTCAAGTGGGAGTTATGCGGTAAAAAGGGCGGCGATGGCACTCTTGCCAGAAACTACAAATGGGAGTGAACTATTGGTAGCATCGGGATTATTGACAGATCCTGATTCGCAAACCCGACTTGCTGCAATTTTAAGAGCTGGTGAATTGCCGGAGTCTGCGTCATTATATACAGAAATGGAAAAGGTTTCTAAAGACGCTTCTAATTTTTCGGATAAATGGTTGAACGCAGCTATCAAAGTCTATTTCAGAGAGTTGAATCATGAAGAGGTAGATGTTGCTTCAGTAGAAATGTTAGTGCCATCGGACAAAGAAAAAATTTCATGGAGTTATATTGAAGAAAAGCCAGAAAGCAATTGGATGGCAGTTGATTATAAGGATGCAACATGGAAAAAAGGACAAGGAATGTTCGGTGCAAATGATGAGGAACGAATAATCACGAAGTGGACTACTGATAACATTTGGTTACGCAAAGAAATGATCATTAATCAAGATATTGAGCAGCCAGTAATAAAAATAGCAAATGATGATGATTACGAGCTTTATATAAACGGTGAACTTTTGATAGCTGAAACAGGCGCTAGCACTAATTACAAATACATGAGGGTAGATGAAGATAAAAGTAAATTGTTTAAAAAGGGAAAAAATGTAATCGCTATTCATTGTAAAAATACAGGAGGTGGACAACACATCGATGTCGAAATCGGTAAAATTAGGAAGGTTAAAGTAGATGTCACTTTTAATCTAAAAACAGTGAGTCAAGAAATGGCTTTTGATAAAACAGAATTAAAGGCTGTTGCAGGGCAGACTGTAGAAATTACATTAGATAACGTGGATCAAATGCCGCATAATTTGGTAGTTATAACTGCGGGTAGTTTGGATACTTTCGGACCTACAGTTGACAAATTCGTTACCACACCTGATGCTGAAAAGATGGGTTATGTGCCAAATTCAAGATACGTTTTAGGAGCCACCAAAATGCTGAATCCTAGCGAGAGTGGTTCTGTGATTTTCACATTGCCCGATACTCCTGGTACGTATCCTTTCGTATGTACATTTCCTGGTCATTGGCGATTCATGAAAGGTGTTATTATTGTAACAGCCCCAGAATCTAATATAGGGGGCGATAGTGATATCTGAGAAATAAAGTCCCAAACTAATCTAAAATAAAAGAACAATAAATTAAATATAAAATGAAAAAAGTAGCGATTTTATTAGTAATATTCGGAATAACATTCGGGTGTAAAGTCCAAGAATTACCAAAATTTTATAAAAACGATGCATCCGCAGGATATTATATTTCCGATAAAAAAGGAGCAACCAAAATTGCCGTCACAGGGGGAAGTGGTTCACATAATTTTAAAAAATTCTTTGGTGAAGTTGACGGCAAAGTACTAAGTGAAAATGGCAGAAATACAGTTATTTTTACAGAGGACCCTAATGAAATGGATGTTTTAATTCCAGTAGTTGACGTATTGATGCTTACCAATAATCAACCTTTAAATGCAAAGGCAAAACAGGCGATTTTTTCTAAAGTGAATGCAGGAAAATTAAATATGCTAATTTATCACCCAAGTACATGGTACAACTGGGAAGATTGGCCCGAATACAACAAACAACTTGTTGGTGGTGGATCTCGTTCACATGAAGAGTTACAAGAGTTCGAAGTAACAGTTGTAAAGCCTAATCATCCTATAATGAAAGGTGTTCCATCTAAATTCAGGATAATTGATGAACTTTACCGATGGGAAAAGGATGCCGATGCCGAGATTGAAGTGCTTGCAATAAGCAAAGGATTGAAATCTGGAGAAGAATATCCTTCAGTCTGGATTGTAAAACATCCCAAAGCAAAAATAATAGGGAATACCTTGGGCCATGATGAAAGAGCGCATGAACTTGGAGCATATAGAACAATTTTGAAAAATAGCCTTGAGTGGGTTAAATAGAAAAAGTTTAGAGGTTACAAGATTGTTTTATACCACTTATTTTTTGCTATTTAATTTAATCATTTTATGAAAATAGTATTATGTATTCCCTTACTATTGTTTTGCCTTTTGGCACAGGCACAGATTCCTGTTATGTTACCTGATAATATAGGGGTGAATGATACGGAGGTAAAGATTATTGAAAATAAGCTGGAACTTATTTGGCCCATTGAAAATTTAGAACAGTGTCAATTGGTGTTGAATTTAGAAAAAGATAAACCTTTGTTCCGTACAATAGCAATTGGTCGGAAAGGAAATTTCAAAACTATATCAACGAATGTTGAACCTGTTTTTTTGCTTAATGTGGGGAGTCGTACCCTAACGCCCGAAAATGGATGGACTATTTTTTTCGACAAGGTGCCAACCAGGTCCTATACGTCACATCTACTGGATTTGAATATAACTGCAATGAAGATTACGAAGCATAAAAATCGAACCGTAATTATTATTTCCGATATTTCAGCCCCTGATTTTAAAGGTTCTCTTGAAATAACAATTTATAATGGAATTCCGCTATTTAATATTGCAGCTGTAATCGAAACGGCAAAAGATTCGACAGCAATTCTTTACGATGCGGGATTAACCAGCGAAACACCTTGGAAAACCGTAGAGTTTTCAGATACATCTGATGACTTACAGCAAATAAATACCTCGGAAAGCGATAATGCCGTAAACGTATCTGTAAACTACCGTAGTATTCTTGCTACAAACAATCAAGGTTCCCTTGCTGTTTTTCCACCTCCGCACCAATATTTTTATCCGTTGGATGAAGCTTATAATCTGAAGTCTGTTTGGTACGGTAAAGGGTATAGGGATATCGTTCAAGATTTCGGTGTGGGCATTCGCCACGACCCCAAAGGGGATGAACGCTATGTGCCATGGTTTAACGCACCGCCAAATACTGCCCAGCGGTTGAATTTCTTTTGTATGCTTAGCTCAGGTTTACCAGATCGGCTTCTAGAAAAAATAAAAAAGTATACACACAAAGATAAATATGTACCATTAAAGAATTACAAGACCTTTGCAAGTCATTTTCACAATGAATTTATTATGAACGTAGTTCTGGCGGATAAACCGATTCCTCAAAAGCCAGAGTTTGTAGATGTTTTTAAGAGTATGGGAGTGGACATTGTTCATTTGGGAGAGTTCCACTATACAGCCCATCCTAAAGGCCCAGATGAGGTGCGTTTAAAGGAACTTAAAGCACTGTTTGATGAATGTAAAAGATTGTCGGACAAAGAGTTTTTACTACTACCAGGTGAGGAGCCAAATGAGTTTTTAGGAGGACATTGGATGTGCTTTTTCCCAAATCCGGTGTATTGGATTATGTCACGTGATGCGGACAAGCCTTTTGTTTCTGAAGATCCCACTTACGGTAAGGTATATCGCATTGCGGATAAGAATGAAATGTTACAACTTTTAGAATTGGAAAAGGGGTTGGCATGGACAGCCCATCCACGAATAAAGGGTTCTACCGGTTATCCAGATATTTATAAAGAAGAAACTTTTTTTAAATCCGACCGCTTTATGGGTGGAGCATGGAAATCGATGCCTGCTGATCTTTCAATTTCGAAATTAGCCCTTCGTGTTTTTGACTTGATGGATGATATGAATAACTGGGGTACTAAAAAGAAAGTGATTGCTGAGGCAGATCTTTTTACCATTACAGAAGAAAACGAAATGTATGCCCACATGAACATCAACTATTTAGAATTGGATGCGATACCTAATTTTTCTGAGGGTTGGCAGCCGGTTTTTAATGCGCTTGAAAATGGTCGTTTCTTTTCGACCACAGGAGAAATCTTGATTCCATCTTTTTCTATAAACGGAAAAGGTTCTGGAGAAACCGTTCAATTAAACAAATTTAGTCAGGTGGAAGTCAAAATAGAAATCGACTGGACCTTCCCCTTGAATTTTGTAGAAATTATTTCTGGAGATGGAGAAAATGTTTTTCGTGAAAAAATAGATTTGAACGAAACGAAAGCATTCGGTTCACAAAAATTTCAATTTTCGGCTAAAATGGCCAACCGAAAATGGGTGCGATTGGAAGTCTGGGACGTTGCTGTCAATGGGGCTTTTACACAAACAGTTTATTTGGAATAATAAAAAATTCAGCTACTAAATTGTAAATCAAATAGTTGTGATCAAATATTCTTATTTCACCCTTGTCTTTAATTTATTAGCAAAAAATCTCCCAATAGCGTACCCTTCATCTTGTCCGTTGACAATAGCGGGCATGTAATGAATTCCTCCATAGAATCGGCTAATGGCCGCTTCTTCAGCAGCTTGTTTAAAGGAATCAAAATCGCGTACCGGTAGACCGAACTCAACTTCTGTAGAATCGGAGAATGCAAAATTTTCCCCAAATAATTTAGACAGTATGATGGCTGCGGCTGAAGAGATTACACTATGCCCACTGGTATATTCAGGAAACGGTGGGGTCTGTAGTATTGGTAGCCAATCGGGGTCGATATGTTGGTTGATATATGTTTCTGGGCGTATTACAGAACTACGATATTTTTCATCCCAACAGCTAATAAAAGCATCTGCCAAAGTAACGGACAAAGAGGCGTAGGCTTCAGCTGATTGTACTACCGAAGCATTTGCTTTTTTACAAACTAAAGTTGTAATATTCATCCAATGTCCGTTAGGTGATATTTTTTTTGTGGCATACATCACATGGCCGCGGACGTTCATCTTGAACGGATTACAGTCCCAGAAATTGGCAATTTCCTTTTCTTCAGCATTATTTGAGTTGACTTTTTCATAAACTGCGACAACGTCTTTATAGAAAACACTTGTCGTGTCGAGAGAAAATAGAGGAGGAGCTATCGGCCTGTATTGTTCAACAGAATTAATCATAAAGGTCCGCAATTTGCTCCAATTTGGCTCTATGGCCTTCATGTAGGCAGGTGGTGTAGGTTTCCAAGAGCCTATATCATTTTTCACCGTATAGTCGGGCATAGACTGTATTTGTTTGTAATTATCGTTACCCGCCCAGGCCATTATATGGTCGGCCATTTGTTGTCCGTAGGCAATGGAATTTTTAAAAACTATATTGGGTATGCCGATATCCTTAAACTCCTGAAGTAGTTTCTTTTCAAACACATTGATTTTTCCCTCCGAAAGCACAAAATGTTTTCCGGTATTTAGCAAGGCATGGGCAGCAGCTAATGTTAGACTGTACTCTTTTTCTTTGTCAATCTGAGGTAGAGTTTGTAATCCATGTAATTGCCCTACAAAACTGAAATAATTAGGATTGTTCTGAATCAATATTTCATAAGCGGCAATCGACACATAAGCATAAGTACGACTCGTTACTGGAGGAGAAAAAATATCATGCACTATCACATCGCTAACCTGTTTCATTGCCCTATGAATGAAATCTGCATCTTCTGTTTTTGTTTTCCAGTCTTTGGAAACCGTTTTTTGTGCTGAACATGCGATTGACCATATTATAACGATCAAGAAAAATACCTTTTTCATAATACCTCTCTTTTGTTTCCCTTAAAATTGGTAATAGTAATCTTTTCTACTGTCTTTTCAATCGGAAATTTACGGGATGATTGCGACAAGTAAGTTGAGCCGTAATAAAATTCCACCCGTCTTTTACTACCATCTATATATTCGATATCTGCAGAAAAATCATCAGATTTTAAATCGATCCATTTTACTACGTTCTTGTTTTTTTTTGAGAACAGTAGCAAACTATCCTGGTTTTGGGTTGCAATCACCACATCTTCATTTTTTGCGGTATGAAGGGTAGCCATCCCTTTGGCATCACCATTTACGAAAAACCCAGACTCTCCTATAGACATAGATTCAAAACTTCCTTTGCCATTGCCTTTTAGACAAAGGCCGTTAAAAGCATCGTGTCTACCGCTGTAAGGGTCCATACCATAATCGTTGCCTACCATCAAAATATCAAGATTACCGTCACTATCTACATCGTCGGAAATCATTCCGAAGATAGGTGCTTTCTGTGCTTCAAATGGTAATGGCTTCATTTCAAATTTTCCATTGCCTATGTTTTCGATATAGGAAGTCCTCATTTCATTGGCTTCCAGGACAATGGACCCTTTTCTGTCTTCATCGCTCCATATATCATTCATTGTGGCCAGACCGTAGGATTTATAGGTAGGAAATTTTTTTCGCATTGTTATTACTTGGGATACTAAATCATCTCTTGAAGCAATCGGAAAAGCCTTTCGTGTTCCGTCATCGCCTAGCATATAACAAAATACCGTAGCGTCCATAGAACCGTTTTGGTCAATATCTTTTGCAATTATCGTCATTGGCTCTTCCGGAGAAGCCTTATAATTGGTATTCAGGCCTAAATTACCAGCGATATAATCTAAATCCCCATCATTGTCAAAATCGCCCGAAACAAGACTATTCCACCAGCCTGTGCGATTTTCAATTCCAGTACTAACTGCTTCAAAAGTAGTTCCCGTATTCCTTAAAAAGGTAACTGGCATCCATTCACCAGTCAAAATTAAATCTGGTCTTCCGTCCATGTCAAAATCGCTCCATAAGGCATCAGTAACCATACCTATATTTTGAAGTTCTGGGAAATATTTTTTAGATACATCAACGAATTTTCCATTGTCGTTTCTTAATAAAAAGCTTTTGGGTGCGGTTGGATAACTAGCGGAAACTACACGGCCACCTACAAATAAATCTAAATCACCGTCTGCATCGAAATCAGCAGCTTTTACACAAGAGCCATTGGTTAGGTCTTGAGGCAGGGCATCTGTTCTTTGAAACATCCCTTTGCCATCATTTAAAAAGAACCGGTCGGTACTAACAGAATGGTTTGCCGGAATCTCATAACTACCGCTGACGAGATAGAGATCGAGGTCTTCATCATTATCGGCATCAAAAAATAAGACACCCATATCTTCGAATAGAACATCCTCATTTTGCATAAACCGAGATTCGTCCATTGTAAATTTTCCTTTGGCATCTTGCATAAAAAATACCCCAGGATTATCGGAGGAACCTCCTAAATAGAAATCGTCATAACCATTTTTGTCAATATCACCAACCGCAATACCTGGTCCATATTGGCTTAATTTATGGGGTAGTGTAGGTTGAATGTTATAATCTGAAAAATCGGTTTCTTTGGGTTTGAATTCGATTCCATATTCGGTGTTTACTTCATTGAAAATTTTGGAAATTATTGGATTTCTAAGTTCAAGTCATAAGTGCAACACGAATATTTAAAACAGATGGGGCTAGCCCCATCTGTTTTAGGCTCAATATTTATATTCGTTTTGATGAAACATTACAAACAATTGACCTTAGAGCAAAGGT
>NZ_VAUW01000048.1 GCF_005771495.1 Maribacter sp. ACAM166
ACCTTTGCTCTAAGGTCAATTGTTTGTAATGTTTCATCAAAACGAATATAAATATTGAGCCTAAAACAGATGGGGCTAGCCCCATCTGTTTTAAATATTCGTGTTGCACTTATGACTTGAACTTAGAAATTTCTTTTTATTGAAATTTCTTTTTTTATTTACACAATACCAGTAATTTAGTCTTGCCATAGCATAAGTAGGTTAAGTTTATGGTAAGATTTGGGACGAAAAGGGTGGAGATTTCTCCGCCCTTTTCTATTTTTAAACCAAAAAAACCACCTAAGATTGTTTCTTAAGTGGTTCAATATAGACTTTAGTAAATTTTTACCTGATAAAAACTATTTGCTATTCTTATACCGTTTTGAAACCTCGTTCCAGTTAATTAAGTTAAAGAATGCTTCAATATACTCAGGTCTTTTATTCTGATAGTTTAAGTAATATGCATGCTCCCATACATCTAATCCTAAAATTGGATGACCACCACAGCCTACTCCTGGCATAAGTGAGTTATCTTGATTAGGCGTAGAACATACTTCTACTTTACCTCCTTTATGAACACATAACCATGCCCAACCAGAACCAAATCTAGTTCCTGCCGCAGTCGTGAATTTTTCCTTGAATACATCAAAAGAACCAAAAGCACTGTCAATAGCCTCCGCTAATTCACCACTAGGTTTACCACCACCAGTGGGTGATAAAATTTCCCAAAACAAAGAGTGGTTATAAAAACCTCCGCCATTATTTCTAACAGCACCATTGTTCATATCCAAACCTGTTAAAATAGCTTCTATAGATTTTCCTTCTAGATCCGTACCTTCAATCGCAGCATTTAACTTCGAGGTATATCCATTATGATGTTTTGTATGATGTATTTCCATTGTCCTAGCGTCAATATGAGGCTCAAGAGCATCATAGGCGTAAGGCAATTTCGGTAATTGAAAGGCCATAATTTATTTATTTTAATGTTAATATTAATTGTCTCTCAAAGCTACGAATTTTAACATTTATATTGACCTAATAATTTGTTAAGAACTGCATAGGAATCCTTAATTTGCAGTAAAAATCAGTGTCCAGTAATTCTTTTATTATATATAATGCTTCAGCGGGATCAGGTAAAACCTATGCCTTGGCAAAAGTATACTTGAAAATTATACTGGCATCTCCTCAAAACTTCAAAAAAATATTAGCGATTACGTTTACCAATAAAGCGGTAAATGAGATGAAACATCGTATTTTGAATAGTCTATTTGAATTTTCATCTACCAAATCGATTCAAGAAGCGTCTCCCTTATTTAAGGACATCTTAAATGAAACAAACTACACTTTCGAAGAGCTAGGCGCTTTGGGCAAACTAAGATTAAAACAGATTCTTCATAACTACGCTTTTTTTGATATTTCTACCATTGATAAGTTTACACATAGACTCATACGTACTTTTGCTAAGGACTTAAAAATTCCACAAAATTTTGAAGTTGTTCTAGATGTAGATTTATTATTACAGGAGGCCGTAGAACGGGTTATTGGTAAAGCCGGTGAAGACCCTGAGTTCACTAAAGTACTTTTGGACTTTGCCCTAGAAAAAATTGAAGATGATCGAAGTTGGGATATTGCATTTGACCTTTTAAAAATAGGTAAACTTATTTTCGACGAGAATAATGCGCAACACCTTAAAAACCTTAAAAACCATGAAATTGGTGATTTCTTAAATCTACAGTTACTTCTTAAAACAAAAAATAAGGCACTTGAACAGCAAGCCGTCGAAGCAGCCTCAACCGCACTCGCCTATATAGTAACCAAAGGTATTGACTATAAAGATTTTCCTAGAGAGACTTTACCCAATCACTTTAAAAAAGTAAAAGACGGTAATTTCAATACTACTCTATTGTATAATAATAAACTAGAGGAAAATCTAATTGAGGGTAAAATTTTAAAAGCAGCAATTAAGAATCCCCCGATAGAGCTTTCTGCCCAATTACTCAAGTACTACCTTGACATAAAAGAGCTAGTTTACAAAAGAAGTTTATATGCTAATATCAATAGAAATATAGTTCCCTTTGCGCTATTGAATGCCATTCAAAAAGAGTTAAAAATAATTCAAGTAGAGAAAGATCAATTATCCATATCAGAATTCAACACCTTAATAGCAAGGGAAGTAAAGGATCAACCTGCGCCCTTTATATATGAACGGCTTGGAGAGAAATATAGACACTATTTCATTGATGAATTTCAAGACACCTCACAAATGCAATGGGAAAACCTTATTCCCTTAATTGGAAATGCAATGGAGGGCGAAGACGGGTTAGGCAATACTGGCTCCCTATTTCTTGTTGGTGACCCAAAACAAGCAATATATAGATGGCGTGGCGGCAAAGCTGAACAGTTTTTAGAATTGGCAACACATCAAAAGCATCCGTTCACTATAGCATCCAATTTAGTTACCTTACCAAAGAACTACAGAAGTTACACAGAAATTATAAATTTCAACAATAGCTTTTTCCAAAGTATAAGTACGTTATTAGAAAACTCCATGTATCAAGATTTTTTTAAACTTGGTAACCAACAAGAAGTAAATCAACAAGAAGGAGGTTATGTCAACCTCAACTTGCTAGCTGAAGATACCAATGAGGATTATGCCTTAGAAACGTTAACGGTAATTAAAAACTGTTTATCGAAAGGATATACCTACAGTGATATTTGTATTGTCATTAGAAAAAAGAAACATGGTTTACTACTCGCAAATTATTTGATGCAACATGAAATTCCTGTAGTATCCTCTGATTCTTTATTGCTAAGCGGAAATCCAAAAACCCTATTTTTAGTTCAGCTGATTCGATACATGGTTCAACCCAAAGAATTGGATATACAATATGAAATTTTAAATTTTCTTTCCGAAGGAAAAAATGACAAACATGCGTACATCTATGAAAATTTAAACCGCCTTGACATTCATTTGTTGAAGGAATATGGTTTTGACGCTTCTAAACTAAGGCAAGCAACAGTTTTTGATGGATTAGCCTATGCGATAAAACTGTTTGATCTTATTCCTAGTTCAGATGCACATCTATCTGCATTTATGGATTTGGTTTTTGATGTAGAACAAAAACAGGGTCCAGATATGCAATCATTTTTAGACTATTGGGACAAAAAAGGAAATTCGGCCAGCATTAGTACCCCAGAGAATTTAGAATCGGTACAAATAATGACCATTCATAAATCGAAAGGACTGGAGTTTCCTGTTGTGATATTTCCCTTTGCCAATTCTAATGTTTTTGAAGAAATCGACCCTAAGTTATGGCTTTCGGTCGATGAACATGAATTCCTTGGTTTTTCTGAACTTCTAATTAATAAGAAACAAGAGGTACAGAATTATGGTGCAGTAGAATCGCAACTATATGAAATCGATCATCAAAAATTACAATTAGACGCATTCAATCTGTTATACGTAGTTCTAACTAGGGCGGTAAATGCACTATTTATAATCAGCTCCAATAACATTGATAAAAAAGGTAATCATAATCCAAACTATTATTCGGGACTATTCATTCATTTTCTAAAAAATACAGGCATTTGGGAACCCGAAAAATTAGAGTATAGTTTTGGCGAACTCGAAAGTCAGAAAATAAAAAATCGTTTAGGACCAAATCAATACACTATACCTTATATATATACCAATAAAAATAGACCCGATTTTAAGATTCTGGCAACGGCAGGTCTTTTATGGGATGAAGGTTTAGATGTTGCCATTAATCAAGGTAATGTGATTCATTATATTTTAGGCGCTATCTATAAAACTTCAGATTTAGATAGAGCACTACAAATGGCCCTGCAAAAAGGTTTGCTTAAAGAGATGGAAGTTGAAAAGGTGAGAGAAATCGTTGAAAAGGTGATTTTTCATCCAGAACTAAATCACTTTTATCAAGATGGACTAGAGGTGCTGAATGAAAGAGAACTTCTGTTAGTAAATGGAACGACCCAACGACCAGATAGAGTTGTTATGGAAAACAACCACGCTATTATCATTGATTATAAGACCGGAGAACGAAATTCGAAATACCAACATCAGTTGAATTCCTATGCAGAAAGTTTTTTAAGCATGGGGTATAGCATAGCTCAAAAAATCATTGTGTATATTAATACGGAAATAGAATTAGAATATATTTAAAACATTATGTACGGAAAAATAAAGGAACACTTAGAGAAGGAAATTGAAGCAATTAAAAATGATGGTCTTTTTAAAGAAGAAAGAATTATCGTGTCTCCTCAAGATGCAGTTATTAAAATTAACACAGGTCAAGAAGTTTTAAACTTTTGCTCTAACAATTATCTAGGGTTATCATCACACCCGGATGTGATACAAGCTGCGAAAGATGCCATGGACACCCATGGGTTTGGCATGTCGTCGGTTAGGTTCATTTGTGGGACACAAGATATACACAAACAACTTGAAAAAAAGATAGCTCATTTCTACGGTACCGAAGACACTATTTTATATGCCGCTGCATTTGATGCTAATGGAGGTGTATTCGAACCTTTGCTTTCTGCAGAAGATGCAATTATTTCAGACGCTTTAAATCACGCTTCTATAATCGATGGTGTACGCTTGTGTAAAGCTAAGAGATATCGTTATGCCAATAGTGATATGCAAGATTTAGAAACACAACTGAAACAAGCAAATGAAGACGGTGCCAGATTTAAAATTATTGTAACCGATGGTGTATTCTCTATGGATGGTATTGTTGCCCCATTAGATAAAATCTGTGACCTTGCCGATACATATGATGCCTTGGTTATGATAGATGAATGTCATGCAACAGGTTTTATTGGAGAAAAAGGAATAGGTACTTTGGAAGAAAAAGGCGTTTTGGGAAGAATAGATATCATAACCGGAACCCTGGGTAAAGCATTAGGTGGAGCTATGGGTGGTTACACGACAGGTAAAAAGGAAATTATATCTATACTAAGACAACGCTCAAGACCTTATTTATTTTCTAACTCATTAGCGCCGGCAATTGTTGGTGCATCAATCAAGGTTTTTGATATGTTAGAAAAAGACACATCGCTTCGTGATAAACTACAGGAAAATACTGCGTACTTTAAAAAAGGAATTAAAGAAGCAGGCTTTGATATTGTAGACGGCGACTCTGCGATTGTACCTGTAATGCTTTACGATGCAAAATTATCTCAAGAAATGGCTACCAAACTATTGGAACGAGGCATATATGTGATAGGTTTCTTTTACCCTGTAGTGCCAAAAGGCAAGGCGCGCATACGGGTTCAACTATCCGCAGCACATACCAAGACTCATATAGACACTGCCATTGAAGCGTTCACAGCGGTTGGAAAAGAACTGAAAATCGTTTAAATGCACTTTTTAATCTATTAAATGCGTTAAAAAAAATAGGAAATTGATTTTGTTAATAATATTTAACAAGTTACATTTGTGGCTAATAAACACTTAAACTTAAAAATTTGAACATGAAACATCTTAGCAAATTATTGGTTGTTGCCCTACTAGTTGTAGGTATGAACAACATACAAGCGCAAGACGAGAATAACCCTTGGCAAGTACAGTTCGGGGCTAATGCTATTGACGTATATCCAACTGGGGATGTAAGTTCTTTTGGCAATGAATTCTTTAATGTGAACGATCACTGGAACATTTTACCTTCTATATCTTATGTAGGAGTATCTAAGTACGTAGGAGACGGCTTCTCTGTTGGAGCAAGAGGATCTCTTAACAAGATTAGCAAATTAGGTGACGTTAGCGTTGATGATCTTTCTCACTATGCAATAGATGGTACAATAAAATATAATTTAATCCAAAGAACTACCGTTCTTGATCCATTTATCGAAATAGGTGGTGGTTATACTTGGATTGATGAAATTGGAGCTGGTACTGCAAATGGAGGTCTTGGACTTAACATTTGGTTCTCTGAAAACTTAGCTCTTACATTACAATCTAATTATAAGCACGCTTTCGAAGATTACGGTGTAAAACATTTCCAACACTTAGCTGGTATTTCAGTTAAATTTGGTGGAACTGATACTGATGGTGATGGTATTTACGACAAAGATGATGCTTGTCCAGAAGTTGCTGGTCTTGAAGCTTTCAACGGTTGTCCTGATGCTGACGGCGATGGTATAGAAGATAGCAAAGATAGCTGTCCTAACGAAGCTGGTTCTAAAGAAATGAACGGATGTCCTGATGCTGACGGTGACGGTGTTGCTGATAAAGATGATGCTTGTCCTAACGAAGCTGGTGTTGCTGCTTTAGCTGGTTGTCCTGATGCTGATAGCGATGGTGTAGCTGATAAAGATGACGCTTGTCCTGCTGAAGCTGGTCCTGCTGAAAACAAAGGTTGTCCTTGGCCTGATACTGACGGAGACGGAGTACTTGACAAAGATGATACTTGTCCTGATGTAGCCGGTACAGTAGCTAACGCTGGTTGTCCAGAAGTAACTGCAGAAGTACAAAAGCAATTGAACGATTATGCTAGAACTATCTTGTTTGATACTGGTAAATCTTCAATCAAAGCTGAATCAACTTCTGTTATGGTTGACATTATCACAATCTTAAAAGAATATCCTAACGCTAAATTTACTGTTGAAGGTCACACTGACAGTGTAGGTAGCGAAAAACTAAACCAAAGTCTTTCTGAGTCAAGAGCTCTTTCTGTAAAAGAATTCTTAGTTGACAAAGGAATCGAAGAGTTTAGATTGTCTGCAGTTGGTTACGGTGAAGCGAAGCCAATATCTACAAATAATACAAGAGCTGGTAGAGCTCAAAACAGAAGGGTAGAAATTAACTTAGTAAAATAAGTTAAAATAAACCTTAAGTGTTTTAATGAATAAAAGCTCCGCATAATATGCGGAGCTTTTTTATTTTTACCCTATGCAAAGTTTCATTGAAGATGTAGTCAAAGACGTACTAAGTACGCACCACGATACTGGAGAGGTAATCTTTATTTTACCCAGTAAACGTGCTGGAGTTTTTCTCAAAAAAATTCTTTCAAAGTCTATCTCTAAAACAGTTGTAGCACCAGAAATCTATAGTATTGAAGATTTTATAGAAAAGATATCTGGACTAGTAACAGCAAACACAACCTGCCAACTTTTTGAACTTTACAATGCATATATTTCAGAAGGAACTTACGAGAAAGAATCATTTGACTCCTTTTTAAAATGGGGCCAAATAGTACTACAGGATTTTAATGAAATCGATCGGTATTTAGTGGATGCCTCTACTCTGTATCAAAATGTAGCAGCCATTCAAGAAGTCAATCATTGGTCTTTAAATACTGAAAAATCTGAGATGATTGAAAACTACCTTCATTTCTGGAGGCATTTAGAAGGTATCTATAACCGATTCAATTCAAACCTGCTAAAACAAGGACTAGGCCACCAGGGCCTTATTTACAAAACCTCAGTAGAACAATTATCCAATTACCTCAAAACCAATTCTAAAAAACATATTTTCCTTGGCTTCAATGCGTTAAATACTGCGGAAAGTATTTTAATTCAGACTATTCTTGACCAAATAGATTCATCCATCTATTGGGATATAGACCCGTACTTCTTAAAAGATAACATTCATGACGCAGGGTATTTTATAAGAAAGTACCAAAACACATGGAGAGTTTTAAAAGACAAACCCCTCAGGGGCCTTTCCAATCATTATACAGCCAAAAAACATATTGATATCATAGGCGTTCCTAAAAATATGTCACAAGTCAATTATGTAGGTGATGTATTGAATAAAATACAAAATGAAACTCCAGATTCTTTAAGTAATGCTGCTATCGTCTTAGGAAACGAAGAATTACTAAATCCATTATTAAACACCATCCCACAAAATATCATGGCCACTAATATTACCATGGGCCAAAAATTAGAGTCAACCACATTAGCGAGTTTCTTCACTAATCTTATAGAATTTCATGAACAGAAGACTGAAAAAGGCTGGTTTTACAAGCATCTGCTAAACCTACTAACCCATTCCTATGCTGTTCTTCTATTTGATGCAAATGAAATATCTGCTGATGCGCTTATCCTAAAAATAAAAACCAACAACTGGTCTTATGTGACCTTATCACAAATTAATGAATTAATACCACCCCAGAAATCAGCCTCATTACTGTTTCAAGATGTTCAGAATAATCCTAGTGTGCTTATAGATAATTTTTTAGGTCTAATTCAATCCCTTAGAACTTTAGAGTCCATTAAACAGAATACGCTCATACTAGAGCAACTGTATAAATTTCACACCTTATTTAATCAACTGAAAGATCTTTGCAGTTCGTTTTCATATATCAATAACCTTAAAAGCCTTAAACACCTTTTCAAACAACTTCTAAGCACTGAAACATTAGATTTTCAAGGTAACCCTATAGAAGGTATTCAAATTATGGGAATGCTAGAAAGTAGGCTCTTAGATTTTGAAACAATCATACTAACTTCGGTAAACGAAGGTATTCTTCCTTCGGGAAAATCAAATAACTCCTTTATACCATTCGATCTAAAAATTAAAAATAGCTTGCCTACCTATAAAGAAAAAGATGCCATATACACCTACCATTTCTACAGGTTACTACAAAGAGCAAAAAACGTTTATATTATTTACAATACAGAACCTGATGCATTAGAAGGTGGTGAAAAAAGTAGGTTGATTACACAACTGTTAACCGATGAAAACAGAACTGATATAACAGAATATATAGCTACACCTAATATACAAGCTCATACAAAAGAAAACGAGAGTATCCCTAAAACTAAGAGCCTAGTAGCGCTTATTAGAGAAAAAGCCCAGAAAGGCTTTTCCCCAAGTTCGTTAAGTAACTATATTAGAAACCCTATAGACTTCTACAAACAGAACTTACTTAATATAAATGATGTATTAGAGGTGGAAGAAACTCTTGCTCCAAATACTTTCGGGACTATTGTACACGATACTTTAGAAGCATTGTACACACCGTTAATTGGCATATACCTCACCCATGATCTTCTTAACGGCCTAAAACAAAACATACATTCTATCGTTCGCCAAAACTTTGAAAAAACATTTAAAGAAGGTAATATAAGAACAGGTAAAAATTACTTATCCTTTCATGTTATTCTCAAGTATATTCAGACCTTTATTGATGCCGAGATTGAATTACTTTTAAATCACAAAATCAAAATAATTGGTTTGGAACAATCTTTAGAAGTTTCCATTCCAATAAAAGGGTTAGATTTTCCTATTCAATTAAAAGGTAAATTAGATCGTATTGATGAGTTTGATGGTATTACCCGTATCATTGATTATAAAACCGGAAAAGTAGAAAGAAGAAATGTGGAGTTAATAGATTGGGAAATTCTAACCGACGATTATCAGTTCAGTAAAGCATTTCAGTTGTTATGCTACGGACTTATGTACTTCAAAACCTATCCCAAGGAAGATTTGGCCATACACGCAGGAATCATTTCTTTAAAAAACTTTGCAGAAGGCACCTTACTATTTGCACAGAAAGAATCTGCACGTGGCGCCAAAAATCACATTATTGATACCAATGTAATTTATGAGTTCGAACAGATTCTTACGAATTTAATTACAGAAATTTGTAATCCTGATATTCCATTTATAGAAAAGGAAGTCTAATTCTTATTTTTTATCAGGCCTAGTAGGTCTTACCTCAATTTTACTAGGCAATGTTCTTGGATTCATTTTTAATAAATTTAACACCAATTCGCCAATATCTTCGGGTTGTATTTTCCAAGCGTCGGTTTCATCTGGTTCATGATTATTAAAATGTGACGCCACAGAGCCCGGCATAATAGTAGAAACCTTAATATCATACTTTCTTAAATCTAACATTGCTGCTTGAGTAAAACCAACTACTCCAAATTTAGAAGCATTATAACCCGCTCCACCGGCAAAAAAATTGGTTCCTGCCAAACTTGCCAACGTTATGTAATATCCTTTAGATATTTTCAACGCCGCTACTGAAGCCTTAAGGGAATGAAAAACACCATTCAGGTTTGTATCTATCATTTGGTGCCAATCGCTATCAGACAATTCATCAATCGGTGCAAAATTCCCAACTCCGGCATTGGCTAATACTGCATCTAATTGACCCCAAGTATCCAATATTTTAGAGATTGCATTCTTTTCATCTTCCATTTTCGATACATCGGATACAATCCCCAAAACGGAATCATTATTAAAATCTTTCAACGCCTGTGTTACACTTTCCTTTGACCTACCACTTATCGCTACCCTCATTCCCTGGTTTAGCAAAGTTTTTGCAACCCCAAAACCTATTCCTTTTGTACCTCCAGTAATGTAGGCAACTTTATTTTTCAAATCTTTCATAGTTCTGTTTAATTAATATAACAAGTTACCATTTATATGAAATCAACGTACCCATTAAAGAACAAGATTTAACGGTTTTGATTTATTATATTTAACGCTTACTAAAATTCTTAAAATGAACAAAATACTTGTTTGGTCCATTACTGTTGCGTTAGCCGGTTTTTTATTTGGTTTTGATACTGTTGTTATCAGTGGGGCAAACGAACCTATAAAACAATTATGGAATACCTCTCCTATATTCCATGGTACCTTTATTATGAGTATGGCACTATGGGGAACTGTTGTCGGTTCACTTTTCGGAGGTATCCCCACAAAAAATCTTGGACGTAAAAAGACGTTGCTTTGGGTAGGCGTCCTGTTTCTAGTATCAGCCCTAGGTTCCGCACTTGCATTTGACCCTTATTCTTTCTCCGCATTTCGTTTTATAGGTGGTGTAGGTGTCGGAATTTCTTCTGTTGCCGCTCCTATCTATATATCGGAAATCACTTCTAAAGAAAATCGTGGTAAACTAGGCGGTCTCTATCAATTTTGGTTAGTTTCTGGAATTCTTATCGCCTTTGTATCGAATTGGTTGCTCAAAGATTTTGATGGGGCCAACGATTGGCGCTGGATGTTGGGTGTAGAGGCCATACCGGCCTTTATATACACCATAATGGTAATTACTGTTCCCGAAAGCCCAAGGTGGTTAGCACTCCACAAAAAAGATGATGCCGCCGCATTACAGATATTAGAGGTTATACACCCAAAAGAAAAGGCTCAGAAACAATTACTTGAAATTAAAATGGACTTAAAGCATTCCCATAAAAGTGAAGGTCTTTTTCAGAAAAAATATTCAAGAATACTTTGGTTAGGTTTTTTTATTGCCTTTTTTAATCAACTCTCAGGAATTAATTTTGTGCTCTACTATGCCCCAGAAATTTTAGAACAAGCTGGTCTGGGTGGTAAGGAATCATTATTCAATTCGATTGCTATCGGAATTGTTAACCTAGTATTTACCATTATTGGGGTACGTTTATTAGACAAACTAGGTAGACGACAACTTATTATTATAGGCTCTATAGGTTATATCATAAGTTTGATTATGGTAGGCCTTTGCTTCCAACTGAACCTAGGGTCTACATTAACACTGACCTTCATTTGTACATTCGTAGCTTCACATGCTATTGGACAAGGAGCCGTAATTTGGGTTTTTATCTCTGAAATTTACCCTAACAGCGTTCGCGCTTACGGACAGTCCTGGGGAGTTAGTGTACATTGGATTTTTGCTGCAGTAATTACTTTGATTACTCCATTTTTCTTAGATTCTACTGAAGGAATTCTCAGAAACGCAGTGTGGTATATTTACTATTTCTTTGGCGGCATGATGGCACTTCAGTTAATTTGGGCTTTGACAAAAATGCCAGAGACTAAAGGAATATCCTTAGAAGAACTGAGTAGAAAACTGACTAAGTAATAAAACAAGAGGCATGTAAACAGTAGGTAATTAACACAACTGTATACGCGCCTCTTCAATTTTTAAACCCATTCAATAATTACTCCATATCCCTTACAAATACACATAGCTGTTAGGGCATACCTACATCCTGTACGAACAGGCTCTTTAGTCGCAGCTTGTAAAATACGTGTTCCTGACATTCCCAAACGGTGATCTATAGTAATTGTACTACCCTTCGAATTTATTCTTAAATCATCATCGGCTAAACCAAGTTATCGCTTACTAGCTAATGCTTACGTAGAAAAGGCTTCGTTGAATTCCATAACATCTATATCGCCTTAGGTTAGGCCCTGCCTTGCCTAAGCATACATAGGTCCGATACCCCTTTTTAGTTCTACCCTAACCACAGCAGAAGTGATAATTCTGGCCCTTGGAGTTAAATAGTGCTTTTTCAAGGCATCTTCAGAAACTACAAGAAAGTACATAATTCCATTCAATACCCACTTAGGGGGTATAATGTACGCAGTGGTTTCAAGAAGGCAAAAAAACTTGTCGCTGTGCGAAATTTTATAAGACTTTTCTATCAAAGGTGGTTTGCAGTGGAATGCTGTTTGTTTTTTTATAAAAGGAGACTAGGCATAACAGTAAAAGCTGAAGTAACGAAATGGTTACGCACAATTGAAGTTTAGCACTAGAGCAGGTTGATTATAAGAATTTATTTTTCAGTCTAGAGAAGCCCGGTCTTTTAGAGTATTTTGGTTATGTAATAGGAACGATTATTCGGACAATTATTTCTACGAATCCATAGTAATAGCGCTATGTTTTCCGCATACATATTAGCTATGATTACTATCGAAATAAGAATTCTATTTGAGTCATTTTGACCCCATTTCACTCTATTTGAGTTAAATTCTATGGAGAAGTGTGCATAAACTGTGTATAGTAAAAAAAGCCCTCATATCGGCGTATGTCTATATTTAACTAGTGGAGAATACCTGATTTGAACCAGTGACCTCTTGCCGATGGAACAAATCTATAATTACTGCTAAATAGACCCTGCCTTTTACAATTTATAAATAGGTGATTTCAGAGACCCATGCTTAATTTTGTCTATCGCACGAAAAACCCTGATTTAATATATTTGGCAATTATAATCTGTTCCATAAATAAATTCACGCCTTCTTCTATCAACTATATGTCCAGCATATTCTAGTATGTCCATAGTGTTCGAGGAGATCCAACTAAACTTGTTATTCATGTGTAAGTAGAGACTTGACTATCATCCTACGAGAAAACATTTTTGAGGATAAATCGATTAAAAAAAACCTCTCCTAATTGACTTTCACCCTGTATGTAGGTTTTCTATTCGTAATGACAGTTCCAAGGTCATCTTTATTCACTAAAGCTCTATTGCTATTAATGGCGCCCTCTGTAGAAAGTTGTCTGCCCTGCAGAAATGTACCTACTTCTGAGTTAACGGCTCCACCATGGGAAAGGAATGTTCCTTTTACATAAGAGCCAGCTCCTATACTAATGGCACCAGTGGTAATCCCAGCTCCGCCAATCCAAAAAACATTACAAGGCTTCGCTCCATTAATTAAAATTACTCTTGATTGTTCCACTATATTAAATGCTCCTGCAAACTTAAAAATAAATGTTGCATCGGGGTCATTTTGACCGTCTAAGGTGATACTTTTTGCTAAAGACCCTGCTGACAATACAGAATAAACTCCTGTATTTAGGGTTTCTCCACTTCCAAATGTTGGCGCATGCCCAGTTACCGTATTTGGTAAAGCCATAAGTGCAGTATAAGCGTCGTCTAGATCTATTGCAGCTTGTGCTGTAACAGTGTCTCCATTATAAATATCTCCGTCTGTCTGAGTTGGGTGCGCAAAACCTGATATAGCACCAACATCTGAGCCAATGTCACCATCTATTGCAGATCTATTAAAATTTGTTACAGCACCAATACTAGTAAAAAGAGCAAATTCACCCGCACTATCTAAAACATCAACAACAGGCGCAGGATTACAATCGGCTAAACGAAATATGGAAATAGTACTAACAGAAAGAGGTGGGTTTTCAATAGCTGCAGTTCGGGTATGCCCTTCAAAAGAGTTGCGTATTCCTAAATTAAAAGTTGAACTAAAATGTATACTTGAAAATAATAGTAATACGATAGTTGTTAAATTGAAAAGTAAATTTTTATTCATGGTAATTAGATATTAACCTAGAATTGCAAAAAATTATGGACATTTAGTTACGAGTTATACAGCTACTTTTTGAGTGTATATTTTGGTTTTAAATTCTTTTATAGTTTTATATCCTATAGTATAGGTAATGTGAAGATTTGTGAATCAAAATGTAATCTAAACAGGACAAAAAAGGTATAATTAACAGTTAGTTCTTATAAAACTGGCTGTGAATTTACACATTTAATGTGTAAGAAATAGATTACTATACGTTTATATTAAGTATTAGTCTACTTATTTGTAAGATATAATCTTACTTTTATAGTTGTGATTTTTTCAATTAAACGGGCAAAGTATAGTGTAGATTAATTGAATATATATTAATTACAAATTATTGGGTATTCAATTTAGGTTAATGTTGAATAATAATAGCACCATAAAAAATAGCTATTATTTGCTGTAGGTTATATTTAAAATTTGGGGTCAACACTTGAACTGAATGATGTAGTCAAGATATAATGAAGGTCTGGTGTTTTAAAAATATTGCTGCGAATCCTTCAATGGTTATTACAAGAAAAAGATTACTAATTATTTGCAAATACATAAGTTAAAACAATAGGTGAAAAAATAAGATTTCAGCTGAATTTAATAAGAAAATAATAACGGAGTTTGAATACTCCCGTAGAAATAGAGTTCAAAAAAACTCATTCAAAATAGAATGCTTGAACAAACGACTGAGGTTTACTATTCGTTAATAGGTTTTTTGGGGAAATCAATTACAAAAGATAGTATAGTAACGATACTCTATGAACTAAAAATGACGGTACACAACAGTGTCTCCTAAGAAAAACCATAGTACAGTTCTCCATAGTTCAAACAAACATTTTATTTCAACTTTCACTCTACTTTAATTTCAAACTTCAAGATCCAAGCATCATCCTTATTACTCGTTTTTTTAATTCGTAAGGTTTTAAGAAAAACTGTAATTACTTCAAGCCAAGAGTTTTACATTTCTTAAAGTCCCTTATATAGTAGGGAATACCGTCATAATATTAGGTTCCACTTTCCTTCCAGAATTAGGGCTATACGCAGATATTGCAAAACAATTTAAAATTAGCATACTGTAAAATTAAAAAGTAGATACATTTTATTATAATTACTTGACAATTAAGTGACCCCTTTGGGCTCGAACCAGGGACTCCCTGATTTTGAGTCGGACTTTGTTCCTTATTACCTTTCTTAACAGACCTTTTTACGGAGTAACCTTGTTCTCAATATTATTGCACTTTTTTAAGTAGAATATAACTGGAGTATTCAAAAAGGTCGAATGCACTTTTTTATAAAGCTTCTTTTTACTTTGGCGTTATAGATTTGTGAATTCGGGTTAGACGAAAAACTAGAATAGCTCTAAACCTTTAAAGTAAAAATTGATGCATCAAACGCGTGCAATTCGTGTATTACTTTACAATAAAAAAGCTTCCAATTTCTTGAAAGCCTTATTGTAGTTGGTGGAGAATACCGGATTCGAACCGGTGACCTCTTGCCTGCCAGTCCGCAATTTAACACTTTTAACAAAATCAAAATTGCATATAATCTTCTGATTTTCAGATATTTAATAAGATTTGCATTCAAATGAATTCATTTGAATGCAAACAAAAGTGTGCACAGAGTGTGCATTTTTATACTTAACTTGATGTAGATTAAGCATCGAAAAATGGCTAAAGTTAGGCTCATATTAGATACAAGAAAATCATCGAAAAACGCTCTTTCCAAACTTTTTCCGATTGCTTTACGTGTGTTCCATACTAAGCCTAGGATTATCAGATTACCATATGAAACATCAAAAAATGGATGGGATTCCAATTCTTTTTCTTTAAAGCGTTCCGTTTTGGTTAATAAAAGCTTAGACTGCTCAAAAATCAATCATATACTTTATAATAAACATCACGACGCCCGCAGCTTAATAAATGAGCTGGGTGATGCCATTCAATATTTGGACGTAGACACATTAGTTGAAGAAATCAAAAAAAAGTGGGAAAACCAGATAAGTCCAGAACTTAAAAGTAAGATGTCTAATGGATTGATGTTAACCGATTGGGGCCAAGTAATTATCGATAGAAAACTTAAATCCAATAAGCCAAGCTCAGCAGAATGGTATAAGAGCGGGATAAAAGCATTTATTAAATTTAATAATAACAAGGATCTTAGGTTAGATCAACTCAATGTGACAATGCTCAAGGACTATCAAATACATAAAGAGTCTGAAGGAGTGAAACCAAATAGTATTAGCTCCGTTCTAAGGGCGATTAGGGCAATTTACAATGCTGCTATTAACGAAGATAGAATAGAAGTGGCCAAGAATCCTTTTCATCGCTATAAAATCCCTTCTTCCAACCAAACAAAGAAAAGAGCGATTTCCAAAGAAGATTTTCTGAAAATTCGAAAATTAACTTACGAAAAAGGGTCAGCATTGTGGCATACCAAAAATTATGCGCTTATCATGTTCAATTGCCGAGGAATGAATTTGATAGATTTAGTAAAGCTCAAAAAGTCAAATGTTCGTTTGGAAAGAATTTTTTACGGCCGTAGTAAAACTGGAGATCCATTATCGGTTAAGTTGACAAGCGAGTTAAAAATGATTTTAAGTTATTACTTAGAGGATAAGGAAGATATTGACTTTCTATTTCCTGCAAATTATGATGGCAGTACAGCAAAATATGAAAAGTACAAGACCATAAGGAGAAGGGTAAACCAAAGGCTTAAGATAATTGCAACGGATGCTGGAATAGAACAACATTTTACAACCTATTCAATTCGTCATTCTTGGGCCACAATTGCAAAATTTATGGGTATTTCCACCGCTATCATCAGTGAAGGTCTAGGACATAGTTCTTTAAAAACAACCGAAATCTACTTGAAACGTTTTGATAATACCGTTTTGGATGATGCCAATGAATTAATAGTGGCTTAATAATTATCAACCCCCAAATCTTACCATAACTTACTTGCGCATGGATCCTGTTTCGATTTTATAGTGTTCCGGTAGATAAGCGTAAAGTAAAATCGAAATAGGGCGCACCCTACTTTTGATTTGGAACTCTTTCTTTTCGATTCATATTACTTTGCGACCATCGGGAGTAAAGCGAGTTTATTTTTGTGGCAACAAAGACACATCTCGCGCTTCCTGACCAAGTTCCTTTTTAGCATTTCAGTTTGCTTACTGCCTTTATAAACATTTTCAATTCTATGATACATATCCAAAATTTTAGATTGTCCTTTTTCTAATCGTTTAACGCTTCATTTTACTCTGATATGTTCTGCTGATGAAAAGAAAAAAATACTTTACTCTTTTTCTTTTCATCAGCCTTTTTTTCATTGAATTCCGGCTACCTTCCTACCTAACCTAATGAATACAGGGGTTTTTATCTAGGTCGGACTGTTTTTTGTGCTTACCTATGTTACCTTATTAGGTAGGGTAGGTAATACTTAGGTAAGAAGGGGTTAAAGAACTTACCTTAAGGTAGCATCCGCCGTCAGGACGATTCGCATACTTTAGGTAAGTAGGTAGCTAGTATTTGGTTTTTCTTAAAACTGGAGATAATTGAAAAGATTCAATATAGTAGTAGAACACAGCATCTTTCTTTTTTCAAAAGCTAAACAGTTTTACCTGAATTTTTGATGATATGATGACAATGTCCCCAACACCCCAAAATCATTGGTCTCAAAGCGTCATCGATTTGTCATCACCGCATCATTCTTCAATAGTTTAAAAACTGTTCCGTCATCATTAATTTTTTTGATGACAAAATGATGACAATTTGATGACAGCTTCAACTACCATAAATATTGACCTAAAAGAATTCTGTCATCATATCATCAAAATTCCTTATCCTTTTGAAATTTTACATTAATACAAACTCTATATGAAAGTTTCAACTTGATTAGACGATTTGCTACCGATAGTAATTACTTACCATCTCTGATAGTCACTTTTTACTTTTCATTATCAACGGTTGACCAAAGAGTTTCTGTTTCCCAGTTTTTAGGAAATCCCATTGCAAACACGTCAACATTTGGGTATTTTTCCAGTAAAGATTTAAATCTAGCCACTATCGAATGCTCTGGATTGATAGTCTGCATTAAGAACAAAATGATAGATAATATGTAATAAGAACGATTATTCGATACGGTATCGTTTTCTAACCAAGTTTTATAAATGCTTCGTGGTCTAATGGGTTGTATTCTCATAACCCTATTCCAAAGACGACTATGATGTGCACAAACATTTCTTAAATAAACGATACTATGAATCCATGATGAAAACGTCCTATCATTCATTCCAAAATGTCTTGCTATATTTCGTTTTATTCTGCTTGATTTAAGATTACTATATAAAAAAGACAATGACCCAAATGAAGTAATCTCCAACATCATCCAACTAGGTGGAAGCGGATTGGAGTATTTTTCTCGAAATGCATCAATAAATTCCTCGTCACTTCGCTCATATTCTCTTTGTAAATTTCCTAAGCTAGTACTATGTCTGATATGATTATTAAATAAATTAGAGTCTTCATACCAAAAAGCGCCGTGTTCATGTGAGAGAAGATAAATCATCTTTGCACGAATCGTAACTTCGATTTTTTCAAGTTCCCTTAAAATTAAAACTCTTAGTTCCCTATCAAATGAATATAATTGGAAAGCATCTTGAAAAGCGGAGTTTGACTTAAATTGATGATTACTTTTGTCTGCAAGCATTGGGTACCAATAACCACTCAATCGATAATAGCTAATACTTTCTAATAAGTGTGTAGCCCTTGGAATGTTAGTGATTTCAAGCCCTCTTTCTTGTAGTTGCTGAATTTGCTCTGCATAAGTAAGCGCAGGCTTTTCATATGGAACTTTAGGCATTGGTATAAAAATAAAAAGCTTACCCTGAGCGCGCTGTTCTAACGGGAAGCGGGGTAAGCATGTTGATGTAAAGTTAATAACTTTTTAAATACCAAACATACTTATTAACAAAAAATTAAATTAACTATCTGAAAAACAGCATAATAACCTAACTCTATCATGTAAATATCAGCTAAGTCGCCTTAAAAAAGCTTTATAGTAAACTCACAAAATTATTTTAAAGCTTCTTCGAAGTTATGAATTACGAATCTCAATTATTTCGATTGGATAATTAAAAGTACTCATCTCCCTTACACATTGAATTAAAGAAAATTTTGCAATGTTTGATTCCAATCTGTCTACATTGTTCCTTATTACCGGTACGCTTTGTGTATCAGATTTAAAAGCCATTATAAAAACTATTTCTTTGCCACCTGTTGTGAACTTCTGTAAAAAAGCTTCTTTGTCTGCTATCTCATAACCAGCATTGTCAACCCTTCTGTTGTAACTTTCTACTACATCATTAACAAACGAATTATCGCCAGAATTTCTAGAAATCATAAATCGATTGGCGGAAATTACTACTTGATTGCTTAGGTCACGAATTTTAGCATCAAAGCCTGTTTTAATGTGCACGAAATATATAGTGCTATCGCTTTCGTACATTATATCGCATAACTCTATATTTTGACCAAGTGCTTTATCAAAGACCCAATAGTTTTCCTCATCTCTGTATTGTGAGTTGTAAGCATCTTCTGAACCTCCTATCCAAGAATGAAATAGAATATCCCTTTGCGAATGATGTCTATTAATCATCTGATTGCATAAGCGATTCATAGAGTCTCTAAAGTCATCCTTTACTGAATACCATTTAGAATCTATATGGAAGATAGGCCTATTTTCATACTGTAATTCACAAGTTACATAGTGCCAAAAGTTTGCCCAGACATAACGTTTTTTGTTATTGCCTTTGAAACAATCGACACGTAATCCCCACATAATACTATTGAATTCTTGCTGTGTAGCATTTAAGTCTAATTGATTGAAAACTAATTCCAAACCAGCTTTATAAATTTTATTTCTATCATTTACGATTACAAAGTCTTTTCGTTGGCCTTTCTTTTTTATTTCAAACCTATCACACTCGTAGAATTGCTTTATTTTAGAAGGATGCACAAAGTCTATGTCTGACTTTCGAGGACTTGCCCCTCTTGTTTGAGATAACGTATTAAGCATATCTTCTCTAAGTTCTATCATCAAGATTTTTACAAACTCATCATCCGTAAGACCTCTTTCTTTTATCTCTTCAAATGATGTTAGTGCTCTTCTTATTTGAGTTGTCATTATTTCATTAATACGCAGGAATAATTGATGTAATTCTGCAAATGAAATGCTGTGCTTTATATGGAAGTAGGATGCTATTTCTAGCTGGACGTTTTTATTTCCAAAGTCGATAAAATCAAAGTAAGTATCTTTTATTTCATCTTTTAAAATAAGGTTGATACTTGAAGGAATATTAACAAAGTTCAGTACATCACTGAGCCTTTGACCTTCTTTAAATATTCTATTACTTTGTGTTAATGTTCCCGAAATACCTCTTGTTGTAAGTGATATAATTTCTTCGTCAAGTGTGGTAAGATATTCATAGAACTCCAACCCAAAGCGATAATTTTGGAATGACTTTATTACCATAGTACCTCCACCACCAATAACTGCAAATATTTTATCCTCGACACAGGCAAACAATACAAAGGACAGCCGAACAACAGTAAAATCGAGACCCTCTGATAAAGAGGGAGGTAAAAAATTATTCCAATGTGCTTTTTTCTCTTTTTCATTATATACATAAGTATAGTAGTGAACACCATCTATAACATTGGGAGCCAACTCATGATCAATTGTTTCTGTTTCTTCAATTCTTGTTTTATGATGCTTAACTAATATATTTACTATTCGATGTTTTGACTTGCCTGCTAAATCTCTATGCGTAGTATCAATCTGGAAAATCTTTATTTCGTATTGCCCATCTGCTCTTAGTCTAATATCTTCCATATTGCCGGGCATTAAATATTTTCTACAATTTCTATTTCTTCTTGTGTTAAACCATAAAGTTCATAAACCATTTGGTCAATTTTCTTTTCTATTTGGTCAATCTCAGTTAGTAGGGCTTGAGCTTTTTCTTTATTTTCCTCAAACAACTCTAACCATTCAAACTCATCTTTTTTAGTCAAGACTTTCACCGGTATTCCTTCTTCAGAAATTAAAACCTTATTATTTGCTTTTATGACCTTATTGAGTTCTTTAATAAATTCTTGGAAGTTCAGTTGATGCCAATTTTGTAATTTTTTACTAAGTTTTATGAGTGAATATTTCTTTTGAGAATATTTAGCAAATGAAATTTCAACATTATCAAATGCTTGTTTAACTGAACTAATATGTATAAATTTTTCAATGAAGGCTTCCACATTTTTAATAATTAATGGAACAGAATTAAGCACCTTTGATGAATAACTAAAATACCCTCCTGCTTTTGCCGACGAGTTGCGTTGAATGTAGAATTTGATTAGGGTAGAATTTAAGATTATTGTTAAAAATCTCAAATCAAGTGCATCGCTAGTTATTGCAAAAACTCTGGCGCAACTAAATCCACTCTTAGAGTTATCCAAGGAAAATCTATGCTCTTTGACTTCGCCAGGGCTTACAATCTTTAATTGCCTGTAGACTGACTTCCTTCCGAATCTGGTTAAAGCGTACCAATCACTTCTATCTTTAAACGTCTTTCGCGAATCCTTCCTCTTTTGAAGAGCCTCTTTATTTTTGAGAAGATATTGATATCCTTTGGGGAATTCATTTTTCAATTCTTCTTCAGAAAGCACTATAGTTTTATCATCTTCGCTTCTATAAGGATAAATTACATATTTACTTGGTTTAGCATAATTGTTTTTATTTGGGTCAGAAGCTCTAATTATTGGAAGGAATAATCCTTTTTCGATATCGCTAGCGGACATCTCATTTTCATCAAACATTAAAATATCATCTAGGCCTGTAAATAAGCCAGCCCAAGCGTTGCCATAGTCCTCTAAAGTATCTAAACTATTTAACTTTTTTAAAAGTTTCAACTCCGATTTGGATGTTAATATCCATTCATTATCGGACAAATTTTTATGCGCAATGTCTATTGATTTACCAAACTTTAAATTTTTTGCAGATTCAATATCTTTTACTTTATAATACTTGAAATCATCAGGTTTACTATTTATGAATGTAAAAATGCTTACATAAGTGAGAGCTCCATCAAATACTGGTAAATCTCGAAAATCAATAATATGAAAAATCTTAAATTCACTAGATAAAAAACCTCTAATGCCCCTGCCATACTCCGTACTTAAAAATTGATTACTGGTAATAAAACTTACAATACCATTTTCCCTAAGAATGTTTTTAGCCCTTTCAAAAAAGAGAGTAGATATATCTATTCTCTTAAAGGCTGTTTTATAGTTTAGTTTCAGCCAATCAATATCCTTATAGTCCAAAAATTGAACTCGAACATATGGCGGATTCCCAATCACCGCATCAAAACCACCTTTTTCAAAAACTTTCGGAAACTTTTCTTGCCAATTAAATGCCTTATGTCCCGCTACTTTTTTATCATCAATTAAACTATTTCCACATTTGATATTACTGCTAAGGTCATTAAGTTTTCTGCGTGGCTGCGCTGTACGTAACCAGAGAGATAGTTTAGCAATCTCTACCGACTCTTCGTTGAGGTCTACCCCATATATATTATTTTCTAAAATGGTATTTTCAATATCACTAAAGACGATTCCACCACCTAGGATTTTAGCTTTAAGTTCATCAATATATTGGTGTTCCTTTATTAGAAAATCCAATGCTTGATTTAAAAAAGCCCCGGAGCCACAAGCAGGGTCACAAATTGTCAACCCTAAAAGCCAAGCCCTATAATCGTCTAAAAGTTGTACTAACTCTAATATTTTTGTTTTTGGTCGTTTGGCTCTTCCCTTAAAATACTCTTCCTCCTTAAAGCCTAAATCGGCTTTCTTTTCATCACATAGTTTTCCGACTGTATTTTCTACAATGTATTTGGTAATGTATTTGGGCGTGTAGAATACTCCATCTTTTTTTCGCTTACTCTTCTGTTTGTCAAATTCGGCTCCTTCAATTTGGGAATTTATGCTTTCAATTTCATTTAAGGAATTCTCAAAAATATGCCCTAGAATATTTACGTCAACCTGACTTTCAAAATCATATTTGGCTAGCTGCAATGCGTGCTTATACAGTAGCTCATTACTTATCTCCAAATTATCAAGTACCGTATCCGGTTTAAAAAGACCCCCGTTGTAGGCATAAATTTCAGCCCTTGATGTTGTTCCTTGCCGTCCAGTATCCAAAAAATTAAAGTATTGTTTAAACAAATCGTACAAGGGTCGTTCATCGCCAAAATCAATATCGGCCTTCCATTTGTCCAAAATTTGAATGGTAGAGTTTGGGGGTAATAACCCTCTATCTTCTGAAAAAAAGATGAACAAGAACCGATCTATCAATTTTTGAGATTTTTTGAAAAGGCCTAGCTTTACATTTTTTTCTAAACGGGTCAACTCCTCAACTCCTACGTCCCCTACAGAAATCTCTTGTAATTCAGATTTCCTATAACTCTTTAATCGTGTCAGGTTCTTTTTGACCAAATCACGATAGAGTTCCCGTTTAAACAGGGAATAATCTGCATAGAAACGTTTGGTTATTTTTTCTTCTTCAACTAAGGACGATTCCTTAACCGCTAATGGAACATTATTAAGGACATTATCTTTTTGCAGACAGAGATATAAAAGTTTAAATCGGTCTTGTGTAAGTTCAAAGAGATTGAATTCCTCAAACTCCGTAGCATCATTGATATAAAAGCGTAGCTTTTCAAAATTAGAAGTTACTACGTACACACAGCCCTTTTGATTTGCCTTATAATCAAAAGCTTGCCTTCTTATGCTTTCCAGGTCCTTAGTATTGGTGCCTTTGAGTTCAATAACACCGACAGCATTTTTTCCGTTCAAAATAGCACCATCAGCTTTACGGTTATTCTTTTGATTTTTAAATTCTGTCGTAAGGTTAAACTCAGGGTTCGGATTGAGTGTATACCCTAGAATAGAAACAAAAAGTTCGTTTAAAAAAGTGGCTTGAAACTGCTCTTCTTTAGAGTTTCTTATATTTTCCTGTATGGTGGCATTCTGAAAATACGAAACATATTTTAAATATGCCTTACTAACTGTTTTTTCATCTAATTGCTTGAGGTAATTCTTAAGTACGGAAGTTTGAAATAATGCCATTAATTGGTATCTGGTTTAATAATCCTAAAAGTAGGAAATACCACGCTAAATAAACTCAAATGAATTCCTTTCAGTACAAATAAGACCAAAAAGTGTTAAAATTTATCTCAAAAGGAAGGAATTTTCAAAAGTGTGCACAAACTGTGCATTGCGAAAAATGAAAAAGCCCTCACATCTGTGAAGGCCCGTGTTTACTGGTGGAGAATACCGGATTCGAACCGGTGACCTCTTGCCTGCCAGGCAAGCGCTCTAGCCAACTGAGCTAATCCCCCTTTTTTCAGAAGATCAAAGAAAATACATTTTATCAACGTATCAAAATCCTACCTAATCTTTCTTTACGCTGAGTACCAATACCGGTACAGGGGCATAAAACTCAGATTTTGAGATTGTGCTTTTCTCCCATAATTTCTTGAAGAAACCACGCTTTCTTCTAAAAACACATAGCAAATCTGGATGTTGTGCCTGAAAATGTTCCAAAACACCTAGGTATGTTGTTTGATTCTCAGTAAAGGTCATTTGTGAACTTATATCCATTAAAGCCGTATTCACCTTCAAATCATCATCAGAATAACCTGGCGTCTTCACCAATAATAAATTTATAGTAGACTTGTGCTTATTCTTAATTTCAATTAACGTATCAAGTATGCGCTTTCTTTTAAGAATACCAGATTTAAAAGCGACCAAAATAGTCTTGAACACTTTATATTCTGTTCCCTTAGGTACGATTAGTGTTGGAATATTTGTTTTCTTGATAATAGCTCCAGATGTTTGACCCAGGTAATTTTCTTCTTGAATATCGTTACTTCTTGGCGCTAATATGATTAAATCAATACCTAACTCCTTATCCAACTCCCTTAATCCATCTGGCAATTCGCCATTAAAGGTTACAATTTTTAAAGCAGTATCGGTCGTTTCTACTTTACTGATAACCTCCTTTAATCGTTCTATGCCACTATCTACTATTTTTTTTGTAATATTAGTTAATGTTCCTGTTTTTCCATGAGCGTTAAAAACCTCCATTACATAAATTTGAGCACCAAAGGCAGCTGCAAAATCAACTGCATATTGTAGCGTTTCGTGTGCGTTTGAAGAGGTGCCGATAGGTACAAGAATATTCATAGTGATAAAAATTATTGATTATTACTCTAAATTTACGATTTATATAAATCGCTTTTATGATTGAACTGGCAAAGATATCGCAATTAAATGAAATTCTACGCATGACGAATGCTTGTAGGGTCGTGATGGAAGCAAAAGGTATTTACCAGTGGACAATAGATTACCCTTCCAAAAAATCTTTTGAGAACGACCTGGAACGTAATGAATTATATGTCCTTAAAAATGAGGACAGAATAATAGGCAATATCGTTGTTTCCTCTTTTATGGATGAAGAATATCGTTCGGTTCAATGGCTTACAGAAAATACCCGTAATTATTATATCCACAGATTAGCGGTTCATCCAAAATTTCAGGGTAAAGGTTTGGCGCAACAATTAATGGATTTTGGGGAAAATTTTGCACGAGAAAACAATGCCCTCTCCGTGAGGTTGGATACCTTTAGCCGAAATAAGCGAAATCAAAAATTTTACGAGAAACGTGGCTATATTAAACTAGAGGATATCTTCTTTTCCTTGCAAAGCGAACATCCTTTCCACTGCTACGAACTCGTACTATAGAAATCATATTCTTTGAAAACTGCTATTAGTTTTAAATCGATCAACGCGTTAGCTATTCCAGCTACAATTGCAGGTATCGCAGAACCAATATTATCAATAACCGATACCGCCATCGTTGGGAACATTCCCGTAGATGGTCTAGAATCTCTAGCGGCTGCGGGTATTGTCGGCTCATTCCTTTCCATGTTAATTTGGGTTTTAGGCCAAACACGAAGTGCAATTTCAGCAATTATATCACAGTACTTAGGGGCGGGTAAATTAGAGGAGGTCAAAACCTTACCCGCACAAGCTATTTACCTCAATATAGCCTTAAGTATTCTGATATTACTCTCCACTATTTTTGTCATTAAAGAAATTTTCGAATTACTAAATGCCTCAGGAAAAATATTGGATTATTGTATTAGTTATTATTCCATAAGGGTCTGGGGCTTTCCATTGACATTGTTTGTTTTTGCGGTAATGGGTATTTTTAGAGGACTTCAAAACACGTATTGGCCCATGGTTATTGCCATAACAGGAGCCCTACTAAATGTATTGCTCGATTTTGCATTCGTATACGGCATAGAAGGGTTTATAGAACCTATGTATTTGGAAGGTGCGGCTTGGGCAAGTTTACTCTCACAAGGGGTTATGGCACTTATGGCATTCTATTTACTTTGGACAAAAACGGATATTAGCCTTGCACTAAAATTTCCATTACATCCAGCATTGGGTCGGTTGGTGTTAATGAGCTTAAACCTCTTTGTTAGGGCAATTGCCTTGAATACAGCCCTTATCCTTGCCGTTAGGGAAGCAGCTGCACTAGGCGATAAGTATATAGGGGCACACACTATTGCTCTTAATTTATGGTTATTTTCCGCATTTTTTATTGATGGCTATGGTGCAGCCGGCAATATCATGGGCGGAAAATTATTTGGGGAAAGGAATTATGACGGACTTTGGGTATTGGCCAAGAAAATTACTACTTATGGATTATATGTAAGTATTTTTATCATGTTGATGGCTACCATTTTTTACAAACCGTTGGGTAGTTTGTTTTCAAACGAAAGCTTAGTGCTTTCAGCTTTCTATGGTGTCTTTTATATCATCATTCTCGGGTTACCTATAAATAGTATCGCCTTTGTTTTGGATGGAGTTTTTAAAGGGCTCGGCGAGATGAAATATTTACGTAACACTTTACTGGCGGCAACTTTCCTAGGCTTTGTTCCTACCCTATTTTTAGGGAAATATTTGAACTGGGGACTTACCGGTATTTGGCTGGCTTTTACCGTATGGATGCTGATAAGAGGTGGTACATTGGTATGGAAGTTTAGAAGTAAATTCAAACCTTTATTGCAAAATTCTTAATTTTAGATTAAACAAAATATTATGGGTACTACAAGAAAAAATGGAAGTTTATATACACGAATAGATGGTAAGGTTGCAGAAGTAGAATTTGGACATCCGGCAAGTAATTCATTTGTCTCTGAATTGCTGGAAAGACTTATGAATACTATAAATGAACTTTCAGAAAATAAGGGTGTATCTATAATTCTTTTAAAATCGGAAGGTGAAAAAGCATTCTGTGCAGGAGCTTCATTTGATGAGTTATTGGAAGTTTCAACTCTGGAAGAAGGAAAAGAGTTTTTTAGTGGTTTTGCACGAGTCATAAACGCCATGCGTAGATGCAAGAAAATAATTGTTGGCAGAGTACATGGCAAAACAGTTGGTGGGGGTGTTGGTCTTGCAGCAGCATGTGATTATGTGTATGCTAATGTAGAAGCATCTATAAAGCTATCGGAACTTAGTATCGGCATAGCTCCATTGGTTATAGAACCCGCTGTTGAACGAAAAATAGGGAAAGCCGCTTTGGCTGAATTATCTTTAGCCCCTACAGAGTGGAAAAGCGCGTATTGGGCGCAAGAAAAAGGATTGTTTTCTAAGGTCTATGACACCACACAAGAAATGGATAAGGAACTGGATTTCTTTATTCACAAATTGGCTAGTTACAATCCTGATGCGCTATCAGAATGGAAAAAAGTAATATGGGCAGGAACTGATCATTGGGATACCTTATTAATGGATCGAGCTGCAATAACTGGGAAATTGGCGCTATCAGATTTTACCCGGAATGCGCTATCAAAATTCAAAAAATAAACAATAACTAGAACAACCTATCGTTCTGTCTCTAAATAGTTTTATGGAATTCTTTAAATTATTAAATGGTAATCTTGTATTTCCTATCCTCGCCCTTTTTGTAGTGGTGATATATTATGTAAATAAAGTCCGTTCTAAACGAAAGTATAAAAGGTAATTAACCGTCATACGCAACTTTTGTCCCATTCTGCATCTTTATTGAAAGCTGTAAGCATGTTTTCAAAACTGACTCTTGTTGTTTTAGCAATTTTCATTTTTTCATGTTCCAATGAAAATGAAACAAAAAAAGAAGAGTGCAATGAAACTCCCTGTACACAAAACTTTGTAACCATCAGTATTAGTATAAAAGACGCTGCTGGTGTGCCCGTTCCTCTTGATAGCTTCAAAGTAGTCGCCATAGATACAAGCAAAGACCTGACCCTAGTTAGCCACGACCAGGAGTTTGAGAATCATAAGAAAGATGGTTTCTATCCCTTATTTAGCGACGCGTACCGCATTCAATATCAAAATGCGACTACCACCATATCCTTTAAAGGGTATATTTCGGATAACGAAGTTATAAATGAAGTGTATGAAGTTGGTGCCGATTGTTGTCATGTAAGCTTGACATCTGGAAATATAGACCTTGTCTTAGATTGATTTTCTTACCTCTAACCTGAGTTCGATTAATAATATTTGATTATTATGCAACAAAAAAGATAGATTTTCAGTAAATTAAAGTGTTGAAATTCAATTCATTAATCTAAAAATCTATCTATGGTAATCTACTCTAAAGTTAC
>NZ_VAUW01000049.1 GCF_005771495.1 Maribacter sp. ACAM166
ATACCTACATCCTTTAAAATCAAATGATTACATGTTTAAAAACTACAAGAACCCTAGTAATATTCATAGTATCAATACTTTATAGACAACACCCATACAACTAAGAGAAGAAATTCCACACTAGACCTCATATAAAATGAACACTACCGTATCTAATCACCCATATATAATGAATTGAAATACAGTAGACAACCCACATTCATTTATATACCTTTATATGGGTAACGAGAAAACTAACTTCAAAAGTGTAAGCCAAGGTACATTCATATAGAATTCAAAAGCAATCGACCACTTATGTATTCTATTTCACGATTACCCGTTACGAAAGAATAGCACTACGTTATGATGAATCTAAACACAACCTAAAATGCTTCTCTATTTATAGACCTATATAAGGACATGAACACCCATATTAGCAACACAAACTAAGTCTCCTAAATAAATAATCAAAGAAGCAATAGACATCTAGTCCATTCTACTGCTTGCTATGATGGTCCAAAACATAACACTATACTATTGCGGACATGAATACAACATGGTATCTTTGGCTCCCGATAAGATTTACACGATATGATCAAAATTACATTACCCGATGGTTCGATTAAGGAATTTGAGAAAGGCACTACTCCTATGGAAGTTGCAAAAAGCATTAGTGAGGGTTTTGCCCGTAATGTTATTTCTGCAAAATTCAACAAAACAACTATTGAGACTGTTACTCCTTTAGAAACTGATGGTAGTTTGGTACTTTATACATGGAATGACAAAGAAGGCAAAACAGCCTTTTGGCATTCTACTTCACATATTGTAGCTCAAGCCATAGAAGAACTTTATCCAGGCGTTAAACTTACGATTGGCCCTGCGATAGATTCAGGTTTCTATT
This sequence comes from Maribacter sp. ACAM166, assembly GCF_005771495.1. Classification (GTDB taxonomy): domain Bacteria; phylum Bacteroidota; class Bacteroidia; order Flavobacteriales; family Flavobacteriaceae; genus Maribacter. The sequence continues at coordinate 881 of NZ_VAUW01000049.1, forward strand.
ATGATGTTGAACTCCCTGATGGTTCTATTTCTGATAAAGATTTTCCTACAATTGAAAAGAAGGCTATAGAAATAGCTAGAGGAAAACATAATTATAAGCTAAGGGATGTAACTAAAGCTGATGCACTAAAATTTTACAAAGACCAAGGCAATGAATATAAAGTAGAGTTAATAGAAAACCTTGAAGATGGCACAATTACATTTTGTGACCATGACACCTTTACAGACCTTTGCCGTGGAGGCCATATACCTAATACCGGAATCGTTAAGGCAATAAAGATATTAAGTGTTGCAGGTGCATACTGGCGAGGAAATGAAAACAATGCACAACTAACCCGTGTGTACGGTATTTCATTTCCAAAACAAAAAGAACTAACAGAGTATCTTGAACTTTTAGAAGAAGCAAAAAAACGTGATCATAGAAAACTTGGTAAGGAATTAGAACTCTTTACTTTTTCTCAAAAAGTAGGACAAGGTTTACCACTTTGGCTACCTAAAGGAGCAGCACTTAGAGAACGATTAGAGCAATTTCTAAAAAAAGCACAAAAGAAAGCTGGTTATGAAATGGTGATAACACCTCATATCGGACAGAAGGAATTGTATGTTACCTCTGGACATTATGAAAAGTATGGTGCAGATAGTTTTCAACCCATTCACACACCAAAAGAGGACGAGGAATTTTTATTAAAACCTATGAATTGTCCTCATCACTGTGAAATTTATAATGCAAAACCGTATAGCTATCGTGAACTACCTAAACGTTTTGCAGAGTTTGGAACAGTATATCGATATGAGCAAAGTGGTGAGCTACATGGACTGACTAGAGTACGAGGTTTTACTCAAGATGATGCGCACATATTTTGCACACCAGACCAACTAGATGAAGAGTTTAAAAACGTAATTGACTTATCGTTATATGTATTAAGTTCGTTAGGTTTCGATAATTTTACAGCGCAAGTTTCTGTTCGCGATTTAGATAATCCAGAAAAATATATAGGTACTGTAGAGAATTGGGAAAAAGCTGAGCAAGCTATTATTAATGCTGCGGAAGAAAAAGGATTAGATTACGCTATAGAAAGTGGAGAAGCCGCATTTTATGGACCTAAACTGGATTTCATGGTGAAGGACGCTCTTGGAAGACAATGGCAACTGGGAACCATACAGGTAGATTATAATTTACCAGAACGATTCGACCTAAACTATAAAGGTAGCGACAACCAACTCCATAGACCTGTTATGATACACCGTGCTCCCTTCGGAAGCATGGAACGTTTTATAGCCTTATTATTGGAACATACCGGTGGTAATTTCCCATTATGGCTAACGCCAGAGCAAGCCATAATTCTTCCGGTTAGTGAGAAACATGAAAAATATGCTGAAAAAGTTTTAAAATCCCTAGAAAATAACGAAATTCGCGCCCTTATCGATAGTAGAAACGAGACTGTCGGCAAAAAAATACGTGAAGCAGAAATGAACAAAATACCGTTCATGCTAATCGTAGGGGAAAGCGACGAAGCTGCTAACACTATTTCTGTGCGCAAACATGGAGGTGAAGATTTAGGAGCGATAAGCGTTACAACGTTTACAGACTTGGTTAACAAAGAAATAAATAGTACCTTAAAATCGTTTAAAGAATAAAGTTTAACTCAAAATATTAAGTCATAGCAATACGTAAAAGATTTAGACCACAACCTAGAAGGGAAAATAAGAATCCCCATAATATCAATGAAAAGATAACAGCCCCAAATGTTAGGTTGGTAGGTGACAATGTTGAAGTAGGTGTATATCCTTTTCCTCAGGCTCTTGAGAAAGCAGAAGAATTAGGTTTGGATTTGGTGGAGATTTCCCCAAAGGCTGACCCTCCTGTTTGTAAAATAATGGAGTATAAAAAGTTTTTATACGAACAGAAGAAAAGGGACAAAGCTATGAAAGCGAAAGCTTCCAAAGTAGTTGTCAAGGAAATTAGGTTTGGACCTAATACCGATGATCATGATTATGATTTTAAAAAGAAACATGCTGAAAAGTTCCTTCAGGAGGGAGCAAAATTAAAAGCATATGTATTTTTCAAAGGGCGATCAATAGTTTATAAAGATCAAGGAGAGATTTTATTATTAAAATTAGCTTCAGAATTAGAGGAATTAGGAAAAGTAGAACAAATGCCTAAGTTGGAAGGAAAACGGATGACCATGTTCATTGCGCCAAAGACGAAAGGGAAATAATGACGTAGCTTCGTTCAGCGAACGATTCGTTTTATAAAATACTAAACGCTGCTTACCATTTTGAGCGGCGTTTAGCATGCAAAGTGAGATAATTAAATAAATTAGGAAAATGCCTAAACAGAAAACAAAATCCAGTGCCAAAAAACGATTTAAGCTTACCGGAACTGGTAAAATCAAAAGAAAGCACGCTTTTAAGAGTCACATCTTGACGAAAAAATCTAAAAAGCGTAAGCTGAGATTAACACATGATGGTTTAGTTCATCAAGCAGATGTTAACAGTATTAAAGAACAGTTACGTTTAAAGTAACCAATTCTTTAAAAGGTAAAATTATTAACCATGGAGTTAGGCCATAAAAGTTCCATAAATTATAAATAGGACGCCTACTACAAAAAATTAGAAAAAAATGCCAAGATCAGTAAATGCAGTAGCTTCCAGAGCCAGAAGAAAAAAGGTAATGAAGCAAGCTAAAGGTTACTTTGGAAGACGTAAAAACGTTTGGACAGTAGCAAAAAACGCGGTTGAAAAAGCAATGTTATATGCTTACAGAGACCGTAGAAATAAGAAAAGAACTTTCCGTTCATTATGGATTACCCGTATTAACGCAGGTGCTAGACAACACGGAATGTCCTACTCTCAATTTATGGGAAAAGTAAAAGCTAAAAATATAGAACTGAATAGAAAAGTTCTTGCTGATTTAGCGATGAACCATCCAGATGCCTTTAAGGCGGTTGTAGACCAGGTAAAATAAATCAATAACAATCTCACTTTTGAAAAATCCGATTCGTACGAATCGGATTTTTTAATTTTAGCTATTGCCGCTTTAAATTCTTCCCAATCAATACGTGCGTCACCATTCCTATCATAGCCTTCTATGAGCTTATATAATACAATACCTCTGATAAAACCACCCATCTCCGCTTCCTTCAATAATTTCATAATCTCTGATTTTGTCAGCTTTTAATCATAATCTTCATCAAAGAAATTAAATGCCTATTGTGGCGTATCAAAGTGATTGGTATTTAGAATTTGAATCTTATTTAAAATGGATTCCTCTGTTATCATTATAGTATTTAAGTTTTACCTTAATTTAATGAAAAATCACATTCCCCATACCGTCAATACCAAGCTTCTGCCTGAAGCATAATTTCTATGTTCACAGAGGTATACTCCCTGCCATATTCCAATATTTAATTTGCCGTTTGTAATGGGCAGTTGAACACTAGCCCCCATTAAAGATGCCTTAATATGCGCAGGCATATCATCAGACCCTTCATAATCATGTTTGTAATAGGGTGCATTTTCTGGCACTACTATATTCATATGTGATTCAAAGTCCTCCCTAACCGTTGAATCTGCGTTTTCATTAATAGTTAAACTTGCCGATGTATGCTTTATAAATACTTGCAGAAAACCTTGCTGAACTTCACTAATTTCAGGAGTTGATTTTAAAATAGTATTTGTGATTATATGATAACCTCTTTTATAAGGTTGCAAGGTTAGTTCTTTTTGAAATAATTTCATTTTATTACTTATATTAATTAAAGGTAAAACTTTAGCATTTACTAGAATAATTAAAGCACATTGGAATACCTTTGACAACCTAAATGAAGACTATGGATTTATCTAAAATAAAAATGGTGGTTACGGATATGGACGGAACTTTACTAAACTCCAACCATGAAGTAAGCGATGGTTTTTTTGAGCTTTTCGAAGAGTTAAAAAAGCGCAATATTCTTTTTGTTGCCGCAAGTGGTAGACAATATAATAGTATTATTGACAAACTACACCCAATCAAAGACGACATCATCGTTATTGCAGAGAATGGTGGTTTTGCAATGAAACAGAAAACTGAAATTTTAGCTACACCACTTGACAGGCAGCATGTAGGAGAAATTCTAAAAACTTTAAATGAAATTCCAAATATTCATCCTGTTTTATGTGGAAAACACAAAGCATATTTAACAGGTAAGTCTACTAAGTTTGCTGAAAAATTAAGTGAATATTACACTGAATTTAAAATTTTGGATAGTCTAAATGACTTCGATTCTGAGGTTATTAAAATTGCCATCTATCATTTTGAAAGTTCAGAACAATTTATTTATCCGTTTGTAAAACAATTTGAAAACCGCTTAAAGGTTAAGGTATCAGGTGAGAATTGGTTAGATATTTCAAATATGAATGCACACAAAGGGTATGCTCTAGATAAGCTTATGAAAAGCTATAATCTTAAATCAGATGAAGTAATAGTTTTTGGTGATTACAATAATGATCTAGAAATGCTTGCTTTATCAGATTATGGTTTCGCAATGGATAATGCACATCCTAATGTAAAAAAAGTAGCTAAGTATCGTACGTTAAGTAATGATGAAAATGGTGTAGAACACATTCTAAAATTACTTATCAAATAGCGAAAAATACAATCACCTCCCTTTAGATTTAAAAAGTAACATACCTAAGAGCTATTTTGGTATTAGAAACACCTTTTATTGAATAGTGGGTTTTAATTCACTTGGTAAATAACCCATGGTTCTTTTAAAAGCTGTGGTAAAATGCTGAGGATTTGCATAACCTACTTCGAAGGCAGCGTGCGCTATAGATGCTCCATCTTGTGTGATTAAATTTTTAGAAACTTCCATTCTCAAAGCAGTTATATATTTGAAAACAGGCATACCATATACCTTCTTAAAATCTCTTTTTAGTTTAGTCGCATTAAATCCGGCAATTTCGGCAAGATCTAAAATCTTAAGTGGTTCCTTTAAATTTTTTCGAATATAAGCCTCAACCTTAACCAGTGCCAAATAATCTGAATTCAGCAATTTAATGTTGTTTTTAGAAATTTTAGATGTTTGTCTTCCCATTAAAAAATCAATAACCAACACGGTCAATTTACTTTCCAAATATCTTTTTCTTATCTCACCTTTATATGGACACTGAATTATCTCATTAATTTTACTACGTATTTGAGGTGGTATAAACTTACTTTTATCCCACAACACAAAAGAAGTAGAATTTGAAATAGCATCCTGCAACTTACCGAATGAGCCTTTGAATTCAATACCCAAGAGCTTTTGTAATAAAGAAGGTTTAACGTATATCTCAAATACTTTGGTGTTTTCTTTAAAAAAGATATCTCTCCCCTCAGTAGTTGGATAGTAAAACATGTTACAGTGGTTCTCAGGTATTTGAACCAAATATTTTATATGACTCAAAGGCTGATAACAATACTTACCCTCTAAAGAAAAGTGAAGTTTTATAAGGTGTTCATCACTTGTAACACTTATCTCAGAATCAAATTCAAAGGAAACTTTTGTCGAAGAGAAGTTCAGCCCCCCTATATAAGCTATACCATCTTTAGTGTTTATCTCAACGTTATTAAATTGTAGTGCGTTGTCGATATATGCATCTGTAAACAGTTTCTCCACAAATATTTCTCTCCGCAATATCTTCCGATTATCATCACTTTCCTCACGTATTATCATTACTTCCTTATGCGTATATAAAAATTCCTTTCACGGTACTTCGTCGTACAATCCTGTTTTAGATTTGCAAATATATTTATTTAGACTAAATCTTAATAAAGATAACTAGCTTTTTTTAATCAAATGAAAAACTTACTTACGGCCTTGTTACTCATAATTTTCTTATCTGCCCAAGGCCAAGAAGCTTTCGGCATAATATCGGGCATGGTAAGTGATGCTTCAGGAAAACCTTTGCCTTATACAAGCGTTTTGTTAGAAGGCCTAAAACTTGGCGTTCTAACTGACGATTATGGGGCATACACCATTGGCAAAGTTCCTCTAGGCAAGCAGAAAGTCATAGTTTCTTATATCGGTTTCAGCACACGTTCAAAGAACTTTGAAGTGAGCATAAGCGCAAGTGACATCGAAATTAATTTTACATTACTAGAAAACGTAGAGAACTTAGATGAAGTAATGGTCAATGGTAAGACCAAGGAGACAGAACTTGAGACCGCAGGCTTTGCCGTAAATGCCATAAAAACAGAAGAAGCTAGCCTTAGAAATATTCAAACAAACGAATTGTTAAATAGCACAGTTGGTGTGAAAATTCGTCAAAATGGAGGCTTAGGTTCTGACGTTACGTATAGCCTAAATGGATTGTCGGGAAACTCAGTTCGAATTTTCATAGACGGAATTCCCATCTCTACGTATGGTTCATCATTTAATCTAAATAGTATTCCGCCTTCAATGATTAAGAATATTGAGGTTTATAAAGGTGTAGTTCCAGGGCATTTGGCAGACGATGCTTTAGGAGGGGCTATTAATATTGTACTTCATAAAGATGTAAAAACTAATTTTAATGCTTCAGTTTCTTACGGTTCTTTCAACACCTTACAAACAAGTGTTAATGGCTTATATCGCTTTAAAGAATCTGGGTTTACCGTAAAGGCATCCCTTTTTCATAACTATTCTGATAATGATTATACCGTTTCAGGCAGAAGTGTTGTGGTTACTGGTCTAGGAGGCGTACAAACACCAATTACAGCAAAAAGGTTTAACGATGCTTATAGATCTACAGGTGGAATGGCAAAAATTGGATATACCGATGTAAAATGGGCCGATCAATTTTTCATAGGCATTACAGGTTCTGATGATTACAAAGAAGTTCAACACGGGGCTTTTATGACCATTACTCCGTATAAGGATAGGTTTTTGGAATCGGATGCACTGTTGGCAAGCCTTAACTATCAAAAGAAAAATATTTTCACAAAAGGACTCGATGTAAATATTAATGGCTTGTATGGTAAAAGAAATCGTGCTGTTAATGATACCGTTGCATGGGCTTATAGTTGGAATGGAGAACGAGCTATTGATTTTAGAGGAGATGAATATCAGTATACTTGGGGCTCTCAACAAGAAGGAGGCCCTACTCTAGCGAAAATCAAAAGAAAAGTAGCATCAATTAGAACAGGTGTTTCTTATGCTATCAATGACCAACATAAAGTTTTGTTGAACCATGTATATAGCTGTATTGACAGGAAAGATAGTGATGCCTTGCGGTCTGTATTAGAAAATACATTTCAAGGAACAAGAGATTTGCATAAAAACATATATGCAGTAACCTATGAATTAACGGCTTTTGAAGAAAAACTAAAAGCTAGCTTATTTGGTAAACATTACCAGCAAAAGACGATAAGTAATGATCCTACAATAGAGACTGACACTAACGGTAACGATGTGGTAGTTGATGAAATTATCAGCAGTAATAAAAAATATAACGGATATGGCTTTGCTGCATCTTATACTATTTCGCCAAATATTACACTATTAACCTCTGCAGAAAAAGCCATAAGACTACCAAACGAAACAGAAGTATTTGGTAATGACGGGGACAACGTAGTAGCAAATTCTAGTATTGGTCCTGAAAGCAGTAACAACTATAACTTAGGGTTTCGATTTGGTACGTTTAACATCAAAAAGCATGAATTCACTATTTCAACAAATGTTTTTACACGAAACATTAAAGATAGAATTGGTTTGCCTATTGAAACATCACTAAATATTGATGATGAATTAATAGTATATGTAAATCAAGGTAGTGGAACATCTAAAGGAATTGATGCTCAATTAAATTACACGTATAAAAACAATTTCGGTCTGAACTTTAATGTTTCTCGTTTCGATTTAAAAATTATAAATCAAGGAATTGAAATAGACGTTCCTAACACTCCATTTTTCACCATGAATGGTGGTTTGCGCTACTCCTTTAAAGATTTAATTCAAAAAAAATCGCAATTAAATCTATTCTACAATATCTATTTCACTAATGAATTTTCATACTTAACATCTCAAGGAACTAACATTGTAGGGAGTGAGTTTTTTGAAGTACCTCAACAATTAGCACAAGATTTTGGGCTTAGTTACGCATTCCCAAACAACAAGTTTGTGATGAGTTTTGACATCAAGAATATATTCAATGAACCTGTATATGATAATTTATCTGTACAAAAACCAGGACGAGCTTTTTACCTAAAACTGAATTACACAATTAATAAATTTTAATTTTTTTAAATAGAATCTAATATGAAACGTACCTTTTTGAATTTTAAAACAACGGCTGTCATTTTACTAACAGCTGGTCTAATGACCGCTTGCAGCAACGATGATACCATAGATAGCGATAGTAAAACAGATACTGATACTGAAAAAGAAGTAGAAACTAGATGGATTACTGTTGCCGCAGCTAAAATGGGAGATAACCCAGGGGACGGAAACGGAGGAACACTAATTTATTCTGTAAACAGTGCCGATGCCAAAGACCCAACAGTATCTATTGAACCTTTTGAAAACGGCTTTATAGCGCCTTCAAACAGAACAGCTAGATTACAGTCTTCTGAAGATGGTAACACTATATTTAATATTAGTTATGCTGGGGATACTGGTGGTAACTATACTAAGTATACTGTAGAAGGTGGACAAACCTTTACACCTACTGGTTCTGCACTAAGTATAGCTCCTTATGTTGGAACTGCTCCAAGATGGATAAAATTATTTGATGGAGATAATACAGGAGCTGCTGTATATGTGTCAACAGAAAATGAGTTTGATGAAAATAACAATTATACACGTACAGAAGCTACCATTGGTGTGGTGACTTTAGATTTAGTAAATTCTTCAATAAAAAACTTTCAAGAGCATAGTGTGCCTTTAAGTGCTGAAGAAGAAGCAAACGGTTATTATTTCTCTAGAATTGATATGCCTACTTTAAATGCTGCAGGAGATAAATTATATATTGGTGGTCGTTTAAGTAAGGTTGATCCTGCTACAGCAGAAAGAGATAGAGATGGCGAAATTTTAGGTTCTAAAACTATTGTATTAGATTATCCTTCTTTATTAAACCCAACAGTAATTACCTCTACTACAGGACACGGAAACACAAATGGATACCGTAGTATTAATTCATTCGAATACAACGGAAGTGTTTATCAAGCAAACCAAAGTGACCCAGAAGGTTCTCATATTTTAAAAATTAATGCAGACAACGAATATGACAGTTCTTATGTATTCAATTTAGACGATGCGTTAGGTATTGAAGAAGCTTACATTCTTGCTTGGAGACCCGCACCAAACGGTAAAGCCGTAATAGCTTACCGTCATGCAGCATCTGCAGAAGGTGTAGCTGGTGCTCAAGGATTTTTTGCTCTTGTTGATTTAAACGCTAAAACGGCACAAAAAATTGATACTATTCCTTATAATCCAGATTTCTACTTATTCCAATACCAAGGATTTGTAGTTCATGGAACAGAAATATATGTAACCCAAGCACCTGTAGGACAAAACGGAAACATTTACGTTATAGATACAGAAACAGGGGAAGTAACCAAAGGTGCTGAGTTAGTGAACGTAGCTGGAAGCCACTTTATAGGTGCATTTTAAAACAATAGAAGTTACTCCTTATACTGTTTACTAAGAAATACCTCTTCTAAAGACCGTTGTCAAAACTTTTGTTGTGACAACGGTTTTTTATTTATAGTTAAATAAGTAAACTACTTAAGTCTTTTGCTTCTTTTTCCTAGCGGCCGGAAACAATACGTTATTCAAAATCAACCGATAACCTGGAGAAGTAGGATGCAGCTCAAGCTCCGTTTTTGGGTCCCCTACCCTATGCTGATAATCCTCTGGGTCATGCCCACCGTAAAAGGTAAAGAATCCCTTCCCCTTTATACCATGTATATAACGTGCCTCCTCATTAATTTTATTTTCTCCCAAAACCAAAACCGTCGGTTTTATTTCTGACCTTGTAAATGAAGTAGTCTGCCCCATAAAACCTTTCACCAAAGAAGTATGGTTCTGACATAACATTGTTGGCACAGGATCCCATTTAGCAGAAAAATCCATCAAAGAAAAATAATCTGATTCCTTTGGAACGTTTCCTCTCTTCGAAGTCATATCAATAGAGGAAAACTCATATTTTAATGGATTTCTTTCCAATATAAAATCTGTAAATGCAAAGGTCTTTCCAAAATCCAAATTCGCTTGGTAATTAGGATCCGAAGCATCACCGTCAAACATTGGTTCTACAATATCTACACCATCTGCAGCCAAAGCGATATCAAAACTATCTGTTGCTGAACACATAGCAAACATAAACCCTCCACCTATTACATAATTTCTAATTTTAAGTGCTACAGCCCTTTTTTCATCAGACACTTTATCAAACCCTAACTTTTTAGCCAGCTTTTCTGCATTCTTCTTTCCTTCAATATACCATGGTGTAGCCCTGTATGCCCCATAAAATTTTCCGTACTGACCCGTAAAATCTTCATGATGTAAATGCAACCAATCATACATAGCTAATTTATCCCCCAAGACCTCTTCGTCATAAATGGTCGTGTATGGAATTTCCGCATAGGTCAATGCCATTGTAACCGCATCATCCCAAGGTTGGTTATCCTTTGGGGAGTATACTGCAATTCTTGGCGCTTTCTCAAGAATTACGGCATCTTGATTTTTAGACGGACTACTTATTCCATCCAATATTCCATTTGCTTGCGCATCTGATAAAATTTCAAAACTCACTCCTCTAATCTGACATTCTTTCCGTATACTTTCTCCATCCGGCACCAAAAAAGCCCCCCCCCGGTAATTTAATAACCACTGTACTTTTTGCTGTTTGGCCAAAAGCCAATAGGTTATTCCGTATGCCTTTAAATGATTTTTTTGCGTGTCTGAATCCATTGGAATTAAAATAGAGGATGCAAAGATTTGTGCAGAAAATAAAACAAAGAAAAGGTAGGTAATAATTTTAAGCATATGATAGATTTCAAGTCATCAACTCAAAGATATAGTAAAAACTTTGGTGCGTTATTTAAGTCATTGTTAAAGCTATTAAAAAGTAGGTAACGTGTTTAAAAGCGTAACGATTGCTATAAACCATAAAAAAATCTCCTTATAGGAGACTTTTTTAAAATAAAATTCCTTCCTTCTTTAAAAAGGCACATCATTATCCTCCTCCAAATCTGGACTATTATTCATACTACTACCAAAAGCATCATCTGCACTTGGTAAATTTTTAGTGGTAAATGGGTTCTCTTCGTTTGCATTCATTTTTGACTGAAATTCAAATGGAGAATCAAAATCGTCTAAGTTATCGAACTTACCTTGGTTACCGATAAACTTCAATCGAATGTTCTCTAGACCACCATTTCTATGCTTTGCTACAATAAATTCTGCTTGGCCTTGAGTAGGTGTGTGTTCCTCGTCATCCCATTCGTCAATTTTATAATATTCAGGTCTATATATAAAGGATACAATATCTGCATCTTGCTCAATCGCTCCAGATTCCCTCAAATCGGATAGAATAGGTCGTTTACTACCTCCACGGGTTTCAACGGCACGCGATAACTGTGATAATGCAATAACGGGCACAGCTAATTCCTTGGCCAATGCTTTTAAGTTTCTAGAAATGGTCGAAATTTCTTGTTCCCTATTCCCACCTTTTTGACTACCACCTGCAGTCATCAGCTGTAAGTAATCAATCATAATCATCTTAATACCGTGTTGGGATGCAAGTCTTCTTGCTTTTGCACGTAAATCAAATATAGAAAGTGATGGCGTGTCATCAATAAATAAGGGGGCTTTCTCTAAAGATTTCACCTTTACGTTCAATTGCTCCCATTCGTGTTTTTCAAGTTTACCCGTTCTTAACTTCTCAGAAGATAAACCAGTTTCTGAAGAAATCAATCTCGTAATTAATTGAACAGATGACATCTCTAAAGAAAAGAATGCTACCGGTATATTTGAATTTACCGCCATGTTTCTAGCCATAGATAATGTTAAAGCTGTTTTACCCATACCAGGTCTTGCAGCTACAATGATTAAATCACTTGGCTGCCAACCAGATGTCAGCTTATCTACCTTATCAAAACCTGAAGGAACACCACTCATTCCTTCTTTACCTGCAATTTCTTCAATTCGTTTTTTGGCCTGGATAACCAAGTCTTGTGCTGTCTCTGCAGATCTTTTTAAATTTCCTTGGGTAACATCATATAGTTTAGACTCAGCAGCATCTAATAAACTAAAAACATCAGTGCTTTCATCGTAAGCTTCTTCTATGATTTCACCGGATATTTTAATCAAACTACGTTGAATATATTTTTGAAGTATGATACGTGCATGAAACTCAATATGAGCAGATGAAGCCACTTTTTGAGTCAATTTTATCAAATAAAAATCACCTCCACTTGCCTCTAATTTACCGGTTTTCTTTAATTGAGAGGAAACGGTTAATAAATCGACTGGTTGGGACTCTTCGAACAAAATAAAAATTGCCTCGTAGATAAATCTATGGGCATCCTTATAAAAAACATCTGGATGTAAAATATCAATTACCTCATCCACACCTTTTTTATCTATCATCATCGCCCCCAGCACAACCTCTTCTAAATCAACAGCTTGTGGTGGTATCTTACCTCTTTCAAGGTTTATAATAGTAGATTTATCAATCTTTCGACCGACAAAAGGTTTAGTGTTCTCCATAGTACGAAAGTATACAATTAACCCTTAGTTAACCTTAAAAACATCGATTTCAATGTTCACAGTTGACTAACAATTACCTGTTAATAAATTACAAATTTCTGTTGATAACATAAAAAAACCGAGGAATAAAATCCTCGGTATATTTTTGAAGCTACCAAAATTGCATATTAGTCATTGAAAACACCCATCTGAGCATATTTTTCCATGCGCTGATTTACAAGCTCTTTTGGTGATAACTTTTGTAAATCCTCAAAATTAGATACAATTTTATTTTTAACGATTTCGAATGTTTTTTTTCGGTTGGTATGTGCACCACCTGCAGGTTCCCTTACGATTTCATCGATAAGCTTTAACTTTTTCATATCTGTAGCAGTTAATTTAAGGGCTTCTGCAGCTCTTTCCTTATACTCCCAACTTCTCCATAAGATAGATGAACAAGATTCTGGAGAAATAACAGAGTACCATGTATTCTCTAACATAAGTACTTTATCGCCTACTCCTATTCCTAATGCACCACCTGAAGCCCCTTCACCAATTATTACAACAATAATGGGAACTTTAAGACGTGTCATTTCTAAAATATTACGAGCAATAGCTTCTCCCTGACCACGTTCTTCAGCTTCAATACCTGGGTAAGCACCCGGCGTATCGATTAAACAAACAACAGGGACCTGAAATTTCTCGGCAGACTTCATAAGTCTTAATGCCTTTCTATACCCTTCTGGATTGGCCATGCCAAAATTTCTATATTGCCTAGTCTTGGTATTGTAGCCTTTTTGCTGACCAATAAACATGTAACTCTGATCACCAATTTTACCTAAACCACCAATCATGGCTTTGTCATCTTTAACCGTACGATCACCATGAAGCTCTAAAAAAGTATCACCACATATTGCTTTTATATAATCTAAGGTATACGGTCTATTTGGGTGTCTCGAAAGCTGTACTCGCTGCCAAGCAGTAAGATTTTTGTAGATGTCCTTTCTGGTATCTGCAAGTTTTTTCTCTATTTGTTTACAGGTTTCCGTAACGTCTACATCACTTTCCTCACCAATAATCATGCACTTGTCTAATTGCTCTTCCAATTCTTTAATGGGAAGTTCAAAATCCAAATATTCCATATTTCAATAAAGTTTCATTAGTTGCAGGCCAAAGATAAAACTTTAATACCTAAATCTTGGGTCCCCTTTTTTTAATATTTAACCTTTGTTTTAAAATTCCGTTAGCGATAACTGTTGAAAGTATAATTAAGGCTCCCACATAGAACATAGGTTTCATTTTTTCTTCTGACCCAAATATAAACCAAGCTAAGAGTATACCGTAAACAGGTTCTAGATTAGTTGTTAGCATTACTGTATATGGAGTTAACACACGCATGATTTTAACCGATGCAATAAAGGCATATGCGGTACAAATAAGGGAAAGAATGAGTAGATATACCCAGTCCATATTAGGAAGTATTATCAATGATATACTCCATTCACCTTTTATAATCAATATAATACTCAAAAATACTACCCCTAATCCTAGTTCATAAAATGATATGATAGAAGGTCTATGCTCCTCTACTAGTTTTCCATTAATTAATGAAAACACAGCCGCTAAGAATGCAGAAATCAAAGCTATTACCATACCAAAAACATACGCTGTTTCTACCTTAAAGATTAAATAAAGACCAACGATAACTAAAAAACCAAAGAAAATCTCATAGGCAATAATTTTACGTCCATACCAAAATGGTTCCATTAGAGCTGTAAAAAACGCTCCTGTAGACATCATTGCTAAAGCTACCGAGACCGTAGAAACTTTAATTGCTAAAAAGAAAGTGACCCAATGAAGCGCAACTACAATACCACCTCCTAAAAGCCATAAAAAAGACTTTTTGGAAACCTCAAGGCTAAATTTTGACATGTAAATATAGATCGATATAAATAGTGTAGCCAAACCCATCCGTAGCCAAACCAAGGGCAAGGATTCTATGGTTATCAACTTCCCTAAAATAGCGGTAAAGCCCCAAATAAAAACAATAAAATGTAAGTGCAGTAAATTGAGTATTCTATCTTTTGGCATTTTGAAGTAGGTAAAATGCTAAACATCCAAAAACTACATTTGGTATAATCACAGCCAATATAGGCGAAAATCCAGACTGCTCAGCTAAGGTTCCAAAAACCTTGTCGAAAAAGATAAAAACAAATGCGACCAAAATACCAAAGGCTAAATTCACCCCCATTCCTCCTCTTCTTTTCACCGAAGAAACTGAGACAGCAATTAAGGTCAAGATAAAGGCGGTAAGCGGTAATGCCCAACGTTTATATTTTACCAAAATATAGGTATTGATATTAGAAGCACCCTTCCTTTTTTGGTCCTTAATAAAGGTGTCAAGCTCAAACAAGTTTTTTGTTTCGGCTACATAAGAGACCGGCGTAAGATCACCTATATCAAAAGCAAAAATAGTATCAAGTCTACGCTTACTTTCTATTATTGCCGTATCATCTACGACCGTACGTTTTTTATAAGACGTCAATCTGTAATTTGAATCTTTCTCTACCCAGCGAATGTTTGCAGCAGATATCTTGAAGTCCAATTCATTGTTCTCATCAAACCGTTCAAAAGTAAAATTATGGCCTAATTCTCTTGCAGGGTCAAAACTACTCACATAAATAAAATCTGTTTCATTGAGCTGATTAAAAATATTATTAGTTTCCCTATCTTGTTTTCCCTTTTTCAAGTATTTAAACTTGAATTCATTGAAACCTACGCTTGCGTTGGGTACAATGAACATGGTCATGAAAAACATTATAATAGCTATTAACGTAGCACCTATTATATAAGGTCTTAAAAATCGCCCGTAAGAAACACCTGAACTTAATATGGCTACAATTTCAGTATTGTTGGCCAATTTAGATGTAAAGAATATTACGGAAAGGAAAAGAAAAATCGGAAACAATAGATTTCCTATATAAATCGTGAAATTTACGTAATACATTACTATTTCATTTAACGGTGCCTCATTGTCAATCATCTTGCCAATCTGCTCGGCCAAGTTCACCATAATTCCTATGGGAATGAATAGCAGTAGCATTAACGAAAATGTCGCCAGATACCGTTTTAGTATGTATTTATCTATTATCGAAAGCATTAGAGCCTTTTGTCCATTTGTTTAACCATGACATCCTTCCATTGTCTAAAATCACCTGCTAAAATATGCTTTCTGGCTTCCCGAACAAGCCACATATAAAATCCTAAGTTATGAATTGTAGCTATTTGTTTGCCCAAATATTCATTAGCGGCAAACAAATGTCTTAGATACGCTTTAGAATACTCACGATCTACAAAAGTAGACCCCATTTCATCTAATTGCGAAAAATCATCTTCCCACTTTTTATTTTTAATATTTATGGTTCCATGAGCGGTAAACAACATACCATTTCTAGCATTTCTAGTAGGCATCACGCAATCAAACATATCGATACCTAATGCAATATTTTCCAATATATTAATAGGCGTTCCTACTCCCATAAGGTACCTCGGTTTATCTTCAGGTAAAATTTCACAAACCACCTCGGTCATACCATACATTTCCTCAGCGGGCTCACCAACCGATAGTCCGCCTATAGCATTACCCTGTGCACCCGCATTAGCAATATACTCTGCAGATTGCCTTCTTAAATCTTTATATGTTGACCCCTGTACAATAGGAAAAAAAGTTTGCTCAAAATCATATGCAAAAGGTGTCTTCTCTAAATGATTTATACAACGATCCAACCACCTATGGGTCATCTTCATTGACCTTTTTGCATAGTTATACTCACATGGATAAGGTGTACATTCATCAAAAGCCATAATGATATCTGCACCGATAACTCGTTGAATCTCCATTACATTCTCTGGTGTGAACATGTGTGTAGAACCGTCTATATGCGATTTAAACTTCACCCCTTCTTCTTTTATCTTTCTATTAGCAGATAAAGAATACACCTGATACCCCCCACTATCGGTTAGAAGATTACGGTCCCATCCCATAAATTTATGAAGGCCACCTGCTTTTTTAAGTATCTCGGTTTTGGGTCGTAGAAAGAGATGGTATGTATTACCAAGAATAATGTCTGGGTTTATTTCTTCTCTCAATTCTTTCTGATGCACTCCTTTTACAGAGGCAACTGTGCCCACAGGCATAAAAATTGGTGTTTCAATAATGCCATGATCCGTCACTATTGTACCTGCCCTTGCTTTTGACTGTAGGTCTGTTTTGTGTAATGTAAACTTCAAATCGTATAAATCTAGTTGCAAATATAATGAACTGTTTGTGTGAAAAACTTAATAAAAACCAAAGATGTTAATGAACTAATCAAACCTAAAGAGTCATAGAAGTAACTCAATAAAATGAAGATTGTTCCAAAAACCAACTTAAACAATAAAGGAACATACCTTACGTTTTGATGGTATAACGAGAAAAGGAACAGTTGGTATTGTTATTGCAACTTGTTCTAATTTAAACAAAACAATTATGAAAAAAATAATTTTAGTGGCCTTTATGGCACTCTCTGGACTATATAGTATAGCACAGGGCGATTCCGGTTTTGGAATAAAAGGAGGATTAAACTATAGCGCTAATGGTGATTACTTTGAGTCAGCAGGTGATATAGCCAGAAACCCTAATCGTAATGTTGGGTATCATTTAGGTGTATTTGGGAAAATTGGCGCTTCAAGTGTGTACTTGAGACCAGAATTAGTTTATACCAAAACAAAATCTGACTACAATGGTGATGATTTTGATATGAGCAAGTTAGACGTGCCTGTACTCTTAGGTATAAAAGTAATTGGTCCGTTACACCTTTTTGCAGGACCTGCTTTTCAATATATTTTAAAAACGGAGTTTGATGGTATTACCATAGATGATGTTGAAAATGATTTTTCAGTAGGAATGAATATTGGTGCAGCCGTAAATTTTGGCAAACTTGGAGTTGATTTACGCTATGAACGTGGCTTTAGCGATAATGATGCATCGTTTATCAACACCAGTATCACTACTGTCGGACCAAGTAGAATAGACACAAGGCCTGATCAACTGATTTTAAGTTTGTCATTGACACTTTAGAAAACCTTATAGAAAGTAAAAACCTCCTAAGAAATGTTCTTAGGAGGTTTTTTATGCTGTAAATGAATTATTATTATAAATCGTTATCCAAATGGTCTGGAATGCCATCGCCATCGGTGTCTTTAAAACCGACGAAATTACCTTCAGCATCCAATTCTATTTCGTCTATGGTTAGAATACCATCATTGTCATCGTCCGTATCATTAAAATTCGGCAAGTAAACACTAAGCCCTTCTGCCTCATTATCAGTGTTATCGTCATTTAAATTTCCATTATTATTTAAATCTTCTAGGATGGATGGAATACCATCGCCATCAAAATCTGAGTCTGGCTCATAATCAAAAGCATCAATTTTAAAAACCAATGGAGTATAGGCTGGAATAGAAGCATTTGATGAACTATCAAAATATCCTAAACCAGAAGGAATAAAAATCGCTCCAATTCCAAAATCTTCATAGCTAACCGTACCATCCGAATTATCCATAGGACCTACTCCTGTTTGAAAATTTTTCACCCCATTTCCAAATCCCCTAACAACCGATGAAAGATTGAAACGTACAGGTTGGCTGGAAGATGCATCGAACAAGGTATTATTTAACAATGAACCTTCATACCTAAGAATCGAAAAATCACCAATGGTCGGTTTACCTTGCTCAACACCTTGTCTAACCACTAAAGTGTATAACTTATGATTTATTACTTCACCATCAGTCCTACCAAAACTTGACGACTCAACAGAAATTGTTTCTGTAATTAAAAGAGGACTATCAAAAATAGATTGCTTCGAACTATTGGCACCAGCGATGGTATCGAATTTTATTTTTAAATCGAATCCTTCAGATACTGCATCAAATTCTTCTTTATTATAAAAATGCGTTTTCAGAAATTCTATAATCTCAGCATCATTCTCAGTAGCGACTTCACTTAGTAATTGTGGTGGTATAACTTCACCTGGAGAATCTTCATCCTTTTTACAAGAACTTATTATAATTAACCCCGCTATTAATAAATAGGCATATTTCAATTTCATCAATAATCTAATTTAAGCGCGCAAGATACAATTTTCCCCTATTTTTGTTGGGAAGTTAACAAAGAATTGTACCAGTAATGCGCATAGATAAATTCTTGTGGAGCACACGATATTTTAAGACCAGAAACATTGCATCAACGGCATGTAAAAAAGGACACGCTAAAATTAATGGACAAACCGCCAAACCTGGCAGGGAGGTTTTCCCTTTGGATGAAATCATCATTCGTAAGAATCAGATTGATTACAAGTTCACTGTACTTGACGTTCCAACAGGTCGTGTTGGTGCGAAATTAGTAGATATTTACCGTAAGGATACTACACCTAAAGAAGCATTTGAACATAATGCGCTTTTGCAGTATTCAAAAGATTATTATCGTAAAAAAGGAATGGGGAGACCTACTAAAAAAGATAGGCGTGAAATCGACGAATTTTTAGAAACCCCATCGAAGAAAGTAGATATAGATACATCAGAACATTCAAATTCTTCTAAAGATGAAGATGAATAACCTATACTTTTAAAAACAATACTATCTTTAGTATTTATAGATTAAATACATGGAACATACCATACTATCACACGTACAGATTAAACATAAAATAGAACGCATTGCTTATCAAATTTATGAGGCGAACGTGTTTGAAGAGGAAATAATAATAGCGGGTATAGAGGGTGGAGGTATTAATTTTGCTAAGAAAATAGTGGCTACACTTAAAAAAATCACCGAATCCAAAATTACACTATGTAAAGTGATGATGGATAAAAGAAACCCCTTAAAAAGTGGTGTATCAACTTCAATGGAAGAAAAGGAGTTCATAAACAAATCAGTCGTTATTGTAGATGATGTATTAAACTCCGGCACAACCCTAATTTATGGAGTACATCACTTTCTTAAAACCCCATTAAAGCAGTTAAAAACAGCTGTCTTGGTGAATAGAAACCATAAAAAATATCCCGTTAAGGCAGATTATAAAGGAATTTCGCTATCCACATCATTACAAGAACATGTAAACGTTCGTTTTGAAAAACAAAATGATTGCGTTTATTTAGACTAATGAATTAACAATAGCCTCGGCTATTTCAATTGGTGTGTTTTGATTGCTTTTTACTTTATGATGCGCTTTGTTGTAAAAGAAACTGCGCTCAAATAAATGCTTACCAATAAATTCTGGCATTTCATCATCATGCAAATGTGCTATAATTGGTCTATGACTTTTTTCTACTATTAAACGCTTTGAAAGTTCAGGTATACCAACATTTATATAAAAGGAATTGTCTGTGTTTTTATTAACTAGATCCATATTATCACCAAAACAAGGAGTACCACCACCCAAAGAAAGAACAAAGTTGGTTTCTTTTAAGAAAATTTGAGAAAGATAATCATGCTCTTTTTTTCTGAAATAGACCTCGCCCTTTTCTTTAAAAATTGAACCTATAGACATTTTTTCTTCGTGCTCTATATAAGAATCTAAATCTAAAAATTTAATTTTCAAATGGTTAGCCACAATTCTACCAATCGTAGTTTTACCACTTCCCATATAACCCAACAATATTATTTTCACATTATCCATTTCCACAAAATTGAACTAAAATAAACGGATTTCAAAAAAAAATAAATTTATCTTAAAAAGGGTTTGGAAAATAAAGTAATCGACTTATATTTGCACCCGCATTGAAGGAAATACTTCTGATATGTTTTTGACCTGGTAGCTCAGTTGGTAGAGCATCTCCCTTTTAAGGAGAGGGTCCCGGGTTCGAGCCCCGGCCAGGTCACCAATAAATAATAGCCTCTTCAAAAAAGAGGCTTTTTTATTTAAACATGTGAGCTGATTTGGTTTAATAGAATACGCATAAGTTCTTTATATTTTTGACCTGGTAGCTCAGTTGGTAGAGCATCTCCCTTTTAAGGAGAGGGTCCCGGGTTCGAGCCCCGGCCAGGTCACTTAATCAGATACTCTCTGAGACCTAAACCTCGCTAATCATTTGATTAGCGAGGTTTTTTTGTTTTTGGGATATTATAAAATTTGAAATGATTTGGTTTTAAAAAGAATCTTAGTAGGCATCTGATTTCAGCACACGTGATGACAAATAATTTTTACTGTAGTAAATTTACATCTTGAGGCCACTTTGGTTGATACCCTTTATTTCGCCCACGATGATTGTTCCACTTTTTGAGACCAACATATCATATTGAGTACTTAATGATTAAAATTACTTATTAAAAAGAGTTTTAAAGTAGTACAAATCAATCTCAAAATACAGTCACTAATAGAATTAAGGATTTGATTTGATAAATATATTTTTGAATAGAAATTACGTATGTTATTCATGTAAAACAAAAGGATTAAATTTGGTTCGATTATGTACGAACCAAATACATACATATACCATTTAAGTTTAAAAAAATGTCACAAAAAAGAGAACAAGAGCAGCTCATAGAGAAAATAGGCATTGGTGTTGAAGAACATTTAAACCTTTCTCCTCTAGCATCTAGAATATATGCATTACTCATTCTCTCCTCTTATGAAGGCCTTACTTTTGAAGAAATTCGAGAAGTAATTCAAGCTAGCAAAAGTTCAACTTCTGTAAATACCAATGTGCTTACACAACTGGGCTATATATCATTTTACACCAAACCCGGTGATCGAAAACGATATTTCAAACTGGCCAAATATTCCTCTTTAATTGAACTTGAAGCTTATCATCAATCAATCGATATCGAAATGGATATTGTGAAGGAAATTAATGCTTATAATAAAAATTATCATCCTGAAAAGTTTACGAACGAGGAATCCTTAGGTAATGTCTTTCAAGAGTATCTGAAAGAAAAACAACAACTAGTTGAACGCACTATTACCAAATTAAGAAAGTTTCGCAACAGCGAAAAGTAATTCCTCTTCATTATTAATATTCTGAAAATCAAACTTTAACACTTTTTTAGTTTCAATTAGTTCGTATTGTTACGAACTAATGATAATTTTGTATAAAATTAAAATAAACTATCATGAATATAAAGTTAACACTACTGACAATATTAGGTTTAGTTGTAGTCGGGTGCAATTCAAATAAAAAAACAAATTCTCCAACTACAGATAACCATCATGAAAAAACTATGGAAAAGAAGGAATCGGCCGATAAGAATACTATAGAAAATTCGAAGTGGGTTTTGACTACTCTAGAAGGACAAGACATGTATGATAGAGAACAGAATGAGCAAATCATTTACTTCACCTTAAATTCAGAAGAGAATAGTATTAATGGAAATTCAGGCTGCAACACCTTTATGGGGACTTATAAATCAGATGAAGGAAATCGCATTTCATTCTCGCAATTAGCGTCAACACGAATGATGTGTCCTGATGCTAAAATAAATGAGTCCCATATTTTAAAGGTTTTTGAACTTACAGATAACTTCACCATTCAAAATGGTGTACTATCATTAAACGTTGGTAGTGGAGCTCCTTTCGCAACTTTCAAGAAAGCAGCAATTGAAAACTTAATTGTGGAAAAATATTGGAAATTGAAAACACTAGAAGGCAAAGACATATCTATGGTGGATAACCAAGTAAGAGAAATCTACTTCACGTTAAAATCTCAAGACAATACTGTAACTGGTTTTGCTGGATGTAACACATTAGGTGGAGAATTTACTTTAGAAGAAGGAAACAGAATCCATTTCTCAAATATGCTTACAACATTAAGAGTATGTCCAGATGTAGCTATTAACGAATCTGAATTTTTAAAAGTTTTTGAATTAGCAGATAATTATACCATTAATAATGATGTATTGTCATTAAATGTTGGTAGAAGAGCACCTTTAGCAGTTTTCGAGGCAGTTTATATGAAATTATAATTTTTAAAATTTTTTATTATGGAAGCATCATTCTTAAAATCTATTAAGCATTGGTACATACCTTTATTAGTAGGTTTATTTTTTGTAATTGTTAGTATTGTTGCATTTACATCACCACAAAGTTCGTTACTAACTCTATCTTTTTTATTTGCACTATCCTTTTTATTTGGAGGACTATCAGAAATTATTTTTTCTATAGTCAATAGAAAACAAATGGAAAACTGGGAATGGTCACTTGCTTTCGGAATTATCACTTTTATTGTTGGTTTTTCATTAGTAATTCACCCAGCACTTTCACTTAGCATATTGGCTTTCTATATTGGTTTTGTTATTCTTTTTCGTTCTGTTGCAGCTATAAGTTTTGCTTTAGATGTTAAAAAATACGGAAGTAAAAATTGGGGAGGTTTATTAGCTCTTGGTATTTTAGGAACACTATTTTCATTCATATTAATTTGGAATCCTGTTTTTGCAGGAATGAGTATTGTAGTCTTGATTGCTTTAAGTTTTCTGTTTGCCGGTTTATTTAATATTGCCTTAGCTCTTCAGCTTAGAAAATTACACAAATCCTCTAAAAAGGTTTCAACAAAATTAAAAGAACGCTATGATGATCTTATGGAAGAGATTCGTGAAGAATGGAACGATTAAATTATGGATACAAAAAAAATAAATTAATAAAAAGAGTTATAATTACAGCCACAAGTAACGGAATTATTAATGGCGTAATTCAATATTTTCTATTGAAAGACAAAGGATCTATTGCCATTTCAGTTAATTCTATTTCAAATACTGAAGAAACAGTTTTAGGTACTGCCGTAGTACTCGCCATTACATTTTCTATGATATTGACTGTGATTGCCTACTTCGGAATTAAAGAGAAGAAAGTGAAATTCTTTCCAAATGCATTTTGGCTAACCATTAAACATGGGTTTTCACTTTTGGTATTCTTACGTCCCTTGCTGTGCTATAGCAACGCTATATGGGAACTATAGAAGTTTCTCTTATCACGGCACTTATAACTATAGGTGTCATATCAGGTATAGTTTCGGGTATAGTAAATTACCTAACCTTAAAAGGGGCTATAATAGATGATTCTAAAAATTAAATTTCAATTAAAAGAAAACTAACTAATGAAAAATTATGTGTACTTCATAATTATTGTAATATTTCTTTCAAGTTGTAAAAAAAATAATACTTCAAAAGTAACGACATCTAATTTAGAGGCTGTGTAGGCTTCCCCATAAGTAGGACAGTTAATAATTCAAATTTACTAACAATCCTGTCCTAAACGTTTTCAAGAATGAATAACTTTACTGTTTTCATTGACCTAAAGCTACCGTTTTGGTTTTTTTCAGAATAGAACCCCCTGTACGATATTTTGTTTAGGCGGCGGATGGTCTTGAAAAGGGTGGTCGAGCCATTTTTGGAGGTCTACCTTAACAAAAAGGTTGAGTCTTATAAAAGCGACCAGATTTGATAAGTACCATTTGTATTTTGCCATAGCTTTCAGT
>NZ_VAUW01000004.1 GCF_005771495.1 Maribacter sp. ACAM166
CTTTGGTAATTTCTTGGTGAATATTATCTCAGGCCTTATTGCATATAGCTTCTTGCCCAAGAAACCTAGCATCAAATATCAAACCGTTAAAACAAATCAACTAGTTATGTTTTAATCGAACTCAGGTTAATAGTTATTTCAATTTAGGCAAATACTAATTTCAGCTAGCATTTCTTAACTAGATAGTTTAAGTATACTTCATGAAATTTAATGTGCCGTGTAAAAGGGTATACGCTTTTCTTTTAGGAGCTTATTTCTTCCATATTTAGGATGAAAAAGTGGACTTGGAAACGAATAAATAAGTAATCAGAAACAAGTTGTGCCGCTACGTTTTCATTAACTGTTAGAATATTAGTTTTACAGTCACTTTAAAACCTGAACTAATGTAATTATTTGTGCGGTTTCTTCATGAGAACCAAGTTCATTCGAGATATTTATCCAACTTTATACTAGTTGTTTTTCGCATTCATGGAATACATAAGCTTCATACGTTTGCGCTATAGCCTAATCATTAGAAATATTGTTTCAGACTCAAAGCCAAATACTGAACAGAAGCTTACCATATAAAGTTAGCTGTTTCCATGTCGCTTTTTGTTAATGTTCTAAGTGCCTAAACTTTTATCGAATTAAGTATCAAAAGCATATTCATCGATACATGATAATACGAGTATTAGTTCAAAACATAATACTCTAAAAGGAATTTTGATTGTATCAAGGTGCAATTCATTTCTGAGTCTTAGATGAACTGAGAAATAAAAGATTGCTTGTTTATGATTGTATAAACTTAATTATTTTTAGAATACTTTATTTTGACTGATTTTCAATATTGGAGTTATAAATTAAATATATAAAATGGACGCTTCTGCTTGTGTAAAAAAATGTCTCGGGAGTATGGTAGTTCCGCTACTTTTTGAGGTATGCATTCTTGAATATGTATTGTTGTACCAACCTTTAAATAGTCACCACTTCCTCCTTAAGTCTAAATTTTTAATTCCGATAAAGACAATTTGTATGAACTAAAGGGAGGGGGAGCATGATAAAATAATGTGATGTACCTGAAATTTTAAATGTGCCTGAAAGTATTTGATAATAAGGACCTCAATTGGATTAGAAATAAAAGATAATTTTTAATATAAACCAAGATATACGCATTCGAGGGTATCACTGTTGCTTTCGGAAGGTGTTTTTCAAATGTAGCTTACAGAAAGTCTGAACATTTCTGTTTCTGTCACTATTTTACTCCAAGATCTGAGAACGAAACTTAAAATAGCTGATTTTGAATGGAGGTTGCACCAGCAAAAGAGTTAAAAAAACGGATGAATTAAATAAGAAAACCCATAAAAAGCAGTGATGCTATTCTAATTCAATAGCATGCTAGTAATTATTTTATTCTTATTTTAGTGAGTAACAACTATTTAAAAAACAGATGTATACGTTATTAATTATTGTCGGAGCACTTGTCGTTATACTAATGTTACTTTCCATAATTGCACCGAAAAGCTATCATGTATTTAGAACTATAGAAATTGATGCTGCTGCAGATAAGGTATGGAAACACCTTAACTGTTTAGAAAAACAACATGAATGGTCGCCGTGGGCTAGAAAAGACCCAAACATGGAACAAAAAATTAGTGGTACCGACGGTGAAGTAGGCGCAGTCAGTTATTGGAATGGGAATAAGGAAGTAGGAGAGGGGGAGCAGGAGATTACAAAAATAGTTGACGGGAAACGAATGGAGCAAAATTTACGGTTTTTAAAACCGTTTAAATCTCAGTCCGATTGTTATATAGATCTTGAAGTGCTACATACAAATAAGAGTAAAGTTACTTGGGGCTTCAAAGGAATTAATAAGTACCCTATGCGTATAATGATGCTTTTTATGAGCATGGATAAAATGGTTGGGAAAGATTTTGAACAAGGATTACAAAATTTAAAGTTCACCATAAAAAACAAGATATGATCGGATGGTTTGAGGTGCCTGTAATTAAAATGGAAAGAGCAAAAAAGTTCTATGAAACTATCTTGGATATTTCTATAACACGCAATGAATTTAGAGGATTTAAAATGGGAAGGTTTCCAGATAACAACAATCCTAAAGAAACCTCTGGTTGTTTGGTGCAGCATGAAGACTACAAACCAAGTTTAACCGAGGGTACACTTATTTACTTTTCATGCGAGAATGTTGCTGATGTTTTAACTAAGGTAGCCAAAGCAGGAGGCCAAATTTTACAGCAAAAAACCGAAATAGGCGAAGGTCATGGTTTCATGGGTTTGTTGAAAGGATACGGAAGGCAATAGAATAGCCCTACATTCCAATGCATGATTTTCAATCGACCCAAACGATTGAACTAAATAGTAAAACCGATACTACAGTCATCTTGACAATTTTTAGGGAAATAGGAACAGGTACTCACTACACCGTCGTTTTCAGTTAGGAAGGTGATGTAATTATCATCTTCACTTACTGTTAAAATATCCGAATTACAAGTATTGTATATTTGATCTAGGGTTTATACTGCTGCACCTTCCTCATGAATACCACGTTCGTTTTGGCCTTCTGCCCAGCTTTCGGGAATTTCTTTATCCAAATTATTAAATGTATAAGCTTCATGTGTTCGAGAAACCAGTTTACCGCTGTTGACAGTTATTGTTGTATTTGACCCAAAACCAAAACCAAAAACAGAACCTAAGCTTACCGTGTAGCGGTAGCTATTTCCATTAATTTTTTTACTACTTTTTCATGTATCTAAACTTTTATCGAATTCAGAATTAAAAGCAACTTCATTTGTACATAAAAATAGGAGTAGTGATACAAAAGATAATATTCTAAAAGGAAGTTTTAATTTAATCATGGTGCGGTTCATTTCTTATTGAGAGATGAGTTAAGAAATGAAAGGTTGCGTGCTTAAAAGATTATATGAATACTTTTTTTTTGGTTATGAGATTATAGCTTAGATATAAAAAATCGATGCTTCTGCTCGTGCAAAAAAACGGATGGGAAGTATGGTAGTTCCAATACCTTTTGAGACATACATTTTTGAATGTGTATTGTTGTACCATCCTCTTAAATAGTCACCACTTCCTGCAGGAGTATAAATTTTCTTTCCGAAAAAGGTGATTTGTCCACCATGAGTGTGTCCAGATAGTATCGCTGTAATATTTACGTTTTCCTTTTGATTTAGTAAATCAATTTGATCTTTATAGGCTGGACAGTGATTTAATATTATTGTGCTGAAATCTCTATTTTTTATAGTCTTTATGGAAGCCGTAAAATCAGCATTGCCCTCTATCAAATCATCAATACCAAGAATGTTTATAGTCCTATCGCCTTTTGTATAAACAAGATTCTCGTTGACAAGAACTTGACCATTGTGTTTTTTAAATATTCTTTCAAATTCTAATAACGATATTTTACTAGTATATTCTTTATTGCCTAAAATCGCAATTTTTAATATAGTGTCACTAAAAAGGCTTAAAAGAGGCTCTAATTGATTAAAAAACCGACTTCTAGCTATAGTATCACCTGTAAACAGCAATACATCAGGATGTAGCTTATTGACTTTTTCAGCGATACTTTTAAGGGAGAAATTAATCTCCTTCAGATGAATGTCTGAAAGTTGTATTATTGATATTGGGTCAGGGTTGTTCTCTGACATATCAAATTCTTTCCAATCAATAATGTATTTTTCAAACCAAAAAGCATCTAGTGCAGTTAATGCTATAATACTTGTTAACCCTACCATAAATCTCTTTACGAAGGCCCTTCTTCCTATTGCCATAAAATTTAGTTCACATTAAGAAGTATTCTATTTTTCATACGTGTATTCCATTTAGTATTCTTGCGGTTCTAATAGAGCAATATCAAAATCATTCTCTAAAATAACTTTTCCGTTGGTAACCACTACTTCAGTTTCAGAATAGCTATCATATAATTTTGTACCATCACCAAAAATTCCTTTTACCCTAATTGATTTCTTTCCTTTCGGTAAGTCCAAGCCGATGACCACTTTATCTGTAAAATCATTTCTGTTTAAATACCTGCTAAAAACATAAGGTACCTTGGTCAGTCTTTTGTGTATTCCAGCTCCAATACTTGGATGGTCATTTCTGAACCTTCCAACTTTTTGCCAATGCTTTAAAATTTCCTTTTTCTGTGGAATGCTATCGAGTTCTTCCCAGTTCATAAAAGAGCGTAAGGTAGCATCACCTTCGGTGCCTTCAATCGTAAGATCTCTAGCCGTCTCATCGCCATAATAGATTTGAGAAGCTCCAGGGGTCAATAATAGTACGTTTGCCGCTCGTTTAGGATCAGTGCGTTCTTTATCAAAAGGTTGATCATCATCGTGTGATGTGAGGTAGTTTAAGACACTTTTATCCTTAAAGTTTGCGTACAGTAATTTACTGTATTTAGAAAAAATGGTTTCATACGCCTTTACCGCATCGGTCTTTAATTCAAAATTGATTAGGCTTTTAAAACCGTTAGCGAAATAATCGACCTTCTTATCTCCAAAATCAAATTTTCGCCCATATGAAATACCATAATTATAAACTTCACCAACCATATAGAAGGGGTTCGTATCTAAAACCTTAGCGGTATTTTTCTTTTTCCAAAGCTCGAATGCTGCCGATGATTCCTTGTATAATTCTGCCCAAACATTCTCATTTACATGTTTTACGGTGTCTACCCTAAAGCCATCTATACCATAGGTATGAATATAATCGGTTAACCATTTGATTACATAAAAACGTGGAGATCTAGGGTACCCTGTACGATCAAAGAATAAGTCTAACTCATCTAACTCTTCGCTCAATCTACCCTCAGTTTTCCATTTAGCCAATAATGTATCTGGTAATTTTACAGGGGTGTCAGATTCAGTTATTATATCTGGCAGGTTTGCTACTAAGGTGCAACTGGTGGTATTCTCATAGGTAGTAAATTCACAGGTAGGAGCGGTGCGAACCCATTCTTCTGGCCAAACGGGGTCTTCTTCTGTAATCGGACCTGTATGGTTCAATACAACATCTAACAATACACGAATACCATTTTTATGAGCTGTATTCACTAGCGTTTCCAACTCCTTTTCTGTTCCAAAATTAGGGTCTAAGGCGGTCCAGTCCTTTGCCCAATACCCATGGTATGCGTACGTATTTCCCGTGCCTTCATCAGTAGCTCCATGAACTTGTTCTATAACTGGTGTGAACCAAAGTGCGTTTACGCCGAGTTTTGTGAAATATCCGTCGTTTATCTTTTGGGTAATTCCTTGAATATCACCACCCATAAAACCTCTAAGTTTTCCTGTAGCTTTATCTCGATTGAAGTTCAGGTCGTTAGCTGGATTGCCATTTTTAAAACGATCTGTAAGTAGAAAATATACCGTAGCAGCTTCCCACTGAAAATTTGGATTTATTCTGGAAGTTTCAACCGTATCGGTAATGGAAGCCGTATGCTTAGGTTTCTCTTTTGTACCTGGTTGACACGAACCCAGTATGAGCGTCATAAGTACGATGAAGAATGAGTATTTCATTTCTCTGTTATTTCGTATAAAGCTATACTTTGGAACTGAAACTAAAAAATATTATTTCTTCCTATTTAGAACTTTGTACTCTTCATAACAACTGCTAATTGCATCCAATATTTGAAGATCATTGGCTATAGTTATAAAGGATTTAGAGTAGTTACAGTTATTTAGAATATCTTGAATATCCACTTTTTCTAACTGAAGAAATTCTGTCAAGGTTTCACGGTCAAATTTAGAAGCCAATAGATTGCGAATGTCATCATCTTCTCGCATCTGTCTCAACTTGCGTAACTGTGCCGGTTTTTTTCCAAATAGGTTTCGTAAAAGGTCTGCCGGATTTAAAATGGCCCCTAATACTTTGGTAACCGCGCTAGGGTTTTTGTTTCCGCCTTCATAGCTAACCGATAAACCTGATATGCTATATTGGTATGCGTTGTTTATAGGTAGGTTCTTAACATCTATTTCTAAATAACCGGTAAGTTGATAGGGCCTGACAATTACTTCCTCTAAGGCATAAGCCAGCTCCGTCAGTGCAATTTGAGTATCCTCAAATTTGAACATATCATTGGTAATCCTAATTTTTTGGGACTTGAAACCAAGGAAAGAAATATAAAGGGTGTCATTTACTGTTGCAGTAATCGTGAATTCACCTTTTTCATTAGTAATGGTACCAAAAACCTGGTTAAGGTTGACCACGTGAACACTTTCTAAGGGGGATTCTGTCTGAGCATTAATGACTACCGCCTTTATACGTTGACCATCCTCCGAATCTTGTGAAAAACTAATAAATGATATGAAAATAAATAAGACTGATAAATAATACTTTGTAAGTTCAAGTAATAAGTGCGAAACTAATATTTAAAACTCTTGGGGCTAGCCCCAAGAGTTTTAGGGTCAATTATTATATTAGTCTTGCATGAATAAATACAAACAGTTGACCCCTGACCAAAGGTATCAAATACAAGCTTTATTAAGAGCAGAAATCGGTAAAACTGCAATTGCCGGTATTATAGGAGTGCATCCTGCCACTATATACAGAGAGCTCAAGAGGAACACGGCCAAGCGTGGAAGGACAGCTGGTGATTATGTTGCAGAAAATGCACAGAGGCGTACGGTCTCACGTCATAAATGCAAGTTTAAGCGGGTCTTATTGACCGAAGTGATGAAAGAGCGAATTGCAGGATTGCTCCGTTTTGAGAAGTGGAGTCCGGAACTCATTAGCAAACGTTTAGAACTTGAGGGTGAGAGTTGTGTCAGCCATGAAACAATTTACCAATGGATATGGGATGTCAAGAAAAGCAAGAAGAAGATGGACGCTAAATATTCTAAGATATTCAAGAGTCTCAGGCACGGGAGCAGAAGGCGGAAAAGGGGTAATATAAAAGATAGAAGAGGAGCTATTAAAGGGCGTGTCGGTATAGATGAGCGCCCAGATATCGTAAACCATCGCGAACGCATCGGGGATATCGAGGTCGATCTAATGATGGGAAGTGAGCATAAATCGGCACTTTTGGTAATGACGGATAGAGCTACCTTAATAACAATGATAGAAAAGTTGAAAGGTAAAGAAGCTAGTGAGGTCTATGATAAAATGGAGCGAAGACTTACTAATTTCAATTCTTCCTGGATCAAGACATTGACCTTTGACAACGGAAAAGAATTTGCGCAGCATCAGAAAATAGGCAAACTGTTAAATGCCAGGACATATTTTACAAGACCTTATACTTCACAGGATAAAGGAACGGTAGAAAACAGAATAGGTGTGATAAGAAGATTTTTTCCAAAGAAAACAGACTTAAGAAAAGTAACGGATAAAAGAATAAAAGAAGTTGAAAGATTACTAAATTACAGACCGATCAGAAAATTTAATTATCATAATCCAATTGAAACTCTAAAGAATAAATGTTTCGCACTTATGGGTTGAACTCAGCCTTCATATTGCTAACACCACGTTTAGGATACAAACAAAACAAAAAAATACGCCGAAGCGTATTTTTTAATATACAATTAACTAAAAGAAATCTCCTTTTCTTTTAGTACTGCGTCTTTTTCCAGAATTAGGACTGCTAGACTCACTACGGTCGCGCCCTTTTCCTTTCGATTCACGAGCACCATCTCTTTTTCCTTTAAATCCGCCGCCACTACTGCCGCCGCTTCTTTTTCCTTTGAATCCGCCGCCACTACCGCCGCTTCTTCGGTTACCGCCTCCGCCACCACCTGGGCTTTTGGAAACCTCTACGTTTACGAATCGCCCGTCAACCTTAAACTCGGTAAACTTGTCAAGAATTTGTTGGGTAGATTCAGCTTCAGTATTAAAGAAAGAAAAACTTTCCTTTACATCAACTTTAAAGACATCTTCTTGACCTAGGCCAACCGTATCCCTAATAAAATCTTTTAAGGACATCCAATCATAACCATCCTTTTCACCAACGTTTACAAAGTACCGTACAGCACCACTAGTGGGTGTTTCACCACCTCTTCTGCCATCACTTCTATCTCTATCGCCATCTCTATCCCTACCACCATCAGAAGAATTTAAATCTTTAGACTTGTTGTAGTACGTTGAGAATCTTGTAAATTCTGCGGAGATAAGTTTATTTATAAGTTCTTCACGATCAATACCTTCTAAAATTTCATTGATTGCAGGTAAATAGCTTTCAACGTCTGAATTGGTTTTGGTATCTTTTATTTTATTGGCTAAATGGTGTAACTGAATCTCACAGATTTCCATTCCCGAAGGAACTTTTTTCAATTCAAATTTTTGATTGATTTTGTTCTCAATAGCTCTAATCTTGCGTTGTTCGCTACGGGTGACAAGAACCATTGAAATACCTGACTTTCCAGCCCTACCTGTTCTACCACTACGGTGCGTATAGGTCTCTATTTCATCAGGTAATTGGTAATTGATTACGTGAGTAATATCATCAACATCAATACCACGTGCAGCTACATCTGTAGCAACGAGCATTTGAATTTGTCTCTTACGAAAAGAATTCATTACTAAATCACGTTGATTTTGACTTAAATCACCATGTAAGGCTCCGGCGTTGTAGCCATCTTCAATCAAATTTTCGGCAACTTTTTGTGTATCCCTTTTAGTTCTACAGAAAATAACTGAAAATATATCAGGGTTGGTATCTGCCAATCTCTTTAAAGCGGGATAACGATCTCTACCACCAACCACATAATACTCATGTTGTACAGTTGAAGCACCAGAATTTTTTGCTCCCACCGTAATCTCTTGTGGAGAGTGCATGAATTTCTTTGCAATTACAGAAACTTCTTTAGGCATAGTTGCAGAGAACAACCATGTAGATTTTTCATTAGGCGTGTTAGAAAGAATATCTTTAATATCCTCCATAAAGCCCATATTCAGCATTTCATCTGCTTCATCAAGAACACAATAGTCGAGCTTGGAAATATCCACAAGACGTCTACTGATCATATCTTTCATTCTACCAGGTGTAGCAACAATAATTTGTGCACCCTTTTTAATCTGTCTTGCTTGGTCTGTAATACTAGCACCACCATAAATGGCAACGACATTGATGTTGCGTTCGTATTTTGCATACGCCTGCATTTCTTTGGTAATCTGTAAACATAGTTCACGCGTTGGAGAAAGAATTAATCCCTGCGTGGTTCTACTATTACTGTCTATTTTTTGTATTAACGGAAAACCAAATGCTGCGGTTTTTCCTGTACCGGTCTGCGCTAAGGCGACCAAATCTGTTTCGCTTTCCAATAAGATTGGAATAGCTTTTTCCTGTACTTCAGATGGGGTTTCAAAACCTAAATCAGCAACAGCATCTAATAAGGACTTCTGGAGTCCCAGTGCTTCAAACTTTATCATAATATGTTATTCTAAATCGCAAATATGAATGTTACATAGAGCGATTATCGAACATAACCTATTAGACTCAGCGTAACACACGCTATACCAGCGGCGTTAATTAATTTGCAAAGGTACTGCTAATTATTGGACTGGTGTAATTAATAGGCAATTAATACTATGGGGCCAATAAATAGCCATAAATGGAGAAGATAGTGCCGGTAATACCGAAAACCACCATAAGTACGATTAGGCTTTTTTGAAGTAGGGGATTATCATGGATAATAATGCAGACGGCACCTAGTACAATACATATTTGAAAGAAAAGCATACCGTAATCGAACTTTTTTGTAGCATAGTCATATGTTGCTGCCAATTGCTTCCATTCCTTTACGCCCGTAATTTTACCCATTTCCCCTTCTAGATCTTGCACCCAGTTTTCTTTACCTACATGAGTTGAACCTCTGAGAATTTCAATTTTTTCCGAATTATATTTTTCAATTTTTTTTAGAACCAAAGTCATTTTCTCCTGTATAAGTGGCGTCTTATCTTCTGTAACTATTCCGCTGTTAATAAGTGCGCTTAAATAATCCAGTTCGCTTTCCTTTAAACTTTCTTTGATGCTTTTAGATTGGTACCAATTGGAATAACTGACAACATTATTGTGGGCAATCATCATCTCTTCCTCCAGTTCTCCGTTCACCAATTGTGATATAGCCATTAGGGCAGCAAATAACGCAATGAGAACACCTCCAATGGCTTCTGCTCTTTCTGAGGCAACAGATACTTCTACGGTTTCTCTGTTATTTTTATCCTGTACCATTAAATGTTCTTTAAGTATGCTATCAATTGTTTAAATGCTCTTCCGCGATGGCTTATCTCGTTTTTCACGGATAATGGTAGTTGGGCAAAAGTTTGATCATACCCATTTGGCTTGAAAATGGGATCGTATCCAAAACCATGTTCACCTTTTTGATTCGTTGTAATTACACCCTCAACCTTACCTTCAAATAGATGTGTTTCGTCGTTTATATTTAATGCGATTACAGTTTTAAAATGGGCAGCTCTATCTTCTTTGTCCTTTAAGTTATGCAATAACTTTGTCATGTTGGCTTGCGAATTGTTCTCTATACCAGCATAGCGTGCGGAATATACACCAGGCTCACCATTAAGGGAATGTACTAGAAGGCCTGTGTCATCAGCAAAACAGGGAAGTTGATAGGTCCTTGTTATGAAATCGGCTTTTAATCTAGCATTTCCTTCTAATGTGTTAGCAGTCTCTGGTATGTCTGCTGTACAGCCAAGAGTATCCAAACTAACAAGTTCGATAAATGAGGGGATTAATTGTTGAATTTCTTTTAATTTATTGGCGTTATGAGTGGCGAATACAAGCTGCATACTTATAATTTGGAAACTGATTTAGTTAGTTTTGAATTTCAAATGTAGTAATTTTATAAAATGGAATTAAAGTTACCGCCTGCTTTGGTGTTTTTGTTTTTTGGATTTTTCATGTATGTAGTGGCTACATTTTTACCTTTTGGTTTCTTTGACTTTTTCGGTCGTTTACTGCTTTTTAAAATTTTAGCGGTACTAGCAATCTTAATTGCGATTATCGCTCTTTTTCAATTTTATAAGGCGAAAACTACTGTGGATCCGACCAAACCTGATAAAGTTTCTAATTTGGTAATAGGTGGAGTTTTTAAATTTTCTCGTAACCCGATGTATTTAGCTATGTTACTTATTTTATTGGCGCTAGGGGTTATTTTAGGGAATGCGTTTAATACATTGATTGCCGCTGCTTTTGTGGGGTATATGAATCGGTTTCAAATAATCCCCGAAGAACGCATACTCTTAGATAAATTTGGTCGCTGCTATAAAGAGTATTGCGCACTAACTAGGCGATGGTTTTGAGGTAGTTAGCTATTTTTAATTATTACTTAAATGACTAATATTTGAATATATTATCTAATTAGCTTATTATTTAATATATTAGCGTTTTAATTAATAACCATGATAGCAATAATTACAGGGGATATTATAAATTCTGAAAATCATCCTAGTTCTGAATGGATAGATTTATTAAAGAAATATTTTAATCAATTTGGTGCATCGCCAATGAATTGGGAGATTTATCGTGGTGATGAATTCCAATTAAAGGTTACAAAGAAGAACGCCTTATTTACCGCTATACGAATCAAGGCAATGTTGAAAGCTATAAAGGGGTTAGATGTAAGAATGGGTATCGGTATAGGTTTGGAGACCTATGTTGGTAAAGGGGTAACAGAATCAAATGGACCAGCATACCAAAGATCAGGGCGTAATTTTGAATTACTCAAGGAAAGTAAGGTCAATCTGAGTATAGCAACGGGAATAGAAGAACAAGACCGTACATTGAATTTGATGTTGCAGTTAGCATTAGATTTTATGGATGACTGGAGTGTAGTGTCTGCTGAAATAGTAACCCTAGTCTTGGATTACCCTATAGATTCACAAAAACAAATCGCTCAAAAATTAGGTATAAAGCAGTCGGCTGTAAGTCAACGATTAAAACGGGCCAGATTGGATCTCGTTTTAGATGTATTGTCCTATTATGAAAAGGTGATAACAGAAATTTAATATGTTGATATTCATAAAATTGATTTTGGCTCATTTAATTGGTGATTTTATTCTTCAGCCAAGTAAATGGGTGCTTCACAAGCAGTCTAATAAAATTACATCAAGGTATTTGTACCTGCATGTATTGCTGCATTTGCTGCTGTACTTGCTTTTGTTGTGGGATTTGTCGTTATGGAAAATAGCAGTAGCGATTTCAGTTGGTCATTTCTGTATAGACCTACTCAAATTATATGCAGATTCTATATTTAAAAATAAAAGCATCCCGTTTTTTATAGACCAGGGCTTACATATAGTACTCATTTATTGCTGTGTTTTTTATACCGATTTATATGAATATACGCTCGCTCTTTTTCAGAATTTAGATTGGTATCTTATAACGGCAGTTGTTTTTGTTACCTATCCTGCGGCTATAATCATGGGGAAAATCCTTGAAAGAATGTCTAGCCAAATAGAAACGGATCACAAATCGCTACCCAATGCAGGTAAGTATATAGGGATAATAGAAAGATTATTTGTGTTGATTTTTATAGTAATTGGTAGGTGGGAAGTAATAGGGCTGTTGATAGCTGCAAAATCAGTTTTTAGGTTTAATGATCTTAAAGAACGAAACAATAGGAAGCTTACCGAATATATTTTAATAGGTACCTTGGTCAGTTTTGGATTGGCAATTTTGGCCGGTCTTCTATATATCTCCTAAATTAAGGGTAAAATAAAAAAAAAGAATCTTTTAGTATATATACTAATTTTCATTTTCACCAATGTAGGTTTCTCTCAAACCAAAACATTTAAATTCTTTGATGATGTGAAAATTGTTTTCTCAGATGAAGGAGAAGGGGAACCTATATTGTGACTTCATGGTTTTATGAATTCTCGGAAATCATGGGATAACACGCAATTAAAAAAAGATTTATTAGATAAGGGGTAGAAGGTAATTGTGCCATATTTAAAGGGGGAATGGAGATTCTGATAAACCCCAAAATGATCAGAAGTTCGAGATTTTAAATTATTGATGAATCACTTACGCATCAAAAATATAGTGCAATTGGTTATTCTCGAGGAAGCATCGTTTTGGCAAAATTACTAATGAAAGATAAATGAATAAGAATGGTTGTAGGGGTATGGGAATAGACTTTTCCAATATACAGTGGGATAGAAGAATCATGTTTGCCAAAGCATCTGATGGGGAAGTGAACGAAATAACGAAAGGGGCTGTGGAGTATGCGAAATCGATTGATGCAAATTTACGTTCGCTTCACTTGCAGCAGAAGTATCAGCTCGTAACCGCTATAAAAGAGTTGGCAAAGGTTAAGGTTGATATCTTGGTAAAATGTGGTGATGAAGATTAAGATAATGGGAACGCAAAAGCGTTAAGTGATACTTTCAAAAGTAGAATATTGAAAACGGTTTCGGGTGCTCATAATGAAACTTATAAAACAGAAGCATTTTCTAAAGCGATTCTTCAATTCATGAATCGGTAAATGTAGTTTTGAATCATTTTCATCATAACGAATCCTTTTTGTTTTATTTACAGGATATCATTTATTGGGATGAATTAAATTTTTACTTTTGCCACTTATTTTAGTAGCAAGAATTCTTAATCTAAAAACAGAAGTTGGTAATGACCAAAGTGAGCAGAAAATACGTTTTTGATTTTGATAGTACCTTGACAAGGGTTGAGGCTTTAGATGTGCTTGCAGAAATGACCTTAGAAGGAAATTCAAACAAGGATGAGATTATTAAAGAAATACAAAAGATTACCAACCTTGGTATAGATGGAGATATATCATTTACAGAGTCTTTAGAGCGACGTATAAAACTTTTGAATGCTAAAAAGGAAGATTTAGACATTCTAGTCAAGGAGCTTCGGAACAAAATATCAAAATCAATAGCCTCAAACAAAGAATTCTTTGAAAAATACGCAGATGATATCTATGTCATATCTTGTGGTTTTAAAGAATTTATTGATCCCATAGTTAAAGAATATAATATACCTTCAGAGCGGGTGTATGCGAATACATTTAAATTTGACCAAGAAGGAAACATCATCGGTTTTGATGAGAAAAATGTACTATCCCAGCATAATGGAAAAATAGATTGCTTAAAGCAAATGAATCTGGATGGAGAAGTTCAGGTAATAGGGGATGGTTACAGTGATTATGTAATGCGCGAAGCAGGTATAGCAGACAAGTTTTTTGCTTATACTGAAAACGTGCATAGAGAGAAGGCCGCTAATAATGCGGATTATGTTACACCAAGTTTAGATGAATTTTTATTTGTGAACAAGTTGCCAAGAAATATCTCGTACCCGAAAAATAGGATCAAGGTCCTTTTATTAGAAAATGTGCATACCGCTGCATTTGAAAATCTTTCTGAAGATGGGTTTTCAGTTGAACTTATTAAACATAGCTTGTCGGAAGAAGAGCTTATAGAAAAAATTAAGGGCGTTCATGTTCTTGGTATACGTTCCAAAACCCAAGTAACACAGACGGTTTTAGACGCTGCCGATAAACTTTTGGTCGTAGGTGCCTTTTGTATAGGAACGACTCAAATTGATTTGGAAAATGCCAAGAAAAAAGGAGTTGTAGTTTTTAATGCGCCTTACAGCAATACACGATCTGTTGTAGAATTGGCCATTGGTGAAATAATTATGCTCATGCGAAGTGTTTTTGATCGTAGCAGAGAGATTCATGAAGGACAATGGCAAAAAACAGCTGCAGGTTCACGAGAGGTGCGTGGTAAGAACTTGGGTATTATAGGGTATGGTAACATAGGTAAACAATTATCTGTTTTGGCAGAAGCCATGGGTATGCGTGTGTACTATTATGATGTAGATGATAAATTGGCGTTGGGTAATGCTGTTAAATGCAATACCTTAGAAAATTTATTGAATGTTTCAGATGTAGTAACCTTACATATCGATGATAATAAAGTTAATAAGAATTTCATAGGGGAGCGTGAGATAAAGCAAATGAAAAAAGGGGCTATGCTCATCAACCTGTCAAGAGGATTTGTGGTGGATATTGATGCACTTGCAGATGGTTTGAAAGAAGGTTATATAGGTGGTGCGGCAATTGATGTGTATCCAGATGAGCCTGCTAGCAACGGTGATTTCCATACTAAATTACAAGGGTTCCCTAATGTAATATTGACACCACATGTAGGTGGTAGCACAGAAGAAGCTCAACGCGATATTGCAGATTTTGTGCCTAATAAAATTATGGATTACATCAACTCAGGTAATACCGTTGATGCCGTTAATTTCCCTAATATTCGTTTGCCGAAGCAAAACAAATCACATCGTTTTCTTCATATTCATAAAAATGTTCCGGGTATCATGGCAAAAATCAATAAAGTATTGGCCCAGTACGAATTAAACATTTCAAGTCAATATCTTTCTACAGATAATGAAGTAGGGTATGTGATTACCGATTTGGATAAGGAGTATAACAAAGATGTAATTAAGGCATTAAAAAAGGTAGAGAATACGATTAAGTTCAGAGTGCTTTACTAGTTAATTAATACGATATATGTGAAGCTTGAGTTTAATAGTAAACTTGAGCTTCAATTATTATTGATGATGATATGGCTCATTCTTTAAAATGGTAAACGCCCGATAAATCTGTTCGGTGATAAATAAGCGTACCATTTGGTGGGAAAAGGTCATTTTTGAAAGGCTTATTTTTCCTGATGCCCTCGAATAAACTTCATTACTAAACCCGTAAGGGCCTCCAATAAGGAACACCAATTGCTTTATTCCTGCATTCATTTTTTTCTGTAAAAAGGTCGAAAATTCAACAGAAGTATAATGTTTTCCATTTTCATCAAAAAGTATCAGCACATCTGTAGTAGCTAATCTTTTGAGGATAAACTCACCTTCTTTTTCTTTTTGTTGGTTTTCCGATATATTTTTAGTTTTCTTTAAATCAGGAATTAGCTCTATTTCAAAATTGATATAGCGCTGTAATCTTTTTTGATAAACATCAACAAGCTCTTGTAGTTGAGAACTATCGGTTTTGCCAATGGCTAAAAGTTTTATAGTCATATTTCAAAAGTAAATCAATTTCGCAAATGGATTTGTAATTTAGCAAAGCAATAGATTTTAAATATATGATTTCAGAAGAACAATTTAAGGAAGAGATTACATTAATCATAGCAAATGCTATTCGTGAAGATGTTGGTGATGGTGATCATAGTTCATTAGCGTGTATAACAGATACAGCGGTTGGCAAGGCTAAACTATTGGTGAAGGATGAAGGTATCATTGCTGGAGTAGATTTCGCAAAATTGGTATTTTATTTTGTTGACCCCAATCTAACTATAGATATACATATTTCAGATGGTTCTCCTGTAAATCATGGTGATATTGTTTTTTATGTGGAAGGAAGTTCACAAAGTATTTTAAAGGCAGAACGTTTAGTGCTCAACGCAATGCAGCGCATGAGTGCAATTGCTACCAAGACCAATATGTTCGTGAATTTATTGAATGGCACCGAAACAAAAATATTGGATACCCGAAAAACAACACCAGGAATTCGTGCGCTTGAAAAATGGGCTGTAAAAATTGGTGGTGGTGAAAACCATAGGTTTGCGCTTTATGACATGATAATGCTAAAGGATAATCATATTGATTTTGCTGGTGGGATTACTAAAGCCATAGATAAGACCAAGAAATATTTAAAAGAGACAGATAGAGATTTAAAAATCATTGTTGAAGCCAGAAATTTAGATGAGATAAAGGAAATATTAGAATCT
The DNA here is from genome assembly GCF_005771495.1 of Maribacter sp. ACAM166. Classification (GTDB taxonomy): domain Bacteria; phylum Bacteroidota; class Bacteroidia; order Flavobacteriales; family Flavobacteriaceae; genus Maribacter. The sequence continues at coordinate 16,717 of NZ_VAUW01000004.1, forward strand.
GCTGGCGTGTATCGAATTTTAATAGATAACTTTAATTATGAGGATACCCGAAAGGCGGTCAAATTAATAGGCGATACCTGTTTAACGGAATCTTCTGGTGGAATTAATGAGAAAACAATTCGGGAATATGCAGAATGTGGTGTTGATTATATTTCATCAGGTGCTTTGACACATTCGGTCTACAATATGGATTTAAGTTTAAAAGCGGTTTAAATGTCTTTAGAGGTCGAGGAAAAACTAGAAAAGATTCCTATAATAAACTGGGCTGTCCGTCTTTTAAAAAAGGTTAGATTACCTGGTTTTGAGGGACTTTCGGTTTATGACCTTTTAGAAATGTACGTGTTTGGTATTTTAAAAGGAACCTTGTCTACAAGAGCTAGTGCTATTGCGTTTAGCCTATTTATGGCCCTTTTTCCCTTGCTGATATTCATGGTGACCTTGGTGCCCTTTTTGGTATCTTACATCAGTATAGAACATGGCGATTTTGATGTGCAATTTCAATTGTTTCTAGAATCTTTTTTACCTAGTGCTACGGGTGAATATTTTGGTGAAGTATTTCAACAAATCAAAGATCAAAAAAGTGGGGGATTACTTTCATCTGCCTTTATACTTTCGATTTTTTTAATGGCTAATGGCGTGCATTCTATTTTTGGGGGTTTTGAAACGTCCTATCATATTGAATTGACACGTAATTTTTTTAGGCAGTATGTTTATGCTTTGATGGTAGGTCTCATCTTGGCTGTATTAATAATTTTAGGTTTTGTAGCTTTTATATATTTTGAGTTTTATGTGCTAGGCTACCTTTCGGAATTTGCAGCAAGACAAGGCGGATATGTGCTGGGGGAAGAAGAAATGGTTGGTGTTCAGATCGCCAAGGTGCTTTTTTTTATAATTCTTAGCTACTTTACGACTGCAATTTTATACTATTCTGGAACCAAGGAAGGTAAACAGGCCCATTTCTTTTCAATAGGGGCTTTAATGACCACTATTTTATTTTTGGTTACATCGTACCTATTCGGAATTTACGTTGAAAAATTTGCCCGCTATAATGAATTATATGGTGCTCTTGGAGGATTATTGATTTTAATGGTTTACATCTGGCTAAATTCTAATATATTGCTGCTTGGGTTTGAACTAAACGCATCCCTTAATACGTTGCGAAAAATCACCAGGAAAGAATGAGAAACCAAATTATACAGTTATGCCTTTTAGGCTTCTTTTGTTGTACAGTGAGTACTTTTGGTCAGTCCGTTTTCGGAAAATGGAAAACCATTGATGACCGTACTGGTTTGCCTAAAGGAGTTATTGAAATTTATAAAAAAGACGGGTTGATGTATGGTAAGGTTGTTGAAATTTTGGAAGATGGAAAAGAAGGTGTGAAATGCACCAAATGTGATGGTGAAATGAAAGATAAGCCGGTAGAAGGTATGGAAATTATTACGGCAGGCGAGAAACATGATGATGGGGAATGGAAAGGAAAACGACTTTTTGATCCTGAGCAAGCAATGACCTTCCGGTTTAAAATATGGTTGAACCCAGATAATTCCGATGAATTAAAAGTAAGGGGATATTTGGCTTTTATTTACAGAACACAGACTTGGTTACGGCTGGAAGGATAAACTTTATGGCTAATTTTATCAATGTTATATTACCTATACCCTTAGAACGGCTCTTTACCTACAGCATCACCGAAGAAGAGTCTGTATTGCTTCAGCCGGGCATGCGTGTTGCGGTTCCTTTTGGAAAATCAAAAATATATACAGGATTAGTTCATAGTATTCATCAAACTCCACCACAGGCCTATGAAGCTAAGGAAATTCATCAGCTTTTAGATGATTATCCTATCGTTAAAGCAGTTCAGCTTAAGCATTGGGAATGGATTTCTTCATACTACATGTGCACTTTAGGAGAAGTAGTACGTAGCGCATTACCTGGAGCATTTTTGTTGGAAAGCGAAACATTGGTTTTGCGAAATCTGGAATATGAGGTTGAGGAAAAAGAGCTCCTTGATGATGAGTTTTTAGTGTATGAAGCACTTCAGCATCAATCTATACTTAAAGTTCAAGAAGTCTCTGCTATAGTTGAGCGTAAAAATGTTCTACCAATACTCGAGCGGTTATTGAAAAAAAAAGTGATCGTACTTAAAGAGGAAGTTTATTATCAATATAAACCAAAATTAGTTCGCTATGTAAAATTAGGGGTAGCCTATACTTCAGATGAAAAATTAGAAGAACTTTTAAATTCTCTTAGTAGAGCTCCAAAGCAAAGCCAAGTTGTCTTAACGCTATTTCAATTACAGGGAAGCACACGAAAACCCATAAAAGTTACAGATTTAGAGAAATCTAGTAATAGCTCAAAGGCCATTATTAAGTCATTGGTGGATAAGGAAATTTTAGAAGAGTATTTTATTAAGACAGATAGGGTTGTTTATGATGGAACTTCTGATACTTCTGAAAGTAAAGACCTAAATGAGTATCAAGAATCTGCCTTAGTAGATATTAAAGCTGCTTTCGCAAAAAAAAAGGTGACTTTATTAAAAGGAATAACCTCTTCTGGTAAGACAGAAGTGTATGTAAAGTTGATTGAGGAATGTTTGGAAAAAGGGTTGCAAGCCCTGTATTTATTACCCGAAATAGCACTTACTACACAGTTAATCAGTAGATTACAAGAGTACTTTGGGGATAAAATTGCTATTTACCATTCAAAATATAATGTTCAAGAGCGTGTAGAGGTGTGGCAAAATGTATTACTAGCCAAACCAAAAGCTCAGTTGGTGATTGGAGCTCGGTCCGCATTATATCTGCCTTTTAGTAAACTAGGTTTGGTTATTATTGATGAAGAACATGAAAGTTCCTTTAAGCAATTTGATCCAGCACCAAGATATCATGCTAGAGATGCCGCCATAGTTTTAGGTAATTTACATAATGCTGGTGTCCTCTTAGGTTCAGCTACCCCAAGTGTTGAGAGTTATCATAATGCTCAAACTGGTAAATATGGTTATGCCGAGATTACTAGGCGTTATGGTAATGTTATGTTACCTGAGATGGAATTGGTGGACATTAAGGAAGCTGCCCGTAAAAAACGAATGAAAGGGCATTTTTCAGAAAGATTATTATTGGAAATGGAAGAAACCTTATCTGAAGGTGATCAAATTATATTGTTTCAAAACCGAAGAGGCTTTGCGCCTTTATTGGAGTGCTTAACGTGCGGACATACACCGCAATGTCCTAATTGTGATGTAAGTCTTACCTATCATCAATTTCGAAATCAACTACGTTGTCATTACTGTAGTCATCATACGGCATTGCCTAAAATTTGCTTTGCCTGTGGAAGTCCCGATTTGGATACAAAGGGATTCGGCACCGAACAAATAGAAAAAGAAGTTGTAGGATTGTTTCCAGACGCAAAGGTTGGCCGTATGGATTTGGATACAACCCGTGGTAAGCATGGCTATGAAAAGATTATTACAGCCTTTGAGCAACAGGAGCTGGATATTTTAGTTGGAACCCAAATGCTCACAAAAGGACTCGATTTTAGAAATGTAAATTTAGTAGGGGTAATGAATGCAGATTCTTTATTGAATTTTCCTGATTATCGCGCACATGAAAGAACCTATCAATTATTGACTCAAGTATCAGGTAGGGCAGGGCGTACTAAAAAAAGAGGTAAGGTTATTATTCAGACTTATAACCCATTTCATCAGATTTTAAAACAAGTTACGAACAGCGACTATGAAGGTATGTATGCAGAACAGCTATATGAGCGTGAGCAGTTTAAATATCCACCAGTAAGCCGAATTATTAAAGTGACGTTCAAACACAAAAATTATAATGTGCTCAATGAAGCTGCAGATTGGTTTGCGGGAGCATTACGCGCTAATTTTGGTGGTACAGTCTTAGGTCCAGAATATCCTCCAGTGGCAAGAATACGAAACCAGTACTTGAAACATATTATGGTAAAGGTTCAAAAAGTACAATCTCTTGCGCAGACAAAGGCTAATATAAAACGTATCGAGACCTCCTTTAAGGCAATCTCAATGTATAGAAGTGTTAGGGTAATATATAATGTAGATCATGTGTAAAATAAAAAGACCGCACTAAAGCGGTCTTTTTAAATATATATATATCATACTACTATACGTTACTCAGCGCTTCGGCTAATTCTGCTTTTTTGTTTCTGCTTAACGGAATCGATCTACCGCTAACTTCTACATTTTTGCTATTGAATTTTTCAACCTTCTCAAGGTTAATAATATAAGATTTATGAATTCTTAAAAACTTGTCTGCTGGCAATTGCTTTTCAAAAGATTTCATTGTTGATAAGATTACGATATTTGCTTCATCGGTTACCAATTTAATGTAGTCACCAAGTGCTTCAATCCACTTAATATCATTCAAAATAACCTTTCTTTTCTTAAGGTTGCTCTTTACAAAAATATGCTCTTCATCTTCATTAACCCGATGCAATTGCTCGTAATTTGCAACTGCTCTTTTAACCGACGCATCAAAACGTGCCATGGTAATCGGTTTATGTAAATAATCCGTTACATCATAGTCAAATGCTTTAAGGGCGTAATCTGGTTTACCAGTAATTAAAACTACCTGAGGACTGTTTTCTAGGGACTCGAGTAGGTCGAACCCGGTGATAATTGGCATTTCAACATCAAGAAATATAAGGTCTATCTCATGGTTCTTAATTCCGTTTTTGGCTTCGATAGCATTACTGTATTCTGCCACCATAGTTAAATTTGGATGATTGTTCACCAACTTTGCAACGGCCATCCTTTGCATGGATGAATCGTCAACGATGATACTTCGTAATTTCATAAGGGCTGATTTGAGGGGTTAAATCATCGACAAATTACCGAAAAAAGCTGCTTAACTACAACAAAAGATGTAAACAATGCAGTGGTGATCGTGTATTTGGTAATGATCATATTATTAAGATTGGGTTTATTTTTCATGTTGTTACCATTCAATAACGAAGAATATTCGCATTTCTTATAATTATTTTAAAATATTATCTATTTTTGCACTCTTTAAAACAAAATAAATATGAACCATTACGAAACTGTTTTCATTATGAATCCCGTTCTATCAGATGTACAGATAGAGGAAACAGTTAAGAAATTCGAGGATTTCTTAATTAAAAATGGCGCCAAAATGGTTGCCAAAGAAAATTGGGGCCTAAAGAAATTGGCCTATCCTATCCAAAACAAGAAAAGTGGCTTTTACCACTTGTTCGAATTCACGAACACTGGTGAGGTGATTACACCTTACGAACAGGAGTTTAGAAGAGATGAACGTGTTATGCGATTCTTGACCGTTAAGTTGGACAAGCACGCTATTTCATGGGCAGAAAGAAGAAGAACAAGAAACAAAACCGCTAAAGCTTAAGTATTATGGCAACATTACAACAACAGGCAAAAGGAAAGAAGGATGGGGAGATTAGGTATCTAACTCCATTAAATATTGAGACCAACACTAAAAAGAAGTATTGTCGTTTTAAAAAATCCGGTATTAAATACGTGGATTATAAGGATGCAGATTTTTTATTGAAGTTGGTAAACGAGCAAGGTAAATTATTACCAAGAAGGCTTACAGGAACTTCATTGAAGTATCAAAGAAAAGTAGCCCAAGCGGTAAAAAGAGCTCGTCATTTGGCATTAATGCCATATGTTGCTGATTTATTAAAATAATAAGAAAAGAATCATGGAGCTTATATTAAAAGAAGACGTACAGAATTTAGGTTTTAAAGACGATGTGGTTAATGTTAAGAACGGATACGGAAGAAATTTCCTTATTCCTCAAGGCTTGGCTGCAATGGCTACTACATCTGCTAAAAAAGTTTTAGCCGAAAACCTAAAGCAAAGAGCACATAAAGAGAAGAAAGTTGTTGATGCCGCTAAGAAAACCGAAGAGGCATTGAAAGCTTTAGAATTAAAAATCACTGCTAAAACAGGAGCTGCCGATAAATTGTTCGGTTCAGTTACTAACGGTGATTTGGCCGAAGCTTTAGCTAAAGATGGTCATCCAATTGACAAAAAATTCATTAGCATTTTAGGTGGTGCGGTTAAAAGAACCGGACCTTATAATGCTCATATTAGATTACACCGTGAGGTTGTAGTTGATTTTGGATTTGAAGTAATTGCAGATAAGAAATAATTTTTTAAATTATTTAATATATAAGCCTTTCAGTTTACTGGAAGGCTTTTTTTTGATTTGTCATGAAATGAGCCGTTTTAACGCAAAATGTTTAGTGGTAAATTACACCTTCCTGCCGGTAGGTCAGACCATATAGTAAAGAATTGCAACAGATGAAATATACAAGACTTACAAAAGAACAATTAGAAGAACTACAACCCGAGTTTGTCAACTTCTTGGCTACCCAATCTATTACAGGTGATGAATGGCATTCGATTAAAAAGGATAAGCCTAAGGTAGCAGAAGAGGAATTGGATGTGTTTAGTGATTTGGTTTGGGAGGGAGTATTGACTAAAGTCACTTATTTGGAGAATATTTCTAAAGATCAAATGCATTTGTTTTACTTGACCGATAAAGAAATGAAGCTGATTTCTGTAAAAGTTATGAACCCAGATTTAGATTTGACTACTAAAGTGGGTTTTGATTGGTTTAAAAAGAACTGGCAATCTGACTTTGTTGAATATTTAACAGCAGCCAAGGCATATACTAACGATAAAAATATTGATAAATTCTTACTTCTTAAACAAGGAGCGGTCATTACTAAAGGTGAATTGTACAAGTGGTTTGAAAAAGTTATTGAAACCACTTAATCTTACTAAGTAAGCCCAAATATCATGAAATTATGGTAGGGGTTATTGAACAAAAGAGTGAAAATTCTTTGATCAAACAAAACCTTCCCTCTTTTGGAGGGGACTAAGGGGAGTTCTATATTTGTAACACAATACTTAATTAATGGCACAGAAACCATCCATACCTAAAGGAACGCGTGATTTTTCACCTTCTGAAATTGCAAAGCGTAACTATATTTTTGATACGATTAAAAGAAATTTTCAAACCTATGGTTTTCAACCTATAGAGACTCCTTCTTTTGAAAACTCTGATACATTATTGGGTAAGTATGGGGAAGAAGGCGACCGTTTAATATTTAAAATATTGAATTCTGGTGATTTTATCAGTAAGGTTGATGATATAACCTATAGCTCTAAGAAATCTGCAAGCATTGCACCGAAAATTACAGAAAAAGCTTTGAGGTATGACCTAACGGTACCTTTCGCACGTTATGTGGTGATGCATCAGAATGAATTAGATTTCCCTTTTAAACGCTACCAAATTCAACCGGTATGGCGTGCAGACAGGCCACAAAAGGGTCGTTTTAGAGAGTTTTTTCAATGTGATGCAGATGTAGTAGGTTCAGACTCATTACTGCAGGAGGTTGAATTGATACAATTGTATGATGCCGTGTTCGCCGACTTAAAGCTAGAAGGCGTTACCATCAAAATGAACAATAGAAAAATTTTGGCTGGTATCGCAGAAGTCATCGGTGCCAAACATTTATTGATTGATTTTACTGTAGCCCTAGATAAGTTAGATAAAATAGGGGAGGAAGGAGTTAAGAAAGAAATGTTGTCAAAAGGTATTTCTCAGGCTGCCATTGAAAAGGCTGCACCCTTGTTTGAACCACAAGGTAGTAATGTTGATCAATTACAACGTTTAGAAAAGTTGCTTAAAGGTTCTGAAGAGGGGGAAAAAGGGTTAGAGGAACTTCGGTTTATAATGCAGACTATTTCATCTGTAGGGTTGCAAAAGGTTAAACTGGCAATTGATGTTACGTTGGCCCGTGGATTAAATTATTATACAGGAGCTATTTTCGAAGTATCAGCACCTGTTGGGGTAAACATGGGCTCAATCGGTGGAGGTGGTCGATATGATGACCTTACCGCTATCTTTGGATTAAAAGATGTGAGTGGTGTGGGTATTTCATTCGGACTTGACCGTATTTACTTAGTTTTGGAAGAACTAAACCTATTCCCACAGTCGGTTGATAAAACACTTGATGTGCTTTGCCTTAACTTTGGTACGAAAGAGGCTCTGGCGTCTTTAAAATTAGTAACAGTGCTTCGTAAGAAAGGTATTTTTGCAGATTTATATCCTTCGGATGCGAAAATTCAAAAACAGTTTAAATATGCCAATAATAGAAAGGTGCCCAATGTAATTCTTTTAGGTGCCGAAGAATTAAGCAACAATTCTTTTGTAGTAAAACATATGGAGAGTGGTAATCAAACTTCGTACGCATTTTCTGAGGTCGAAGAATTTGTAGCTACTCTAAAGTAGGCTATTGATTTTCTTTAAAATGGTATTGTAATAAGATTGGGAGTGTGGCACGTAAGGTGCAGCAATCTCAGTATTAGTTAATTCTTTTTCAATTAGGTTGATAGACACTAGCTTAAGGTCTTCCACTTCACTTAGTTGTTTGGTCAATTTTTCTAGCGGAACCTTTAATTCAGAAAGAAAGGTATGTTGATATTCGCAATCAATAAGTTGTTCAGAATGTTTTTGAACTGATTTGAATACTCCAATTTTTAGTAATTTATGTTCAGTTATCGCTAAACCAATTTCTTCTCGTGTCTCACGAATGGCAGAACCTACAATAGGTTCTCCAGCACCAACATGTCCGGCAACGGATACATCCCATAGCCTTGGATAGACATCTTTGGTTGTAGCGCGTTTTTGAAACAGGATTTCTCCATCTGTTGTGTAGAACCAAATATGAACTGTAGCATGAAAAAGCCCTATTTGGTGCGCTTCCGATTTCATTGCTGTTACTCCGGTTGGTTCTCCGTTAGCATGTAATATATCTATAAGTTCATCCATAACACAAAAAAAAATCCCTCCAAAAAAAGGAGGGATTCAATAATTTAATCGAAATAACTAAAGGTTTCGCCTTCTTTAATATTTAAAAGCGTTTCATAAATTAATCGAATAACATTTTCAACATCATCTCTATGAACCATTTCTACTGTGGTGTGCATATAGCGCAAAGGCAACGAAATCAATGCAGACGCTACACCACCATTACTATAGGCGAAAGCATCTGTATCTGTCCCGGTTGCTCTTGAAGCTGCCATACGTTGAAACGGAATCTTATTGCCTTCTGCAGTTTCAATAATACGTTCCCGTAGTTTATTTTGTACTGCAGGAGCATAAGAAATTACTGGTCCTGCCCCAATCTCCGTATGTCCTTGAATTTTCTTCTCAATCATTGGCGTAGTGGTATCATGACAAACATCTGTAATAATAGCTACATCAGGCTTAATGGTTTGGGTAATCATTTCTGCACCACGAAGTCCTATTTCCTCTTGCACCGAATTGGTGATATAAAGACCAAAAGGTAATTTCACCTTATTCTCATGCAGTAATCGTGCTACTTCTGCAATCATAAACCCTCCTGCACGATTATCTATGGCCCTACAAACAAATTTGTCACCATTTAAAACTTGAAACGTATCTGGGTAGGTGATAACACAGCCTACATGAACACCCATTTTTTCAACTTCAGCTTTGTCTTTTGCGCCTATGTCGATAGTAATATTATCTAATTTAGGGGCTAGTTCTTCTTTTTCTCCTTTACGAGTGTGAATTGCTGGCCAACCAAATACACCTTTAACAATACCCTTTTTCGTATGGATATTTACCCACTTGGAAGGAGCTATTTGATGGTCGCTACCACCATTACGAATTACGTAGATTAAACCATTGTCAGTAATATAATTGACATACCATGAAATTTCATCAGAATGCCCTTCAATGACCACTTTGTATTTTGCATCAGGATTTATTACACCTACCGCAGTGCCATAGGTATCAGTAATAAAAGTGTCCACATAAGGTTTTAGGTAGTCCATCCATAATTTTTGCCCTTCCAATTCATAACCGGTAGGAGCAGCATTATTTAAGTATTTTTCAAAAAAGTCTAGTGACTTTTTGGTAATTATTTTTTTATCAGCCATCAACATAAATTTAAGCTACAAACTTAACAATATTAGCGTTGTATTAATAATAACCTTCTGTTATTATCGTTAATTTTGGCAAGACTTTTGCTTAAGCTATGTTAATGAAATACAACTATTTGCTCTTTTTTTTATCCTTGGTTACCATTTCTATTTGTTCTGCACAGGTAGAAGAACAGGAGTTAGATTCCGTAACTGAAAAAATGATCATAATAGCGGGTGATTCTCTAGTACAAAGTTCTATAGCTTTAGAAGAAACCTATGTTTTTGGTAAACTGAAATTTTCATCTTATGATGACAAATTGAGGTATTATATTTTGCGTAGAAAAACAGAGAAAGTATACCCATATGCAAAATTGGCTGCAGAACGATTAGTGGAGCTTAATGATAGCCTTTCGGGCATAAAAAACAAAAGGAAGAAAAGGAAGTATACAAGAAAGATTCATAAATACATTGAGGAAGAATTTTCTGAAGAACTTAAAAAATTGACACGTACCGAAGGTCAGATTTTAGTTAAACTGATTTATAGGCAAACAGGAACTACAGCATTTGATTTGGTTAAAGATTTAAGAAACGGTTGGCGTGCATTTTGGTATAATACCACTGCAAAGTTTTTTAAAATTAGTATAAAGGAGGAGTTTCATCCTGATCAAATTGAAGAGGACTATTTGATTGAAGACATTTTGCAACGTGCATTTTCAAAAGGTAAATTAAAACGGCAGGCTACCGTTTTAGATTATAACTATGATAAGTTGTACAATAAGTGGAAGAAGACCACTAGGGTACCCAAAAATTAAGAGGATTTAGTTTTTTTTCCGAAAACGGAATCAACTATAGTTGTGATTCCTTTAAACCCCATAAAAACGGCCCAGCCAGCCAATATAACCCCTAAAATACAAATGGGCCAAAATAAAGGATGTTCTTCATTTTTAAAAGCTTGCCAAAGTACAAATGGAGCCGTGAACATTAGTACTACGGTAGTTCCTAATCTTTTTAGCCCCTTTACAAGTAAATCTTTATCAGTTCTCCTCATTTTCTAATACGATACTTTTTTTATACTCCTGCACAACGGCGAAATAGCCTAATGCAAAATTATCTGAGCTTTCAACATTGTCAAGCACTTCTATATTCTCTATTCCTGTTACATTAAAAACATTTCCCCTCACAGTGGCGGCAGGGGTTTGAAAAGGACCTTGGTCACCACCAGACTGCACAATAATTTGGTTCATATAATTATAGAAAGATTCATCTGCACCTAAAAGACTAATGTTGATTGTTGAATCGGCATCCAATTGCAAATCTATATCATAAAAATAGGAAAATACAAAAGCTTGACCTTGATAAAATTCATCTTCAGTTACTAGGTATTGATTAAAATCAAAATCCAAAATATAAAAATCGTCTCGATTTTCTTTGTCCGTGAAAGTAACGATAACTTCTTTTTCATCCCCTGAAAATAAAGTTTCATTTCCTTGTTCCAGAGAATCGATTGGAACGCTAGATACATACCTTGTATTGGCATAATAGACTTCTTCATCGACTTCAATGTATAACTGAAGTTCGCCTGACGTAAAAAAGCCAGTATTTTTTGTTCCCTCGTAAATACCAGGATCTGTTTCTGAAAATAGAATGAAATTAGCATCAAGAGGACCCAATGGTACATAGTCTGGATTTAGTATCATGACCTGCTCTATTTCTGTAGTTTGGTTTTCATCAAAAAAGGAACTGCTTAAGCCGATTCTTATGCTAGCTGTAGTAAAATTTTGTGTTGTGTCGATTCGAATTATAGCGTCAACTGTTAATCGAGGTGTTTCTGTTGGTAGTTCAATCTCGATAACATCTTCACAAGAAACAAAAAACGCCAGTGTCAATAATAGTAGTAGTATACGTTTCATGAGTTAAAGTGTAAAATTATAGGTTACTGCAGGAATAATTCCAAAAATTGAAGTTCGAATTGCTTCATTGGCGCCGGTATCATCATTTCGTCTAAAGTTTATGGATGCAGCGTTTCGCCTATTGTAAACATTGTATAGGCTAAACACCCATTCGCCTTTAATTTTTTTATACTTATTTTTTTTAGGGGTTAGAGTGGCTGCGATGTCAAGCCTATTGTAAGCTGGTAAACGCTGCTTATTTCGAAGTCCGTAATAGGGAACAACCAATTCTTGAAATTCAAATTGCCCTATGGGATAATTTGTAGGCTGACCTGTCTGATACACAAAATTACTACTGAAACTCCATTTTTTATTTAAGTCATAACTCAAAAATAAAGATATATCGTGTGTTTTATCATAAGGGGTGTTATACCAATTACTATAATTGATTCCTGTCTCCATATTACTTTGGCCATTATCTATATCTAGAGTTCTTCCAGGTGTACGTTGTTCAGATTTAGAAAGTGTATACGCTAACCAGCCTTGTAGTCTACCTTCATTTTTACGCAGCAATAATTCTAAGCCATAAGACCGTGCCTCACCGTTTAAAATCACTTGTTCAATGGCATCATTCGCAATGAGGTTGGCGCCATCTATATAGTCTATTCTATTTTGAATTTCTTTAAAAAACACCTCACTTTCTATAGTGTAATCTCCACCTTTAATATTCTTGAAGTAGCCAAAAGCATATTGATCTAATAACTGAGGCTTTATAAATGGTCCACTTGGTGTCCATACATCTAAAGGAGTAGGAGAGCTGGTATTTGATAATAAATGAAGGTACTGAGCCAACCGGGTATAACTGGCTTTAATAGAACTGCTTTCATTTAAGGTATACGATAGGGAGGCACGTGGTTCAAAATTATTGAATGTGGCCAAATTTACACCTCGCCCAGAATTCACAACGTCAATAGGTTCGGCTTCTTGGTAAACCAATAATAAAGGATCAAAAGCAACCGGATTATTGTTTGTGTATACATTAAGTTCATCTTGCCCTAATCGCGTAAATTGACTAAAGCGAAGCCCGTACCCTAGACTTAGATTAGGGGTAACCTGATGTTCTATATCAACGTATACAGCAAATTCATTGGCATATTTCTGAATAAGTTGTTTTTCAATAATACCAGACTGATCGTTGCTGGGTTCTATTTTTCCAGGGTTGAATTGATAGTAGACATTATTAATACCATAATTCACTTGAAGCTTATCACTTACATAATGTTTTAAATCATATTTAAGGTTGAAGTTACGGATACCCGAATTCCAATTAAAACCTACAAAATCAAGTTTTAGACCGTAGTAGTAATCGGAATAGATGAGGGATAAATTGGAGAATAATTTATCAGAAAACAAATGGTTCCATCTAAAATTACCTACAGCATTGCCATAGGTGTTTACGAAACTATCATTAATTCCAAAAACATCCCTTCCAAAATATCCGGAGAGAAATATGTTATTGTTGTCGTTTAATCTGTAATTGAGTTTTGTGTTTAGGTCGTAGAAATAGGCCTTATTGTCCACATCGAATAAGGGTAGAAACAAATGGGCATATGAAGCTCTTCCGCCTATCAAGAAAGCAGCCTTATCCTTTTTTATAGGTCCTTCTACTAACAACCTACTTGCTACGGCGCCTATACCACCGTTCATTTTAAACTCTTTACTATTTCCTTCTTTTTGAAAAATATCAAGAACAGAGGATACCCTACCACCATACCGCGCAGGAATTCCACCTTTATATAATTTAATGTTTTTTATGGCATCTGGATTGAAAACCGAAAAGAAACCAAATAGGTGAGAGGAGTTAAAAATTATAGCCTCGTCTAAAAGGATTAAATTTTGATCTGCTCCACCACCACGTACATTAAACCCTGAAGCCCCCTCACCAGCATTTGTAACTCCCGGAAGTAATAAAATAGATTTGATAATATCGGCTTCGCCAAGAATTACCGGAATTTTCTTTATCGTTCCAATAGAAAGTGAATTTACGCTCATTTGTGGTTTGCGTATATCCATCTTCTCCACATTTTCAGTAACAACTACCTCCTCTAATTGTTCTGCTTCTTCTTCTAATTGAAAGTCTATTTTTTGATTTTCGGATAACGATATCTCTTGAATAATGTCTTTAAAGCCTAAATAGCTAATTAAAACCTTGTACGTGCCTTCTGGAAGTGTGATGGAATAAAAACCATATTCATTCGTAGTAATACCCGTTTGAAGCTCAGGAAATGCTACGGTAACCCCTATTAAGGTTTCATTACTGCTACTTTCTAATATAGAACCGCTTAAGGTGAATTTTTGTTGACCCCAAGCAAAGGAAGAAAAGAAGAGTAAGTTGATAAGAATAAGGTGATAATATCCTTTCATCAATTTTTATTGTAAAAATAGTTAGAATTGTGAGACACTCCTAAAACTTAATTCTCTTGTAAAAAAAATACCCTCAATGTGAATTGAGGGTATTTTATCCTTATGTGTTTAAAGTTACATGGTTTCCAAAATGCCATTAAAAGTGATACTTGGTCGCATCGCTTTTTCTACTAATACTTGATTTGGTTTATAATATCCGCCAATATCTTGTTTCGAACCTTGAGCGTCAATCAATTCCTTCAAAATTTGCGATTCATGCTCATTGATTTGGCTACTTACCGCAGTAAATATAGTTTTCAGGTCAGCGTTATCATTTTGTTCAGCCAAAGCTTCAGCCCAATATTTTGCAAGATAAAAATGACTACCTCTGGTGTCCAATTTCATAACCTTTCTGGATGGCGATTTGTCGTTTAATAAAAACTTTTCTGTTGCACTATCCAAGGTATCACCAAGAATTTTTGCTTTTACACTGTTATTTTTTTCACCGTAGAATTCCAAAGATACACCTAGGGCCAAAAATTCTCCTAAGGAGTCCCAACGTAAATGTCCTTCTTCTAAAAATTGCTCCACATGTTTTGGAGCTGATCCACCTGCACCAGTTTCAAATAGTCCGCCACCATTCATCAAAGGAACAATAGAGAGCATCTTAGCACTGGTACCTACTTCTAAAATAGGAAAAAGATCCGTTAAGTAATCTCTTAAAACATTACCTGAAACCGAAATAGTATCCTTACCGGCTTTCATTCTTTTCAAGGTAAATTCTGTTGCTGGTGTAGGCGCCATTATTTGAATGTCAAGTCCTGTCGTTTCCTCCTTGGCCAAATAGGTTTTAACTTTTTTAATAAGCTCTGCGTCATGCGCCCTATTTTCATCTAACCAGAATATAGTAGGATCATTGGTTGCCTTTGCCCTAGAAACTGCCAATTTTACCCAGTCTTGAATTGGAGCATCCTTAACTTGGCACATACGCCAAATATCTCCTTTATCTACTGAATGTTCTATTAAAACAGCACCAGTTGTTAAATCTATCACTTGTACTTTACCAGACTCCTTAATCTCAAAAGTTTTATCATGAGATCCATATTCCTCTGCCTTTTGAGCCATAAGCCCAACATTAGGAACTGTACCCATGGTCGTAGGGTCAAATGCACCATGTTTCTTACAGAAATCAATTGTTGCGGAATATATACCAGCATAGCTACTGTCTGGTATAACGGCTTTGGTATCTTGAGCTTTACCTTCAGCATTCCACATTTTACCAGAATTTCGAATCATGGCTGGCATAGAGGCATCTATAATGATGTCACTTGGTACATGAAGATTTGTAATGCCTTTGTCTGAATTTACCATGGCTAAATCGGGCCCATCAGCTAAAGCCTCATCCAAGCTTTTTTGTATATCAGCTTTATCGGAGGCAGGTAGGTGTTCTATTTTTTGATATAAACTGGCTAACCCATCATTTGGGTTAACTCCTAATTTTTCAAAAGTAGCTTCGTATTTTTCAAAAACTGGCTTTAAAAATGTTTCAACAACCTGACCAAATATGATTGGGTCTGAAACCTTCATCATGGTCGCTTTCAAATGCACAGAAAATAACACGCCTTTATCTTTTGCATCTTTAATTTCTTTCTTCAAGAACTCAAGTAGTGCTTTTTTACTCAATACGGTGGCATCAATAATTTCACCAGCCTGTAAGTCAATTTTTTCTTTAAGTATAGATTCTGAGTTTTTAGAAACCAATTTAATCTGCACGGCTGAGGCATTGGTTAGGGTCAACGATTTTTCGTTGGCTTGAAAATCCCCTTGGCCCATTGTTGATACATGGGTCTCTGAATCTGAACTCCATGCTCCCATGGTATGAGGGTTCTGTTTAGCGTAATTTTTAACTGCCCTTGGGGCTCTACGGTCAGAATTACCTTCACGTAATATCGGATTTACAGCGCTACCTTTAATTTTATCGTACTTAGCCTTTATTTCCTTTTCTTCTTCATTTTTAGGCTCAACTGGATAGTTTGGTAATTTATACCCTTTTGCTTGTAATTCTTTAATAGCTTCGTTCAATTGAGGAACAGATGCACTAACATTTGGTAATTTTATAATGTTCGCTTCTGGCTGTTTTGCCATATTGCCCAATTCTTCCAAATCGTTCGATACCCGTTGTTCTGGCATTAAATATTCAGGAAACATAGCTGCAATTCTGCTCGCAAGGGATATATCCTTGGTTTCTATTTTAATTCCAGAAGTTTTAGTAAAAGCTTTTACAATAGGTAAGAAAGACTCCGTAGCCAATGCTGGAGCTTCATCAGTTTTGGTGTAAAAAATTTTGGACATTTGCGATTTTGTTTTTAATTAAAGCGGAACAAATATACGATTTTATATACCCTAAAATGACAGGAATTGTCCGAATATTTCAGGCTCAGGCGAAGAATTGTAAAATAACAAAAGCCATATCATTGTACACGTACAGTGATATGGCTTTTTAGAAAAAGTTTACGGACAGTTTGTTTTAATTTTTCATTAAAACGGCAACCCTTGATTGCACCCGCTTCACTAACTCAACGTTTGAAATAGTATTGAATTTTTGACGAAGTGTCTAAAATCTAGTACAGATTTCTTTCTGTTGTCTTCATCAAAACCTTAAAATTCCCTTGATGTTTGGAATATTAAGTATTTAATTCATTTTAACTATTTAAAGCGAAAGCCTTTAGTAATTAAAAATCACCCGATTAAAAAATGTTCCATAAAATTGAAACAAATGGGTTAAACAACAGTACAAATAACGTAATATTTGTAATGTCTTTAAAAATGAACTTCTTAGCTCATTCAATTTAAAGTCATACCTAAAGATATGAAAAATATTGATTCTACAAGTTTTTGTATGTATTTATTAATCAACATGTTGTGAACTAGTGTTGTTCACAACATGTTCATAAAAAAACCACCGGTTCAAATGAGAAACGGTGGTTAAATATATTTGTTGAGGAAAAATTACCCTCTAATCTCCTTGATTCTAGCTTTTTTGCCAGTTAATTCACGGAAATAGTAAATTCTTGATCTACGAACTTTACCACGTTTGTTAACTTCAATTTTTTGAAGTGCTGGCAAGTTAATTGGGAAAATACGTTCTACACCAATTGTTCCTGACATTTTACGAATGGTAAAAGTTTCTGTTGAACCAGTTCCTCTGCGTTGTATAACAACACCCTTAAAAAACTGAGTTCTTGTTTTTTCACCTTCCCTTATTTCATAGTACACTGTAATAGTGTCACCAGCTGAAAATTTTGGAAATTCTTTCTTAGTTACGAATTCGTCTTGTACAAATTTTATTAATGATTCCATTGAATAGTTAATTGGAATTAAATTAGAGCAACGTTCACGATTATCGTCAGAGGTTATTCTAACAGAGTGCAAAACTAATCCTTAAATTATAACCTACAAGTATTTTTGACGTTTTTTAAGCTAAAAAACGATATAATCCCTATTCTAACAAATCTGGACGTAGACTTTCTGTGCGTTCAAAGGCCTTATTTTCACGCCACTCTTCAATTTTACCGAAATTACCACTCAATAATACATCTGGAACTTTCATTCCTTTATATTCTGCAGGTCTTGTATATATAGGTGGGGCTAAAAGACCGTCTTGGAACGTATCCGTTAGGGCAGAGGTTTCATCATTTAAAACCCCGGGCAAAAGACGAATAATAGAATCACAAAGAACAGCTGCTCCAAGCTCACCACCAGAAAGCACATAATCACCTATAGATATCTCTTTCGTTATAAATGCATCTCTAACCCGTTGGTCAACACCTTTATAGTGACCACAAAGAATAATTATATTTTCAACCATAGAAAGTTGGTTGGCCATTTTTTGATTAAGGGTATTCCCATCAGGAGTCATATAAATGACTTCATCATAGTTACGTTGCAATTTTAGATCCGAAATACATTTATCAATTGGTTCTATCATCAAAACCATGCCAGCTCCACCACCAAATTGGTAGTCGTCAACATTGCGGTATTTGGTCTCGGTATAATCTCTAATATTATGAAAATGTACTTCAACCAATCCTTTCTCTATTGCCCTTTTTAAAATAGAGGCTTCAAACGGGCTAGTAAGTAGTTCAGGTAATACGGTAATAATATCTATTCGCATCTTTAGATTTTGCATAATCAATTAACCACCCAAAAGTAATGAAAACAGTCTGAATCTTTACTCCAGCCTAATTTTTCATACAATTTTTGTGCAGGATTATCGGTAGCCGTTTCTAGTGCAAGACCTTTATAGTTATTCGTTTTACAAAATTCTTGTGCTTTTAGAAGTAAGTCTTGCCCAATGTTTTTATTCCGATATGAAGCGGCAACGAATAAATCGTTTAAAATAAGTGAGCGTTCTAAACTTACAGATGAATAGGTATAATAAAGTTGTACAAAACCAACGGCATTTTCACCATCATAAGCAGCAAATACTAGAGATTCGTCATTGGAGATTCTTTCGTACAGAAATGATGAAGCAGCTTCGATATCCGATACCATTTTATAAAACACCCTATAACCGTCGAAAAGGGAAACGATATCAGGTATTTGGGATTGTGTAACTCTTCGTATAGTATTCATATTAAAAAAGCTCCGAAAAGGAGCTTTCAATTATTTAGTTTTTTTCTGCTTATTAATTTCATCTTGAAGGTGCCTACTGATTTTTTGCTCACGTTCTAGTGCTCTTCTCCTATGATCTTCATATTCAATTTCAAGTTCAGAAAGATTCTGTTTTGCTTCTTGAGTTAAAATATTACTATTTCTAAACCTATAAATGAATAGCCCTAACATTAAAAATAAGCTACCAATTATAGTCCAAAGAATAAAATTATAAGTTCCTTTTGAAACAGGTATACCAATGAACGACATGCTATCTTTTTCATCAGTTACCAAAGAAAGATTCGTAGTCGTCTCATCTAATTTCTTGTTTAACGAAGTTATGGTTGTCTCATGTTCTGAAATGGTCGACTTAAGCTCGCTGGTTTTTTTATTCATAGCAGCAATAGAATCCAATACATTCTTACGAATTTTAAAAAGATTGGTTTCCTTTACAACTTCATATCTAATGCCATCTGCTCTATAATTACCCGAACGTTTAGCCACATAATCAAATTGATTACTGATAGGTCCTTCGTCTAACGATAATTTATCTTCTTCTTCTTTAGCGTCTTGTGCAAATTGTAGGTTAGCCGCTAGAAGAAATGCTAGTAGTAATAGTATTCTATAGAATTTCATGTAATAGGTTCTTGTGTTAAAATGACTGATTTAGAGATGACTAAAGTACTTTATTAAAGTTAAATTATAAAAAAAAAGGAACAAAGGTTATAAGCGTTTATTTATGTACGTACCCTGTTGTAAAATAGATGTTTTTATTACTTATTAGTAGTAAGTGTAGCGACGCACCTTAGCAATATATTTCGCTAATCGAATTACCTGATGTGAATAACCGTATTCGTTATCATACCATATATAGAGTATAATATTTTTACCGGTACTTGAAACAATGGTCGCCCTGCTGTCATATATTGAAGGGGCAGAAGTGCCTATAATGTCAGATGAAACTAACTCCTTATCAAGCGAATATTTAATTTGTTCCACTAAATCGCCCTCCAAGGCATATTTTTTAATCATGGTATTCACACCATCCAAGGAAGTTTTTTGATTCACTTCAAGATTTAGAATTGCCAACGAACCATTAGGTACAGGAACTCTTATCGCATTCGATGTGAGCTTACCCTTTAAAGTAGGTAATGTTTTGGCAACGGCTTCTCCTGCTGCAGTTTCGGTAATAACCATATTGAGGGCAGCGGCACGACCTCTTCTGTATTTGCCATGCATATTGTCCACTAAATTTTGGTCATTGGTATAGGCATGAATCGTTTCTAAATGTCCTTTTTTTATACCTAAAGTTTCTTCAACTGCTTTTAAAACCGGAGTTATGGCATTTGTCGTACATGATGCGGCCGAAAACAAAAGCGTGTCATCTGGATCATATTCTAAATGATTTACACCATGAACAATATTTGCAACTTCCTTTCCAGGTGCTGTTAATAATACCTTTGCTGCACCGTTGGCTGTAAGATGCCGTTCTAATTGTTCTTTGTTGCGAAAAGCACCAGTATTGTCGATAATTAAAGCATCCTTAATGCCGTATTCAGTATAATCAACTTCTTCTGGTACATTTGCGTAAATTACATGTACGGTTGTGCCGTTAATAACAAGTCTTTGATTGTCATGGTCTACATTCACGGTGCCATTAAAAATACCATGAACAGAATCTGATCTCATCAGGCTCGCTCTTTTTTCAAGGTTTTCGCTATTTTCCTTCCCTCTAACAACAATAGCCCTAAGCCGTAATTGATTGCCCTTACCAGTTTTGGACATCAATTCTCTAGCTACCAATCGCCCTATTCTGCCAAAACCATAGAGTACTACGTCTTTAGGCTCTATACTTTTGAAATCTTGTGAAGTTTTCAACTTCTCTAAGACAAATGCTCTTACATTGTTGAAGTTATTGTCATCTGAATGGTATTCATACGTTAATTTACCAATATCAAGCTTAGATGGAGGTAACGAAATATCTCCTATTGAGCGTAGTATTTCAACTGAATCAAAAATTGAAATTGGTTTTTGCACAAATTCACCTGCATATTCATGCAAATTGATAATATCACTTACATTCTTATCGATAACCTGATTCTTAAAAAGTACGATTTCAATGGACTTGTCGTACCAAAAATCACTTACGATTTTGATAAACTCAGTAGTTGCCTTTCTGCGGTCTGCTTGAAATGCCAACTCCTTTTCATAGGTGGTTTTTGGGCCCATAATAATTGATTGAGTTTTAGAATTGTGACAAAACTAGAAAAATTTAAGTCCCTTAAGCACCTATTTCGAATAAAAAAGCCTCCATAATTACGGAGGCTATACATCTAATCGATTTTTTTATTGAAAAATTAGTCGGTCTCTTTCACCATTTGAACCTACCATGGTTATGATAGTCTTCCCGTATTTAGAGATGCTTCCGAATGCATTGTAAGCGTCGTCAATATTGCCAATCTCAACTTCATCTATCTTAATAATCACTTTTCCTGCTAATCCGTACCCCCGGTATCTTTCAGGAACCCCTATAATTTTTACACCGGTTTTAGTCTTATAGACCTTTTTGTCTTGCTCGGTAAGATTTTTTACTTCCAAGCCCATTTCTGGAACAACTAGGGTTAGTCTTTCTTTTAAAGTCAATGGCAGAATCAATAATTCTTTATTTCTGTCAATCACAAATTTTAAGGTGTCTCCAGGTCGTTTTGTGGATAGATACCCTGTTAAATCGGGATATTTATGCACATCAATCTCATCAACTTTCTTAATAATATCCCCTATTTCAATACCAGCTTCCTGTGCGGCAGATTCCTCTTCGATGTACTCAATAAATACACCATCAATGTTATTAATGCCTCTTTCTATAGCATCGCGTGTATTCACTGGTGCCGGACGAATACCCATAAACCCTTTTTGAACATTGCCATATTCCAATATATCTTGAACTACTTTTTTTGCAATATTACTAGGTACTGCAAATGAATAACCGACATAAGATCCAGTTTGTGAGGTAATCGCCGTATTTATACCGACTAAATCTCCATTCGTATTCACAAGTGCTCCACCAGAATTTCCCGGGTTTACAGCTGCATCAGTTTGTATAAACGATTGATTTTTCCCAAGATTACGAGCTTTTGCGCTTACAATACCTGCAGTAACTGTAGAGGTAAGGTTAAAAGGATTTCCAACAGCTAATACCCACTCTCCAATTTTAGTATGGTCAGAATCGGCAAAAGCCAAATAAGGTAACTTTTCTTTAGCGTCAATTTTTATCAAAGCAATATCAGAATTTGGATCGGTCCCAATCAATTCTGCTTTATAGGTTTGATTATTGTTGAGGGTTACTTGTAATTGATTTGCTTTTGTGATGACGTGATTATTGGTGACAATGTAGCCATCAGAAGAAATGATTACTCCAGATCCAGTACCTACTTGTGGTACTGTACTACCTCCTGAACCATAGAAAAAATCAAAAATAGTGGTAGGGCCTTTGCTTAAGGTTATGTTCTTAACGTGTACTACCGCATTTACTGTGTTTTCGGCGGCCATGGTGAAATCGACATCATTTATTCCAGAACCTTTGTAAGAAGTAGGGGTGTGGCTAGTATTGACTATTCCGTTTCCATTATCTTGGGTTATAATTGTAAAGTTGTCTTTTTCTAAAAAAAACTTATATGCACCCAAAGTTATCGCACCTGCGAAAACTGCAACAAGTAGGAGACCTGCTATTCTTTTCATAATCTTTTTATTTTTAGCATATTGCCTGTAAAATTACTCGATTTTATGCTTCTATATAAGCGTTTAACTACTTTTTAACTACTAATAAAAACTTAATTATGTGGTATATTTGAGTCTTAAAAATTACATGAAAGATACTTTTTATAAATTCCAAGGAACAGGAAATGATTTTGTGATGATTGATAATCGTGAAAATCAATTCTCAAAAGATGATACAGCATTAATCGCCCGTATTTGTAACCGTAGATTTGGTGTAGGTGCTGATGGGTTGATTCTCTTGGAAGAAGATGAGCAGACAGATTTTAAAATGGTATACTTTAATGCGGATGGTAAAGTAGGAAGTATGTGCGGTAATGGCGGAAGATGTATTGTAGCTTTTGCCCACCTTTTAGGCCTAATTAAGAATAAGGCTGAATTTAGTGCTGTTGATGGTAAGCATGAAGCAAGTATTGAGGGAGATGTCATAAGTCTGAAAATGCAAGATGTTCATGAAATCAGAAAAAAATCGAATGCAGTTTACATGAATACGGGATCGCCACATCATGTTCAATTAGTTAATGGCTTGAAAACATTCAATGTATTTCAAGAAGGTGCTCGCTTACGATATGGAGTTTATGGTGAAAAAGGGAGTAATATAAATTTTGTAGAAATTAATCAATCGGAAGGATTTGATATACGTACTTACGAACGTGGTGTAGAGGATGAAACTCTATCTTGTGGTACAGGGGTGACAGCAGTAGCATTGGGTATGCATCACATGGGAAAGACTAAAGAGCATGCCATTGCAATTAAAGCTTTAGGCGGTGATCTTGAAGTTTCATTTGAGGAACGGAATGGTGTATACAGTAATATTTACCTTAAAGGAGAAGCAAAACAAGTTTTTAAAGGGGAGATAACATGGTGAAATTAAAAGGAAATCAAGTGTATTTAAGGGCGATAGAACAAAAGGACCTAGATTTTCTATATGAACTTGAAAACAATACTGATGTTTGGGAAGTAAGTGGTACAATAACCCCTTACTCTAAAAATGTACTACAACTCTATTTAGATAATGCTCATCGCGATTTGTTTGATGTGAAACAGTTGAGACTGGTTATTAGCACTAATCAACATGAGACTATTGGTTTAATCGACATTTTTGATTTTGAGCCTAATCATAAACGAGCAGGGTTGGGAATTATTATTCTTGAGACGCAAAATCGAAATAAGGGAATAGGTGCCGAGGCGATAACATTATTGTGTGATTATGTTTTTGATGTATTAGACTTAAATCAAGTCTATGCTAATATTTTAGAAGATAATGAGGCTAGTATGCATTTATTTAAAAAATTAGGATTTGTGCAAGTAGGTGTTAAAAAAGAGTGGGTTCGCATCAACAAAACCTATAAAAATGAAGTTTTACTACAAAAAATAAAAAGCTGATGAATATCAAACGTATTTTATTAGGTGTAGTATTTGTAGGTTTAATTAGTGGCGGAATTTTCGCCTACATGTTATATACCAGCTTCTTTACCCCAAATACAAGTTTCAATGCAGAAGAGGCTTTTGTCTATATACCAACAGATGCATCGTTCGAGGACCTTGAAGAATGCTTGGTGCCATTTGTAGATGACTTTAAATCATTTGAATCTGCGGCGGATAAAAAGGGCTATCTGAAAAATATAAAGGCGGGAAGATATAAGATTGCGAAGGGAATGAATAATAATGAACTCGTCAATTCGTTACGAAGTGGTAATTTACCAGTAAAAGTGTCCTTTAATAATCAAGAAACTATTCAGGATTTAGCGGGTAGAGTCGCAAGCCAAATAGAAGCTGATAGTGTAAGTCTTTTGGCTGCATTTGATGATAGTAAATTTTTAAATGCTGAAGGATTTAATGAAGCGAATAAGTTGTCGCCCTATATTCCTAATAGTTATGAGTTTTTCTGGAATTCCTCAGCTCAAGGTTTTAGGGATAGAATGCTGAAGGAATATAAGCGGTTTTGGACAGATGCACGTATAGAAAAAGCAAAAGAATTAGGTTTGACACCTCATGAAGTAATCGCATTAGCGGCTATAGTGCATAAGGAAACTGCTAAAATTGATGAGCGTCCAAGAGTTGCCGGTCTATATCTTAATAGATTGAAATCGGGAATGTTATTACAGGCAGACCCAACAGTAATATATGCCATCAAAAAAGAATCCGGAAATTTTGACCAGATTATAAAACGCGTGCTTTACAAAGATTTGGAGTTAGATTCCCCATATAATACCTATAAAAAAAGTGGTGTGCCACCAGGACCAATAACGATGCCCGATATCAGTGCTATTGATGCTGTTTTAAATTCGGAAAAGCATAAGTATTATTATATGGTAGCAAATGTAGAAAATTTTGGATATCATATGTTTGCTGAGAATTTGTCGCAACACAACCGAAATAAGGAGCAATATATACGATGGATTAATGCACAAAAAATCAAAAGATAAGCTAATTGTCGGAATTTTAGCACTTCTTAACTAAATCTGAATTCTTTTAACAGATCCTTCTCAAACTACGATTTTTTCCATTCTATCTTTGGCGAAGAAATTTAAGCAAGCAAATAGTAATCGCCTTAAGTCTTAAGAAATAAGAAGTATGAGAAGATGGATATTGATAAGTTGTCCTCTTATTGTGGTGTTTATTTTATCTGGTTTCGGTTTTAAGCCTTTTAAGGTTGAAGTGCCAGAATTACTTAAAATAAAAGAACCTAATTTAGTTTTGTTTCCTCGAAACGAAGCCCTTTTACCTTGCCACCAAATTAACCCTCCGTATTTAGGTAGCCAATTTATAGGATTTAAGGAGGCTTTGGCCTTCAAAGAATCTCAAGGTAATTATTTTATCACCAATACCTATGGGTATTTAGGAAAATACCAATTTGGTTTGGGTACTTTAGAACTAGTTGGAGTATATGACGAAATTCGTTTTTTAAATAATCCCGTGCTTCAAGAGAAAGTTTTTCAGGTGAATATTTCCCGTAACAAATGGATTTTAAGAAAAGATATCAAACGATATATTGGTATGAAAATGCGTGGTATTGAAATTACCGAGTCAGGTATTTTGGCAGCTGCACATCTTGCGGGTCCGGGTAATGTAAAGTTGTATTTAAGGTCTCAAGGCCGAATGGACCTCAAAGATGGTTATGGTACGAGTATCTCCAACTATATGAAAAAGTTTTCAGGGTATGATATTTCAATGATTTTACCGAAAAGAAATCCAAGAATATAAAAGTAGTATTAGATCGAAAAATGAGAAACCTTGGCTATTTATTGTCAAGGTTTTTTTATGCTTGTATAATAAAAATGGCTGGTCTTTTATGAAGGTCCACATTTTCCCTTTTCCAGTTTATGGCAGTTTTCGTTTTTATATATTCGGTAGGTAAGGTAATATCTGCTGCCACACATATTCTAGTACTCGGAGCTAAAGACTTTATAAGTTCCTCTAGCATTTTGTTATTACGATATGGAGTTTCAATGAAAACCTGTGATTGGTTATCTTCCTTAGATTTCCGTTCTAAGTTTTTAATATATTTTTTTCGCTCAGAACTATCTATAGGTAGGTAGCCGTTAAAAGCAAAATTTTGCCCATTCATACCACTAGACATTAACGCTAGCAAAATAGAGGAGGGACCAACCATTGGAATTACCTGAATATTCTTTTCATGTGCTATTTTCACTACTGCCGCTCCAGGGTCAGCTATGCCAGGACAGCCAGCTTCAGAAAGTATGCCTACATCATAGCCCTCTAAACAAGGGTTTAAAAAACCAGGAATTTCTTGTGGCTCGGTAAATTTATTAAGCACAGATAGTTTTAGTGATGGTTGTGATTTTCTTGGGCTTATTTTTTTTATAAAATGACGAGCCGTTTTTTCATTCTCCACGACATAGTAATCTAATTGCTCAATAGTTTGTTTGATTGAAATGGGCAATACCTCTAATGGAGCCATATCACCTAATGTAGAAGGAATCAAATATACACGACCTGTTTTCCCGTTTTGCTTGTTCATTTTAGTTTTATAATCTAGCTGCAATAACATCGCAAGCTTTGTCTATCATTTGAAACACCTTTTCAAAACCATCTTCAGAATCATAATAGGGATCAGGTACTTCCTTGTTCTTCACATTGATTTCACTTAAAAGTAATGTTACTTTTTCTGAATCTTTTTTATTTCTTGCTAGACCTATAATATTACTATAATTGCTTTTGTCCATAGCGTAAATCAAATCAAAAGAATCAAAATCACAAACGGTAAATTTCCTACAACGTTGCTGACTTATATCAATACCATTTTCTTGCGCCACTTTTATGGATCTTGAATCTGGTGGATAGCCAACATGATACCCTGCTGTACCAGCTGAGTCTACATATGTATGTGCTGAATCCACTTTGTGTTTAAGAATACCTTCAGCTAATGGCGACCTACAGATATTACCTAGGCAAACCATCAAAATGTTCATGGTGTAGAAGGTGTTAAGAGAATTTCTTGGTTAGGTCATCAATGTACTTGCGGAACTGCTTGTCAGTCTCCGCTAAGTTGTCAACAGTTTTACACGCATGTAAAACTGTAGCGTGATCTCTTTTGCCAATTTGCGAACCGATACTCGCCAAAGATGCTTTAGTGAATTTCTTTGCAAAGAACATTGCAAGTTGCCTTGCTTGAACGATGTGTCTTTTTCTGGTTTTGGATTGTAATGTTGCTACATCCATTTCAAAATAATCAGACACTACTTTTTGAATATAATCTATAGAAACTTCCCTTTTGGTATTCTTCACGAATTTCTCTACCACTTGTTGGGCAAGATCTATAGTTACTTCTCTTTTATTTAGCGTTGATTGTGCAATCAACGAAATAATAGCACCTTCAAGTTCCCTAATATTGGTTTTGATATGTTTTGCAACATATTCTATAATATCTTCAGGGATTTCAACACCATCCCGGTATAATTTATTCTTTAAAATAGATATTCGAGTTTCGTAATCAGGACTTTGAAGTTCTGCAGACAATCCCCATTTAAAACGAGATAATAAGCGTTGTTCAATATCTTGCATATCTACAGGGGCTTTATCCGAAGTAAGTATTACTTGTTTTCCATTTTGATGTAAATGGTTGAAAATATGAAAGAACACATCTTGTGTACCCGATTTTCCAGATAAGAACTGTACATCATCGATAATTAGAACATCGATTAATTGATAGAAATGAATAAAATCATTTCGAGTATTCTTTTTAACAGATTCAATATACTGCTGTGTGAATTTTTCCGCAGAAATATATAGAACCGTACGCTCTGGGTATTTGTCTTTTATCTCAACCCCAATAGCGTGCGCTAAATGTGTTTTACCTAATCCAACTCCTCCAAATACTAATAAAGGATTGAATGAAGTGCCACCTGGTTTATTCGCAACTGCCATACCGGCAGAACGTGCCAAGCGGTTTGAATCACCTTCCAAAAAATTATCAAAACTATAATTTGGATTTAACTGTGACTCTATTTT
The DNA here is from genome assembly GCF_005771495.1 of Maribacter sp. ACAM166. GTDB lineage: Bacteria > Bacteroidota > Bacteroidia > Flavobacteriales > Flavobacteriaceae > Maribacter. Next base: position 44,887 of record NZ_VAUW01000004.1, read on the forward strand.
TATATTTCGGATTCCTGGTATTACAAATGGATTACGTAATTCAGGGTTTTTCGACTTAATAGGAACATCCATTTCTTGAGCAGCCATTGCGCCTCTGTTAGAACTAGGGATTTTTTCTGTAAACGGTTCTTTGTTTCCGTAGGTGTTTTCCATACGAATAATATATACCAGTTTAGCCGTTTCCCCTAATTCTTTGGTCAGGGCAACTTTTAAAAGCTTTACATAATGCTCTTCTAGCCATTCGTAAAAAAACTTACTAGGTACTTGAATACTTAAGGCGTTTTCAGATAATTTAACCGGTTTAATAGGCTCAAACCAAGTTTTGAATGCCTGCGGTTGGATATTATCCTGTATAAATACTAAACAGTTTTTCCAGACAGAATTTGCAGTAACACTCATAATAAAATCCTCACTTTTAAAGGTTAGTATATAGCTAAAAGTGATTGAAAAATTTTCAATCAACGGTCTCGTTCAGCTTGGCAAATATGTGAACAAATTATTTAAAAAAAAAATCGATTACCATTGATTTTAACCTTTTTTTTTCTCATGTTCGTTTGTCCATAGGGGGAGATTTTAAATATATACTTTTTACTTCAAATAAATGCGTTCAAACGAAATTTCTTTTAGAATAAGATACAGTGAAACGGACCAGATGGGTGTCGTCTATCATGGCAACTATGCCCAATATTTAGAAATGGCTAGGGTCGAATGGCTAAGGGTGTTGGGTATTTCTTACAAGAATATGGAAGAGGGTGGAATAATGCTTCCTGTAATCAGTTTATCTATTAATTATTTAAAACCTGCGTTGTATGATGATTTGATTTCAGTAAAGGTTATTCTAACAAAGAAACCGGTAGTTCGAATCGAATTTGATTACGAAATAACAAATGAAGATGGGGACTTGCTTGCCACCGCAAATACTGTTTTAGTTTTCATGGATATGAAGCGAAAGAGACCTACTAAATGTCCGCAGTTTTTATTGGATAAATTGAATTATTAAAACAGCCGCTACTTTGCTCTAGTCTTCTTGTTTAAGTTCTAATTTATGGTGTGCCTTTAGAAGCTTATAGGTTTTCTTATAATCACTTTTCGGAATAGAGAGCAATATTTTACCCTTAAGATGAAGTTCTTGTGAGATAATTTTAAGTTGATGTTTTTTTACTAATCGCATCACCGTGTCCATTTCTGGATATTCAAATGTGACGGTCAATTGTTGCTGTAAGACTTTTTTAACAATTGGCGCATCTTCTAAAGCTAATTTAGCTGTTTCTTTATACGCACTAATTAAACCGCCAACACCTAATTTGGTTCCACCAAAAATACGCACAACAGCAATAAGGGTGTTTGTAACGTCAAAAGATTGTAACTGTCCGTATATAGGCATACCGGCAGAGTTATTTGGTTCCCCATCGTCGTTGGCGCGATACGATTTAGTTTCTATGCCCATTTGCCAAGCATAACATACATGGTTGGCACTAGGGTACTCTTTTTTTAAGACTTCAATATGTTCCTTAACCTCATCTTCGTTGGTAACAGGAAAGCAGTATCCATAAAATTTGCTTTTACGTTCTTTATATAAGAGCGGTCCATTTGATTTGGAAATAGTTTTATAGCTGTCCATTTGTATACGCTTACTAAGTTTTACACAAAGTTCATTAATTTATGGCCAAAGGCAACTAATACAATACTAATTACGGCCAAGCCAATTCCAAGCCGATTTTTTACGGTAAGTACTTCTTTAAACAATAAGATACCCAACAGGGTGGAGAACATTACGATAGCTACATTGTTTATGGTGAAAACCGAAGCGCTGTTCCAGGTGGGGTGCTGTAAAGCCTTTAGCAAAAAATAGATGGAGAAATAGTTGGGAATACCCAAGCAAATACCACCTATAATATTCTTTGAATTTATCTTGATTGGTTGCTTAAAAGATTTAAAACCTATGAAAATGGCACCGATTATCGCTGCAGATGCAAAAACTGTTGCAGAGAATAAGGCATATTCTTCCTCGTACATATGCTTCTCTTGAAAGTATTTTATGCTCGTGTCAATAATTCCTGAGCCTAAAAAAACGAATATAGGAAGCGTAAAAGTCCATTTTTTAGCTTTTAATTTTTTCTGTTTTAAGGATGTAAAATATACAGCGAACAAAGCCATAATAATACCGATGACTTGTAAAACACCAAGCACTTCTTTGTACAGTAAAACACCGAAAAGTACGAGTATGGTAAGAGACATTTTAGTTGCTACCGATGCTACCGAAACTCCAAGTCTTTGAGAAGTTGCTGCCATTAGATTGAATATTATTATAAATAATAAACCTAAAGCCGTTGCTCCCCAAAACCAACTTTTTTGACTTATTACAATAGGGTCAATGGGTTCATTATAATAGAGTATGCCAACAGTACAGGCCGTAATGTAATTGACTATTATGGCATAAATTGTTTGAACCTGATATTTGGCAAAAAGTTTAAATATTACAAATATTAAACTTGAAAAGAGTATGCTTAACGCCAAATACATCATTTATAAATGTTTTTGAGTATGACGTACATCTTCAATACCTACTTGTAAATTCCAACAGCGAATGCCTAATTGACTAGCACTGTCGGTGTTTTCTTTGGTATCATCAATAAATAAGGTTTCGCTTGCCTTTAGGTTATTTTCGTTGAGTACAAATTGATATATGTTCGAATTTGGTTTACGCATTTTCATTTCATGGGATAGATAGAATTTCTCAAAGCAGTTTTGAAACCTTTTAAATCGTTCTAAACCCATTTTTTCTTTAGCTATTTCCATGTGCAGGTCATTGGTGTTACTTAACAAAAACAATCTATATGTGTTCTCATTTTTAAGTTTTTCAATAAATTTCAAACGTTCTTCAGGAAAATCTAAAATGATAGAATTCCATGTAGATTTAATTTGTTCAATAGATGCATCATTAAAAAAGGATTGTAATGTGTCAAGAAATACAATGGATTCCATCAAGCCCATCTCGTAGTCTTTGAAAATAGTATCAAGTTCTGGTGTAAGATGGTGTAACCCAAATTTTGCCATTTCTCTTAAAGGTGCCTGTTTGTCTAGATTGATGAAAATATCGCCAAAATCAAATATTATATTTTTAGTCATTTCTTATTATGGATAACTGGTCAGTTGAAATTTGTTTTACTTCTTTTGTAGTACCACTAATCTTTGGAGCTTTTAAACCTTTGTTGAATCGTGTTGCCCCTTTAAAGATTCGAGCTTCATCCCACAGGTTATTATCAATAAAACTTGTTAACGTTTGCGAACCGCCTTCTACAATAACACTTTGTATTTGTTCTTTATAAAGTAGGTCACATAGTTGTTTTGGTATCGCTGTCGTAAAATCAAGAACTTTATAGATGATTCCTTTTTTATACTTATCAGCATCACTAACTACTGTACAGATAATTGTATGTTGCTTTCCATCAAGAACGTGGAAATCTGTTGGTATTTTCAAGCTTCGGTCTAACATGATTCGAGTGGGTGGCTTTCCGTGCCAGTCTCGTAGGTTTAGGTTTGGGTTATCGGCTAAAGCCGTATTCGTGCCTACCAATATAGCTTGTTCCTCACTACGCCATTTGTGCACCAGTTGTCTTGATTCAGTGTTGGTAATCCAATATGGCTTTTTAGTAGCACCCCTAAGGGTCTTTTCAGGAGCAATAAATCCATCAGCCGTTTCGGCCCATTTTAAAATAATATAAGGTCGTTTTTTGGTGTGAAAGGTAAGGAATCGTCTATGATGTTCAGCACATACCTTCTTTAAAACGCCAACTTCAACGTAACATCCAGCTTGTTCCAGTTTTTGAATGCCACGTCCGGCAACTTTTTCATGTGGGTCTTTTAAGCCAATGACCACTTTTCTAATTCCGATATTTATAATTAAGTCGGCACAAGGGGGTGTTTTACCGAAATGGGAGCAAGGCTCTAAGGTGACATATAAAGTTGCTGATTTCAAAAGCGTTACATCGGTTACCGAATTTATTGCGTTAACCTCAGCATGGGCACCACCATAGGGACTGGTATAACCCTCACCTATAATCTTACCGTTATAAACTACAACGGCACCTACCATAGGATTCGGAGCTGTAAATCCTAATCCGTTTTTGGCAATTTGAATACACCGCAACATAAATTGTTCATCCATAGAAAGGGATTCTAAATTAGGAAGCATAGTAAATCGGGAATCAAGATTATTATTGGACATCAAACTTTACGTTTATACGCATATCACGTATCTTCACACCTCAAAAATAGTACTTTAAAACCTATTGCATAATTGGTATGGAAAATGTAGTTATTCGCAAAATAAATAGGGAAGATAATCCTCAAGTAGCAGAAGTCATAAGAACCGTTTTGGTCGATTTAGGCGTGCCGAAAGTGGGTACTGCATATGCTGATACTGCCTTAGATTCTATGTTCGAGCATTATGATAAACCTAAAGCTACGTATTTCGTCGTAGAGAAGAATGGTGCGATTTTAGGGTGTGCTGGGATTGCTCAATTAGATAATTATGAAGGCAATATTTGTGAGCTTCAGAAAATGTATTTTTTGGAATCCGCTAGAGGAAAAGGTGTAGGGCGAGAAATGATTGAAGTTTGTTTGAATCGTGCTAAGGAGTATGGTTTTGAGAGTTGCTATTTAGAAACCATGCCGTATATGGAGGCTGCTCAGAAATTATATAAGAAAATGGGTTTTGATTATATAGAGGCTCCAATGGGGAATACAGGTCATTATTCATGTCCTGTTTGGATGTTAAAAATATTGTAGTTGTGCTCTTAAAGGAAATCAAAAATATATTTCACGCAGAATTGGATGTATTATATGGCAAAGAAGAAGTCTCCAGTTTTTTCTATTTGCTCATTGAGCATTATTTTGATTTGGAACGTTTCGTATTGGCGATACAGCCAGAATTAGTGATAGATAAGGAACAAGAGACCTTTATATTCAATGCCTTATCTGAATTGAAGTTAGAGAAACCTATACAGCATATTATGGGTACTACCCACTTTATGGAGTTGGATTTTAAAGTTAATAAGCATGTCTTGATTCCTCGACCGGAAACCGAAGAATTGGTTCGATGGATTTTGGACGATTATGAACATACCGATAAGGCATTGAAAATATTGGACATCGGAACCGGCAGTGGTTGTATTCCCATTTCTTTGGTAAAAAATATGCCTACAACAAAGGTGCAAGCGTTTGATATTTCATTAAATGCTTTAGAAATCGCACATGAAAATGCAGTAACGCATGATATAGCTGTTGACTTTTTTCAAGCCGATATGCTTAAAATGGACCGTGAAATTAAATATGATATAATCGTTTCTAATCCGCCATATGTTAGAGAATTAGAGAAGGCTGAAATACGAAATAATGTAATAGACCACGAACCTGGTATTGCTTTATTTGTGCCAGATGAAGACCCGTTGAAGTTTTATGTTGCTATTGTTAAATTTGCGGCTAAATCTTTACATACAGAGGGTTGTTTATATTTGGAAATTAATCAATATTTAGGAATCGAAATGAAAATGCTCTTAAAGGAATACGGATTTGAAAGTATTGAGTTGAGAAAAGATATATACGGCAATGACCGTATGTTAAAAGGAATAAAAGCATGAGAAGTATTGTTGTTTTTTGTGGTAGTAGTGAAGGCGCAAATTCGGAATATGCTGAGAAGGCATATCAATTGGGAGAAACTTTTGCCAAAAAGGAAATAGTGGTTGTTTACGGTGGTGCCAAAATTGGTATAATGGGTAAAGTTGCAGAAGGCGCTTTGAACAATAGCGGGAAGGTTATTGGTGTAATACCGGAATTTCTGAAATTGAAGGAAGTTTTTCATGAGGGATTGACCGAATTGATTGTTACCCAGAATATGCATGATCGCAAGCTAAAAATGCACGAGCTATCTGATGGGATTCTTATGCTACCTGGTGGATTTGGAACCTTAGAAGAGTTTTTTGAAATGTTGACCTGGTCGCAATTAGGGCTGCATCACTATCCCATCGGTATTTTGAATACCAACGGTTTTTATGATTCCTTGTTAAACATGATGCAGCAAATGGTAGCAGAAGGTTTCGTTAAAAGTGACCAATTGGGGAAAATTTTGGTAGATACGAATATCGAAGCATTAGTAGATAAAATGAATAAATATCAACCGTTACCAACCCCAATATGGATTAAAAAAGAGCAACTTTAATACCTATGGAGGCGAAACTACAAGAACTCAGAAAAGAACTACGCGAGCATAATTACCATTATTATGTGTTAGACAACCCGACGATTTCTGACTTTGATTTTGACATGAAACTTAAAGAGCTGCAGGAATTGGAAACGAAGCACCCAGAGTTTTACGATGCTAGTTCCCCGTCATTACGGGTAGGTGGTATGATTACCAAAAACTTTGTAACGGTCGTTCATGAGCATCGTATGTATTCGTTAGATAATTCGTATTCCAAGAAAGATTTAGAAGACTGGGAAAAGCGAATACAACGTAATTTAGGTGATGTGCCTGTTATGTTTACGTGTGAATTAAAATATGATGGGGCATCTATCAGTATTACCTATGAAGATGGAAAGTTAGTTAAAGCTGTTACTCGTGGTGATGGTATACAGGGTGATGATGTCACCAATAATATCAAAACAATAAAATCAGTGCCGCTTCAATTGAAAGGAGATTACCCTGCAAAATTTGATATACGTGGCGAAATTGTGTTACCGTTTAAAGGGTTTATGAAAATGAATGAAGAACGTGTGGCCAATGGAGAAGAACCGTATATGAATCCTAGAAATACGGCTTCAGGTAGTTTAAAATTACAAGATAGCAGTTTGGTAGCACAACGCCCTTTAGCGTGTTTGTTGTATAGTATCATTGGTAGGGATTTGGGAATCGAAACCCAGTTTCAAATGTTAGATAAAGCACGGGAATGGGGTTTTAAGGTGCCAACAGTTGCCAAACTTTGTACTACAACAGATGAAGTGATGGCCTTTGTAGAAGAATGGGATGTTAAACGTCATGAGCTACCGTATGAAACCGATGGTGTAGTTATTAAAGTTAATAGTCTTCAAAACCAAGATGAACTCGGGTATACCGCAAAATCTCCGCGTTGGGCAATGGCCTTTAAATTTAAGGCAGAGCAGGTTTTTACAACGCTGAACGAGATAACCTATCAAGTGGGTCGTACAGGTGCTATTACGCCTGTAGCAAACTTAGAGCCGGTATTACTGGCAGGTACGACAGTGAAACGAGCTTCATTACATAATGCAGATCAGATTGAAAAATTAGATATTCGGGTCGGGGATACCGTATTTGTAGAAAAGGGAGGTGAAATTATTCCTAAGATTATAGCGGTTGATTTGACCAAAAGACGTGCCGATTCCGTACCAACACAATACATCACCCATTGTCCGGAATGCAATACAGAACTGAACAGGAACGAAGGTGATGTCAAACATTACTGCCCTAATGAATTTGGGTGTCCTCCACAGATAACTGGCCGAATACAACATTTTATTTCAAGAAAGGCAATGGATATTGAAGGTTTGGGTGGTGAGACCGTAGAACTTCTTTTTAAGGAAGGCCTAATTGAAGAGTATGCCGATTTGTATCGATTGACTAAAGAGGATGTTTTGCCCCTGGATCGTATGGCAGAAAAATCTGCTGAAAATTTGGTTAAAGGGGTGTCCGAATCTGTAAACGTTCCATTTGAACGTGTGTTGTTCGCATTGGGTATTCGATATGTTGGGGAAACTGTGGCTAAAAAATTAGCAAAGGCCTATAAAAATATAAACGCACTTAAAGAAGCTTCCTTAGAACATTTAATTACAGTTGATGAAATAGGAGAACGAATTGCCCAGAGTGTAATAGATTTTTTTGCAAACGAAAAGAACATCGAGGCCATTGAACATTTACGTAGTTATGGAGTTCAAATGGAACTATCTGCAGATAAGTTAGAAAACCAGACCGATACCTTGGCTGGTAATACCTTCGTTGTTTCTGGTGTTTTTGAAATATTGAGTAGAGACGAGCTTAAAAAGAACATAGAGGATAATGGGGGCAAAGTAGGCTCTTCAATATCTTCAAAAACCAGTTATTTAGTAGCTGGAGATAAAATGGGGCCGAGCAAACGAACTAAGGCTGAAAGTCTAGGAATTCCCATCATAAGCGAACAGGATTTCTTAACTATGATAGCGTAGAAAAGCATGGATATTTTTACAATTATTTCAGTATTGGTATTTCTTTCTGCCATTTTCGGTTACTTGAATGCCCGATTTTTAAAACTACCTAATAGTATCGGTTTAATGTTAATTACCATTGTGTTTACTATGGTAGTCTTTGGTATCGGCTATGTTGATGATACATTGATTAATGCAGAGCGCTATATTATTAGCCAGATAGATTTCAAATCTGTATTATTAGATGTAATGCTAAGTTTCCTTTTATTTGCTGGGGCTCTACATACCAATTTCGAACAGTTAAAAGTACAGCGATGGCCCATTTTGGCATTTTCTACAATAGGAGTTTTGGTCTCTACTTTTCTAGTAGGGATTAGCATGTTCTACCTCTTACAGTTCTTGGGTATGGAAATTTCATTTATCTATTGCCTGCTTTTTGGTTCGCTGATTTCACCCACAGACCCAATTGCCGTGTTAGGTATTCTGAAAAAGGCTGGTGCACCTAAGCAACTAGAAACTAAGATTGTTGGAGAATCACTCTTTAATGATGGGGTGGGGGTTGTTATATTCCTTACTATTTTTCAATTGGCTTCGGCTAGGGAAGTTGCGATTGAACCATTAGATATACTGCAACTATTTGGTGTTGAGGTTGTTGGTGGCTTAGTATTAGGGCTAGCTTTAGGCTGGGGAACCTATAAACTAATGAAATCTATTGATGATTATGATATTGAAGTCATCATTACATTGGCCACTGTAATGGTAGGTACATTGATAGCGCAAAAGTTCCATTTGTCCGCACCCTTGGCGATGGTAGCTGCAGGTTTAGTAGTGGGGAATGATAAGGTTCGAAATTCAGCCATGTCTGAAACTACGGAAACCTATGTAGATAAATTTTGGGAATTGTTGGATATTCTCTTGAATACCTTATTGTTTGTCTTGATAGGAATGGAAATGCTGGTACTTTCGTTTAAAATGGAATATGTGGTCGCGGGTTTATTGGCGATTCCATTAATATTGGCGTGTCGCTATTTGTCTTTGTTGTTACCCATTAAATTCTTCGAAAAGAAGCTCGATTTCGTCCCCAAAACTAATTTAGTGATGACCTGGGGTGGACTTCGTGGTGGTATATCAATTGCATTGGCTTTGGGATTATCTGATGAAATGTTTAGGGATGTCTTTTTGGTAATCACCTATATCGTGGTCGTATTTTCCATAATAGTGCAGGGGTTAACAGTTGAAAAACTTATAAAACGTGTTGTGTCATGATACCAAAAACCTATCCCGATTTTACAAATAGTTTACAGCTCACCAATGTACCTGAAGATTGGCCAGATGCTTTAAAAGCAATGTGGTTCGATGCCAAAGGAGATTGGGATGCATCACATGATATAGCACAAGAAATGCAAAGTAAATTAGGTAGTTGGATGCATGCCTACTTGCATAGAAAGGAAGGTGACCGATTTAATGCGGGCTATTGGTATCGTTTGGCTGATAAAACATATCCAAAAACTACGCTAGATGAGGAGCTTGAAGAGATTGTAGTGTTTATTATAAAGAGTATGTAATCTATTTAAATAAGTTGAAAATAATGTTCATGTGAACATTATAAGCAATGTAATATCATCGGATTTGCTTTTAGTGCTTAGCCACCTAAACACGATTGCAATTTTTCAATAGCACGAAACTGAATGCTTAAAATATCATTTACTAATCTTTGTTCTATTTTTTTTAATCATCTTTTTAGTATTGAAATCGGAGCAGTAACTTTTAGAGTATCTCCTTCATATACTTTTTGACATCGGCATCTTTATATATTTTCTGAAGCATAGTCGTATATAATGCTGCAAATCGTTTGTTATTCACAAGATTACCAAAAAGAGATTGCTGTTTGATAAAAGCTAAAGGGTCTTCATTAGTTTCTTGGGGGCTTTATGAAGCTCGGCGCTCATAGCATCAATAATTTCAAGAGGCGCTCCATTTTTATCGGTTTGTTTATCACTAATATAGCACTAGCCAGCAAAGACCAAGGTTGCGAATTCAATATTAACTTCACTATCTAAATTTTCTTGAAGGGTGGAGATTAGAAATTTCTAAAATTTGGCAGAACTTTCCGAACAAATTCGACTAACGCTGTCTTTTATGTTTGTATTGATAAAACGTGCATCTAAACTGTCTTTGTATTCGTCTAGATTTATTTCTTTTAATTCATCTAATGTTGGTGTTGCCTCCTTATCCATAAATACCCTCAAATACGAAACGAAAGTAGGGTCTTCCATACAGGTATTAATAGTTTTGTGTCCGTGTAGAAATTCCAATATGCCCAAGACCGAGAGGCCTGCGTTTAATAAACGGAGTTTCATTTTCTCATAAGGCTTCACGTCCGGACCAAATTGTACGCTGACTTTTTCAAATTCTGTTCGTCCGTTTGAAAAATTATCTTCTATGACCCACTGTATAAATGGCTCATAGGTAACAGGCCACTCATCCTTTACCGCGAAGGTTTCCTCCAAATAATCCATATCATATTGTGTGGTAACATGCGTTACGCGATCTACCGTACTATTTGGAAAGAATATCTCTTTAAATCCATTGAGCCATAGAGTCATCTTGGCGTTTGGCAAAAGAGACTACCGTATCACGAGCTACATCGCCGTTGTGCTGAATATTATCGCAAGACATAATGGTGAATACCGGTAGTTTTGTGTCACGACGCTTTTTTAATGAAGGCGTTAAAAAACCATATATGGTTTTTGGGTCGTCAGGATGTTTCAACGCATGTTGAATATCAGGATTTTCAAAATCAAATTCCCCGTAGATGGATTAAAATTATAATCGCCTTAGGTAGTGGTGAGTGAGACAATTTTGGTAGAAGGGTGCCATACGCTCAATAACGAATGTAGGATTGTCTACACTTAACAAAAATTCGCAAACTAAACCTAGTATACTTGTTTCTATCTTTCCATCGGGATGCTTATTATTAGTCATCTTGCTTTTTAAGAATGTAATGTATTTTTCTATTTCCTTCGCGTAAACCTATTCCGAAGATTCCCCATTCTGAAGCACTGAATTCTTCTTGAAGCTTATGTGTATAAAAGACCCAATGTCCGTTCCCTGCTGGGTGTATTACGTTTCAACTCATGGCTTATCATGCTCGTATGGACACCGATGTACTCCGCTATTCTTGTTTGTAATAATCCTACTTTGAATAGGGACTGAATTTGATACCTTAGAGCAAGGCAAAGTGGTTTATAATTTTTCATGCAAGACGAATATAACTATTGAACCTATAACAGATGGGGCTAGCCCCATCTGTATAAATATTCGTGTAGCACTTATTACTTGAACTTAGTATTAAAACTTATATCAAATTTAAGAATAGTCTGATTTCTGATTTTGTCGTGAAAAAATTTGGGCTAACCCTAATATTCTCACCCTGTAAAGTTACCAGAATTTTATTTTCCTTAAGGTTTTCGTATAGTGCTTTAGTAGTTTTAAAAGAACCCATATTAAAATGAACGATTGCTGTTCTTTCTTCTCGTTTTTTTATTGGTGTTCGTATTTGACACCCCTTTTCTTGGAGTCCATCAATCATAAAATCTGTATTTTCTAGCGCTTTCTTATAAATGTTTTCAATACCTATATCTAGAATTAATTGGAGTCCTGCCGACCAAGCACTAAAGAGTGAATAAGCAATTGTACCAGTCTCAAATTTTCTAGAATCATCATAATAAGAAAGTTTATCATGAACTGTCTCTGCTGAAAACATGCCAGGTAATATTGGATTAATCATTTTCACAACTCTTTTGCTGACATATAAAAATCCTGTACCATGCATTCCAAGTAGCCATTTAAAACCACAACCTGACATTACATCAATCTGGTCTTTTTCAACATCAATAGGAACCATACCAGCACCTTGTGCTGCATCGACGATAAATAATGCACCCTTCTCATGAGCAATTTTACCGATTGCAGACAGATTCGGCCTAAAACCACTGTTAAATCTTACGGCAGCAATTGCTACAACGCGAGTTCTATGATCAATAAGTTTTTCGATTGACTCAGGATCAATACTTTTGTCTTCATTGATTTGTACAAACCTAATCTCAACACCTTTCTTTTCAAGATTTAACCAAGGAAAAGTGTTATTCCAATGTTCTAGTTCAGGAAGTATAATATTATCTCCTTTTTTAAACGCTAATCCTTGCGCCACAATTCCTAAGCCAACGCCAGTACTTGTTGTTAAAGCGTATTCTTCTGGTGAACCACCCAATAATTTTGATAATAGAGTACGAATTTTATCACGATTAAATCCCTTTTTATCAATAAGGTTTACTTCTTTTTTCAAATAAGCCTGAAGTTTATTATTTACCAATATATTTAGAGGAGATTGTGAGGCACTGTTAAGATAAACGGCTTTATTCGTGACTGGGAATAGTGATCTAATTTGTTCTATATTCATGTCAATATTGACTTTTTATGTTCTTTGATAAAGGTATTTCTAAAGGTATCATTATTACTTAACTCTAATTATAATGACCTACATCAAATAGAATATGTATCAAATTAAAAAAATAGCTACAACATGTGTACACATTTCTACAATTCTTTAAGGATAATGATCCAATAAAATAGGGAAGTATTCTAAAAGGATACTTCCAAGGCTACTATAATAAAAGACAACGAAGTATGATATATGTTAGCTTTTAGTAAAATAGGAAAAGTCATATTTGTAGCTTATTTAATTTTAAAAGATTACAAGATGGTTTTATCTAAATCAATACACACCTTTCATATTCCAGTAATGGGATTAGCGTATACCATAGACAGTCCAATTCGTGTCGCTCAATATGGAATTTCTTCGGTAATATCCATTATTGACGATGAGCTTATGGAAAAAATGAACGCTTTTTATAGCAAAAAATTTAATCTACCCTATCAAGAGATTTCAAAAAAAGCACAGGATTATCGTGCCGAACGTATTACTTCCTATTTAAATTTAGTGGATAGTATTGTTAAGGAAAAATTTTCAAAATTTAAAACAGAATTAGCTGAAAGTAAATTAGCTTTAGAAAGCTTCATGGCCACATTACCTAATAAATCTAGTATTAAGGAAGGTCTTTTCAATTTAATGAATGAAGGTTCTACACTTAAGGACAATATTGAAAACTATTTGGAAATGCATTTAAAAGCTGGAGACATTGATGTGAATATCATGACTAAAGTTGATAAAGATAATTTTGTTAAAAGTGAGCAATTACCTGTTGAATTTAACGATGCACATGCATCACTTCGAGGTTTCGCCAATAGTAATTTGAATTCTTCGGTTGTGCTATCGGCTGGAATGAACCCAAGATTATACAGTTATTTTGAAAATTTTAAAGATTTCTTTCCAGATAAAAATAATCAGTTAAAAAAGAAGATTATTCTTAAGGTGAGTGATTATCGTTCGGCAACTATCCAGGGTAGATTTTTAGCAAAAAAAGGGCTTTGGGTTTCAGAATACAGAATTGAATCTGGCTTAAATTGTGGTGGACATGCTTTTGCAACAGATGGCTTTTTATTAGGTCCTATTTTAGAAGAGTTTAAAAACAAAAAGGATGAATTAATAAACGAAACGTACGATGTTTTTGCAAAAGGTTTAAATCAGAAAGGATTAGCTGTTCCTGAACAGCCTTTAGATTTGAAATTTACCGTTCAAGGTGGTGTTGGCACAGCAGATGAGCACGAATTTTTACTTGAAAATTTTCAGGTTGATTCTGTAGGTTGGGGAACCCCATTTTTATTGGTTCCAGAAGCCACATCTGTAGATAAACAGACTAGAGCATTATTAGCAAATGCTAAAGAGAAAGATTTGTATTTAAGTAATATTTCGCCTTTAGGAATTCCTTTTAACACGATAAAAGGAACTACAAATGAATACCACAAACAAAAACGAATCGATAGCAATAAAGCAGGAAGTTCTTGTCCGAAAAAATATTTGTCATTGAGCAAAGAATTTGGTCCAGAAGGTATTTGTACCGCTTCAAAAAAATATCAAGAGGTGAAACTACAAGAACTAGAAGCTAAAAGATTTGAAGTAGCTCCGGCCATGTACGAAAACGCCAAAGTTAAAATAACCGAAAAAGCGTGTCTTTGTGTAGGTTTGGCCAATGCGTCTTATTTGGAAAATGGTATTAAAATAAAAGGTCAGGAGCAAGGTGTTGTAATTTGTCCAGGACCAAATATGGCTTATTTTGATAAGGAAGTGTCCCTTTCTAAAATGATGCAGCATATTTACGGAAATGGGTTTGTACTTTCACGTGTAGATCGGCCAAACATGTTTGTCAAAGAATTGAAAATGTATTTGGACTATTTTAAAAATGAAATAGCGACTATTTCAGAAGAAGTTACGACTAAACAAATTAAGAAATGGGAAGCTTTTAAGAGTAATTTGTTTTATGGAATTGCCTATTATCAGAATTTGTTTCAATCGTCTGTGTCTTCTGAAAATACCAATACTCAAAGGGAACTTCAGTTGTATAAGGAAGATCTCATAACAGTTGTTATCCCAGAATTGGAATAATGTACTTGGCATTTTGTTGTTATTTCTATCGGAATAATTTTCTCTTTTTAAGTATTTGAATGAATTCTGGCAACATAGTACTTTCAGAGTTTTCAATTCTCATTGAGTGAGAAATTCCCAAAGATTTTTTTAGCATTCAGTTGGGATGTTATAAACTTGTTTTAAATTAATTTACCAATACGATTTGAAGAATTCCAAATAGTATATTAAAAGCATATCACCACCAGATACACCAATATTTAAGAAAATAAAAGAATCCATTTGTTTAATTCATATTTTACAGATTTAAGAGAGTTTCGGCAATGATTACTAAATGTTTCGTTTATACGTAGTTACATGTGTTAGCAACTAACTTTACAAAGTTAACACCAAGCAATTATTTATAGCTATTGTACCTATTACACAACGCTCTCTAATTGCTATTTCAACAATTTCTTTAATCAATGACGGAAACAGTTATTTTTTACCACAGTACTTTGCTATCATTCGAATATTCTACTGGTTAATAAATTTAATTTGTTTCCATTCAAAATTGATTGAATCATTTTTTTGTGGTACTCCAGGAGTACTGCGACCATCAACTATATATTTTATGAGTAATGATTTTAATTCTTCTACTACTTCAGTATTTGTAGCTTGTAAATTAGTGGTTTCACCCGGATCATTTTTTAAATTATACAATTGAATTGGAGGTAGGCTTTCAATTACTCCTTGATCTTTATTAGGACTAGGAAAACTCCAGCCACCTGAGCCCGGACACATAATAAGTTTCCAATCACCTTTTCTGATTGCAAAATCCCCGTTAATAGAATGATGTACAGTAGCTTCCCTCAATGGTGTATCAGGCTTAGCTTGTTCAAATAATGGTAACAAACTGTAGCTATCTTCTCCCTCATCATCCGACAAGGAATATCCAACAATATCTGCACATGTTGCCATCAAATCTGTTGTACAAATAATTTCATCTGATACCATTCCTTGGTCAATTTTAGCAGGCCATTTAACGATAAATGGCACCTTGTGCCCCCCTTCAAAAATATCAGCTTTATGCCCTCTATAGATATAACTTGGATGATGCCCTTTTTGCTTCATCAGTTCAAAATTTGCTTCTGGAGAGCAACCATTATCACTGGTAAAAATCACAATGGTATTTTTTTCAATTCCAGCTTCTTGTATCACTTTTTCTAGCTGCCCAATATAGTTGTCCACCATCATTATAAAATCACCATAAGGATTCAGGCCACTCTTCCCCTGCCATTCTTTTGTTGGCAATATAGGTGTATGGGGAGATGGCAGTGCTAAGTACATAAAAAATGGATTTTCTTCTTTTGACTTTTCTTTAATATATTCAATTGATTTCCTAAAAAAATTAGGAGTTACATCTTCATGAATAAAATCACTGGATGTAGGACCTTTGCGCCACCAGGAGTATTGGTCTTTATTAACACTAGTAGTATCTGGAATTTCAGTTGGCATACCGTTTTCAACATATACATATGGAGCCATATCCAAAGAGCCAGAATGTCCATAAGAATAATCAAAACCTAAATCTTTTGGTCCATTTTTTACGGGTTTGGAAAAATCGATATTATCAAAATCTGCAGGATTCCAACCTGTACCAAGGTGTTCTTCCGGATTCTTCATAGCCCAATCCCATCCTAAATGCCATTTCCCTATAAATGCAGTTGTGTAATTAAACTGTTTTAATAAAGACGCTACTGTTTTTCTTTTGGTAGCGATTAATGCTTTAGAATTACCTGTAAGCACCCCTGATTTTAATGTGCTTCGCCAATTATAGCGCCCGGTAATAATCCCATACCTTGTTGGAGTGCAAACTGCTGAAGATGTATGGGCATCTGTAAATCTAATACCTTCGGCAGCCATTCTATCAATGTTAGGTGTTTTGATCTTACCATTTTTGTTAAAAATAGATATATCCCCGTATCCTAAATCATCTGCTAAGACATAAATTATGTTTGGTTTTGTTTGTTCTTTTCGTTTTTCTGTACAGCTATTTAAGCTAATGGCTAAAACGATAATTAAAATATATATTCTCATAATTTATCTCCTTAATTTATTTTTGAATGCTGACGGTGTTCTTTGCTTTACCGCACTATTTATATAGTAAGTCCATCATGTATCAAACGGTTTAAAGCCACCACAAGCTACACGTGTATGTTCTAGATAATAGGCAGCACAATGTTTAGGTATACAATACCATTAAATTGGGCTTAGTATGCGTTTTCCTCACCGTTACGTTCGTCTCTGTCATCGTCAAGAAGAGCAACTAAGGCTTTAAAATTGGTATCGGTATTAATCGTTCTTTCGAGGTGTTGCATAGTAGTCCAAATATTAGACTTTTATAGTATATCCAGAAGCGGAGCTGCCCACGCTATCGAAATAGAAATCAATACGACCGAGGTGTACGCCAAAACAACCTACTTGGTTGACTAGTACTTCACGACCAGTTGCATTGGTTATACTAGTAGGCTTTTCTAAGAACGTGTGGGTATGACCGCCAATAATCAAATCAGTATATTTAGTTCTTTGTGCTAGTTTCAAATCATCTGGTTTTTCGGTAACCTCATAGTCATAGCCCAAATGAGAAAGGCAAATAACTAAATCACACTTTTCTTCTTGCTTTAGCTTATGTTCCATATCGGTCGCCAATTCAAATGGGTCAAGATATTCGGTTTCTTTATAGAGTTGTCTGGTAACTAAACCGTCTAGTTTTATCCCTAATCCATATACACCAATTTTAATACCGTCTTGCTCATAAATTTTATAAGGTTGGGTAAAACCATTCAAATCCGTATTTGAAAAGTCATAATTAGAAGTAATAAAGTTGAATTTAGCATGTGGCATTTGCGCTAAGAGGCCGTTAATTCCATTATCAAAATCATGGTTACCAATGGTGGTAGCATCATAATTGAGCATACTCATTAATTTGAATTCCAGTTCACCGCCGTAGAAGTTAAAATATGGGGTGCCTTGAAAAATATCGCCAGCATCAAAGAGTAGGGTATGGGGGTTTTCTTTTCGTATACTAGCTACCAAACCTGCCCTTCTTGCTAGGCCTCCCAATCCTGGGAAATCTGCATGATCATTAGGGAATGTATCTATATGGCTATGCACATCATTGGTGTGTAAAATGGTAATATGTTTTTTGGAAGATTGCGTACAGGAATTCAGTGCAAGACCGCCAAGGGATAAAAAGCTAGCAGATGCAGTGGTATTTCTTATAAATTTTCTTCGTTCCATATTACTGTAGTTGATAGTATCTTAAGTCCACTGTAGGTGCTATGGTATCTTTTTTGGAAAAATAGTCAATCATAGCATTGCGTATTTTATAGTCCGTTTCGGTTTTGGAAAGGGCTTCCTTAAAAAAATTCATATTATCTCCGCCAGTGACTAAATAATCTGAAGTAGCTACAAAATAATTACGGTTCACATCTAAAGGCTTTCCAGCAATTGTAAAGGTATTTAGCGTGTTATCCTTATTTAAAATCAATTGAATACCAGCAACAGGATGTGCCTGTTTCGACTTAATGAGGTAATCGACCATTTTTAAAAGTGTTTCACCTCTTAGTTCGACCACCACCACATCGTTTTCAAAGGGCATTACTTCATAAGCTGTTCTTGCTGTTACATTTCCTTTTGAGATAACAGAACGTATACCACCGTGGTTCAATAATACAAAATCTATATGGTGACCGGTGCGTTTGTTGAAAATAGGGTCGGTCTCAGTTAATACGATATCTGCCATTAAGTTACCTGCAGTGGTATTGAATTTACCATCGCTTTTGGTGATGGTACTAGTTGCATAAGCCAGTGTACTATCTAGAATTTGTTCAACCCGATCGTGGTAGGGATTTATGAAGTTCTGAATTGAATCTATCGAGCTATAACTACTGTCTATAGGTATTTGTTTACCGGTTAGCTCTGTGAGATGCTCTTTCTGATTTTTACAAGACGCCAAAACAGATAAAGCAAAAAATATAACAAAATGTTTTATTTTTAAAATACTAAAGTGTTTTAACTTCGCCATAGAGTTGCAGGGATATTATTTACATTTGTGTAAATGTAAAAATACATGTTTTTAAAAGGAATTAAGGACAAGTTTAAACAGAAATCTGGCCGTAAATTATTAAAAAAATTATTAGCCAAACCTGTGCCTGTACTGCGTGAGAATAAGGGTGTACGTTCATTAGGCTGTATTGTAGATTTGGATAAATTTGAAAAATCTGAGTTGTTTTATCAATTTCAAGAAGAGTTTTCATTACGCCCAAATGCAGTGAAAATTATTGGGTATAAACGTTTTTATGACAAGAACTCGCCCTACGCTACACCTGTTTTTTCAGACAAGGATTTAGGATGGAACGGTAAAATAGAAAATAGTTATGCCCTTGAATTTTTGGGTAGGGAATATGACCTTTTAGTGAATTATTATGATGAAGATAGCTTATTGTTGAATTTAATGACAGTAAAAACAAAAGCGCGTTTAAAAGTAGGTTTTAAAGAAGTAGGTCCATTATATAACGATTTGATTTTTGACACGCCCCTAAAAGAGTTTCAGGCCTTTAAAAAAGAACTGAAAAAGTATTTGGGCATTTTTAAGGAAATTTAACTATGAAAGAATTACAAGGAGTAGGAGTTGCATTAATTACACCGTTTAAGGAAGATGGTTCAGTAGATGTTCTTGCTCTTAAAAAAGTAGTAGCATATAATATCGAAGGCAATATTGATTATTTAGTAGTGCTGGGCACTACAGCAGAGTCAGTAACCCTTAGCAAGACAGAAAAACAATTGGTTATGGATACCGTAGTAGAGGCCAATACGGGCATTTTACCTTTGGTTATCGGCGTAGGTGGTAACAATACCATGGGCTTGGTTGAGGAATTGAAAAGCTTAGACTTATCTGCCTATTGCGCAATCCTATCTGTTTCTCCGTATTATAATAGGCCTACGCAAGAAGGTATTTATGAGCATTTTAAGGCACTTTCAAAAGCATCACCCTTACCAATAATACTATATAACGTACCGGGTCGTACAGGAAGTAATATGTTGCCCGATACTGTAGTACGCTTGGCTAAAAATTTTACAAATATCGTCGCTGTAAAGGAAGCTTGTGGCAACATGACGCAGGTGTTGGAACTAATTGCCAAAAGACCTGAAGGATTCTTTGTGCTGTCTGGTGACGATATCACCGCATTACCGACTATTGTTGCAGGTGGTGATGGTGTGATTTCAGTAATCGGACAAGGATTGCCTACAGAATTCTCAAAAATGGTACATGAAGGTTTGAATGGAAATGTTGATGAAGCCTATATCCATCATAACAGAATGCAAGATGGAATGCATCTTATTTTTGAAGAAGGAAACCCAGCGGGTATTAAAATTATTTTTGAATACTTGGACATATCCAAGCCATATGTACGCTTGCCCTTAATGCGTGCCAGTGATGCATTAAAACACAGAATAATTTCCTTTATGGAATCGGTGGTTCGTATACCTGCATAGTTTTCGTTAAATCTATTATAAAAGGGACTTTTTTGCCGCATAAAGCCTGTATTTTTATTGGTTTAAAATGTTTTTTAAATCCATTGATAATCACTAATTTTGCAGAATGTTTTTTAAAATGAGGAGAGTTTTCCCAATACTATTAATTGCCATTGCGTTACAATCGTGTAGCGAGTACCAAAAAGTGCTCAAGAACGATGATGTAAAAGCGAAGTATGAGTTGGCAGAAAAATTTTATAAAGAAGGTGATTACAAAAGGGCCAACCGATTGTATGAGCAGATTGCACCAAAATATGTGGGTAAACCGCAAGGTGAGCGGGTGATGTTCTTTCTTTCTAATAGTTATTTTAAACGCGGAGATTATAATATGGCGGGCTATCAGTTTGAGCGTTTTATCAAATCCTATCCTAAAAGTGATAAGGTCGTTGAGTCATCATTTTTAGGTGCGAAAAGCTATTATAAATTATCTCCAGAATATTCTTTAGATCAGACAGATACTGATAAAGCATTGTTGAAGCTTCAAAATTTTATTAATGCATATTCTGAATCTGAATATTTTGCAGAAGCTAATAAAATGGCAAAGGAGCTTACCACCAAAAAAGAACGTAAGTCCTATGAAATAGTCCAACAGTATAATAAAATAGGGGAATTTAATTATGACATGCTGAAATCTGCGGTTACGGCAAGTGATAATTTTGTTTCGGATAATCCAGGTTCTATCTACAGGGAAGATGCATTGTTTATAAAAATGGATGCATTGACTCATATGGCTATGAATAGTTTTGAGAGTTTAAAAGAAGAGCGGTTGAAAGATGCCAAAGCAGCGTATACCGTTCTTAAGAAAAGATATCCGGAATCTAAATTTGATATAAAAGCTACCAATCTTTTGGAAAAAATAGATAGGGAATTACAACGGTTGCAAGCTGTTGAATCAAAATAATTAACTTATATTATGAATATGAACGATTTAAAAAACTCTAAGGCAGCAGTATCTACGGTAACTATTAACCGTAACGAGTTCGACAAGCCTACCGAGAATATTTATGAAGCTATTTCAATTACTGCAAAACGTGCTGTTCAGATTAATTCTGAAATAAAAAAAGAGCTCTTAGAGAAGTTGGAAGAATTTGCTACCTATAGTGATAGCCTTGAAGAGGTTTTCGAAAACAAAGAGCAAATTGAAGTTTCAAAGTTCTATGAAAAATTACCTAAGCCTCATGCTATGGCAGTAGAGGAGTGGTTGATGGACAAAATATACCACAGAAATACCGAAAAAGACGCATAAGGAATATGTTGAACGGCAAAAACGTCCTTTTAGGGGTAACCGGAGGCATTGCTGCTTATAAAACAACATTCTTAGTTCGTTTATTCATAAAAGCTGGCGCTAACGTTAAGGTTATACTTACCGATAGTGCCAGTTCTTTTGTTTCTCCACTTACCTTGGCGACATTGTCCAAGAACCCTGTAATATCCAATTTTGTAAAATCTGAGGAGAATACCATAGCGTGGAATAATCATGTGGAATTTGGTCTGTGGGCAGATCTTATACTAATTGCCCCAGCAACAGCAAATACAATGTCTAAAATGGCATCAGGTACATGTGATAATCTTTTATTGGCAACGTACTTATCTGCCAAATGTCCTGTTTTTGTAGCACCTGCAATGGATTTGGATATGTATAAGCATCCGAGCACTAAAAGTTCTTTGGATGCATTAGCTTCTTTTGGAAATAATATTATACCTGCAACAAGTGGGGAACTTGCTAGCGGACTTCACGGTGAAGGAAGAATGGCGGAACCTGAGGATATAATTGAGTTTATAAAAAAACAACTGGTATCAGGTTTGTCCTTGTCAGGCAAAAAGGTGTTAATTACTGCAGGGCCTACGTATGAAGCTATAGATCCAGTACGGTTTATAGGAAATCATTCTTCAGGATTAATGGGTTTTGAGCTCGCTAGAACAGCAGCCAATTTAGGTGCAGAAGTGTATTTGGTTACTGGTCCTACACATTTGATAATTGCACATAATAATGTACATGTAATCAATGTTGTTTCTGCTGATGATATGTATCATAGTACCCAAATGTACTTTGAGAATGCTGATATTGTTATTTGTGCCGCAGCAGTGGCCGATTATAGGCCAAAATCTGTTGCCGAACAGAAAATTAAAAAATCTGATGAGAACCTCACGTTAGAACTTGTTAAGAACAGAGATATTCTAATGACTTTAGGGGAACATAAGAAAAATCAATATCTAGTTGGTTTTGCCTTGGAGACCGAAAATGAGGTTCAAAATGCCATAGGTAAGCTAAAGCGTAAAAATTTAGATGCCATAGTGCTAAATTCTATGCAAGACAAAGGTGCTGGATTTGGTGGTACTACCAATAAAATTTCTTTTATAGATACCAATTCTACCATAACTGCGTTTGAACTTAAGACCAAGGCAGAAGTTGCCGTGGACATCTTTAATGAAATTATCAAAAGACGGTATGCCTAAGTTTGTTTTTTTACTATTTTTCTGCTTCATAAGTTTTACGTCCATGGCGCAGGAATTGACCTGTACCGTTACTGTAAATTCCGACCAGTTATCGCAAGGAGACCTTCAGGTATTTAAAACGTTAGAACGTTCGTTAACTGATTTTATAAATAAGTCTAAATGGACCAACAGGGTCTATAAGGAGAATGAACGCATAAATGCACAAATGTTCATTACCATAACAGAATATGAATCTAATCGGTTTAAGGGTACTATTCAGATACAGTCCTCAAGACCTGTTTATAATACCTCGTATTCTACACCAGTATTTAATTATAAAGACAATCAACTCAATTTTCAGTACATCGAATTTCAGCCGTTAATTTTTAATGATAACCAATTCGAATCTAATTTAGTAAGTGTACTTTCATACTATGCCTATATTATTTTAGGCCTTGATGCCGATACGTTCTCTTTAGAAGGCGGCACTGAATTTTACCGAAAGGCTCAAAATATCGTAACCTTAGCACAGGGTAGTAATTCTTCTGGATGGAGCCAATCTGCAGATTCCAACCGTAGTCGATTCGAATTAGTAGACAACCTGTTATCAAATACATACAGGGAGTATCGTATAGCCATGTACAATTACCATAGAAAGGGTTTAGATATTATGCCAGATAATAATAGTACTGGCAAACAGGTCATTGCAGGAACCATGAATCTTTTTCAGACCATGATTAACAGGAGGCCGAATGCCTTTTTGATTTCTACGTTCTTTGATGCAAAGTCAGAAGAAATTCTGAATATATTTTCAGACGGTCCAAAAGTTGATATCGTAAAATTGAAAGAAACCCTTAATAAAATTGCACCATTGTACGCTAGTACATGGAACGATATTAAATATTGAACCTTTTTTCAACACGTAATATAGATTACCTTTGTTAATCTAAAATTCTGAAACGTGCTTTCAACCCTCTCCATTACAAATTATGCATTAATCGATAGTCTAGTAGTAGGCTTCGATAAAGGTTTTACAGTGATTACAGGTGAAACTGGTGCAGGTAAATCTATTTTGCTTGGCGGTCTATCATTAGTGTTGGGTAAACGGGCAGATTTATCCTCATTGAGAGTAAAGAATGAAAAATGCATTATTGAGGGGCTATTTAAAATTGACACCTACGGACTTCAGCAGTTTTTTGAAGAAAATGACCTAGATTATGATATTAACACGGTCATTAGACGAGAGATATTGCCCAGTGGTAAATCTAGAGCCTTTATCAATGATACCCCCGTTACCTTAGATGTACTGTCTAGATTGGGAGAAAATCTTATCGATATTCATTCGCAGCATCAGACGATACAGCTTACTGAAAATGATTTTCAATTAAAATTGGTAGATGCATTAGCTGAAAATCAGAAGAGATTAGCGGTTTATGTGAAAGGATTAAAAACCTATCGCAAGGCACAAAAAGAATTGGAAGGTCTAATTGAAGTGCAAACTACCGCAAATAAGGAACAAGATTATAATTCTTTTCTGTTGACAGAACTTGAGAAAGCACCTTTAAAAGAGGGGATTGTTGAAGCGTTGGAAGAAGAGTATGAGCAGCTCAATAATGTAGAACTGATAATGGAACAGTTATCAAAAGGAGACCAATTGTTTAATGATGAGCAAATTGGTGTTTTGCCTTTGGTAACCGAAATGCGACAATCCTTATCGAAATTAGTCGAATTTGGATCTAATTATAAAGAGTTATACCAACGGGTTCAATCAGTTCTAATAGAATTAGACGATGTCAATTCAGAATTACAACGTTTACAAGAAGGAGTAGAAGTAAACCCTGATGCCTTAAAAGAGGTAAACGGAAAGTTACAGTTGTTATACAACTTGTTGAAAAAGCATAACGTAAATGAAGTCTCAGAATTGATTTCTATCAAGAATGAACTTTCGAATAAATTATTTGAAACAGCACATTTAGACGAGAAAATAGCTTTGAAAACGAGAGAACTGCAGGATATGGAATCTATTTTAGAGGAACAATCTGTAGTGTTACGAGAAAAGCGAAATACGGTCATACCAGAGTTACAATCGAAACTAAAATCAGATTTGACCCAATTGGGAATGCCTAATGCCTCTTTTGAAATCAGCTTAAGCCCAACTGATACCTTCACCATAACTGGAATGGACGAACTTTTATTTTTATTTACTGCGAATAGAGGAGGTAGTTATGGTGAATTAAAAAAGGTGGCTTCCGGTGGAGAATTATCTAGAATCATGCTGGTTATAAAGGCGATTCTTGCCAAATATGAAAAATTACCTACCATTATGTTCGATGAAATCGATACTGGAGTGTCCGGTGAAATTTCAAATAGAATGGCAGATATTATGAAAGACATGAGCGCTGACTTGCAAGTCTTTTCAATAACTCATTTACCACAGGTCGCATCCAAAGGAAACCATCACTTTAAAGTATTCAAAACAGAAGGAGCTGAGCGTACGATGACTAATATGAAAAAACTAACCAATGATGAGCGTGTAGTTGAACTGGCGCATATGTTGGATGGTAAGGACTTGTCCGATTCCGCATTGGCTCATGCAAAACAACTTTTGAATCCCTCATTAAAAGTTTGATTGTTGGAGGCTTATTTCGAAATTGTAAAATTATTTTCTGAATGCATACTTCGTAAACTTGCCCTGAGGTTTTTGAATTAGGGTTTTTACTATGCGCTACAATTCGGTTTTAACATATTTTAGATATCTTTGAATTATAACTAAACAATAGAATCAACTATCATGGGATATAACTTATTAAAAGGAAAAAGGGGAATTATTTTTGGAGCACTAGACGAAAACTCTATTGCATGGAAAACAGCACAAACTGTACATGATGAAGGTGGTACTTTTGTTTTGTCGAACGCCCCTATTGCCATGAGAATGGGTCAAATTGATCAGTTAGCTGAGAAAACTGGTTCTCAAATAATTCCTGCAGATGCAACAAGTGTTGAAGATTTGGATAATTTAGTTGAGAAAGCAGTTGAAATTTTAGGAGGTAAAATAGATTTTGTATTGCATTCTATAGGGATGTCAGTTAATGTTCGTAAAGGACGTGCTTACACTGATGAAAAATACGATTTCACGGCAAAGGGATGGGATGTTTCTGCACTTTCATTTCATAAAGTTATGCAATCATTATATAAGGCTGATGCCATGAACGAGTGGGGTAGTATTGTTGCTTTAACCTATATGGCTGCACAACGTACCTTCCCTGATTATAATGACATGGCTGATAACAAGGCATACCTAGAATCTGTTGCCCGTAGCTTTGGATATTTCTTCGGAAAAGAGAAAAAAGTTAGAGTAAATACCATTTCACAATCTCCAACAGCGACTACTGCCGGGCAAGGTGTAAAAGGTTTTGATGGTTTTATTAGTTATGCAGAAAAAATGTCTCCATTAGGTAATGCTACAGCTCAAGATTGTGCTGAATATACGGTGACATTGTTCTCAGACTATACAAAAAAGGTAACCATGCAGAATTTGTTTCATGATGGTGGTTTCTCCACTACAGGTGTCAGCCAAGAAGTCATAGAGAAATTTTAATTCGGTTTTTAATCTTTCATTTTTTTTGGAACCTATTCATTAGAGGAAAGTAATAATGACATTATCGTTTTCTTTTATAGTTCCTGTGTACAATAGACCTAACGAAATTAGGGAGTTGTTAGACAGTCTATCCTTACAAACCTTTAATCAGGTTTTTGAGGTTGTTGTCGTTGAAGATGGTTCGACGATTTCGTCGGAAGATATCATAAGGGACTATGTAGATACGCTATCTATTTCATATTATAAGAAGCCTAATTCTGGGCCTGGAGATTCCCGTAATTACGGTATGAAGAGGGCTAAGGGTAATTATTTTATTGTTCTGGATTCTGACTGTATTATTCCGCCAGAATATCTGAAAATTGTATATAAAAGTTTAAAAGAAGATTTTGTGCACTGTTATGGAGGTCCGGATGCAGCGCACAATTCTTTTTCTGTTGTTCAAAAGGCGATTAATTATGCAATGACCTCTTTTTTAACCACGGGCGGAATTCGTGGTGGAAAAAAAGCGGTGGGTAAATTTCAGCCCAGAAGTTTTAATATGGGGATTTCTAAGCAAGCCTTTGAAAATGTCAGAGGATACGGAAATATCCATCCAGGGGAAGATCCAGACTTAACCATACGTATTTGGAACAAAGGATATAAGACCAAGTTAATCTCTGAGGCCTTTGTGTTTCATAAAAGGCGCATAGATTGGAATAAATTTTATATTCAAGTGAATAAGTTTGGGATGGTAAGGCCTATTTTAAACCAATGGCATCCTGAAACAAGCAAGCTAACATACTGGTTCCCCACACTTTTTTGTTTAGGATTGTTGGTGTCAGTGTTAATGGGAGTTATTGGTGTTTTGATACCATTGCTTTGTTATATACTTTATTTTTTTATTTTATTTTTGGATGCCCTTGGTAAAACTAAGAATTTGAGAGTCGCCATTTTGGCCTTATTCGCAACAGGAGTACAATTCATAGGCTACGGTTATGGTTTTTTAAAATCCACGATTTGTATTAAATTGAGTAAAAAGAAACCTGAAGCGCTATTTCCTAAATTATTTTTTAAAACAAATTAATGAAGCCGCTCATAGAATGGATACAAACGGGATTAAAAAAAAGGAAGGTAAAAGTCTTCCTTATATTCTTGTTGTGCGCGTCGCTTGCATGGTTTATTAATAAATTATCTCAAAGCTATACAAGTAACACTACATTTCATGTTACCTATATAAATATACCACCCAAATATTTATTGGCAAATACCCCCAAGAAGGAATTACAGGTTAGGTTAACGGCCGCAGGGTTTCAGTTTTTAGGATATCATCTAAAGCCTAAACAGATGACGCTAGACGTCAGTAAGATGATGCACAAAGATTCAAATTACTATTTAACCTCAGACCAGATAAGAATACAACTAGAAGCCCAAATAAACAATTACAGTACGTTAACAGATTTTGATAGTGACATTATTTATTTCGATTTTACATCGTTAAAATCAAAAAAAGTACCTGTGAAGGCGGTGGTTGATTTTACCTATGCTTCTAATCATATTTTGGAAGGAAAGATAGGCATAGAGCCAGATTCTATTCAATTAACTGGACCTAAAAGTCAAATTGATACGATTCATGTAATTGAAACTGAACTATTTAAACAAGGTGATTTAAATGATTCGTTTTCTAACCAGGTATCATTAAAGTTACCACTAGAATTGAATGGAACTAAATTCTCTGATTATTCTGTAACTATTAGTGGCACTGTGGTAAAGTTTTCAGAACAGGTAATCGAAGTGCCTATAACCGTTATTAACTTACCCAAAGATGTGAAGGTTCGTACGTTTCCAGAAATCGTACAAGTACGCTGTCAGGGCACTTTAAGTAACTTAAAAGAGCTAAAAGTTGGAGATTTTACTGTTGTAGCCGACTATTCAAAGGTTTCTCAAGAAACAGATAATAGGTTATCTATAACCTTAGAACGTTATCCAAGAACGCTGAATAATGCGTTAATTACTACAAATGAAATCGAATTTATACTAAGGCGCGAATGATTGTTGTTGGTTTGACAGGAGGAATAGGTAGTGGAAAATCTACTGTTGGAACCATGTTTCAAAACCTTGGCGTACCCGTATATAATTCAGATGAACGTGCGAAGTGCTTAATGAATACCTCCAAAAAAATAAGAAAAGAGCTGATTAGTCTGTTTGGTGAAAAGGCCTATTTGGAAGAGGAATTAAATAGAGCCTATATCGCTAAAAAGGTATTTAAAGATGCAGATTTGTTGGCAGAATTGAATCGTATAGTTCATCCTCAAGTTAGAAAGGACTTTTTGAAATGGGCAAAAAAACAAAAGACACCTTATGTAATTCAAGAAACTGCTTTGTTATTTGAGAATAAGGCAAAAGAATTATATGATAGAGTAATTCTGGTTACAGCCTCCAAAGAACTACGAATAGAACGGGTTCTGAGGCGTAGTGAAAGTACTAGAGAACAAATTGTGGCCCGAATGAACAATCAATTAGATGATGCTACTAAAATAAAATTAGCAGATTACATCATTGAAAATATTGACCTAGAAAGAACTAGCTTAAAAGTTCTAAACATACATGGGCGCATCCTTACTGATTGTTAGTAGTTTGGCGATTTTAACATTTCTGTTAAGGTTAGGTTAAACGTACTATTGTGTACCTGTTAAATCTTTAATTTTAACAACTAATGAACAAAAAGTTATTTGTGCTCTTAGTAGTTTTAATGAGCCTTTCGCTTATTGGTCTGATTTTCGTTCAAAGTTTCTGGATTAAAAAATCCATAGATAGCACAGAAGAGCAATTTTCTAGTAGTGTTTCTGAAGCATTGAACAGTATCACCAATAAGATTTCAGAGAGAGAAACCAAAAACTATTTCGATAGGTATTTAAATGCAGTAGATAGTATAGGTGAACTTAAGGGAACACAACTAACCAATTTTTTCTTTATTGATAGGGATGTAAATTCTAATGAAATTTTACTGTATGAACACGGTATTTTAGAAGAGGATTATGGTATCTCGTCTACGTTCTTTGACAGCGGTGATGGTGCAGATACCACCATTATTAAAAATTATACCAGTCAACGTAAGACCTCAATTTTTAAGGAGGATGTTGATTTAGAAGGTAATCGGTTCCGACTAAATCCTATTCAGCGTATTGAAAAGATAGGTGGCTTAAATAAAATGGAAAAGGCTGCTATGGAGGAAATGTTTATGGTTCATGCTAAACGTGTGCCCATTCACAAAAGGGTTTCCAAGCAAGAAATTGAATTGTTATTGCAACGTGAACTGGAAAATAGGGGTATAGATATTGCATTGGAATATGGTGTCTATAGCAACGGTTTACCAACAAAAGTTAAATCACCTAAATTCAAATATGCTGAGACCAATATTTACAAAACTCCTATGTTTGTTGATTTTGAAGGAGTTTCAAATTTTGATTTGTTAATCTCTTTTCCTAAGAAGAAACGATTTTTGGTCCAATCAATATTAGGTTTGGCAATGCTTTCATTGCTTTTTACCATAATAATCGTGGTAGCATATGCAGGGGCAATTTATCAGTTAATTCGTCAAAAGCAGATATCTGAGATAAAAACAGATTTCATTAATAATATGACGCATGAGTTTAAGACACCGATAGCAACGATAAACTTGGCAGTAGAAGCAATTAGAAATCCGAAGATTATTGGAGACCAAGAGAAAGTTTTGCGGTATTTACAGATGATTCGTGATGAGAATAAAAGAATGCATGCTCAAGTAGAAAATGTATTACGCATTTCTAAGTTAGAGAAAAATCAGTTGGATATAAGTAAAGATAGGGTAGATACTCATGAGATTATTGAAGATGCTATTACCCATGTACAATTAATCGTTGATGATAGAGGTGGTTATATCCACACGCATTTAGATGCGAAGCGTTCAGAAATATTGGCGAATGAAATGCATTTTACCAATGTAATCGTCAACATGCTTGATAATGCTATTAAATATTCTGAAGAGGCGCCAAAAATAGATGTCTTTACGGAATGCGCAAAGAATTACATTATTATAAAGGTTCAGGATCAAGGAGCTGGTATGAGTAAAGCCGTAGTTAAGAAAGTTTTTGAAAAGTTTTATAGAGAGCACACAGGTGATATTCATAACGTAAAAGGGCATGGTTTAGGTCTATCATACGTCAAAAAAATTGTTGAAGATCATCAAGGCGAAGTTTATGCCGATAGTGAAAAAGGAAAAGGAAGTACATTTTACATCAAACTGCCGTTAATATAAATATTATGGAAACAATAAATAAGAAAATACTTTTAGTTGAAGACGATCCAAATTTTGGGATTGTATTGAAGGATTATTTGTCAATGAATGATTTTGATGTCACATTGGCGAAGAATGGGATGGAAGGTTTTGAGAAGTTCAAAAAGGATAATTTCGATATCTGTATTTTGGATGTGATGATGCCTTATAAGGATGGTTTTACCTTAGCAAAGGAGATTCGTGAAAAGAACGAGAATGTTCCTATTGTTTTCCTAACGGCGAAAACAATGAAAGAAGATGTGCTGAAAGGATATAAAGCTGGTGCAGATGATTATCTAAACAAGCCTTTCGATTCTGAAGTATTATTAGTGAAGTTGAAAGCTATTCTACAACGAAAAGCTTCCAATGGATTAGCAGATAGCAAGAAATTTGAATTTACCATTGGGGGGTTCCATTTGAATTCTAAATTGAGGTTTCTTAAATATAAGGATACTGAATCTATCAAGTTATCACCTAAAGAGAACGAATTACTGCGTCTATTGGCGTTACATGAAAATGATTTGATGCCACGTGAATTAGCATTGACCAAAATTTGGAGAGATGATAATTACTTTACTTCACGTAGTATGGATGTGTATATAGCTAAATTACGTAAGTATCTTAAAGTTGATGATACAGTTGAAATATTGAATATTCACGGAGAAGGTTTCCGTTTGGTTATTAAGACTGAAGGCGAATAAGTTTTTAATAAATTTTATAGTAAAAGCATCCTTTAAAGGATGCTTTTTTAGTTTTGGAGTTGCTCTATAATCTCATCTATTATCTCTGAAGGTGTTTGGTCTATTGAAACAGTAAGTGCATTCTTAGGCACCTCGAGGGAGTTAAATTGAGATTGTAATAGCCCTTTAGGCATGAAATGATTTTTACGCTTATTCAAACGAGCACTGATTAGTTCAAAACTTCCTTTTAAATTAATAATTCTATGTTGACCATTTAATTGATTGCCTAGAACAGTTCTATACCTTTCTTTTAAAGCAGAACAAACGATAATGGCACCTGTTGATTTGTTTTCAATAGCAAGCTCGTTAAGGCGCTCAAGCCAACCTTGTCGATCATCATCATTTAAGGGTTTGCCCTCACTCATTTTAATAACGTTGGCTTCAGGATGAAAACTGTCACCATCAAAGAATGGAACATTCAACTTTTCAGACAAGAGTTTGCCAATAGTAGATTTTCCGCAACCAGAAACACCCATAACAAACAAAAGCTGTGTTTTAATCATGAGTTAGTTTTGGTAGTTCTTTATTAATTTCGAGCAAAAGCGTTTCTTCTTCGTAATCATAGTCGAACCAAATAGTATTTTTATTTCTAAGAAACCAAGTAAGTTGTCTTTTAGCAAATCTTCTGGTGTTTTTCTTAATTTCTGAAAGTGCGAAGTCTAGAGTCCATTCGCCATCAAAATAAGTGAAAAGCTCTTTATAACCCACCGTTTGTAAAGCATTATAACTTCTGAAAGTTAAAAGGTTTTTAGCTTCCTCTATCAGGCCTGTTTCCATCATTAAATCTACCCTTTCGTTTATTCGATTATAAATTAAGGGTCTTTCAGCCTTAAGCCCTACGGTGATTACCTTGAATTCTCGTATTGCTTTTGGTTTGTCAATAAATGAGGAATAAGGTTTTCCGCTACCCATACATACCTCTAGTGCTCTAATTACACGTTGTGGGTTTTGAATATCTACTTTGCTATAGTAAGCCGGGTCTAATTCTTTTAATTTATACTGGAGAGACCGTAAACCACGTTCTTTTAAATCCAAATTCAATCCATCTCTAATTTTAGGAGCAATTGTTGGAAAAGTATTTAATCCGTCTGTAATGGCGTTTACATATAATCCGCTACCACCTACCATAATGACTATATCATTTGATTTAAATAGTAATGATAGTTTTTGAATGGCCTCACGTTCAAAATCCCCTACGGTATATTGTTCTGTGATGCTCTTGTGTTGTATAAAGTGATGGGTTGCCTGGTTTAATTCATCAGTATTTGGTACCGCTGTACCAATACTCATTTCCTTAAAAAATTGCCTAGAATCAGCAGAAATAATTTCTGTCTTATAGTGCTGAGCCAATAAAATAGCGAGTTTGGTCTTGCCAATGGCAGTTGGACCTGTTACGGAAATTAAAGTTTTATTCATTTAATATTGATCCACAATTATAACAATGTGTAGCATCATCTCGATGCCCTTCCTTACTGCACGAAGGGCAAGATTGGGTATTTACATGAATGTATTTACCTGTACTCACATTGCCTGATTTATCTTTGTTTTGTTTGCCAAATTCCGACGTTACAATTCCCGTTGGTACGGCAATAATCCCATACCCTAAGAGCATAATTAATGTCGCAATGAATTGTCCCTGTGGTGTAATAGGGGCAATATCTCCGTAGCCTACCGTGGTTAGAGTTACTATAGTCCAGTATACACTTGTCGGTATACTGGTAAACCCAGCTTCATCACCTTCTACATAATACATTAAGGTGCCCAACATAACAGAAACGATTAATACTGCAAAAAGGAATACAATTATTTTTGCTCTACTCGCTTTCAGTGCACTTTTCAATTGAGAGGCTTCCCCTAAAAATCGAACTAATTTTAAAATACGAAAAATCCTTAGAAGCCTAAATGCACGTACTGCCAGTAAAATTTGAGTACCGGCAAAAATATAGGAAATATATAACGGTATGGTCGACAAGAAATCGATGATACCATAAAAACTAAAAATGTATTTAGTGGGTTTTTTAAGGCAGATTAACCGAGCAATATATTCAACAGTAAAGAAGATGGTTACGACCCATTCGAGAGCCAGTAATAATCTATGGTATTCAATATCAATACTCTTTACACTTTCTAGCATAATAAGGATTATGCTGAAAATAATTATGGCAAAAAGGATGATATCGAACAATTTTCCCATTGGGGTATCCGCTTCATAAATGATTTCATGAAGTTTATTTTTCCAAGGTGATAATTTGTCTTCCTCTTTCAACTTATTAATTTAATTCTACTGTTTTAAGGACTCTTTTTTTTCTCAAATAAGATTCTATAAGAAAATTAGCGTCTCTTGTTCCGTTCATTGGGGTAATTAAAGTTTCCAAGATATGAATATTATTTATTTGATAGTTAAGGTCACAAAAACCAAAACCAACTAAGGAACCATTTTTAATTAAAATAGCACTCTGTTCACCAATCTCACGTCCTTTATCCAATAATACTACATTTTTACTGTTTAAGTTGTATTTGGTAGTCGCGGCAAGAACACGATTGTTATAGGTCTCATGCGATTCTTTCTTAATACATGCACCTTTACAGGTACCTTCATCAAAGGCAGAACAATTCGTGCGGGCTTCACTAATACCGTTTACCTTTTCACAAAGTTCGAACTCCTTTGTGATTTTATAGAGATGATTTTTTGCACTAAAAATTCCATTAAATAATCCTAACGGTTCTTTACACTCGCGATATGTTTTAATCTCTAATGAATAATAACCATTATCATTTTTAGTTTTACATAATGCGTGCGAATACATTCTTTTTTTAGGGATACTATTATATTTAGGTCTAAGCTTTAATAGTTCTTCGTGTTCTTTAAGAATGGCAATAAGTTCATTTCCTGTTTCTTCGAAAGTTACCTTTTTAGTGTCTTTGGCTAACTTTCTAGACTTATCGCCACTTTTAGTAAATAGTTGATTTACTTTTTTCTTTATGTCAGTGCTTTTGCTGACATATATAATATCAGCATCTTTACCATGCATATAAAAGACACCTGTTTTGTTGGGTAGTTCTCGTACAATGTCTAATTGTTTTTCTGAGAGCTCACCTTGACTTTCTTTACGAATGGTTTCTTTAACAATTATTTTTTCGGAATCTTTAACCAGTAATAGTTTAAATAATTTTATTGTTGCTAGTGCATCACCATTTGCTCGATGTCGGTCAGTTACAGGTATACCTAGTGATCTTACTAGTTTTCCTAAACTATATGATTCAGCGTCTGGTAATAATAATTTGGATAGGTCTACTGTGCACAATGTTTTTCGTTCAAAATTATAACCCAATCGTCTAAATTCTGTTCGCAATATTCTATAATCGAATTGTGCATTATGGGCTACCAATACGGTATCTTCCGTAATCTCAATAATTCTTTTAGCAACCTCATAAAATTTAGGAGCTGTCTGCAACATTTTATTGTTAATTCCGGTAAGTTTCACAACAAAAGGTTGAATATCCTTTTCAGGATTTATCAAACTAATGAATTTGTCAACCACTTTTTGGCCGTCAAACTTGTGAATAGCGATTTCGGTAATACCTTCTTCATTAAATTTTCCGCCTGTAGTTTCAATATCTAAAATCGCGTACATCTAGTAAAATCTGATTATTTAAGTGCAGTGTATATTTGGTGTTAATTTCTTGATCCAAAGATACTACTTCCAATACGCACCATAGTACTGCCTTCTTCTATAGCAATCGTATAATCTCCACTCATACCCATAGAGAGTATGGAAAAATCTTTATACTTATTTTTTAATTTATCAAACAAGGATTTAAGACTTTTAAACTCTCGACGAACTTGATTCATATCATCGGTAAATGTAGCCATGCCCATTAAACCTTTAATTTTTACATGCGTATAGCCCTTAAATTGCTCATTCTCGACTAAGTCTACTAATTCCTTTTCATCAAAGCCAAATTTGGTGTCTTCTTCTGCAATATGAACCTGTAAAAGGCAGGAAATAGTTCGATCACATTTTTCAGCCTGTTTATTGATCTCCTTCAATAATCTCGGACTATCAACACCATGTACTAAAGAGACATATTCTGCCATGTATTTTACTTTATTTCGTTGTAGGTGACCAATCATATGCCATTCGATATCCTTCGGCATTTTCTCCCATTTCTCCGTCATTTCTTGAACCCTATTTTCTCCAAAAATACGTTGGCCTTCATCATAGGCTTGTTGAAGGTCTGAAATTGGTTTTGTTTTTGAGACAGCAACTAAGGTGACCGTTTTTGGTAGGGTATCTAAAATGGACGTAAGATCTTCCTTTATGGACATATTATGTATTGTTTTAGAATAATATTAATTTTCAAATTGTTGAGATACTTTTTCGGCTTTTCTCGTATTGGTATAGTCATAGAATCCTTCTCCAGATTTTACGCCACTTTTACCTGCCATAACCATATTTACCAATAGGGGAGAGGGCGCGTATTTCGGATTTTTAAATCCGTCATGCATCACATTCATTATAGAAAGGCAAACATCCAAGCCAATAAAATCTGCTAACTGCAGTGGTCCCATGGGGTGCGCCATCCCCAGTTTCATAACCGTATCTATTTCTTGAACACCAGCAACACCGTGGTGTAATGTTTCTATTGCCTCATTGATCATGGGCATTAATACTCTATTGGCTACAAAACCAGGGTAATCGTTAACTTCGGTAGGCGTTTTTCCTAATTTTTTAGAAAGTTCCATTATTGCCTTTGTTGTCGTATCAGAAGTACTATAACCGCGAATGATTTCAACCAAGGTCATAATCGGAACAGGATTCATAAAATGCATTCCAATAACCATATCAGGCCTATTCGTAACTGCAGCAATTTGTGTAATTGAGATGGAGGATGTATTTGTCGCCAAAATTGTTTTAGCATCACAAACAGCGTCTAATTCCTTAAAAATACGCATCTTGATATCTAAATTTTCAGTTGCAGCTTCAATAGCAAGGTCAGTGCCGAGAATACCTTTCTTAAGTTCTGTAAACTGACTAATATTTGAAAGCGTTTTCTCTTTATCAGCATTAGCTATTTTTTCTTTTGCCAGCATACGGTCCAAATTTCTAAAAATTGTAGCAACACCTTTATCTAAAGCTTCTTGAGATACATCGATTAAATGTACTTGAAATCCATTTTGGGCAAATACATGGGCAATACCGTTGCCCATTGTGCCTGCACCTATTACAGCGATTTTTTTCATAAGGTGGTAGTATTAAATGATGCGATAATTTGTAAAGCCACCTCAAGGGCCTGAGTGCCTTGTTTTAAGCTTACCACTGGTATTGTGTCATTGTTAATTGCATCTGCAAAAGATTCGAGCTCGTCTAGAATGGCATTATTTGTTTCTATAGACGGATTTTCAAAATAAATCTGCTTTTTGATTCCTTCCGCATTCTGTAAAATCATATCAAATTCTCCAGCCTCTTTAGGGGCTTCCTTCATTTTGACTACTTCCGCTTTTTTCTCTAAAAAATCGACCGATATGTAGGCATCTTTTTGAAAGAAACGAGATTTTCTCATGTTTTTCATGGAAATTCTACTGGCAGTTAAATTTGCAACACATCCATTTACAAATTCAATTCTAGCATTCGCAATATCTGGAGATTGGCTAATTACAGATACGCCACTGGCATTTATCTGTTTAACCTCAGAGTTAACCACACTTAATATGGCATCGATATCATGAATCATTAAATCGAGAACCACAGGTACATCTGTACCTCTAGGATTAAATTCAGCCAAGCGATGGCTTTCAATGAACATGGGTTGCTTTATAGCGTTCTTCACTGCGGTAAAAGCAGGATTAAAACGTTCTACATGACCAACTTGACCTTTTACACCATACTTATTTTCTAAGGCCAGTAAAGATTTTGCCTCTTCTAACGTGTGGGTAATCGGCTTTTCTATAAAAACATGCTTGCCTTTTTCAATTGATTTTTTAGCACATTCATAATGTGAAAGAGTAGGAGTTACAATATCTATAACATCTACAGCATTAATTAGGTCATCTAAGTTTTTAAAATAAGTATACCCAAATTCGGCACTGACCTTTTCTCCATTAGTACTATCCGCATCATGAAACCCTATCAGTTCATATTTTTTAGATTCGTTTAGAAGTCTAAGGTGGATTTTACCAAGATGTCCAGCTCCTAAAACACCAACTTTTAGCATTTGTTTCTTTTTTATCAAAAATACACATAGTTAGGTAGTTTTATCCTATGTGTAATTTCAATTTTTGAATTAAAGGATTAAGTTTTGAGTAGGTTCTTCCGTGGTTGAAAGATCTTTGCTAACTTTGATAGTCAAACCAATTACCATTGAAAGATACCTTTAAGCACAGGGGAATGCGCAACCATTTAGCGCAACTACTAATAGATAAGGGAATTGCAGATAAAAAGGTGCTAGACGCCGTACGTGTGATACCCAGACATTTGTTTATGGATAGTAGTTTTGAAGGACATGCCTATCAAAATAAAGCTTTCCCAATAGGTGCTGACCAAACCATTTCACACCCATATACAGTTGCTTTTCAAACAGAATTATTGCAGTTAGAGCCAAATCAAAATGTTTTGGAAATAGGTACAGGTAGTGGGTACCAGACTGCTATTCTTTTATTTATAAAGGTTAAAGTTTTTACAATTGAACGTCAATTAGAACTTTTTAAAAAAACCAATCTTTTTTTTAAGAAAATGGGCTATCGTCCAAAGAAATTCATTTTTGGAGATGGATATAAGGGGTTGCCAGAAAATGCACCTTTTGATCGTATAATAGTGACTGCTGGGGCTCCTGAAGTTCCAAAAGCATTGCTTTCACAATTGAAAGTAGGGGGTAGGTTGGTAATCCCAATAGGATTTGAAGAACAAATAATGACCTTGTACGTAAGAACTACAGAAAAGAATTTCACAAAGACCGAATATGGTTCTTTTCGTTTTGTACCCTTACTTGAAAATAAAAATTAATTATTGAAATTCTTTTTTACGCGATCCAAGTCACGCTTATTGTCGCGATCTTTAATAGAGTCCCTTTTGTCATAAAGCTTTTTACCTTTTGCTAAAGCAATTTGCATTTTTGCAAGTCCTCTTTCGTTTATAAATAGCCTAAGAGGAACTATTGTAAAACCAGAAGTTTTGACCTCTTTACTCAATTTTTTAAGCTCTCTTCTTTGTAATAATAATTTACGTTCGGCTTTAGGTTTGTGATTAAAGTGAGATGCATGCGAATATTCATCAATTTGCATATTAATAATAAAGAGTTCATCTCTATCATTGAATTCACAGAAACTTTCTGAAATAGAGGCACGACCTTCTCTAATAGATTTAATTTCTGTACCAGCTAAAACAATACCGGTAGTGAACTTATCCATTAACTCGTATTCGAAACGAGCCTTTTTATTTTTAATATTGATATTCTTTTGCATCAATAGCAAAAATAAGAACAAATGAATGAATGTCTTACACTTTTAGAACTATTTACAAATGGTAGCTGAAGGTAATTAGAATAAAAGGTGAGAATTATCCTGGGCAGTTGCAGTTAAAAATCAGTTTATCAACCGTAGAAACTCCATTTACAATTTGTACAATAAATAAAGTCCCGTTTTCACTATCATCGATATCGGAATATTTTTCTTCATCAATCAATTTATTCACAAATTCTGGAGTAGTATTGCTGTGTCCGACTACCAAAACTTTCTTGTTTAAATTATCGGCTTTAAATTGAGAAATGTCAATGATTCTTGGGTCATAATACTGAACATCGATATTCTTCTTTACCGATGTAGGTGTTACAGTCATAGATGTCCGATTAAAATTTGTTGAGTAGATGGCATCCAATTCAACCGCATCAAGTATTTCCGCCCAATGCATTGCCCTTCCTAGGCCTTTTTGATTTAATTCTGGATCTGTATCGTCAGGATTAGTTCTAATTTTTTCTGCATGTCTTATCAAATAAAAAGTTGAAACTAATTTGTCATTTTGAGGTATATCTTTTGCATGCTCTTCTTTGCAAGAAAGACTAAATGTGAGCATTACGAAAAGAACAAATTTTATAGCATTCATAAAATTAAGTTTGAAATATTAAAATAATAACTAAAATTACTTCAAAAAAGTACTATAAATAGTCTATTTTTTGTTTTTTTGCATATGAATAAACTTTGTGGGACACTTCTCATTGTTTTTGTAGTTCTAGGCTTAAAGGCTCAGGAGGTTGTACTTCCTAGTGATTTCAGGCAACACAACCTTACTGAATATAATAGTAGTCTGTTAAACCCAGCCTATAGTTTAAATCGTAATAACCCATCTTCTGTTGCAATGTGGGCTAGATGGCAATGGCAAACGTATGATGGGGACCCAACTTCTTTGTTTTTAAATTATACGACAAGGTTAAATAACGTTTCTGCGGCTGGAGTTGGTTTTTTTCAAAACAATACTGGTATTTTTTTAAATACAGGTGCAGCCTTGAACTATGCTTATAATATTGAATTAAGTGAAAATGTTTTCTTGGGTGTTGGCCTTAATCTTTTTGGTTATCAACAAAAACTAGCTGATCAACGCTTTTTTATTCCTAATCCTATTCAAACTTCGATTAATAATAATTTTATTGTTCAATTGGCAACAGGGATTAATTTGAATATAGACAGGTTAAATATAGGTTTAGTATCTGAAAATTTACTGGATTATAA
The DNA here is from genome assembly GCF_005771495.1 of Maribacter sp. ACAM166. Classification (GTDB taxonomy): domain Bacteria; phylum Bacteroidota; class Bacteroidia; order Flavobacteriales; family Flavobacteriaceae; genus Maribacter. The sequence continues at coordinate 84,994 of NZ_VAUW01000004.1, forward strand.
TTTTAGTACTAATGAGCGCAATTCAGGCCCGGGTGAGCGTATGTTTTTAGCACTGACTAGTTATGATTTTCCAATTACTATCTTGAAAACTGATAAAAATTCTATTTTGAGGCCATCTATTTATTATAAATCTATTCCTGGATTTGATTCCCAATTCGGAATACAATCTTTACTTACCACAAATAAATATTGGGTACAGGGAGGATATAATAGCTTTTATGGATTTTCTGGAGGAATAGGAGGGCGATTCTTTAAGCGCTTTTCTGTAGGTGCTTTAATTGAAGTAGGTACAAGTTCAGACTTAAAAGGTCAGAATCCGTCCTTTGAATTGGTTACATCTTATAAGCTAGGAAAATTGGAGTCTGCTGAAGAAAAGTTGAAAGAGGAATTAATTGCCGAACAGGAAGAAAAAGAAGACTTGGTTAAGGAAGAATTATCAAATGTAGAAAAATTAGCATTAAAAAGAGAAGCTAAGAAACAAGTACGTTTAAATCAGATAGCGATTCAAAGACAGAAAGATTCTGTACAAGAGTCAACAAGGCTTGCGGAGTTTGCAGTGAAGGAATCTAAAAGGGACTTAAGTAGAAAGAGAGATTCTATTGCCAATGCAAAAGCCGAACAAGCACTGGCAGCTTCTAAAGCAATAGAAACGCAAAGAAAGCAAGATTCGATAGCTTCTGTTATTAAGAAAGAAGCCGAGGCAGTTGCCTTAAATCAAAAACATAGACAAGATTCTATTGCCCTAAGTGAAGCTGCACTGGTCGAAGCTGAAAAATTAGCGGCTCGTAATGAAGTGGTAAAACCTAAGGCTGGAGAAAAATATGAGGAAGTGGATAAACAAGGTTCATTATCACCGGGCTACTATTTAATTGCGAACGTTTTTGGAACCAAAAAATACTTTGATGTCTTTATGGCAGAAACGAAGAAAAAAGGATTAAATCCAAAATCATTCTATCGGTCCTTGAACAAATACAATTATGTATATCTTGCTAAATACAATACAATTAATGAGGCAAGAGAAGCTAGAGATTCTAAACTCGATGGTACATACAGTAAAAAGACGTGGATATTTAGAGTTACCGGAGAATAATCTAATGGCACAACATTTATATGCCAATGGATAATTTACTTTTATGTTTGTTGAATAGGTAGTTAAAAAATTACCTAAGTTCTTTTTTGATGAGAACTTCTAGATAAGTAACGGTATTTACTAAATATTTTCGGTCTTTGGTTAAGGTAGCCATGGCAATGGAACCCTGTATTATTGTAAATAATTGCTTAGCAAATTGTAATGGAGTAACGGGGATTTTGAACTCACCGCTATTTACGCCACTTTCTAAGACCAAGGCAATTTTACCCTCAATGTCAGTTATTGTTTCTTTTGTGGCTGCGGCCAATAAGCGGTTATTATGTTGCGCATCAATACCGACATTTAATATCGGACAACCTCCCATTGACATTGTGAATACATCGTATTTCTTATAAAAATCAATTAGATTATCAATTTTTTCCATCGCCTTACCTTCAATGGCTAAATGTTCATCTATAGCAACTAAAAGAAGATTACGGTTATATTCAAATGCAGACAACGCAAGTGCTTCTTTATTTTCAAAATTACCATATAGTGCACCTTTTGTAAGGTTGGTGGCATCGGTTAAATCACTCATGCTGGTGCCAACGTATCCATGCTTGTTGAAAACAGGAGCAACAGTCTCAATAATATACGCAGTTGTTCTTTCGGCTTTAGTTGACATGTCAGACTGTTTTATGCTAATATAAAAAAAACTATACTGCATGGTATATATTGTTGATAAAAAAAGCGTCCTTATTAATTTTAAGGACGCTTTTCTGCAGTTTGAAAAGATTAAACCTTGAGGCCTTCTTGATTTCTAAAAACTAAACCCTTATCAAAGGCATCTAGCAAAACAACACTATCAGATTTTATCTCACCGCTTAACAAAGCTTTAGACATATTGTTTAATACTTCTTTTTGTATAGTTCGTTTTACAGGTCTTGCACCAAATTGCGGATCATACCCTTTTTCGGCCAAGTAATCAATAGCTTCTTCGGTTGCATCTAGGGTAATCTGTTGTTTATCCAACATTTTCTTTAAATACTCTAATTGAAGTCTTACGATTTCCTTTATATTGTTTTTTGTTAAAGGAGTGAACATCACAATATCATCAATTCTATTGATAAATTCTGGGCGAACGGTATTCTTCAATAGGCCTAGAACTTCTACCCTTGCAGTTTCAGTTGCACTATGAATATCAGTTGAATTTTCAAACGTATCTTGGATAATCTGGCTACCCATGTTACTGGTCATAATAATGATTGTATTTTTGAAATCGGCTACCCTTCCTTTATTATCTGTTAATCGACCTTCGTCCAAAACCTGTAACAAAATATTGAATGTATCTGGATGGGCCTTTTCAATTTCATCTAACAGCACTACTGAATAGGGTCGTCTTCTTACAGCTTCTGTTAATTGACCACCTTCATCATAGCCAACATATCCTGGAGGTGCACCAACCAATCTACTAACCGAATGCCGCTCTTGGTATTCGCTCATATCTATTCGTGTCATAGCATTTTCGTCGTCGAATAGATAAGCAGCCAATGTTTTTGCCAATTCTGTCTTACCGACCCCGGTAGTACCTAAAAACAGGAAGGAACCAATTGGTTTCTTTTCATCCTGTAAACCAGCTCTGCTTCTGCGAATAGCATCGGAAACTGCTTCAATGGCTTCTTCTTGACCAACCACACGCTTGTGCAGTACTTCCTCTAATTTCAATAATTTTTCACGTTCGCTTTGTAGCATTTTTGTTACTGGAATACCAGTCCATTTTGCTACCACTTCTGCAATATCGTCCCTTGTAACTTCCTCTTTTATTAAGGTTCCTGAATGCTGTTGTTCGCTTAAATCATCCTGTAATTTTGTTAATTTTTCCTGCGCTTCCTTAATTTTTCCATACCTGATTTCTGCAACCTTGCCGTAGTCACCATTACGCTCTGCGCGTTCCGCTTCAGTCTTGAAATTTTCAATATCTAATTTAGTTTTTTGAATATTGTCAACGACCGTTTTTTCACTTTCCCACTGGGCATAAATTTCATTGCGTTCCTCTTTTACATTGGCGAGGTCTAAATTTAAGATTTTGAGTTTTTGCTTATCATCTTCTCTTTTTATCGCTTCAATCTCTATTTCCAATTGCATGATCTTACGGTCAAGAACATCTAATTCTTCGGGTTTTGAATTGATTTCCATTCTAAGTTTAGAGGCAGCTTCATCCATTAGGTCAATAGCCTTATCTGGTAAAAACCTATTGGTTATATACCGTTGTGATAATTCTACAGCTGCGATGACCGCCTCATCTTTGATACGCACCTTGTGATGCGCTTCATATTTTTCTTTAATGCCTCTAAGAATTGATATGGCACTTTCTGTATCTGGTTGGTCTACCACGACCTTTTGGAATCTTCTTTCCAATGCTTTATCCTTCTCAAAATACTTCTGATATTCATCTAGGGTGGTAGCACCTATTGCTCTAAGCTCACCTCTGGCCAATGCAGGTTTAAGAATATTAGCGGCATCCATGGCGCCTTGGCCACCACCCGCACCAACTAGTGTGTGTATCTCGTCAATAAATAGGATGATATTTCCATCGGCACTTACGACCTCTTTAATGACTGATTTTAATCGTTCTTCAAATTCACCCTTGTACTTAGCACCGGCAATCAATGCGCCCATGTCCAAAGAGTAGATAACCTTATCTTTAAGATTTTCTGGGATATCGCCTTGAATAATTCTGTGAGCAAGACCTTCGACAATAGCAGTTTTACCTACACCGGGTTCACCTACCAAAATTGGATTGTTTTTAGTTCTTCTAGATAATATTTGAAGTATTCTTCTTATTTCTTCATCTCTTCCTATTACGGGGTCTAACTTACCGCTATCAGCAAGTTCATTGAGATTTTTGGCATATTTCTGTAAAGAATTATAGGTTTCTTCAGCACTTTGGGAAGTAACCTTCTCTCCTTTTCGTAACTCGTCTATAGCTGCTTTAAGCTGTTTTTCTGTAACCCCTTGGTCTTTTAATATTTGGGCAATTTTGCTTTTAGATTTTAATACGGCCAAGAACAAATGCTCTAAGGAGACAAACTCATCGTCCATATTTTTGGCAATTATGCTTGCTTCGTTAAGGGTTTTGGCAGCCTCTCTTGAAAACTGCAAATCACCTCCCTGCACTTTTGGAAAGCTTTGTAATTCTTTATCCAAAATTTGCTGCACCAGGTTAAAATTCACCCCAAGTTTTTTAAGCAAAAAAGGCATGACATTTTCTTCAACCTCGGTAAGTGCTTTAAAAATATGTTCATTCTCTATTTGCTGATGACCCATATTTTGACCAATCTGCTGGGCCTGTTGAATGGCCTCCTGAGATTTTATAGTGAAATTATTTATATTCATTTTCGTTGTTTTTAGATTAATATGATACTTTTGAAAAATGTTATTCAACAATCTTACCAAATGGTTAGGTAAGACAAAATGGCTTGAAAATACGCAATTAAACAGACAAAAAGTCAGGTTGTGTTATTGTTTTATTTGATAAAGAAAATTTTATATGGGATTATTTAGTGGATTATTTGGAGGGACTAAAGAAGATGGAAAAAGGGATGTTTCTGAAATTCCTTGGATCTCATTGAGTTCAATAGAACAATTGGAAGAAATTAAGGAAGAATCTGGCAAAAGACCGCAGGTTATTTTTAAACATTCAACTACATGTGGTATTAGTAGAATGGCTTTAAATATGTTTAAAAGTGGTTATGGTCTAGAAGAAGGACAAATGAATTTTTACTTTTTAGATCTCCGTGCCCATAGAGATGTTTCAAATGCGGTAGCTTCTGAATTTGGTATTCAACATCAATCCCCCCAACTTTTAATACTCAAGAATGGATTAGTGGTTATGCAGGAGTCTCATGGAGCAATTGCAGATATAAAATTGGAACAATATATATAAAAAAAGCCCCGTAGTTACGGGGCTTTTTGTTAATTGAAACTTTGTTTACTAAGAATATTCTTGAGGTTATTTTTTAAATCTTCACCGGCATCATATACCATTTGCTCATTGCTTGGGAAAGGAACCCTAGCTAGTTGTAATAACGAGATCAAGTCATTATCCAAAGCTCTCTTATCTCCGTCGTAGTTTGCATACCTATGCTCAAAAACAAACTGACTGGATAATGGGTACTGATTTATTTTTTGTTTCTTTCTTAAATCCATAAAGTTTACTACTCCTGTAACTTGTGCACTTTTGAATTGAGTAAACTGATAAAAATCACATCGTACCGTCTTGAATTTATCTACTTTAATACTATTACCCAAACTATCAGATACTACATTTCCATTTCGGTCTTCAACAAAGGAGTAGCCGTCCTTTATTTGTCTTTCCTTACTTATTTGTTTTTCATTAATTTGTTCTGGAGAAATATTGATATTCTGAAAGGACACTTCCATTTGATAGTCGTATATCTGATTTTGAATTCTATTGGTATGGTATTCAGTCCAATGGGTGTTTAGTCCGTATGTATTTAAATTCAATAGTTCATCTTCCAACCTTTTAGGAATCACCTTATCAGTGTTATTGGTCATTTCTACTATGACATAATCCAAACCTTTTTGATAGGCTTCCTCTTTTTTGGTTACAACATTTTTATAGTTGGGGTTTAATTCTTCTAAATAATTAAGGTCACTATAGGCGGTTCTGTAGTCAGATTTATAATTAGCAGTTTCCAGTAAGGTCGTAGCTTTATTGTAAAGAAATTCAGAAAATTTCAATTTTGCCGAAATTAAATGGTCGTTATAATTCTTAAAGTTGAATTGGGCCTTTCTATTTTGATCCTGTATATATAAAGGCAACAAGGGGCGAATACGTTCCTGTATTGTTTTTAAGTTACTATACGTATTGTATATTTCTTCAAAATTAGCAGTATTGCCATCTTTTTTCAGAAATTTAATATGCTGAAGTTCTCTTTCTGTATTCTTTCTATACCCTTCTTCAAGAAGAACAATATACGTTTGATTACTTTTTTTAGTTTTATTTTCTGCAATATTTAGAACTGCCTTGTTTATTGCGCCCATGTAATTACCAGAATTCAGCGCTTCCTGTGTTTTTTTGACACCACTACAAGATAGTAGGAGACCAATAAAACTGAATAGTAGAAATTTTTTCATGACTAATTATTTTAGATGTTACTATAGCTATTTCAACAGCCGTGCCATAAAAGGCTTTTAACATAACGGTTGGGGATAAAGAATAGTATATTTTCAATACGTAGTATTCTATATATTAATTTTCAGCATAACCTATAATGCATAGTTATCAACTTCTATTTGATAAATAAGTCAAGTGTTTCTTCTTTTTTTAATCCGATTAGATCGGCTATTTGTATTTTTGTATCTTATTTTAAAAGATATAGAAACATGCAACGTGACACTACGATTTTTAATCTAATTGAAGAAGAGAAACAACGTCAGATTAATGGTTTAGAACTAATAGCCTCTGAAAATTTCACAAGTCCACAAGTGATGGAAGCACAGGGGTCGGTTCTGACTAATAAATATGCTGAAGGGTATCCAGGTAAGCGATATTATGGTGGTTGTGAAGTGGTAGATAAAGTGGAGCAGTTGGCAATTGATAGAGCAAAAGAGCTTTTTGGTGCCGCTTATGCCAATGTTCAACCGCACTCAGGGTCGCAGGCAAATGCTGCTGTTTATCATGCATGTTTAAAGCCTGGTGATAAGATTTTAGGATTTGATTTATCTCATGGTGGTCACTTGACTCACGGGTCTCCGGTTAATTTTTCTGGGAGATTGTATAACCCGGTATTTTATGGAGTCGACCAGGCAACTGGTATGTTAGATTATGATAAAATTCAAGAAATAGCAACAAAAGAACAACCTAAGTTGATTATTGCTGGTGCATCTGCATATTCTAGAGATATGGATTTTGAACGTTTTCGTAAAATTGCAGATAGTGTAAATGCTATTTTGCTAGCTGATATTTCGCACCCGGCAGGATTAATAGCAAAAGGGTTTTTAAATAATCCGATACCACATTGTCATATTGTATCTACGACCACACATAAAACATTAAGAGGCCCTAGGGGAGGACTAATATTGATGGGTGCCGATTTTGAAAATCCATTTGGCATTACCTTGAAAAACGGAAATTTGAGAAAGATGTCTGCATTATTAGACCTTGCTGTTTTTCCAGGTAACCAAGGAGGTCCTTTAGAGCATGTTATAGCAGGTAAAGCAATAGCATTTGGCGAAGCATTAACCGACGAGTACGGTTCTTATATTCTGCAGGTAAAGAAAAATGCTGATGCGATGGCAAAAGCTTTTGTTAAAAGAGGTTACGATATTATTTCTGGTGGGACCGACAATCACATGATGCTAATTGATTTAAGAAATAAAGATATTTCTGGTAAAGATGCAGAGAAGGCCTTGGTAGCAGCTGATATTACGGCGAATAAGAATATGGTACCTTTTGATGATAAATCACCTTTTGTAACTTCTGGTATTCGTTTTGGAACGGCAGCTATTACAACCAGAGGCTTAATTGAAACTGATATGGAAATTGTGGTTGATTTAATTGATCAAGTAATCATTAATCCAGAAAATCAGACTCTAGTGAAAGAGGTTAAGGCAAAAGTGAATAAGATGATGAATACACGGCCTATTTTTAATGCTTAGGTATTATATAAATAGACTTAGTCGGTAAGAAATTCTAAATTACCACTTACGTAGGTATTTCTATTTACATCATAAATTGAAGCTTCGTCATCTTTGTCTAGGTATATGCCCCAATATTCAGAATAAGACTTTGGGGCTATGTAAATTTGGTCGTACTCTATGTCTAAGTTATCTTCAAATATAGGTACGAATATCTCATAAGGTTTTTGTGTAAGCCCCCGAGTTAAAAACACAAAGTTACATGCTATTTGTTTTAAGATGTTATTGAATTGGGTTGGGATACTTTTATTGTAAATGCGTTTAATTACGATGCTGGTATCATGTAATGAGATGGTAAGTTCTTCAATATCAATCGAATATTTGTTTTTTAAATTAATAATTTCTAGACAATGTTGTAGTGGTGACTCATTATAGCCATTGTTACCCCATCTACCAGTATAAAAATGGTTGAATAATTCCATCAAATCGGAATTACAATGAATTTCTAAAACTAAATTGAAGGAATCTAAGGTATAGCCCTTACTTTTTAGTGTTAAAGTAGAAAAATAATGGTATTCAAGAGCGTTGAGAAATTCGTCAATACCAATTATCTCTTTAGTATATTCCAAGTTTAGTGACGAATTTTTGATGAAATTATCAAAATCGAAAGACATATAGGCGTATGTTAGAAGTATTCTCTTCTATAAATATACCTTTATCACCTTGTTTTTAAACTTAGGAAGACCATATAATTATGGAGGACATTAGTATAAAATAACACAATATCCTATAACATGTTGATAGTCAATAAATTATGCGTGGTAAGTTAATTTTAAAGAAATCCTCGGTTTTTGGCCTCATTTATTAGGGCAAGGTCATTCCCGTTCTTAATTTCAAATAAAGCTTTTAATTGTCTTTTTCTTCCTTCAACAGTAGTGTTTGCTGATCCAATTAATGGCGCAATATCTCTAGTGTGAATACCTTGAGAAAGATGATATAGAATTTTTTGGTCCTGTTCATCAATAACTATATCGCTAGACATTCTACGTCGAATCGCAGCTAAGGCAATAGCGGTATAATAGGCTGAATTATTCATTATGGTTTCTACCATAGCCTTGAGAGACATTTCATCTATCTCTGATTTTACCATATAACCATCAGGATTCACGGTCTTGAAAATATTATTAATTCTATAATTATCACTATATGATGACATGAAGACTATTTTAGAATTAGGAACTTCTTGTCGAGCAATAATACCTAAATCGATACCTGTTCTCTGGTCTTTGGATTCGGGAGAGAATAATTGGATATCCAATAAAATGATATCGTAAGGAATGGAGCGCTTGGAAAATTCTATCTTATTTTTTCCTGAATCAAAACTTTTTGCTATTTCAACTTTTACATTAAAATCTGTAAAATCAGAATCCTCAAGAATATACTTATATCCTAAAGTGGTCATTTCATGATCATCTACCGCTAAGATTCGTACTGTGTCCATTTAAATTTTTAAAATCATTGTAATTTACTAAACGTTTTTATAGTAGGAATTATTATCCGTAGAATTATTGGATTTTTTTATAATTGGAATTTTTAGTGTAATTGTAGTCCCTTGTCCTTCAATAGAATCAATATTGCACGTGCCTTTTAGTTTGTTTACCCTTGATGTAATATTTCTGATACCAATACCCTTTTTTCCTTTATTATCATTAAAACCAATGCCATTATCGTTCATAATAACGTCAAACTGTTCATCTGTTCTATGAAAAGTGATATCAAAAATAGTACAGTTGGCATGTTTAATGGCATTTTGAAAAGATTCTTGTATAATTCTATACGTATTTATCTTTATATCGCCCGCTAAAGAATCCCAACTTTCGTCCTCATTAAAATTGAAAATAGTATGGATATTGGCATTTTTATTTGCACTTAATAAAAGGGATTCAATGGAATCGGTAAAATTATTGATTTTTTGATATGCTGAATGACTCAACTCATGTGAAATGGAACGTATTTCTTTTTCAATTTCTTGAAGAGAACCGAGCGCTTTTGCTTTCTCTTGTATAGCTTCTTCGGTAGCACGTTTATTTAACCCAGTCAAAACCATACGTGCTCCCAATATCTTGCCCAAAATTCCATCATGAAGTTCTTCTGATATTCGCTTTTGCTCCATTCGTTTTACTTCATCAACCTTTTGTTTTTGCATCAACATTAAATTGAATATTTCTTGATTATTGGCCTGTTGTTGTTGGTCAAAACGAAGTTTTTGATTTTTAGCACGTTGATTGATTATGGTGTAGATAAATAGACCCAACAAGAATAAACCTGTGGCAATACCGGTCCATATAGTTTTCTGTTTAGAAAGCGATTCTTTTTCGCTTTCTAACTCCACATTTTCGGCAATAAATTCGTCCGTTTCAAAACGGATACGGGCAAATTTGTTTTGCTGTTTACGTTCTTCTTTTTGAAGACTGTCATCAAGTTTGATGTATTTTTTAAAGTAATTAGAGGCATCATTCTTTTTTAATTCAGATAAAAACCCCCAAACCTCTAATAGTCTTTCATTATTCTCGCTTTCAATGGATAAATCTTCTGCTTTTTGAATAAAAGAAATTGCCATCAATGTATCATTGGCATATGCTTTGTACTTTGCATAATTAAAATAAGATGATGCTAAACTGGCAATTTGGTTTTCTTTATCCTTTATTTCAATTGCTTTAATGAAAAGATTATTAACATCTAATGTGTCTTTTAGGTATAATTTACTAGAGGCTAAATTGCTTAGCGCTAAAGCATAAAGCACTGGGTTTTTTTCAATTAAATTATCGATATTTAAGACTTTATCGTAATTATCTATGGCTTTTTCATACAAATTATTTTGTTGGTAAACAACGCCTATATTATTAACAATTTTGGCCTCTTTAATGTAATTGTAGGGTTCTTCTTGTTTTAAATAATAGAGGGCTTCGTTATAATAGGATAATGATTTTTCAACTTCTCCCAATATACCTGAAGCAATGCCTAAATTATTATAACTTTCTGATAGGTAACGATTATCATTTAATAGCTTAAAATTTTCAATAGCCCTAGTCGTAGTGGCTTGACTACCAACATTGTCTTTAATACTTATTTGAATTCTCGCCATTTGCAAAAACATTCTACCTGAAAGTTGTTTTTCCTCAATAGTTTCAAATACTTTTTGTGCTTCTGAATACGAATAATAGACACTATCTTTTACTGAATATTTTTCAAAAAATAAGGCTAAATCCCAGTAAGCAAACCCTATAGGTAATGAATCGTTACGTTTTTGATTTAAAGAAATAGCTTGTTTATTAATTTCACGAAATAATGTACTGTCTGTGGTGAAATTTAGATTTTCAGAAAGGACAGAAAAATAGTTAGCTTGTAGGGAGTCGGAGGATGTGTTTAATGCAAATTGATGAGCCTTCTTTAAAAGCGTTAAATTTTGTTGCTCAGTAGATTCCGGATTTTTACTTTCTTCTATCCAGAAACTAATACTATCGGTTTCTATTGCTTTTAGAGGTGCTTCTTGGGTAAGTTCGGTCTCTGAACAGCTACTGAGTAATTTTAATAGAATTAGTAAAACTAAATATCTTTTAATCAAATTTATTTTTTAGAACTTCATAAATCCAAGATATAAAAAAGCCCTTAACATTTATGTTAAAGGCTTTTTTTATACCGTATTATTTTGTTCTAGCTAAGTTGTTTTGGGTTTCTTGGGTCTTTATTTGTAGCACAATCATCACAAGCTAATGCTTTAGATATATCATTCATGAAATTGAATTCATTGGCAGTGTTTTCTAAAACGTACGTTGCCATTCCTAATGCCATTACTGTTACTGCTAAAATACTTGTTACTTTTTTCATTTTAAGTGTGTTTTAGGGGTTTTTGGTTTATTCTATTACCAAATTATCACCCTTTTGCGAGTAGTTGATGTTAATTTGTTAATCTTAAGTGAATGACCTAGTTCTGCTAGTAAACAGCCTAGTTTTGAGAGAATTCTCTAATTTAGGGTAGAAAGGGTATTTTTTGAGAGAATTCTCTAATTTAGGGTAGAAAGGGTATTTTTTGAGAGTATGGTCTTAAGGTTATCCATATTCTCTCGGTAAGTTTTTGAAAAAGGTAATTGTTCGTTTACCCTTTTTAAAGCACAAACTGATTTTCCGAAATTAATTCTAGATACGTAATCTGTGTTAACGATATAACTTTGATGTATACGCATGAAATTTTCAGGTAGTGTATTTTCAAACGTTTTAAGGGTCTTGTATGCATTGGTAATCGTACCATCTTTCATAATAAACTCGGTAGTATTATTATCTGCTTTCAAGTAAAGAATATCATTTGTGTTCAGGTATTGAAAATCGTTGTACGACTTTATACATAATGTAGCCGGTGCTTTTTCTTTTGGCATTCTTTTTTTAAGCTTTAACAATGACTTACGAATGTCGAATTCATTATAGGGTTGTAACCAATAATCGGAAAAGCCGTTTTTGATTGCGTCGTAGGCATAATCTTTTGTAGACGCCAAACCAATTAATATAGGAAGTTGGGTAACATATTGATGAATCTCCGTCACCATTAGAAAAATTGAAGAATAATCAGTATTGAGATTAATGAAAACGATATCTGGAGAATATTTTATAATATCATTTAACCCATCAGAAGGGTTTTTCGTAGTATTTATACATTCAAAGTCGCCATATTCATCCAAAAATGCATGCAATTGCAAATTTGAAACAGCATCTGAATCTATTATGGTGTATGAGTAATCCAAAAAAATATAATGTCTAACACGAAATTAACCATAGGCTAAATAATTACAGCAAAGGATGTCTTTATAAAAACGGAGGACTTTCTGTTAAAATGTTTTTTTATAGAAGGTATAAGAGAAAAACCTTTCCATTGAAAATTCTATAATAGAATTATTCTCTTTCTTTTGCTTGGAAAGCACCTAAATCAGGAGCTGATGATCTTTGTGTACCAATGATATCAAAAGGCACTGAGTTTGCGGTATTTAAATCACCTTTACCAATTACTTCAGATGCTAAACCAATTTTAAAATTATTTTCCGAAGAATGAAAGTAATCAACCGAGCCGTTTATGATAACATCAAAATAGAATTCTGAATTAACAAAGTTATACAAGTCATTTAATTCAGTAGAAGGTTGGCTTAGAGAAAATTTAATGAAGCTATTTTTAAAATTGAAATTAAAGATGTTTTCCCCATTGGGAATTAAAGATACTTCAGATAGATTGTTACCATCGATAATACAATTTTTGAAATCTGCTTGTATCAAATCAAAACCCGTTCCTAGGTTATTTGATGCGCTATTTTTAATTTCTAAGGCAGCATTTGTTCTGAACCCTTTGTTCCAATAATTGGCAATTGTGCAATGTGTAAAAGAATAACTACCGCCATTTTCACAAAGTAGGGCAGAGGATCCAGCACCACCTAATATTAAGTTTTCGGCAACTATTTTGGCATTATTTGACCATATATTATGTCTACTGTTATTATATATCTGACTATTTTTAATGGTTAAGGTTTTAGCAGAAAGATTAGATTCACCTTCTGCAAATAATCCGATTTCGGCATTTCTAATGGTCAGGTGGTTTAAGCTATTATTTGTACTGCCTTTACGTATCCATAAAGCTCCCCATTGTCCTGGAATTTCAGAATATTCTGGTTCAAGTCGGTCTCCTTCAAAAACCACTTCCCCTTCTAATAATTCCTCATTCTCGCTTAAAGTACCATTAACGGTAATTACAGCGCCATTTTCGACTATTATCCCTGAATTTTTATGGAAATATACCCTTGCACCTGCATCAATTATTAATTCCTTTTCCTCTGGTACGATACCATATCCATAGATAACATATGCTTTGTTGTTCGTGAAATTTAATTCTTCATCTTTGAATTTGAATCCTGTTACTTCTATTTGGTTTCCGGCATCATCTGTATATAGGGCCACTGTTTCTGGTTCACGACCAGTTTCATCCATCGGAAAAAGAAAAATTGCATCTCTAGCCAACGTTATCAATTCTACTGACTGTTGGTGTGGTTCGTTGTCAAATAGAATGACGTCGGTATATAATAGTTCGTTGGATTCATCAGTAATAGCTATGGTTGTTTCAATTAAGATAAATAAACTATCCTGGGCATAAATAGTTATACGAGTAAATTTTTTACCAGCAACCCCATCTACATTCAACCTATAAAAACTTTCAGATCCATTTTTAAGAGATATGCTAGGGATGATTACATCATCCCTAGTGTTGTTGTAGACTTTTAAAATAAATGTACTACTACCGATTTCGGCGAAAACCGTATCTAAGAAGACTGTATCCTTGGAAAAAGATAGATTACCTGCACTGGGTGCATAATCAAAATCCTTTCTACATGAGGCACTCCATATTAGAGCAAATAATAATGAGAAAGTTATAAGGATTCTAATACGCACGCTTAGAAAGTTTTTGAATAAATTATTTAAAGAAAAATGTCTTTAATCTCGTCAGGAATTCGAACAGGTCTATAGGTTTTACTGTTTAGGAGACACCATTCGGTACTTGAGCGAACTAATATTTTTTTTGTTTTTCTATTTCTCATTTCAACTACCCTAGTTGATTTAGCGCCGGAGCTAGACGCTATAAAAGTGGTCATGGTTATGGGGTCATTTAATACAGCAGCAGTCTTATATTCGATATGATGACTAAGTACCACCCATATGGTCTCTTCTTGCATTTGTTCTGTGGCCTTTGCTTGCCAATGCTCTTTTGATATATCTTGAATCCACTGCACATAGCGCACATTATTCACATGGTTTAGGTCATCTAAATCATCTACAGAAACAATAAGGTCTTTTTTGAATATTGCCATCTTATTTCTTCTGAATTTTAACTTCAAACATTTTATCCCAAAATTTACCCGTAACAAAGAAAGTTTCACGGTCTGGATGATAGGCAATACCGTTTAAAACATTATTCGCCTTATCCCAATTTTCAATTTCAGTAATTTTGTCACTTAAACCACTAAAATTTATAACCCCTTCAATTGCGCCAGTTTTGCCGTCAATAATCATTACACTAGGTTTTTGATATACATTGGCATATATTTTTCCCTTTACAAATTCAAGTTCATTTGCAGAATTAACTATTGAAGAATTGGTAACGGTTTCTATATAACCTTCTTCCGTCATCGTATCAGGGTTTAAAAACCATATTTTTTCAGTTCCATCGCTCTTAAACAATTTCTTACCATCATTAGTAAGTCCCCAACCTTCACGACTTTTGCCATAATGAAAGTTGTCTAATTTTCTAAATGTTTTTAGGTCATAAATAAAGCCTAATCCACTTTGCCACGTAAGTTGATAAATTTTGTCATTTAGAATAGTTATACCTTCCCCGAAATAACTTTTATCCAAATCTATCTGTTCGTAAATCTTACCAGATTTGTAATCTAATTTTCTTAGAAAAGATTCGCCTTTTTTACCTGTACTTTCATATAAAGTGTCGTTGTGAAATTCTAAACCTTGTGTATAAGCTCTTGTATCGTGTGGATACTCATTAATGATGGTATACGTATATATTTCGGGAGCTTTTGCGGAAAAAACCTTGATATTCTTATTGATTTCAATCGTTTCACCATCAAACATTATTTTTGCCGTCAAGACCTTATGACCAAGCGTTGGAAGATTAATTGTCAGTTTGTTGTTGTTTAATGGAATTTCGATACCATCAATACTATACACTATGCGTTCAATACTCTTCTCTTTTTTGTTGTTTATACTGATACCAATTTCATCATTTTGACGTACCTGTTTCGCATTTTCAGCTAAATTAATTTCAAATAAAGAGGATGCTTTTTGATTACCGCTTCCACAGGCCATGAAAAGGCTGGGAATAAGAATTATACAAATAATTTTAACTAGACTCATTAATAAAAAAATTATTTAGGATTATGTAGTGCTTACAAGCAAGATTGACTCTTTGCTTAAGAGGAGCAATTTAATTCATAAAATTTAGAAACTAAAAGGATTGTGAAAGATTTAAAAGATTGTATATTTGCAGCTGGCAAGTCCTACACGACCAGCTCCTGTAGAATCCCCCAGGGTGGGAACACAGCAAGGGTATATAGTCGTAGCGGTGCGATGTAGGTAGCTTGCCTTTTTTTGTGCCTTATATTCAAATAATCTTAAAAAAGGTAACACATTCAAAACTAGTTTTATGTACAGTTTTAGCACCACTTATTTTTCTGAAATATGAAATCAAAGGTAATTCTAATTACAGGTGGGTCTTCCGGAATTGGAAAAGCAATAGGCTTACATTTAAAAGAAAAGGGATATACGATTTACGGTACTACCCGAGATAAAAAAAAATATCCTTCATTTTCTGAGTTTCCACTTTTAGAAATGGACGTTAGAAATATCGAAACGATAAAGAAGGCAGTTGCAGTAGTGCTAGAAAGAGAATCGAGAATAGATGTTTTGGTGAATAATGCAGGCATTGGCATAACCGGACCAATGGAAGAAACTCCTCAAGAAGAGATTATAAAGGCTTTTGCTACTAATTTTAACGGACCGTTGAGTGTAATTAATGAAGTACTTCCGGCAATGCGTAACCAGAAAAATGGGCTTATTGTAAATATTACTTCCATAGCAGGATATATGGGACTGCCCTACAGAGGAATATACTCTGCAAGCAAGGCTGCACTTGAGCTGGTAACCGAAAGTTATAGATTAGAAACTAAATCTTTTGGTATAAAGTTTACAACATTAGCTCCAGGAGATTTTGCTACAAATATCGCTTCAGGCAGGTATCACACTCCGGTATATGAGAATTCTCCTTATAGGAGTATGTATAAGACTACTTTAGAGGCTATTGATGCTGATGTGGATAGTGGAGGCGATCCAATTGAAGTTGGTAAGAAAATTGCCAAGATTATTGAAACTAAAAATCCTAAGCCTCATTACATGGTGGGATCTTTTATCCAAAAATTTTCTCTCACTCTCAAAAGTATTTTACCTGGACTTTGGTTTGAGAAACTATTAGAAAAACACAACGGAAATTAAAATCTACTTTCGTTGAAGAAGAGTACTTTAAATTACTAATTGTAATAGATATTAGAAAAACCATCGACAATTATAGCATTATCAGTAATTATCGCTTTATTCATGGGGTATAGAACTAATGTCTCAGTAAGTTCTTTGAAATTTTCTGTATGGTATTGTAATTTTGGGTCCACATCGAGGTTTTTTAAAATTACTTTCCAATCATTATAATCGGTTTTAATATTAATTCCAACAAGTTCGTGATCTGGTCTTTTGTCTTTTAATACTTCTATTCTTTTGAAAATTTCTTGATATTGCTTTTTATTCGTTCCCGACCAGAAATAGAAAAGTACTTTTTTATCTTTCCCTATTTCGGTTAAAGTTTTAATTTCCTTATCAAAGGATATAACACTTAAATTAGGAATTACTTTAGAAGGTTGGAGGTTGAGTATGCCTTGGTAAAGATTTTTAATTTCTTCGATATGCATATTGTTTTTAGAGACATTCTTGAACTCTTTTAAGAATATTTCAGTGTTTTCAGGTTCATCTTTCTTTTTTAGAAGATAATCAAATGCCACATTTCTAAATAGATTGTCTCTTAATTCTTTTTCAACTACCAAACTATCGATTAAATGAAGTTTGTGCTTATTAAAATGCAATTGCTTGCCTGTTCCTGAATTTCCATTCGGACAACCTTTAGCACAAGCCATGTAAGATAAATTTCCGAAATGAGCCTTCATGAAGTCATAATACGGCCTTAGGTATGTTAAATTAGGATTATTATAGTTTATGTTGTCACGATATGCATAAAAATTTTTAGGTAAATCATGCATAATTTCTTCCGAAGTCTTTCGCTTATGTTGAAAAGGATAGATTTCTTTATACCTATTGTAAGAGTACTCAATATTACTCATTAATAACTCATACCCACCTTGTGACATAGCAGATTCTGTCTTTAGTTCATTAAGACGGTCTAATTTTTCATTTTTGAGGGATGCAATTTTTTTAAGAAAATCTTCAGGCTCTAATTCGTAATATTGAGAATACATCGCCCCATCTTCCTCTTCTGCAGATAGAAATAATTCTAATTGAAAATTATTTAATTCCTCATTACTGCCCGAAAAAACTAATGATTCATCGAAGTATATCGTGTTAAGACGAACCATAAGGCTATCGCCTTTCTCCAAGTAAACATATTGATATTCGGGTGAAAGATTAAAATGGTATAACCCATTTTCAATAGCCGGTAAGTTGAATTTGAACCGGTTTTTATAGTCAAGTTGGGCTGAATCTATTTTTTTACCACCCTTGAACAATACAACTTGGTTGCTGGTAGGGTTCACAATTTCACCTGCGAAAAGAATTCTGTCCGAATCTTTTTTGGATGAGGAACAACCTACTAACAAAACAATAACTATAAAAAGTAGAATTCTATTCATATAGTACAGGGAACTGATACATCTCAAAAATAAGGAACCTAGGTTTTGGTTGTTGTTAACGGCTCGTTAAATGTTAAGGATGTCAATCTTATCCCCTGTTAATTGAAATTGATGGTTAACTAGTTAGTATGAGCCTATAATTTCAGTATTTTTGCACGGATTTTTAAAATAATATTATTATGCTTTCTGTTTCTAATCTTTCTGTTCAATTTGGTAAAAGAGTTTTGTTCGATGAAGTAAATGTGGCTTTTACTCAGGGCAATTGTTATGGTATCATTGGTGCCAATGGGGCGGGAAAATCTACATTTTTAAAAATTCTTGCGGGTCAAATGGATCCAACTTCTGGTCATGTACACTTAGAGCCAGGTAAAAGAATGTCAATTCTAGAGCAGAATCATAACTCGGCAGATACCTATACCGTACTTGAGACTGTAGTTATGGGTAACAAGCCGCTATATGAGATAAAAAAGGAAATAGATGCTTTGTATGCCGACTATGATGATAAGAATGCTGATCGAATAGGAGAGTTGCAAGTGAATTTCGAGGAAATGAATGGATGGAATGCAGATAGTAATGCTGCTGCTTTGCTTTCCAATTTAGGAATTAATGAGGAATATCATCAAACCCTAATGTCAGTGCTTGATTCAAAACTTAAGGTACGTGTTCTTTTAGCACAAGCATTATTCGGTAATCCTGATGTTTTGATAATGGATGAACCTACCAACGATTTGGATTATGAAACAATTAGTTGGTTAGAACACTTCTTGGCAGATTATGAAAATACGGTAATCGTTGTTTCGCATGACCGTCACTTTTTAGATACCGTATGTACCGATATAGGTGATATCGATTTTGGTAAGTTGAACTTGTATTCCGGTAATTATACATTTTGGTATGAAAGTAGTCAGCTAGCTGCCCGTCAACGTGCACAACAAAATAAAAAGTCAGAAGAGAAAGCTAAAGAACTACAAGAGTTTATTGCGCGATTTAGCGCTAACGTTGCGAAAAGTAAGCAGGCAACCTCGCGTAAAAAAATGCTGTCAAAATTAAAGGTTGAAGATATTAAACCATCTAGCCGTAGGTATCCTGCAATTATTTTTGATAGGGAACGTGAAGCGGGTGATCAAATATTACAAGTCGAAGGACTTTCTGCTTCTACGGATGAAGGGGAGGTTCTTTTTGAAAATATCAATATCAATTTGGCAAAAGGAGATAAAATTGCCATAATTTCTAGGGATTCTAGGGCAACTTCAGCTTTCTACGAAATTATCAACGGTAATAAAAAGGCAGATAAAGGTACGTTTCAATGGGGCATAACAACTACACAGTCATATTTACCGGCAGATAATGCTAGTTTTTTTACGGATGATATCAACCTAGTAGATTGGTTGCGTCAATATGCAAAAACAGAAGAAGAGCGCGAAGAAGTATACATCCGTGGATTTTTAGGTAAAATGCTATTTAGCGGCGAAGAAGCACTTAAGAAATGTACCGTACTTTCTGGTGGTGAAAAGGTTCGTAATATGTTAAGTAGAATGATGTTAATGCGTGCTAATGTATTAATGCTAGATGAACCAACAAACCATTTGGACCTTGAAAGCATTACGGCATTCAATAATTCCTTAAAGAATTTTAAAGGAACTGTGCTATTTACAACTCATGATCATGAGTTCGCACATACGGTGGCAAATAGAATCATAGAATTGACGCCTAAAGGCAACATTGATAGGTATTCTACGTTTGATGAATATATGTCTGACAAGGCATTAAAAGAGCAGCGTAATAAGATGTACGTTGTTACGGCATAGCGTAGATTAATCCAAATCGATGTCTTATGAAAACCTACAACCTTGTGGCCTGCATTATTATGGCCTTCAGTTTCGCTGCGTGCGATAAATCTACAGAGGAAAGTTCTGAAGAACTTTCAATGGCCTTAAATGCAAATTACACTGTATTTTTAAAAAGTAACAACCAACTAACTGCAACCATCCTAGGTTCTGCCAAAGCAGGTTTAGTTGTTCAAAATGCGGCAACCAATTTTAAGGATATCCCCTTAAGCTCCTTTAAATTTCGCACAGTAAAAGAGGTTAGTTACTATTATACCAGTAACTGTAGGGCTACTGTTCAAATCTATAATGCTGTTAGTGATACTTCAACAATGTTAAGTGTTTTTGAAGATATTGATTCTTGCTCTATAGAGGTGACAGCAATTGCGCATACCAAAGATGAACTATTTGTTTCTTATGAACAAGCGATAGAGGGAAAGGATAAGCAATATATAGTGCGGTCTATTTCATTGTCTTCTGATGGTTCTACATTTATAGATATTGTTTTAGATAAAAAACCAGTTGATTTAATGCCATCTTCAAATAGGTTGTTTGTGATGACTTCAAATGAATATGTTACCGATGAATTTCATCTATCTATCATTGATTTAAAGACCAAAGAAAACCTGATGGAGTTAGATTTAGGTAATGATGCAACCAAGTTGTTGAAAAATATCTCAGACCAAATAATTATTAGCTATCCAGAATTGCATACAACGTTAAACCCAATTACTCTAGATAAAAAATATACGATGTATGGAGAAGGTACAGCCCCAGGATTTTTATCTACGATTGATTCGTTTATGGATGGTGCCGGAAGAATCTATTTTCAAAAGACAATACCATCGGCTATCATAGCAACGGTACCCGCTATATATGATTTTGACAAAAATAGTACCGTCGTATATCTTTTTGAAAATTTCTTAAGTGAATCTGAATTGAATGTCAAATATAGTATAGCTGCAACAACTTCAATCAGCTATGACGAGGAAAACGGTTATGTGCTTATTGGTTATCAAAAGAAAGGTCAAGTAGGTAATGGTGGTATTTTAAGAATTAGTCCGACACCCGATTTTAAGATAATTGACAATATCGATTTAGAAGGTGTTCCGCAAAGCATATTTGTAAATTGAAAACGCAGTATCCACTTAACTATTAAAATATTTACTATTCCAAATAGCGGGGCTGAAGTTTTTGCCGAGAGCAAAACCATAAAATATAACTACTGCTGCTATGCATTTGAACATAAAAAAATTGATAATCCAAAATTCTACATTTGAACTTGATTTGGAAAAAAGTCCTTCAGGCACTAGTAGTGTGACCAAGAAACTTAGTAGTAGCACTAAAATAGATAAGTTCACCATGCCTTTAAATGGCCACATTAGCATTTTTCGTAAAGGATGTAAATCACTCCCCCATTGATGTATTAAATAATGGTAGCCGTTGCCTATGGGGGCAAATAACAATGGGTCATCCCTATCTTCTAGTTTAAAAAGCTTAGAGGGCGCGATTATTTTAAACCCCTTAATTTCTAAACCGTGTTCTTGCTCTAGCGCTTTAATTTTTGATAACGCCTCAACAGGTAATTCTCCTTTAAAATACTTAGAGTCTAAAAAACGAAGGCGATAGTCTATACAGATATTTTTAATCTCTTCAATATGATATATTCGTGAACTTTCCAAAAAATCGATTTTGAAACGATTCTGGATTATTCCATCATTAGTGGCTACGTTTTTCTCTATTCGGCCTAATTCAGAATCTAAATTTGAGAATATAGCATATACCTCTTTAAGTCTATTTTCTTCTGATGTTGAGCGTTTTAATTTAGCTTTATGTAGCTTATTTTCAATATTCGTTTTAGGTAGCATCTTGTCCTTATTATTAACAATACACTCAAATTTAGCTAATTATTGAATCTAGCGTAAATATGTTTATCACAATCAAAAGTTAAATAAATGTTAAATTATATTAATAGCTGGTTTGTCTTCTGAAACTATGAGTTGAAATTGTATCTTGACGTTGAAATTGTGTAGTTTATCGATTTTAAGAATATTTACCCTAACCGAACTCAAACTATGAAAAAGTGGACATACCTAGTGTCCTTGTGCACCTTATTGATAGGCTACCAGACTAAGGCACAAGATAAGGTTGCTGAATTACCAGTGGAACAAATTCTGCCGTATTTCACAAAATCTAAGAAGTCTATTATAGAGCGTACGGCTTCTTTTGAAAGTTACTCGACCTTATTAAGCGTATTAAAAGCAACCAATTTAGACCAAGTGTTAGGATATAATGGAGAGTTTACCATTTTCGCTCCATCAAATCTAGCGTTCGAGAAATTATCAAAAATCACAACAGATAAACTTTTAGACCCAAAGAATAAAAAGGTTCTAAAGACCATTCTGTCTCATCATATTATAGCCGGTAAATTATCGGCATCTTCTATTTTAAGAGCCATGTGTCGTGGCAATGGTTCGGCAAATTTCACGACTATACAAGGTGAAAAGATTATAGCTACCATGAAAGGCATAGAAATAATACTGACCGACAAATCTGGAAATCAAGCTATTATTGTCAGAGCAGATTCAAATCAATCTAACGGTGTCATCCACGAAATAGACACTGTATTTCTACCAATAAATATATTCTAATTACCGAAGTGCTGCTCCAAGTTTTTGTTCAAACGTTGCTTGTAGCTTAGACATAATCTTTTCTATTTGCTTCTCTGTCAGAGTGCTTTTATCATCCTGTAGTGTAAAGCTTACGGCGTATGATTTTTTGCCTTCGGGTATTTTTTTTCCTTCGTATACATCAAAGAGAGTTATATCCTTTAAATACTTACGTTCAGCTTCATACGATAAATCGAAAAGTTCTTCGTAGGTAGATTTTTGGTCCAGTAGTAGAGCGAAATCTCTCTTTACCTCTGGATATTTAGAAATATCCTTAAATAAAATTGGAGTTCTTTTTAGTTGTTTCAAAATTAAATCCCAATTGAAATCCGCATATAAAATATCTTGTTTAATATCAAAATGCTTGAGAATAGATTTTTTTATCAGTCCGAAAGAAACTAAATTATTTTCATTATAAACTAAGGATAAACCTTCTGAAAATATAGTTGACTTGGTTGGTTCACTGTTCAGATTACCTAGGCCTAGTCGTAATAATGTCGTCTCAACGATTGATTTCAATTCAAAGAAATTCGTAGATAAAGCTTTTTCTGTCCAGCTATCTTGAATAGAATCACCAGATATAAGAATACTTAAATATTTATTTTCTATTCTCTCACCTGCTTTAGATAGATATGTTTTGCCGAATTCAAATAATTTAAGGTTGGACTTTCTTCTATTTATATTATAGCTAGCTGTTTCTAATGCAGAAAATAGTGAGGCTCTTCTTAACACAGATAAATCACCACTTAACGGATTAATTATTTCAATCGATTTATGTTCGCTTTCCTCATTATCTAAAAGAGCGGTATAATTAGGATTGGTTAGGCTATTGGTGAGAATTTCATAGTACCCTTTTGAAGCTAAGATATTTCCAATAGTGGTTTGTATAGTGTGATCTTCGGTAGGTGTTGTTGTCGCTATCGATGCGTTCAGTTTTTCACTAAAATCAATATTGTTATACCCATAAACGCGTAAAATTTCTTCTATTACATCTACTTGCCGTTGTACGTCTACTCGAT
Source organism: Maribacter sp. ACAM166 (assembly GCF_005771495.1). GTDB lineage: Bacteria > Bacteroidota > Bacteroidia > Flavobacteriales > Flavobacteriaceae > Maribacter. The sequence goes on from NZ_VAUW01000004.1 coordinate 108,748, forward strand.
AAGAAGGCACTTCAAGTCCCATACCTGATTCAGTTACATTTTTAACTTTTATATCAAGTGAAGCCAATATAGATTTGATAGTATCTTGGGGTATCTCTTGGCCAATTAATTTATTTATTTTTTCAAAAGCTAAGAAAACTTCAAAATTAGAGACTTTGTTGGGGTACAGGTCTATTACTTCAGATGTTATTTCACCACCTGCTATTTCTTTTATTAGCAAAGCAGCTCGTTTAAGACTGTACTCTATATTTTCAATGTCAATACCACGTTCAAATCTAAAGGAGGCATCGGTATTCAGCCCATGTCTTTTAGCTGATTTACGTATGGCTATTGGATTGAAATAAGCGCATTCTAAAAATATCGAAGTAGTCTCTTCTGTTACTCCTGATCCAAGACCACCAAAAATGCCTGCCAAACACAAAGGTTTTTCCGTATCGCAAATCATTAGATCATCTTCATGTAATGTTCTTTCAACACCGTCAAGAGTAATAAACTTGGTCCCTTTTGCCACTGTTTGGACTACAATTTTATTCCCTTTTATTTTAGCCGCATCAAAGGCATGTAGAGGCTGCCCTAATTCATGTAATACATAATTAGTAGCATCTACTATATTATTTTTAGGTGTGATACCAATTGATTTAAGTCTGTTTTGAAGCCAAGTAGGGGAGGGCTGTACTATTAAATCACTTAATGTCACCCCACAATATCTTGGTGCCAAAGACGTATTTTTAACATCAACATCAATTTTTAATGAACGATCATTGATGTTAAAATGACTGGTAGATGGAGTTATAAGTTCTTTTGAGATTTCTATTTGCTTTAAGCCTGCTTTAAAATCTCGAGCAACCCCAAAATGACTCATGGCATCTGCACGGTTAGGGGTAAGGCCTATTTCAAAAATCTCGTCCTCTTCAATTTCAAAGATTTCTGCACACGGCGTTCCCGCTTCTAAATCTTCATCCAATACCATAATTCCATCATGGCTGACTCCAAGACCTAATTCGTCTTCTGCGCAAATCATACCATGACTTTCCTCACCACGTATTTTTCCTTTCTTTATTGTCCAACCTTCCCCATCTGCAGTATAAAGGGTGGTTCCTATTGTAGCAACGGGAACTTTCTGACCCTTAGCTACATTGCGTGCACCACAAACAATTTGAAGTGGTTTTTCCAGACCCACATCAACCATTGTGACGTTCAACTTATCTGCATTTGTGTGTTTCTCACAACTTAATACATGCCCAACAACGACACCTTTCAATCCGCCTTTTACAGATTCAAATTTTTCGACACCTTCTACCTCTAACCCTAAATCAGTTAAAAGTTCAGCTGTTTTTTGGGATTCCCAATCTATTTGTATGAACTGTTTTAACCAGTTATATGATATTTTCATTCAAATCATTTATAGGGGGCAAAGATAAAACAATGCCGGTACACATTCAATAAGCTATTAAGTGTTTCTTTTAATTTTTAATTCTGCCATTTAAATCGTTATTTTGTTCGTTAAACCTAAATGAATATGAGATTATGTAGTGGTATACTTGCCATTTTTATGCTTTTGGTTTCTTGCAATGAGAAAGGGCAAGAGCACAATCTAGCGGAAGGTATTTGGAGGGTAGAACTTAAGGTGATGGATAGTCAAGTTCTGCCTTTTAATCTTAACGTCAGCAAGAATGTAGCAGGAAAATATACGATGCAAATCATTAATGCAGCAGAAACTATTGAAGTAGATGAAATTGAAATTATTGGTGATTCAATTGTTATACAAACCCCGGTTTTTGAAGGGTATTTAGTAGGAAAATTTTCTGAGAGAGAAATTACAGGCCAGTTTGTCAAAGAGAGTTTAGACAGAATTGTTCCTTTTAAGGCGGTATATGGTGTTGAAGAAAGATTTACCACTAATAATCCAAGCGCAAAAAACATATCGGGATTATGGGAAGCCTATTTTAGTCCCGATACGGATGATGCATATATTGGAAAGGGAATTTTTCTTCAGGATGATAATCAAGTGACTGGCACATTTAGAACTACGACAGGCGACTATCGATATCTGGAAGGAGTTATGGATGGTGATTCGCTCAAATTATCAGCATTCGATGGTGCTCATGCATTTTTGTTTACAGCAAAAGTTACCGATTCAAGTATGAATGGCGTCTTTTATTCGGGTAATCACTTTAAAGAACCATTTACTGCCTCAAGAAATGATGGGTTTGAATTGCCTAATCCAGACTCATTGACATATATCAACGAAGGGTATGAGAAATTGGCCTTTGCATTTCCTGATACCGATGGTAATTTAATTTCTCTAGAGGATGAAGTATTTAGAAATAAGGTGGTGATAGTGCAGTTAATGGGAACTTGGTGCCCTAATTGTTTAGATGAAACCAAATTTTTGGTTGACTATTTGAAAGAAAACGATAACAAGGATCTTAAAGTGATAGGATTAGCTTTTGAATCTGCTAAAACGAAAGAAAAGTCAATCAAAGGTATGGAGCGTCTAAAGGAAAGAATAGGAATTTCATATCCAATGTTATTAGCACAATTCGGAACATATGATAAATCGGAAGCACAGAAAAAATTACCCATGTTAAACCATGTTCTTTCCTACCCAACGACGATCTTTATGGATAAAAAAGGAGAAGTACGAAAAATTCATACGGGATTTAATGGTCCGGCAACTGGAAATAAATTCATTGAATTTAAAAGAGATTTCGACCAGTTGGTAACTGAACTAATTAATGAATAATTTAATTGTTAGATAATAGTTGATTTTCCCAATCCGATATTTTCATCATTCATAGTAAAAGTACCATCTAGTTCCAAGATGTTATCTGCGATAAAATCACCCACATAATTCGTTCCATATTTAGAACTTCCTAAAATATCTGGAGTTACAATTTTTTTCGAGAATGATTTTAATACTGCTGCAACAACAGCATCAGATTCTTCATTCATTTTAAAATGTTGCAACAACATGGCCATACTTAGAATAGATGCTACAGGATTAGCTATATTTTTTCCTTCTGCATCTGGATAGGAACCGTGAATAGGTTCAAACATAGCATGTTCAAGACCAACAGAAGCAGATGGAAGTAGCCCTATAGAACCTGCAATAACACTGCCTTGATCAGAAAGAATATCACCGAACATAATATCGGTTAAAATCACATCGAATTGTGATGGATTCAAAATCATTTGCACAGCTGCATTATCTATAAATAGACAGTCTAGTGTCACATCTGGATAGCTTTCGGAAATAGAACGTACTACGCGCCTCCAAAGGCGAGAGGTTACCATAACATTAGCTTTATCGACTAAGGTCACTTTCTTTTTTCTAGACCTAGCAGATTTGAAGGCAAGGTGTGCGATTCTACTTATTTCCCCTTCGGTATACGTACAAGTATCTGTTGCAGAATTTTGTTCTTCATTAATAGATTTATTACCATAATAAATACCACCGGAAAGTTCTCTAAATATTACTAAGTCTGTATTTTGAACACTTTTTTTAGGTAATGGTGATTGCTTCACAAATGAAGGAAAAACCTTTACAGGTCTAATATTCGCAAAAAGACCTAGTTCTTTACGTAATTTAAGTAATCCCTGTTCTGGCCAAACTTTAGCCTTGGGATTGTCATCATATTCTGGCAACCCTAATGCTCCAAATAATGTGGCATCAGCGTTTTTACACATTTGTAAAGTTTCCTTAGGAAGTGGGTTCCCGGTTTTCTTTATGGCAGACGCCCCAATTAAGCCTTTTTTGAACGTAAAACTATGGCCAAAAGTTTCCTCTACAGAGCGAAGACACTTTATAGATTGTGCGACTACTTCTGGTCCGATTCCGTCTCCTTCTAAAATAGCGATGTTTAAATGCATAATTAGCTAATACGTTGTAAGTCTATTTTGGCAGTCTCAACAATTTGATGAATATCTTCATCCTTCACTTCTTTTTTGGTATCCGCAAATACTAAAAATGCTTCGTATACCATATCTAATTGAATTTTGGTTAGTTCGTAACCTACAATTTTGGCTCTGTATGCTAAGGCAGCTCTACCGCTACGCGCTGTTAATACAATTGATGATTCGGTAACTCCGACATCGGCAGGATCCATAATTTCGTATGTTTCCCTATTCTTAATAACACCATCTTGATGTATGCCAGAACTATGCGCAAATGCATTTGCACCTACAATAGCTTTGTTAGGCTGCACCATCATGCCCATTTTACGCGATACCATTTGACTCGTGTCAAAAAGTAATTTACTATTAATGGTCGTATCCAAATTAAGGTCTGGGTGTTGACGCATAATCATTACCACTTCTTCTAATGAAGTATTTCCGGCGCGTTCACCTATACCATTAATGGTACATTCAATTTGTCTGGCTCCATTTAATACACCGGCAATTGAATTGGCTGTTGCCAACCCTAAGTCGTTATGACAATGACATGAAAGTATGGCTTTATCAATTCCTTTTACATTTTCAAGTAAATATTTTATTTTAGCACCATATTCGTCCGGCAAGCAATATCCTGTTGTATCAGGTATATTTAAAACTGTTGCGCCTGCTTTAACTACTTCCTCACATACGCGTGCTAAAAATTCATTATCCGTTCGTCCGGCATCCTCAGCATAAAATTCTACATCTTCTACAAAAGTCTTCGCATAACTTACTGCAGCTACTGCTCGTTCAATTATTGCATCACGATTAGAATTGAATTTATATTTTATATGAGAGTCAGATGTACCTATACCTGTATGAATTCTAGGCATTTTAGCATATTTTAATGCTTCAGCTGCAACTTCAATGTCTTTTCGAACAGCACGTGTCAGTCCACAAACTGTAGCGTTTTTAACGAGTTTTGCTATGGCTTCGACAGATTTAAAATCACCAGGACTAGAAACCGGAAAGCCGGCCTCGATAATATTAACACCTAATAAATCTAGGCGCTCAGCGATTACCAATTTTTGTTCCATGTCTAACTTGCAGCCAGGAACTTGTTCTCCATCTCTTAATGTTGTGTCAAATATTTGTACGATATCTTTACTCATTATATTTACGTAATTTTACTAGTCAAACGAATATATAACCTAATACACAAAACACACAAATTTTGTCACGTTGTTTACAATGTTAAGACAGATTTTTAGGTATATAAAACACTGAATTACAATTATTTAAACTCTTTTTTTTACGATGACAAATGCACATAAAGATGGTTTGTTCGTTTTAGTTAAATCTCTTTCAAAATCTGAGAAGCGACAGTTTAAACTCTATGTAGGCAGATTAGGGGTGAATACCGATGCTAAGTTTTTGGCGCTTTTCAATTTATTGGATAAAATTAAGCAATATCATGAGAAAATAATACTAGAAAGCGGTATTGTTAAAAAAGCGCAACTCTCCAACTTAAAAGCACATCTCTACAAACAGATTTTAGTAAGCTTACGGTTGAACCCCGTTAACCAAAATATTAGGGTACAAATAAGGGAGCAACTAGATTTTGCAACCATACTTTATCAAAAAGGCCTTTACAAGCAAAGTCTAAAGATTCTTGATAAGGTGAAAACCATTGCCATAGAAAATGAGGAGAAGAATATTGCTTATGAGATAGTCGAGCTTGAGAAAATTATAGAAACACAATATATTACCCGAAGTATTCCAGATCGTGCAAATGAACTTGCTGTGCAGGCAAAAGAACTTTCTGGTCAGAATGTAATGACCAGTAAACTTTCGAATCTATCGTTACAATTATATGGTATGATGTTGAAAGTTGGTTATGTAAGGAGTGATGAAGACTATCAAAAAGTAAAAACGTACTTCAACGACCACTTGCCATTATATAATATAGAAGACTTAGGTTTTCGTGAAAAACTTTGGTTATATAAGGCATACCTCTGGTATAGTTTTCTTACTCAAGATTTCTTATCCTGTTATAAATATTCCAGTAAGTGGGTAGATTTATTCTATGAACATAAGGATATGATTTACCTTAATCCGGTATTTTTTTTAAAGGGAAATCATTATCTATTAGAATCCTTATTCTATGTTCAATATAGCTCTCAATTTAAAGAAGTGCTTGAGCGACTAGAGAGGACAATAAAGGAAAAGGAATTTCCAGATAATGACAATATTAATTCATTGGTATTTATTTATATAAACGCCAATAAATTAAATCTACATTTCTTGGAAGGTACCTTCGAAAAGGGATTGTATCTGGTGAAAATTGTAGAGTATGGTATTAATAAACATCGAGATAGAATTGATATTCACCATGTAATGGTGCTGTACTATAAAATCGCCTGTCTATATTTTGGTGTAGGAGATAACAAAACATGTATTCACTATCTTAAAAAGATTATTGAGAACAAGAACCTGAAAATGCGTGAAGATTTAATGTGTTTTGCCAGAGTATTAAGTCTTGTAGCGCATTATGAAGCAGGAATGGACTATCATTTAGAAATACAACTAAAAAGCACGTATAAATTTCTTTTAAAGATGAATGATATGCATGCCGTTCAAAAAGAGATGATTAAGTTTTTGAGAAGTCTAGGAGGTATTTATCCAAACCAATTAAAGGCTGAATTTCAAAAATTGTATACCGAACTTAAGAAATACGAGGACCATCCCTACGAGAAAAGGGCATTCTTATATCTAGATATCCTTTCTTGGTTAGAGAGCCATTTACAGAATAAGCCTGTTTCTCAGATTATGAGGGAGAAAGCAATGGCGCATATTCGCTAGGGATAGTTTTCAATATGAATAAATTACATATTCAGCATTTATTAGAAATCAATTTGGCCATGTTTTTCATTGCCACATCGGGTGCTTTGGGTAGGTATGTACAATTACCGGTTACGGTAACGATTGGTACTAGGGCAATTTTGGCCTTTTTCGTGTTAGTTTTATTTTGTTGGTGGAAGAATATCTCATTTACACCTAAACGAAAAGATGTATCAGTAATCGTATTGAGCGGACTCTTAATGTGTGTTCATTGGGTAGCCTATTTCTATGCATTAAAGCTTTCTAGTGTAGCTATAGGTATGTTGTCGTTGTTTACGTATCCCGTAATTACAGCTTTTTTAGAACCAATCATGTTGGGTACAAAATTTCAGCGTATTCATTTGCTATTGGCTTCTTTAGTACTTGCCGGTATGTATTTTTTGAGTCCGAATTTAGACTTGGAAAATTCACATACAATTGCAATTGCATTCGGACTTCTTTCTGCGTTAGCCTATGCGATTAGAAATATTTTACTAAAACAAAAGGTTTCCAGTTACAATGGTTCTATGCTCATGGTATATCAAACAGGAATAGTCGGTCTTCTACTTTTTCCATTCCTTTTCATCACTTCATTTGATTTGATAGTAGGTCAATGGCAGGCATTGGTGGCATTGGCAGTTTTAACAACCGCCATTGGTCACACCTTGTTTTTAATGACGTTTAAGCATTTTAATATAACTACGGTAAGCATACTCAGTAGTATTCAACCTGTCTATGGTATATTAATTGGAGCTTTTTTTCTTTCGGAAATACCAAAAGGAACGACCATCTTTGGCGGTATTCTCATTTTAAGTTCGGTAGTAATAGAAAGTATTCGAGCTAAAGGGATGAGCGATACTCCTAATGTTATTCGGTAGCTTTTACGCCTAGAGAATTAGTACCAAATTGGTTGATTATATTTTCCCCGAATTTAGTAAACTGTTCATTTTTGACCATTTCACGAACTTTTACAGGATCAAAATCACCTTTGAAATATAAAAAAGAGCCTGACTGACTATTGTTATTGTAGATTAGAATTTCTTTGACTGAATTTCTTTTTTCACGAATAGAAACAACATTTCGTCTTAAATTATCATTTTTTCTAAATACCTCGATGAATGAATTACCAGTTATTCTGTTCATTTGTGAATTAAGAAATTGTGATCTGCTGGGTGTATTGCTTGGAAATTGCATATACCGTAAATCTTTGGTGTTGCCGACTAAGGCTTTCATTTCTGGAGAAATCTCACTCACCATGGCCAACATGAACTGCGGTACCCGTATTGCCGTTACTTGATTGTCATTTTTATGGGTGTTATAAAATGTGTCCATAGAATTATAACCACTGCACGCAAAAAGTATTAGCAATAGGCTTAGAACAACAAGTTTTCTGATCATGGTATATGGGCTTTAAGGTATATAAAAATAGTAAATTTAAACACATGCATTCCAAATAGAATCGTTGGGTACTGGAGCAACTATTTCTAAAACATCTTTTTTGACCGGGTGTGTGAGCCTAAGTTTACGTGCATGCAAGTGTATACTGCCATCATCATTACTTCTATTGAAACCATACTTTAAATCACCCTTAATAGGAGAGCCAATTGCAGTAAGTTGTGATCTTATCTGATGATGCCTACCTGTCTCCAAATCTATTTCCAACAAGTGGTAATTATCTAGACTTTTTATTAATCGATAACTTAAAACAGCCTTCTTGCTATCGTCTACTTCTTTGATATGGGCGTATGATTTATTTTGTTTGGTATTTCTTTTTAACCAGTGCACTAACTTTTTTTCAGGGTCACTTGGTCTATTTTTTACAATCGCCCAATAGGTTTTCTTTGCATTTTTCTCCGCAAACATTTTATTAAGTCTTGGTAAAGCCTTGGAGGTCTTTGCAAAAACTACGATACCAGAAGTAGGTCGGTCTAAACGATGAACAACACCTAAATACACATTTCCTGGTTTGTTATATTTCTTCTTTAAAAAAGCCTTGACGGTTTCGCTTAGGGGCTTATCACCGGTTTTATCTCCTTGTACTATATCTCCAGGCCGTTTATTGATGACAATCAAATGATTATCCTCAAATAATACTTGCAGATTTTCGACGGTAGAATGTTGTTTTTTTGACAATTAAAGAGATTTATATAGATTTTCGGACTTTTAGAAAGTTTAGCTAGCTACTTTTAGAGTGGATCTAAATTTTGATGTCATTTTTAAAATTGAATTTAATTTTTCCAAAGTTGTTTCTAAGCCTATTGAAGTCATGAAATTTAAATCATTTGCTATCAGTAATTGAGTTTCAATTTCATACATCGAACCAATTGTAATTTCTAAAAATCTACTAAAATCCTTATTCGATTTTCGAGAAGAGCCTTCAGCTATATTTGATGGGATAGAAACGGAGGCTCTTCTAAGTTGGTTCGTAATTCCAAATTTTTCATTTTTTGGAAATTTATAGGCTAATAAATATATATCAGCACAAAAAGTTCTGCTTAATTTCCAAACATCCAATTCTTTAAATCTATGAGACACAATAGTTTATTTTAAGCTATATTATCCAACAGTCCAACAGTCCAACAGTCCAACAGTCCAACAGTCCAACAGTCCAACAGTCCAACAGTCCAACAGTCCAACAGTCCAACAGTCCAACAGTCCAATAAATCCATCAAACATCTTGATTAACTAGTACTGCTCATCATCATTAGGGAAATCCATACGCTTTACATCACCAACATAATTAGAAATGGCTTTTCCCATTTCTTCATATAGGTTCATGTACCTACGTAAAAAACGAGGGTGGAATTCATGTGTCATTCCTAACAAATCATGAACCACCAATACTTGCCCATCAGCATATTTTCCGCCACCAATACCAATGGTAGGGATGGTTAAGCTTTCAGAAACCATTTTAGTTAATTTTGCCGGTATTTTTTCCAATACTATTCCAAAACAACCTAGTTTTTCTAATAGTTTTGCATCTTCCATTAGTTGCTCTGCCTCTTCCTCTTCTTTTGCACGTACGGTATAGGTACCGAATTTATAAATGGATTGCGGTGTCAAACCTAAATGACCCATAACAGGTATGCCGGCTGCCAATATGCGTTTTACAGATTCTTTTATTTCTGCTCCACCTTCTAATTTAACAGCGTGGGCGCCGCTTTCCTTCATGATACGGATTGCAGAACGTAATGCTTCTTTAGGATCACTTTGATAGCTACCAAAAGGTAAATCAACAACAACTAAAGCTCTTTCTACAGCTCTAATAACAGAAGATGCGTGGTAAATCATTTGATCTAATGTAATTGGTAATGTGGTCTCATGACCTGCCATTACATTACTAGCAGAATCACCTACTAAAATAACATCGACTTTTGCGGCATCAACTATTTTGGCCATCGAATAATCATACGAAGTAAGCATTGAGATTTTCTCTCCATTCTTCTTCATTTCCACTAATGATTTTACCGTAACCCTTTTATATTCTTTTTTTGCTGTGGACATAGTTTCTTTTTGGTTTAACCGCCATAAAAGTAAGGAGTTTTAATGACAATCTAGCTGAAACGCCAAGAACGCTTTTGCTCAGGAAATCAATATAATACTATTTTTAGTTTCAATTAAAAAACTGCAGCTATGAAACAAATTGGTTATTTTCTACTCGTCTTACTTATGTGCTTATAACTGCTCAAAATACTTGATAAACAAGGGTTATAAAAGCAATTATTTATTTTTAGATGCTTTTCATACACAAAATTCGATAGCAATAAAAATTTCAGAATCTTCCAATAAGGTATTACAGATTATAGGTTCAGATACAGCTGTGAAAATTATTTTATGAACTAATAAATGTGATGATTTAATACACTCAGCTAGCAGTATACCTGATTTCATTAATTTTCAAGAATGTTTGATGGACTATAGTATTCAAGTGAATGGTGCTATGGAAAATGCTTGGTTTGGCTCAATCATAAACTCCACCATTGCGGTATCATATATTTTCAATTAATAAAGGAAATTAAAATTAGTTATCTGATATAGACCCGTATAGAAACGGGTTGGCACCCTTCATTAATAGGCACTTCTAATACTATTTAATAAATTATTCCAACTTTTAGATTTTGTTGCATTCTCAGTTGGAAAATCTGCGGGTATTTCTTGCGTAACAGAACCTGTTGCGGCCCATTCTGCGCCACGCTGTAAGGTGGTTATAAACCCGATACATTCCATCGAATAATCAAAATGGCCAAGTGTTGAATGAAAAACCCTTCCTTTACCATAGTTGATAGCCATAAGTTGAGCAACATTTTGTCCGAGGCCTTTTACAGAAGAATCCCAAGGTGGCGCATTCTTCTCAACATCTGCAAACGCAGTTGCAAGAATAGTAACGTTTTCAAATGGTCCCCGCATGCGTTCATAAAGCTCATCTTGTGTATGCAACCATTTTTGAGGAAGACCTTTCATGATAGGGTGTTCTGGTGCTCTTGTTGTTAATTGAAATTGATATTCAGGCCCGTGAGAACCGCAAGCACCTTCACTTGCGTCTTTTACTAATTCGCCTGCATCGTTATAGTAAACATAAGGTCCAGTTTTTTCATCACGACCGCCCCAAGCACCTAGACCTATCATTTTATTGAATTCATCCCATTCTCCCCAAGCATTATTCGCTGCATGAATCACTACGAATCCACCACCATTATTCATGTAGTTTTCAAATGCTTCTCTAGTTTTCTCTGGCCATAGAGGAGATTCTGCTCCTAAATTTGAAATAATCACATCATATTTAGTAAAGTCAAAGGAAAAATCTGATGTTTTTATAGGGCTATCCGATATCTTATATTCTTTATCTTTTAGAGGGTACTTCTCAATAAACATTTTATAAGCTTCAGGCCTTGTTTGGTTATATTTAATACCCAACCAGACCGAATCCATTCGTTCTACGTCAACAGTGAAAAGGTCGGTTTGTTCCAAATAGTCCTTCATCATCATGCTGGTCTTTGGCCATATATAGTGATTGTTTTGACCATCAATAATTAATGCTTTTAGTTTAGCTGATGGTTGTTCGACCACTTCCCTTTTTCTCTCTCCGCAAGATATTAGTAGCAAAGAAAATAATGTTAATGCCATTACGTTTTTCATGATTCTGGTATTTATGGTTCTAGCTAAGAATTAATTCCTGACTTTAAATGTACATGAACTAACCAAGATGACAAAAAAATGAACAGAGGATAAATTAGGTATAAATAATACCGAAATTTTGTCGATGTTTGAAACGGAATTAAATTTTGTATTCCAACGAACTAAAAATAAATACAATGAAGATATTGGGAATTGGATCTAGAATTTTACATTCAGAATATGGAAAGGGAGTGGTTACTAATGTTTCTTCAAAGCAATATTGGGTAACTTTTATGGAAAGTGGATTGAAGATTATTAATATGGATGCTGAATTCGAGGTGATTGAAGCAGTTGATGGTGAGGTAGATACTGTTAGTTATTTTGATGTAGAGAGTTCATTGGTGGCAATTCTTCAAAAATGGAGTGATGTTTCTCAACGTGTTGCTATTGCCGATAAATGTAAAGGTGGAAACCTTATTTTGGAATCAGGCGAAGCTGGTTTGAGTAATAAAGAAATTCCTATTGATACATTTTTTCATAAGATTGTAATGGTGCGCGACCGTATTCGGGTCATGGAGCAAAAAATTAATGCTAGTAAAAATTTAGATGATCAAGAAAAGATAGATTTACAGCAATATATAACACGCATTTATGGTAGTTTGACTACGTTTAATGTGTTGTTTAAAAATAAAAGTGACTATTTTATAGGCGATAAGGGAGAGAAATAGGTTTTTTCTGCCAATACAGGGATATGAGTGTAATGGCAAGTTCTTTACTAAAATCAATAATAATTAATATAACCATTTAATGGTTGTATTAATTATTTGTAACATGTGAATTTTTTAATTACTCCACGGTTAATTATCCTTATGCAACTCCAATACCTTATTTAAGTTTGTTGAATCATTAATTTCATAAAAAAAGACTAAATGCCATTTTTGAGTTCGCTTCGCTTGTTTATTAGTTATAATATCCCAACTAGGGTATACTCTAAATGCCCTTTTTCCTTCTTTATGTTCTGTAGAGATTATTCTTTTAGTAATCAGTATTGATTTTGGAAAAACAAACTGTCCTAGCGCATTTTTAGTTCTCACATTTACGACGTAAAAGTCAATAGGGTCGGTTTCATTAAAAGGCTCAATAGGTCCGTTTTTATAACGTTTCCAGAAGGTTACGAACTGTCCTGTTTTCTTTGGTGTTATTTTAGCATTTCTACTTCGTATATAATGGCCGTTCAATACAAATTTACAGGCATCATACGCTGTGCTTTCCTGTTCAGTTTTGAAATCAGATATTTCAAGAGCACAGTTGTTGTATATTTTATTTTTAATTTGATGTAGAGTAGTATCCATTTAAATTATGCTGCGCAATTTGTTTTGATATACAGTTTTATCAGTAGTACATACAATCTTCTGAAGGGTATTATACTTAATTTTTGAGCTATCTTTTCTATAATTCATAGGATTTTTTCGAGTGCTAGTTTTTCTTTTAGTGGATTGTTCTTCATTTCATGATAAACGCCTAACCAAATGGTAGGCACACCATTTGCCTTCGTTACCTTTTCTTCTTTTAAAATGTTAATAATAGCTTTTGGCTGCAAGTTAGAGGAGGGGAGTACCATATTGGATCCGGACAAGAGACATACATATGGAAACCCCCAAGGCATGACATGAAATTGGGGTACAATCAATAAAATGGTATCGGTATTACTGAAATCCCCAGCATTTGGAGAAATAAGCGTTGACGCATGCATATATGTTGACCTATGGGAATATAAGACTCCCTTTGGCAGGCCTTTTGTTCCGCTTGTATAACACATTCCGCTAGCATCATTTTCATTTATAGTGGGCCATTCAAAATCTTCATAATGCAACGTATTGGGAAAGGTAGTTTTAAAGTCTTTGGAAGCATTTATGAGTATGTAACATTTAACAGTTTCGAGCTGATTTGCAATTTTTTCTAAAATAGGAACCAACGTAGCGTCAACGAAAATGACTTTATCTTTAGAATTATTGATGATAAACTCTATTTGTTGGCTCGACAGTCTTATATTGATGGTATGTCAAATTGCACCAATACCTGCTATACCGAAGTATAATTCTACATGGGGCCCATGATTCCAAGCAAAAGTGCCAACCATGTCACCTTTTGTGATTCCTAATTTTTGAGTTAATGCATTGTCTAACTTTTTACAGCGTTTGTACATATCGCCAAAACTATACTCATGTTGCGATCCGTCTGGTAAATGGTTGATTATCTACTTATGATTATAGATACAATTTCCGTACTCAAGAATAGTGTTTGTTGTAAGCGGATAATCCATTATTAAGCCTTCCATACCTATTAAGTTTAGATGATTATATGCGATATTTTCTATAGAGCGTAGTGTATTTAATCAGTTTAATCCTCCGCCTTGGGTAACTCGAAATTATTTATAAAATTCATAGCTCGTGAGTTTACCTCGAAGTTTTTGATTTTACGGGGCATTTAATGGCACGAAGACTAAGCTTACTATTAAATGAATATTTATGGTTTGCTTGTGAAACTTAACACCTGCCCACCAACTGGTGGTAAAAATATACTACATTTTAATTTAGTAGAAAGTATACTTCTTAACCTGTTTTGTATTTTAAAATAGTTATAAAAAAATATCAATTCGAATGCATTATTCTTCAACTTTTTTCATTGAAAATTTGATGTACTTCGATAATAATCGATAGACCTTTTGACAACTGTTCAGGGTCTAAAGCGCTTCATGATACCTGCTTATCCGACAACTATTCTTTATTCATATTTTCCAGTCTAGTTCCTTGTTCATGGTGTTGTCCTATTCTACAATATCCTTTTTTAAGTAAAAGGACTCCTGGTTGCCCTTGAGAATCGTAATCTTTCTAACCACTTATTCTACCAACCATTTTGTTTTTTTAGAGTTGTTGTTGCAGCTCCAAATCTTCTTATTTAGTTGGCTTTTCTTGTTTCATAGATAGCTGGTGTTGGATAAGGTTAGTTGCGGATTTCAAAGCACTCAACTTTCGATTTATCACTTGGCTTTGTGAAAACTAAACCGTTGAGTTTAAAAAAAGGAAGTAGAATAGCGCTATGTTTGGGGAATTGTTTTGTAGTTCCAACAAAAGTCTAACATCAATCGTAAAGATGCTTAAAAGTTATAACCACATGTGAGATATTTTAGCGGCATTATAAAGTAAAGAACAAGCTTTAATGTGGGAATTTTGTAATCACCTTTAGTAAGCTTGGCGTTAAGAACACGAATTCAAAATATGCACGTAATTAAGGATTGGAAAAGGAATATGCTGTTATACACAAGATTTAGCAATTGTCAATATTTTGATTGAGATACTCTAACTGCTTTTAGCTGGGCAGTCTATTTTCTCGATTACTTCTCCATGATTTTGGTTACCATGGTATTTGATAATTATATTTATTCTATTTTCAGCATTTTTATAACAATTACTTTTCTTAAACAACAGTATGCGCTAAGCACACATACCATTTTGCTCATTTTTAATCTAAATAGAGCAAAATTGCAAATAGGTATGGTTATCTATGTATTCAATTTGGTAATTGTTGTTGAAAAAGTATTATTTGTGATGAATCATTTTTAACGTGTAACAAGTTAAACGCTGTTTGGAAATATCTATGAAAGTATGTGAGATGGTATTAAAACACGAATGTAAACTTCACCTTATTTCTCATTTCATTCTAAGAGATTCTTCCATCCAAAGAGTTGCTACCACTCTTTGAATTCATAACTTTAAAGATTAAAATATTTTTGAGAGTTAATAAACACTTTTAATAGAGCACGTTACGGAATCTTTAGTTAAACATGACTTTGCGGTTTTAACAATAACTAAATGTTAATTTGAGTAAAATAGAACTTTTTAAAATATATCTATGTTTAAGAAACTAGTTGGAATAGAGCCATTGGAATTAATCTCTTCGGCTAATAAAAAGTTGGAATCTTTTACGGAAACACTCATCTTGCATCAGGATCAACCCTCTGGTGTAGCAGAAATTGTGAAACGTATTGGCGATGCAGATGGCGTGTTATTAAGTCATCGAAGTAGTTTGGGACGTGAAGTTTTAGAACAGTGCCCAACTATAAAATATATAGGTATGTGCTGCTCACTATACGCACCAGAAAGTGCTAACGTAGATATTCTTTATGCCAATTCTAAAGGTATTACCGTAAAAGGCGTGCGCGATTATGGTGATGAAGGCGTTGTAGAATATGTAATAAGCGAGTTGGTACGTTGCTTACATGGTATAGGTAAAAGGTCTGACGGCACTCCTAGACAATCTTGGAGTGGTATTCCTCGTGAAATAACAGGACTTAAGGCAGGTATTGTAGGTCTTGGGAAGTCTGGTGGTATGGTGGCCGATGCACTACGTTTTTTTGGAGCGGAAATAAGCTATTTTGCACGTAGTGAAAAAGAAGATGCTAAAGCAAAAGGGTATCGCTTTTTACCCCTAAAGCAATTACTTTCGGAAAACGAGGTAGTAATTACCTGTTTAAATAAAAATACTGTGCTTTTACACGATGCTGAATTTAAACACCTGGGCAATCGAAAAATTTTATTCAATACAGGGTTATCTCCATCTTGGGATACCGAACCTTTTGAAAAATGGCTTAATGGCGATAATGTCTTGTATTGCGATACACTTGGAGCTTTGGGTGATGAACGATTTTTAAAAAATCCCAATGTTACTTGTCTGCAAGTTTCTACAGGTAGAACTCAGCAAGCTTTCAGGCGTTTAAGTGAAAAAGTATTAGCAAATTTAACCGCTTACACTAAAATGCTATAGGCGAAACAATATTTCGCATTGTATTTACGACGCTCCAACCTGCAATTTGTGCAGTTTTACTATAGACATCAATAACCGCATGAATTTGCTCACTTTTTATTTCTATACGGTGATCATCTCCCACAAAACCAGGTATTGAGTTCATGGAAACCTGTAAGTTTTCAGGACCTACGGAAGCCAATGCAGCAGCAACTGCCACATTTACACGTGTTGGAAAAAGCGCAATGGCTTCCTTAGCGTTCCCTTGAAAGACTTCCCGTTTTTCGGTTTGTAGACTGTCATCGTAGACTTCTGTATTTTTTAAAGAATTTGGTCCTTTTTTAGTTGTAAACAAAACCTTACTATCTTCCATTAAAGATGTAGTTCGCAATACATCTAAACCGCCAATAGCACCTGATGCTATATGTACACGTGTATTATTTTCCAAAGCAGTTTGTTTAACAGTTTCATAAAAATCGGCATCAGCAAGTGCGCCAATTGATAAAGTTATGATGGAAGCCCCATTTTTTAAAACAGGTAAAGCCAATTCCCTAAAAGCCGTTGGAGAAGCAGTTTCTACAATATAATCTGGCTTTAGCAGGAGCAACTCCGCTATACTATGACAAGGTTTACAAGAATAATTTACTTTTGAGGTATTAATCCTATTCGCAATTTCTTTAGCACTTTCAAATGTTCTTGAATAACTACCAATTAATTTATAGTTAGGTAATAAATCTTTTAATAAGGCCTCTACAACAATATGGGCCAATTTTCCGCAGCCTGCAATGGCAAATGTATGTGTTCTCATACAAGCAAACATAGGATATTTTTTGTGATTTTCGATTTTGTATTAGCTTACATTTTTACTACATCTTGGCACTAAAGTGAACTATTGGAACTGTTAATACGTCTGCCATACTAATGCAGTATTTAAAGTTTTGATAACTCTGTTTTTTTAATCAATACATCTTCTTCAGTTTAATTGGACTACTGTACTAATAC
Source organism: Maribacter sp. ACAM166 (assembly GCF_005771495.1). GTDB lineage: Bacteria > Bacteroidota > Bacteroidia > Flavobacteriales > Flavobacteriaceae > Maribacter. The sequence continues at coordinate 126,424 of NZ_VAUW01000004.1, forward strand.
GGTCTCTTAGTAAGAATAGATAGGTGTTTATCTATGGGGATTATCCGTAAGAAATTCAGATATTGCAAAAATATACCGATTGGAAATTCATTTTTTAAAATTCATCAAAGATTTGTGCTAAAGTGTTCTTACTTGAATTGAGAGTCTTAAACGTATCGGCCGAAAGATTGCTATCTCCCATATTGTACTCACCGAGGGATTCGATAAGTTTTGAAGTTCTTCCACTATCAAAAATTAAATGTTTTAATATTAAGAATCAACATTGTTCTTGAAACTTACGCCTGTATAACTTCAGATGTAAAAAGATACTATATTTAATTTAGCAGAAAGTAAACTATTTAACCTGTTAGACAGGTAAGTATAATCCTTTTGCAAATCGAATTTACTCTGAGGTAGTATCAGGATTATGTTCGATTTTAAAGTTGCAAGAATTAGCAATAAAGCACATGTTGTTGGCTTCTTCGTGTAACTCGTTAGCTTTTGCAATCATACTAATATCCGTGATTTTTATTTTAGGGTTTAAGGTGACCTGCGTAAACCTCCCACTTCCGTTATCAGTTTCTTCCATAATTCCTGTGGCAGTGTCTATATAATCAGTCACTATAATTTTATGTACAGAACATAAATGTAAATACCAGAGCATGTGGCAAGAAGATATAGAAGATAGAAAAAGGTCTTCAGGATTATATCTCGTTTTATCTCCTAAAAAGTTAGGGTCTGATGAACCATGTATAGCGTCATATTTTCCGTTCGCAATAATCTTATGATTTCTGTTGTATGACTTGTAATCACGAGTTCCATTACCCTCGTTCCCTGTCCATTCAACGTTGATTTTGTACGTATGATTTTTCATTACTAATTTTTATGTAAAATTTAGATTGTAGATGCTGATTGGTGGATTCAATATTCATTTTATTCGTTATAAAAATAACGTTCTACGAACTAATTATGTTCGATTGAAGTCAATTTTAAAACCAAGAACTATTAAAAAATTATTAACTAAAATCCCTTAGTTACTTTTAATTCAATACGAACAAGCTAGGTAAGTCAATCTTTGAGATCACCTTAATGTGCTCAATTTTAATTTAAACATTTTAGCAGCTGAAGTATATCCACCTTCGGTGCCGTCTACAAAGTGCGCATGTTTTGTTTTTCTATCTAAGACGTAACATGACATTACAGAAGCATGTGTTACATGAATACCATAGATAATTTTTTTATCTTTTTCTAGTTGATTGAGATATGCTATAAAAAGGTCTATGTTATGTTGCTCTGCAGTGAAAATAGTATTTATCATTCCATCAAGCATAAACGTGTGTGATAGTTGACCAATTTGCTTTAAATAGTGTTTGCCATTACGAGATAGTTTTAAATAGAATTTTCCAATAAGTGTTGTAATCCAATTTTTTAATAAGTAAAACAAATTTTTATTGGCATGACTAATTCTCATTTCTTCCCATATTTTTGATAGACTGAAATTTAAATTTAGTTTGTTTGGTTTTATGGGCTGCCTGCTTTCGAATGTACCAAACATAGCATCCATTTTGGTTAGAATAGCTCTGTAAACAGCTCTTTGGTTGATTTCATTTGTAGCATTCAACAATAAACAAATCACTTTCTTTTCGGTCTGTGCAGGGTTAATTTGTTTCCACCTACATTGCATCCCTTCTAAATTTAACAACCCTTCTTTAAAACTAGCAACGTTGTTTTCTACAAACGTATTTTTAATGATTTCTTCAGCTTGTTTTAAACCATTGCCTAATACAATCGGAATCGTTAATTGTTCTGTAAGTTGATGTTTACTAATCTTTAAACTAGATTGTTGACTGGTCAAATCACGAACAGAAATATGACCAACTCTAAGGGTTAAATTAATATTTCTTTTAATATGAAGGCTGTAATTTTCTAAGACCACTATAATTTTATTTAAAAGGTGGGTTGGTAGAATGAACGTAGCACCATCCCCACCAAAAAAATACGGTATTTCAATATTTTGTTTTTCTCTTCTAATGGTGTTCAATACAGAGATTATTGCACCTGTAGCTGTTAAGTTTACCTGATGGTGTTTGCCTTCATCAACAGCCTGAGTCGAATTTAGAATATCTACCACCACCACATGCCAAGTGTTTGGAACGTCAGAAAAACTAGATTTGTTAGCCAATGCATCTACAAGCGTTTTACTTGAACTTTTTAATTTGGTATAGTATTTTATATCCTCCATTGGAATAGATATTGGTTATTAGTTGCAAATGCGATTTTACTATGTTCGCCAACGATTTGGCTCGTATGGTAAATACTTTAAAAATCGATTATACATCTTAGGTCGGTTTTGAGAAAATATCAAGTTTTGCAATGACTTCACGTTGTAAAATTACAATGTACATTAATAATCCGATGGTAAACAAATATGAATTGAATGGATTAAGGACTTTAGTGCCTATACCCGTTTTCTTTTCGGCTATAAATGAAATTTTGATTATCAGTGGTATGTTTTGGCTTATCTGAATTACAACGAATTAAAGTAGAGACAAAAAACTCAAAGAATCAAATAAAAGAATCTTTGAGCTTAGAATTAAAGTGCTTCCGATTTCGGGAAGAATCTATTTTTTCAAATTTGGTATTTGTTAACTTACAGGTTTTTCTTCAAATTCCGGACAATCCAATCTAATCTCTTGTTTCAATAATTCCTTTTGAAGTAAATTACAATAATCGACTTCTTTGTTTTTTTGATAAAATTTACATCCGTAGCACGTTCTTTGAACACTTAAAACTCCGTTGCGATTTAATTTGTAAATCAGTTGACTTAAAGTTCCGAATAAGCTCTCTAACTCAGGTTGAGAAAAGCTATCAACTTGTTTTTTTAATGGACTTGAGAAATCATAGATTTGAGAAATCAAATCATTTCCTAAATCAGATAATGAAATAGCATAACTGCGACTGTCAGATGATGAAACATCTTTTATAATCAGTTCTTTCTTGTCTAAAATTTTAATAGCATCACTAACAGTTGGTTTAGTAACGTTAAATTCTTTTGCAAGATGGCTAACGTTACACAAGTTTGGTTTATGGAAAGCTATGAAAATTAGAATCTGAATTTGAATCGGACTTAAACCGACTAGTTTAGTTTTATCCCATAGCAAAATTTTAAATACCTCTGAAACTCGTTCCAATCCTGCAACGATTTTGCTTGAGATATCTTTTTCTTGCTGTGCTGGGTTAAATGTACTTTCTTTCATAAAAAAGCCTGCCGAAATTTGTTCGACAGGCAAAGTTAGTAATCCTAATTAAATTAAGTGCAATTTTCCATTTCTAGAATATAATAACCGTTTTTTTCAATTGATAAAATCATTTCATCAGTTGCTTGCTCAAAGTGGCACAGACGACATTTATTAGAAGACAACTGCTGTGTTAGAAAAGTTTTCTTTTTTAGATAATTCGTACCAAAATTAAAAATGGTTTGTTCATCTGTTATAGTACTAAGCACTAAAATATCAAAATGCATAATGGTACCATCTTCTCTTTCTACATACGTATCCCAAACTGCTATTTTCATTTGTTTAGTTTTTTACTTTATACGGTAAAGATAAATCTCCACTTGCCACACTAAAAACTTCATAAACGCCAAGCATAGGCAAATCATCGATGCTGGTATTCACTTTCATTAAGGCAGTTACTCCATCATAACTAAAGTCAGTTTTATTATTCATACGATAATCAGGAACGATAACTTTTATACTCTTGTTTTTAGCGGTAACAGGATATCCTGGAGAATCCATATACATTGGCATACCTGGGTTTGTTGGTGGTAAAACAACTGTTTCATCTGCTTTCTTAAATTGTTTAACTGAAAGGCCACCTGCAACTCTTTTGTCTTCATGAAGAATTACCCAATGTGGATGCCAAATAATGCCATCATTATTGAATATTTGGTCATTATTCTCGTCCCAAAGAGGAGTATCATCAAAATCGGGATGAGATGTTAAAGCAAGTGCTACAAGACCATCTATTTGATTAAAACCTACATCTGTTGGTTTTAAACTAGTTGGGAATATATATCCTAAAACTGAGGCACCATCGAGTTGACCAATCATTGTAGGTGTAGTTTTTCCCGCTGTACCATCGACACTTATTTCCCAGATCGTAACTCCCAAATTCGCTTCGTGAGTTACACTAACGTTATTAATTTTGAAGTCGTCATTTTTGTATTCGCCTTCTTGCGCACAAGACGTAGAAGTGTATAAAAGTATTGTTGCCGAAAATATTACTAGTATTGATTTCATTGAGTGTTATTTTATGAAGTTAGGATTCCTTTGTGTAAATTAGGAATCCTAACTATGTAGTTTAAAAATTATCCTTTTACATCTGCCATTGAAGCGCCGAAATTGATATGTAGTGTATTACCATTTGGTGTAACTAGTGCTGGCACAGATTTTACTCCAGCTTTTTCCGCCTCAGAAATTCTAGAACGGTTTTCGCCAATGTTGACAACTTCAACATTATCTGCGCCGACTAAATTAACAATATCGTGTTCTGCACTTACACAAACTGGACATCCTGCGTGATAGAAAATTGATTTACTCATTTTTAATGTTTTATATAGTGTTGCATTATTGCAAAACAAATATAGTAAGGAATCCTAATTAAATAAAATTTATTTATGATTTTATGGAAATTTTATATTGCGTTCCAGGTTAAAAGTAGGTTTTGCCCTAGAATAAAGGGTTAGTTTATGTATAGGAATAGGAGAGGTTCCACAAAGCTTATTGACTACTATTGATAGCAATATCGAACAAGTTGTTCAAACAAAGTTTTGCTATCGCTAAATCCGGCAGGCTATATGATGAGACTTACGTTTCTGTATTGCAAGCAGGGTAGTTGAAAATCATCAATATAAAAGCTCAAAAGGATCATTAAAGTGAATCTGTAAGCCTAAAACCCTAGTGTCTTGAATTAATGAAGAAAAGAGCTGTTTTCAACTCAGCATCTATGTAAAAGCTGCCTGTCCAGTATCTTTAATGTACTCTAAAACAATAAGATATGGAAACACAACAAATCACTACGCCAAAGCTATATATTGGAATCGACATTCACAAGCGCAGTTGGAAGGTGCATTGTGCTACGGATATTTCTTCCGGCAAAACATTTTCGATGAGCCCGGACCCTGCGAAGCTCAAGTCTTATATAGAACGCCATTATAACGGACATGAAGTGTCTACGGCCTATGAAGCGGGATGCTGCGGTTATTATGCCCATAGGTCCTTTGAGGGTTACGGTTGGTGTTCATTGGTAGTTAACCCGGCCGATATCCACAGAAGGGGGAAGGAGAAACATACCAAGACCGACCGTATCGATGCACAACTGATAGCAAGGGAGCTCAAGGACGGCCGACTACAAGGTATTCACGTTCCCCATATAGAACGAGAGCAGCTACGCTCTCTTTTTCGGCGTAGGAATGATTTGGTAAAGAACTATCGAAGAATTAAAAGTCTCATTAAGGGTCTGCTTTTAAACCAAGGGATCATTACGCCTCTTGAGTTTGACAACTCTCATTGGAGCCACGATTTTCGCAACTGGTTGGACAATCTTGAGTTTGCCTATTCTCCAGCCCGAATGACACTGGATAGCCATATGCGCTACTTTAGATTTGTCGATAAAGAACTTCGTGATGTCTCCACTGCGCTTCGTCGCTACTGCAAGGTTCACTATAAGAAGGATTATATACTTTTACGAAGTATTCCTGGCATAGGTGGAATCGTAGCCTGTGGTATTATTTGCGAATTGGGGGATTTAAGACGTTTTAATAACCTAAAACAATTGGCCGGTTATGTAGGGCTTGCCCCGGGCATTTACCAAAGCGGCAATAAACTAAGGAGTACAGGGCTTACAAGACGTGCTCACCGGTTAATACGTAGTTATTTTATAGAAGCGGCATGGCAAGCGATACGAACTGATCCCGTAATGCAGGATTATTATCGTAAACACTTGGGCAAAAACGTAAAAACAATCATTGTGAAGATAGCCAGGAAACTGCTCAGCAGGACATTGGCCGTAATAAAGACGGGGATTCCATATCAGATAGGGGTCGTATCTTAACTATTGAATTATACCTAACAATAACAAAGCTCAAAAAGAAGTAGAAAGGCCTGTATCACAAAACAAAGAAGGTGACAGTTTTTAAACAGGGATCACAAACCTCAGCTAGTGAACGGGCCTATTATAACTATAATCATACAGATGCTGGTGAAGTCCAAAAGGTCTATCACATATAGGAGTGGGAGCAAGTTATATTAAAAGAAAAAAAGGTGGATTAAAGCAAAAAAGAAAATATTAATTAACTTTAGAGAACTGGACTAAGGCTTTTCATAGGAGTTCTTTGTTGGGCAATCGTACTTTTCATTCGTCATGCGGAAACACATTTTTTCGCAAATTCGTCAAGGAAGTTTAAATCAGCTTCTGTTTTATTTGAATCTGGTGGAGTAGGGTTTAAACCCGCTGCTGAGTCATATAACCAATTTGAACTTTCAGTCATCCCTGTTTCTATGTCCTTCAAAAATTCTTCCATTACTGTGACTTTTTTTAATTTTTGAGTTTGAATTCCTAATGAAAATCGCTCTACCACTCCTTGTAAATAATCTTTCTTCTACGGTACGTTCCCATGTTTCACGTAACAAGCTATACCAAGATTTTGCAAAAAAAATAGATATTCATCTTCTGACGATTCCTTTTCTTCGAATCATAATTACTATAAAAAGGTGAAAGGTCATGTTAGTTTAATAGAATACTATAAGCCGATAAGTTTGATTGTCGAACCACTGCATACGAGAACCGCTTGGCCTGTCTTAAGCTTGTCGAAGGGTATACAGGTGTGTGAGATGTACTCCTTTATTTGATGGCAGAAGCCGCGCCGACTCGACTAGCAAACTTTTTATTTGCAATCATCTTTATACAAATCCATATATTCGAAAATTATTTTACTAGCTTGAATTTTCATATCTCTGTTTAAAGAATCATTTATGCGAACGTTATTCGTTAAGTTATAAACCTTACACCAATCTGAATCCATTGCTTTTTGCGCCTCAATAAGTGCAGAAATTATACTTATTGTAAAACTTTTTGTGTTTTTTAATTTCGCTTTCTTTGCATAAATTATTGCCTCTTCAAGATCAAAATAATTGTCCAATGCTTTTAAGTAAGCTATACAAATCAATAAATCACCACTGGCTTGATTAAGAAATTTGTCAATATCCTTAACGTTATTTTTTTCTTTCAGATATTGAAAAAAGACCGTTGCATTGCTTTTTCCATCAATATTCCAACCTAATCTATGTATTACGGCGATTTTAAATTCAATCGGATTTTTACTTTCGTTCAAATAATACATTAATTCAATAGTTAACTTTCCATCAGCTTTAGAAGCTAATTGTACTATCTCCAAATCTTCATAAGCTTTACTTATATCAGTTGATGTTAGAGGTGAATCTGCAAATAAATTTTGGCTAAATAACAATCCTGTTAATAGTACTAAGGTTAAATTCGTTTTCATAATGTTTGTTAACGTTTATGTATAGGGAAAGTTGCGTGTTTGTGTGCGATAAATTTCCAAAGGAAATTCAGACATAGCTACCGTACAACAACCTTTACTTGAACCCAACATAGGCAATTTTTATATATGTCTTTGTCGTACAACGTTTTTTATTTCTTTTTTTTATAGTGGTGAAAATTACCTCTTGGTAAATATACCAGAGTCATATTTGCGTGTGAGATGTGATAAATTCCATATTTAAGTGTGTCAGATTTATTTGTTAAAATTAAACGGCCCTCAATTAGTGCATTCTGCTTGTCCGAAACACCTTCAGAAATCAAATATTCATACTGATCATCTAACTCCGTTTTTATATTTACATATTTAAAAATCCAATGATTACCGTTAATCTCAACAGTTGATAAAGAATCTATGGTACTTATCCAAAGTCCATTACTAATTGAACTTTTGTTTAGATTTTTAACTGTTTTATGTATTAATCCACCCGAATCAATTACGGGTACTATTTTTTCAGAAGCTTTTTCGGTCGCATTTTTACAACTAAAAATCACCAAAATAAGTAAAATAAAAGACGATAATTTAATGTTAGTTTCCATTTTTATCTTGTGTGCCATAAGTTTGATTCTTTATAAATTGATAATATAATAAGAAAGAACAAAAGAGAGTATTAAGGTTACGATACACGGTGAAGCTTTAGACTTTGACACCATTAATAATCCGCTCTCTGTTACTACTTAAACCACGTTTAGTTCTGTGAGACTTTAGATCTCATTTTCAAGCGATGCACTAGAGCATGCCGAAGTGTCGTTGTGCGCGCAAATTGTACGTTCTTTCTGGTTTATACACTAATAGTTAGAAAGTCAAACTTAAGCATGTATACATGTGTAATTAATGGACAAGGTACAAAAACTGCTAATTTTCTAGAACTAACTATATTTAATGGAATACAAAAGAAAATAAAAGTAGGTGGTCCCGTATATCAAAGCGTTTTAAAACGGATAATAATATACGATATGAAGAATTTCCTAAATCATCTACGTAAAAAGATTCGACTACTGTAACTAGGTAAGAAGTGCTACACTTTAAACCGCTTCTTTTTTCTCTGAAAGGTATTGGTTGTGCTTTTAAAGTAATTACTCCAAAGGTTTTGATATTCATATTCTTCATCTGTAAATACGGCGCTTTTTTGAATGCTATTGGTATGCACATCGGTAAGGTCTAAAGAGATAATTTCTACCTTGTGTAAATCATAAAAAAGACCATACTTACGTTTCAGGTCATAAATAAGCCATTGTTGATCAGCATAGCGGTTTCTAAAATGTTTAGAAATTAAGGGGAGTACATCATAATCGGGTTCAATGTTGGCAAAATACACAGTATCTTTTGTTAATTGAAAACGTACAAAGGCCTCCATACGGTGCTTTTCACGACCAACTTTATGTGCTATTTGATTAATTTTCAAAACACAATCATCACTAAAATTAGTTGGGCCGTTGATTTTGCTTCCCATTAATTTTCGAATGTAATGGTAAAGTAGAGACTCTATATTTTTTTGTTCGCTCTGATATGCAAAATAGATATGCTTAATAGCAGTATTGCTTTTTTTGCGAACACCATTCCAAACGCGTTGCGCCTTTTCAACATTCGTGAATATTGTTTCTGTTTCAGCAAAGAGTCCGTTTTGTATTTGTCCTTGACGTTGAATATCGGCATGTGGTAGCTTTTGTTCAAAAGCTATAAATACGGCTGTAAGAAAGCCATTGAAACTACCGTCATAAATAAGTGTTTTTGTAGCATTCATAATCAGTTTTTTAAATGTTGAATAATGTAAACATCCGCGTTAGAATAAATAGGCGTTTTTTAATCTTGCTTTTATACATAACAAGTTTATAACCAACGGATAAAACTTGACCTTGACTTTGTTCTAAAAATGTATTGAAAGTTGTATAGCTAGGTCTCTTTAGCGTGTTGTTCATGTAGTTCATAATGCTATTTATTTATGATTAAGTAATACTTCAATTGAATAACGATAATTGATTACTATAATGATTTTTATATTTACTATTTGAAGACTGTAATATCATTCCTTTAATACGAGCAGCGTCTAAGTCTCTTCGTTCCCAATCAGTAGAGTTGCAGATAATAAAATATTTTGCACGGTTAAGCGCAACGCCCATCTTTTTAAGATGTTCCCAGCTTAGATTTCTAAATTTTCTACCATTTATTATTTTATGAACAGAGCCCATTCCAATTCCTGGAATACGTGCTAGCACACTTTTATCTGCCTTGTTTATATCTACAGGAAAATGATTCAAATTTCTAAGCGCCCACATTAATTTAGGGTCAATATCCATATCTAGATTAGGATGTTCAGTGTCTAGAATTTCATTTACGTTAAATCCGTAAAAACGTAATAACCAATCGGTCTGATAGAGTCGGTTTTCTCGTAGCATAGGAACTTCTGAACCTAATGCAGGCAAGCGGCTATCAGTAGAAATAGGAACATAACCCGAATAATATACCCGTTTCATATTGTAGTTTTTGTAAAAATGGGTAGCTGAGTACATGATATCTTTATCACTTTCACCCGTAGCACCAACAATCATCTGTGTGCTTTGACCAGCAGGCGCATATTTTGCAGTACTTCGAATTATCTTTTTCTCTTCAGTATAGCGTATGATTTCATTCTTTACTTTGAGCATAGGCTTGATGAAATCTTCGTGCTTTTTATCTGGAGCCAATAATTTAAGGCCAGAGATCGTGGGGATTTCTATATTCACCGATAAACGGTCAGCATATAATCCGGCCTCATACATTAATTCATCACTAGCACCAGGTATCGATTTTAAATGAATGTAACCATTAAAATTCTCTTCTTCACGTAGTTTTTTGGCAACTGCAATCAGGCGTTCCATCGTATGGTCGGCACTTTTGAAAATACCAGAACTTAAAAAAAGTCCTTCAATATAATTTCTTCTGTAAAAGTTAATAGTAAGATCAACAACTTCTTGAATTTTAAAAGCAGCACGTTGAATATCATTGCTTTTACGGGTAACACAGTAGGCACAGTCAAAAATGCAATGATTGGTCAATAGAATTTTTAAAAGCGAAACACACCTTCCATCTTCGGTATAGGAGTGGCATATGCCAGTACCGGTATCGCCCAAACCTTTATTCTTGTTTTTACGATTGCTCCCACTACTTGAGCAGGATACATCATACTTGGCGGCATCGGCCTATAATCGGGAAATCAAATTGTACATTTTTGGAAATCAAATTGTACACAAAAACCAAAAACCCCATGCAAATGCATAGGGTTTAAACTGTATTTAATCAACGTTTAAACGCCTTTGAACTGTATATATGCCAATGTATAGTATGGCGGCCTGTTGGGGTGCGCTGCACCGCCACCGGTATTGTTTAAAGCCATAGTATGGCTATGGTTGCCGGCACTGCCTGTTGGTGGTGCGCTGCCTTCACTATCTGCTACTACAGAACCCCCACCATTATCAACACTTTGGCTTTGTTTGGAATACCCTGTTACACTGTGGGTATGTGCGCCTGCACTTGTGGTGCTACCGGTATGCTTATGTGAAGGCATCTGGCTTTCTGTTAGCGTTACTTCTTTACTGCCACCCGTTTTACCAATCGCATTATAATCTGTATCTGTAGCACTGTAACCAACTACAAATTGGCCTTTTAAGTTTACCGTGCCATTCGTACCATCACATAACCTAAACCCGACAGGTATTGCACCAACAGCACCTGCGTACATAATTACGCCATCAATTGGTATTGTGGCCTTCTGCACCTCAATTAAGGGCTTCACACGGCTTAAGTCTGCCCAAGGGGTAGAGTATACGCCACCGCTACCAAAAGTAGCCGTGCGGGTGTAGTATGTGGGTTTTGAATCACCTTGGCCATCAACCGGGGCCACATCTTCTAAGTATGTTGCATTGGCAATGGTTTCATTAATTCTAACATTGGCCGCAATCACACCACCTGCAAAACGCACCACCTCACCATTAAGAACCATGAAGCCTTCATTGGCAGAACCGCCAACCACTTCGCAACCTCTTAAAATAAAATTATCACCGCCAATTGAAGATAATTTAGCAGTATCATTAATCATTGATTGAATGAGCATTAAAAATTCATTGTCTGCGGGAAACCCTGCGCCCTCTGCGATATATTTATCCATAAGTAACTGTATATGTTTTATCTGGTAATCTGTAAAAATCAACTAAAGCTTTTAAGCGTAACATTGCCGCATCTGATATATTTAAGCCATTTGGCAATACAACAGTAAAATCAACATCTAATTTTCCTAATGCTTTATGGTCATAAAAACGCACCTTATCATCTGCCGCACGGTTATAAAATCGCACCGGCTTATTGTCGGCCCTATCATAAAACCACACCGGGAATATATATATGCCATCTTCAATGTATATTCTTCTGGCTGAAACATCAAACGCATCGTTTAATACATCTTCTAAACTAAATACCTGTGCAGTATGATCTAATTTGTAATTAGTGGCTTGGCGGTACCTTAAAAACTGCGTATGCAATTGGTTAATTGGTTCTACCAAAGCAATAAGCCATTGCACCATTAAAATGGTGCGCCTACGAATAGGCAGCAATGTGGCCACCAATCTTTGGAAATCAATATTATAGATGCTTTCGTACATTATGTGGCCACTGTTTTTGGAATGAAATTAATGATAAGGTTAGCATCTTCAATTTCCATGTAACCGCTATTGGCTACAACGGTGTTTTCTATATCTAACCAGTTTGCAGGATCTTGAAAATTATAAGCAGGGTTTTTTATATACGCTTCACGATCACTGCAACCGCTTATAGCTTGTAATATATCTTCTAATTCTGCAACACTAAATTCACCGTTAAAGCGTAAGTTTTCTAAATAATTTCGCAAAGCTGCCTGCACCGGTGTATTATTTGTGCCATCAATTCTGCTGCCGTTTTCTGTAAGTATTGATGGATCATAAAAAAAGTCAATTTCAATGCGTAATTCATCTGCATTATCACTAAATACTTCTAATTTAGTGCCGGCAGGCTTAATGCGTTTAAAGTAATCGACTATGCCTTGTTTTTGCTCGGCCGGTAGAATAGCCAATTTGCCATTAACTTCTGTGGCGCATTTGACGAATAAAAACGTTTGGTTTGTAACTTCTTTTTCAACAACGGCTGCACGCTTCACCACTAATGCGGCTTCTATTTCTGATTCTGTATATCCATCACCGGTGTATTCTAAATTATAACCTTCTTTTACCAATGCATGGCCGTGGCGGTATTGTAATGCCTTATCACGAAACCATAAAATCGTGTATACCTTTTGCGTGCGTATTTTATCATCAGTTTCGGCTTTATAGGTTTCAAAGAAGCCATATTGCAACCAAATACTAAAGGCTACCACATAGGCCCACAAGTTATAAATACCCACTTTGCTTGTGGTTTCTAAGCCATCAAGTGCGGTGAATTCTGCTTTCTTAGCTATAATTTGGTTTTTAATTTCAAGTACTGTGGGTGTTGCCATGTTATTTTTTATTGTTTTTGTTCCTTTTTTCCATGATGTACCATTTTCTTATGGTGTAGCACAATGTGGCAATCAATACCAAATACCGAAAACCATCTAGCGGTGTGTTTATGTAGCTTAAGACAATGGCAACGAATGATGCCGTTAAGACTTTAAAATCATCAAAAAAATTCATTTGCTCAATTTTTCACTTAATCGTGTGACCATAGCAACTATTGCTTTGGCTATATTATTAAAGGCCCACCCGCCGACAAAAAAAACAACCCCGGCAGACACAAATACACTATGTAATTTTGTCCATTCAACCTGCGTGTCACTCAATAAAAACATTGATAAACCACCTGCCCAAAATGGGGCTATCATAAGAAAACTTCCCAGAATCAACAGAAAAATCTTTTTGTATAGGTTTTCGATTCTGTTTAATTTGTCTTTTAGTTTTTCCATATCAATAAATATTTAATTCCTTTTTCACAATGTTAACCACTAACAAAATCATTACATAAATTATTACAGTGGTGGTGTATGTGTTCATTATTCGTAATGCATTGTTTGAAATCCATTGGCCAAATCTTCCCAGTATATTTCTCTCCAATCGTATAAGTTAGAACCTGTTAATGTTCCGCCTGAATAAATAAAACCGTTATAACTGCCCCCTGTATATTCCCTGTTATCATACGTTATTCCGTCTATTGTAAACGAATCAGGCTTAACAGTTGCATCGGCATCTGAATCTTCGTCAAGTCCCATGGCTATTTCCCATGCATCTGGTATGTGGTCGCTATCCGTATCAGTAGGTTCTGTACCTGCTGTATGCGTAGGTAGTCCTACTGTTTGGCTTTCTTCTGTAGAATAAGAGCCAGTTTTATTTGTATAATCGTCTATTTGGGATTGCTCAATAGTACTTGTAGAAACATTAGCGCCAACATTTGCCAGGACAAAAGTTCCTAAATCCTCCGCAGTTGAAGAAATAACCCTACTTCCTGTAGCATGAATTTTGGAAGTTTCTCGATAATCTTCGCTCCATGTGCTGCCACTTACTGAATTTTGAGACGCTCCGTCTAAATAGTTGCCTACTGCATACAGCCTGCTATCTTCTATTGTAAAAGAGCCATTGTTTGCGCTTTCTCCGAATACTATTTGGTTTCCGTATTGAGCGTTACCGCCTTTTACATCTACGTTACCGATGTAATCACCTACATTTTCCCATGTTAATTGAAAAGGCGCCCAGTCACTATTATAACTTAAGTTGTTTATAATCTCATAACTTGCCGTACCTACACTGATACGTGCCATGCCTCTATCCTTATTGTTTGTAGATAAGTTGTTTAACAATGATATTCGATACGAGTTATCAAATAATAGAATACCTTTCGCGCTTCTAAACGCTTCGCCAACTATTGAGTTTTGTATGGTGATGTTTTTGACAAATCTACCATCTGTATCGCCTGCCATACTTATATTCTCATCATCACCCCACATAAAAGAGCAATGGTCTAATATTCCACCATCAATACTTGGATTCCCAGTAAATCTCGCAATAATTCTTAAAGCATCCCTACCGCTGTCTGCTTGGGAATCTCCGCCTAAAAATTCAACGTGTCGAATAATAAAATTAGATGCCCCGAGAACTTCAAACATATTACCATAATGTGTGATTCCACTACCCGTAAAGGTTTGTCCTAAAATAGAAAAATCATCCTCGGTTGCGGAAGTGGTATTTGACCCTGCATCAATTCTTATTCCTTGCCCTCCTATTATTATCCTAGGGGTAGTAAGGTCTAGTGCAGCCTTCAAAGAACCTGCACCGCTAGTGTTATTATTGGTGATTTTTATAATATCACCACCTCTACCGCCTGTCTTGAACTTTCCAAACCCATCCGCACTAGGGAAGGCTTTTAATTCTCCTAGCTTAAAGCCGCTTACGACCTCTAAATTATCATCTAATGAGATCTTAAAAGAGTAGCTGCCTCCAAAGTTAGCATCGGCGTTTGAAATACCTAACTTTACTTGTTGGGAAAAAAGTGTACTTGATACTAATAACACAAATAAGTACATTACGTTTTTCATATGTTAGTTTATTTTAAATTGCGCTTCTATTTCTAATCTTTCTTCGTTTGTTATTGCCGAAGGTATAATTGATATTAAATCCATTTGTGCACCATCGTTTGCCATGTAACCACCATCAGACCGCCCTCCTATATTTACACTTTGAGTTTGTATAGCAACAGTATCAACCGAGTCATCGGTGACTACTTGTGTACCATCTACCCAGATGTCAACAGTTGCTCCTGTAATTATGACTATATACAATCTACGTGTGCCGTCCGTTGGTGAAAATGAAGTAGTCGACCCCCCAAAGAGTCCTTTGTTGTTACCGCTAATATATAGACCGTATTCCCTATTTGATACATTTGAGTCTGCCTTGCTTATATAGTAACCTGTGTTTTGAACAACAGCTCCCTCTCTAAGTATTATGGTGAAATTATCAGTACCCATTTGTTTTTCTAAAAAACTACTTTCAGGTACATCAAAATATGAATTACCACCATTGAACTGTGCCATTCGTTCTGCTCCAACTAGGTTTAACTCGATACTATTTATAGCAGTAGCATCTAACCCATTAGCACCTAAATCCTCCCAAGTAGTTACTGTATCTCCGTCAGAAACAGCGCTAACGTCTATGCTTGAAGGGTTGTAATAAACATCTGGGTCTAATACTAATATAGCATCGCTAACAAAGAGGGATTGTTGCCTAGAAGCAAGTAACATATCGCCTTGCGCATAAAAAGAAAATGACATAAATAAAAGTATGTAAATGATTTTATCTCTCATAGTAGTAGTAATCAATTGTTGTTCCATCATAAATAGCTTCAAAGTATATTGCCATCTCTGTTCCTGATGCAAAAGCTGTAGTATTTGGAACTTGATTGAAAGTTATTCCTGAACCTGCTAAAGTAGGAGCTGCTGACCTGTTTATAAATACTGTAATAGACCCACCTGCTTTAGCATTGTTAAAAGTAAGTGTGCCCGCATCGGCGGTTTGGTCATTATACATTAGTTTAGATTCATCTAAATCTACTGTAGCAGAGGTGACTACCGTAGAGGGCGCTGCATCGGTTATAATACTAAATGTTGTGGCATCAGGGGCATTGGCATCAAACTCCGCCTGTGTCATAGATATAATGTTAGTGATAGCATCGGAACCGGTAACCTCTGTAGCATCGGATTGAAGTGCTGAATCTGCTAAATCAAGACTAGAATTAGTGCTTGCATCTAATTTTGTTTCGTCTATACTTCCTGCTATTATATCTGCTGTAATATCTAAGGTGCTTAGTGTTAAATCAATTTCTCCTGTATCTGTTACTGTTGTTCCCTCGTTTTCCTTTGCTGTATTCAAATCAATAGCCGTTCTATTCTCTTGTAAAGCTGATTCTACTGTTGTGGCTGTAATCAATGACCCTACATCTGCTATTGTTACTTCTGCGGCTGTTTGGTTGTCTGTACCGCCCCCAGAACCTACAACATTATACGTTGTTCCATCAGAAATTTTTAAGCCTTCTGTTGTATTGTAATATATAGAGCCTTCTGTATCTTGAGACGGGTCAAAACTAGAGGAATATAACAGGAAAGGATTAAGAAAACTTAAGCCGCCTTGGCCCATTGTAAATGCAAAAGGAATTGTGAAAAATTTCTCAGCAGATGAAGTATTACCAAACTCAAAAATAACGCCATCATAACTATCTGTGAATTTTATACTCTTTGAAATACCATCAATTTTTACCGTTCGGTTATCTGTTATTATTTGGTTTGCATTTGCCAAAGTTGGCAGCAAAAGATTATTACCATCACTTATATAAAGCCTGTTATCAGCACCGCCTATTGATAATGTTTGAGAATCTGTCAAAACCCCATCAACGCTAATAACATCACTACCATTTATATTTATTCCCGATCCTGCGGTGTAGGTTGCTCCACCCCCAGAAGTTACCAACGGCACCCAACCTGCATCATCACGCCTGTTAATGACATAAATATTAAGATCTGTATTATACGCATCATACACCACACCTGTACGGGCGGTATCAATGGCCATGATTTCTGCCGTGGTCATTTCAACGGTTCTGCCATATTTCTTAAGGCTTTGAGAATACCCAACAACCCCCAGGATCATGATTAAAATAAATAGTGATTTTTTCATTTTTTCGTTCTTAGTTTAAATTCGTTTAGTATCGTTTTACCATCTGGGCTTGTAACTATCAATTCACCTGCACTGTTTGCCGTGGCTTTTAGAGTAGTTGCATTTAATCTTTTTATATCAAATTTTCTGCTATCATCCCATTCTTTAGCAGTTTTGCCAAGGGTTTGAATGCGCCCACTCAATATTCTATTTTCAATAAGGGCTTTGGCTTCAATTCTATTTATTCTTTTTATTAAAAAATAAATTAGAATCCAACTAGCAACCGTTGTGCCTAAGATTGTATAGTTTATCATGGTGTACTGCTTATAAAATTAAAATCTGAATTGGTAACCACGCCTTGATCTGGTAAATCTGTTTTGGCCGTTACATGTATAATCTCACCACCAAATAAAGTACCATCACCACGGCCCATTACTTCTTCACCGGTCTGTGGGTACAATTCAACATTGCCTAATTCTTTATACAGCCTATACCCTTTAAAATAAATAATAACAGGGTTACCTTGTGCTATGGCATCACTAACCGTATTAATATTTTCTTGTAAGGTGGTTAAGGCATCTTGCAGGCCATTTATATATGCAATTTCTTCACTACTTGGCGGCACATAATTGGTAAGGCCATCAAGTTTGTTTTTTTCTGCTGTGGTATAATTTTCTTGTGATAAGCCTTTGCCAACTTCTGTGGCCACTTTGCCAGATAAAGCCGTTGCCAAATCTGTTATTTTACTAATAGGAAAATTGGTAGGCTCTTGGTATTGGTCAACAATATGCGCTGTTGTATCACCATCTGCATTAACTGTTGTAAACGTGATACTATTGGCATCACTTGTGATACTTTGAATTAAATCACCATCATCTTTATGCCAAAAGCTTGCAAGTATATTTTGCCACTTCGTGATCATCACCGCATCTGTGCAGGTGAGATAATCAATTAATATATTTAGATCTTGTTTCATACGTTTTTAAATTCTAAGTAAAACACTTGCAATAATCACAGGGATCATCATTTATAAATAAATCATCAATGGCATCTGTTAACGCTGTTGATGGCCAAATAGATTTTTTTGAATAATACCCGGCTATATCAACTTTTTTACCATCATAGTCTGGCAATAGAATCGTTTGCCCCGGTTCCAATTCATCGGTAACCGCCAAGCCGTTTTCTAGAGCAATCAACAACACCGGTAATGGCGTGCCATATTCTTGTATGGCAATATCAAACAATGTTTGGCCCTGTATGATCGGTGTGCTATTCATTGACCTGTATTTTTATACGTTCTTTTAATTTGTCATAATCTTTGCCATCACGGGCCAATTGAAGCTTCACCGCCAATTTCAATTCTGCATCTGTGGCATTGCTGTGTATAAGCCTAAATAAATCAGCACCCAATAAAGGATCTTCTTTTAATTCACCCTGCGCCATTTCCAATATCAACTGCACCTCTTGATCTTCACTATCACCAATAACAAAATCACCATTAGCAATGGTTAATTCACCTGTATCATTTAATAGTATATCTTTTGCCATCCTTAATTTATTATGCCGGTCACTGAACCGCTGCCCGGTTGCACGCCTGCCACGTTTACTGTTCTTGTTACCACATACGCTTCAAAAGCATCTGCCAAGTTTTGGGCTAATCTTGCACGGGCCTGTGCAGGTGTACCTATGTCTGCAACCGATTTTTCTGAATCAAAATTTAAGGCCGCTTCAATCTTATTTTTTAATTGTGTTTTCGTATCTGCCATATCCTATTTTAAAACGGTGTTTAATCGTTGTTTAATCGCTGTTAAAGCAGGCACATTAACACTTTGGCCTTGTATCACCACTATTTTTAAAACTTCATCAATAAATTCATTTAATATGGTGGTAAGGCTTTCATTAGCCTTTGTGATTTGGTACCCATTTTCATCAATTATTAAATCGGTTTCATTCGATTTTATCTGCATGGCCTGCACGCTTTCAGCTTCTATTAAAAAAGTAAAGCCGCTATGGTTACCAATCACACCCAAAAGGCATAATGCGCCATTATTTGGCACTTTATTAATGTGACCAAGGCCAAGCAATACATCGTAATATTCAAGGTCATCGACAACGCCCGTGGCAACCATGGTATTTTTTTCAAGATTCACCGCACCGGCTTTTGCCCACACCATCTGGGGCTTCACAATAGCCTTTTGGCTTTGCTTCATTAACCGCACAAATTCATCTAATTTCCTGCTCATGCTACTTTTTCTCCTAATTCAATCGTGCGCCTGTATTGTGGTGATGCATCAAAATCTACTTTCACCCGTTCCACATAATACACCCCGTTTCTATCTGGGTAAATAAAACTTACCAAATTGACTTTATACCCATGCTCAATAAATGGAATGCCAAACGTGGCAACCGTACCATCAAAGCCATCAACCTTATATTTTTTTAAATCTTCATTGGCCAGTTTTTCTAATTCTGCCAATATTTCAATACCGTAATAGGCCAATTGGCGTTCATCACCATTTTCATCACCCACTAAAACTTCAATCTTAGTACCGTTGGCCAATGTGCTAACCGCATTTATTTTAATGCGTATATCTTCGGCATTTCTATAGTTCAATGAATTATTGACTACATTTTTTTCAAGATGAAGTGTTACCGGTACCACATCAGTATCATCTGCATATATTTTACCACATACCAAGGTTTTACCCTTCATGTAGCTGTATAGGCTGTATTCATCTTTTAAGAATTTCAATACTTCACCCATATTTGTTTTTGCAAATCGAACCGTGCCAATTTCAACTTCTAAAGCATCTACCTCTACACCGGGTAACAGCTTGATGAAAAGGTTGGCCAATGTTGTTTTTGGCAACGAAGCATTCACCGGGGTTTTTGATATAATGCGCATTTCATCTTCACATTCAATTTTTATGGGTATATCAGCACTTACCCGTGCTATATAGCCCACAAATTCTGTAACATACACGCCATCATAGCCCAATTCAATAGTAACAGGATCATCTTTTTTAAAGAGTTCGTTTACTTTCGATTTATCAAAATCACGCACATTACGTGGCATGGTGATGGTGGCGGTGTCGGTTAACTGTTGCCAAGATTTTTCAATGGAAACGCCCGTTGGTTTTCTTAAGACCAATTCGCCACGGGTTGCCGTGGCTGCAAACGTTATTTTAGCGACCATTGCAAGTGTCATAAATCTAATTCTATAGGTGAATCTGAAATGCAGCGCATGTAAAAAGGGATTACGCCCGGTTTACCTTGCACCTGCTTAAATTCGGTTTCTAAAATCGTTAGTTTACTAATGTTCTTATCTGTGAATAAATCACCAATAACTGTGATGCTGTCGGCCACTTCATCAAATTCAATTAGTTTTTGGTGCTGTTCATAAGCGGTTTTGGCGGTGGCATGCCCAGGATCACGCAAACAAATACCCCGTATATCAACCACCCAATCATCAAATCCATACATTTCTTTAACGGTGCCATTAGAAGCCAGTGCCGTTGTTTTACTTACTATTTTTGGATGCCTAAAATTTACTAATGTGGCACTAGGCAAATCAAAATCGGCTACTGGGAAATTCTCAATTTCACCGTTGCTGTTGTAAAATTTATAATTTTCACCTCTAAATTTTATAGGAAACACAATTGGTGTACCCATATAAGACACACGGGCCGTTTCTTCTAAGCTTTCAATAAAATCTATATTATTATATACAAACCCCGGCGCATTGGGCAAACTGCCCACACCTTCTGGCCTATACATAGCATAGTTTTTGATACCAAAAGCAATTTCAAAAAGTGTGTTTATATTATAATCTGCCATTATCCAAGACTTATTGCACCATCACGCATGCGGTCATTAATTCTGCCAACTATTTCATCTGCTATGTTATCAATGTCATTTTTCCAATTGCCCGGCTGCAAACTAAAGTTGTTTGTAATGTCAAGATTCATGGTTAATATCTTAGCACTACCACCAGAACCATTGCCGCTAATTACCGGTGCATTACCATTGGTAGGTGTTACTCCATTATTCGTGTCAATTGTGCCTGCGGGCACATCTAATTTGGTAGGGTCGGTGCTAGGCTTTTTAGTTACTTCAACTTCAACCGTGTTATCATCACCAAAGCCAAAAAATTCTTTAATGCCATTCCATACTTTTTTGATTGATTCCCAAACGCCCATTAATAAATCTTTCACCCATGTTTTAAGGGCTTCAATTTTTACACGAAAACCGGGGAAAACTTTATCGATAAGGGTTACCATCCATTCAAATGGATTATTCTTTGCAATCCATGCGCCAAATTTTATTAAAGCGCCCTTTATTTCATCCCAGTACTTTACCATTAGAATAATTACACCGATAGCGGCTGCAATACCTATCACCAATAAACCTATTGGGTTGGCGTTCATGGCAACATTAAAGCCCCATTGCGCTGCTGTGGCACTCACCAAACCGACTATAAAACTACCTAGACCAGTTAGGGCGGCAATAATAAACCTACCGCCAGCCTTCAACGCATTTGCGCCAGAAGCCACCAAGCCCTTTACAAAGTTCCCAGAAGCCAAAGTGGCTTTATTGAGACCCGTACGAATAAACTTTAGGCCCTTACCTAATTTGGTGTCCATAATAAGTGCCACACCTTTTTGGGCATTTCCTAAATGGGATAGCATTTCTACAGCACCTAGCCCTGCAATGATGAATGGAATAAAAGGTTTTGTGGCATTAAAGAGTGTAATGCCCCAATCTTCCATAGTAGCGGTCAACCTGCCTTGTTTTTCTTGGTAGGTGTCCATTTTTATTTTTGCCTGTTCGTAGGCTACATTGGTACCTGCAATCTTTTTGGCCAAATCATCCTGTGCAGTTACACTGCGCACTAAAATATTAGCGGCTGCGGCATTTTCCACTCCAAAAACCTGCGCAAAGGCCGTGGCATCGCCTTGAGCCTTGCCAAGTTCTTTAAGTCGTGTCGTAAACGGTAAAGTGGTATTTGAAACGATGGCCATATCTACACCGTAACGCTGTAATTTTTGTAATGCTTCTTTGGGTATTACATCGGCACCCGCCATTTTACCAAGTACATTTCGTAAAGCCATACCGCCTTCTGCACCTACTTTTCCGCCTGCGGCCAAAGCTTGTATTGCCGCATTCGTTTCTACAAAAGAAACTTTTGCCTGTGATGCCGCAACACCTGCCACTTTTATGGCCTGTGATATTTGGGGTATTTCTGCACTACCTTCTTTTGCACCTGCCGCCATCACGTTCATCATCATTTCCATTTCCTTTGATGCCTTTATAGGGTCGGTTAGATCTACACGGTATTGCAACATTGATGTTGTAAGGGCTTCGACCGCACCCTTAACATCGTTGTCCATAGTTTTGGATAATGTCAATGCGCTAGCGTTCATACTGTCCAAGGCTTTTTCGTTCTGCCCTATTCCGGGCCCTAGCTTTGATAGTATGGTTTTGTAGTTTTCTAAAGGTTGTGATGCTGACGTACCGAAAATCTTTGCTGACTTTCTGGCGTTTTCGCCTAATTTCTCCAGATTTTCACCCATTACACCTGTAATGGCAGAAACATCTGCCAAAGTAGCTTCGTAGGCAATACCCGGTCGAATGGCCTGTTGAAAGTGTTGGTTAAGTTGCCTTGCACTATCGGCTATGGCGTACAGGTCTATAGCAGAAACCTTTTTAAGGTTCTCATTTACTTGGCCAACAACTTCTTTGGTGCTTTTGCCCGCCTGCTTAATTGTATTCATCGGACCGCTAACCTGATCTACTAACTTTAAAATCCAAGATGTAGTGGTTGTGGACATTTATTTGAATGATTCATTGACCACTTTTGCTAAAGCTTCAATGAACACGTTTTTAAGGTTTTTTAATCTGACAAATTCAGTGTATTGGTATTCGTTGTAAAACTTTGCCCAATCTTCATCACTTAGGTTTTCTGGGTCAATGTGGTATTCCCTGCGGATGATCGCATTTATTTGAATAATCCAATCATCCGTTGGGCCATCACCATCATCAATGGCAAAGTGTTTTAAATAATCTTGGAGATCACGCCCTTTGCCTGCATAAGCTTTCCCACTTCGGCCAAAACAGCTAAGTAAACAGCCATATCACCGCTATCATCATCCATGTACAGCATATCACCGCCCAAAACGCAATTAGTAACCAAAAGCCTGTTAAGGGCTTCAATGTTTTCATCTTTGCCATACTGGGTAATTGAGGGTAATAAATTACGTGTGGGTTTGCAGATAATAAATTTTGCAGGTTCACCACCATCAACAGGTACTTCTATTTGACGTAGCCCGGTTTTTGTTTTTTTCCAATTGCTGATCTGATCCTTTGTAATTTCTTTGAATGTTGTGTGTTTCGTGTCTGCCATGACTTTTGTATCTTAAGATTTATGTATTAGTTTTTTTTAAACGTTCCAATCAATTTTTGGGGTGTACAATTCAAACTTATAGGCAATTGATTTATCACCCTGCTTTACTTCAACACCATTGTTTTTAATTCGGCATGCCCGTATTACATCTTTGTAAATGGTACCACCATAATCATAAGAAACGATTATTGGGAAGGCATCTATATCTTGTAATTTTCGGCCAAATGGCACAGAATCTAAAAGTGCCAATCGTTCTTCTTGGGTAAGGGTAATACTTGCTTTTGCTTCATAGTTGCCCTCACCAACGCCAATATCATATTGGCCTGCACCTTTTATGCCTTCTATTTCAACATTATCATCATATGATAATTCAGTAATACCGACAACATCACGGCCAAGCATTCTTAATTTTGTGCTATTCCAACCGGCCACACGGCCAAAATGGTTTATAATATTCATAGTCTTATGAAATTTTGTTTGTTAAACCTAAATCCACTGTTATTTCATGGATGATATTATTTTTCACCAATTGCGCTTTCACCTGCAAAGGGGTATCATTCAATAATGCCTGTGCCGTATCAATGTAAACTTGCATGCCGCTAATTTCACCGGCTGCAACCATTGGGCGTAAAGCTACACGTGCTAATTCTTCTAGTTCACCCGCTTCACCTGCATTAATCAACCCACTCTCTGGATCTTTCTGTAGGTTACTTTTTACACGGGGTAATAAGGTATTTCTTATAAGGTCTGCGCCTTTATCCCATGTACGGTTATTTTCAATGCGGCTGTAATCGCTTGCAGCTTCTGTAGCCGTGTGAGAATCTGAAAAGAAAATACCGGCATAGCCATTATATGCACCCGCAAAAATGTAGGCTTTGGCATTTAGTGCCGCAATTTCTGTGGCGGTCAATGTGCTGAACAAAACACCGTTTTGTAAAGCGGCATCTAACCAACGGCCACGAACCTTATTTGTTAAAGGGTAATCGCGTAAACCTTTAAATTCTTGGGGTTTGTTTTGAATATCTACACTACCTAAATTTTCATGCACACCCCGTACCGAAATACCCCCAAGTGCTGCACCAACGGCCGCATAGTTCTTGTATGCTGCTTTAATGCCTGCAATGGCAGGATCTTGTGTTATTACCACACCAATATTATCTGCGGTTTCTTCCCTTAGATCATCATAAGCGGCAACCAATGTCGCTGCTGCATAT
This sequence comes from Maribacter sp. ACAM166, assembly GCF_005771495.1. Lineage (GTDB taxonomy): Bacteria > Bacteroidota > Bacteroidia > Flavobacteriales > Flavobacteriaceae > Maribacter. Next base: position 151,318 of record NZ_VAUW01000004.1, read on the forward strand.
ACATTACCTTCAATAAGTATGGTGCTTACATTTCTATTTTCAGAACGTAAAGCCGTTACAATGGCCTGTTGTTCTGCGATATAAGCTGAAAAATCTACCAATACTACCGCATCGTTTCGCACAATACCAACATTTTTAATGCTTGAATCTGCTTTTAAGATTGCTTGTATATCTGCCCCGGTTAACGTATCATCATCTAAAACCACAAATAAATTGCCGTTTGGTGATACCCTAAAAAATTCATCGATGTGATGGTGTGCCAATATAGAATTGGTATCATCATAAGATGGGTCAATCCCGGCAGCTTCTGCATTTTCGATTGTCAAAAACTCAACAGCCGTTTTTAAAGCCAAACCCGTTGCAGCGATCGCCCCGCCAATAATTAATAAACAAACACCATCAGCGGTTGGGTTGGTGCGACCAAGGCCGCCATTAAGCCTGTTTACTACTGTTCCTTTAAAGCCCATTTATCTGGATTTAGAAAATATTATTAATTACGCTTCGGCCTTCAATGTATTGATGGCATCGGCAATTTTTTGCTTCGTGTCAAGTTCGGCAACATCGATCTTTAGATCTTCTGCCATTTTTTGTAGGTCACCCAATTTAAAAGCCTTGATTGCTTTTTCATTTAAAGGAAATTCAACTACATCAACTTTACCTTCATCGTTTTTAGAAGTGTCAACCACACCGGTGGTGTAGGTTTCAAAGGTTAATTTCTTTTTGGCTTTATTGGTATTCACGTGAAGCTTTGCTGCGTTTTCATTAACGAAGGCTTGGCCATCAGATGTTACAATCAAAGATTTTTCGCCTTTGTTCGCCTTGAAATAATCTTTTGCGATTTTGTCTAATTCCGTTTTTTTCATGGGTTCTATTTGTTTTTATCCTTCTTACCAAATAGCCTTTTGAAAAAACCTTTTTTTTCTGGTAAAGAATCTTTGGTTGTAATTGTTTGTGCTTTGTTCTTAATATCTGGGGTAATGTTTAATTCAACAGTACTACCACCACGGCTTTTCAGTTTTTTGATTTCCGTAATAAATTCATTGGTTATGGCCGTTGTTTCTTTGGCAATAGCCTGCTCAATGATCGGTGTTAATTGCTTACTAAGTGCCTTATTGCTTTGGGTGATAATGAAAAAAGTCAGAATACAACCGAACACAACCCCGATAAGGGCAATCAATAAATTTTCTGCTGCGTTCTTAAAGTTCATGGTTCTGGTCTTTAAATATTCATTTCAAAATGTGGTGTATCGATAAAACCATCTTTTAAATCGTTTTTATTCCAATCACCGCCCCACCTGTTATTCTCATGTAAGGTTTCCCAATAGTCACCAAGTGGCTTTAAGTCTGCCCATTTATAAGTTAGATTACCATCTTTGAACACATTAAAATCAACTGCCAACCTTCTTAAATGGTTGCTGTTCATTGTTTGTGATTTGCCACTTTGAACGTATAACAATTGCTGCTCTGTTGTTCTATAGGCTTCACCAAATGTTAACCTTAAGCCGTTTTCAAATGCGAAACAAATAAGCATTGAAACATTAAGCGTAAAGATCTGTTGGTGTGCTGATAATTTCATAAAAGGTTTTAATATTTCCCCCGTGGGGATGCAGGCCGTTCTATAGTGAGAACTGGCCCGCCTTTTTTAGTGTTATGCTACTGCTGTGTCAACAATTGCCCCTTGGCCCAATGCACGTAATGGTATTGCCAAAAAGTACAATCTAAACCCAACAACCGTTTGACGGTTCTGCGGATCATCTTTAGCCATAGCCATATATCTTGCAACTGATCCCCTTGCTTTGGCAGATGCCTTAACATGGAATAATACAGATGCTGCACGGCCTTCTGTTACTGAACCGTATGCAATTTTATCTAAAGAAGCATCATATACAGGAGAATGGATACTTTCGTAAATTTCAAACCCGTAATAATTAGCCGCAATCGCACCTTCTTTGTGGTTGTGATATTGCAACTCTAATGCCTTATCTTCTAACAGTAAATCTGCCATGTGGTCTGCACTAAGTACCAAACACCTACCGGCTTTTGGTATTTTTAACAAATCCAATGTTTTCTTATAAATAATAAGATCAGCAGAAATTAAACGTTTACGGGTGCCTATCGTTGCACCTGTTGTTAAAATTATCGGGGTGTTTGCTGTGTTGCCAGAGGGTGCCAACGAATGCAAGGCATGCGCTTCTGTTGCTTCTTCTAAGGTTTCACGGTGCTGCGCCTGTACGCTGCCGGGCTTATCATACGGTAAGGCATACACTTCATCATCAGTGATTTTCGTGTTTTCAGTATCGTATTTGTAAAGAGAAACAGCAACAGAATCATCTGCACGGGCAGAAACTGCGATTGGGTATGTGCTGTTGTTTATTAATACGGTAGGGTCTGCACCAATTTCAGTTAATTTAATAACGTCATTATTTACCCATTGGTTTTTTGAAGGTACACGTGCCAACCAACTGCCGGTATGTCTAAATTGCTTAATCAATTCTTTTTCTGCGTATTCGTTCATGGCCAAGGCCATTGCAACGCTTACCTCTGGGGTGTCGTTCGAATACCCTACAAATGCAACCATGAATGCCATTAGGGCAATAACGGATCTTAATACTACTTTTGTTTTCATCTTTCTAAATTTTTGATTTTAATTTTAAGCTTCTTTTTTCGGTTAAGTTATGATGCTGTTAAAGGGTGTTCAAACAGCCTTTAAACTGTAGTTAATGGGTTCTTTCTAATCTTTATAATGCGCATTTTTCAACGCTTCTGCCTTTTTTGGATCTGACTCCATAAGGGCCAAATATGCTTCTGGGGCTTTTTCTTGATAATCGGCAAATGTGAATTTGCTGTAATCATTGCCAGATGCATCTACATCTGGGCCGCCACCTTCTAATTGATTACTTAAGGCTCTAACAGGTGCTACCGTTTTTAAAATCGCTTCTAAATTCTCAAAGCTATTTTGGCCAATGGCTTCATAATTACCACGTACAGAAGCCGTAATTTTTTTGTCAATTTCTGCTTGATCCAAAAGGGCTTTAATTTTACCGGTAATTTCGGCTGCACTTTTATCTTCTGCGGCTTGTTTTAATGAAGCGGCTGTTGCTGCTAATGCCTGTACTTCTGCCAATTTCGCATCAACCACTGCTTGTGTTGCATCTGCGGGTAGGCCCAATGTTACTGCTAGTACTGATAATTCCATTTTTATGGGTTTTGGGTTTTCATGTTTATGTGTTGTGCCTTCTGGCTTGTAAGTTTGTGGCGCACCGCATGCCACCAATTGCAAGTGCATAGCGGCATCTATTTTTTCATCTTCTTTTTCTATGGCATTCAATAAGCCCATTTTTAAAGCGGCCTTGGCATCCATCCAATAATCACCTTTAGCCCAGAGGGCTTCAACGGCATCTTCTGTAATACCAAATTTGGTGGCATACATCGTTTTATATTGGCTCGTAAGATTTTTAAGTAATTTTAAATTGGCTTCAATTTCATCTTCATTACCACCCACACCCATTTTAGGCTTGTGTATCATGAACTGGCTGTTGGGCTTTCCGGTAGCGTGATATTTTGCAGGGAATATAGTACCGGCAGATGCACACAAGGCACCCACTTTTACTGTTATATTATCCGATTCAAAATTATCTTCAATAAGATTTATAATCTCATTGGCTTCAAAAACATTACCACCAACGCTATTCACATATATCTGGCATGAATCAGCCCCGGCAGCAATAGCCGCCTTGATATCGGCACCTAATCGGGTTGAATTGGCATTTGTCCATTCAGCTATTCTACCGCTTATAGCGATAATGCAAAGTTTGGCTTTGCTTGTTACCATAATGGCCAATGGTGCTGCAATAGTGCCTTGGCCGGCATTCATAAAAATGTTTTGATACATATTCATGCCACAAATGTGCTGCAAAATCTGGCACCGTAAAAATTGGCATACCGTAACACTGTCATTATGACAGTAAATTACTAGTACCTGACACCATGACAGTAAACCAACGGAAAGTACCCAGATAAAAAAGACAATTTTGTACCATAATCACTAAGCAAACTTCAAAGAAGCATGGGTAAAACAAATGAACGGGCAACCGCTAAACACCTTTACATGGGCGGTAAAAGTCAAAAGGAAATTGCCGGACTTGTGCAGGTGCAAGAAAAAACGGTTAGTGGGTGGGTAAACAAATACGGATGGAAACAAGAACGTGAAGCACGCTTTATAGGTAAACGTACCCAAGAAGAAAATTTACGCAAACTCATAAGCGATTTGGCCGCCAAGGCCATACGGGTTGAAAATGAAATGGAAATTGCCCGTGGGCGTGATGAAACTGATAACTTTTTATCACTACAAACCGAACTTAACCGCATTACCGATGCCGCCAGTAAATGGAATAAGCAATATGAAGCGATTAGCAAAGAAAATAAAATTTCATTAATCACCTATTTAGGGGTGATGGATCAGATTTTTGAAGGGGTACGCAATTACAGCCCCAAATTATATATGGAAATGCTCGATTTTCAAGAATCACACTTAACAGAAGTTTCACTAAAACTAGGGTAAACTATGCACATTAAATTTTTATTACTTCGTTTATTTTTCACCCGTAAAGCTGCTACACGAAACAAAATTATGTTGCGCATTGGCGCACACTTTATTAAGCGGGGGGCGGGGGTTACTGTTGGGCAGGCTATACCGTTTAAGGCTATGAAGCACACCAAGGCACGCACCATGTTTATTGATAACCTATACTACAATTTTAAAACCAATACGGTAACCCACACCATGAGTAAAAACCCCGTTGAAGGGTTCACACCCAAACGCAAAAAAACGTTCTCTATATGAATAAAGCCGACAAAGCCGCATTAGAAAAATATAGGGAAAAATTAAAATTTGTACGATCCTCTGGGGCATCTATCAACCCCAATGAAACGGCAGACCAAAAAAAGGCACGTATTCACCGGGCCAAAAAAGATGTGCGCTTTTGCGTGCAATATTACTTTCCGCATTATGCCACCAGTGAAAGTGCAGAATTTCAAATACAAAGTGCCAATTACACGCTTAAGCACAAAACCGCCAAGCAGTTTGATGAATGGGGGCGTGGCTTGGCCAAGTCCGTTTGGGATGATGTTATTAAACCATTTTGGCTATGGATGAACAACGAAGCGCATTACCATGTAATTGTAACCACTTCGTATGATCGGGCATGTGAATTAGCAGAAGATTTGCGGGCAGAATGGGAGGGCAACCCACGTATTATTAATGATTTTGGGAAACAACAGAACACAGGCCAATGGGAGAAGGGGTTTTATATCACTAAAAGCGGCTTTATATGCAAGGCATTAGGTGCCGGGCAATCTGTTAGAGGGCTTAGGGTAAAAGACCAAAGGCCCGACCTTATCACTGTTGATGATCTTGAAACCAAAGAAACCATTGCCAACCCCAAGCGGCAAAAGAAGCTTGCAAAGTGGATTGAACGTGATTTGATACCTACTATGGATGGCCCCATTAGGCGGTTCTTATATGCCAACAACCGTTTTGCACCAATGATGATTCAAACCATTTTACAGGAAAAACACCCCAATTGGAAAATATTCCACGTAAAAGCATATAACAAAGTAACCTATGCCCCGGCATGGCCACATAAATATTCACCTACCTATTACAAAGAATTAGAAGATGAAATTGGCACCTTGGCCTGCTTGGCAGAATACAATGGTGAACCGCATGTGGAAGGTGAAATTTTTAAAGAAAAACAAATTCAATGGGGGAAAATGCCCGCTTTAAATCACTTTAAAATATTGATTGGCCGTTGGGACGTTGCTTATGCCGGCACACCCACTTCTGATTTTAATGCCGTTAAAATATGGGGCTTGCATGGCCGTGATTTTTGGAACGTTGACAACTACGTAAAGCAATCGAAAATGCGTGGTGCATTAGAATGGATGGCACAGGTGCAATTGAGTTTACCAGATAGCGTAATCATACATTGGGGTTTTGAGTCGCAATTTTGGAACGATGAAGTAAAACGCACCATTGATGAAGTGGAACGTGATTTTGGTATAATCTTGAATCTGGCAGAAATACCCACAAGTCCACGTAATAAGTATGATCGTATCATTACCCTGCAATCCTACTATCAGAATGGGCGGTTGTTCTATAATGAAAAGCTAAAAAGCCACAATGATACCCAAGTGGGGCTAACTCAATTATATGGTATAGAACCGGGCTATAACACAAAAGATGATGCACCAGATGCAGATGAAAGTGCAATTAAAGCATGTAGTAAATACATATACAGTGGTACTGGCAAATCAAAACCGACAACAGGAAAATTTAAACGTAAACCCAGATTTTAATGGCCTATCGATTTTTAACAGATGCAGATTTTGATGCACAGATATTTAGCACACTTTTAAAAGATGAAAGTGATGCCGCTTTAAAGCTTTCTTTAGAAGCAAATGAAAAAAAGGCCATAGCCATTATTTCTTCACGGTTAACGGGTCGGTATAGTCTGGCTGCAATATTTGATGCAGATGAAGATGAACGCAATTATTTGATTATTCATTACGTGGTAACTATTACGCTGTATCGAACTTTAAAAAGGAATGCCGCACGTAAAATGCCAAGCGACTTTAAAGAAGATTTTGATATGGTGATGGCCGACCTTGATAAAATAATGGCCGGTAAACTCACCCCAGATGGATTGCCCGAAATAACAGATGGCAATGGCAAAGTGGTTGAGAAACCAATGCACGGCAATAGAAGAACAACTAATTTTTATATCTAATTAAACAGCGTTTAACATGAGTTTTATAGACAAATTACAAGATAGGATTTTACGGAATTTACCAGAATCTAAAATACGGGTGCAAATGGCAAAAAACGATACTGGCCGCACCGGCAGTAATAACAAAGGCAAAAGTGCTGTGGAGTTAAAGCGGGAACCAAAAGCCTTTACCGTTAAAACATTGCAAGATTGGAAAAATGCGGTGGCCTTGGCAACCGATGCAGAAAACCCAAGTTTGCTTTTTTTGGGCCAATTGTACGAAAACCTTTTACTAGATGCCCACACGTTTAATGCTATCGAAACACGGGTATACAGGGTATTACGGTCTAAATACAAAATGGTGAATGATGCAGGTGAAGAAAATGAAGAAGCCACCAAACTGTTGCAATCACCATGGTTTGAAGAATTTTTACGCCATGCGCTGTGGTCTAAATTTACTGGGCCAAAGGTGATTGAATTATTTGAATTAGATGATGAGTTAGAATTGATGCGTGCGGCATTGATACCGATGGAACATACCAACCCACAAAAGGGCATTATCTTAAAAACACCGGGTGACGAAAACGGATGGCCGTACAAAGAAGGTGCATTAGCACGCTACTATTTGCAAATAGGGCATGATCGCGATTTGGGCCTATTAAACCAACTCACGCCATTAATACTGGCAAAGAAATTGGCCATGGGTTCTTGGTTAGATTATATTGAAAAATACGGCATACCGGGCGTGTGGATCACCACCGATAATATGACACAAGGCCGGGCAGATGAATTGTTAGAAATGGGGCTATCTATGATAAGCAACCATGTTGGCGTTATACGGGGCAATGAAAAGATTGAATTGGGTGAGTTGCCCAAAACAGATGCGCACAAAACCTTTCAAGAATTAATTGGGGTAATCAATAGCGAAATTTCTAAACTAATCTTAGGGCAAGATGCAACCAGTGATCAAAAAGATGTTACGGGCACCTATGGCAGTCTTAAGGTGATGGCAGAAGTATCGAATGATCGGCATGAATCTGATAAAATTTTCGGTTCGGCCATCATTAATAAACTATTACTGCACCGCCTTAGTGAACTAAGTAGTTATTACTCTGGGTTAAACGGGCTAACCTTTACTTGGGATGAATCAGAAGATATGGATAACATCACTCTAATTGATAAAGTGGTGGCATTAACAGATTCTGGTTATACTATAGATTTTGCAGATATTGCCAAACGTACAGGTATACCAATAACCGGGTTTCAAAGTGCGGGCCCTGATCCTGGCACACCTAAAAAACCCGGTGAAGATCCTACAATAGAAAAAACAAAAAAGTAAATGCCCTAATGGCAATAAACCGGCATTATACCGGTGGCAATGAATGTGGCCATGAACATTCAGAACCGGCTATTAGGGCAATAAATTTAAGTACGTGGACAAATGCCATTAACAGAATTGCAAAAGACTTGCACAACGGTAAAATGGTGCCGGTAGATCTTGATGATGTGCTTATTACAAAAACCTATGGTGAATTAAAGGATGCCACCACATTGGGTTTTGGTGCCACGTTTGGTAAAAGTAAGGCCAAGCCTTTTTTATTGGATAACGTGTTTAAATTTTCGGTGGCTAAAACCTACCAACAATTAGTTGAAATGCAAGGTTTTTTAGTCGATGAAAAAGGACAATTAAGAACTTTTAAAGCCTTTAAGGATAAAGTTGATACGGTGCATGAAAAATACAACAACCGCTATTTAGAGGTTGAATATAACACCGCCAAACGTTCTGGCCAAGCTGCACAGCAATGGGTAGAAATACAAGATGAAAAAGATTTGTTTCCAAACTTGGTGTATCGCACCATTGGTGATAATCGGGTGCGCAAAACGCACGTAGAATTAGACGGCATCACCAAGCCTGTTGATGATCCATTTTGGGACGTGTACTACCCGCCAAACGATCACGGCTGTAGGTGTGGTGTGAAATCTACCGAAAAAGCAGCAACGGGGAATGCGAAGCCAAAGCCTATTAACGAAGCGTTTCAAAATAACGTGGGTAAGACCAACCAAGTTTTTACGGACAAGCACCCCTATTACACGATGGATAAACCCGCCAAGAATGCGGTGGATAAAAAGGTGGATGAAAAGAATAAATGATATACCAGATTTTGAAGGGATGGCCGCCAAGCTTAAGAAAGATTTGGTGCGCTATGCTTCACGGGCCGGTACCAATTTCTTTCAAGATAGCTTTTACAATGAAGGCTTTACCGATCAGACTTTTGAAGCATGGCAGCCACGGGCAAACGATGTGGATCCTGGGCGCAAAATACTGGTGAAAAGTGCAGGGTTATTAAACAGCGTACGCATATTCAGTGCCAATGATCAAATGATTGAAATTGGTAGTGATGAAGTGCATGCCGAAATACACAACAACGGTGGCACCATTAGAATACCGATTACCGCTAAAAGTCGGAAGTACTTTTGGTTTATGTTCAAACGCACCGGCAATGGTATGTGGAAGGGTTTAGCACTAACCAAAAAAACAGAATTAGTAGTGAACATACCCAAAAGGCAATTTATTGGTGAATCTGCCACGCTTATGGGGCAAATAGATGATTGGGTGGTACGAGAAATTAACAAACGTTTTAAAATGGCATAAACAATAATACTAAAATTTATGAATGCAAACGCAACATTATGGGATGGCCTTTACCTTGAATTGGCCGACCTGTTAACAACTGAAATAACTGAAATTCAATGGCTAGACCTTTGGCACAACCAAGTGGGGTTTTTAGATGAAGAACACCCATTTAGTACGCCTGCACTTTTTTTGGGGTTTAGGGTGTTAAGCACAGAAGATCATGGCCGGTTGGCCCAACGGTTAACGGTGCAATTAGATGTGTATTATTTTTATGAAACGTTTAGCGATACTTTCAACGGTTCTTTTAATCAAGAAGATGCATTAGGCTATTTAAAGACCTTAAGCAACATTCACAAAACGCTGCATGGGCTAAGTGGTACATGCTTTAGTGAAGCAAAGCGCACGGGCTTTGGGCCTGTTGATACCGGCAGTGCAGGCAACCTGTACCGCCAAACGTTTACTATGCTTGTGGAAGATGCCACCGCCATGCCAGAAGAATCTGTGGCCATACCGGGTGATTTGGCAGTTAATGAAGGTGTGAAGCCAGTTGGGGTGAAGCCTAAACCTTATACGGTTTTGCAATAAACAATTTGTGGTTAGCAATAAAAAAGCCCCTATTATGGGGCTTTTTCTGTTAGTGTGGACTGGGTTTGTTGAACATATACAACCTTATTTCGTCTACGGTGGGCAAATGCTCCCGTAGTTCTTCTAAGGTATCATAGCGTTCTTCGTGCAGGTCTACATCTTTGTTAAGGTGCTGTAGAACCGTTACAAGGCTCTGCATTCTACGGTAGCGGGTTTCCGCTTCTTGTGCTGTATTGCTCATAGTCCTAGTTTTTGAATTAAGCTTAAGCGTATAGCCTTATCGTCTATTCTGGCAACATCTGCAAGAATATCGACCAAACGTGCCTGTGTAAGCCTGTTGTGGTTTCTTTTACCAATTGCCTTGGGGGTAGATGTCATTAAGCTACCAAATAGATCGCGGTGCTCGTCAACTTTAATAATTAGATCCTCTGCCCAATCCCTAAAAAGTTTGGCACGTTCACTCTTTATGAAGAAGCCCAAACGGACAATACCCCGTTTTGTCCACATAGTTCCACGTGTTGATCCTTTAGCACCGTTGGTAATACCAACGGTGCTAATAAAGTGCTTGCCTTCAACAAGTTCTTCTGTATGATCCCTTTTGTGGGTTCTAATTGTGTATGGACTTACACCATAACCTAAAGCCACCTCTTTGGTAGGCAATAAAAATTCATGTTGGTGGTTTGGGTAGACCGCTACGGCCAAACCATCCGTTACTTGCATTTTAAGCTTGCCAGCATTCTTTTCTTTGTGCATCTGAAAAGGTTTTATATACGAAGCCCCCACTTTAGGTTTGCACAAACAATCAAAGATTGAGAGTAGGACGGTTTACCGTTCCAAAACCATTGCGAGGGCTTCGCTATCGTTAAAAAATAAATCTAAGGATTGAACCTTTGACTTGTTTGTGCGATGTAAAAGTAGTAATTTTCTTTTAATTCAAAAATTTTAAAATTAGCGAATCTGCTTTATTCAAAGAAAGAGTATCAGTGTAACCATATTTTCTTGCTAAATATATATGGTGTTTTGCTCGTATTAATGTAGTGTCAAATTGCTTTTCTCTAATTAAAATTCTAGCATTCTGGATTTGTGCTATCTAATTTGATTAGTTTTTTTAAATATTCTTCGGCATAATAGTATCCTTTATTTTCTATAAAATTCATTGAAATTAAATACAGTGCTTCCTCATTTTGTGGATTAGCCTTTAACGCATTTTTCAAGTAACTACGATATTCTGAACTTTTAGGGTAATTTTTATGTGTTTCTTTTGCTTTTTCAACCCATTCATCTGAGGATTGGGCAAAGGAAAATGCCGACAACAACAGCGTGCTAATAATTAATAGATTTTTCATTTTTAAATAATTTATGGTTATTAGTAATTTGTGAATTTATCGTATTATTTGGTTTTAAGGCTAAAATAATATTCTGCAAAATCTAGCAATTCTGCTTTTGTAAATTGGTAAGGTTCATTGTTGCCTAAATCCTTGTCCTGTAATTGCCATTTATTATAAGCTTCTTCTAACTTCATCTGTATTTTTTTTTGCGAATTTATCGTATTATTTGGATATATATGAATTTGGTAGGTGAACTAACCACAACAGTTGCTAAAATGCATTAAAACGCATCTTAGCTTTGTGTTATCGGGAATAACCTCAATGTCGCTAAAAAGCTCCTTTCGCATACGGAAAAGCAAACTACGCAAGGGCTTCATTTGCAACTTTTTCCTAATTCCCGATAACGAGGTCGGGTAACAAATAAAAAAAGACCCCTTCGGTTCGTGCCTCACCGATGTAATTAACCGTACCATTCGTCCAATGAACTACCTCCGCAAGCATCACAACCAAAACCAGTTCTATCATTCTGAATGTTGCAACATCCAAGGCAATAGTATCCTAGCAATTCATCCTCTTCAAAATTCAAATCATCACCTCTATGGATTTCATAAGCAAGTTTTGAAAGTTCATCTAAAGAATCAATAACGTGCTGAGGACAATCATCGTCAATCCTTGCGCTTCCGTGAGTTAATTTTACTCTTTTCATTTTCTATTTATTAATTTAAGTTATTAATCAACCGTTTACTTTCCCGTATGAAGTGACTCCCGATAACACAGGGTATATGCCAATGTAGGTTTGTCACTAATCCCAAGGTTTGCGTGGGGTCTTCTTTTCTTTGACCGCTGTTTGCCTGTTCCCGAAACCAAAAGCAGAAAAAGCTTTCGTTTCTTCACGAGCACATCGGCACATACCCGACCTCGTTGTAGTTAATTTAAAAAGGATTCAACAATCGATTCACAAAGCTGCTGTGGGATTAATGAGCGTTCAAACATTAAGTTTATTTAAAATCTCACATAGCACATTTACTACTATACTATTGCCCGCCTGTTTGTATGCTTGTGTGTTACTCACTTTAGAAATATCAAACGTATCAGGAAAATCCATTAAGCGAAAACATTCACGAGGGGTTAATTTTCTAATAGTACTATTGTGTTTTAGTAATTTTGGGTCTTTATAATCTCGTGATAATAGTGATGGTGAAGTGTGAAAATACTCTCTTAAAGATTCATTTCTATGTGCGGTATCAATGATGCTTACCTCTACATTATCTTTTTGAACACTGGTAATGGTATTTGAGGTGAGGTTATGATTTATTTCTAATATTTGTTGTGTATGCCCGCCTTGGGTTCTATCTGATAGATTTTCAGTGCTTCTACCTCTAAAAGCACCAATTACCACTTGATTACAAGATGTGTCTAAAGTTTGGGCAACATTTTTACCTACACGGCCACGCCTTGTTTTTGAATCTGGTTGTGATAAATTGACACTATCACCGGTATAGGCTTTTTCATAGCCTTTTTTGGTGGCAGATTTTACTTTAATATAATTATCAGTATTGCGTGATCCTGAATTGGTTGTGATGCTCCTTGCCGGGCTATCAATACAAGAAGGGCTAAATGCAAAACCATTACCTTTTTCGATTTGTCTTTCTGCGTGGCTTAAAAAGCCATTTAACATTTTATCGCTTAAATAAAATTTCTTATCGACATCTTTTTCTAAAATATCTTTTAGCTTTTTTTTCAATGGATATGGCTTTGGCCAATTAAAATTATTATCTACATCATCACGAATACCAATTATAAAAACACGCTCACGGTTCTGCGGTACGCCATAATGCTTTGCGTTCAATACTTTGTGGTAAATATGATACGGTGCAGCATCTTCACGGGGAAATATTACCGGGTTTCCGTTTACAGATTTACCGCCAAGCATATCAACCCAAATTTGAAATGTTCGGCCACTGGCATCACTCAACAATCCTTTTACATTCTCAAAAATGAAATAACGGGGTTTATTCTCAATAATAAATTGATGGCTATTGTAAAATAAAAGCCCTCTTTTATCGGTTTCGCCTTTTCGTTTACCTGCTAGTGAAAAGGCTTGGCACGGTGGTGAGGTCATGTATATATCTACACTCTTTTTGGGGATTTTTCTATCATAGACATCAAAAGGATAATATAAAGGTTCGCCATAGTTAGCTGTGTATATTGCACGGGCGTAATTATCCATATCACATGCAAATATTGTTCTATATTTTATGTTCAATCTCCGTAATGCTTGGTCAAATGCACCAACGCCACTAAAATCACTTGCTACGTTTATCATAATTAATATTTGGTTCTGTAATACACTATATCTTCAATGGTTTTGGGCTTTAAATAATATTTTTCTTCCATCTTAATAAAAATGTAGGCATCTGTAAATTTGCGTACATTTTTATACGTGTCATTGCACATCTCTGCATAGGTTTCACGCATTGCGGTATATTTTCTTAGGGTGTTTTCATTGTCTTGTGCCATCTTATTGGGTTGTTAGTTGATGGTTGTTTGTTTATAGGTTTTCATTATGCTAATTTTTAAGGTTATTACTTCTTTTGATAATCTTATAATTAAACCACCTGCGCAATGCATAGCCACGCAATACGCTGATAATGGTAAAGTATATGGTGATGATAAGATTGGTGCCGGCATTGGTGCTTATACCCACCAATGGAAATATTAAAAAGGTAGATGCGAACGACACCATGAAGCCTATGGCGGTATTGGTCAACGATTCTATGAAGCTTTGTTTTTTAGTTTGCATTTGTAGTTTACTTATAAGTTAATTTTTAAACTGCCTGCCGTTGCTACTGGTTTACTCTTCATCTTCCCATTGGCGTTGGTGCAGATAGGTGTCGGGGTTGCATTTGGCTATGCCGTTGTGGTTTCTTAAGTAGTTGTTATATCGGCTTATATAATCAATGGCCTTTAGTTTGGTGGCATCATTCAGCTTGGCCCACAATAGCTTTGACCTTGTTATTTTGCGTTTATGCCCGTAGGCATCCCAAAAGGCTTGAAACGTTAATAGGGGCAACCCAACGGCTACATCAAACACCAATTGTTTTTCTTTATTTCGGATCTTTGATAATTCTTTAGCAGTAGCTTCCATATATGGGAAATTACCATTGTTGAATAACCAATTTATCTGCTTAGGTTCCATAATACCATCCAACACTTCAAAGCTTTTTAAAACCCCGTTTAAATGGTATTTAAACACCCAAACATCTGGGCGGTGCTTTGCCTTTACAGTGTAGGTGGTTAATTGTTCGTTGTTGTTTGCCATTATGCTAATTTTTGGTTGATTTCATCGGCCACGCTTCGCAATAAGTAATTTTCTTGTATGCTTGTGGCTTCTATTATTAATCTTAAGAATACTTCTAAGGCATCGGCTTCATAATATTGAAGCTTTAATTTAAAGGGCTTATTAACCGGGTAGATGTTAATTTGTTTTTTTGCCAATGTTTTTGCCACTTGATGAAGTACGGCACGTTCTACATTTTGCCATCTATTTTGGGCCGGCTCAAAGCTTGTTTGGCTTAACTCATGATTAATAGCCTTTAACTTTTCTAAATTCAGCTGCACTTTAATTGGTTGCGCCATCGTGTTGATGTTATTTTTTTAGGTTGAAAATAATAGGGCCTGTTTAGGGCTATACTTGTAAACGTGAAAAAGGTATCTTGGCATTCTAATTGGGCATCTTCTAACGGCATTTTTTCTATCAAATCGATATTAAAATCAAGGCGCACGATTTCTTTGTAAATTTTTATTTTTTGTGGGCGGGTTAACCCCCCCGGCCCAGGATCATCTAAAAAAGCAATTAGCCTTTCGATTAAATCATAGTATTCTTTTAATTTTGATTTGAATTTCATAGTTAACATTCTGTTATTGCGCATGAAACATACTTGCAATCTGGGCATTGTAGCTGCACTGTTTCACACGTGGCACATGTTATTGTCACGTTTAATAATCCGTTTTCATGGGTGCAGATTTCTTGTAATATTTTCAGGTACCAGTTCATTTAATTGTTCGGATTTTTAAGGTTACTTATACGTTTTACCCACCATGCTTTTAAGGGCATTAATAATGGTGGTACACTCTGCGGTGTCCATTTTTTTAAGGGGCTTATGTACAGGGCTTTTTGCAGATGCCAACCATTCACCAAATCGGGCTATATCTGCTATATTATAGCCTGATTTTGGGTGTTTAGACTTCCAACCCATTTGAATCAATAAACTTAATACATGCTTGTGCTGTGGGTTCTTCCCATCAAAAAAACCCCATGTATTTGCTGCCTGTGGTTTGCCGCCCCGGTTGATGATGATAGTATTGGCTTGGTCAAAAGTCAAATCATTTGTGCTTGTTTTGTTCACATCTTCGGTGGCCCACTGCACCAATTCTTCTTTTAAATCGGTGTTTGTGTAGCCGCATAGCTTGTAGATGTACTGCTTTTGGTCTTTAGTTGCTTTCATGTTCATCTGTATTGTCAGGCACCGGGCCATATTTCTTAAAATCTTTCTTGCAGGTTTCATCCCATTCATCATGGGTGTATGGTTTTGATTTTTTAAAGCTTAAGCCAACCAAAAGGACTACCAGAATTATAAGCACTATTACTATTTTCATTTTATCACGGGTTAATTATTGTTTCTACTCTTAAGCTTCTTAATCTGAATTGTATGTCGGTGGCGGTGGCTTCTGTTAACTGTGCGGCCTTCTTTTTATCCATAGAAAAAACACCGGGGGTTACATACCACATTTTATGCGGTGATGGGTGTGGGTTTATTTTGTAGATTCTATACATTACCAACCCACGTTTTTTGATGCGGCCACCCGTTGTGAATGTGGCAATGCATCTTTTTTACGCCACATTTCACTTAGGAAATAATCAGCGGCAGTGCCGTGCGTTAAAAATGGGTGTTGTTGTTGGCTTGGGGTATGCCGCCAAATCTGCAAGTGTTGTGCATAGGTCATTGCATCAATTTCTTTTTTCTCTGCTGCTGTTATATCTGCCATGGGTGATTTAGTTTAGGGCGTTCCAAATGCCAGGGTTTATAATGGTGGCAATGATCATCATGGCCACCATGATCAGAATGAAGCCAAAGACCAAAAGCCGTATTGCATTAATAAAATTATCTGTGGTCACGGCTTTTGAATTTGTTTTCATGTGGTGTTATTTTTTAATTAATATGCGGCTGCGGTTCTGGCCTTGCTGATAGGTAGCACCGGCTGCCATTTGTTCTGCTTCCAATTCTTTTGCAATGGCCAATGCTTTAATGGCCTGCAATTTCATTTTGCTTGGTTGGTTCGCTATTTGTTCATTGTGATCATTCATTTAAGAGGTTATTAGCGGTTAAAAATTCGTTTAGGTGTTTTGCTGCGGTGGTGGTCAATTCTGCTGTGGTTACCCATTCACCGTTCATATCACGGGCCACCAATATGCTGTTTACATATACTTTGCGGGGGGCTGTCTGGGTGATTTCTGTAGCCATATTATAAACTTGAAAAATTCATATTCAGATTTTCCCACTTACCGGCAGAATTTTTGAACTTAAAACGATACCCATAGCCCTTCATGTTAATGCTGTATGATTCTTTCAATAGCTTTAACCCTTCGTGCCAACGTGGATCTGCAAAGCGGGTTTCATTTTGCAACAACACCATCACCCGGCTATACTCTAATTGTCCGGCTTCGTTTTTTGTCAACAGTTCCATCAACATTTCATAGGCATCAACATCTTTTTTCTTGATGCTATCGGCTAAAAAATCTTTAATTAGCTGTGCGCCTTTTTCGCTGCGCTGATCCCAGTGGGGTTCAGTATCACGGGTGCGGGTGATACGTATGGTTTTATCTTTATTATCAATGCTAAAACCACCTTTACTTTTTACAGGAAATTTGCCGTAATTTTCAAGGGCCATGGCCTGCTTATCCATTTCTGTTTGGCAAACCAACTTAGCGTTTAACATAAATTCAGATGCCTTTTTCGCCAAATCGAACAGGGTGTTGGCCACATAATTCTGTTCGGTTTCAAAAGCCGTTTTGGCTTTAGCTTCTTTGTTGCGCTTGTCTGCCTTAATCTTGTTTAGGTAGATTTCAATTTCTTCGGGGGTCATATCTGCAATAGATTTTACCGGGGCTTCTTTTACTGTTTTCATGTGTTTATGTATTAAGATTTATAATAGTATTGGGTCAATTACAGGCATATCCATCACGCCTTCTGGGGTGCCTAATTCTTCTTCAATTGGAGGCTGTTTATCATCTATTTCAGTAGCATCAAAATCTACGTTGTGAATCAAAGCGGTTAAGCGTAGCCAGTATTTAATGATGCCTTTTAGGTTGGGGTTTTGTTTGTTGGCCGGGGTCTTAATCCAATGGAATAAAGATTCTTGGCGTTCTAATAGTTCAATTCTTAACATGCTCATTTATTTTTTTATTTCGGGCGGTGGTCATTAAATCGGTGTTGTAAAAGCGGTGTACGTTATTAATGGAATTTTTATACATTAACCGGGCTTCTGTGGTGGTTGGCAATGGGCGCATACATACGGCATCTTCTAAAAAATCTAGCATACTTTCTAAATACTGATTTAAGAAGTAGTTAAACAATGCCCTATCTGCCATTAGGCTTTGAAGATCCTGGGTGTTTAATTCAAGATTTAGGGCGTGGCAATCAATCGCTTTATTTGTGGCCGGTGTGTAGCATTTACCACTGCACCAATCGAAATAATGGCGCATTACCATTTCTTCCATTTCATCTGCGGTGCAATCAAGCAGCCTAAAAATCTGATCTAATTTATTGTGCATATCCTGTGGCTTTTAATAGTGCGTGTTTTGCTTTTTTTATCTGGGCTTTCTGAATGCTTGTAATGACTTCATCACCGCTTTCATAATTTTCATCAATCACATCTAACAGGCTGTGTAGCGCTTCAAACATATCTTTAGCGGCAATGAAAAGATTAGCATTTGCCAAGGCTTCTGGATCTGTTTTTAAAATGCCTTTGGCTGCATATTTCAACAAGCCCTCTGAATGATTTTGGCGGCTAATAGATGCCACAATTCTGCCTTTAGCCATTATTACGAATTGATTCGTATTGCTCTGTATGCGGTGATCTTCTGCCAAGCTTAATTTACCTTCTGTACCTTTGAAATTTTCCATGATTTCTGTATTGATTTATATGTTTTTCCAATAATTATTTGCGCCTTCATCCCAGATGATATAATCATCGGTTACTTTGCCACGGCTCATTCTGCTGCCACTCATCGCTTTAAAGCCCTGCACCCGTATTTTAACATCACTATCATATCTTATTTTGTCGGCCAATGCGCCTTTAGGATATTTACCATCTGCGTGGCTGTTGAATATGAACAGCTTGGTGGGGTAATCTGCCAACAACTGCTTGTATTGGGTGATGGTGATGGTGAAGTATTGCACAGAATCTATTATAATAACTTTGGCACTGCGGGGCTTATCTAATCTGGCACGTAATTCTGGCAACTGCCAACCGTTCAGAAGCATGAAGTGGCTTTTTTTGCAATCTTCCATTCTATTTTCTGCCATTAACGCTTGCATACTGCCGCGATCTTGTTCTTCTAAGCTGTTGTAATCAACTTTTAAATACTTTGCCAACTCTTTTGCCGTTTGCATTAGAAAGGTGCTTTTACCATTACCGCTATCACCCCACACCAACCAACTGCCCCGGCATTCGGGGGAGCCTATCAACTTTTTAAAGTTTTGTGCCAAGGGTATTATTTCAACAGCTTTTGCATTCATTTTTTTGGGGCTTATGGCCCTGTTTTTTGTTTTTTGCATATCGTGTTCTAATGCCTATGCTTCAATCATTGTTTCTTGCTGTTGTTCTGGGGCTACCACAACCGCATCATTCACTTCTATATTTTTAATAGATGCAGTGTTTTTTTTCTGGTGAATTTCAATATCACGTTTCACCCGCCTTAAGTCACCTTCACTGTTGGCATGGATATATTCTACCACGTCACCTTCGAATACCCCATTAGCATTGCATATAAGGCGCACATCTTTGACTTCAATAGGTTTTAAGGAAATGAATTTTCTGCCTATACGGCTGTACAGTTCTGCATACCCTATTTTGTCACGGTTTACACCGTTCATTACTTTTTTTCTTAGTGCCTTCACCCCAGACAGTACAAAGCCACAATTGCCATCTAAATCGTTGTACATGTCCATGAAAAGATCCATTTGTGGATCTTTCAATTTATCGAACTGGTCAATGATCACTAAGGGGTTGTGTGAGGTCTTAAGATGTTTTATTAAGCGCTCAACCATTTCTTGCACGTTGCCAATAGGCTGCAACCCGGCTGCCATTAATAGGTTCTTTATGTATGTTTTCTTTGTCCAGATGTTTTTGCATTCTAAATGCACCACATTATCATTCATTCTTTTATAGTGGCGGTATGCATGCGTTTTGCCACGCCCGGCATCTTCACTGATAGATATACTTATTGATTCTTGTTGGGCCGTTTGTAAATAGAATCTTAAGGCTTGGAAGTTGGCCGTGTCGGCATTCTGCCAATCAAAATCTAAATGCAAATTGGCTTGTATGGCCTTCCACATTTCTTGGCTTATCAATTCCCAATTCATATTCAACATCTGGCTAATAAGGGCAGAACTAACCCCGGCTTCATTGGCCACTTTTTTTTGTGAAGATTTAGAAGCCATCAATTTAACTTCTTGTGCGATCCTTGACTTTTGTGTAGTACTTATCATATCTAATTTTTGGGTTTACATACCGTTAAGCCATTCATTGGCTTCAATGGCACTTCGTTCTTCTTTTGGCAGTTTGCCGCCTATCTTAAATTCTAGTTCTTGGTTTTCAATCAATGATGCAGGTGATACCCCTGTGCGCTGTTGCAACTGTCTGTTGTATTTTTCGACACGTTCCAATTCTGTTTTGCGCACCTGTTGATCTTTCCACATCTGGGCCTTATCTTCGGGGGTCATCAATGCCGGTAATACTTTTGTCAGTCGTTTTGGCTGCGCATCTGCAATGTATTTTCTTGTGCCGTTTGGCATCTTTACAAATAATCGTACATAATTATCCATCTGATCTGGATCATATTGGGTGTAGAACTTTTTGTGGCAGTATTGATCCCTAAAATCAATATCTGTTTCGTTTTCATCATCATACACTTCAAAATGGTATTTGGTTTTACCAATGATGGGCTTGATACCATCGGTATCATAATTTTTAGCTTCTGGGGTGAATACCCAAAACAGATCAATGAATTGAAGCGTGCTAATTGGGCTGCTTAATAATTCTTCGTGGTTTTGGTGTACACTTAAGCGGCTTTCATCATATTTAGGGTGCTTGGAGGTATTCCATTCAACAATACAGGATTTGAATATTTTTTCAAGATCTTCCAATTTATGAAGTTGGTGGCGTTCTTCCAGAAGGAAATCCATATTGGGGCGGCTGTCCATTTTACGTGTGCGCACCCCCTGTTTATCTGAAAACCATTTAAGGTTTAAAATTTGCTGCTGAAACCTTGAAAACAACTGTTCAACCGGGCTACCGTGTTGGCGGGCTGCATGCTTATAGTGTTGGCCTTTTGTTTGGTCTATTACTTTAGAGTATAATTCTTGCATGGGCTTTGAAGTGTGGCCACTTTGCCCATCATACGTGAAAAGAAAGGGCCTTTTTAATGTATCATTAACTGCCATTTTAAGGGCCTTAAAGTGATCAATATGGCTTTCAGTTTCACTAAAATTGTAGCCTACTATTTTTTCACTGTATACATCAAAAACAACATCAATCTTAATATCGGCACCCATGCCGTTTGAGTTGTCTTTAAAGTGCGCCCAATCTAATTTTGTACCATCAATGGCCCAATAAGCATTCGGGAATAAACTTGATTTATCACGGGCCATTTTGTGGCCAAATTTGTTGCGCCATTCTGCTTTGCCATGGCGGGCCAAATACCATTTTTTTTCTTGGGCGGGTTCTGCTAACCATTTTGTTATGGCACTTTCAGTTACAACCGGGTAACCTTTAACCGCCCTTATTCTCATGTATTCGATATATAGCACAGGCACTACAGGTTTGTTGGGTAGGCTATAAAAGGCCAAAAGCCAATCGGCAGCTTTGCCTTTAATTTTTTTGCTGTTGGTATTGCCAACCGCTTTGTGTATTAATGATTCTAAGCCATCTTTATTGAACTTCTTAAGCTTGTTATCTAATGCCCGATAATTGGAGGGTAGGCGGTGTGGAAATTGTGGTTGATCGCTATTAGCCGGGGTAATCTTCTGTAGTTCTTGTATTACTGCACATATTTCTGCTTTGGCCGGCCCCATTTTAACAGCCATACCATTGGTTTGCTTTACTCTGATATTGTAGATCAGTTTATCATACGCCTTTAAAATCTGTGATTCTACATAATATTGCTTCACACGTTCTGGTAGTAGACCTTTTCCAATAAAAAAATCATGGGCATCTGGGCAGGGTTCCAATTTGTCAATCAACCGTTCTAATTGGTCTTTTTGGTTTGGATCACCAAAAGCCTTTACAACTGCTTCTTTAAAGAGTATTGGAAGGGTTCTAAATTCAACCAACGCTTGCCGGCCATTACCACCATTTCTGATTTTATTGATTTTTCCACGGGCGCATTGCTGCTTATAGCTGCTGTAACTCATTAGCCCCAGATTTTCGTAAAGCATTGAAGCAGGCACCGTTATTGTATTTTGATACGTTTCGTACATACTATTCTGATATTGGTAGAAAAAATTCAACGGTTTTTAAAAGTCCGCTGTGAATTTTTTTTCTTAATGGTGTGTTTATCTTGTAATTACCTGCAACAATTTCTTGCACCGTTGTATGGCTGCACCCGTGTTTTCTAGCTATTGCAGACAAATGGCCCTTAAGTATTTCTTTTTCTATTTCGGAAAATGCTGCTTTCATTTTTTTTGTATATATTCATTTGATGAAAACGAAGGTACTCAAATATTTTCATCGTATGCAAATATATTTTAAACTTTACCAAGATGTTAGGGCGATTAGATGAATATTTAAAGCTGAAAAAAGTGTCTTACTACAAGCTTGAAAAAGCTTTAGATGTTAGCCGGGGTAGTATTTCCGGGGCGTTAAAGAATGGCCGAAACTTAGGTGCTAATGTTGTCGAAAATATTTTACTATATTTTCCAAAATTAAGTGCAGAATGGTTGTTAAGAGGTATAGGAAGTGCTGAATTAGTACGACCAAATACACTACAAGAGCCGGAAATTAACTACGTAAAAAGCAGTGATGAATGGCTTATTAACCAGACAATCACGCATTTTAAAATGCACAATAAGAGTGAATTAGTCGGCTATTTTGAGCGTTTGAACGAAAACAGCGAAAAAAATATTTTATTAGAGGTTTCTAATAAGTTAGAAAAATTAGATGCCACTATTGCAGGTTTAATGATGGATATGAATGAATTAAAAAAAAAGAATAACGCATTGTGAAAATGTACTATTCTAATAATCCTTTTAATTTTTTAGATATTTTCAATCTTAGTTCTTTTTTAATCAATTCACGCTCATCTTCTGTGAAGTATCTTTTTTTAGATTCATAATTATTTACTTCATCTATTAAACTAAAAAAAGGCTTTATCATTTTACTTATTCAACACGTAAATATCGATTTACGAAGCACTTTTAATTGTTAATGAAACATTAAAATTTAATGTTTCATTACGCTAAGAAGGATTTATTCGTGTGATTTAAAACAAATTATACCTTTTATAACTTGGATATTTTCCAAGTTATAAGCTAATTAGCTGTTAATCAATATTATGAATCAATTTACATTCTCTTTATAACTCATTTTAACTGCTATAGTGTTTGTTTATAAGTGCTTTTAAGTGTAATTACATGGTCTTATTTGTTGAATTTAACAATCAAAGCCAGTAAAACAAGGCTTTAAGGTTTCGGTACATCTTCTTTTTGTAACCCCAACTGTAACCCCAACTGTAACCCCAAACAATAAACAGCCGTTTTGTCATGCTTTTATTATTGCGCCACTATGGCAGAACATTGTGGTTGTGGTTATGCATATATATTTAGGAAAAACCTTTTTAAGCCTTTTAAATGGTGGTAATGTCTGTATTATCACAGCTTAGTGGTCGGTTATGTATAAAGTGGCTTAAAACTTCTTATTGTAGTTGTAGGGCAATTGCGGTTAATGGTACTTAATGTATAATCTGTTACGAAGTAGCTAAGA
Organism: Maribacter sp. ACAM166; assembly: GCF_005771495.1. Lineage (GTDB taxonomy): Bacteria > Bacteroidota > Bacteroidia > Flavobacteriales > Flavobacteriaceae > Maribacter. The sequence goes on from NZ_VAUW01000004.1 coordinate 174,896, forward strand.
TTGCTAAAAACAGCTTAAGACCTTTAAAAATCGACCTTTTCAGACCTTTTTATTATTACTACTATGTATTATTTGATTTCTTGGCCCTAGGCCAATATGTTTAATTTTTCTTTAATACGGTCAAAATCCATAGCATTTGTAATTAATCCAAAAATATGGATATATTCCTAATTATGGAAATAATCCAAATAATATTATGGAAATAATCCATAATCACTATATTTGAAGAAGATTGGGTTACTGGTGAACTAATCTAAACTATAGAGAAGCCATGGAAAACGAACTGACATTAAAACGATTTATAGATTTACGTAGAGAGTTGGGGTATACCCAAGCTGATTTTGCTGCGATGATAGGGGTTTCAAATACCACTGCAGATATTGAACGTGGTCGTACAAAGTTATCTGGTAAGGTAGTTTTAGAATTGTTGAAGCAGTTTAAGATAAATCCCTTATGGCTCTTCGGAGAAAGTGAAGAGCAGTATTTGGAAACCTCAAATACAAGTGTCATCCCTAAAGTCGTTACTGTAGATTCAGCAAACCGTGACAATATGGTTCTGGTTAATGCGAAAGCAGCGGCTGGGTATCCTCAAAATATTTCAGATACAAGCTGGTACCAACAATTACCGGCATTTGATTTACCGATTCCGGAATTCAGAAATGCTACCTACCGTGGTTTTCAAGTAGAAGGGGATAGTATGTTGCCAAACCTGCATCCGGGTGAATGGGTTTTGGCTCGAGCGATTGAGCATATAGATCATGTGAGCGCCAATAAAATGTATGTAGTTGTTTTGCAAGATTCTATAATGGTAAAGAAAATTGAAAAGCGACCCAATTCGAATAATATCACATTGGTATCTCTAAACGAAACATATCCTCCTTATGATATAAAGCCTTTTCAAATTCAGGAAATTTGGGAGGTGAGCAGTAAAATAACCTTTAACGTAGATGCTACAACAGACAGCGGTCTATTACGGCAATTACAAGAGTCTATGGAGGAATTAAAGAATCAATTACAGCATGTTAAGAAGGTTAACTAAATAATTACTTTACATACTTTTTTACATACAATCCACTTTCTTTTAGCTTAAAACCTAAACTTTTGTAAAGAGAAATCGCAGCCGTTCTATGGTGTCCACTGAAGAGTAAAACATCATTTAGTTTTTCTTTTTCCGCTTGTTCTAAAAGTTTTTCCATCAGCTTTCTGCCGATTCCTTTTCCTCTGTAATCAGACGAAACAACAACATCTTCAATCATTCCTTTATGTCCAGATATCACTTTGTATTTTGCCATTAGGGCAATTCCTGCTAAAGTTTCTCCGTCCATATATATCGCTACATCTGTTGGGCTATATCCTGATAATATAGTCTTTAGGTCGAGTTGGGTTAAATCTGCATTCAGCTGTTTGTATAGTTCGGTAAGTTGAGATTGCAAGGCATCAGTCACCTCATTTTTCAATAGTAGTTTAATAATCATGAGCAGTCTGTTTTTAGTAAGGTTAAAATTACTTCATTTTGTTCTTCATTTTAAGGAACATGGTACTTTCTAAAATGGTATATTTAATTGGATGTAAATCAACCCGTTCGATGAGAAATTTAATAAGTATACTTTCATTTTTAATAGCTATCTCCGTTAGTGGGCAACAAGATAAGGACACCTTGTTGGTCGGTTATACACCAGCAGCACCTTTTTTAATTGAAAACGGTGAAAATTTAGAAGGTTTAAATGAGTGGCTTTGGAAACGTGTAGCTACTAATTTGAATTTAGAGTATATCATGGTACCCATGGAATTTTCTGCCATGTTAGACTCTGTTCGTACAGGAGGAATTGATTTAAGTATCAATCCATTGACGATTACAAGTCAGCGTAGTAAGGAAATGGAGTTTACCCATTCCTTCTATGCTTCAAATGCTACCATTGCAGTTGCTGAAATTTCTTCTTTTGATAAATTCAAGTCTTATGTAGCAGGATTTTTCAATCTTGAATTTCTCGGCGGATTGATGATTTTACTTTTCATTATTTTCCTTTTTGGGATTTTAGGATGGATTTTTGAGCGTAAAAGAAACCCTGAAGTTTTTAGACCTGGTAGAAAAGGCTTATGGGATGGCGTCTGGTGGTCTGCCGTAACATTGACCACAGTAGGTTATGGTGATAAGGCGCCAGTAACCAAATTCGGCAAAGTCACAGCGTTATTATTAATGTTCGGTGGTCTTTTATTCATTTCTGGACTAACAGCAAGTATAGCTTCGAGTTTGACAGTGAATCAATTGAGTAATAACCCAGATGGCTTCAATGAATTTAAGGATAGGGAAGTAGGAACGATAACCAATTCTGGAACGCAAAATTTTTTATCCGAACATTTTTTTAAGGATATAAAAACATATTCAAATGTTGATCTTGGCCTTTTAGATTTAAAGAAAGGAAAAATTGAAGCGTTTATGTACGATGAACCAATTCTAAAATATGCCATTCAGAAAGATTCTACCCTCAAACAATTAGAATTGTTACCCGTAAAATTCGATGTGCAATTCTATGCATTCGGTCTACCAAAATCCCACATAGATCTCGAACAACGAATTTCTCAACGAATACTGGAGATTATAGAAACGGAAGAATGGGATATCGTACTCAATGAATATGGTCTTGCTGAGTTTTAGCCTTTGCGTCGTTCCAATAATACCATCATCATTAATCCGAGTATAATGATATCATCATCAGTTCCATTCAATTTTTTAAGTTCACTAGCCTTAAATCGGCGTCCTATTAACGATTTTTCTTTAGCTAGTCGAACAACAGTTTCATTATTCCTATCAATGACTAGATAAGCAGGGTTTAAAAAGAGTCCGGTAAATAGATTGATAATCGGTATTTGCCCCACCAAGCCATCTAGAACTTTAACCCATGCATTTTCTTCGCGAATAGTGTACTTCAGTTGTTTATTCTTGTCGAAAATCTCATAATGAGCCTTCCAAATAGATGCCCATCCCTTACGGCCTATTTTCCCGAATTCTTGTCCGTTAGGGTCTGAAAACGAATAACAGGCAGAGAAATCTATCCATCTATCTGCTTTAATCGTATAGAGTAACTTGGCCTTACTTTTGTTTTCGTAAACGCCAACATCTTCCTTAAACTTGAAAAGCTTTTGCTTGACATAGGCAACCGTTTTCTTGTCGGCATCGACCGCTGTAAAATCATTGGATAGGGTGCCAATATGAAAAGTGAAATCGATTGGAAATCTATATTCTTGCATGTGAGGTTTGTTGAATTACTAAATAGATAATACTGTTGTCCATTTTGATGTGTTTATGAACAAATATCAGTTCGAGTGCTTGACTTTCCAATTTTTTCATTGGAAATCAAGTGTATAGAGAACATGTTTAAAACTAAAAATATTCACGATACCTACTATCTTTTTGACAGACATTTTTTCTTCATGGTATTTTAAAAACACTCTAGCTGATACTGTTAGTAATAAAAATCCTCTAAAAATTCACAGCGGTTATAAATAGTGAAGTTGAAGACTGGAAACGCAATAATTTACGCTGGTCTAGTTATAGGCCTTAACCTCTCCCATAGAAAGGGTCATAGGCCCAAATGAATGGGAGGTGGGCAATAATGCGCCACTTTCGGTTTTCTTCCAGCCATCCCAAGAAGCTTCCAATCCACCAATAGGAATAATTTTCACCCAAAGCCTAAAGCTCTTAGGTATGCCGTTTCGTTCTAGTATCCATAAGTAAGAATCTCCAGGTGTATCTCCGCCTTTTTGATAGGTAACCAAAAGTCCTTCAGAACCATCTTCAAGATCGACCAGAAACCGTTCAGTGCCATTGTCAAACACTTTGTAAGGAGCTACTAACCAAAATGAGTCATTATTAAAATAACTCTGCGCATCCTCGATAAGGTCTTGGGTTTCGTCATACGGTATACGTTCACCATTTTTATAGGCTACGCTAGAATGTGGGGTTATTAAATCAAGCTCAACCTTATTTTCGTCCCATGCTACATTAACGGTGGCTTTTTCTCTATTCCATTTGAAGGTGTGACTTCCGCCTCGAAAAGACCATTCAATAATTTTTGAATTGTTAAACTTTTCATAGTTCAATGCATCTAACATTCTATAGGCCAAGGCATCTGCTTCTGGTCCAGATTCACCCTTAGGTAATGGCTCATTATACAGGTAATAGAGGATGCCAAAAATGGCAAGAGCCAGTAAAATAAGGAATCCTAAAAATTTAAATAACTTGTTTAGCATAATGTTGTTAAGTTATTGATATTAAGTTAATTGATTAAAAAATTTAATGGATGCTTATTTGAATTTAGACGCGTCTAAAAACCGACGGCTGCGTCATCACCACGCTTATCTGCACCACCTTCTAAAGTTCCATTTGATAAAACACGTATCGCATCAACCTTACCAATAATTGGTGTTCGTTCTTCGTTGATGATATAGCCTTTTGATTTTAATTCATCCTTTAAAGTCGGCGAAAAGCCATCTGGTTCAAAGATGACCATGTCAGGAAGCCACTGATGATGAAAGCGAGGTGCATTAACGGCATCTTGCATACTCATATTAAACTCGTATCCGTTCAGAATAGTTTGCGCCACTGCGGTGATTATTGTCGACCCTCCCGGTGTACCTACCACCATCCAAAGTTTGCCGTCACGTTCTACTATGGTCGGTGTCATACTACTAAGCATTCTTTTTTCCGCTTCAATACTATTAGCATCTGCACCAATGAGGCCAAACATATTGGGCACTCCTGCTTTAGCGCTGAAATCATCCATCTCATTATTTAAAAAGAAACCGAGTTCATCTGAGTATAATTTAGAGCCAAAATTACCATTTAAGGTAGTTGTTACCGAAACTGCATTTCCTTCCGCATCAACAATAGAGTAGTGGGTAGTTTCCATGCTTTCTATAATAGCGACTTCTCCGTGAGAAATATCATCTGATTTTGTAGCTTTTTCGAATGAAAAATCAGACATCCGATCTTCCATGTAACTGTCTTTTAGTAAAATATCTAATGGAATTTCAACAAAATCAGGATCTCCCAAATAGTAATTTCTATCAGCATAGGCACGACGAGAAGCTTCCGTAAATAATTGAATGGTTTTCTCAGAATTATGTCCGAATGAAGCTATGTCATAAGGCTCAATCATTTTAAAAATCTGATTCATGGTAACTCCACCACTACTTGGTGGACTCATAGAAATGATGTTCAAATCTTTATACTTAAAAACTATTGGTTGTCTCCAAACAACTTCATAACTCGCTAAATCTTCCTCCGTGACAAAACCTCCATTTGCTTGAATGAAACCAGCTAATTTTTGTGCAACCTCACCTTTGTAGAATCCATCTCTTCCTTTTTCAGCTATCGTTCGCAATGTTTTTGCGAGTTTAGGATATTTAATAAGTTCTCCTTCCTTATAAACTGATGAAAATTTTGTGCTATCACTATTTACTTTAATAAAAACCTCTCTGTAATTATCAAGCATTTCTGCTTGCTTTGCAGTAACTTCAATACCATGCTCTGCCATTGCAATTACGGGCTCGAAGATATCTTTTAAAGGCAATTTACCGAATTTCTTATGCACTTCAATAATTCCGGCAACTGAACCAGGAACACTCACAGATGTTGCTCCTAACGTACTCATATTGGGAATAACATTTCCTAAAGAATCCAAATACATATTTCTATGCGCTGATTTTGGTGCTTTCTCTCTGAAATCTAAAGAACCAATTTCTCCGTTTACTTTTCTATACACCATGAATCCGCCACCACTAATATTCCCTGCTCGTGGATAGGCCACGGCAAGTGCTAATTGGGTACCAACCATTGCGTCAAACGCATTACCTCCATTTTTCATAATGTCGCTACCTATTTTAGAGGCTTCTTCACGGGCAGAAACTACCATAGCTTTATCGGTAACAGTACCTGTAGGTTCGGCAGGGTTCTCCCTGCAATTGCTGAATGTTACAAGTACTATTAACGCTAGCACGAATTTAAACTGGTTCATATATAATTGAATTAATGGTTTAGGTAAATTAATTTAATATTTTGATAGTTAATTTTTTAAATACTATTTTTCTTCAAGTATTGACATGTATTTTTGCTTTGAATAAATTATGAGTTCTTCAAAAAATTCGGTAAACTCATTTTCGAAGGCGCAGTAATGTTCTTCAAGGTCAACAATCGCAAAATTCATTTTAGACTTATTTTTTGTTCTGCGATTCATGCCATTTAAAACTCTTGCAATGCCTTCCATTTTAGAATAGTTGTATATCCAATTATCAGCAATCATATGCGGCATCATTCTTTTTACACCATCGGGTAATATTTCATAATTATCTTCTAAGAGATCGTAAAAATCATCTACAAAAACAGCTAATGGAACATCTGAATAGGCAGACCAATTTTTCGCTAAAAAATGATCGTAAAAAATATCTACAATTACCCTACTGTAATGGCTGTAATTAGCATGTAAACGTTTACTACTGATTTTTGGGATTGGATGTGTATCAGTAAAAGTGTCTATAAACCGATGGAGTTTAATTCCTTTTTGAACCCTTGGGGGCAAATGTTGAAACTTATTTCCGCGAATACTGTCGGCTATAAAATTACCTAATGTGATTTCCTTATCATCGAAGGAAAGATAAATATGGGCTAAAAAATTCATTCAGCTATTTTATACTTCTTAAATCGAATTTACAAAGAAGGACAATAGAGGTAAGGGCGAACCGTTTATATTTGCAAAAACTTATTAAGAATTATGACACTTATTAAATCTATTTCAGGAATACGAGGAACAATTGGCGGAAAGCCAGGGGATAATTTGACTCCCCTTGATGCAGTTAAGTTTGCGGCTTCTTATGGCATTTGGCTAAAAGACTATTCAAAAAAAGATAAATTAAAAGTAGTCATTGGGCGTGATGCCCGTTTATCGGGAGAAATGATCCAGAATTTAGTGGTTTCTACGTTGATAGGCTTAGGTATAGATGTGATTGATTTAGACCTTTCTACAACCCCAACAGTTGAAATTGCCGTTCCTATGGAAAAAGCAGATGGGGGAATTATTTTGACTGCAAGTCATAACCCAAAACAATGGAATGCGCTTAAATTGTTGAACGAAAAAGGTGAGTTTTTAGATGCTGCACAAGGTGCTAAAATTTTAGAAATAGCCGAAAAAGAAGATTTTGATTTCTGTGAAGTGGATGATTTGGGTGAAATTACCAAGAATGATAGTTATATTGATATTCATATTGATGAAGTTTTAAACCTTTCTCTGGTGGATGCTGAAGTGGTTAAAAAAGCTAAATTTAAAGTAGTTGTAGATGGTGTGAACTCTACCGGTGGGATTGCTATACCCAAGCTCTTAAAAGAATTTGGAGTAGAAGTGGTGGAGTTGTACTGCAAGCCAACAGGTCATTTTCCTCATAATCCAGAACCATTAAAAGAACACTTAACCGATATTAGCGAACTAGTACTTAAAGAGAATGCGGATTTCGGAATCGTTGTAGATCCAGATGTAGATCGTTTGGCATTTATTAGTAATGACGGTGAAATGTTTGGCGAAGAATATACTTTGGTTGCCTGCGCCGATTATGTGTTGGGTAAGACCAAAGGAAATACGGTATCTAATCTCTCTTCGTCGAGAGCTTTGCGTGATATTACGGAAAAACATGGTGGTACTTACGAAGCAGCTGCAGTTGGTGAAGTGAATGTAGTTACTAAAATGAAAGCCAATAATGCAATTATAGGTGGTGAAGGAAATGGAGGTATTATTTACCCAGAAAGTCATTATGGTAGAGATTCTTTGGTAGGAACGGCATTATTTTTAATGTTGATGGCAGAAAAAGGTGGTACTGTAGCAGAACTTAGAGCTAGTTACCCTAGCTATTTTATGAGTAAAAAGAAAATTCAATTAACACCAAATTTAGATGTAGATACAATTCTAAAAACAATCAGTGAGAATTATAAAAACGAGGACATATCTACAATTGACGGTGTGAAAATCGATTTTTCAGAGAACTGGGTGCATCTTCGAAAATCTAATACGGAACCCATTATCCGTATTTATACCGAAGCTAAGAGTCAGGCTGAGGCCGATGGATTAGCCGACCGTATGATTTTGGAACTAAAAGAAATAGCAGGCATTTAGAGAACTACACAAGGCAACTATTTATCACACATATCCCATGGCTCAAATTGAGCTTTGGGATATTTTTATTTCTTATTTTTTCCGACAATACCTAGATCCAAAAAGATACCATTAGGGTCAGGAGTTTTAACATCCTTCATGGAGCAACAGTTAAAAGTAAATTTAATTTAGATACTATTGCCGGCGTACTTAATAAGTATAGTCCAAATCTCGTCTCATTACAAAAGGTAGGTTTTAAGACCAATAGTGCTCATAAGCTAGATTTGGTAATAGAAATTGGTCCAACGGACACAAATGGCCTCATTGCTTGTAATGGCTATACTTTATCATGGCGGTGAATATGGGGAAGCCGTCCTATCAAAATTCACTTTTGTCCGAACCGAAAATATTGCTTTACCACACGGACCAACATCAGAACCAAGAGCGGCCCTTAAGGTAACTGTAAAGACGAAAAACGGAAATCTTCACACTTTTTTGAGCACCCATTTAGACCATCTTGATGACCATACGAATCGTACTATGCAGGCAAAGTTATTGGTCACTGCGCTAAAGGATATGGATAATTAAAAGGTACTGGTGGGTAATCTTAATGATGGGCCAAAGAGCAATACCTTGTGCATTTTACGTAAAATATTCAGCAAACCTTATCACGTAGCGGCTTCAAGGAGCACTTGGCCCGCAAGTGATCCTATTATCTATATAGACCACATTCTGCTGGATAAAAAACATGAATGGCAAGTGTTGGATTATGAAGTGCTATGCGAGAATTATGCAAGCGACTATTCTATTATTTATACCACTTTGGTTTTTAAACCTTTAATGTTATATTTTTCTTTGTTTAAATAGTTTTGCTTAGTAATCTTTGCTGTTTGGTGATCTCCTAAATGATGCCACCCGGGAGGCATAAAAATATACTTCACTTTGTTCAAGATTCCCGGTGCTTTTGCTACATCTTTTGCCAAGGCAACAATCTCGCCAAAGTAAACATCCAAGAAATTACCTGAATTCACTTCTCGGGTGATACCATACTCAATTTTAATGTGTTTTTCTTCTTCCTGATAGGTGCCAAAAACCCTGTCCCAAATATTTAGGAGATTGCAAAAATTGGTATCCATATAAAGTGGGTTCTTTGCGTGGTGTATCCTGTGGTGCGATGGAGTTAGAATATATTTTCTAAGAAAACCAAAGCGGGCATCTTTTATAACGTTTTCGCCTACATGAATGAAAGCTCCCCAGGTACCGTCAATAAACATAATTATAAATAAAAGTTCTGGCTGCACCCCAAGTAGAATACAAACTGTGGTTCTAATGGTGTCCGCATACGGACCCTCAAGGAAAAAATGGGCATAAGTTACTGAAAGGTTCATCTCTTCTGGTGCATGATGCGTCGAGTGTAGACACCAGAACAACCGAACTTTGTGGCCCCAATAGTGGTATAAGAAATGGCCAAATTCCCAAACGATATAACCATATATGAACCAATACCAGGTTAAACTGGTTTGGAATGGGGCAATGGGCTGTAGTAGCCCAATAATCCATGTGACCATAGCTATCGCAATAAAACGACCAACAAACCGATTAAAGATGTAAATAAGAAAGTTAACCTTGTAGACCTTTGTTTGTGGTTTTTTATACGCCAAACCTAGAATTAGTTCAAATAAGACCAACAAAGGTATAATAGGGTACACAAGGCTTTTTATTCCATCATAAGTCCTAAAAGCATTATAGTCTCCATTTTTGATAATTTCCCATGCCTGTGATATTCCTAAGAAACCAACAATTTCATTATAAATAGTTTGTAGAATATCCATGAATTATGATAATTTTCAAATTAATTATACCGATAAAAACTAAAAATACTGAAATTGTGGGATTTGAATAATTATAAAACGGATTAAAATCGTTCTTAGGTCTTAGCAAATGAAGCGGGTGTCTTCCCTCTATGTTTCCATCGTTTATGCGTCCACAGGTAAAATTCAGGTTTTTCTTTGATCTGCGCCTCCGTCAGTCGAAGGAATGCATCAGTGATTTCATGTTCCTTGGTTTCTTTACTATTAAGGGCTATAGGTATAAATTCAGCGTTGTAATATCCTCGTTTAACCTTGCTTACCTTTAAAAAGACCACCGCCAGTCCGGTTTTTCGAGCCAAAACCTCGCCACCATTAAAAATGGGAACCTGTATATCCATGAATTTAGTCCAATATTGAGCTCTATGTGATTGAGGAGATTGGTCACTTACCATACCATAGGTTGCACGAACGTTATTTCTATGGTTTTGAATCACCGTTTTCGCAGTTTGGCTTTGAGTAATTAAAGTGGTGTTCCATCGTGCCCTTACTTTTCTAATAAAAGCATCAAAATATGAATTATTTACCTTTTGGTACACGGCATACCCTTTGGAATTCACATAGTTGTTTATACTCACATTCCATTCCCAATTTGCATAGTGAGCACATAGAATAATAATACTGCGCTCCTTTTCAATCTCAAGCAATACTTCTGGGTTCACCACGTGATATTTCTTAAAGACATCTTCTTTGCTTAGGTTCATAGATTTTACCATTTCCAAAAAGGTGTCACAGAGGTGTTTGTAGAACTCTTTTTCAATATGGGTAATTTCCACTTTGGTCTTGTCAGGAAATACTAAATTTAAGTTGTTCTGTACCACTTTACGACGATACCCAAAAACATGATAGACAAAGAAAAAGCCTATATCTGAAAAAATATAAAATAAACGATGAGGCAGAATAGAAATCATCCACAAAATGGGATAGATAAGAACAAATACCAATAGTTGCATGCGCTATAATTATGGTCAAATATAGCTATATTTGACGCCAAATAAATTGAGTTAATGAACAACCTTAATATAGCTACTATAGTAATTATTGCAGCAAATGTATTGGTATCACTTAAAGGATTTAATGATACATCCTTCTTTGAGCGCTACAAATTTGGAATAGGAGCGATAAAGTCAGGGCAGAAGGAGCGTATGCTAACCTCTGGTTTTCTTCATGTTGATATTTCCCACTTGTTATTTAATATGCTAACGCTGTATTTCTTTGCCAGCGTGGTAATCAATTGGTTTGGACCGATTGAATTTTTGATTATTTACTTTATAAGTCTTTTAGCAGGTAGCTTATTAGCATTAAATTTTCATAAAGATGAACCATATTATTCCGCTGTAGGGGCAAGTGGTGCGGTTACCGGTATTTTGTATGCCGCAATTCTTTTACAACCAAACATGCAATTAGGGATACTATTTATTCCTATTCCCGTGCCAGCCTATGTTGTTGGTATTGGTTATTTGCTGTATTCGATCTATGGTATAAAAAAACGATTAGGTAATATTGGCCATACGGCACACTTTGGTGGTGCGATTGGTGGTTACGCTTGTACGTTATTATTTATGCCAAGTCTTTTGCAGACGGAAACCTTAATGGTCGGGTTACTTGCACTTCCAATTTTATTGCTTTTCGTTCTTGGAAAAATGGGTAAAATATAAGTTCTTAAATTTACGGGTACCAATCAAAAAAATCTTCAAAAGTATTGATTAGGTGGTATTTCATCGTATTTCTTAAGATAAATACAACATTTGAAACGTGTCTATCGTTATTGCAAAAAACCAAATTAGACATGAAATCAACTTTATCTATCAAAAAAATATGGCTAATGGCCATAACCGCAACTTTTGCAGTTGCGAGTTGTAGTGATGAAACTACGATTTTTGAAAACCCTGAGGATAATTTAATTAAAGAAACCGACCAATTAAAATTGGAAAATAGTGTGAATTTTGATCGCGCAGGTGTCCTAGATATTTATGAAGACCCGATTACAAGTGCAAAAAGATATGGTAGCACTACCGGTAAAGTAGAACAAGCTGGAGATTATCCACTTACTTTAGTGGCTCAAATAGCACCACCTTCATTTAAAAACGGTGAAAATTTAGCGGCGACGCACGTAGCTCTTAATGGTGATTATGGTTATGTTTCTTATAATACTGTTGGTCAAGAATATGTTGGTGCTGTAGATGTAATCGATATTAGCGACCCAAATAATCCTACGGTAACCTCTAGAGTATATTTTACAAATGCTGACTTAAATTCAATTGCTTATGATAGAGGGTATGTTTATGTTGCCGGTGGTGTAGATTCTGAAAAATCAGTAACCGCTACGTCAAATTCATTAGTTGCTAAAATAGGGGTTGATAATGGAAGACTAAATACGTCCAATATTACTTTCGGTTTTCAAGAGGGGTTTAATGCTACTGATGTTAGTATAATAAATAACACAGTTTTGGTTACAAGTGGTCAAGATGGTTTTGTGGTCGCTTACGATAAAAGTGATATGAGTACCTTGAGTGAAACGGCCTTTTCAGACTTGCGTTCAGTTGCGGTTAATGGTACCGAGATTGCAGTTTTAGATGCAGCACAAGGCGTAAGTGTTTTAGATCAAAATCTTACGATTACGAAAAGTATAGATATTGATTCTGATTTTGGAATTGATGCCAAGCGTACTTTAGCTTTTTCAGGTGACAATATTGTTGTTTCTGAAGGTTCAAAAGGGGCTGGTATTTATAATGCTTCGACGGGCAGTTTTATTGAGTATGTGCCGATACTTACATCTCCTGAAAATGCAGAACCAGGTGATATTGTAACCAACGGTGTTGCCGTAAATGATGATGTGCTTTTAATGGCAAATGGTGCAGGCGGACTTAGTCTTTCTGAAAAAAAGTTTGACAATACAGAAGGTGTAGGGGTAATTGAACTTAACGGTTCTATTAACTATGTAGCATCTAAAGGTGATTATATTTTTGCTGCCTCAGGTAAATCTGGTTTTCAGATTATAAAATTAAATAAACCTAGCCAGAGTTTATTGACTAGATGTGAAAACTTGGCTTCATTTAGTGGTAGTTCAAATTATAAGGTTCCAGAGGGTGCTGAAGAAGCGTATTCAGGATCAAAGCGTTTTAACTCATTAACGGTTGATGGCTCTTTGTTATTATGTGGCTCATGGACGGTTAAGAATGATATTACTATTAATGAAGATGGTATCTTTGAAATGAACGGGACTATTGTTATAGGTAGATTTCATAAAAGGCGTGATGTCGTGGTTAAATCTGGATCAACACTCCGTATCGAAGGTAATATGACTATTTATGGTGATTTAATACTTGAAGATGGGGCTGCATTAGAATTTCTAGGCGATCGCCCGATAGCTGCTATTTGGGGTAAAGTAACTAAAGAAGGAAATTCAACGGTAACAGGGGTATTCAATGATTACTACGGTAAGTTCTAATAAAGGGAAAGTATACTAAATAAAAGCCCCAAGGTATTTACCTTGGGGCTTTTGATTTTAAATACTATTGTATTTAATCTAATAGTTCAGCTACCTTTTGTTCAAGTGCAGGGCCTCTTAGGTTCTTAGCTACAATTACTCCATTCTCATCCAATAAGAACGCTGCAGGTATTGCATCTACGTTATATAGTTTCGCTATTTTATCATCAAAATAAGCAATGTTTGAAATATGGTTCCATTCCAATCCGTCTTCTACAATCGCTTTTTTCCAGGCCTCTTCGGTTCTGTCTAAAGAAACACCAAGAACATTCAAGCCTTTACTATGGTATTTATTGTAAACTGCTACAATATTAGGATTTTCAGCTCTACATGGTCTACACCATCCTGCCCAAAAATCAATTAAGGTAACCTTGCCTAAAACATCTTTCAAAGCTATTTCTTTACCATCAGGATTCGGACCTGAAAAATCTGGAGCTTTTGAGCCTATACGTGTGTTTTTACCGGCTTCCTCTGATTTCTTTAATTTTTCAATACCCTCTAGTACCTTTTTACCAGGTTGGGAATTTTTGATTTCTTCGGACATAGACTCGTAAATACCTTCAACTTCATCTACCCCAACAGCTTTTGTTGAAATAGCTCTATCAAGCACCAACGCTGAGATTAAAGCCTTAGGATGGGCTTTCACGTAGTCTAATTCGAAATTTTTGTACTCATCCTGTAACTCCTTCATCTCATCTTGTAACGCCAATGTTGCTTCACCAGAGGCTGCTTGCATATCTTTTTGAATTGATTGAGCTTGCAGTGAAATTTCCCTCGACTGCTTCATGTAGTCTGCAAAGGTCTCATTTTGGAAAGTTCCCGCTATTTCGGCAAAGCCCATACTATCTCTATGCGCGTTGAATTGTATGTTGCCATTTTCCAAGATTATTGCAGTATAACCAGGTAATTGTTCTACGAAAATGTAGTGAAGTTCAGGAATGTCTGATGTTCCTGTAAAAGTGAATTCACCATTGGTGGTAGTCGCTGTATCTACCTCAATAGGTTGATTGTCTTCACCTATCTTTTTTAGGAATACATTGGTACCCTCTTTTAATTCGCCTCGTAATGTTCCGTTTAAGGTAAAACCTTCCGGTTTAGAGTTGCAGCTGAACATTAAAATTCCTGCCAGTAGGATTAGAATACTATTTTTCATAAAATTTACTTAGTTTATTTTGCAAATGTACTTATATATAGGCGATAAAAAAAGACCTCTAACGCAAGTGTTAGAGGTCTTTATAATTAAAGGTTGGTATCAGCTTAGAACTGATATCGAATCCCTAGGCCAATATCAAAATCGAAATTATCAGAAAATCCATCATATCCGATAACTCCTACTTCTGGTCTAAAATCCAATGATAGGATCAATGGGATATCAAAATTATATTCGATTCCAATATCTCCTGCGGCAAATACAAATATACCGCCATTATCGTCGTTATTGGGTCTGCTTGGAAAGTCTACACTTCCTAATCCACCACCAACACCGTAGTACCAGTTAAAGTTATTTTCAATAGTGCGTACCCATTGGTAGAGTCCAGCAATTTTAAATGCGTTAAAATTTCTACTGTCTCTCCAGCCTAAATCAAATTCAGCTCTATTACCTATTCCTAGCGATTTTTGATAACTGATTTCCGCACCAAATCCGTCACTATCGCCTAAGCGCAATCCTAAAGCGTGATTGGCTATATCCTGTGCGGAAATTGAGCAGGTAGCCATAAATGCTAATACCGAAATACCTTTTAAAATCTTCATATAGTTCATAATGTTTATGATGAAAAATGAGCTTATTTATAACGTAGCTCACACAATAAAACTTAATTTTGCAATTAAAATTGTGCTACGTTGAATAAAAATTCGTTGTCAAATTTACAACAAGATTTAGAAGGAGAACTACGATATGATGACCTTACAAAAGCTCTTTATGCTACTGATGCATCCGTTTATCGTAAAATTCCAATAGGTGTTGCC
Organism: Maribacter sp. ACAM166; assembly: GCF_005771495.1. Lineage (GTDB taxonomy): Bacteria > Bacteroidota > Bacteroidia > Flavobacteriales > Flavobacteriaceae > Maribacter. The sequence goes on from NZ_VAUW01000004.1 coordinate 190,360, forward strand.
TTTCCAAAATCTATAGCCGATATAAAATCGGTTATTCGATTTGCAAATGAGGAGAAAATCGGATTGATACCTAGAACTGCAGGCACATCATTAGCTGGGCAATGCGTGGGAGATGGTTTGGTGGTTGATGTTTCAAAACATTTTACAAAGATTATTAGTCTAGATGAAGTTAAAAAACAAGTAACCGTTCAGCCGGGAGTTATTAGAGATGAGCTGAATCAATATTTAAAACCCCACGGATTGTTTTTCGGACCCAATACATCGACATCGAATAGATGTATGATTGGTGGTATGGTGGGAAATAATTCATCGGGTACAACCTCTATTCAGTATGGGGTAACTAGGGATAAGGTTATTTCTTTAAAAACTATTTTGGCCGATGGAAGTGAGGCTGAATTTGGTAGGATTTCTTCAGAAGAATTTCATCAAAAATGCGCTGGTTCAAAATTTGAAGCATCACTTTATAAAAGTATATATAAAGAATTAATTGACAAGGAAGTAGCGGAAGAGATAATTAGTAATTTTCCTAAACCCGAAATACATAGAAGAAATACAGGATATGCCGTAGATGAACTTTTAAAATCGGAGTTGTTCGGTGGTGCGAAATCCTATTTTAATATGGCCGAACTACTATGTGGTAGTGAAGGTACTTTAGCGTTTACGACAGAAATTACGATTCAACTTGATGATCTTCCACCTGCATTCTCAGCTATGGTGGTGACACACTATACATCTTTAGAAGATTGTTTGGTGGATGTGGTTCCTGTTATGGAGCATCCATTACAATTATGTGAAATGATGGACAAGGTTATTTTAGATTGCACGAAAAATAATCGTGCACAAATGGCCAACCGATTTTTTGTAGAAGGAGATCCAGAAGCATTATTGATGTTGCAACTAAGCGCTCATACAGAGGTTGAGCTTGATACTGAAATAGCTTCTTTAATTAAAACTATAAAAAAATCTGGATTAAGTTATGCTAATGCCATTCTTGTAGGCGATAATATAGCGAAAGCTATTGAGCTTCGTAAAGCGGGATTGGGACTTTTAGGGAACATAGTAGGGGACATGAAGGCGGTTGCCTGTATAGAAGATACTGCAGTGGCACTAACGGATTTAAAGGAATTTATCGGGGAGTTTACTCAAATCATGAAAGGCTACGACCAGAAAGCGGTGTATTATGCACATGCGGGTGCTGGTGAGCTTCATTTGAGACCGATTCTCAATCTTAAAAAATCTTCTGATGTTTCCTTATTTAGAGCTATAACCACTGATGTTGCTAAGCTTACAAAAAAGTATAGGGGTTCATTTAGTGGTGAACATGGTGATGGTATCGTTCGTGCCGAGTTTATTCCATTAATGATAGGAGAGAAGAATTATGAATTGCTAAGACGGGTAAAGTCTTACTTTGATCCACAAGGCATCTTTAATATAGGTAAGATTGTCGATGCGTACCCAATGGATAAATCGTTTCGATATGAAATTGATCGAGAAGAGCCTGATATTAAAACGTTGATGGATTTTTCTGATAGCGAGGGAATATTAAAGGCGGCAGAAAAGTGCAACGGTAGTGGAGATTGTCGTAAGACTCATCATATGAGTGGTGGTATGTGCCCAAGTTATCACGTGACTAAAAATGAGAAAGATACGACCCGTGGCAGGGCAAATGCATTAAGAGAGTTTTTGACAAATCCAAAGAGTGCCTCGCAAAACGCTTTTGATAGCGCTGAGTTGAAAGAGGTATTTGATTTATGTATTAGCTGTAAGGCCTGTGCAAGTGAGTGTCCAAGTAATGTAGATATCTCAACGTTAAAAGCTGAATTTTTATATCAATACCAAGAAGTAAACGGGTACCCCTTAAGAGGGAAATTGTTTGCCTATAACACGATGTTGAATAGTTTTGGAAGTAAAGTATCAGGACTTACAAATGCTGTGTATGATTCTAAACTATTGGGTAGATTACTTAAGAAAGCAAGTGGTGTTGCCAAAGAAAGAAGCCTACCAAATGTTTATAGCTTTAATTTCGATAAATACCTTCAAGACTTTACTAATCAGAATACTGCCTCAAAACACAAAGTAGTTTTATTTATTGATGAGTTTACAAAGTATTTGGATATTGAAGTAGGTAAGGATGCTATAGCCTTACTGGTGAAACTGGGGTATGACGTAGAACTATTCTATGCCGAAAGTGGCCGTACATTTCTTTCCAAAGGGTTTTTGAAACAAGCACAAAAACTGGCTAAGAAAAATACAAAGGAACTTTCAAGATTCGCAGCACTTGGGTTACCAATACTTGGTTTAGAGCCATCAGCCATACTTTCTTTTAGGGATGAGTATTTGAGAATGACCGATGACAAGGAAGTCTCCAAAAGCATTGCAGACCACTCTTTTTTAATTGAAGAATTTTTGGCCAATGAGATTACTTCCGGAAAAATAGAAGCATCTGCATTTACAGAGGAAACCAAGGATATAAAAATTCATAATCATTGTCATCAAAAAGCGATAAGTAATCAAAAAGTCACTTTTGATGTTTTAAATCTACCTATAAATTATAAAGTCACGATAATAGCTTCAGGGTGTTGCGGTATGGCGGGTTCATTTGGTTATGAAAAGGAGCATTATGAAACTAGTATGAAAATAGGAGCGTTAAAATTGTTTCCGGCTGTTTCTAAAACTGCACCGACCACCATAATCGCAGCAAATGGCACAAGTTGTAGGCATCAGATATTTGATGGAACAAAAAGAATTGCAAAACATCCAGTTAGTATATTGAAAGAGGCTTTATTGAATTAGGTCCTACTGATTCCATAATTTTATTATTTTTTGATGCGTAATTTTGGTTATGAGTTTTTTTAGATTCACAGACTTTACATCTTTGGCCATAAAGAAAGGAAGCTAATTTATCGTTTTCGTATCGCTATTATTTCCAAGGCTACAGCGCATAGGCCAAAACGGACATGTGCTTTTCCTAAACGCTAGAATTTGGATATAAACAGTCATTCGCTCTCGCTCTTGATATTTTATTTGTGCTTTAATATTTCACCCTATTGTAATCAGTGAAAAAAGCATCAATATTTTATAATGATGAAGTTAAATTATCATCATCAAAGTTTGTAACAGGTAAACTAGTATTAAGCACTTTTAAAATTTTTCTATTATACATTTAACATTTACCTTTGAAACCTGGGCTATCTTAAGTATAACAAGCCTAAATCCATTAATTTAGAACATATATATCATGGCCGGAAACAGCTTTGGAACCATATTTAGAGTAAGTACTTTTGGAGAATCACACGGGAAAGCAATTGGAGGTGTAATTGATGGCTGCCCATCTGGAATCGAATTAAATTTAACCGAAATCCAGAGTGATTTAGATCGTCGAAAACCGGGGCAATCTGCTATAGTTACCCAACGAAAGGAACCAGACGAAGTTGAGTTTTTCTCAGGAATTTTTGAAGGTAAAACTACAGGGACCCCAATTGGTTTTGCAATTCATAACACAAATCAAAAATCTCAAGACTACGGTCATATTAAGGATTCATACAGGCCATCTCACGCTGATTATGTTTATGATCAGAAGTATGGATTTAGAGATTATCGTGGAGGAGGAAGAAGTTCTGCCAGAGAAACAGCTAGTAGGGTAGTAGCTGGTGCTATTGCTAAGCAATTTCTTAAAAATGTTACCATTCAAGCATATGTGTCACAAGTTGGGGATATGCGATTGAATAAGGGGTATAAAGAATTAGATTTATCACTTACCGAATCGAATGCCGTTCGCTGTCCTGATCCAGAAGTGGCTTTGAAAATGGAAGAGTATATCAAATCGATTAAAAAAGAAGGTGATACAATAGGCGGAGTGATTACTTGTGTTGCTAAAAATGTACCCATCGGTTTAGGAGAACCTGTTTTCGATAAGCTTCACGCAGAATTAGGTAAAGCAATGCTTTCCATTAATGCGGTGAAAGGTTTTGAATATGGTAGCGGTTTTGAAGGGGTGAAAATGAAAGGTAGCGACCATAATGACCAATTTAATAGTGATGGGTCTACTAAAACGAACTTTAGTGGCGGTATACAAGGTGGAATAAGTAATGGTATGGATATTTATTTCAATGTTGCCTTTAAACCTGTAGCCACTGTTATTCAAGGGTACGAGACTATAGATAAAGAGGGAAATAAAGTTCAAGCACAAGGAAAAGGTAGGCATGATCCATGTGTTGTACCAAGAGCGGTACCAATTGTTGAAGCAATGACAGCTTTGGTTTTGGCAGACTATGCATTAATTAACAGAACTATAAAATTATAGGTTTCCTTTTTAGCACTTTTACGAGCAAAATACTATCTTTCTTCCCTAAACCAAATTATATATGAGGAAGCTAGAGTTGCATTGGCAAATTCTATTGGGAATGTTGGCAGGTGTTTTATTCGCCTTAGCTATGGTTCAATTGGAATGGGGACCTAAATTTATATCGGATTGGATAAAGCCTTTTGGTACTATTTTCATCAATTCCTTAAAACTCATTGCAGTCCCCCTTATTTTGGCCTCTTTAATAAAAGGTGTATCTGATTTAAAGGATATTTCAAAACTTTCTAAAATGGGTGGGCGTACGATTGCCATCTATATAATTACAACGGTTGTTGCAGTTTCTATTGGTTTAGGAGTGGTTAATATTGTAAAGCCAGGTTCCTCTATAAGCGAAGAAACCCGAAGCGAATTGGTAGAAAGTTATAAAAGCGATGCCGATGCGATAAAATCTAAAGCAGATAAGCAAAAGGAAGCAGGTCCTTTACAGGCATTAGAAGATTTAGTACCTAGTAATATATTTCAGGCAGCTTCGGATAATGGAAATATGTTGCAAGTAATTTTCTTTGCTATATTTTTCGGCGTTGGTCTAATACTCATACCTGAAGAGCAATCCTCGCCTGTTAAAAAGTTTTTTGATGGTTTTAATGAAGTTATTTTAAAACTGATTGATCTCATTATGTTAGCGGCACCTTTTGGTGTTTTTGCTCTATTGGCTGCATTGGTAGTAGAATCTCCAAGTTTAGATTTATTTAAGGCTTTGGCATGGTATGCTTTCTGTGTCGTACTTGGGTTGAGCTTAATGTTAGGCGTATATCTGCTAATAGTTTGGATTGTCACAAAAACCTCACCAAGTACGTTTATGAAAGGAATGTCTCCAGCTCAATTGCTGGCTTTTTCAACAAGTTCAAGTGCGGCTACCTTACCTGTTACCATGGAACGGGTTGAGGAGCATTTGGGAGTAGATGAGGAGGTGACAAGTTTTGTGCTTCCAATTGGTGCAACCATAAATATGGATGGTACCAGTTTGTATCAAGCAATAGCTGCCGTTTTTATAGCACAGGCTTTTGGTATGGATTTGAGTTTATCTGCTCAATTAGGGATAGTTGTAACTGCGACCTTAGCATCTATTGGTAGCGCAGCGGTTCCAGGAGCAGGAATGGTTATGTTGGTTATTGTTTTGGCACAGGCAGGAATTCCAGAAGCAGGATTAGCTCTGATTTTTGCCGTCGATAGACCGTTGGATATGTGTCGTACAGTAATTAATGTTTCAGGTGATGCTGCAGTTTCGATGATGGTGGCAAAATCGGTTGGTAAATTGAATACTCCCAAAGTTAAAAATTGGGATGATAATTATAAAAAGAAACCCTAGTGCTACATAGAAATTACAACCTATTTTGAAGTATGGTAGTACTAATTTAGCATAACCAATATAATAAACGTATTGACACCTACGGTTAGGTATCAAATTTACGATAGGCTGCCATGGTAAACATATAAATACTATAGCAGATTAGACCTGCTGCTACAGTTCCTAACAGCAGTTTACCGTAAGAGCTTGTTCGTGAATGAACGAGAAGGCTTCTGCGGTGCCTTTCATGTCGTTGGAAGTATTTCCATTCAAATTAAAACCTGCAGCAAGAAAAAAGTAAGCTACAATAGAAGTGACAATGCCTCTAGAAATAAGTATGGCATATCCTATTCGTTTAATATATCTTCTCTTCGCTACTACCGATATGAATTTTATTCTAAACTGAAATAGAAAAATACCTTTCACAGTTAAACCAAGTCAGATGGTAATGAAAATGAAGGTTCCTGTTGAGCTCGCTAATATAGAACTGCAGGACCCGCTATCACTTTTGAGCAATGATAAAATACCAAACCCAGCTAAAATGGATAGAATCCCTAAGGCTGCGTAAAAAGTAACTTCTTTTTGCTAAACCTTTTATGTCTAATCCTATTCCTTTTAGATCCTTTATACTTACCATGAACCTCAATATTGCGAAACAAATAAGGCCTATACCTAAAATAAAAATCAACACAGTGCCACATGTATGATTTTTTAAATAATCTATAACCGCTAACCTGCCTGCTTTTTGACCACCTATATTAATAGCGGAAAGCAAGGTTAAAATTCCCGTAGGGGCATACGTTATTCCTTTAGCAATACATCAAATGTGGGCTATTTTTTTAGTTTTTGGTCTATATGTTAATATATCAATATTAATTCGATTGAAACTCTAGTTGATAGTGTTTAATAATTTGATTTTCAGTATTTTATGATGAATAAAAATATTAGGTATTTCGTGTATTTGAAGGTTTTCTGCTTTGGAGTTGTTCTTTGTTTAGACGACTTCTTGTCGTCTAATGCTTCTCCACCATCGCTAGTATCCTTAAAATTCAAATGATTAACGTAAACCTAATTATAGCCAGTATTCAGGAGTTTTTGAATTTGCGAGTCAAGTAGTCAAATTTTAATCTTCCTCCCGTTTAAATCACCTTCTATTAGTGTTTTTGTAGCCAGCGTATCTTCTTTATGGTTTTTAAGAACAAATTTAAAGAAACTAACAAATCCTACTCGTAAGGTTTTTAAGAAACCATCGGAAATGGCTAACTCTTCAAACAAATCAAATGTACCTTCATTAAAATCAATGCCTGTGAAATAATTTATAAAATCGTTAAGAGCTTTAGCACTGCTATTATCTAGGCTAAAAGACACATCTATATCTGGAATCTCTTTTACTACGTTGATATCTCCATCTAAAACCATCTTTCCATTCCTAATTGAAGTAGCAGTAGCATGAATATTGGAAGGTAGGCTTCTTATTTTTTCAACAATATGTCTAAGGTTGGATGCAACAAGATTTATGTTGGATAAATTAAGGTCAATATTTGGGGTTGTTTGTAACTGTAGAAATGCGAATTTCCTTTTTTCAAGGGTCAGTTGGTTAATGTCGATTGGTACTAAATTAGGCAACACTTTTTACCAATCTTAGGTTCTTGTCTATATACTATCTTGCTGAATATCTTTAAAAACACAGATTATGTTAGCTCTGTCATAATTATTTTAGCATGAATCAGTGATTTCCATTCTGCGGAGATAGGTATTTCTTTAAAGTCTAAAAGTGGAATTTTAGATTTCCCAATAACTTTATTCAAGTACATTCTTTTAGTGGTGTAAATTGCACCTATCAGTTTAAAGTCTATATGCTCAACTTGGCCAAAATAGCCAAGTATATCAGCAAGTATTTTGTTGACGCAATTTTTAATGATATATGGAGGTGTAATACGTAAAATAATTAGTGGGGAGATAGTTACTTTAGGAAGCACATTTTTTTTACAGAATGCTATATTTTCTTTCTTCTGGTTTTCGATTGATTAGCAATTAGAAAGTTTAAAGTAGTAACCTTGTCTAATCAGTAGGAAATATAAGACCCAGAATTAGCGCCAAGTATAAACGTCATAATGTCAAAGAAATTTATCTTTAAGTTCGGTTTTCGGTACCATGCACACATCCTTTTTACCATACCAATTATACCTATTTCGTGCTATAAAATCGTATACGATATTTCGAAAAGATTCAGGAATCCATAGTAAAATAGAAGATATCGTTCTTAAACCTTTCAAACTTTTGCCTATTTCTAATGCTGCAGTTGATTTAGTGAAATAAGCAACATTTGGTTCGATGAGGATAATTGAATCTATCAAATCAGTATCAATATTCCGCGCAGCTGTCATTTTTTTCCCCACTTCACTTTGCAAAGCAGAAAACTGAAAAACATGTTTACTATCTCGCTTTATGATAAACTGAACCGCTCCATTACAAAGATTACAAACTCCATCAAAAAGGATAATTTTCTTAGTTGTTTCCAAGGTGTAAAGATAACATGAATATTAGTATGTCAGGGGCACCAAATAGTTATTAATTACCGTAATCAAAAAACTAAAAGAGATTAATAAAACACACTAAATAGTTAATTAGCATTAATTTTAATCGTATACGATTTATTATAACCTAGTGGTATTCAGGTTTATTTAATCCTTATTTCTTTCGTTCTACTAATTCCAACTGGTCAACACTCACATTCGTGGTAAACATGCCATAATTGACAATGGCCTTACCCTTTTCTAGAGAATCTATTGATCCAACCGCTTTGCCGTCTATCATACGTACCCGATCCCCGATATTAAAAACGGGTTTAGGTTTATTCTTTTCCTTTTGAATTGCTTTTTTCTTATCGACTTTCTTAGTTTCTCGAATAACCTCAACTTCCTTTTGTACTTCTTTGGTTACTTGTGCTTTTTTAGAACGTTCTGCTTTCGCTTGGTTAGCCGTTTTCTTCTTACGCTTACTATTTTCCGTTTCTACGATTCGTATGAGCTCAGAAACTAAGGGACGTTTTTTATTATCTTGAAAATACTTGTCTGCCGCTATATTCACCTTATTGCCTAATAGAATCATACGTTGGTCATGTTCATATAATTCTTGATAGTTCTCTAATTTTGACTTGACCTTGGCGTTTAATTTTTCTAAACGAGATGCTTCTTCACGTGCTTTTACCTCTTCTTCCTTTAATCTAGAACCAGTTTCTGCCATTTTGCTGCGTTCTTTTTGCAGTTTGGCTATGGTTGCGTCAAAACGGACTTTACCGCGCTCAATCTTCTTCTTAGCTTTATTGATTAGTGAGTAGGGGATACCATTCTTCTGGGCAACCTCAAATGTAAACGAACTACCAGCTTGCCCTAAAATCAATTGGAATGTAGGTTCGAGGGTTCTTCCGTCAAAAAGCATGTTCGCGTTCGTTACGTGGGGCAACTCATTGGCAAGGGCTTTTAAGTTGGCGTAATGGGTAGTAATGACACCAAACGAACCACGTTCATAGAACACTTCTAAAAATGCTTCAGCTAACGCTCCCCCTAATTCGGGATCACTACCTGTACCAAATTCATCTATTAAGAACAACGTTTGGCTGTCACAGCGTTTCAAAAATTGGTTCATGTTCTTTAATCGGTAACTGTACGTACTTAAATGATTTTCAATACTTTGGTTGTCACCGATATCTGTTAAAATATTTTTAAAAAAACAAACTTCACTACGTTCATGAACGGGAATCAGAAGTCCGCTTTGCAACATGACTTGTAAAAGTCCAATTGTTTTTAAAGTAATACTTTTTCCTCCTGCATTTGGACCGGAAATAACAATAATCCTGTTTTCTTTATGTAATTCTATGGTTTGTGGAAAAGTCTTTTCTCCCTTACGCTTATTATTAAGAAACAAGAGGGGATGATAGGCATCACGTAAATAAAGCCTGCTATTGGTGTTTATTTTGGGCAGTAGAGCATCAATATCCTCTGCGTATTTAGCTTTTGCAGCTATAACGTCCACTTGGGTTAAATACTCCTGATAATCCCTTAAAAGAACTCTAAATGGTCTAATTTGATTTGTTAGTTGCTTTAAAATGCGTTGCACCTCTTCTTTTTCATCAAACTCCAAATTGTTCAGTTCTCGACTATACTTCAATGCAGCTTCTGGCTCTATATAAACAATGCTGCCTGTCTTTGAAGTACCCATCACAGAACCCTTGACTTTTTTACGGTACATAGCTTTAACTGCTAATACCCTTCTGTTTTCAACTACAGACTCTCTAATATCATCTAAATAGTCTGAAGCTTGATAGGTATTTAAGGCGGCTCCGAAACTTTGACCGATTTTACCTCGTACCTGATTTATCTGTCTACGAATGGTGAATAGGTTATCTGAAGCATTATCCTTGACTTCTCCAAATCGATCAATAACGTTATTTATCAAATCCGGTATTTCCGTAGTAGGTTCTAAAATCGAAACGAATTCGTGAAATAATGGATAATATTCTTTGAATTTTTTAAAGAATTTTTGATGTAAAGCTACCGTTGTGCAAATACTAGCAATTCGCTTAAAACCTTGTAGCTCTAATGTGGTATTTTCAATTTTAAGTAGTTTTAAGTCACTATTAATACTATCAAAACCATGATTGGGAATACGGTTTTCACTAATAAGTGACGATAGGTATTCTGCAGTTTTACCCAATTCCAACGTACTATTTTCCTCGTTGATCAATGGTGCAATTTCTAATGCGGCCTGCTTTCCTAATTCGGTATGGCAGCGCACAGAAACTTGTGTTAATACGGAAGGAAATTCAAGGTCCTGTAATGTTTTGGAATGTATGTTAGCCACGTTCTGTTTAAATAAGCGGCAAAGGTACGGATTGGCTACGATATTTGAAATAACAAGATTGTCAACACTATTTTAACTAATGGCCTTACCTAATAGGGGATATTTAACTTTACAAAAGAACATTAACCTTTCAAAGTAGCCTTGATTAGGACTATATATCGTAGTTATTGGTAGTTTTGTACTGTGTAAAATAAATCATTGTTAGTATGTGTAAAGCAATTCATCCAAGTTGGAAAAATCATTTACAAGAAGAATTTAATCAACCATATTTTAATAATCTTACCGAATTTGTAAAGCAAGAATATACTGATAATACGTGTTACCCCAAACATTCAGATATTTATGCAGCATTCGACCATTGCCCTTTTGAAAAAACCAAAGTAGTTATAATAGGGCAGGACCCATATCATGGTTCTGGGCAGGCTAATGGATTATGCTTTTCGGTTCACGATGGCATAGCGCATCCGCCTTCACTTATGAATATTTTTAAGGAAATTCAAACAGACTTAGAACTACCTTATCCCAAAAGTGGGAATTTGAAACGATGGGCCGAACAAGGGGTGCTATTATTAAATTCTACGCTTACAGTGCGGGCACATGAGCCTACCAGTCATCAAAAACAAGGTTGGGAAACGTTTACCGATGCCGTAATTTCAAAATTAGCCAAAGAAAGGACAGGTATTGTTTTTTTATTATGGGGTGGTTTTGCAAAAAAAAAGGAAAAACTAATTGATTCTACAGCGCATTATATTCTCACTTCTGGACACCCATCTCCGTTGAGTGCTAATCGTGGATATTGGTTTGGAAATCAACATTTTTCTATTTGCAATAAAATATTGAATGATTCAGGCAATAAATCTATTAGTTGGTAAGTTACTTAAAGATATTTTCTCTAACTTTAAAACATTATTTTGCAGTTTTTAACAAATAGAACTGCAATCAACAACAGCGCAAAATGAACAATTCACATAAATTGAACTCTATATTACTAGTAGATGATGATGATGCAAGTAACTTTTTACATTCAATTTTCATTAATAAACTAGACCTAGATGTCAATGTAAACTCTGCATTAAACGGTCAAGAGGCGTTAGATTTTATATTAGGGAAAGGTCAAGAAGAATTAGAGTTACCTTGTATGGTCATGCTTGATTTAAGAATGCCTGTAATGGATGGATGGCAATTTATAAAAGCTTATGAAGAATTGGTTCCAAAAAAGCTAAAAGACCAAATAACCATCGTTCTAGTCACTATTAGTGATAATAAAGAGGATAAAGATGCTGCTGGTGCTAATCCATTTATAGCCGATTTTTCACAGAAACCCCTATCTGATGATACCTTTAAACAGTTAATTCAAAAGCATTTTAGCGTGGCTATTATTTAAATCACACTAATATTTCAGATGTCGATAGTGAACTATCGATTAACTTCAGTTCCTTTAAAGTGTCTTGAACTTTAATCAATGTATGCTCGGGTAGCTGCTGTTGGCTCCATTGAGTGCGTTGCAACCACTGTTGTATATCGATTAATTTTTGTTGATAACGATTTGCTAATGAGCGTTCAATACTGGGTATTTGTTTGAATTCTGCAGTATAATTGTTGATAACCTCTCGAATATGTTTTACTAGATTTTTATGTTCTGATAAAAATTTATTGGTCCCAACCAAAACGAAACAAGGCCAAGGGGTAGGGCAATCGCCTAGGTGTCTAAATATACCGCCATCTACCAAAGGTTTTGTGGTAAAATGTTCCCACATAAAATAATCAGCGTTACCGCAGGCTAGACTCTCTACAGCGCCATCTAGGGTATTTACCAAATTAAACTTCAAATTTTCAGGTTCCCAACCCATTTGCTTTGCATGTACATATGCCATAAGATGGCTTCCACTACCAAAACGGCTAATGGCCGCAGTAGTATTTTTCAATTCTTCAAGTGATTTATAGGTGCTATTTATGTCTACATGAATACCCCAATGCAGCGGAGATGAGATATATTCTTGTATAATTCTAACTTGGTTGCCCTCGGTTATACTTTTAACGATACCCTCTGTAAGTATGATGGCTAAATCAGTTTCATTATTGTCTAACAGGTCGCACATTCTACCTGTACCTTCGGGAATGTCTGTCCAAGTTAAGTTAATACCCCTTTCTTCAAATGCGCCTTCTTCAATGGCCATGTGCCAAGGCAAATTAAAATGTTCGGGTACGCCAATGATTTTAACGGTTTTCATTTAATATTTTTTTTAGGTAATCGTAAATAGCATATTGTGAACGTACGGGTTCTTCCTGATCACCAACGGCTACTTTTTTATTTGAATTTTCTAAATCTAAAACTCTGGCTTTTTGATTATCGTTAAGCTGTAATGTTAGTATATGTTTCAATTCGTTAAAGATATCCATATCAAGAATAGGAGTAACAACTTCTATACGCTTATCCAAATTTCTGGTCATCCAATCTGCAGAACCCATATACATAAGTTCATTTCCTCCATTTTCAAAAAGATAAATTCTACCATGTTCTAGAAACCGATCTATAATACTGGTAATTAAAATAGTATTTTTCATTTGTGCGCTAAGGTCATCACTCGCCTTTAAATAACAGCAAAAACCTCTAACGATAAGTCTAACGTGTACACCAGCATTAACGGCCCTGTATAGTGCGGAAATCATATCAGCATCTTCGAGGCTATTCATTTTAGCTGTTATACCTGCTTTTTCACCCTTTTCTGCAGCAGTAATTTCATTTTGAATAAGATTGAGAAAAGTAACGCGTGTTGTAAAAGGAGAAACTAATAGCTGTTTTAGTTTTGGTGCGATTAATTTTCGCTCCAAAACTTCAAAAACCTGTTTTAAATCCTTCGTAATTTTCTTATGAGCGGTAAAAAGTCCGTGGTCACAGTAAATTTTAGAGGTCTTGGCATTAAAATTACCAGTACCAATGTAAGCATATCGTTTAACCTTTCCGTTTTCTTCCCTAAAAACCATGGCTATTTTGGAATGAACTTTTATCTGAGGGATACTAAAAATGACCTTAGCTCCTTTTTCTTCAAAAATTCGACCCCATTTTATATTATTGGCTTCATCGAAGCGAGCTTGTGCTTCCACAAAAAGTGTTACTTCTTTTTTGTTTTCTAACGCAGTTAAAAGGGCATTTGCCAATGCAGAAGACTCTGCAATGCGATAGATGGTCATTTTAATGGCACTAACTTTTGGGTCAATAGCGGCACTTTTAAGAAATTCTTCAACCACACTAAAGTCTTGATAGGGGAAATGTATTAACTGATCTTTTTTTGAGATAGTTTCAAAAAAATTAGTACAAAAGGATAATTCTGGATGCGGTATTGCAGGCTTTGGTTCGTATTGTAAATGCTCAGTATGTTCAGGTCGGGGAAAAGTGAAAAAATCGGATAAATTATGATACGTGCCACCAGGGGATAAATCAACTTCACCTAAATTAAGATCTGTTTTTACAGCATTGATTAGTTTAAGAGGCATTTTGTTATCATAAAGTAGGCGTGTAGCTTGTCCTGTATTTCGTTTATCTAATGATTTATAAATTTTTTCAACTAGCTCAACATCAGAATAATCATCTTCTAAATAGAGTTCGGCATCCCTAGATAGTTTTATGGAATAACAACTTGTTATCTTTTTTTGCGGGAGAAGCTTTTGCATTTCTAGTCGAACCACATCATCAATATAACAATATTGATGCCCATTACCGGGTATTGCAATGAACCGGTTAACTCCGTCTGTAGGTATTTTCACTAGACTATAGCGGTCATCAAAGTGCGTGACCACCAAGTATAATGAACTGTCAGTAAGTTTTATGTTATTAGTGGTGTGATAAACCTCACAGAATTCTTTAATCGTAGAATCAAATAGATTACGTAGAAAATGTTTCTGTTCTTGATTGAAGCTAGCTACATTTTTCAAATATATATGATGTTCTTCCAGCTCTTTTAAGGTCGTCGCAATTACTTTTCCAAAATGAATTTGTTGTTCATCAATCGTTTTAAGAATATGCTTAAGGGTACTACTAGCTTTGAGCATTAGCTTCTTTCGAAGGTTTTTATCCAACTGCTTAATTTGACGAAGTCCTGAAACACGTACTTTAAAGTACTCATCTAAATTAGATGAAAAGATGGCTAAGAATTTAAGCCGTTCCAATAGGGGAGTTTCTTTATTTTCAGCCTCAAGTAAAACGCGCTCATTAAAGTATAACCAATTAATATCTCTATGTTTAAATTTGTTTTTTTTCATGGTCAGATTTCGGCAAAAATAAGAAGTCTTAGATACGAATAATTAAAATCTCAATGAACTAAGGCGCTCAATGCAGAATTTGATTAACTCATCTACAGATTTGGCCGGGTTATTAGAAAATTCCCCCGTAACTCTATTAGCTAAAATGCAATTAAGTGAAACTGCCTCATGACCTAAGAGTTGTGATAGGGCGTAAATTCCAGAAGTTTCCATTTCCAAATTGGTCAATGATAGACCTTGGTAGTTAAATGATGATAATTTTTCCGTCAATTCAATATGGCTAGGTTTTAATCTCAACTGACGCTGTTGAGGTCCATAAAAGCCTGTATTAGTAGCTGTAAAACCTAATCGTATACGATTATCGCTAAATACTTTTGCTAAGCTGTAGGAGTAGGATAGCACATAAGGTCGGGCCTTGTCCGAACTCCATGAACAGTGTTTGATAAATTCATCCTCAATTGGCGTATGACTAATTTTATTATGTTCATAGAAATGCAAAAGACCATCGAAGCCAATGGCATATTCGCTAATTAAAAAGGAATCTACAGGTATATCTTGCTGAATGGATCCACTTGTGCCGATACGGATAATCCTTAACTTGGTGTGGATTTTCTTTAAATTTCTGGTTTTGAAATCAATGTTTACTAACGCATCTAGTTCATTAAGAACAATATCAATGTTGTCGGTTCCTATTCCGGTTGAGATGACCGATAACCTTTTTCCGTTTTTATACCCTGTATGGGTAATAAATTCTCGTTTTCCTTTTTTAAGCTCTACGGTGTCAAAATAATTGGAAACCTGATGAACCCTATCTGGGTCACCTACGGTAATAATAGTTGTGGCTATATCTTCAGGATGTAAATTGAGATGGTAAATGCTTCCATCTTGATTGAGAATGAGCTCAGCAGGCCTTAGTTGCATGCTATAACTTTAAAATTCTATTATCGTCTGTATTATAAAGGAAATTATATTTTAAGGCACCTCCTAAGTAGACATCATTATCTTGTATACAAGAATAATAACTGGTTTTACCTTCTATTATTTCCTTTCCTTTTTTAGATATCCGTACCGGGTTCAAACTTGTAATCAAAGGTTTCAATCGAGTTATAGCTCGATCGAATTGAGTGTCTACAAAACCAAGGTTTCCTTGGTTTTTAAGGATAATGTCCATAAACTCCTTTTTAGACTTCGGTTTTTTGTCAATAGCTAATTGCAGTATGGTATTTTCCATATTATTAAGGCCGTTAGCAATACTTGGAAAACGTTTGAGATGTGATTTAACAGCATCTCCTAAATAATCAAACTGATAATCCTTAAAATCGGTTAAATTCTCTAAACGTATAGGGTTATTGCTACAATAGAGCTGCCATACATAATCTGCATACTCGGTATCGTCTTGGGATAATACTTTCTTAGTATTATATAAAGCAAGCAATTGGTCATCGGTAAGTTCACTTAAGCTATACAACTTATCAGTATCATCTTCTTTACCGCTGCAGACCAATGAAATTTGGGCATATTTACGATGCGTTAACAACCAACTTATTACTGCGAGCATATTAACTTGGCAGAATAGGTCATATTCAAACCACAGTACAATATGATCTTGTTGTTTATGATTACATAAAGAACGGTATTCTTTTAGCGTCTTTTCTATGAACCATGATTTTGAAACTTTATAATTTTTATGAAGAAACTCGAATCTAGCTTTCCAAAATGATTCCGTTCCTACGGTGGGTAAAGTCTTCCCTTCGCACAACATTTCGCGCCACGTGATTATATCACCGCTAAGATTTAACTTTTGAAGACGTTGAGTTAAATTGTCTCCATTGGTAATGTGTAAAAGAGAACTCATACCAGCTTGAATTTAATTTAGTTGTTAGAATAAAAATACCACTTAAAACAACGTTATAAAATAATTTAACAGAAAACAAATTTAAGTTTACGAGGAGAAATTTATTTTATTACCCTCCCACACGTTTTACCGAAAAGCCTTTATCCTTTAATATGGTCATTATTTTACCCCTATAATCTCCTTGTATGATTATTTTATTATCCTTAAAACTACCGCCAACACTAAGTTTAGTCTTTAATTCTTTCGCTAATTTCTTGAAATCTTCAGTAGCACCAGTATACCCTTCTAAAATGGTAATGGGTTTTCCTTTGCGTTTTTCGTATTTACAGATGATAGGATCATCTTGTAACCAAATTTTACTTTTATGCTCTTTTTCGGAGGGAACATCTTGTGGTTTATGTTCTGGAAAAAGGTTTTTAAGTTGGTCTTGTATGTCCATTCTTTTATTTTTTAATCAGTCCTAATTCGATTAATCGCTCATGCAAAAATTCACCTGCAGTAATATCGGTATATAGCTTAGTATGCTCATCGTCTACACAGTTTTCTAAACAATTTAACGACATTTCACTAACCGGATGCATGAAAAATGGCACGGAATATCGTGATGTTCCCCAAAGCTCTTTTGGAGGGTTAACCACTTGATGAATAGTAGATAATAATTTATTATTGGTCAAACGCGATAACATATCGCCTACATTAATCATTAATTGATCTGGCTTAGCAATGGCATCAACCCATTCTCCTTCGTGGTTTTTAACTTGAAGTCCTTTACCGTGGGCACCCATTAATAAGGTTATTAGATTAATGTCACCATGTGCTGCAGCCCTAACGGCATTTTTGGGTTCTGAAGTAATAGGCGGATAGTGGATTGGGCGCAAGATTGAATTTCCATTTTTTATGAAATCATCAAAATAGTACTCGTCCAATTTTAAATGAAGAGCCAAGGCGCGTAAAACATATTTAGCGGTTTTCTCTAACATTTTGTAGGTTTCCTTTCCAACTTCGTTAAACTTGGGAAGTTCTTTCACGATAACATTGTTAGGGTATTCCTCATCTAATTTCGAATTACCTTCGACATACTGTCCAAAATGCCAAAATTCCTTCAAATCACCTTCTTTGCGACCCTTCGCATGTTCCTTACCAAAAGACGTATACCCACGCTGACCGCCGATACCTTCTATTTGGTACCCATCCTTTACGTTCTCTGGTAAATCAAAGAACTCTTTAATTTCTGAATATAAAGAATCAACCAACTCATCTGATAGAAAATGTCCACCTAAGGCTACGAAGCCAATTTCTTCAAATGCCTTACCGATTTCATCAATGAATTTTTGTTTTCTTTTTGGGTCTTCCGAAAGAAAATCTGATAAATCAACGCTAGGTACAAAGCTCATGTCTTTATGGGTTTTATGTAAAACTAATACTAATTGCTGATTTACAAGCTTTGTTACAAATGATCCTTACTGAACGCATTTTTGTTACATTTATGTTTTATTAGCAAAACACACCACTTTGATGGATTATAAACGTTTTCAAGTAGCTGAGGATATTAAGGTAAAGCTATTTAAATCAATGCTTAAACCTCGTATGATTGAGGAAAAGATGTTGATACTTTTAAGACAAGGTAAAGTATCTAAATGGTTTAGTGGTATAGGGCAAGAAGCGATTTCGGTAGGGGTAACCTGCGCGCTTAAAGATGACGAGTATATCTTACCCATGCACCGAAATCTTGGGGTATTTACAACCAGGGAAATACCGCTATACCGACTGTTTACACAATGGCAGGGCAAAGCAAGTGGCTTTACACAAGGACGCGACCGAAGTTTTCATTTTGGCACACAAGAATTCAAAATAATCGGAATGATTTCTCATTTGGGTCCGCAATTAGGGGTCGCCGATGGTATTGCACTTGCGCACAAATTGCGTAATGAACAAAAGGTTACCGCAGTATTTACAGGAGAAGGTGCGACCAGTGAAGGTGATTTTCACGAGGCATTGAATGTTGCGGCGGTTTGGGATTTACCCGTACTATTTTGTGTTGAGAACAACGGATATGGATTATCCACACCTACTAACGAGCAATTTAAGTGTGAAAATTTGGCCGATAAAGGAAAGGGTTACGGCATGGAATCTCATATAATTGATGGTAATAATATTCTAGAGGTCTATACTAAAGTGTCAGAATTGGCTGAGGATATGCGAAATAATCCTCGGCCGGTATTACTTGAATTCAAAACCTTCCGCATGCGTGGGCATGAAGAAGCTAGTGGTACGAAATATGTTCCGCAAGAGCTTTTAGATACTTGGGCAGAGAAAGATCCGTTGGAAAATTTCACAGCTTTTTTAGAAAAGGAGAACCTACTTTCTAGCGAAATAATTGCTGCGATTCGGGTTGAAATTCAAGCCGAAATCGATGAACATTTACAAAAAGCATACTCAGAGGAATTGATTATACCCAATGAAAGTAAAGAATTAAGTGAAGTATATAAAAAATTTGAATATAAAGAAGTTAGTCCAAATAAAGATACTAAAAATATACGATTAGTTGATGCCATATCAGATGGTTTGAGACAGTCTATGGAGAAATTTGACAACTTGATTATTATGGGTCAGGATGTTGCGGAATATGGAGGAGTATTTAAGATTACTGATGGGTTCATAGACGATTTTGGGAAAGAGCGTGTACGCAATACCCCCATTTGTGAATCAGCTATTGTATCTGCAGCAATGGGACTTTCTATTAATGGGATGAAAGCTGTAATGGAAATGCAATTTGCCGATTTTGCCAGCACTGGGTTTAATCCTATCGTAAATTATTTGGCGAAGAGTTATTACAGATGGGCAGAAAATGCAGATGTGGTTATTCGTATGCCGTGCGGAGGTGGTGTAGCCGCTGGCCCGTTTCATTCTCAAACGAATGAAGCTTGGTTTACCAAAACTCCAGGACTCAAGGTGGTGTACCCTGCCTTTCCTTATGATGCAAAGGGATTGTTAGCAACAGCTATAGAGGATCCAAACCCGGTACTGTTTTTTGAGCATAAAGGGTTGTATAGAAGTATGTATCAAGAAGTACCTGTTGACTATTATACATTACCTTTTGGTAAGGCGAGCCATATTAGGGAAGGAACTTCAATGACAATTGTGACGTATGGAGCAGGTGTTCATTGGGCATTGGAAACGTTGGACAAGAATCCAGATATTGATGCAGATTTATTGGATTTACGTACGCTGCAACCATTAGATATTAAGGCTATTTATGACTCGGTAAAAAAGACAGGGAAACTGATTATACTTCAGGAGGATAGTCTATTTGGCAGTATAGCAAGTGACATTTCAGCTATGGTAATGGAAAATTGTTTTGAACACTTGGACGGACCTATACGAAGGGTTGGTAGTTTGGAGACTCCTATTCCGTTTAATGCTAAATTAGAACAGCAGTATTTAGCAAAATCTAGGTTTGAATCTGTTTTGTTAGAACTGATTAAATACTAGTATATCCGCTAATAAATTTATTAAAAGAGCCAATTCAGTCGTTTTATTAAGAGCAATTTTGTACTGCTTTTAGTATTAAAAAGGATTGCATCCATCCAAAAAGCAAGACATAACGTATATACATTTCAAACCCATTAAAATTTAGTACCTATGAAAAAAATGATTTGGCTATTTAGTATTGTACTTCTGGTTTCCTCATGCTCTATTTCTAAAGATGCTCGTGGAAAAAGAAACCTATTGAGCGGTTCTTGGACCTTAGATAATGTTGCTTTTGAAAACAATACAGGCAATGTGAAAGCTGTTTTGTTTAATGATGTAGAAGACATTTGTTTAGAAGGCAGTGATTGGTTTTTCCGTGATAATAACAGTACCGGTAGATATACCATTAGTCCATCGACTTTATGTAATGGTGGAGACCGTTTCATAAAGTGGTCTGTTGTAGAACGTGAAGAAAATTACACGAGCCAGCTTCAGTTTAAATTTATCAACGAGAAAAATCAGGATATTTCTGGTGGTACTGGTTACCGATTAAATATTGAAAGTTTAACTGAATATGCAATGACATTAAAATCTAATGTTATGGTTGATGGTTCTGCCGTTAACGTAGTATATGAATTCAGTAAAAAATAATAACCTACTTCAAAATTCAATTTAAGCTTATGAAAACAATGATAATACGTAAAACTAGTTACATAATTGCTCTAGCACTGGTAATGAGCTGTAGCACGGTTAAAAATGCAAATAAAACTCAAAAAGGCGCTGTTATTGGTGCTGCAGGTGGTGCCGTAATCGGTGGTGTTTTGGGTAATAATGTTGGAAGTGGAAATAATACCGCTCTTGGAGCAATATTAGGTGCTGCGATTGGTGGTGCTGCCGGTGGTTATATTGGTAACAAAATGGATCGTCAAGCAGAACGTATTGAAGAAGAAATTCCTGGTGCAGAAGTAAAAAGAGTTGGTGAGGGTATTAATGTGACCTTCAATGAAGATGCAGGTGTTTATTTTGATACCAACAAATCGAACGTACAAGGAACTTCTGCTACTACCTTAGATAAATTAGCTGGTATATTTAAAGAATATCCAAAATCAAATGTATTGGTTGAAGGGCACACCGATAGTGCTGGGGCAGATGAATACAATATGAATTTGTCAAAACAAAGAGCACAGTCAGTTAGCGATTATCTAATCACAAAAGGTATTGACGCAAGTCGTTTCGATACAAAGTGGTATGGTGAAACCCAGCCGGTAGGGGATAACACAACTACAGAAGGTAAAGCAAAAAACAGACGCGTTGAATTGGCAATCGTAGCGAGTGAGTCATTAAAACAAGAGGCCCAAAGTCAAACCAATTAATAGAAACTTAATTTCTTGTACTATATTAAATTAAAACCCTGCTAATGCAGGGTTTTTTTTGCAAATGATGTAACTTCCCCTGAGTGAAAGAACACGACATACTTATTATCGGCGGTGGTTTAGCGGGCCTTACCGCATCCATTGATTTGGCACTTCAAGGTGTTGATGTAGCGGTGTTTGAATCGAATAAATATCCGCATCATAAGGTGTGTGGAGAGTATGTATCGAAAGAAATAGAACCTTATTTAAATCGATTGGGCATCAATCCCTATTCAATTGGCGCGGTTAACATTACCCAATTTCAAATTTCTTCACAAGAGGGGCATCTGGTAGAAACCGAATTACCTCTTGGTGGTTTTGGCATTAGTAGATATGTTTTGGATAACATGCTTTTTCAGCGAGCGCAGGAACTTGGAGTACAGTTTTATTTTGAAAAAGTTTTAAAAACTGATTTCAGAAACAATACTTTTTATATCTCCACTAACTCCCAAGAATATTCATCAAAAATTGCCATTGGTGCCTATGGCAAGCGTTCTATCTTGGATAAGAAATTGAATCGAAATTTTAGCTTCAAAAAACAATCCTGGTTAGCCGTTAAAGGGCATTACAATTATGCTAATTTCCCTGAACAACTAGTGGGCTTGCACAATTTTGAAGGAGGGTATGGCGGACTATCAAAAACGGAGTCTGGGGCAGTTAACTTCTGCTACCTTGCCAGTTATCAGAATTTCAAAAAGTATAAAGATGTAGATGAGTTCAATGAAAAAGTAGTTTCGGAAAATCCCTTTTTAAGAAAATTTCTAACGGAAGCTAAACCTATTTTTGAGCACCCATTAACCATAGCGCAGATTTCTTTTGATAAAAAGGATGCAGTCGTAAATCATATGCTCATGTGTGGAGATACGGCAGGTCTTATACATCCTTTATGCGGTAACGGTATGGCAATGGCTATTCATAGCTCAAAAATTGCTTCTGAAATGGTGAACCGATTCTTGAATAATTCGAATTATGAACGTCATGACTTGGAACGTGATTATAAAAAAGCTTGGTCAAAGACATTTGGTAAACGATTATGGTTGGGTAGAAAATTACAGCGAATCTTATTGAATAAGAATATGGTTTCTATGGGTATTCGTTCGATAGGAAAGTCGGATTCGTTACTGAAATATATTATAGCTAAAACACATGGAGAATTAGTATCATAATGGTAGATTTTACACAGCGTTGTTCTGAAATTGAGATAATGGATACTTTTTCTGGTACTACAGATGAATTAGATATAATCCTTCAAGATATCAATAGGGTGAATCGGTTGTTAGGTGGTTACAATATAACCTTAAGTGCTGTATTTGATTTAATTAGCGATAAAAATTTAGAATCGTATACGATTTTAGACATGGGTTGTTCTGAAGGTACTATGCTTAGAAAGCTCGCAAAAGAGGCTAGAAAACGAAATATAACACTTACTCTTATAGGGGTAGACCTTAATACCCAAAGTTTGAAATTGGCACGAGAATATTCTACCGATTTTCCTGAAATTAGTTTTGTGGAATGCAATATTTTGACTGCAGATTTTTCTAATCTGAATATTGATGTAGTAATGACTACATTAACCCTTCATCACTTTTCAGATCAGGGCGTTGTTAAATTTGTAAATCAGTTTAATAAACTTGCGTCACTCGGGGTAGTTATCAATGATTTGGAACGTAGTTCTATTGCGTTTTATTTGTTTAAGGCATTTAGTTTCTTTTTCATTAAGACTGAAATTGCAAAGAAAGATGGATTATTGTCGATTAGAAGAGCATTTAGAAAGAAAGATTTAGTGGCCTATGCAAATCAAGTCAAAAATGCGTCCCATTATATTCAATGGAAATGGGCCTTTAGATATGTATGGGTTTTAAAAAAGAAATAGTAGATTGAAGGTTAAGAATAGCTATGAGTCAAACAAGAATTGTTAGTGTCACGAAAGAGTTGCCCGAATATTTTAAATATACCAAAGATATTTTGCCTTTAGTAGAATTTTGGTTAAGCGGGCAAGAAGAGCGTTTCACGCGTAAAGTGATAAAAATTTTTGAAGGTGCTGCGGTAGATAAGCGCTATTCTATCATACCGCCAGAAGAGGTTTTTCTAGCGACCACCTTTGAGGATAAAAATAACATCTACGTTAAGGAAGCCAAAAGAATGGGCGCTAATGTATTGCGGAATGCACTTCATAAAAGCCATTGGGAAGCAGATTCTATAGATTATATAATTACAGTAAGCTGTACCGGTATCATGATTCCCTCATTGGATGCGTATCTAATTAACGAGCTTGGTTTGCGGCAAGATGTTGTGCGGCTTCCAGTAACAGAAATGGGTTGTGCAGCAGGAGTATCCGGACTTATTTATGCCCATAATTTTCTTAAATCTAATCCGGAGAAAAGAATTGCATTAGTTTCCGTTGAAAGTCCGACGGCTACCTTTCAGTTAAACGATTATTCGATGGCGAATATGGTGAGTGCAGCCATATTTGGTGATGGTGCTGCATGTGTTCTCTTATCTTCGGAGGAAGACGCGGTAGGGCCTAAAATTGTAGGGGAGGAGATGTACCATTTTAAGGACGCTACGCATATGATGGGTTTTGATTTAACCAATCACGGTCTGAAAATGATACTGGATCCTTCGGTGCCTGAAACGATAGCAAATCATTTTTCAGATATTGTACATCCATTTTTAGAAAAACACGGAAGTTCTATTACTAAAGTTGACCATTTAATTTTTCACCCAGGAGGTAAAAAGATTGTTCAAACCGTAGAATCACTTTTTGGTGCTTTGGGTAAAAATATAGATGATACACGTGAGGTTTTACGTTTGTATGGTAATATGAGTAGTGCGACGGTGCTTTATGTGTTAGAACGATTTTTGGAAAAGGAAATTCCGACAGGACAACAAGGACTAATTTTAAGCTTCGGACCCGGTTTTTCAGCACAGCGGGTTCTTATTGAGTGGTAAGTTGGGTACGAAAATTTTTAAATTAATATAATGAATCATTGGGCTTTACTATTAGGTGGCAGTAGTGGATTAGGGTTGGCTACGGCAAAAAAGTTGGCCAGACATGGATATCATGTGCTGATTATTCACCGTGATAGACGTACTGATATGGATGAAATTCAAAATTCATTTGAAGAAATCCGTGCGAATGGAAATCAGCTCATCACCTTAAATGTTGATGCGTTGAATCCTGATAAAAGGTCAAGCACAATTAAAGATATTAAACTTCGGCTACCTGAAGGGCATCAAATTAAGGTATTGGTGCATAGCGTAGCTAAAGGAACCCTAAAACCGATGTACTCAGAAAACGAATCGACATTAGTGGATACGGATTTTAAGATGACGTTCGAAGCAATGGCCCTGAGCTTATATGATTGGACAAAAGCATTGGTCGAAGCTAAGCTTTTCGCTGCTGATACGCGTATTATTTCATTTACCAGCGAAGGGAATACCAAGGCATTGCCAAATTACAGTGCAGTTTCTGTAGCAAAAGTAGCATTAGAAGCATTGACCAGAAGTATTGCATTAGAATTTGCTCCAGTAGGGATAAAGGCAAATTGTATACAAGCAGGTATAACCAAGACTAAATCTTTGGCTATGATTCCGGGTTATGAGCAGATAAAAGCACATGCCTTAGAACGAAATCCGAATAAACGATTGACTACTCCCGAAGATGTCGCCGATGCTGTTTATTTGTTGACCACGGATGAGGCAAAATGGATAACGGGTACGGTCATAAAAGTAGATGGTGGCGAAAGTTTGATGTAATTGAAAAACAAATGACAAAGAACTCTTTTCAATGGATAGTAGATGAGTTACCATACGCAAAGCCTTTTTTGTTTGTGGATGAAATTATGAGTATAGACGAAACCAGTGTAGAAGGCACCTATCGGTTTCATTCTGATGCAGCGTTCTTTGGGGGGCATTTTAAGAATAATCCCGTAACACCAGGAGTTTTATTAACGGAGTGCTGCGCACAAGTCGGTCTCGTTTGTTTAGGGATTTATCTTTTAGGAGACAACAAGCAATTAAAAGACCTTAAAATCGGTATGAGCAGTTCTCAGATGGAGTTTTTAGTTCCTGTGTTTCCAGGAGAACGTGTTCGGGTTGTTTCTGAACGGGTTTATTTCCGGTTCCAAAAATTAAAATGCGACGTAAAGATGTATAATAAGGATAATGAATTGGTCTGCAAAGGTACATTGGCAGGCATGATGAGTATAACTAATGAATAGACGTGTTGTCATTACCGGTTTAGGCGTTTGTGCACCCAATGGTGTTGGCCTGCCTGATTTCACCCAATCTCTAATAGATGGTAAGAGCGGCATACGCCATCAACCTATTTTAGAGAAATTGGGTTTTGGCTGTCAAATTGCAGGGGAACCATTGGTAAAGGATAATCTTATCGATACCTACTTTACACCGTTGGAGCGAAGGGGCTTGAATGCTACAGGAATAGTGTATGGCGTTATCGCTGGTGTTGATGCTTGGAACGATGCCGGACTAGAGAAAAATAACACTGAGGAGCCCAGTTGGGACCGAGGAATACTGTTTGGAACAGGTATTTTAGGAGTAGATAAATTTAGGGAAGCCATTCATCTTATAGATGAAGGCAATGTACGTAGGTTGGGTAGTACATCTGTTATACAAACGATGGCAAGCGGAATTAGCGCCTACTTAGGCGGGTTGTTAGGTTGTGGTAATCAAGTAACTACAAATTCGGCTGCTTGTACAACAGGAACGGAAGGGATTATTATGGCATATGACCGTATTAGTCAGGGTAAGGCCGAGATAATACTTACGGGTAGTTGCAGTGATAGTGGACCTTATGTATGGGGAGGTTTTGATGCCATGCGAATTTTGCCCAGAGCCTACAATTCGAGTCCATTTAAAGCGAGTAGACCTATGAGTGCTTCGGCTAGTGGGTTTATTCCTGGCAGTGGGGCAGGAGCACTTGTTTTGGAATCCTTAGAGAGTGCTCAAAAAAGAGGGGCACATATATATGCTGAGGTTTTAGGTGGAGAAATAAATAGTGGAGGGCAAATAGGGGAAGGTTCAATGACCGCGCCAAATAGCATGGCCGTACAACGGTGTATACGTAATGCACTATCCAATTCAGGGGTTGAAGCTTCTCAGGTTGATGTCATTAATGGCCATTTGACAGCAACAGCGAAAGATACATTAGAAGTGAAAAATTGGAGCAAAGCTTTGGGTCGTAAAGGGTTAGATTTTCCATATATAAATTCATTTAAAAGTTCTATCGGACATTGTTTGGCTGCCGCCGGAAGTATAGAATGTGTCGCTACCATATTGCAATTCAAAGAAAAAGTAGTTTTCAAAAATATGAATTGTGAGGATATTCACCCTGAAATTAAAGAGCTTATTTCAGAACAATGTATACCACGAAAAACACTTGATTATACACCACAGATTATTGCGAAGGCAAGTTTTGGCTTTGGAGATGTCAATGCGTGCGTGCTATTCAAATATTTTTCAGATTAAACAACATAAACATACTGATTAGTATCAAAAATACAAATTCATGCAAGAAGAAGAGAAATATCAAATATTGAAAGATATCATTAACATCTATTTGCCAGAGGATGTGAACATTGCGGACATACAAGAGGATAGTCACTTTATGAATAATTTAAATATCAATTCCGCTAATTTGGTGGATATTATATTGGATGTTGAGGATGCTTTTGACATTCGATTAGAGAATGATGATATGGATCAAATGCAAACGGTAAACGACGCAATGGCAATTATTGACATCAAATTAAAAGACAAGTAGTATTCGTATTACTTACTACATAGAAGAACTAAGTTGGTATTTCAATTTTGAAAAAGGAACTTCTTCAACATGGAAAAACCTTATTCGATTTTCTTTTTCTCCTCCTGAATAAATATTGATGCTAGTATTCCAGAAGCTAAGGCAACAGAGATAACAGTTAATGAAACCCATTCTGGTAATTCTAAATAATGTGAGAATAGCATTTTTAGTCCTACAAACGCTAAAATAACTACAAGGCTATAATTGATGAACCTGAACTTTTCAAGCATTCTTGAAATCAAGAAATACATAGACCTTAAGCCTAATATGGCCAAAATATTAGAACTAAAGACAATAAATGGATCTGCAGTAATCGCTAATATCGCTGGGATACTATCGAGCGCAAAAAGAATATCAGTAAGTTCTATAACAATCAACGCCACAAATAGTGGAGTAGCGGCATTGAGGCCCATTCGTTTTATAAAAAAAGCATGACCGTGTATGATTGATGTAACAGGATATA
Source organism: Maribacter sp. ACAM166 (assembly GCF_005771495.1). GTDB lineage: Bacteria > Bacteroidota > Bacteroidia > Flavobacteriales > Flavobacteriaceae > Maribacter. The sequence goes on from NZ_VAUW01000004.1 coordinate 218,159, forward strand.
TTTTTTTTATTTGTTTAAATACAAATGAGTTTTTAGGGTCAAAATCATCATCGTCACCCTTTAGCATTTTGAAAGCGGTGAATAATAAAAAGACGCCGAAAATATAAATGACCCATTCAAATTTGGTAATCAAAGCAACACCGAAAAAAATCATCAATGCCCTGAAAACGATTGCCCCTAAAATTCCCCAGAACAATACTCGATGCTGGTATAAGGGTGGAATTTTAAATGATGCGAATATTACTGCAATAACGAAAACATTATCTACGCTTAAAGAGAGCTCTATTAAATAACCGGTAATGTATTTTAACACTGCATTGTTCGGCGTAAGACCTGTAGGGTTATCTATAATACCAGAACTAAAAAGCCAATAGATGACGCCACTAAAACTGAGTGCTATTGTAACCCATATTGCAGTCCAGATACCAGCTTCCTTTGATTTTATTACGTGGTCATGCTTATGGAAAACTCCAAGGTCTAAAGCAAGAAAAATAAGTACAAAAGCTATAAAAACAATCCAGACTATCATATTGAATGTTAAAAGTAGTAAAGGTATTAAATTTAGACCTTTCCTATTTTATTTTAATAAAATCTTCGAAGCTTGAAATGAATTTAATATACATTAGTAATTCATTATGTACAATCAATTTTTTTCTGTGAAGGTATTTTTAATTAAAGTTATCATTGAAAAATGACAAAGCGAGAGCAAATAGAATTAAAGGAAATTGCTATAACCGACCAAGAAATATAAACACTACTAAAACCAAAGATACAGTCCACGTATATTTAGTGATAAGGATCTTACTACTAAAGACATAAATCAACTATTTGAAGCGGCGCGTTGGTCGGCAGGTTCCAATAATAGGCTACCTTGACGATTTATTTATGCGCATAGGGTGCGTACAAAGGGATTCAGATACTTCTATACAATAACTGATTGCCTTGGTGATTTCAATCAATGTTAGGCTACTAATGCTCCCGGTGATAATGTTGTCACTATACAAAGAAAATAACCCTAAGGGAAAGAAAATTTTCATGTACTTCATGCTTTGTAAATAGAGTCACACAAGCTGAATACATAGTAATCGGTTTGCATTATAGGGTGGGTGTTGATTGAAAAAAAGCAAAATATGTTTTTAAGGTAACAGATTAGAACTGCTATTGCAGTTGGTTATTATGATGGAGAATTGAACGATGTATCCGAAGACATTTAAGATTAGGAGAATGCAGCACGAAAAAGTATTCCTCAAGTAGATTTTACATTTAAGGATAGTTGGGGAACCATTAATGACAAGAAAGTAGTGATTTGAATCTACTTTATCCATTTAAAGGTAAACTGCTGTTATTTCTCGAACAATAACAAAGTACGATACGATAAACTGACCTTTAAAAAATTAGTGCTACTTTTCTAGGGAGAACCAGCTTTACGAATGAAAAAACCCACTTTTTTTGGTTGTGTTTGCGCATGCCTAATGGTAGTAATGAACACAACTTACGCACAAGTTACTACTGAAACGAATGCTAAAATCAAAAAAAGAACATTCCTGAACCAGTTTGAATCTGATTATGTGCTGTCTGTTTCTGAACGGATTGCGTTAAAACAAAGTAGGATTGCCTATCAATTTAGAACAAAAGAAATATTGGACACACTTGACATATCCGATAGAAAAAGGAAGCGGTTAATTGAAGAATTAAAACGCAATCCATTTTCTAATCGAATTCAAGAGGTTATTGCCAATGGAACCAAATTTGAAGATAGTCTCAAAGTGCTTAAACCAAATTAAAAATACAGTTTAGTGCGATTGCATCTTAGCTTTTCGTTTCTCTAACTGTCGTTGTAAGTCATCTACTGAAGAAGCTATAGAGGCTTCGAAACTTGCCGAAGAGGATTGGGCAAATAGGCGAGGGCCAGGGGCGCTCAAACGTATATTACATACCATACCTGTATCTGAGGATGACGTATTTTCCGTCTTAAAAAAAACATCCGATCTTACTATAAAATCGAATTTATCCACTAATTTCTCTAATTTTTGAGCAGCCATGATTTCTAATCGATTGCTGGCTTTTACATCGTCATATTCAAAATTGATATTCATAGGTTGAAAGTTTAGTTTAAGGTACTCATTTCCGTTAATCCTTACAACTAAAAAAAACTTAATTAAAAAGTTTAGTTAGATTAACATTTGTTAAGCCTTTTGTTTCTAAATCATTAACTGATTTGCTGTAGTTTTAAAGTTAAGTTAAACTTAACCGACCATAGCTAAATATTGTAATACTTACTCTAATTTGAGATAAAATTCATACAATGTAATTTTAATAACACACACTATGGAAAATCTACAGGACAAAACCATATGCTTAGGTAAACTAGAACGTTGCTACAATTGCCTCCAGTATATTAAGACCAGAATAGATTCTTATCAATATGAACCTTCCACAAGTGCGCTTTTTGAAACCAAAGAATATTTAAAGGAAAAGATAGAAAAGCTAGTAGTGGCTAATGATTCTCTTTTAAGTTATTTAAAAATCACCAATGAGTTATTGCCTGATCAGTATCAAGTGGTGAACTATCATATACTGGAAACCTTTGAACTAGAAGAAGATGTTATGGAGTATACCTCAAAATCTAAAAAGTTTAATTAGTAACTATTCATTAGTGAATCCTTTAAACTAGGAATTAAATAGTCCAGAAGCGTACCTTAATTACCTCTTATCTATTAATTACAATTGTAGTAGTAGAACATTAATGATATTACAGGAAAAACTTTTATCGTTTGGTTCTATGTTGATTGCTATTTTTAGCAGTAATGATATACAAGCACAATCTTTTGCAGGTAATAAAGAAGAACCTATAGCTACGAAAGGTGTTCAGCAGATTATGTTTCAATGCTAGCCTAATAACGCCTCTGAGCAATAGAAGCATTGGGCACCTTGCAATCTTCAGATAAAAGTGTATTTGCTTGATTAAGGCTTTATATGAGGATTTAGATACAGATACGTTTCAAAAAAACCATCTTGGTTTAGACTCAATGTGAGAATGATTATTATTGAAATTAATTTGATGTGTTTGGCATAGATTTAGCTAGTTTTAAGGCACTTAACTCCGTACTACACGTTATGAGATCTACCTTTATGTATTTGGTGCTGTTTGGTTTTGTATTGAGTTGTACTTCTATTAAAATGAGTACAGCTTCTGAAGTGGAAGTATTAACAACTCTAATAACTACTAAATCATTTGAATTTACTGCAGACTGGGCAAACCCAGTGGTTACCCAAAGTTTGACTGCCGTTGCTAATATGGGATTAATACCTCCAGGTAGTACTATTTCTAGAATAAATTTAGCAGGAAATCCTAATTATTTGAAAGTGTTTGGTGATAGTGTTTCAGCTAATTTACCCTATTTTGGGGAGCGTCAATTTGGTGGAGGCTATGGTTCATCTACAGGAATCGAATTTAACGCTATTGCTGAGGATTATGTGCAACGCTTTGTTGCCGATAAAGGAATATATAACATCAGCTTTAAAGTAAAGAATAAGACGGAGCAGTACAATGTAATGATGCGTGTCTACCCAAATAAATCAACGAGTATTTCTGTAAACACTTCGAATCGTTTATCCATTCGCTATGATGGTGAAGTCAAAGCATTGAAAAAAAGGCCTAAGCAGTAAACCTGCCCCATCCTATTTGGTTAACCTTCTATTTTAATAGCTATCCGTATTGGTGACGAAGGCGATTTTCTTGCTATCTGGCGACCAGCTGGGGACATTTATCGTTCCTTGACCTCCATAAATATGGGCAAGTACCTTGGGTTTCCCTCCTTTAACCGGCATGATTCGTAACATACAGTGTTTGTAAAAAGGATGTTGACTGGGGTCAATATCCTTAGGGAAAGAGATAAAAACAATCCATTTTTGATCCGGACTCACATGTGGAAACCAATTGTTGTACTCATCAAAAGTGAGCTGGGTTTGTTTTTTACCGTTCGCCTTCATTCGATACAATTGCATAGTACCTGAACGCACTGAATTAAAATAAATATACTTGCCGTTCGAACTAAACTCGGGACCATCGTCTAAGGTGGGAAAATCCGTGAGTTGTTGCTCCTTGCCAGACTTAACATTGATAGAGAATATGTTATAAGCTCCGTTTCTTTCTCCAGTAAACAACATCTCTTTATTATTTGGGGACCACCCATGAAAGTAGGAGGCGCCAACACCAGGTTTGGTTACCATTTTAGGAAGGGAATCCCCTTCGGTTGGTAAATAGTATAAGGCAGAAGCGCCATCATCTTTTTGATTGTGATTGCTTATCCCTAGTAATGAGCCATCAAAGGTGAGCACATGATCATTGTTATTATTTATAGCAAAACCTGTGTTTAGTGGAGAAATAGAATTAGTTTCCAACTCATAATTAAAGAGATGACCTTTAGAATTATAGATTAACTTTTTTCCATCTACTGTCCAGTTGGGAGCTTGAATGGAATGCGCTGAATGATGAATTAGTTCCCTTTGACCGGTTTCCACATCCATAATTTCTAGATTACTCCCAATATAATTGCGATAGGGTGTATAATCGGAATCAATAGGCTTAATGATACGTACATTGCTAAATGTGGCACTTTCCAATACCTTAGGATTGTGAGAACATACATAAAGCCCAACATACACCTCATTATCAAGATTCATATCGGTTAGTTCAACGCTGGTAAATTCTTCGCCAAATTTTGCCGTAGACATAATATAGGTAGACCCCTTTCTTTCTAACTGAATTATGGTAGGTGATTGCTTAGGCGATTTTACTTCTTCCGTAAGTCCACCAACGCTTTTTCGGTATTGTAAAGAGGTGAGTCCGTCACCATGTGTGCTGGCATTGACATGTTTAGAATTTGGGTCCAAACTATTTTTAATAATCCATCCCGTTTTTCTATGCGGGTTTGAACCAGCACCATTAAAAGTTACGGTTGTACGAAGTATAAAATCACCTTGCAATGTCGTCCATAGGTACTGAAACGCATCAGTGCCAAACCACATATTTGTGCCAGCTCCTGTTAAGGTATACGTTTGGTTTTTCACATCATAGGTAGCAGCAGAACCTTCTATTTTAGAGTTACCAACAGCCGTATTTCCATCGAAAATTCCGATCTTATGTTGCGCTTGAAATGTGTTGGAAATTAGGAATAGGAAAAGGGTGAAAATTAACGGTTGCACTTTCATAATGATTGAATGTTATTGGTTGATTGGTTAATCAGTTTAATTTTTAAATATACTCTTTAATTCTGTTGATTTGAAAGTTAGATGTTTGGGAAATTGACACTAGCGTACTTGTCTAAAGTTGTAAATTGATTAAAATTGATGCTTTTATCTCATTTACTTCCGTTTTACGTTAAAGGAAGCCTAAAATGTCAAGGTTTTGCCATATTTTTTGTTATTCCCTATTGAGAACGATACCTTTACCGTTCAATTAAGTTAACTAGTAGAATTTAATAGTATGAGCAAAGTAAAAGCAGATGATTTAGTACGCGTACATTACACAGGTAAATTGAGTGATGGACAAGTGTTTGATAGTTCGGTAGATAGAGAGCCTTTAGAAGTAAAATTAGGAGAAGGCAGTTTGATACCTGGCTTTGAGAAAGGACTGTTGGATATGGCACCACTAGATAAAAAGACTATCGTTATTGTAAAGGAAGACGCTTATGGTGAAAAACGTAAGGAACTTTTTCAATCCGTAAAAAAATCAGATTTACCTGAAGATTTAAAGCCAGAGGTAAATATGTCTCTTATGGCTACAAATGCTGATGGTAGTGAAAAACAATTACGTGTTGCAGAAGTAAATGAAGATGAAATTGTAGTTGATGCAAATCATCCATTGGCCGGTGAAGATTTGACTTTTGAGTTGGAATTGGTTGAGATTAAATAAATACGAGTAATTATAGAGTATAAAACCGCCCTTCATAGGGGCGGTTTTTTTGTTTTACTAAAAAGATAAAAGTATGTTCATAATATCTTTTATATTTGAGCTTACTCTATATGTTGCAAGAACAACAAATTACATCTAGTAATTATATACAAAAGCCAGAGATGTTTTTATATGTAGCACTAGTACCTTTGCCAATTCTTTCTTTTACTAATAAACCAAAATTCACCCTATGACAACCCTTGAAAATTTAAAATATACTTCTGGAAGGTATACACTTTTTATAACTGTGATAATAACGGTTCTGCTATTATTGTCTTGTAACGAAGAATCAACAGATTCAGGCAAAGAAGAATGGATTGCAGTATTCAATGGCACTAATTACGACGATTGGACACCAAAATTTGCAGGATATGAACTTGGGGTAAACCATAAGGATAGGTTTGTATACGAGGATAGCCTGTTGAGTGTCAGGTATACTAAAACAGATACGTTTAATGGAAATTTCGGACATCTATATTATAAAGAGAAGTTCTCACATTATAAACTAAGAGCCAAATATCGGTTTGTTGGGGAGCAAATGACAAATGGACCGGGGTGGGCTTTTCGCAATAATGGTCTTATGTTACATTGTCAAGAACCTGCAACGTTGGGTCTAGATCAAGATTTTCCGATTTCCTTAGAGTTTCAACTTTTGGGAGGTGACGGCACCAATGAACGTACTACGGCTAATCTGTGTACGCCTGGTACCAATGTGGTATTGGGCGACAGCCTGTTTACCACACATTGTGTGAACTCCACCTTTAAAACATACCATGGTGACCAGTGGGTTACTGCAGAGGTCTTGGTTCTTGGTGATTCGCTTATTCAGCATAGTATGGATGGGGAAGTGGTTCTTGAATTCAAATCGCCTACTATTGGTGGCGGCAATATATCTGGATATAAAGAAAGTGCCTATCAAGAAGGAAAGCCTTTAAAAGAAGGGTATATTTCAATTCAAGCAGAGACTCAACCTATAGATTTTAAAACGATTGAAGTTTTAAACCTTTGTGGTTGTATGGATGAAACGGCCAAGAACTACAAATCCTACTATGTTAAGGCAGCTAACGAAACATGTATTTACGATTAGAAAAATCATAAAAGCCTATGCAGTTACGAACACTTATTTTTTTGGCAGTAAGTTTTACCTTCTTCAGTTGTAAAGAAGCAACAAAAGAAACGAATAGTGCGTCTGAACCGATACAATTAGAAGCGGAAGAAGCTACAATACCCGTATATGAAGATTTAGAAGGCAATGCCGTTGCTTTAAGCGATTATAGAGGAAAACGCATACTCTTGAATTATTGGGCCACCTGGTGCCGCCCATGTATCGAGGAGATGCCAGATTTATTGAAATTACAAACTGTTTTGGAACAAGAGAATTATGTGTTTTTATTCGCTTCAGACCAGTCCGTTAAGAAAATACAGGCTTTTAAAACTGCTCGCGGTTTTGATTTTAAATTTATCAAGTATAACGGTACTTATCCTGAGCAACAAATAAGTGCCTTACCAGTGACGTTGATTTATAATGAAGCAGGGGAGCAGGTGTCACGATTTGATGGTGGAATGTCTTGGGATACCCCCGAGATGATTGAACAACTAAAAAATATTCAGTAATGCGCTTTTACACCAATTTATTTACCCTCAGTATTTTACTAGCTGCACTAGGGTGTAAGGAAGACCCTAAACAGCAACCGGAAGTAAAAGAGGCAGTGGTTCAAGAGCTGGTGTCTCCAGCGGGAGTCTCGAGTTCTTTGCCACACTTAATATCCAATAAAGACGTATCACTCTTATCATGGGTGGAAACTGAGGGTGACACCTTAACCACATTTTTGTACTCAGAATTGGTTGACGGTAGTTGGCAAAAACCCGAAACGGTAATGCAAGGCACTGATTGGTTCGTCAATTGGGCCGATTATCCTATGATTGCGGAGAACAATGGTAATTTATGGTCCCACGTACTAAAAAAATCGACTATGGGTACCTATTCGTATGATGTGAAGATGAACGTTAAGCCTAAAGGAGCTACGGAATGGAGAACCGATTTACCCTTACATACAGATGAAACGCCTACAGAACATGGTTTTGTGAGCGTTTTACCGTATAACGATTCCTTTTTTGTGAATTGGCTCGATGGCAGAAATACCGAGAAAAATGAAGTAGGGGAGCGGGGCGCCATGACCATACGTGCAGCAGTAATTTCTGCTACCGGAGAGGTGGTACAAGAAGATGAACTAGATGTGAGTACCTGCGATTGTTGTCAGACGACCTCTGCTATAACCGATAACGGACCCGTAGTGTTGTATCGTGATCGCTCGGAAGATGAAATACGTGATATCAATATTGTGCGACACGTAAATGGAAAGTGGACAGCTCCCAAAACGATACATGCCGATAATTGGCAAATTAAAGGTTGTCCGGTAAATGGCCCGAAAGCGGCAGCGATGGGGAATAATTTGGCTGTTGCTTGGTTTACGGGAGCTCAACAGAACCCACGGGTTCAATTACTATTTTCACAAGATGGTGGGGAAAATTTTCAAGAACCGATTCTAATTGCAGAAGGAAAAGTAATGGGAAGGGTTGATGTGCTTTGGATGGATGCAGAAACCGCTATAGTCAGTTGGGTGGAATCGAAAGATAAACTGGCAGTGTTCACCGCCATGAAAGTTTCAAAAAATGGAGAATTGTCAAAAAAGCAAGTTATAACAGAAATGGACGGTTCACGTAAATCTGGATTTCCTCAAATGGAACTAGTAAAAGAAATGCTGTATTTTGCTTGGACGGATTATGCACAGGCAAATTCTCAAGTACAAACGGTGAAGATGTCTGTAGATGCGTTTACTTTTAATGAATAGAAAAATGGCAACATACCATTTTTATACATGGGTAATTTGGGTTATCGGATGGTCTTAAAAAGAATAAAATACGATTTTTGCAGCCCTAAAGAATTAAGAATAAAAGGACTATGACAGAAAGAGATGAATTTTTTATGAAAAGAGCGATAGCTCTTGCAACAGAAGGAATGAATGCCAATGCAGGCGGACCTTTTGGAGCAGTAGTAGTAAAGGATGATGAAATTATAGCAGAAGGGTATAATAGAGTTACCTCTACGAATGATCCAACAGCACATGCCGAAATAGTAGCCATACGAGAAGCATGTAAAAAATTAAATAATTTTGAATTAACTGATTGTACAATATATACCTCGTGTGAACCATGCCCAATGTGCTTAGGAGCGATTTACTGGACCCGACCGAAAATGGTATTCTTTGGCTGTAGTCGTGAAGATGCGGCAGCTATAAATTTTGATGACCAGTTTATTTATAATGAAATTGAAAAGAATATTGAAGGTCGACAACTAAAGTTTGTTCAATTTGCTCGTAAAGATGCCTTAGCAGTTTTCAATGATTGGGATACTAAACAAGACAAAACCGCTTACTAATAGTACATTAGTCTCAAAAGTTATCTCAGACTTTTCCTAGATATTTATTTCTGGCATCATAATTGAAAGGTCTATAGTAATTATTAATATTTAATTAGAGTACAATGAGTAAAGGAACAGTAAAATTTTTCAACGATGCCAAAGGTTTTGGTTTTATCTTAGAAGAAGGTTCAACAAATGAACATTTCGTTCACATTTCAGGATTAGTAGATGAGATTCGCGAAGGCGATGAAGTCGAATTCGAACTAACCCAAGGAAAAAAAGGATTAAACGCGGTAAACGTAGCAGTTATAGAATAAGACGCTTAAACTTTAAATTTAAGGCCCATCAGTACTGATGGGCTTTTTTTGTGTTTTATGTTTTAGAAAGTGGAAGACTTATTGGTAGCAAGGTTTTAAATATACTATTTGATAAACGTTTTCGTTTTTAATTACCCTGAAGGATGATTAAAAAGGGCAGTGGAATCGAGGCGTTGGACTTAGATTGGATATAGGTTCTTAAAAAGTCTATTTTACATAATATAAATTATAGTACAGATTGGTATATCTGGTTTTGAAACCAGCCGTATAGCTGTAGTCTATAATTCTATTATGTAAAATATCCCTCGCATTTTTAGCTTTTAAGAGAATTACCAAAAGGGTCATCAGCCTGTTTAATTTACGTGGCTTGAATATTTGTACACAGAAAAAACTTTTTAGAAAATTTCAAATTCTTAGAAACTCTACGACAAACCTTGTAGCTGTATCTATAATTTGTCGTTATGTAAAATTGCCGCACAGCCAACCGCTCGATTGCTTTTTTAAAATAAACGCTAAATGGCGTTCATTTTAAAACACAATTTGCCATCGCTTGGCCAGCACCAAAAAAAGCAAAACTTTTAGATTCTTTTCAAATACATGATTTATAACAAGCTGCCCGCCAGTAAATTTTTCACAACTATTTGTTCAGAATGCCGCAACAGCTCAAAATTTCGAAGATAAAATTTCTGAGCTCTTGCTACCACCGTGTTCCTAGAAACTTCTCTTTCGCAGCCGCAACGTCTCGCACGAAAAATCAAAGGCCTATCTAGACCTTCGCTTTTTACGTCATATTTTACATAATGTAGAAATATGTCTGATTCTAGAATCTTATTTGATTTTAGATTGAATTATCCTGAAAAAAACAGGTTAACTTAGGAATGGGCAGTTACCGTTACCTTTACCCGCATGGAGGTTGCATGGCCAGGAAAGGTACATACCATCCAATACACGCCCGGTTCCGCAGGTACTTCAAAAAATAATTTTTGTGTGCCTCTTGGTTCTAAAATTCCGGTGTGTGCCAATACTAAATCAGAATCTGGCACATAATTCATGTCGGCACCATCTAATCCTAAGCGCAAGGCTAATTGGGCTACTTCGTCTACCGATTCTTTTCCCTTTGTAGTAATCACCAAATTATGCAACATGTCATCATTATTATTAAAGGTGATTTCTACTTTTTTTCCAGCCTCTAAGGTTAATTCTTCAATGTCGAACTTTAGTCCGGGTTTAGTACCTAATACTAACTGTTGATCTGGTCCATTTGTCCAACTGGTTGGCATCGTTTGTATTCTTTTTGCCTGTGCCAAGCCTTTAGTCTCCGATTTTTCCATAGATGCCGATTTCAGTTTACCGCCCGGCACTTCATTTAAAGTGTAATACCCAGTATCATGCAATAATTTTTCTCCGTTGGTAGCTTTTATATCGCTAATGGTTAATTGATGAATAAAACCTAAACGCATACCATGTACTGTAAGTTTAACACTTAGACCATCTTCAGCTACCGTAGCTTTATGTACCATTGCTTTTTGTTGGTCTATAATAGGACTGCCGTAGCTATATTGATATTTGTAACTAAACGTAGTTAATTGATAAGTAGCAGGATTGGCTGCTATGGTTTTATTTACAGGCTTTGTAAACTCTAGCACAAAACCATCGTCTTGCGCTTTCATTGTTTTAATTTCAAAAGGAGTTTTTCCATTCCAAACTAATCGTTGTAAACCAAATAAATCTGTTCCTGTTGCGGTCCAACCTCTACTAGTCATACCCACAAACATGCTATTATCTTGTCCCCAAATCATGCGTAAAATACCCGAAGAAAAGCCTTCAACAAAGTTAAAAGCAGCACCTTGGTAAACGCCATTTACTTTCTCCATAAACACACGCATAATTTTACTATGCCCTTGGTCACCCACAAAAATTTGACCTTCAAAAGGCCCGAACTTTCCGCCTGTTTTATCGTAGATCATATCGGAAGTAGAAATTCCTAAAATAGTATGCGGAAACCAAATTGCAGGCACTTTTAAGGCGGGTACCTTTTTAGCATATTCATAAAGCGTTAAACCAGATTCTGGCTCTACATCGTCTTTTTTAAGTGTTAGCGGCGAATTAGGTTCTCCGCTCCAAACTAAGCCTTCTGCATTACCAGCAAAATCACCTTTTTCTAAATGCGTCATACGACCAGAACCAACCCATTCTCCTTGATTTTCGGTATAAAAAACTTCATCATTATCATTTATTTCAAATCCAGCAGGCGAACGCAGTCCTGTTGCAATTGGCGTCATTTCTCCTTCTGGTGTAATTTGTACCAACCAACCACGCCATTTGGCTAAACTAATGGCTCTATTTTCCCAAGATAAATTAAGGGTCAACAACATATTGCCATTTTTAAGAAATTTTGGACCATAGGAATATTCGTGATAATTACCTGATAAAGGCCAATGGTAAATGCTTTTGTATAAATCCGCCTTGCCATTATTATCGGTGTCTTCAAGGCGTGTTAACTCTGCACGTTGCGTAGCATAAAAACCACCATCGCGCCAAGCCAAACCTAATGGTTCGTGTAAACCATGGGCAAATCTAGTATATATAGGTTTTTGAGAATACGGTTTATCTATTACCCAAACTTCTCCGTGTCTGGTAGAAACTCCTAATTTATTCTCATTTGTAAGTGCTAAACCACCTACTTCTAATTGGACGTCTTCTGGAATAGGCACATCAACAATTTGGTAATATTTAGCCTCTTTTTTAGCCATTTCAGATTGCTGTGCTATGGCTTTAAAACTTGTTATTAATGCGATACAAACGGTCGCTATTGTTTTAGATAGTACTTTCATGCTAAATATTTTTACCAAGTGATTTTATAGTTAAGTTTGTGTTCCCCTTCTGGGATACGTACAATAAGTTCGTTGTTGCCGTTACTTTTCCGTATTTCTGGCTTTAAACTTAAATCGTCTGAGAAGTTTATAAAATAACTTTCGTCATTAATAATATATGAGCCGTTAGGTAATTTTTTAATTTGATGACCCGCAGCAATTTTATGAGCTACCGGAGTAGCGCCCTTAAATGATATACTACGATTAAAAGATCTGCCGCCAATAGCTGGGGTCATTTTATCAGCAATGTTTGTATTTCCTTTTTGATACCTAAAAGTAGGAAGTCCTACATCATCTAAATTATACCCGTTGAATTTATAATCGGTGAATTCTGTTGTGAAATCTGGCCACTCGGCATCTGGTTTTGCTAAGGTTACAAATTCTGGATCCCCGTGAAATGACACCGTAAAACCAGCAGGAACGCCCAATTGTTTTTCTCCTCGGCTCAACCACATTTCGGTAGCATCAAAAAAAGCACCATCCCAAACTTTTAATACAGCGCCATTAGTAAGGTCATACGAAAAATGAATGCCTTGTGGTGTGCCTACCGATATACAATGTGTGCGTTTTACTCCATTAAAAAGCAAAAAACTACGCTGCAAAACCGCTTCGTCGGCTACATTCACCATAATAATATCTTCTGGTTTAAAGCCCCCTAAGCCGGTGTGATCTAAAGAACTAGGTGCATGTAAAGCATGTTTTTGAACCCCAGGACCTTCTACTTCTAAACTAAACCCTTGCCTCCAAAACAGGTGTTTATTGTAAATTAATTGAAAAGGAACTTTTCCTGTATTTAATTTTTTAACCCCAACTCCTAAATCACCTAATCTATGGTCGCCATTTAAATTTATAACCGTGTCCTTATCAATAATAAGTAGTCCGCCACCCACATTAATTCTATAGTCAAAAAGGTAGTCACCAGATTCAGGAATATTCATCATGCCAGTATATTGAAGAATTTTTTGAGGGTTATTACCCGATGCCATTGTAGCTGCAACGCTATCGGTACTAATTTCACGTACCACAGTTTTATTGGCAAGGTTCACTATTACGGTTGAATCACTTTCATACTCCTTTAGTGTTATATCCGTTAAACTAACTTTTGAATTAGGATATAATTTGTACTTTATATTTTTAAGAGCCACAGCACCATGGTCGCCCTGTATCATTAAAGGCCCTATTGGTTTTTCATCGTCATATACTGATGCTCTTGTTGGACCAGTAACTTCAACGTTTTCTTGAATTAATGTGCCGTTTAACCATACTTTCTCAAATATGGCGTTCTTTATTTTGTTGCCAGAAGCATCAAATTTTGGCGCATGAAATACTATTTTAAAATGCTGCCACAACCCAGGCGCTTTTGCAGCATTAATTTTTGGAGCAGAACCTTCATAGCCTTCGTTGCCTTCGCCACGAGCATCATCCCAGCGGTGGTAAATACCGCCCATATCTAAATATTCAGGATTTTTTACACCCCAACTATCTAAAAGCTGGACTTCATATCTACCTTGAAAATAGAGACCCGAATTAGAGCCTTCTGGCATCATTACATCTATTTCAAGCTCCATATCACCATGCTCAAAAGCGGTAAAAAGATGCCCTTTATTTTGCTCGGTTTGCTGGTTCAGTAAAACCACAGTACCTTCCTCCGTTATAAGTATTTTTTCTTTAGTCTGATCGGCGTAAACACTCCCAACTATTTTCCAGTTTTCAGGAATTTCTTTGAAGTCGGATGTTCCGTCCAAAGCAATAGTCTTGAAAGGGAGAAAGGTCAAAACCTTTTCTGGAATCCTGGCGGTATCTGTTTTACTGTTCTTGTCATAACAAGCTAAAATTAAGCATAGTAGTATTATGTAAATAACTGTTTTTTTCATTTTTTAGGTATCTGAATTTTATGAAACTATCAAGGAAAAATAAGTGGGTTTAGCCAAAAACCCCGTACTAAAGTAACGTCTTTTTTATTGTAATTAAATGGTGTACTACCTCTAAGTTCTTTATTAGCATGTAAAATAGGGTGTAGAAAGTCCAACTAAACGATTTAATATTTATTTCCCATTCCACACACATTACACTCCTCGCCTGCCGTCGGCTCGCATAATTAGTGTTCCATTATCCAAGTAGAAGAAACTTTTTAGAAGAAAAATTTATAGAAAGTGAAGTGCCAAATACTTTGCTTTACCCAAGCAAAGTGTCATAACGCAAGACATTATAGTACATTTTGTGTTCGTAGTTTAGCCAGTGGCTGAAGTACTAATCAAGAAAGCTGGTGCGGTGGTATAATTCCAACGAAGTTTAACCCAAGTAGCTAAAATGTAGTATTATGTAAAATATCCCAGAAGCCTAGGTTTTCATAAGATTAATTGGAACTTGGGTCATTAAACTAATAAGCGGTTTGCTTCGCAGAGTTTTTTAAAACATTATGTAGCTATAATTAGCCGTTATGTAAAATAGCCGCTACCAAGCGCTCGATTGTTTTATAAAATCAAATTGCTCTGGCAATTTATTTTACACACAATTATCCAACGCTTGCCAACGCCAAAATAAAAGCTAATCTTTTTGCTCTTATTAAAAATAGCGTATTCGATAAAATGTACTTAATAAAAAATTTTAGACGATTCTCGTAAGCTTGCCACAAGAGGATAAATTAATCCTTTTTTTCTTTCTGTCATTATCTTTTTTCTTGAAACAAAAGAAACAAAAATTAAAGGCTGCATATAATTTTGGAAACAATTAACGGTTCATTCGCTATATTTTAGGAAACATTGTAACTCGTTTACATTGAGATGAAACCCTTTGTATAATTAAAACTCTTAAGAAACTCTATTACTAAACACCTAAAATATGAACGCTCACTTCACCTTATTGTTTTACCAAAATTGTTTTAGACCAGCAAACACTAGAAAAAGTTGCATTTAGTAACCTTTTTAGGTGTATTGGTAGTCAAGATACCAACCCCACTTTTATTCTAATATTCATTTATAAAATCTGGTATTAATATTTGTATCTTGTACTCCTTTTTTGGATTAGGAAATTTCCTTTTATATAATAGCCTAAATTTCTAATTCAACCATTCGAATCAAATGACCATAAGTCTCGTATTTTTAAAAATTGGACAACCGGGACTCCATCCTTAATAAATTCTTCTATAATGAAAAATCTACTACATCGTATCGTTTGCGTTCTAGTCTGTTTCTATTCTTTATCCGGTATTTGCCAAGAACGCCCGAACATCGTACTGATATTTCCTGATAATCTTGGGGTTGGGGAAGTAAGTGCATACGGAAACCCGCGTGGAACAACAACACCGAATATCGACCGGATAGGTACCGAAGGTATTCGATTAAACAACTTCAATGTAGAATATTCATGTGTTGTGTCTAGAATAGCTATCCTTACCGGAAGATATGCTGTTCGTACGGGTGAAGGAGCAGAGGGAGACGGCATGACTTTATGGGAAGAGACTATAGCCGAGCGATTAAAAACGGTAGGCTACTCCACCGCCCTTTTCGGAAAATGGCATGTCGGCGGCCCTTCTTGGAAGGGAAAGCGAGAACCGACCCATCAGGGTTTCGATGAATGGTGGGGCATACCTGGAACTAGCCATACTGCACAATTTACATCTTTCGACGGGTTCGACTCAGACCGATTTGAAACTCCTTATATATGGGAAGGAAAACAAGGACAATCTTCCAAAAAGGTGAAACCCTACGATATTGACTCAAGACGCACCATCGATAGAGAAGCTGCCAAAAAAGGTATCGATTTCATGAAGCGAAATGTAAAGGAGAAGAAGCCTTTCTTTTTGTATTACCCCATGACCCAAGTACATTTTCCAACCCTTACCCATCCTGATAAAATGGGATCAACCGGTGCCGGCGACTTGGCAGATGCTATGGCCGATGTTGATTTTAATGTAGGGCTGATATTGGCGGAAATCAAGAGACTTGGGATTGAAAAAAATACCTTGGTTATTTGGTGTACCGATAACGGTGCCGAAATGAGAAGACCTTGGCGTGGATCGGCCGGGCCATGGCGTGGGTATTACAATTCTGCAATGGAAGGCGGCATAAGAACTCCTTTTGTAGCCATGTGGCCTGGTAAAATCAAACCAGGACAGGTATCCAACGAAATGATGCATGAGGTGGATTTGTTTCCAACACTAACTACGGCAGCAGGAATTTCTGAGCCAATACCAACAGATCGTGCTTTTGACGGGCTCAATCAATTATCCTTCTTAGAAGGAAAACAAACGTATTCGAATCGGGAAAACGCCATCTTTTTGGCACGACAGGGATATGTGATGGCGGTGAAATGGGAAAATTGGAAGTTGTGGTATTATTTTGATACTGAGGAGCAAGATGCAGATCCTAATCATCTAGTACGATTATTCGATTTGAACGTAGACCCAAGGGAGGAATTTGATGTAAAGGATTTTTATCCTTGGGTGATTCCGGTAATGGACAGTATCGTGGCGAATTATGAAGCATCTCTCATAAAACACCCTCGTGTCCCGAGTAGGGCGCCTGACCCGTATATTCCACCTACTGTGGGTTCTGGCGAACCGGTTCAGGTGTTTACAAGATCCGACAGGGAAGTTCTCGCACCACGTTCGGAAGCGCTTGAAAATCCGGATTTTTCTGGATCATGGTCCACCAAGGCCATAAAGTCATCACCTGCAAGAAGAGGGGAAAAACCTGAACCGATGCCTAGCCTTGGGAGCGGTTGGGGAGATGAAATTTCCATTCTACATAAGCCAGATACCCTAACAGTTGAACGGGTCATCTTCTTGCCGAGGGAGATGCAGCCTCCAGTTCGATACCGTTTTGACTTGAATGGATCTGTGACAGAAAATCTAATCAACGTTGGCCGGTCAGGACCAGCACCTAGTTCGAGAACCAAGTGGGACGAAAACCGGTTGGTGATTACAACTTTTTACCCTCATATAAATCCAGAAGATGGGCAGTGGACAAAGAGTAAGATAACACAAACACTTTGGCTGCAACCAGCTACCGGCACACCATGGGAGCCTTCATTGGTAGTAGAAACGACAAGATACTCCATAACAAACGGACGACCTTCGACCAACCGCACAGTGTACCATAAAGGATTCCGTTGATGGTGTAAACTAGGTCATAATTTACGTTGAGCTTGACTTGATTTAATCTTTTACCTATGATTTTCATACCACTTAGCTGGAGGGCAGATATAAACTAAGCCAATTTTGGCTTTGCTGATGAGTTTATAAACGCCCATCTTCTCGCATACGTGCTTCAACTTATTTCATACTATCAGGTAGCGATTTATACCTTACACTGATTTGGAGACCCTCAATGAGTTTGATTTTAAGCGAAAGAAACTTGGTACTATTAGTTTGATTCTGACACACAGGATTTCGTAGATATTCGCAATCATTTGTGTATTCTCCAGTTTAGATTTGTGCTTTTATTGATCTGTCCTGCTGTTCGGTAAAGGTTACCGTTCTCCATATTGTTGCATAACTATGATTAAATAATTTAGCCTCATTTACAATAGTCCATTCTATACACATTCCCACTTCACTCCTATCGTCGCTTCGGTGCAGCGTATATCCATTACCTTTTCAGAAGAAACTTTTTAGAAGAAAAAATTAAAGAAAGTCTAGTGCCAAAGACGCAGAGCATCGACCCGCTAAAAATAGAAAAGGTCTCCCAGACCCATTTTTTTATGACGTACCTAAGTAAAGTGCCATAATGCGGAACACTATAGAACAAATATGTGTAATTATTTAAAAGCTGTTTTACTGGAATATTTATTTAGAATGGAAATCTATTTTTAGTTTAAATTATACAGATGAGCATCCTAAAATCAATTTTAAAAAGAAGTGCTTTGATTTGCTGCTGTTGATTACAACACCGTACCATTGTCTAACCAACGCTTTAAAAGGGTATCATTATGAGAAATAGCGACCAGATGAAATTTAGTAAATCGCTTAAAAACGCGTGATTCTTTGAGCGTTTCCATACACACCGACACTGGATTAAGATAGTTGGAATGAATTAGAAATAGTTCTCCTTTACGTTTTAAAAGATAGCCAACATGACCCTCGTCAAAACCTATAAAATAGAGTCCTTCTTGCGTTAAGCGATCAATCTCTGCAAATGCTTTTTCTGGAGTATCCTGAACAACCTTGTTTATTACCGAGCCACAACTAATCATTTTAGCCTCGTCAATTGGTGATTTTTGAGCCAATTTATACCGGTTGATATTTACACCCATATCGCGTAGGGTGGTTGATATAAAATAACCACATGCAATTTTACCTTCATTAGGTATCGCTGTATGACCCCCAAAACTCCAAGGAGTTCCGTACCAGTGCGGTATAATCTTATCTACTAATTGATTGGCAAAAGCTGTTTTAATGTTGTTAAAAGAAATAGTGCCCAATCGAAGGCCTTCTTTTAAACGCAAACGAAGTTGACCAACATCTACTTTGGTGTTGGCATAAGAATCAACAATACTATCTGAATTGGCATTAAACTCAACCATTACTCCTTCCTTAAAACGCCTTGTATTTATTATATGCAGAGGTTTCTCAGCAGCAATGCTATAAGATGTCACCTTATCTATTTTAGGAGGCATTTCATTTGTAAAGCCTAAAGAAAGTAGTAAAGAAAAAAATAACATGGGTTTTTGAAGATTCAGGAGTTAAACGCTGTGTTTATAACGTATTATATAAGAGGAAATTACAATTAAAAAGTTAAAGTTTTATTATACCTTATCGTTGTCCTTTAGATACTTAGGTTCACTGCCCACCACACATCATAATCTCTAGGGACTAAAGGTCTATAACTTTGAAAACCTTGATCGGCTATTTTAAGCCCAATAATTGCATCATTTTCATTGCGCACATAGCCTATAAAAATAAATGAATGTCCATACGGATCTAGTTTTTGGACATCTACGCCTTTTACTACCTGTTCATAATCTTCTTTATACCGCCAAACTTGCATGAGTGCTCCGGGTTTCAATTGGCCACTCCAAATGTCTGTTGTATCAACCAATGTACCCATACCGGCATAAGCAATAGCACCAGCATTACCCTTACCCCTATATTCTTCTGGAAGGCTTAGCCATTTTGGGTGTGTGTCTGTAGCGGAAGCGTATAGCAAATTAAAAGCCTGTTTAGAGGTATATAATTTTGTGGCCATGCTATTTGGTAGGTCTTGATAGGGTAAATGACCGTGAACCTCTTTATACGCCTGTTCAAAACGACCTTTACTTACCGAAAGGCAATGTCCGCCAGGCTCCTTATTTGCGCTGTTGAGATAATTCTCTACTATCTTTTCAGCCACCAGGCTTTTACTCTCTAAAATAGTAGAATTTGTAAATTCTTCTCCTAAAATTGCTTGTGATACATTTTCATTTTCTTCCATACTAGTACCGATTTGTGTCAATGAATCTATAGTATTAGATAGTATGGGTGTTTCTAGCACTGGATCTTGGCTAATATATGAATGATCATCAGAACCATAATCTTGTGCGGTAGTTGCTGTATAGCCAGTACTGCTATGTACTTGTGTAGAATTTTGACCCGAACTCGAAGGGTTTGTGTTCTGCTTATTTTGTTTGGTCGACGAACAACCCAATAGCATTATAAGAATTATAAAAGCGGAGTATGTAATAGACTTTTTTAGCAACATTTTTAATGGGATGTGCCTCATTTCTTAAGCTTGTATTCACGTTTTTTAAATCGGTTTAGATAAACCTAGTAATTGCTATAGCGCGGTGTTATTCAACATACACTAGTGCAAGTACAAAGGTAACAAAATTAGCGGCTTTTTTTTATATTGAATGGTTTTGAAAAACTATGAGTAACAGTACTATAACACACTCATTTTAGGCCAAGTATACGCTTAAAAGTACGTAACTCACATTTGTAAAATTTAATAAGGATTTTCTGAATTTTTTGTTCTTTAGATGCATTATTCATGATGTTGTAAATGTTTCGTTCATGCTATTAGTATCTACTTCCTGAAAATTGTCACACAAAACGCACTTTAAAGTATTGGAATTACCAAAATACTTAGCAGGACGGTACTTTAGACATGGCTTGTAAAAAGAATAAAATACCCAGTAGTGCATACCGCTATTCACTCCTAATTATTCTTTAAGTAGTGTTTCAAGATGTAATGTTTTTAAATGCTCCCATAGTTCTTCTGGCGTTATATTGTTTGCCTCTGCTTTCACTACAAACCGATTATTCGCGTTATAAGTTACTAGCGTTTTAGCATCCTTCTCATTATAATCTACAATTACTCGTGTATCATCCATCTTTGAGGCACTTTTATACCCCGTATCGGTTGTATCATTCCAATCTCTGCTTGCCATATCTTGCATTAGGGTAAACGTACTTGCGGCTTCTTGACTATCAGCACAATCAACAATGGTAAGATCTATAACTTTAGCGCCGTTTTCAAAAATAAGCGCTACATTATTCGTGGTAGGCATACGCTCTATGGTTTTGCCAATCTCATAGCTGGTTCGTTTTAAGTTGCCTAACTTTTTTGGCACCCAATTTTCGTAGACTTCTTTGGTTATTGGTGTTAACATCACCAATTGATGCTCTATTTCTAAAAACTCATCATTCGCCCA
Organism: Maribacter sp. ACAM166; assembly: GCF_005771495.1. Lineage (GTDB taxonomy): Bacteria > Bacteroidota > Bacteroidia > Flavobacteriales > Flavobacteriaceae > Maribacter. Next base: position 239,357 of record NZ_VAUW01000004.1, read on the forward strand.
ATATTTTAAATACCAATGCATAGTATCTGGTATTTCTGTTATTGATGTTTTAGTGATTGATTTTGGTAAACTGCCTTTTTCTGTACCATCTACCCAATCCTCTTTTTCTAATAAGGTGTTTAGAATCATATTCCATCCATTTTTTAATTGAAGATTATAAGCCGTGGTTTCATTAAAACTATACACATCTTCCCATGCTAACTTTTTACTACAATTTGCCTTCGCAGTAGTCTCATTATCGCTATAGACCCAATAAATGGTACTACCCAATTGCTTATTATTATGTTCTTGGTTTTTTTGTGTAGAGGGTATTACAGCACCTACTTGTTGGTCATATTTGTATAAAAAAAGTGTTTCAACGAGTACTGGTTTTACATTTTCATTGGTAATCGTAGCGCTAGAATCTTTGCAAAAAGTGCCTCCTGTCAATTGCTGAATTGATGTTACATAGTTTTCGCTTCCTTCAATTTTACTTAAATCTAATTCTGACCAGTTTAGATGAATGGTTCCGTCTGCAGTAATTTTACCTACCGATATTGGATTTTCGTATCCAAAAGGAATAGCCTTAATCTCTAATTCGCCTTTGGTATAGTTATTAATTTTAAGGGAGGTGTTTTGTGTTTTTTGAGCTACTACAAATTGAAATAGCGTACATACGAACAGAAATAATACACCGATTTTACTTTTCATTTTTCATAGTTTAGTTGGTTAATCGTGGTCATTTATAGTGATTATCCTTAAGCAATTAAAAATGAAATTATCATATAAAGTGCTCTAAGTCAATCTAATTGTGCCTTTAATTTAGTGTATTTTTTTTAATGTTGTACACAATGACTCATCTTTTATATTGGTTTTGTACGATATGTATATAGGGCGACCTAAAAAATTCGGAGTAGCGGTATCTAAAAAAGTTGCTATTCCTAATAGTCGCAAAGGGATGCCTTAAAATTGTTAAAACAACCATTTCACAGAGCTGCCTACCTGTAAGTATTACACTCCCTTTCTCCTTCGGTTCGTAGACTTCGTTTTTCTTCATTATGAAACATTTTAACGTATTGGTTTAGCCAATGGAGGATGCACTACTCGCTTTTGTTCGTGCCAATCAAATAAAAGTAAGCCCATGCGAACCATAAGGGATTCAAACAAAAAAAGCTGCCACTTACTGCCTTTTATCATTCTAAATAAAACGTATCTTACCAGTTGTGATGCGTGCATAGTAAAAGGCAATAAACCAAAAAGAAAAATGACCAAGTATACACATATTTTCGAACCCTTAGATTTAGGGTTTACAACCCTTAAAAATCGAATTTTAATGGGTTCAATGCATACAGGATTAGAAGAGGAAAATAATGGCTTTGAAAAAATAGCTGTCTATTATGCAGAACGTGCAAAAGGTGGCGTTGGTTTAATTATTTCTGGTGGTATTGCGCCTAACGTACAAGGTTGGACAGGACCTTTTTCGGCACGAATGAGCACAAAAAAACACGCAAAACACCATAAAGTAATTACAGATGCAGTGCATGCAGCAGGTGGTAAAATTTGTATGCAAATTTTACATGCAGGACGTTATGGATACCATCCGTTTGCGGTTGCACCTTCTGCACTTAAATCACCAATTTCGCCCTTCAAACCTTTTAAGCTAAAACAATCGGGCATTAAACGTACGATTCGAGATTTTGTGAATTCTGCTAAACTTGCAAAATTAGCAGGCTATGATGGTGTAGAAATTATGGGTTCTGAAGGGTATTTAATCAATCAATTTATTACAGAAAGAACAAATAAACGTACTGATAATTATGGTGGAAGCTATGAAAAACGGATGCGTTTACCCATAGCATTAGTACAACAAACGCGAGAAGCGGTTGGAACCGAGTTTATCATCATCTATCGTTTATCAATGTTAGATTTAGTAGAAAAAGGAAGCTCTTGGCAAGAAGTAGTAGCATTAGGAAAAGAAATTGAAAAAGCTGGTGCCACTATTATAAATACAGGAATTGGTTGGCACGAAGCACGTATACCAACCATTTCAACATCAGTACCAAGAGCTGCATTTACGTGGGTTACTAAAAAAATGAAAGAAGAACTTTCGATTCCTTTAGTGACTTCAAATCGGATAAATATGCCAGAAACGGCCGAAAGGGTATTGGCAGATGGCCATGCAGATATGATTTCCATGGCACGACCATTTTTAGCAGATCCAGAGTGGGTAAATAAAGCTGCAGCAAATAAATCGGATGAAATAAATACCTGTATTGGTTGCAATCAAGCGTGTTTAGACCATGTTTTTGCACGAAAAGTAGCTAGTTGTTTGGTAAACCCTAGAGCGTGTCATGAAACGGAACTGAATTATCTTCCGACAGAAAAAAAGAAGAAAATCGCTGTTGTAGGAGCAGGTCCTGCAGGTTTAGCTGCGTCAACTGTTGCAGCACAACGAGGACATTATGTTACCCTTTTTGATGCCGATGCAGCAACAGGAGGCCAATTTAACATGGCGAAGCAAATACCAGGGAAAGAAGAGTTTTACGAAACCATTCGTTATTTTAATAAACAACTAGAACTACATAAGGTAACCGTAAAACTAAATACGAGAATAACTGCTGAAGATTTAGAGAATGGTGATTTTGACGAGGTCATACTAGCGACAGGAATCAAACCTAGAGTTCTTAAAATGGAAGGTATAGATCATCCTAAAGTAGTCAACTATATTGATGTTTTAAAGTTAAAAAAGCCCGTTGGTAAACGTGTTGCTGTTATTGGTGCTGGAGGTATTGGTTTTGATGTATCAGAATATATAGCGCACGAAGGTGAAAGCACGTCATTAAATATTGATGCCTGGTTAAAAGAATGGGGAATTGATAAGACATTGAAGGCTCGAAGTGGAGTTGAAGGTGTAACTGCGGAAGTTCATCCATCGCCACGGGAAATTTTTATGTTCAAGCGAAGCAAAGGTAAATTTGGTGGTAACCTAGGTAAAACCACCGGTTGGATTCATCGTTCTACATTAAAAAAGAAAAAAGTACAGTTTATCAACAACGTGCAGTACACAAAAATTGATGATGAAGGGTTGCATTATGTTCAAGATGCAGCGCAAAAAGTGTTGGCAGTAGATACTGTTATCATTTGTGCAGGTCAAGTACCCTTTGCCGCATTAGTGGCGCCATTAGAAGCAAAGGGTATAAAAGTGCATGTAGTTGGAGGTGCAGCTGTTGCTGCCGAATTGGACGCAAAACGTGCCATAAATCAAGCCAGTAGGTTAGCCGCTACAGTTTAACGGTAATCAGCTAAAAGGAACTAGTACTTTTATGAACTCCCACTCCAAGTTATATACTGAAAACGATCACCTGATTAATCATTTTGCCACCCACCCATCGTATCGACGAGTACAGCCACGAGTTTGACCAAATCATCAATATCGACCCATTCATTAGGCATATAAAAATTGCCTCCAAGTGAACCGATACCATACGCTGGCACACCTAATAATCGTATAGGATACCGAATATCACCTGCATAATGGTTTGGGTATGCTGTTGGCGCGTGATCGGTAATATCAGCTATTGATGTACGTACTATTTTACTTTTCGAATCTTCCCAATCCGCTGCTCCTGGATTGGTCATATAACCAACACTTTTGAGTTCTGCAGTATAGCTATTTGTCGAAGTTGAGTGTGAGGTTATAAAATCATTAATCACTTTATTAGCATCATCGAAAAGGGCTTTAAAGGTGTGCGGTTCGGTAAACTTGAGCCTAAATGTAATGGTGACTTTATCGGCAATGGATCCTATGCGATCACCTCCATCGACAATTCCGAGATTGACCGATACATTTTTAAAGACGGTCTCCCGAAAGATTTCGAACAACTCAAGGCAACGGTCAAGAGCACTACCGCCATCTTTCCATTCAGCGGAGTCTATACTTCCTATTTCTAATGCTTCACCGCGCCATCCAGTCATGTGTAGCTGTAAGTCTGCAATCCCTTGAACTGAATTTTTGATGTCTTCCAATCCGTGACCTGTTTCAGCAGGATGCACATAAAGCACCGCGCCTATGTTATGGTCTGTCTTTCTAATTCGTTCAAAAACGGGTAGACTTCCGCGACCACCTCCACCCTTACCGTGAAGACTCATGACAACAGGCAATGATTTTCCAGTTTTTGAAAGAATAGTGGCTGCAACGAGCATAGCCGCTACCCCACCCTTGTCATCAGATGTTCCTAATCCATACAGCCTATTACCGACAATTTTGGGTTCCAAAGGATTGGTTGACCATCCTTCTTCTATCGAATGCGTATCGATATGGGAGAATAGGGCATATTGTTGCTTTGTTTGCTTTTTTGGCCATCCCACTATATTTACAAAAGGCCCATCTCCAGCCGGGTTTGGTGTCATATATTCAGGATGATCTTGATAACGGCTTGGTCGGTCGTCACTCTCCTCGATGCGATAGGGTAGTTTAGACAGATACTCCTTTACAACGTGTTGTGCATCGGCTGCCGATTCGCCCTGAATACTCTGTACCCGTATCAATTTTTCCAATACATCGATAAGCTCTTTTCTATGTTTTTTAGCATAGGTAAGGGCTTTGTTGGTCGGATTTGTAGTACTCAGTACTGATAGCACAGGAATTGCTGCCATTGCAGTGGCTGTGGTCTTGACGAATTTTCTTCTCGGAAGCTGGTTTTTATTTTTCATGTACCTCGAAATTATGTAAAGCACAGAAGGTAAAATAAATATTTAGGACACTAAAATTTTAACGTTCAAAACACTATACCATGCACATTTATATAAGGCGACATTTACAAATGCTAAGAGGTGTTCTGCATCTAACAACTTTTCGTGTGTAGTATCCATTAGATTTTGATGTAATCATTTAAACGTTAAGTACTACTACCTTTCCACATACACACATTTGCCCTACAGGGAGATAGTTTTCCGATGTTTAAACGGAATAAATTTGGAGTTAATTAAGGGGATTCAGGTAAAATGTGCTAAATTTAAATATATCAAGTGCTAACTACTTGATATATTATATTTTATAACTAATAAACAATTCATATTATGAGTCGATTAAAAGAGATTAAGTATTTTACTTTGGTAATGCTCTTGTTTGGTTTTATTGCAGCCGGCTCTTTGAGCTCTTGTAGGGACCAAAAAAAGGAAGAAAAAACCGAAGAACAGGCTGAACATCCTGAAAGCGAAGAGCACCCGACGGAGGCCGCTAAAGATGACGAGGAACATCCTGCTAAAGAGGGTGAAGAGCATCCTGCTAAAGAAGGTGAAGAACATCCTGCGAAGGATTCCGTATCAGGGTAGTGTTACCAGTTTTTCTGAAACCTCTTGCTCCGGTTTCCTGTGAAATGAAAAAAACGTTTCTGGGAATGCCGGAGTTTTTCCTATTTCCATAACTGGATATGCGAGAAAATTAATCGGTCCGGTATGCGGTCCTGGTTCGATTACAAGATCTCGGCCTCGGCTGAATTCGATACGATTTGCCGGATGTCGGCCAAAATAGTAGGTGGCGAGTGCGGTGTATTTATTCGCCTCACTGATATCAACAGGCCACCATTTTCCCTCTGCATAAAATTCTGCCCAACAATGATATCCATCGATGCCTCCTTCGTCTCGATCGGATGGAATTGAAGCCCCGACTGCAAATCGTGAAGGTATACCCGCAGATCTAGCTAAAGAAATAAAGAGTGAGTGAAACTCTGTGCAATTTCCGGTAAGGGCATCGCATGCGTAAACAGCATCACCCGTGCCATACTTGCCAGCCTTGATGTATTTCATATTGTCAATAATGTAATCATATAAGGCCCTAGCCTGCATGATAGCACTCTCGCTATTTTTTAATCTGATAATGGAATCTGCCAACAACCTAAACCGGTCGCTGACAGGCATCAGTATGCTGGGATTCAAATATTTTGCAGGTGATGAATCTTCTTCGTAGGGCTTTTTCTCTTGCCTTTTGACATCATAGACAAGTTCTAATTTCTTACCGCTATGTTCTGGAGAAAGTTCCATATAGAATATAGAATTTCCGTTGTTCTTCTCCTCGAGTATTTGATATTCGGCAGGAGCTTCAATCTTCAATAATTCAACAGTTTGAAAGCGATCGCTCTGCGGAACTGGAATCCATATTTTAGCCGGTGCTTCCATTTTCGGTAGGGTAACCTCATATTGAAACTCAAATTTGTCTTCTCCTTCGATGACTCCTAGTAAATCAGATGTTGCGTCTTGCACAGGCATTCTATACCAAGTTTTGTCCTTGCGCTGTTTCCAAGCGTAAAAAGGTTTACCATTGATCTTGTGTAGGGTCGTTTCAGTTACGGTCATGCTACCGGGGTCTCCTTCTAAGAAAAAATCTACATCGTACACATCTCCATTTATATCGGCAAGATCAACACATGCAAAATGACGTTGAGGGCCTAAATTTGAAAGGTATTCTGTATGTACCCGTACCAATTGAAGGCGTAATTCTTTTCCTTCTGCGGTCATGTTAAAATACCCATCCCCTTCTGCTACCTTTTTCTTGATATTGGCTTTAATACCAAATTCTATATCAGCAGTAACCACCTTAGGAATGTTATTGTCCGCAATCGTTTTTTCTTCTTCTTTCTTCTTTGTGCTTGAATTGCAGGCCATCGCTGTTGCTAGCACAAATACCAAAATAATCCGAGTGTATTTCATTCTATGATAGGATTAATATTTTTATGAATTTACAATATTTCCACCGTTCTCCAACTACAGATGTTTGTCTCCGGAATCTTCTTTGGTTGCCATTGCTATTCATTTTTAGGTACTCACTTGGCGAAGTATCAAATATCCTAGAAACTATATGTATTTTTCACAATATGCTCTAGGTTCGGTCAAGAAAATTTCAACTATTCCATTTTTATGGATTTTAGTTTTTTTTATAAAGAATAGTTACATTCCCATACTAATAGTAAATATTCAATTTTTTCAATGGGAAAAATTCAAAAGTTCGGGACCTTTAGTGGTGTTTTTACACCTTCTATCCTTACAATTGTAGGGGTTATTATGTATATGCGTCTCGGCTGGGTTGTTGGTAATGCCGGACTTATTGGAGCCATTGCCATCATATTAATTGCGCACCTTATTGCGGTTACAACGGGTTTAAGTGTATCATCAGTAGCTACGGACAAAAAAATAGGCGCCGGCGGTATTTATTATGTACTATCACGTAGCATGGGAATTCCAATAGGTGGATCTATAGGTATCGCATTATCGGTAGGAACTGCATTTTCAATTGCCTTATATTTAATAGGTTTTGCAGAGAGCTTTAATGCCTTTTTTGGCTTTGGTATGACCATTAATGATTTTAGATTAACAGGTACTTTAGCATTAATTGCGCTTACCCTGTTAGCATTAATAAGCACCTCTGCCGCGCTGAAGTCACAATATTTCATTTTGGCTGCTATTATTATTTCTCTGGTTTCTATCTTTTTTGGTACATCAGGGTTTACACCAAATAGCATTCCTCTTTTCTCTTCTAATGATACAGTTCCTTTAGAGGTAGTATTTGCTGTATTTTTCCCTGCGGTCACCGGTTTTACTGCGGGTATTGCCATGAGTGGTGACCTAAAAGACCCTAAACAATCTATTCCTCGTGGAACGTTATTAGCCATTGGTGGCGGTCTTGTAATCTATCTTGCACTTGCCGTATTTTTAGCGGTAACTGTCGATGTTGAAGCCTTAAAAACAGATTATAATATTTTAATGAACATAGCGCTATTTGCGCCTGCAGTTGTTGCCGGAATTTGGGGCGCTACCCTTTCCTCTGCATTGGGTGGTATTCTTGGAGGGCCAAGAATAATACAAGCCATGTCTATTGATAAGGTTACGCCTAAACTATTTGGTTTTGGTAAGGGAAAAAATAATGAGCCCGTAAATGCGCTGCTATTGGTTTTTATCATCGCCGAAGCCGGAATTTTGATTGGTGAATTGGATATTATTGCACGCGTGGTTTCTATGTTTTACCTCACGGCATATGGTTTTATTAATATTTCATTTTTCTTAGAAAGTTGGGCAAACCCTGACTTTCAACCCACATTTAAAATTAAGCGCTGGATTGGCCTACTTGGTTTTATTGCATGTTTTACGGTGATGTTCAAGCTAGACATGGTTGCTATGCTCGCTGCACTAGCTGTTATTGGAGGATTATATTTTGGATTACAGCAAAAAGAAGTGAAATTACAATCTAACGATGTTTGGCGAAGTGTTTGGGAAAATGTGGTGAACAAAGGATTAAAAAGAATAGATGCCCGCGTGGTTAATAAAGACTCCCATTGGAACCCAAATGTTATTCTGTTTAGTGGACAAAGTACCCATCAATCTTATTTATTAGAGCTGGCCAAAACCATTTCTGGACGAACGGGTATCGTTACCAATTTTAAACTTATTCTCGATAAAAAAAATACTAAGCCATTTAAAAAAACCGAACAGGTTATTAGAGATGACAATTTTAAAGATCTTGGTATTTTTGCACGACAAATAAAAGTCGATAATATTTATAAAGGAATTACCAATATAGCCACAACGTTTGGGTTTTCTGGTGTTGAACCCAATACCATAATGATGGGCTGGCCTAAAGGCCTGGAAAGTTCAGAAGAATATGCAGAAATGACGCAGACACTCTTGTACTTGGATTATAATTTATTGTATTTGGATTTTGATAGAAAAACAAAGTTTGGTAGCTATAATTCGGTAGATCTTTGGTGGCGTGAAACGGATAGTAAAAATGCCGAAATGATGTTAAATATTGCGCGATTTATCATTGCTTCTCCTAAATGGAATAATACAAATATCCGCGTTCTGTTTGTAAACAATAACAATGTAGACAGTGCTTTAATCCACTCTAAAATTTCTGAACTTGTTGAGGATTTAAGGGTTAATGTAGAAATTATCATTATTAATAATGCGGTAGAACAAGAATCATTTTATACTATAATTAAGAAGCATTCTAAAAGTACAGATTTAACATTAGTAGGTATCCCCAATTATAAAATAGAAAAACAAGCTGAATTTGTGCTTAAAACCAATCAGTTATTTGAAGCTATAGGCTCTACCCTTTTGGTAAAGGCAGCTAATAATTTTAATGTACTGGACTTGGATTTTATTAAAGAAAAGGCATAATACATATCAATTCTACAACTCAAGTAAAATTTTTAGTTAGTTTAAAAAACTGCTTCAAAATTACGGTACACCTATATTTTAATGACTGGTCATTTTATGCTAAGAAATTCATGTATTTCGTTACTCCGGTACCACTCCACTCCTGCCGTCGCGTAACGGAATACGTGTTTATTCAATACTACCTTATTGTTTTCTAAAGGTATTCACGAACTAAGTATTTTGAGCAAGCTTTTGCCTAAAAATTGTACGTAACTCCAAAGAACTGTATTTAACTTTTCCTAAGCAATGTTACATAACGTAATCTGTTTTGGTCTAATTATATGATTAAAGCTTTAAAATTTACGATTTGTAAACTTAAGATGTATTCGATATTCTATCAAAACCGTTATAGGATTTGTAAAGATCGACTACTTAATCACCATTCAAATAATTAGAATGAAATTCAGTTATTATCAACAACCGCTATCTAAAAAGTTCCTTACGCACTGACAAATCATACATAAAATAATTTAGTCCAAAACTACTATCTTTAACTAAAAAACGGTTAGAACTAAGAAATACTCTTATGCTAAAAAAATTAATTGCAAGAAATAATATAACAATACATGGTGTTGGTAAAAAACCGATGTTAATGGTTCATGGATATGGATGCGATCAGAATATGTGGAGATTCATTACGCCCGAATTTAAAGACGACTATCAAATAATCCTTATTGATCTTGTAGGCTCAGGAAAGTCTGATGAAAATGCGTATGATTATGATAAGTATAGTTCGCTCGAAGGCTATGCTGATGATATAGTCGAAATTTGTGATGCGTTAGACTTAAAGGATGTATGTTTTGTTGGGCATTCTGTTAGTGCTATGATAGGAGCACTTGCTGTTTTAAAAAAGCCTTCTGTTTTTAAAAAATTAATTATGATTGCGCCATCTCCAAGGTATATTAATGATAATCATTATTTGGGTGGTTTTTCTCAAAAAGATATAGATGAACTTATGGAAACCCTAGATTCTAATTACTTAGGCTGGTCTAGTGCTATGGCACCTATTATTATGGGTAATGCGGATAGACCCGAATTAACAGAAGAGTTAGAACACAGTTTTTGCCAAAGCAATCCTGCAATAGCAAAGCATTTTGCTAAAGTCACTTTCTTAGGAGATAACAGAAGTGATCTTGAAAAGCTTACTACCGAAACGCTTATTCTGCAAAGTAAATCAGACGTTATTGCATCAATTGAAGTAGGGCGGTATGTACACAATCATATAGCTAATAGTACATTGGTCATATTAGATGCAACAGGTCATTGTCCGCACCTTACGGCTCCTAACCAAACTATTGAGGCGATGAAAAAATATTTATTATGAGTATAAAGTACCAAACCACAATGAATTATACTATAGATTATAAAGAACTTTTAAACACATCTCCCTGTGGTTATTTTTGTTCACTACCTGATGGCACCATCATTGATTCGAACAAAAGATTTTTAGAATTCACCAGCTATGAACGAGAAGAGGTCATAGAAATAAAAAAGTTTACGGATTTCCTTTCTATGGGGGGTAAAATATATTTTGAAACTGTTTATGTTCAAATATTAAACTTAAGTGGAGCTGTAGAAGAAATAAATTTTGATTTTATTAGAAAGGACGGCACTAAACTACCAGTCCTTATGAATTCAGTAATAGTAAAAGATACAGAAGGGCGTCATTTATTTACGCAGTCTACAGTATTCAATATTTCTCAAAGAAAAAAATATGAACAGGAGCTTCTGATTGCTAAAAGAAAAGCGGATGCTCTCTCTGATGAACTGAAACATTCAAATAAAGAATTACACCGCAGTTCTGAATTAATTTTACAACAAAAATTACAATTAGAAGAATTCAACCATCATTTAGAAAATAAGAATAGACAACTTTCAAATTTTGCATATATAACATCTCATAATTTAAGAGCGCCTGTTGGTAACCTTAAATCATTGCAGGATTTCTACAATGAAAGTACAGATATGGAAGATAGGGCAATGCTTTTTTCTAAATTCGAAAAAGTCATAGGTCACCTCACCGAAACATTGAATGAATTGATTGAAACTGTAAAAATACAGGAAGACATAAATATTGTTCACGATTCAATACTCTTTGATACGGTTTTTGATAAAACAGTGGAGATTTTAGAAGGTCAAATATTGGATTCAAAGGCAGTGGTGACCTCAAATTTTTCTGAAGCCACGAAAATCAAATATCCTAAACTTTACATGGAAAGTATTATGCTAAACCTCTTGTCTAATTCCCTTCGATATCGGTCACCTGATCGTGTTCCTAAGATTCATTTCAGTACAAAAATCACTAACAATGAAATAACACTTTTGGCTACGGATAATGGACTCGGAATAGATTTAAAAAGACATGGAAATAAAATTTTCGGACTCAGTAATACCTTCCATAGTCATCCCGATTCCAAGGGAGTTGGGCTTTTTATGACCAAAACTCAAATAGAAGCAGTGGGAGGTTCTATAACGGTACAAAGTGAAGTGGATAAGGGAACTACCTTCAAAATAGTTCTTAAGAAAAGTAGTTCATACTAAGTACACTACTTTTGATAGGTATTATACTACTATCTGTTTTTAAAAATCGAAAACTATACCGAAACCTGGTATTGGTGAACCAAAATCACTTTCAATGGTAATCAAACTCTCGGGTTGCACCACCACACCCATAGTATCTCTGTTTAACCCATATTCTGTTGGACTTGGAATATCTTGAAATAAAATATTTTGGACTTCAAAGAAAAAGTTGAGAGCAAACTTCTCAAAATTCCATTTTTTATCTATTCGGATATCCAATTGACTGAAAATATTCAATTTTTCTGCTCCTAATCTTGAATAATCTAAAATCACTTCGGGATAATTTTCTAATGTGGCGTCTAAATCCGTTGGTAAAAAAGGTGTGCGTCCGGCAAAGCGGTATCTAGAGCTCACTTCCCAATTACGCTTTAACTTGTAGCCGCCTACAAAAGAAATAAGATGGCGGCTGTCCCAAACTGAAGGTAAGTACGTATCTGTATCAAATCCGGTAAACTCACTATAAAACCAAGTGTAGGATAAAATACCATAAAAATTATTCGATAATTTTTGCTGAAAGAGGAGTTCTGTCCCATAAGCACGCCCCATACCAACGGTCTCTATAGGTTCACTGCCCAGAACCTCGAATCCACCACCTTTATTTGCCAAAGAGACCCTATCGCGCACGGAAACCGGGTAATCTTCATAACGCTTGTAGAACCCTTCAAACGAAATACTGCTCGATGGTGTAAAATAGTGTTGAAGCCCTAACACCAGATGGTCACTTTGGGTGTACGCTACATTCTGGTTAATAAGCTCATTATTAGCATCCCTGAATCCTAAAATGGTATATGGGGGCAATTTGAAATAACGGCCTATGGAGCCACTCAAACGCCAGTCTTTGGCAAACTCATACGATGCTGAAAATCTTGGAGAGAACGTACTCAAAAGGTTCTCGTTAGTAGTGAAACTATCATTGTCCATTCTAAACCCTAAAGATACATCTAGTCGATTATTATAAAATGACCGTGTTGCATTGGCGAACAAGCCATATTTCATAAAATCAATGGCGGTATCAAAGGTTAGGTTATTCCGTACATCAGCAGTTATGTTGGTGTAGTCAGATTGTTGAACATTAAAGCCGGAACTCAACTTCCACTCTTCATAAAACTGTGTCAATTCATACCGCAGTTTGGTTTCTGTTTCACTAGCGTCATTATTAAAAACCTCACCTTCTTCGTTCACAGGGTCCGAATATCGCGTAAAATTATTTTTTAGGCTATTGTTACTTAAGGTGGTCATCATAAAACCGTTACCATTTTTAAAACGGTTTCTCCAACTCACACCCATCGTATTGGTGCGTTGTTCAATAAAAGGGGCCTGGTCTAGAGTCGCCTGTCGATCCTCATCAAACTCATCTAGCGGACGTACGGTAAAATTATCAATGGAACCAAGCCCAAGAAAGGTAAGTGTATTAAATTCATTAATTTCATGATTGAGTTTAAACTGATAATCCCAATAATCAGGTCGAATAGGCAAACCAATGACTTCAAATAAAAATTGAAGATAACTACGACGTACGGAAGCCAAAAAGGTAGTTTTAGATTTCTCACCCTCCTTCTTGAACAATGGCCCTTCGAGCGTCAAGGCCGCTTCACTGGCGCTAATTCTAAAGTTTCCGGCAAAGTTTCTAGCGTTCCCATTACGTTGTTTAAATTGTAAAACTCCTGATAAGGGATTATCATATCTAGCATTAAAAGCAGAGGTTGATAACGTTACATTGTCTATAAAAGAAACGTTGATTAATCCCTGTGGGCCACCTGCACTACCTTGTGTGGCAAAATGGTTGATGTTGGGAATTTCCATTCCGTCTAAATAGTATACGTTTTCATTTGGGGCACCACCACGAATGATTAAATCATTTCTGAAACCACCAATCGAGGGCGAAACCCCTGGAAGTGTCTGAGCGACTTTGACAACGTCATTATTACTGCCGGGATAAGTGGCTATTTCAACGGCTGATAGCGTTTGTGTGGAGAGGGGCGTTTCTTTGGGACGCGAGATGATATTAGCGTTTGAAACCACTACTTCATCAAGCTGCTGTGTGGCTTCTTTAAGTGTAAAATTATACGCTGGTGTCCCTTTTGAACGGACAATGATATTAAACTTCGTTTGCGGTTCAAAACCTAAATACTTTACAATAATATTATAGGAACCCGGCGTAACCGATGAAATTTCATAGGTACCATTAAAATCGGATTGTGCGCCTAATTGCGTTCCTTCTAAGAAAACGGAGGCTCCACTAATAGGTTGGCCCAGCTCATCGTTTATTTGCCCGTAAATAGAGGTGTTCACTTGGGCATTGATGTTACCCATAGCTAAAATCAAAAGAACAGAAAGTAGGTGAAATTTGATTTTGAATATCATATTTGTTTACTGTATATTGAAAATAATTAAACAAATATATAAACTATACATCGCTGAGATTTCTAAAAGGGTGTTAAAGTATATGTAGTCGAAGAAACTATTTGAACGCTATGCGTTTTTCTTATCAATCTAGGGTCATTTTTGAAGGTCGTGACGCCGCTGGAAAAGGAGGGGCTTTTAGGCGTATTACAGAGCATTTGCCCCCTAGAGAAGTTAGGGTAGTAGCCCTGCCAAAACCTGATGAGATAGCACAAGGACAATGGTATTTTCAGCGGTACACTAATCGTTTTCCTCGGGAAGGTGAGATAGCATTTTTTGACAGAAGTTGGTATAATTTTGCTATGGTATAACCGGTTAACGATTTTTGTAAGAGAAAACAATATTTAAATTTTATGGATTCGGTAAATGAAGAGGAATGCATCATGCTACTCTCGGATATTCATTTAGTAAAACGCTACTTTTCTATTTCTAAAAATGAATAAGAGCGTCGCTTTAAAGATATTATAGCGAGCCCTATCACAAAATGGAAATTCAGTGATATCGACAGAAAGGCCTTAGCGTTATGGTATGAATACACTAACTATAAAGAGTTGATGTTTAAGAACATTCAAAAATATGTGCGCTGTAAAATTATTAAAGCGAACAAGAAAACATCAGCTAGGATTTCGGCTTTGGAATATATATTGAATAAAATTCCGCACGAAGTTTAAGACAAGAAAAATATACGGCACAAGGCTATATTAAGAGATGTAGAAGACCAAGCATAAGTTTTTCATACCTATTTTAGGAGTCTTTTCTAAATAGATTGTTATTTAAGAACTAACGATTTGGAGTTTATCTCTTAGGCTTCCCTCCTATCCTCTTTCGTAAAAAAGCGTCGGTGGATTTGCCTAGCACACTTTTGTAATACCTGTTTATGCAATATTTGTTTATTGTTTTCAAAGGCATTTGTAAACCTAATGGTTCAGTTCCCCTCCTATCGGCGGTTTGATTTGCATTAAATTTTTGAAACAATACGAGCTTAGCATATGAAATTTAGACAAAAAAGCGTAAATTAAACATGCACTGTATTCATGGTCTTTGACTTAGCGTAATTAGTTCACGATACTCTATAGGATAGAGAAGACAAAGAACCATTATATACTTATCGCCCTTTAGTTCATAGGCTTTTTAGTTGTTTCTCTTAATAACCCTTAAAACAGTATATCATGAGCAAATTCGTTATACTCGGCATTATTGTCGGCATTTTTCTCTTTTCTGGTATTAGAATCATTTTTGAATACAAAAGAGCCATTAAATTTAGATTTGGAAAATATATCAAAACCCTACAACCTGGACTTCAATGGATTATTCCTTTTATTGAAACCATTCAAATTGTTGATATTAGAGTGATTACCTTCAATATTGACTCGCAAGAAGTCATGACTGAAGACAACGTTCCCTGTAGTATTGATGGGGTGGTATTTTTTAAAATAAATAATCCCGAAAAAGCGGTTTTAGAGGTTGAGCAATACAAATTTGCCATCACTCAACTTGCACAAGCTGCGCTTAGGGACGTTTGTGGTAAGGTGGAATTAGATACCATTCTTTCAAAACGTGAAGAAATGGGTAAGAACATTAAAGAGATTGTTGAACAAGAAACCAAAGAATGGGGCATTGAGATAAGCGATGTTAAAATAAAAGATATTCAGTTGCCCGAGAACATGCGGCGTATGATGGCGAACCAAGCTGAAGCAGAGCGTTCACGTCGAGCCCGAATTATCTTGGCACTGGCCGAAGAGCAGGCGGCCGGAAAATTATTAGCGGCCGGAAAACTAATTGATCAGTCGCCATCTGCTATCAAATTACGCTTGTACCAAACCTTGTCACATATTGCTGCGGAAAAAAATTCAACGATACTTTTCCCTTTTCCTGAAGAAGTATTACCTAGAAAAAAAAAGAAGCGTAAACTACCTAAATCATAAGCTAATGAGTCGATTTGAATTATACTTTCAGTAATCTGTCGTTAAATGATGGTGAACCTGTAGCCATTCCTTTCCCTCTAGCTTCGACAAACTAAGAACAGGTCTCATGCAAGATAGTATTGAACATAAATGGAATATACTACGACGAGGAATCTATATTGAGCTTGTTGAAGTATAAAATTTTAAAACTCATGCTAAATTTGAGAGTGCTACAGTGTATAACCATATCCGCATAAAAATTCAAACTTACTTTAATGCAACGAGCCAGGGGAAAATCCATATGATTTCCCCTTAGTAGGAACCCAGTTTTTTTTAAGATACTGTTTGTAGTAACACGTTTTTAACTTTTTTCAAAGGGGAATGATGCTCATGAACGATTTTCCATCCAATAACTGTATTCACAAATAACGAGGTCATTTACAATTACCAAGTCTTCACCGAATTTCAAATGAAAATCGCAGTGAAAGGTTAAATTGGCTATGAACTGCTCGGTAGCACTAAATTTAATACACGTACCCTACATTCCGTCACCTTCTTCCTTAGAACCTGTTGCGTTGTTTTTGCTTCATTTTCTTATTTATAAAGGGAAAAGAGGAAGTAACCTGAAAGACCCTTATATATAGAATAATAGGTGTGCATTTTAAGTTTAAAATTTTTTTAAGGGAATATTTCAGGTCACACAAATTTAAAAATAGGTGCAGTAATGTTTAAAACATATAGTAACCTGAGTTCGATTAATAATATTTGATTATTATGCAACAAAAAAGATAGATTTTCAGTAAATTAAAGTGTTGAAATTCAATTCATTAATCTAAAAATCTATCTATGGTAATCTACTCTAAAGTTAC
>NZ_VAUW01000050.1 GCF_005771495.1 Maribacter sp. ACAM166
CTTTGGTAATTTCTTGGTGAATATTATCTCAGGCCTTATTGCATATAGCTTCTTGCCCAAGAAACCTAGCATCAAATATCAAACCGTTAAAACAAATCAACTAGTTATGTTTTAATCGAACTCAGGTTAATAGGTTTCCTAAACCTTTGTATTGCCTTGTTTATGGTTACCTGTTTTTGATTCTTTTCCGTTTTGAGAAAGTATTCAAAATCATCTAAAAATGATTGATTTAACTTATCGAAAGGGTAATCCTTTTCCCTATAACTAGATTCAATAAATGCCCTTAAATCACTACATACATATTCAGATTTTTTCCAAGTTGATAATTTAAGATCTTTACCAATTAACTTAGATTGTTTTGAAAGAAATTTCTCAAAATAGGAAATCACATATTCTTGCTTCTTTTCCTCTTTACCTAGGTATTTAGCAAATATTTTTCAACTCCAAACGCAACATCCAACATTTGAAGTTGTAAATATGCCTTTTTAATGTTAACTGAAATTATTTCTAACTGCAGATTGATTTGTTGATTTGCGATAGTATTGGAATAGGTTTTTTGTTTCTTGGCGTTCCATTCCAAAGAACCAATAAACTCGCCTGTTGAGAATTCTTTTCGTCTTTTGTTGAATGTCATTCTGCACTTAATAGGGCAAACTCCTTTACTGTTAACCTTGGATTTGTTCAAGTAGAACAAAACTGACAGTGTTTTTTGATTCATAATAATCACTTAGTTTAAATTTCAAATAAGTTGTGCCAACTTAAATACCTAATATTTTGAATGCTAATCCCGCAGGGATAATTTAAATATTTACGAGCAGCAAGAGCAAGAGCAAGCGCAAGAGCAAAAAAAACTATTTGATAATGATTATCTTGGAGTAGTATTTGAAAGTTAAAATAGGGATACTATGTTGATGATTTCTAAATCTAAAATAAAGCAAGGGTTAGCACACCTTCTTTAAATAGAATTTCAATCGAGTGATGAAGGATTTTTCAATTGATGATATCATACCTAAAATGCTCATAAATTATCACCATGGACAAAGTGTCCAATTCGCAATACTTTAAAAGGGCATTGGTAATCTCGTCACGTTCATTTTGCTCCATGTCAACATATTGTAGTTTGGCATAAGCGGTAAGCGCTGCGCCACCATCTGCAATGCCTTCCAATTCAGAGATCGTTTCATCTAAATCAAGCATACTCCACCCATCAAATAGCGGAGGTAGTATTTTGTATGGGTTAATGACTTCATCCCCGTTTTTTTCTAACCAAATTTGATTTCCCTCAAAATTGGTACTACCTACATTTATATTGCCAATTGGTAGTGCGTACTTTTTTTGTAAATAGGGACTAGAATGTAAACTTGCCGGTAAAACCGCTTTTAAGCTATTTGAACCTTTTGTTAAGGGATTGTAATAGTAATCCTTGACAACTTTATTTAAGTCAACCATACTGCGATTGCCTGTCCATTGGTCCACATTGTCTTTAGTAGCGGTGGAAATGGATTTTAAAAATGAAATTAATTCTTGGGCATCATGTTCACTGCTTGTCTGCAATTGCGAAATAATGGCATTTACAATCGTGTTTTCATGGGCTGCAAATCTAAATATGGTTCCTTGGTCTTTGGAAAGCGATGTTCGTAAAGCGCGGGCAAATTCAAAATTGGGAAATTCCCCAGGAGTATTATTGATGTATTCACTTTTATGTTCAATACTTCCGTCCTCATTTAGTTGGTGGTGTGAAAACTGAAAGGCAACTTGTTCATAGGGTCTTCTGCCCTTTGTAAAGGGTAGGGCAACCGTACTGGTTTCAAAATCGATAAAATGCAATGGAAATTTCCAAGTGTCCATTTCCTGTTTTAGTTCCTCTTTTAAAACAAAAATAGAGTTATCATTTTGTTGGGCTTTTTCTACTTGAATCCATTGCCGTTCCGAAGCCGATAATCTTCCGGCTTCTGGTTTTATGTTAATGTCTTCCTCGGTGACAGCATCCATCAACAATCGGTTTTCCTCAACCAGATTTTTTCCTCTAAAATTCCAAATCTCAAAGGCATTGGGTTTCTCGAAATCTGAAGGTTTCCAGTTATGTTGTTTTTCAAAGCAATACTTAAATCCAGATTTTAATTTTTCCTTTTCTTGCTCATCTGTTGTTCTAAATTCACAGCCTTTACAGCTACCAAATTGCGTTGGCCAATTTAAATACTGATTGTTTTGGTAGGAATCCTTAAAGAGATTAATAGATTCTTCAAAAGATAGATTATCAAAATAGGGATATTCATTTGCGATGATTCCATTGATAAGAGCATCTACATTGACTTCAGAAAGGACCGAATCTCCAATTTCATCAATGGAGGAAATACTGGTAACGGCATCCGTTCTAGGATTACCGTCTTTAGGTATGCGGAACAATTGGTTAAGACCATCAACCTTTGCCGTTTTGGTTTTGTTCGCCATTAGAAGATAGGCTTCAAAGGTAAATTGGGGATAAGCATTTTGCGCTACATATTTCTGGAAAGCCAAATCAAAAAGATATGATTTCCAGCCACTGTTAATCCCACCTCGTTTTCCGAGAAATAGAAATTCATCATTGGGGTCAAACGATTTGGCTTTGACTTCTATGAGTTTAATGTGGTTTCCTTTTTTTGAAATAATGTCTGTACGGATGAAAAGGCCGTTATGCCCAATGGCTGCTTCATATATCGAAACAACATCTTTGGTCAACTGTTTTTGAGTAAGATTCTTGGCCCTGTCATACTCATAATTTTCAGTATCAATAAAAATTCCACCTGGGTAATGCAAACGAGCCAATGCTTCTACCTGAAAGCCACCCTTTGCCAGCGCCTGTAAAAAGGAATCATCCAAACTTTGGTTGGCATATTCCTTTTTTGAGGTGAAGTAAAGTTTGTTTGGGCATTCTAGTCCTAGCTTGAAACGGGATTTGGTTAGTGGCTTCATTTATTGAATTTAGTTGGCCTAGATTTAATGCCATTTGAATTATACTAAACTTATAAAATTATATGACAGGTTTATTTATAACCAAATCATTGATTTTACATAGGGTTTCTGCATAAGCACAATAAGAACGGAATAATCTAGGCCAGCGAACTTAAGTAAGTTTGGCTTAAGCAAAGGAAACAGGATTTTTTTTGATTTGATTACGGGAATCAGTAATAAAAATCGACAAAAAGCCATAATTTGTACGCAATACTTTAAAAACGGGAAAATCATCGTACAAGAAAACTCTCGACGTAATGAAATTTTTAAGGAAGCATATTATTAATAGTTAAGGTGTCAGGGACTTGATCGTAAGTTGTTACCTTAAAAAGCAAAACAATACATGGCAAAAAAAACAACAACCAAAAAGCAAAAATCAATAGAAGAATCTCTTTGGGATTCTGCCAACAAACTAAGGGGTTCCGTAGAGCCATCCGAATACAAGCATGTAGTATTAGGCTTAATATTCCTAAAGTTTGCCAGTGATAAGTTTGAAGCTCGTAAAACAGAACTCATAGCAGAAGGCAAAGAAAAGTATATTGAGATGAAAGAGTTCTACAACATGAAGAACGTCTTTTTCCTGCCACCACTAGCGCGTTGGTCTTATATCATACAAAATGCGAAGCAAGACGATATTGCCTTAAAGATAGATACGGCATTACACACTATTGAAAAAAACAACCCATCACTTAAAGGTGCATTGCCAGATAATTATTTTTCACGATTACAACTTGATATTAGTAAGCTTGCAGCACTTTTAGATACCATTAATAATATCGATACCCAAAAGGACAAATCCCAAGATATAGTAGGCCGTGTTTACGAATACTTCTTATCCAAGTTTGCCATTGCAGAAGGGAAAGGTAAAGGAGAGTTCTACACGCCAAAAAGTATAGTAAACCTTATTGCCGAAATGATAGAACCTTACGAAGGTATTATCTATGATCCTGCCTGTGGTTCTGGAGGTATGTTTGTGCAGTCTATAAAGTTTATAGAAAGCCATCATGGTGATAAACGTAATATCTCTATCTACGGACAAGAATATACCAATACCACCTATAAACTGGCTAAAATGAATCTTGCCATACGTGGTATCTCTGGCAATCTAGGTGAAAAAGCAGCCAATACCTTTGCAGACGACCAGCATAAAGACTTAAAGGCCGATTATATCATGGCCAACCCACCGTTTAACCAAAAAGACTGGCGAGCCGATAATGAATTAATAGACGACCCTCGTTGGATGGGTTATGAGGTACCACCAACAAGCAATGCCAATTACGGTTGGATATTAAATATGGCATCTAAATTATCTGAAAATGGTGTGGCTGGATTTTTATTATCAAACGGAGCACTTTCTGGTAGTGGTGATGAATATAAAATTCGCAAAAAAATCATTGATAACGGATTGGTAGAAGCCATTGTGATTCTACCTCAAAACATGTTTTATACTACAAATATCAGCGTCACTTTATGGATTTTAAATAAGAACAAGACAGAACACACCAGAATGATTGGTGATATTTCTAGACACTATAGAAATCGTAAAGACGAGATCTTGTTTATGGATTTAAGAGAGATTGGTGTACCATTTGAAAAAAAATACATCCAATTTAGTCTGGATCAGATTGATACTATTGCTGAAACGTATCATAACTGGCAACAAAATGATAATGATTATAAGGATGAGCCAGAATACTGTTACAGTGCCTATTTAGATGAAGTCAAGAAAAAGGACTATTCTTTGATGCCAAGTCAGTACATTGAGTTTGTAAATAGAGATGAGAACATCAATTTTGATGATAAAATGAAAACCCTTAAAGAGGAATTTACAGGGCTACTGATAGAAGAACAACAATCAAAACATGAGCTATTAAAAGTATTTAAAGAGTTAGGGTTTGAGATCGAATTATAAAAGAATAGGCGACTATATAGAACTTGTTGATGAGCGCAATAAGGAACTCAAAGTTGAACTACTTTTAGGGCTGAGTATTTCTAAACAGTTTATTCCATCTGTGGCAAATACAGTTGGGACAAACATGAAGAATTATAAGATTATCAAAAAAGGACAATTTGCATGCAGTATCATGCAGGTAAGACGAGATGGAAAAATGCCATTAGCCTTGTTGCAAGATTTTGATGAAGCCTTAATTTCACAAGCCTATCCAGTTTTCAGAGTGATTGGCGAAAATAAACTACTTCCAGAATATTTAATGATGTGGTTTTCTAGAAGTGAATTTGATAGACAGGCAACTTTTCATGCTGTTGGTGGTGTCAGAGGAAGTTTAGACTGGGATGATTTTTTAGATTTTGAACTTCCAATTCCTTCAATTGATAAACAACAGAAAATCGTAAACGAATACAGCACCATTACCAATCGCATTGCTCTTAACGAACAACTCAATCAAAAACTCGAAGAAACTGCTCAAACTTTATATAAACATTGGTTTGTAGATTTTGAATTTCCTAATAAAGAATGCAAGTCTTATAAATCTTCTGGTGGAGAAATGGTGTATAATGAGGAATTGGATAAGGAGATTCCTAAGGGGTGGGAGATTGATACTTTAGATAATTTATGTTATTGCTTAGATAATTTAAGAAAACCATTGTCTGGGGATGAAAGAAAAAAAATCCCTGGAGATTTTCCTTATTACGGTGCTATGTCAATTATTGATTATATAAATGATTTTATTTATGATGGGGTTTACTTATTAGTTTCTGAGGACGGTGCTAATGTTGTCGACGAAAGAGGAAGACCTGCTACCCAATATATATGGGGTAAATTTTGGCTAAATAATCATGCGCATATTATAAAAGGAAAGGAGCCTTATACTACAGAATATTTGAAATTGGCACTTTTCTATGTTAATGCTGGTCATTTAGTCACAGGTGCGGCACAACCAAAAATAAATCAGAAAAATTTAATGAGTATTAATCTTATAAAATCAAACAAGTCTCTATTGTATGACTTTAATGAATTAATTCAGCCAATATTTAGAAAAATCATTTCTTGTACAGAAAAGACAAAACTAATTAAAGAAATGAAAGAAATATTACTCTCAAAAATGACAAGGGTCGAGGTTGAAGAAAAAATAATATAGAGGTCAGTAGTTAGTTGCTTATTAATTTTGCTTGACTAATTTTATCTCCTTGCACCATTTTGACTATTAGATTGTTGAAGATTGTAGCTTTGCTTTGAGACCTGTTGATCCTGAAGCAGAACTCGTTGAAATATCTGTTCAGATTAGCATCGCTCACCCAAGAATATGTTGTTCTTATCCAAGACTTTACTTGATGAATCATTGTATGAAGTGCCTTAAAATTAAGTCCCTTGTTACTTTTGATCTGTGTTATGTCGAATGCTTTCGCAATAGGTCTATATCCTCTCCATTTATCCGTTGTCACTTTGGCTTCCCGGCTAATATGGTTAATGAACATGTATTGTAAGGATCGAGCGGAGAAATCCTCTATTTTCATTGCATACATCCGCCTTACCTTACCGTCCCTGGTCAATTGGATAGCTGTTACAGCCTTCTTTTTCTTACCATCGTAGCTTCTTCCTATTTTCCCTGCTTCTCTACCACCAAGTACGAATTCATCGACATGGACATCACCATCCATAGGGTTATTTCCACTAGAGGCCATAGCTTCTCTAACTTTCAGCATAAATAATCTAGCAGTCTTTTCTGTCACGCCATAACGTACACCCATATACGTTGCCGATAGACCTTTAGTACTCGTGGCCATTTCAAAGCAAATGAAAAAGGCCTTTCTAACACCGAATTTAACTTTGTGGAATATAGTGTTCGCAGTAGCGGATTCCTTATGTCCACAGATATTACATTGGCGTGCAAAATCAACCTTTACCTGACAAGCGGTATGATTGCACTTAAGACATTCATATGTATTTCTTCCCTTTAAACCAGCTAGATATTCTTTACAATCCAAGTCCGTTTTGAACCGATCAGAGAACTCTAGAATGTTTTGACCCTTAAATATGTCCATAATTCAATATATTTACTCATACTAAAGATAAGCACTTATCTACTGACCTCTAAAATAATATAACTAATAATAGAATTATGAAAATCAAAACAGTAAAACTTAAAAACTTCAGAAGTTATAAAGAAGAAGTTTCAATAGACTTAAATGACTTAACTGTATTTGTAGGTAAAAATGATATTGGTAAGTCTACTGTTTTAGAAGCCTTGGATATTTTTTTCAATGAGGGTAAAGGTGCAATTAAAATGGATAAAGATGATGTTAATAAAGGAGCCTTGTCTGAAGGTGATGATGAAATAATTATTTCTGTTGTTTTTGAAGATTTTCCAGATGAAATATTAATTGACGCCACAAACCCTACAACATTATCAGGTGAATATCTTCTCAATGCTGATGATTGTCTAGAAATAAGTAAGCGATACAAAAATGGTGGAAAAGAAAAGGTGTTTATTAAAGCAAATCACCCAACTAATTCAGATTGTTCTGATTTGTTGTTGAAGAAACAAACTGAATTAAGAAAAATCATAAATGATGGTAGTATTGAATGTGCCGATAAGACTAGAAATGCCATAATGCGCAAAGCAATTTGGGAAAGTGTTGATGAGCTCGAATTGAGTGATATTGAAATTGATGCTTCCAAAGAGGATGCAAAGAATACTTGGATAAAATTAAAGGAATTTATGCCTTTATTTGTCTTGTTTCAATCAGATAGAAAGAACCATGATGGTGATAGCGAAGTTCAAGACCCATTGAGATTTGCTGTAGAACAGATTTTAAAAGATGACTCTATTAAAGAAAAGTTGAAAGAAGTTGCTGATGAAGTTGAGAGAAAATTGACAGAAGTTGCCGAGGGTACACTTGCAAAATTGAATGAAATGAATCCTGACATTGCAGAAAGTTTAATACCTGTCATTCCTGACTCAGAGACTTTAAAATGGAAAGATGTTTTTAAAAGTGTAACTATTTCTGGAGATGAAGGTATTCCAATTAATAAAAGAGGAAGTGGTGTAAAGCGATTAATACTATTGAATTTCTTTCGAGCAGAAGCAGAAAGAAGAAAAGATGAAGAAGGGTTACCCGCTATTGTTTACGCCATTGAGGAACCAGAAACATCCCAACATACAGAGCACCAGAAGTTATTAATAAGGTCATTTATTGATTTATCTGAATTGGATAATACTCAAATTTTGCTTACTTCACATAGTCCTATGGTAGTGAAAGAATTGGATTTTTCAAATTTGAGACTTATTTCAATCGATGTTGAACTAAATAAGAATATTGAAGCTGTTGAGGCAGGTCATCTTCCTTATCCTTCTTTAAATGAAATTAATTACAGTGCTTTTGGTGAGATAACAGAAGAATACCACAACGAATTATTTGAACATCTAAAAACAGTGCATGCGGAAGATGTTGGTATAAAAAGATTTGACCAAGATTATTTCCAAGCTGTAAAAGGTGAACCTAATAATAGTCCGTGGATGGCCTATCCTAATGAAGTTTCTATTCACACTCATGTAAGGAATCAAATACATCATAGAGCTGACTGTGGAACGGCCTCTTTTGAGGATTTGTCGTATTCCATTGGTAAAATGAGAGAATTTATAATCGAAGAAGTATAGTTATGTCAACAATAAAACTAAATCAAAAACTAAAGCGTTTAGAGGTCCAAAATTTTGAAATAGACAATGACATTGTGTTTAACTATTTTGATAATTTACCGTCAACAGAACGTGATGATAAGTTGATACGAGCCTTGTATATAGGCGTTCTGGCTTTAATGGAAGACCGTTTGTCATCCTTTCTATCAAGAACATCTAACGAGTTAGGCACAGAACTAGAAAGCCTAAAGATGATTTTTGAAATGAAAAAGGAGCTCTTCTACAAATCAACTATTAAAGGCACATTAGCAGAAGATGAAATTGCAGAAGCACTTAATGATTATTTTAAGTCTAAGCGCATGAAAGATGTAGCATTATTAACAGGAAATACGGCAGGAGAATTAGCGAGAAACAAAACAGGAGATATTATTTGCCAAGTTAATGGTGATTCAGACTTAAAAATCGCCATAGAGTGTAAGTTTGATAAAAGTATTAAGCTCGGAGAAATTGACACTAAAGACCTATTTATTAGAAAAACAGATACTGCTTGGAGTCAGCTTATTGAGTCCAATGCCAACCGTAACTCAAGAGTAAGTTTAATAGTTTTTGATATTTCATTAGTCGACAATTCTATTTTAAAATACACTGAAAATGTCGGCTATATTCGAGAGATAGGTTTTGTCGCCATTATAGATTCCCAAAAGGGAGATTATAACAATCTTTTTATTGCTTATATGTTAGCAAGAGATATTGCCATAAACGCAAAAACTATTGAACTTGATAAAGAGGTGCTGGCCGTTATTGTTACTCGTATTATTAAGGATATTAACGAAATAAACGCCATTAAAACTTTAGTAGAAAAAAATATAGATAATAATAAAGACATCCTTAAACAGCTCGAAAAGTCAATGTTGCTAATGGATTTTAATCAAAAATACCTCACTCAATTTTTAGCTACAGGAACATTAACTAAAAAGGACTTATTAGAGTTCTATATGGGTGAAGAAATTAAAGATCAGTATAAGTTGATTGAGAAGGATATTAATGAATTATAAGAAATAACATGGCAAAATATAGCGTACACCAACAACCCGTAGAAACCTTATTAAGTTGGATAAAGTCTGGCGATATCGCCATACCAGAAATACAGAGGCCATTTGTTTGGAAAGCTGCTAAAGTAAGAGATTTAATAGATTCATTATACCAAGGCTATCCTGTTGGCTATATTATAACATGGCGTAATCCTGATGTAAAACTTAAAAATGGTGAACTATCGGCTGGTAAAAAAGTATTGATAGATGGGCAACAACGTATTACAGCTTTAACAGCTGCTATTGTTGGGCAACGGGTATTGAATAAAAACTATAAAGAAGTGAATATTCGTATTGCTTTTAATCCTTTAACTGAAAAATTTGAAGTATTAAATAAAGCGCTTGAAAAAAGTAGCGAATGGATTAATAATATTAATCCTATTGTTAATGACGAGATATCAATTACTAAAGCAATTAGAAACTATATAGAATTAAACCCTGATGCTGATGAGGATTTGATTGAAGATAGAATAGAAAATCTTAAACGTATCAAGAACAAACAAGTTGGTATTATTGAATTAGATCACTCATTAGATATTGATACGGTTACCGAAATATTTATTCGTATCAATCAAAAAGGAGTTGTGTTAAGTAATGCCGATTTTGTAATGTCAAAAATTGCTGCCGACGAAGAGCATGGCGGCAACAGAATGCGAAAATTAGTAGATTACTTCTGTAGGCTTATCGTAGATAAAGGTTTTAATAAGCACATTGTAGATAATGATACGACGTTTGCTAATCATGAGTATTACAAGGCCTTAAAATGGATGGCAACAGGTAGTGATGATTTGTACGTTCCAAACTATATTGATGTATTACGTGTGTCTTACACCTATAAATTTCGTAGAGGTAAGTTCAGTGATTTGGTAGCTTTATTATCTGGTAGAAACTTTGAAACCAGAACCTATCAAGAAGAGATTGCTGAAAGAAGTTATGCCATGTTATCCGAAGGTTTAATGGATTTTGTGAACCAAACAAACTATCAACGTTTTATTATGTTGGTACAATCTACAGGGTTAATAAATAGCAAGCTCATTTCATCAAAAAATAGCCTTAATTTTTCATATGCCTTATATTTAAAATTACGAAAAGAAGGTATGGCAGAAACCGAAGTGCAGCATTATGTGAAACGTTGGTTAATTATGTCATTATTAATTGGGAGATATTCTGGTTCATCAGAATCGATGATAGATGAAGATATTAAACAAATCAATGAAAAAGGAATAGCCGATTATTTAGCGCAAATGGAACAAAACAATCTTGGAGAAGGTTTCTGGGATTTTAGTTTGGTTTCAGATTTAGAAAGTTCTAGTGTAAATAACAATGCTTATAACGTGTATTTAGCAGCGCAATGCAATGCAAATGCAGCGGCCTTTCTATCAAAAAGCATGAAGATTACTAGCTTAATCGAGCAGCGAGGCGATATTCATCATATTTTTCCGAAGAAGTATTTAAGTGATAATGGATTCATCCAACGCCAATATAATCAAGTAGCAAATTTTGTGTACACAGAACAAGCCACAAATATTAAAGTAGGTAAGATGCCACCAAAAGAGTATTTAGCAAAAACAATGCAAGAAATACAGGCAGGCACTTTTAACATAAGTACAATAGATTCAAGACAGGCTTTAGAAAGCAATTTGCGGTTTAATGATATTCCAAATGTTTTGTACAAAGCTACATATGACGATTATAATGATTTTCTAAAGGCAAGACGTATATTGATGGCACAAAAAATAAGAGCTTATTATGAGCAATTATAAGTAATATCTAAGATAATATTTGAAGAGTGAAATTTACCGAAG
Source organism: Maribacter sp. ACAM166 (assembly GCF_005771495.1). Classification (GTDB taxonomy): domain Bacteria; phylum Bacteroidota; class Bacteroidia; order Flavobacteriales; family Flavobacteriaceae; genus Maribacter. The sequence continues at coordinate 11,485 of NZ_VAUW01000050.1, forward strand.
CACAATTAGAACAAGCATTTATAGAACTTTTAGAACAAAAGGATATTCCCCATGTTCATGGCAACACTATTGTAAGAGCGCCAGATGAAGTTTTAATAAAGGAAGATTTACAATCGTTTTTGCTCAATCAATATAAAAAAGAACAGCTCACTGTTAATGAGGCAGCGCAAATTATAAGAGAATTACAAGTATTACCAGCATCAGATCTTTACGAAAGTAACAAGGCGTTTATGACCAAACTGTCTAACGGTTTTAAATTTAAACGCGAAGATCGCAGCCAAAAAGACATTTGGATATACCTCATAGACTACAGCAAACAAAATAACAACAGCTATAAAATTGTTAATCAGTTAGAAATTGAGGGTTCTCAAAAACGGATTCCAGATGGCATTTTATACATCAACGGATTGCCAGTGGTGGTTTTTGAGTTTAAAACTTCTATTCAAGAAAACACCACCATTCACGATGCTTTTGTACAATTAACAGTGCGTTACAAAAGAGATATTCCAGAGTTATTTAAATACAATGCGTTTTGTGTAATTAGTGATGGCGTCAATACTAAAGCAGGTTCGTTCTTTGCGTCTTATGAGTTCTTTTATGCATGGCGTAAAATTGAAGGCTCAAAAAAAGAAGTAGATGGTATAGATTCTATGTTTACCCTAATCAATGGCATGTTTCATCATGATCGGTTACGGGACATTATTAGGAACTTTATCTACATGCCAGATTCTTCTAAAAGAGATGAAAAGATTTTGGCACGTTATCCACAGTATTATGCTGCTAATAAACTTTATAAAAATATTATAAAACACCAAAAGCCAGATGGCGATGGTAAAGGTGGAACCTATTTTGGTGCTACAGGTTGTGGTAAGAGTTTCACCATGTTGTTCTTAACACGCTTGTTGATGAAGTCGATTCATTTTTCGAGTCCGACCATTGTATTAATAACCGATAGAACAGATTTAGACGATCAGCTTTCAGGTCAGTTTACCAATGCCAAGGGATATATTGGAGACAATTTTGTAAAGAGTGTGGAAAGCAGAGCAGAATTGCGAACCGATTTACAAGATCGGCAAAGTGGTGGTGTGTTTTTAACGACCATACATAAATTTACAGAGGATACCCAATTACTAACCGATAGAACGAATGTGGTTTGTATTTCAGATGAAGCGCATCGTAGTCAAATCAATTTAGACCAAAAAATAAGAGTTACAGAGAAAGGCGTTGTAAAATCATATGGATTTGCGAAATACCTGCATGATTCCTTACCAAATGCTACTTATGTTGGTTTTACAGGCACACCAATTGATGCCACATTAGATGTATTTGGAGACATTGTGGATGCATACACCATGACAGAATCTGTAAGAGACGAAATCACAGTCCGCATAGTCTATGAAGGTCGTGCAGCCAAAGTGCTTCTTAAAAACGAAAAACTTTACGAGATAGAAGAATACTATAATCAAGTAGCCGAAGAAGGTGCTAACGACTACCAAATAGAAGAAAGTAAAAAGGCATCGGCAAATATGAACAGCATTTTAGGCGATCCTGAACGCTTAAAAGCCTTAGCAGAAGACTTTGTAAAGCACTACGAAAGTAGAGTGAGTGAAGGGGCAACTGTGAAAGGAAAAGCCATGTTTGTATGCAGCAGTAGACAAATAGCTTACGAGTTTTATAAAAATGTGATTGCCTTGCGTCCAGAATGGGCTGAAATTAAAGTTGCCGAAGAAGGTGTTGAATTATCATATAAGGATAAGCGTGAAATTAAACCAATGGAACGCATTAAAATGATAATGACCAGAGGTAAGGATGATTCTAAGGATATGTATGATGCTTTAGGAAATAAAGAGTATCGCAAAGAACTTGATCGTCAGTTTAAAAATGAGAAATCTAACTTTAAAATAGCCATTGTTGTTGATATGTGGTTGACTGGCTTTGATGTGCCATTTTTAGATACTATTTATATTGATAAACCGATTCAGCAGCATAATCTTATACAAACCATATCTAGAGTTAATAGAACTTTTAAAGGAAAAAACAAGGGACTTGTAGTTGATTATATTGGCATCAAAAAGCAGATGAATTTAGCTTTAGCACATTACAATAAAGCCGATAGTCAAAACTTTGAGGATATACAGCAATCCATAGTAGTGACAAGAGATAATCTAGATTTATTGCACAAAATATTTCATTCGTTTGATGCCAAAGGATATTTCCGTGGCAATGCATTAGAGCAACTCAATACTTTAAACGAAGCTGCCGAATTTGTGCAACTTACAGAAGATTTGGAAAAGCGTTTTATGTTTATCGTAAAACGATTGAAGGCAGCTTATGATATTTGTTCCGGTAGCGGCGAAATCTCTCAAGAGGAGAAGGATTACATCCATTTTTATTTAGCGGTAAGATCTATTGTTTTTAAACTTACCAAAGGCAATGCGCCAGACACAGCGCAGATGAATGCGAAGGTGAGAGAAATGATTAAAAATGCATTAGCAAGTGATGGTGTAGAAGAGATTTTTAAATTGGGTGAAGGCGATAACAAGGAGTATGACATTTTTGATGATTCTTATCTCGCTAAACTTGAAAAAATAAAATTGCCGAACACAAAAATTAAGCTCTTGCAACAGCTATTAGCTAAGGCTATTGGAGACCTGAAAAAAGTAAATAAAGTCAAAGGCACTGATTTCTCAAAAAAGATGCAGACCCTTGTTGAACGCTATAATGAGCGACGTGAAGATGATGTATTGCGCAGTGAAGTACTGGAAGATTTTACCGATGAAATTATAGATTTATACCACGCCATAAAAAAAGAAAGAGGCTCCTTTAAAGACTTAGGTATTGACTTTGAAGAAAAGGCATTTTATGACATACTCAAAGAACTTTGCTCTAAATACGATTTCACCTATCCAGAAGACAAGTTGATTCTATTAGCACAAAAGGTAAAGGAGGTAGTTGATGACAAAGCGAAATTTACCGATTGGAGTAAACGCTCAGACATAAAAGCAGAATTAAAAGTAGATCTCATTATACTATTAGCCGAGAATGGTTACCCACCAGTTGACAGAGATGAAGTTTATAAAGAGATTTTTGAGCAGGCTGAAAATTTTAAGAAGTATAACAACTAGATATAAATGACCTACAATGAGTACATTTTTAACAGGTAAAGCACTAGAAAAAGAAATTGATAAAATCATATGGGATGCTGAAGAAATATTATTAATAGTATCACCATATATTAAATTAGATGCCCACTTTAAAAAGCTTTTTGAAAAGCATAGCCATGACGATTGTTTGAAAATCATATTAGTATTTGGTAAAAATGAAAAAAAAGTCAGTAAAAGTCTTAGTAAACAAGATTTTGAATTTTTTAAACAGTTTCCAGATATTAGTATTATTCATGCGCCACAATTACACGGCAAGTACTATGGTAATGAAAAGAAAGGTGTGATAACATCTGTAAACCTATATGATTACTCCTTTACGCATCAGAATATAGAGTTTGGTGTATTTAATGAGCAATCAATTATGGATTCATTAAAGCTTGGAAAAAGTAACGTAGATAATGATGCGTTTAATAGATGCATGAAAGTGGCAAAGAAAAATCAAGTTGTTTTCATTAGACGCCCTCTTTACAAGACAGATAAAGGACTTTTTAAATCAACTACATCCTATTTGAAATCTGAAATTTTATTAGATGAAACTGAATATTATTATGGTTCATTAAAAAAGGAAAGGACGGCTAAAAAACTAAATGATTTCCCTGATGAATTAGATGTTGATTCAAAAGACTATAAGAGACCAGAACGCGAAATGAAAAATAAGCCTAAAAAGGCAAAATCAGTTTCGGAATCGATAAAAAAGAAGAATGAGATGGGTTACTGTATTAGGACAGGTGCAGAAATCCCATTTAATCCAGAGCAACCACTATCTAAGGAAGCTTGGAAAGTTTGGAATAAATTTGGTGACACAAATTTTCCTGAGAAATATTGCCATAAAACAGGTAAAAATTCTAATGGAAAGACAAGTATGGCTAATCCAGTTCTATTAAGTTGACATTAATGATATGCAGATTAATGATAATTTGCATCTGCTTTGTAAGTTACTTAAGCCAATTCAATATGAACACGATTAAGGTTCTGATCTCTCACTTTTATACAGGACAGGTCATAATTCAAAATCAGTATTTTTATGAAAGTTCAAATAAAGGATAGCATTTTCAATCAGGGTTATTAATAAAACGATGCAATATTTTTAGTTCAATATTACGCTCACCATCTTTTTCGTTCAGTTTTAAAATTGCCCTACGGTCATTGGACAATGAAAATTTGGGCAAGACATAAACGAACCGTACCGTTTCATTTTCTACAATCTTCGATGGCAGATTGTGCTTAAAAATAGGTTCTTGATACAGGCGTTGTAACGATTTCCTTTTTCCCTTCTGTCTTGTTTCAATCGAGAGTTTTAAGAAATTCAAATCAAAATCTAATGATGATGTATTCTCAATTTCAATCACAAAGTAGAGTTCTTCCTTGTCAAATACGATATTCGTTACACTAAGCACAATACCATCGTTTCGTTTTTGAAGTGTTCTTATAGCCATAGGCTGTTTGTTATTCAATAAGTACGTACAGGCACGTAAGTAGTAGTCTGCATTGTTAGCTTGTTGTTCTTTTTTGGTCAGTATTGGTAAGGCTAGATTTGGCCTTTCATTACCAATAGCGCTCGATAATGGGATGAAATAATTGAGTTTGGAAAGCTGCGCTTTATACCTTACGATATACGAAAAAACTGCTCCATTTCGGTTGACTACCAGAAGATTACTATCCTTTCCGGGCTTTGCCTGAAGTAGGCCAAAATACTGTTCTTTTTCACGATTGTACGTAAACACAAAATTATCCGAACCGGTGATGCCTTGGCGGATGGGTTCAGGAAAAAAGAGTGCCACGTTTTTGTTATCGTTTGCATAAATGGTGTCGAGGACTGTCGATGTTTGCGCTGTATCCTGTGCAGAGCATAGCAGGGGTACGAATGCGGTAGCTAATATCAAGGATGAAATAAATAGATATCTTTTCATAGGAATGCGTTTAAAATTGCCCATTATGAGCTCATAATTTTGGTTTTAGAATAAGTCTGTAATTGTTCAATACGGCCACTTTTACGTTCCGGTTATTACGTCTGAGTACTTTGGTGATTCCACCAACCTGTGGGACACTTGGTATGTTGATATCGCCAATAATGTCGTCCAGAACTTCATTGGTAGCTTCAGCTCGAAAGTTGTTTTCTACATAGATACCTTCGCTGCCATCCTGTAAATCGAACGCTTTGAGCTTGGTGGGATGATGATTGATATTTTCGATTTCAATCAAGGCACGATTGGGCTGAAAACGTATGAATCCAAAAACTAAGGTATTCTTGGGCATCTGCTTACCATTAATGGTAGCTGCTTTGGTAAGGCGCATTCTTAGTCGGGTATTGGCCATAATTATTTGGTCGCCATCGACTACAACATAAATAGTTTCATCGGTATCACCGATGATTGAAAAGTCATTGGGTTTGGGCGAAGCGGCAAAGAATAATTGATGTTCCAGGCCTAATTCCTTGGATTGAATTTTTTGCTCTCTCTTCACTTTGGCTGAATCAATCTGGTCTATTTCTTTTTGAGCAACTTTCTTGTTCCCGAAGTTCTGATATTGTTTTTCCGAATATTGAATCCTTACAGCATCATAGATACTATCCACAATACGTTCCTTTTCACGTTCTGGCAGATTTGGATCATATAAACCCAAAGAATCGATTAGCTTTTCGTCATAGATACTAGGTGCGTTGTGCTCACGAACTTCTTTCAAATCATTGACGGCATCCAATTTAGAATCGTACTCCTTTTGGTTTTCTTCCAAATCAGGGACCAAGGTCTGTTCAAGATTTTCATTCTCACTTTCATCGTCGCCCATCACCATAAGGGAATAGGAAATCATGAAGATCAAGATCACGGCTAAAATTGCTGTAAATACTATTTTGTTCTTTTCAATTTTCATAATCGTGATTTTTTAAATGCCGATTATCGGCTCAATTTGCACTTGTAACTTTTTTTAAGGTGTTTTCAAAGTAATCGGTAATCAATAGTCCGTGAGGGTTATTGGGGAAGTTTCGGTCAACCATAATTAAGTTTCCCGTGGAAACTAGTTCGTAGGTATCGACAATAGAGCCTCTATTGATTTCAAAAATGGTCGTGGTAGTAAAACTGTGCGAGCCGTTCTTTTCCGATATGCTAGATTCGATACTCAGTACTTTTTGAACCAAGGAATATTGCAATAACCGGTTATAGACACCATCTGCCTTTTTCTGCAGATACAGGTTGTCCACGGAACTATTGCCCAACCAAAGTGCTTTTTCTAGGTTCCGTTCATAATTACCGGCATCGATATTATAGAAGTAGTTGTGGAACAGTTCTAAATGCGCCAAGGCTTCAACTTTAAAATTTTCTTTTTGGGCAACAAGTTTTAGTGGAATGATGCTGCCATCGGTATTGATTGCAAAGGCACTATTAAGTGCATTCTTATTGGTGGTAAAAGCCATCCAAAGTGAAAAAGTACTGGATAGCATTGCACAAACAACTACTGTTGAAACGATGAATCGATTTAATTTTAGGACATTATAAATATTTTTATAGGGTGTTTTCATATTTTTATTTTTAATCTGCCTTAGGCAGTAAATAATCTGAGTGTGAAGGATGTCGCACGTCTATATAGTTTGAATTTCAGAAAGACAATGAAACCGACAGAGCCCAGTTGTACAACTGGTGCAAAAAAGCCTTGCCCTGCATCCGTTCCAAAAAGATTAATCCAAAAGTTGGCGTTAATTTCCGTGTAGAGTGTATTTACAAATACATTGACCAAAAAGAAGGCGGGTACAAGCATATATACCGCAGCATATAGTTTGAAAAACGTATAGGCAAGCGACCTGAATTTTTCAAAAACAGCTAGGCTTATGACCAAGGGGAAAAAAGCTTGCATTATGCCTAATAAAAAATAGCGTTCTGCAAGAAATAGCGGGTAGATGAAAAGGTCCAGAATCCAAAGGATGACACTGAAAATGAAAGCTATGATTTTAAACCCATAAAGTGGTGTGACCAATGCTTCATATAATAAGGTCATCGCCATACTGGCAACATCCAATAGACCTACTTCCTCCCCAAGTGGTAAATCCTGTAATTGAAGTGGAAGTAAAGTAGGTGCCGTACCGCGGTATACGCCTTCTATGGCAACTAGAATTCCATCGAAGAATCCCAATACCTGTGTTGAAAAAATAACCAATACAACTATTGCAAAATTCTTGGCCAGTTCGCCAGGGCTTAAACCCCAAGTATATCCATATCTCTCTGCAACACCCTCATTATATTTTTTAAGAACATTGACCAAGAAGAATAGTACGGCAAGCGTTTTTATTCCTCCAATAGTGTATTGCGAGAAACTGCTGTTCTGTATGGTCTGGAAAACAGTGTCTATATATTCTAGACCTATTCCTAAAATGATGGTCGCGGTCATTTTTAATAATTCGTTTTCCGGTTGTTAATTTTGTCCTGCATTTTTCTGAAGGAAATGATATCCTTGTACCGTCTGGTTTTGGTTGTGATATTGGAAACCATTTCTTTCGATTCCAGTTCTTTTTCTTTTAGAATTTCTGTGCGTTCTGCATCGCTCATTTTTAGATAATCGCTCGATAGAATCTCATCGATGAAATCCATGGTATCCAAAGAGTTTTCAACGATAGCACTGAACGATCCCGACACTCTTGCAACTTCATCGGCTTTGATGTACCGGCTATCAAGAATGTCCCTTAAATCATTTTGCATCACTTGGATGAGGCGTTGATTGTTCCGGCCAATTTCACGGACAGCTTTTAATTGCCTAACCACATTATTGACTTTTTCAATGTTCTCTTTTTGTGTTTTTAAGAACTGTACGGTCTTTATTATGTTAGCGGTTTGCTTTCCTGATTCTATCAGTTGTTTTACCAAGCTTATAAAATTGGTATTGTCATAAGTGGGCATTCCCTGGGCGGTAGCACCGCCAGGCAATAAGAGGGTAACCGTTAAGATTAGCCCGAACATGATTGTTTTGATTTTTGTCTTCATAATATTAAATTTTAGATGTGAATTCTTTTATGGCCAATTCCATATCATTGGTCTTTTCATAAATGGCCATTATGGCCTCGTTTTCTTGTCCATCGGTTAGGTAAGCTGCGTACACTTCCTTCGGAACTTCAAGGCGAAAAATGTTACTTTCCTTTCCTATCTTGATAAACATTTCAGTGTACTTTCTCGGTCCGGAAAGATTGTTCTTGATTGATTTCAATTGATTTAAATCGTGGCTGGATAGGTTGAGCCTTTTCGCCAGTTCGTCATAGCCCTTTTCGTTATTGAGGCTGTAAATGACCTGAGTGTTTTCCAAGATGCTAGCCGATGTTGAATTGTTCGGAAGCTGATTGATGGATTGTAGAATAATCCCAATGGCACCATTTTGTTTACGGATTGCTTGGTAGTAGAATTCCACGCTTTCCAGTACGTTTTCAAACTTTAGTTGCTTGGCAAACTCATCGAACAGGATAATACCTTTTTCAGCACGGTTCTTCCATATGGTTCTTTGGATAGCTGACTTGATCAGCTTCAACATTACGGACAGGATTTCCTTATTGTCCTTGACTTCATCAAGTTCAAAAACAATCAATCTTTTATCCTCAATTTTATAGGTCTGGTCTTCACTGACTTTAAATAGGAAACTATATAGACCATCGCCGACGTACTCGGACATTACGTGCAAGAAGCTCGTAACATTGAAGTAGTCGGGATGGATTTTAAGGGTGCTCAGAAGGTCCTTCTGATTCCTTTCTATAAAGTCATAAAACCCTTCTAAAGAATGATTTTCTGAAGTATTATCGTAGTAATGACGCAGTATCTTTTTGACGGAAACCGATTGTGCCTTGGTCACTTTCAGATCCGAAGCAAACAATTCAAAAAGGAATACGGACAGATCTTCAAGATGTTCCGGTGTCAGGTCATTTTGATGGCTGATATAAAATGGATTTATCCCTAAGTTTTTGCCGCTTTCATAACGCAGCACCGTACACTTCTCAGGATATAGTTTAGCGAATTTGGTATAAGAACCACCTAAATCGATAATCACCAACCGAACGCCACTTTCAAAATACTGACGTAGGATGTTATTGGCCAAAAAGGATTTGCCCTCGCCTGTTGGTGCAAAGATGGCAAAGTTTCGAGCCTTGATGCGTTTCTTTTTCTCGTCCCAAACATCCTTTAAAACTGGAATATTGTTTTCACGATCATTAAAGATGATGCCAGTAGCATCCGATTTGTAATTGGTGTTATTGATGAACAGACAAAGCGCATGCTTCAAATCGGTAACGTATAAATCGTAATTTGAGAAATTGGAAGAGAAACAGCAGTAACTGTTCAATATATAATTCTTTCGTTCTTCCCCTCTTGGATAGTAGGGAAGGATATCCAGTTCCTTGAACTCGGTTTTTATCTTTGAGGTAATCTTATCCAGTTCTTTGGCATCTTTCGACCAATAAACAATGTTCAAATGACCCCGAATGACCCGTGCATTGTCATCGGCATTAATTTGATCGAGAATGTGCTGAATTTTCCCGAGCACCACTTTGTTCTGTGAACCAAAATTGGAGCTTTTGTTCAGTTCTTCTATCTTCTTATCGAGCAGCTTGCGCCACTTTTGTTTGTCGTCCAAATACAAAATCTGATTGACGATGTGGTTTTCGTTAAGCGTAAGCCCTAGGCCATCAATAAACCCTTGATGAAATACAAAATCGTCAGAAGTGAATTTCTCATTGGTCTTGCTACTCTGTACACTTTCGCCAAAGCACAGTTCGCTATTGATGGCAAGGGCATCAAAATGGTTTTCGCCAATAGTGACGCTTTTCTTATCCAGTAAAATATCGGTATCGAAACCTTCATTGAAGCCATTGAAATAGGTCTCTGTAAGACCAACAATTTCTTTTTCATTTAGTGGTCTGAGCGACACTCGCCGGCTATTGTTGATAAAGGAAACAGAATCGTTTACCGAGGTGACAAAAGTTCTTACCGTATCATCCAGTTCTTGTACAATTCCCTTTGAAACCTTCCTGAAAGGATTACTATATTTCGGATTGTTGAGTGCCTTGTTCTTGGTTAAGATGAAGAACAGATAACACGTGTGCACAATATGCCCACGCCCTTTAAAATGGTCGTGTGTTGCTTTTTCCAAAAAAGTTGTATTTGGAAGTTGTTCCGAAGAATAGGATTTTTTAAGGTAGATATCCTGTTTGTGAACTACAGTATCTACTGGCAATGACTTCAAAGCCTGAAACCAGGCATCGTGTAGTTCCTCAAAGTCTCTTTCGGACAGGGAGTAGATTTCCGGTAGGATGCCTTCATAGCACAAGACCACATTGCCATTATTGGCAAACACTATATTATCCTGAATATCCACAATGGGTTGATATGCCGAAAGGTTAATCTTGTTCATAATCGAAGCCTGAATTTCTTTTGTTACTAATAATTTTAGGGAAGGCGTTGGCCATCTGAAAAAGTTGTGGATTGTTGGTTAGGTGCGTCAAGGCGACATATAAAGCTGCATTGAAAATGAGTATGCCTACTATGACTCCGAAGCTCAAAGAAAATATGATGACCAAGAGCGAAGCAAGTATGGAAACCATCATCAAGGCAAATAGGGAAATTGGCAGTCCAAAAATGACCGCCCTTTTTCTGATATTTTTATATATTTCGAACTTTTTCATAGAACACTTTTTTAGAATGGCATCTTAGAGGCTTAGACTACGATTCCGATTAGGTACGTGAATATGCCTACCACTGCACCAGCAATCAAAACAAATACAAGAACCCTTGTAATCCCTTTTTTGAGGTCTGAGTTTTCGCCGAAGAAGTGTCCAGCATTGAATAGGAAACCAATAAGGAAGATTACGCCTAGAATAATGGGAAAAATGGTTCGGATAGTATTTGAAACATCAAGAACCGAATCTTCAATGCCACCAATTTGCGCAAAAATAGAAGTGGATAGCAGCGACAGAAATGTTGCCAAATAGAGTGATTTTTTCATTACGTAAAAGTTTAGATTTTGATTCATTTTCGTTAGGGGAAATTTACATATATTTGTTTATAATATATTGATAATCAATTATTTGTGAATAAAATATTATTTGATTTCGTTTGATTTCCGTTGCTATTAATTGACATCAAATTTTATGGAATTATGCAACCAAGCTGTTAATAACCTCAAAAATGAAAATGAAAAAAGTGCTCAAAAACGTCAGTTTTGTCTTTTTGCTGCTGCAACTATGCATCATTTTTGGACAGGAAACTGCAACGCAAAAAAGAATAATTATTGACGTCGGGCACGGCGGAAATGATTCGGGTGCCATCGGTATGAATGGCATCAAGGAAAAAGATATTGTACTGGCTATCGCTTTGGAGGTTTTGAGACTCAACGGACAGTCAAAGCGACCATTGGATATGTACTTGACGAGATATAGTGACACGCTTATTTCTCTATCAGATAGAACCAAGTTGGGCAAGGCTTTAGATGCGGATGTATTTATTTCTTTGCATTGCAATCATTCGGACAATCCAAACGCAAGAGGGATTGAAGTGTATGTTGGCGAAACTGAATCTAAATATTCAAACAAATCTATTTGGTTTGCTTTTCAGTTTCAGGCAGAATTCGGAAAGAAATTGGGCTTTGAGAGTAGGGGAGTGAAGTTTGCGAATTTTCAGGTGCTTCGAGAAACTGATGGTTTTTGTCCTTCTGTTCTCTTGGAATTGGGGTTTTTGAGTAATTGGGATGAAAATGAATATTATCAAAGTTCGTCGA